>OZ245362.1:0-100000 GCA_965226465.1 Parvibaculaceae bacterium
TGGAGACGATGCTGTCCAAATATTCGCAATCCCAATCTTGGGGTTGGGCTTTTTCTATGGTGCTGTTGAGGGCGCAGATTTTTTCGTCGCCTTTGATGGTGCAACCTGCTTTTTGTAGGGCTTGGAGTAGGGTTTTGATGTGAGCTTCGTCCCATGCTTCGTCTATTAATATGGTTTCGGTGGCACCGCAAATGCCGGTGCGGCGCATTTTGGCGTTGACGGCGATGGCTATCGCCATTTCTGCCTCAGCGCTTTTGTCAATATAGCTGTGGCATAGCCCTGTTAAATGTCCTATTACCGGCACGCGTGCCTCACTGCTGACGCGCTCCACCAGGCTTTGCCCGCCACGCGGGATAAGGATGTCAATAGTGCCTTCCAGCCCTGAGAGCATGAGGCGGACGGCTTCTCTATCTTTGGTTTGGATGAGGGCGGTGCAGGTTGCGGGAAGCCCTGCCTTCTCCAGCCCCGCACTCATGCAGTTATGGATGAGAGTTGCGGAGTGCATTATCTCGGAGCTGGCGCGCAGGATTACGCCATTGCCCGACTTCATGCAGAGGGCGGCGGCATCTATGGTGACATTGGGGCGGCTTTCGTAAATTATCCCTATCACGCCGAGCGGGGTGGCGATGCGGGTTAGCTCCATGCCGTTGGGACGCTTCCAGCTTGCTAGGACTCTATGGACGGGGTCGGGGAGCGCAATAATCTCCTCTAGGCTTTTTGCCATTGCTTTTATGCGGGTGTCATCCAGCATTATTCTGTCAAGGCGGGCTTGATTGACACCCTTTTCTTTGGCGAGGGTGAGGTCTTTTTGATTGGCGGTGATGATGGCTTTGCTGTTTTCCAGCAGGCATTGGGCGGTGTGAGCCAGCGCCTTGTTTTTTTGTTCGCTATTGGCGCGCGCAAGGGTTTTGCTTGCCTCGCGCACGTTCTTTCCCATTGCTATCATTTCGTCATGCAGGGTCATTGACCATCACCATATCATCTCTATGTATCATCTCGGCAGTGCCAGCATAGCCCAAAGTGTCCTCTATGGCTTGGGTTTTTTTGCCGATTATTTGGGTGGCTTCGGGGGAGGAATAATTGACGATGCCTTTTGCCAGAAGCGTGCCTTTGGCGGTGAAGATGTCAATAATATCGCCTTTGTCAAAGCTGCCTTTGAGGGATACCATGCCCGCAGGGAGGAGGCTTGCGCCTTTTTGTAGGGCGGTGGCGCAACCCTCATCTATGGTGATGCTGCCTGTGGTTTTCATATTGCCCGCTATCCATTGCTTGCGGGCTTGGCGGGGGTTCATGTGGCTTCGGAAGAGGCTGTGGGTTGCGCCTTTTTCTAGGCGGGAGAGGGCGTTTTTTTCGCGCCCGCTGGTTAATATCATGTGGCACCCTGCCTCCATGACGTGGCGGGCGGCGATGAGCTTGGTTTTCATGCCACCTTTGCTGAGAAAGCAGCCGGTGTCTTGTGCCATAGCTTCTAGTTTTTCGTCTATTTCGTCAATCTCGGCGATGAGCTTTGCGCCTTGCTCGTGGGGGGGTTTGGTGTAGAAGCCGTCAATGTCGGAAAGCATCACTAGGCAATCTGCGCTTATCATGCCAGCAACGCGCCCGCTGAGGCGGTCATTATCGCCATAGCGAATCTCGTGGGTGGCGATGGTGTCGTTTTCGTTGATAATCGCTATGCTTCCCATCTGTAGCAGGGTGTTGAGGGTGTTGCGGGCGTTGAGGTAGCGCTTGCGGTTTTCGCTATCCTCCAAAGTGAGCAGAATCTGGGCGATGGGGGTGCTGTGTTTTTGGAATGCTTTGCCCCAGCCATTGGCGAGGTCTATTTGTCCCGCCGCCGCCGCCGCTTGGCTTTCGGTTAGGGTGAGCTGTTTTTTGTCTAAGCCTAGCCGTTTTCTGCCAAGCGCTATTGCGCCTGAGGAGACGATGGTTATTTGTTTGCCGCCTTTGTGCCAGTTGGCGATGTCGTCGGCGATGCTGGCGAGCCATGTGTCATTGCAGCCGCCCTCATCATTGATGATGAGGGAGCTTCCAATTTTTACGACGATTTTTTTTGCTTTATTCAATATCTGCATTTGCTTGCTCCTTTGCTGCTTTTTGCAGGGCGTATAAAATGGTGTCCATGCCTTCTCCTGAAAGGGCGGAAAGGAGGTGGACTGGCGCACCGCTTGCCTTCTCCAGTGCCTTTTTTTTCGCTGTGCGTTCCTCAGCGTTTAAGATGTCTATCTTGCTTATGGCAAGTAGGGTTGGTTTTGTGTCTACGCCTCTAGCGTACGCCTTTCTTTCCTTTTCTACCACATGCCAAGCGGCGGCGATATCCTCTACGCTACCGTCAATGAGGTGGAGGAGGGCGCGGCAACGCTCAATATGTCCGAGAAAGCGGTGCCCAAGACCGATGCCTTTGCTGGCTTTTTCTATAAGACCCGGAATGTCGGCGAGGATAAGCTCCTCGCCACCAATATAGGCAACGCCTAGATTGGGGTGCAATGTGGTGAAGGGATAGTCGGCGATTTTGGGGCGGGCGCGCGTGGTGGCGGCGAGGAAGGTGCTTTTTCCTGCATTGGGAAGCCCAAGCAGACCGATATCGGCGATGAGCTTTAGCTGTAGCCATAGCCATGCTTCTCTGCCCTCTTTGCCTTTATTGCTTTGGCGGGGTGCGCGATTGGTGGCACTTTTGAAGCGGGCATTGCCAAAGCCTCCATTGCCCCCTTGTGCCAATAGGACTTCTTCGCCGATGGCGGTTAAATCGGCGAGGCAGGTTTTTTCATCCTCCGTAAAAATTTGGGTGCCAAGCGGCAGTTTCAATATCATGTCTTCGCCGCCTTTGCCGGTGCGGTTGCGTCCGCTTCCGCCATTGCCAGATTTTGCTTTGAAGTGCTGTTGGTAGCGATAGTCAATAAGCGTGTTTAAGCCTTCTACGCATTGGGCGAGCACATTGCCGCCTTTGCCGCCATCGCCGCCATCGGGTCCGCCGAACTCTATGTATTTTTCGCGGCGGAAGCTTACGCATCCAGCGCCACCACTGCCGGAGCGGATATATATTTTTGCTCTGTCTAAAAACTTCATCTCATACCTCATAAAAAAACAGGCGCATAAAGCACCTGTTTTTGTTTTACTCGTTAAACAAGTGCTTGTTATTTTTTCTCTGCGGGCGGGAGGATATCCACGAGGGTTTTATCCTCTTTTGATTTGCGGAAATGGACAATGCCCTCGCATAGGGCGAAAAGGGTGTGGTCTTTGCCGATGCCGACATTATCGCCCGCCCGCCATTTTGTGCCTCTTTGACGGATGACGATATTGCCCGCTTTTACGGCTTCGCCACCGAACTTTTTTACGCCAAGACGGCGACCTGCGCTATCGCGTCCGTTTCTGGAGGAGCCACCTGCTTTTTTATGTGCCATGCTTCTCTTCCTTTTTTGCGGGGGCTTTTTTGGCGGGTGCTTTTTTGGTGGCACTGCCAATCTTGGTAATTTTTAGGACGGTTTCGTCTTTTCTGTGACCTGCGGTGCGGCGGTAATTATGGCGGCGCTTCATTTTGAAAATGGTAATCTTTTTGGCGCGTCGCTGTTCAATAATTTCTGCCTCTATCTTGGCATTGGCAATATGGGGGGTGCCAAGCTCAGGGGCTTTGCCCTTTTCGCCAAGCAATAATATCTCGTCAAAAACAAGCTTGGTGCCCGCATCGCCTTGCAATTTGTCAACGGCAATAATGTCGCCGCTCTCAAGCTGATATTGCTTGCCACTGATTTTTACTACCGCAAACATTTGCCTTTTCCTCGCTTCATAATAGAAGCGGCACTATACAAGCAATCGGTTTTCTGTCAAGCGTGGGGTTTGGGCTTGACGTGTCGGGTTTGCCCTCGTAAAACATAGCCATCAACATTGCTAACCATTGGGAAATTGAGAACATAATGATTACAACCGCTAATCTCGGAATGCCTCGTATGGGCGAAAACCGCGAGCTGAAACGTGCTATTGAAGCCTATTGGAAGGGGGATATGGACGAAAAAACATTGGAAAAGCAGGCGAAAGAGCTGCGGGGGCGGCATTGGGAGATGCAGAAGCAAGCTGGTATTGGGGCGGTTCCTTGTAATGATTTTTCTTTTTATGACCATGTGTTGGATATGGTGGCAACGCTTGGTGCTATTCCGCCTCGTTATGGGGCGCATGAGGGGGAGGTTTCGCTGAGCCAATATTTTGCGATGGCGCGGGGCTTGCAGAAAAAGGATATGGATGTTGTCGCAATGGAAATGACGAAATGGTTTGATACGAATTATCATTATATTGTGCCTGAGTTTCATAAGGGTATGGAATTTTCGCTTTCCAGTCAGAAAATATTTCGGGAATATGAGGAGGCGAAGGCGCTGGGGGTTGAGGCTCGCCCTGTAATTTTGGGTCCAGTTTCGTTTTTATTGCTGGGAAAGTCCTATGATGGGAGTGAGCCGCTGGCGTTATTGCCTAAGGTTTTGCCGATTTATCGGGAGATTTTGCAGAAGCTGGAGGCGTTGGGGGCGACGGAGGTGCAGATTGATGAGCCTTGTTTGGTGTTGGATTTAAGTGCGGAGGCTAAGGCGGGGTATGGGGAAGCGTATAAGATGCTGGCGGATTGTTCTGGGCTTTCGCTTTGGTTGACTTCTTATTTTGGGGGGTTGGAGGATAATTTGGAGCTTGCTTTTAGCCTGCCTGTGCAGGGGGTGCATATTGACCTTGTCAGGGGTGAGGGGCAGTTGGGCGCTGTGCTGGGTGCGGTTTCTGAGGGGCAGTCGCTATCACTGGGGGTGATTAATGGGCGGAATATTTGGAAAACGGATTTGACGCAGGCGGCTTCTATTGTGGAAAGCGCAGTGGCGAAATTGGGGGCGGATAGGGTGCGGGTTGCGCCTAGCTGTTCGCTGTTGCATGTGCCGATGAACCTTGAGGGGGAAAGCAAGCTGGATGATGAGTGTAAGAGCTGGCTTGCTTTTGCGAAGCAGAAATTGCAGGAAATTGTGCTTTTGGCGCAGTTTATCAATGAGGGTGAGGAGGCTTGTGGGGGAGAGATTGAGAAAAATCGTGAGGCGTTGGCGTTGCGGGCAAGCTCGGAGCGGATTCATAATGAGGCGGTGCAGAAGCGGGTGGCGGCATTGGGGGAGAAGGATGCCAAGCGCATTTCGCCTTTTTCGGAGCGGGTGGTGTTGCAGGAGAAAGCGTTTTCGCTGCCGTTATTGCCGATAACGACGATTGGGTCTTTTCCGCAAACGGCGGAGGTGCGGAAGATGAGGGCGGCGTTTAAGAAGGGGGAGCTTTCGCGCAAAGAATATGATGCTTTTTTGGAGGAGAAAACTGCCGAGCTTATGAAGTGGCAGGATGAGACGGGGATTGATGTGCCCGTCCATGGCGAATATGAGCGTAATGATATGGTGGAGTATTTTGGTGAGAAGCTGGAAGGCTATGCTTTTACGGAAAATGGCTGGGTGCAGAGCTATGGCACGAGATGTGTGAAGCCGCCGATTATTTTTGGTGATGTTTCGCGCCCCGAGCCGATGACGGTGCGCTGGTCGGCTTTTGCGCAAAAGCTGACGAAAAATCCTGTGAAGGGGATGTTGACGGGTCCGGTTACCATGTTGCAATGGGCGTTTATTCGCGATGACCAGCCGAGAGAAGTTACTTGTCGCCAGATTGCGCTTGCTATTCGGGATGAGGTTTGTGATCTGGAGAAGGCGGGCGTTCATATGATACAGATTGATGAGCCTGCGTTTCGGGAAGGGCTGCCATTGCGCCGCCATGCGAGGGAGGCTTATTTGAAATGGGCGGTGGAGGTGTTTCGTATCGCTTCTTGTGGGATTGAGGATAGTACCCAGATCCATACGCATATGTGTTATTCGGAGTTTAATGATATTATCGCCGCCATTGCGGATATGGATGCCGATGTTATTTCTATTGAAACTTCGCGCTCGGCTATGGAGCTTTTGGACGCTTTTGTGGGGTTTGATTATCCGAACCAGATTGGTCCTGGTGTCTATGATATTCATAGCCCGCGTGTGCCAAACGCTTCGGAAATGGAGGCGTTGCTGAAAAAGGCGCTCAAGGTGCTGGATAAAAAGCAGGTTTGGGTCAATCCCGATTGCGGGTTGAAAACCAGAGATTGGAAAGAGGTGCGCCCCGCTTTGGAGGAAATGGTCAAGGCGGCTAAGGCACTTCGGGCTTCTCTCTAAGTTCCATTTACTAATATGGAGTGGATGGCGTCTCTGTCATTGCTGGCTCTTAGTTTTTCTAGCACTTCGTCTTGGCGCATGAGGCGGGAGATTTTTGCGAGCATTTTTAAATGTTGGGCGTTGCTGTGGCGGGTGGCGGTGCTTTGGGGGGCGAGCAGGAGGAATACGAGGTCTACATCTTCCTCGTCTAGGGCTTCAAAGCTTACCGGCTGGGGGAGGCGGGCAAAGACGGCTATCATGGTTTCTAGCCCTTCCATTTTGCCATGTGGGACTGCTACGCCTTTGCCTTGTGCGGTGGAGCCTAATTGTTCTCTTTGTAATAGGACATGTAATATTTCGCGCCCTGATATGCCGATGAGGTGGGCGGCGCAATGGGACATTTCTTGCAATACTTGCTTTTTGCTGCTTGCTTTCAGCTCGGCAATCACGGCTTGGGGTGATAAAATGGATGCGAAACTCATGGGATTTTTTTTGAGGTCTTAGTGGTCTCTTATGCGGCGTTTGTGGCGGCGGAGTTGTTTTTCTATTTTTTGGAGCGCACCGTCAAAGCTGACATAGATATCGGTGTCGCTGTCGTGGGATTGTAAATGTATGCCCATATCTAAATGCATGCCGATATCGCATTGGATGAAGGCACCTTGCTTGGAAAAGGTGACGTGGGTGTCGCTGCTTTTGTCAAAAAACTTTTGCGTTATGCGGTGGATATGCTCCTCTACATGCTCGCGCAAGGAGGCTCCTGTGTCTAAGTGCTTTCCTGTTATCTGTATGTGCATGGCGGTCTTCCTCTCCTATATTATAGCGAAAAATCGGTGCCGAGATAGAGGCTTCTTACCTCGTCATGGCGGATAATCTCTTTGGGCGTGCCTTCCATGAGCACGCCTCCATCATGGATGATGACGGCTCTATCCAATATCTCTAGGGCTTCGCGCACATTATGGTCGGTTATCAATACGCCAATGCCGTTGTTTTTTAGCTGGATGACAAGCTCTCTTATTTCGCCTATGGCTATGGGGTCAATGCCAGCGAATGGCTCATCCATTAAAATAAAGGTGGGGTTCATGGCAAGGGCGCGCGCTATCTCAACGCGGCGCCGCTCGCCGCCTGAGAGGGCGATGGAGGGGGTGCGGCGTAAATGGGTGATGGAAAACTCGCCTAATAGTTCTTCAAGTCTTGTTTCGCAACTGACGGCATCACTTTCTACGCGCTCTAGGACGGAGCGGAGATTGTCCTCTACGCATAGACCGCGAAAGACGGAGGATTCTTGGGGTAAATAGCCTAGCCCCATGCGGGCGCGCTGATACATGGGAATGTCGGTGATGTCGGCACCGTCAAGGGCGATGGTGCCGTAATCGGGGGCGATAAGTCCGGTTATCATGTAGAAAATTGTGGTTTTTCCGGCACCATTTGCGCCTAGTAATCCTAGTGCTTCGCCTCTTTGGAGGGCTAGGCTGACATTTCGTACCACTGGGCGGCGGCGATAGCTTTTGCCAATATTGCGGATTTCCAGTCCGTTATTTTGCGAAACGAGAACGGGGCGTTCTCTTTTTTGCGCTACCCTTGCGGGGGCTTTTCGTTTTATGGGGGGGGTGCGTTTTACCAAAATAACCTCTCTCTGCCAGTCTATAGCAATTAACTGCCTGGCACAAATATCCCTTCTACTTGTCTGCCCGCTTCTGCCGCTTCGCTTTGTAGGCGGCTTGCGCCTGTCTTTAGGTCAATGATGAAGCTGGCGCCTTCCAAGCGGTTTGCTCCGCTCAGCATGCGTACCTTGCCGCCCATAATGATGCGCTCCTTATCGGCTTCATATAATGCCCAATCGCTCATAATCCTTTGTCCGCTTTTGGCGGTAAGCTCAACATCGCCATCGGCTCTGAAGATTAACAATATCAGCTTGTCTTTGTCGGTTTTGGAGGGGGTTAGCTGGACAATCATTTTATTTGCCATGAGGTGAAGGGGTCCTTGCTCCATGCGAACGCCTTGTGAGAACTCGCCTTTATATTGTTTCATATCCAGCCTGAGATGGGGGGCGTGGAGGATGAGGGGGGCGTTTTTATCGGTGGAGAGAATGCCTGCCCCGCTTGTGATATTCTCCGTGCTTTCGCTCGGCTCATTATAGAGCTCAAGGCGGACATTGGGGCTGAAGGTGAAATGTTTATGGCGGGTTTCAAAATGGAAACCATTTGCCTCCATAATGCCGAAGGGGACGCTCAGCGCAAAGCTATCCTCGCCTTTTATCCAGCCTTGCTTGATATGGGCGGTCATTTTTTCGCCCGATAGGCTGATATTTTGGCTGCTATTCATGCGGTAGCTTTTTTCAAAAAAGACGATATTGTCTTGCGCATCCAGCCTTGCTTGGGGGGAGGTGAGGCGTATCCAATTGGTGTCGTCGGCGAGGCTTATTTCTATCTGCTGCAGAAAAATGAGGCGCTCTTCGCCTCTTTTGCTAAAGGCGCGTTCTGCCGAGATGGTGTAGGCTTGTCCGTCTTTATTGACGCCCTCCAGCTTGGGGTTGAGGATATAGGGTCCCGTGTTCTTCTTGGTTTGTTTGGCAATCTTATAGCTTTGCTCAATCTTTGCTTCCCCTCCGCCTTTGCCTGATAGATAAATGCCGACCGCAATGATGAGGAATACGACCATTAGGGGAAGTAGTAATTTTAATAGGGCGATTATCTGAGAATAGCGCTGGAGAGAGGGGGGGGGTGCCATAGCTTAATGTGCGAATATGTCCTGCTCTGCCCAGCCTCTGAGGTCCAGCTTGGCGCGCCAGCCGATGAAGGTGAAGCAGGCTTGGGCAAGCTCTAGGCGGTTTTCTCGCTTGAGCATGGCTTGCAAAATGGCTTGCAATTTATGGAGGTGGAGGACGTCGCTGGCGGCATATTGGCATTGGGCTTTGCTCAGCTCTGCAGCACCCCAATCGGAGCTTTGCTGTTGTTTGGATAGGTCAATATTGACAAGCTCGCGGCATAAATCGCGCAGACCGTGTTTGTCGGTATAGCTTCGTGCAAGGCGGGAGGCTATTTTGGTACACCATATCGGCTTGGTTTCTACGCCTAGATAATGGTGTAAAAGGGCGACATCAAAGCGGGCATAGTGGAAGATTTTTTCTATTTTTGTGTCGGTGAGGAGGGCTTTTAGATTGGGGGCGTTATAGTTGTCTTTTTCAAATTGGACGAGATGGGCTTTGCCGTCACCTGTGGAAAGTTGCACCAGACAGAGGCGGTCGCGGTGGGGGTTCAGCCCCATTGCTTCGGTGTCAATGGCGACGCTTTTGCCCCAATCCAGCCCCTTTGGAATGTCGTGCTTGTGCAGGGTGATGCTCATATTCTGCTCCTTATGGATACGATTCTAGAGGCGTTGGGGCGAAAATACAACTATTTCCCCTCCATAGCGTGAAAGGGGTTTTTTTCGGGATTGACGAGAAAATAGCGGAAGAGCAATATGCTGCCCGATAGGATTAATATGCTCTCCAGAAAATAAAAATTTATGCCCTGTGCCTGATAGATTAAATGTAAAAATAATAGGCTCACAACCACCGGCAATATCAGCACCGAGCCGATATGCAGTTTTTTGTAAATGCGCCCGCACCCCCATGCCGCCGCAGCCCCGCCTATCACAACGGAAATGAGGAGTGCGGGTAGGTTCACGACGCTATTTGCGAAATCATCTGGCGAGAAAAATAGGATAAGCTTGATTATCCATGAGCCGATAATGAAACCGATAATCACGAATATCGGATATAAAACCGAAACCAATATGGATAGGATATAGCGCATTATGTTTTCTCTCTCTCCATTTTACCAATAGCCTATTTTTGCCTAACCCTCGCCACCATCACGACACTCTCCAAAAAGTAAAATCGGCTAGCCAGTGGTGCTCAGGAGAAGACTCGAACTTCCACGCCCTTGCGGGCACTGGCACCTGAAGCCAGCGCGTCTACCAATTCCGCCACCTGAGCGTTTGCGTGGTTTTTCTTAGACTGCTTAGCAAGCCTTTGTCAATCACCATGCCAGTAATAATAGGGCGGTGCCTAAGAGGATGCGGTAGAGGATGAAGGGGGTCAGCGTGAAGCGGCTCACCCAGCTTAGGAATATGCGGATGGTGATAAAGCCGATTATGGCACTTAGTGCCATTGCCCAGAATGCGTCATTGGCTTGGGTTAGCTCGCCTTTTTCTATAAGCTCTATTAGTCCTGCGAGGGTTAGAAGCCCTATGGTGGGGATGGAAAGCAGGATGGAAAAGCGGGCGGCGTCTATGCGTTTGCAGCCTAGCATGCGCCCTGCCATGAGGGTTACACCGGCACGGCTTGCGCCGGGTATGAGGGATAGGACTTGCATGAAGCCGATGAAAATGGCGCCTTTTGCTCCCGTTTGGGAGAGGGGGCGGAAATTGGAGCAGAAGCGGTCTGCCATCCATAAGGGGAGGGCGAAGAGGAGGGTTGCCCATGCTATGATGGTGGGGCTTCGGAGGAACTCTATATTGTCGCTTAGCACCAATATGCCTCCTATGATGATTACGGGGAGGCTTGCTAGTAATAATTGCAGGGCGAAAAGGCGGTTGGCGGTGTAGCGCATGGCGAGGAGGTCGGTTATTCCTGTGAGGAGCTGGGCTACTTCTAGGCGGAAATAGGTGATTACCGCTAGCAATGTGCCGCTGTGGAGGGCGACATCTAGGAGCAGGCTGTGGGGGGGGAAGCCGCTTAGCACGTGTAATAAATTGAGGTGACCGGATGAGCTTATCGGTAGAAACTCGGTTACGCCCTGTATCAGTGCCAATAAGAATAAATGGGTGAAGACCATATCCAAAATCCTAGCTTGCTAACGTTTTTTCGGCTACATCTTGCCTATGGCAAAAAAGCTTGAGCGTGAACATATCAGAAATCTTGCTTTGCGGGAAGGTTTTGATGTTTGCGAGCTGGTGAGCCTTAGCGATGTGCCTGATTGCTCGGGGGAGATGGGGGCGTTTATTGAGGCGGGGTATCATGGGGATATGGATTGGTTGGAGCGGACTGCTGGGGTGCGGGGGCATCCTACTCGGTTATGGGGGGCGGCGAAGTCGGCAATTGTGTTGGGCATGAATTATGGTCCTGAGGGTGACCCGTTGGGGATTTTGGAAAAGAAGGATTGCGGGGCGATTAGTGTTTATGCTCAGGGTGATGATTATCATGATGTGGTCAAGAAGGCGTTGAAGCGGTTGGCACGTGCGATTATTTGTGAGGATATGGAGGTGAAGGTGTTTGTGGATACGGCGCCGATTATGGAAAAGCCGCTGGCGGAGGCTGCCGGGCTTGGCTGGCAGGGGAAGCATAGTAATCTGGTGTCTAGGGAGCTGGGGTCGTGGTTGTTTTTGGGGTCTATTTTGACGAGTTTTGAGTATGGGGAAAGTGCGCCTGAGCCTATTGACCATTGTGGGTCTTGTCGGGCTTGTTTGGATATTTGTCCGACTGACGCTTTTCCGAAGCCTTATCAGTTGGATGCGCGCAAATGTATTTCCTATCTGACTATTGAGCATAAGGGGCATATTGATGAGGTTTTTAGGAAGCCGATGGGAAACAGGATTTATGGCTGTGATGATTGTTTGGCGGTTTGTCCGTGGAATAAATATGCGGAGGTGGCGAGCGAGAGCAAATATCATGCGCGCTCGGCTTTGAAGGCGCCGGCTTTGGCGGAGCTTGTGATGTTGGATGATGGGGGGTTTCGCAAGTTGTTTTCTAAGTCGCCGATAAAGCGTATCGGGTGGGTGCGCTTTATTCGTAATGTGCTGATTGCTATTGGTAATTCGGGGAATGGGGAGCTTGTTCCGTTGGTGAAAAAACATCTTGGCTCGCCGGAGCCGCTTATTCGGGCGATGGCGGTGTGGGCGTTGCGGTGTTTGGATGAGGGGGAATGGCGGGGGCTTGCGGGGGAGGCTGTGGGCAAGGAAAAGGATGAGCAGGTGCGGAGGGAATGGGTGTGAGTAAGGCTATTGGGTTTTTTGGGTTTGGGTATGTTGCGGCGGCGCTTTGGGATGCTTTGCAACCAAAGGGATTTGCTGGTTTTGCTACTGCCCGTAGTGAGGAAAAGTGGGAGGAGAATAAAAAGGAAGAAGTGTTTCCTTTGACGGGGGAGGTGTTGGAGGGGGTGAGCCATGTTCTTATCTCGGCGCCACCTTCATCGGGGGGGTGTCCGATATTTTCTCGCTATAAGGAGCGTATTAAAAAGCCGCTTTGGGTGGGGTATCTTTCTACTACTGCTGTATATGGTGACCATAAGGGGGGGTGGGTTTCGGAAGCAACGCCCCCTGCCCCCTGCTCGGAGCGGGGGGAAAATCGGTTGCTTGCGGAGGAGCAATGGCGGGGGTTTGGGGAGGAGAGGGGTGTGGATGTTTTTTGTTTTCGGTTGCCCGGTATTTATGGTCCTTTTAGGAATGTGTTGAGCAAGTTGAAAAGGGGGGAGGCGAAATGTGTGGAGAAGGAGGGGCAGGTTTTTTCGCGGATTCATGTGAGGGATATTGCTCGTGCGCTGGTTGCTTCTATGGGGGCGGGGAAGCCTTGTGTTTATAATCTTGCGGATGATGAGCCGTGTGCGCCTCATATGGTTACGCAATATGGGGCGGAGCTTTTATCTATGGATGCGCCGCCATTGGTTTCGTTTGAGGGGGCGGGGCTTTCGGCGATGGCGAAAAGTTTTTATGCGGAGAATAAGCGGGTTTCTAATGTGCTTATGAAGGAGCGTCTGGTAAAGCCGCTTTATCCGACTTACAAAGAAGGATTGCAGGCGATTTTTGAGGCGGGGGCGTTTTAGCTGAGATGCTCCGCCCCTTTCTTATTTGCAAATTATATCTAATTTTTGTTTTAAATTTTCCATACGACAGGCAATAATTTTATTTGTGCATAAGCTTTCCAAATTCTCAATCCTACTCATTCCAGCCCTGCCATTTTCAGTAAGGTAATAATCACCATCTGCCATAGCAACAAAGATGGTTTTGCGAAGCTTTGTGTCCCTGCTTTCTTTTATAAAACTTTGTAAATCTTTATATTGAGTATCTTGTGTTCCCCCACCCTGCTTTGTGTATTTATGATAAGCATATATTTTATATTTTTTATATGCCCATTCAAAATCTAAAGTTTTTGCTGTTGGGTATTGTTTTAAATCCTCTTTTTTTATGACTGCTCCTTGGCAAATAAATAATTTATCATTGGGTAATTCTTTAAAATCGCATACACCATCCATAGCTCTAATCATGCTGGCAGCTGTTTTTTCATAGAAGTTTTGTCTTGCAGGGCTTTTTACAAAAGGTATAACCGCAGTTTTATATTGTTGTATTTCTTTAATAATAGTTTTTATAGGAATATTATATTCTGCTGACCGTTTTTGTATTTTATCCATTAAGCTAGGGTCTTCATCACGCAATTGTTTTCTCACAAGAGCATAATTTTTTCTTACTGCTTCAGCATATTTTTCTTTATATATTTTCTGATAATCCATTATATATTTTCTGATATTATTTTTCGTGCCAATGAGAAGTCCAACCTTCTTCTATAATACCCATCTGCCCGCACCCCCTTAAATGCAGTCATAAAAATATCATAAGTGTTTTCTCTAAGCTTGCCTAACTCATCATTAAGTTTTGAGATTAGCGTTTCTTGTATTCTTATCCCATCTATTGATATTCTTGTAATAGATCTTGAAGAAGTTTTGATATCATAGCCTCCAAGCTCCAGCCCATTGCAAAATCTTATAGATGGTGTTTTGGTATTGTCGATTGCTATTAACCCTAAATCACCATCTTTTACATTAAAAGTGATTCCAGAATTTTTTTGTTTTGGCATTAATTTTTTGATTTCTGATAATTTACCCACTTCTTTATCATCAATAAATATATCAGTATCTTTTGCTTCATCTTTGTTAAAAAGAGCCAAGCATACAGGGTTCTCCGTATCATCAAATAATTTTCTTTGCAGAACAATCACACTGTCCAATCTATCTAAAAAGATATTACTACTTAAAAAAGATGCTGGGATTAAAATAGCAACATAATCACAATTTTTTAGACATAATTCTAAACAATGTTTGTATAAATTATCCCATTTAGTATCGGGATATTGCAGTTTTAATCTTTTAGCTCTGCTTTTATATAGCCAAGGTGGATTCGTTATACATAAGCTATAATTTTGCGGAAAGTTGAAAATTGTATCTTGCTTTGAAACTCCTTCATCTTTCGGGTCAATATCAAAAGAAGCAAAGCTATCGCACATGTCAATATCTTGTAATGCTTGGATTATATGGTTTGCGCCGGCAAAAGGCTCTAATATAGTTTTGTTTTGGATTTGAACTTCTTTTGCCCAAGCAGTAAAACGCTCATGTTTAAATGGGTTATATAAGCTAGTATAAAAGACCCCATTTTGTTTTTTTATAGATGGATTCATATCACCAACCCTCTATAAGGTATCTTTTGCCAAACATATTATTAAAAAGTGTGTTTATTGTATCAAGCGAATCAGTTTGGGAATTACCTCATTTAACCCAAATGTAAATCCATTTATATATCTGTCAATATGCTTCTTGCTAAAATACTGAAAATCAAGATTTTTTTAGCGTAAATGCGGCTCCAGCAATCTTGCTAAGGTGGCAAGTCCTTCTTGGTCGGATAATTGGTGGTTGCCGTTTTTTAGGAGGTGGAGGCTGACATTTTGGGTTTTTACTTTTTCCATGAACTCTAGGGATAGGCTGTAGGGGACGACGAAATCCTGTGCGCCGTGTAGGATGGAAATTGGCATGGTGAGGGGAATCTCTTTTTCTAGTAATAGGAACTGGTCGCCGTTTTCTATGAGCTTCATGGTGACGAGCATGCCTTTTTCGTCGTAATCGGATGGCTCGTAGAGTATGCCGTTTTGGGTTAGCTCTTTTTTTTGTTCGGGGTTGTATCGCTCCCACATGAGGCGTCTTGTCATGTCAATGGCGGGGGCTAGTAAGATTAATGCTTTTACTCTTTCGGGGCGGTGGAGGGCTGCCAATACGGCAAGCCAGCCGCCCATAGAGGAGCCGATGAGGATTTGTTTGTCGGTTGTGTGTTCGTCTATGATTTGGAGGCTGTCTTCTAGCCAATCGCTGAGGGTGCAATCGGCGAAATTGCCGCTGCTTGCGCCGTGACCGCGATAGTCAAATCGGGTATAGCTGATGTCTTGGGCTTTGGTCCATTCTGCCAAGAAGCTGGCTTTGCTGCCTTGCATGTCGGATAAATAGCCGCCTAGAAAAACAACGCCCTCAGTGCCTCGTTTTGTGCTATCTATTTTTATCGTGTTTTTCATAGGGAGAGAGTAACCATGCGGCTTGCCATCTTGCAAATTATTCCTGCACTGGATGCGGGGGGGGCGGAGGCGACTACGCTGGAAATTGCCGCTATGTTGGTGAAGGAGAAGCATAAGGCAATTATTGTGAGCAGTGGGGGGCGGCTGGTTGCGAAGCTTCCGAAAGGGGCGGTGCATATTTGTTTGCCGGTGCATAGTAAAAATCCGCTGATTATGGTGCTGAATGTTTTTCGGATTATGCGGGTGGTGAAGAGATATGGGGTTGATATTGTTCATGCGCGCTCGCGGGCGCCTGCTTGGAGTGCGTTTTTTGCGGCTCGGTTGGCGCGGGTTGTTTTTTTGGCGACCTATCATGGGAAGGTTCATGGGCAACCGCTCCTCAAGGTTTTTTATAATAGTGTTATGGTGCGGGGGCGGGTGGTGATTGCTAATTCGGAGTTCACGGCGCAACGGATTGGGGAGGTTCATGGGGTTGAGCCTGCGCGTATTGTGACGATTGCTAGGGGGGTGGAGGTGGAGAAATTTGCCACTGCGCCTTCCAAAGAAAAAATTGCGGAGTTTAGGAAGCGGTGTGGGATTGGGGGGGATAGGCGGATTATTCTTTGTCCTGCGCGCTTGACGAGGTGGAAGGGGCAGTTGGTGTTGCTCAGGGCGTTTGCGGAAATTGCGAAAAAATGTAAGGCGGAGCTTGTTTTTGCGGGGGATGCCCAAGGGCGGGAGGGGTATGTGGAGGAGTTGAAAACCCTTGCTGGGGAATATGGGATTGCAAAGCATGTTCATATTTTGGGGCATGTGGGCGATATGGCACTTGCCTATCATGGGGCGTATTTGGTGGTGGCGCCTTCGCTTTTGCCGGAGCCGTTTGGACGCACTATGATTGAGGCGCAGGCGGCGGGTGTGCCTGTGATTGCTTCCGATGAGGGGGGGTTTTGTGAGACGATTATTGCGGGGAAGACGGGGTGGCTTGTGCCTGCGGGTGATGTGGCGGGGCTTGCCAAAGCCTTATTGGAGGGGCTTGGGCTTTCTGATGCTGAATATGAAAAAATGGGGGGGGCGGCGCAAAATCATGTGGCGGTGCATTATAGTCTTGCCAATATGTGTGCTGAAACCTTAGCGGTTTATCAACGCCTTGTGACAAGGAAAGCCTTGCCACAACGCCATCAGAAGTGATATGCAGGGGCTTCTTTGAATGTAATGAAAGGAGGCAAGCATCGCCACTAGAAGTATAAACCAAACACCTCCCTCCAGAGAGGGTCCTCGTATCAATAATAAGATAGCTGTCGCATCCGTGTTTCTTATCGGACCTGAGGGCGATAAAATCGGCGAAGTGCCGCTGGAAAAAGCAATTATCATGGCTGGAGAATATGGGCTTGACCTCGTTGAGATTTCCCCCAATGCCTCGCCCCCCGTCTGCAAAATCCTGGATTATGGGAAATATAAATATGAACAGCAGAAAAAGGCAAATGAAGCCCGCAAAAAACAAAAAATTATTGAGGTCAAAGAAATTAAAATGCGACCCAATATTGATACCCATGATTATGATGTCAAAATGCGTGCCGTAGAGAAGTTTATCGGCAATGGCGATAAGGTTAAAATTACCATGCGCTTTCGGGGGCGCGAAATGACGCATTTGGAGCTGGGCATGGCGCTGCTTAAGAAAATTGAAAGCCAGATGGAAGAGATTACCAAGCTGGAAGCGGAGCCGAAAATGGAAGGGCGGCAGATGATTATGTTGCTGGCGCCGAAATAATTCTACTTGGCAAATTAAGGGTAATTTCCCAAGTGAAAAAGCTTCCGCTTTTCCACTTGGGCAAAGCTTCCGCTTTTCCACTTGGCAAAGCGTAAGCTTTTCTGTATAAAACGCCTTCCACGATAAGGGATTAGGCTTATGCCGAAAATGAAAACAAAATCAGGTGCCAAAAAAAGATTTAAGCTCACCGCCAGCGGAAAAGTGCGCGCCGCTCAAGCAGGCAAGCGCCATGGCATGATTAAACGCTCCAATAAGCAGATCCGCAATAAGCGCGGGACTGCTATTTTGCAGCCGTCGGATGCTAAAATTGTCCGCAAATTTCTGCCTTATGGATAGAGAGGATAGACCATGCCACGCATCAAAAGGGGCGTTACTGCCCATGCCAGACATAAAAAAACCATAAGCCAAGCCAAGGGGTATTTTGGGCGTAGGAAAAATACCTTTCGGGCGGCGAAGCCTGCTGTTATGCGGGCGGGGCAATATGCCTATCGGGATAGAAGGGTGCGGCGGCGGAACTTTCGCGCGCTTTGGATACAGCGGATTAATGCGGCAAGCCGCGCACAGGGGTTGAACTATGGGCGTTTTATGAACGGGCTTCATAAGGCGGGCATCAGCCTTGACCGCAAAGTGCTTGCCAATCTGGCGGTTGAAGAGCCGACAAGTTTTAATGCGCTTATTGAAAAAGCCCGCGCCGTGCTGGAAAAATAATCTGGAAAATTTTGGCAAAACGCCATAATCTGCAAGCGGTGTGATAGTCTGCCGCTAAGGAGCCGCTATGGGTGAAATACAAAAAATGGAAACGGAAAGTCTTGCTGCCATAGAAAAGGCGGAGACATTGGAAAGCCTTGAGGGGTTGCGGGTTGCATATCTGGGCAAAAAGGGGAGCATATCGGGGCTGCTGCAGGGGCTGAAGGGGGTGAGCCAAGCAGAAAAGGTGGAGAGAAGTAAGCCTCTGAATGAGATGAAAAATAAGGTGGCGGCGGCGATTGCGGAGCGAAAAGCTGTTTTGGAGGAGCGGCTGCTTTCTGAGAAATTAAAAGAGGAAACTATGGATGTGAGCTTGCCTGCACCGCAAAATGGAATGGCGGTGGGGCGTATTCATCCATTGAGCCGCGCGATGGAGGATATTTATGAGATTGCGGCGCAGTTTGGGTTTCGGCTTGCGCATGGTCCTGATATTGAGAGCGAGTATTATAATTTTACGGCGTTGAATATTCCTGAACATCACCCGGCACGGCAGATGCATGATAGTTTTTATTTTCCGAAAGCGGAGGGGGATGAGGAGCGGTTATTGCTTAGGACGCATACTAGCCCTGTGCAGATTCATGCTATGGAGGGGGCGAAGCCTCCCTTTCGGTTTATTGCGCCCGGGCGGACTTATCGGTGTGATAGCGACCAGACGCATACGCCGATGTTTCACCAGATTGAGGGGGTGGTGGTGGAGGAGGGTATTCACCTTGGGCATTTGCGCTGGGTGTTGGAGAGCTTTTTGAAAGCGTTTTTTGAGGTGGAGGAGCTTTCTATTCGGTTTCGTCCGAGTTATTTTCCGTTTACCGAGCCTTCTATGGAGGTGGATGTGCAATGCCGCCGCGAAAAAAATGCTATTCATATTGGCGAGGGCGAGGAGTGGCTGGAAATATTGGGGTGCGGGATGATTCATCCCAATGTGCTAAGCGCAGTCGGGCTGGATGCGAAAAAAGTGAAGGGCTTTGCTTTTGGTATCGGGATTGACCGACTGGCTATGTTGAAATATGGCATTTCTGATTTGCGGGCGTTCTTTGCGTCTGATTTGCAATGGTTGCGCCATTATGGGTTTGCTTCTTTGGGGGGGAAACCATGTTGATACCGCTTCGCTGGCTGGGGGAATATGTGGGCGGCTTGCCGCCTGTTGCTGAAATTGCTGCCCGCCTTACCCATATCGGGTTGGAGGTGGAGCGGTGCTTTGACCCTGCTGAAATGATGGAGGGGTTTGTTGTCGGCGAGGTGCGGGAAGTTATGCCTCATCCTAATGCGGATAAGTTGAGGCTTTGTGTCGTGTTTGATGGGGAGCGGGAGCATAAGGTGGTTTGTGGGGCGGGTAATGTGAAAGAGGGCATGAAGGGGGTGTTTGCACCGATTGGGGTGCGTATCCCTGAGAGCGGGATTGTGCTGGGGAAGGCGAAGATTAGGGGGGAGGAAAGTTGTGGCATGTTGTGCTCGGAGAGGGAGCTTTTATTGGGCGATGACCATGGGGGGGTTATTGAGCTTCCTAGCTCGGCTAAGGCGGGGGCGGGGGTGGCGCAATATTTTGCGGAGGCTGCTATTTTGGAGTGTGCGATTACGCCTAATCGGGGGGATTGTTTGGGGGTTTATGGGATTGCTCGTGAGCTTGCGGCAAGTGGTATGGGGAAGGTGAAGCCGTTGAAAATTGTTGCCCATAAGGGCGGGGGGAAGCCTTCTCTTGGGGTGAGCATTGAGGGGGATTTTTGTTCGCAATTTGCGTTTTGTACCATTCGTGGTGTTACGAATGGGGCTTCTCCTGACTGGCTGGCGGGGCGTTTGAGCGCTGTGGGAATTGCGCCGATTAATGCGCTGGTGGATATTACCAATTATCTTACCCATGCTTTTGGGCGACCTGCGCATGTTTATGATGCGGATAGGGTGGAGGGGGATATTGTGGTGCGCCCTGCGAAAAAGGGGGAGAAGTTGACGGCGTTGGATAATAAGGAATATGAGCTGGCTCTTGGCACGCCGCTTATTGCGGATGGGAAAAAGCCGCTTGGCATTGCCGGTATTATTGGCGGGGTGGAAAGTGGGGTGGAGATGGGCAGCAAAAATATTGTGCTGGAAATGGCAAGTTTTGATGCGGTTGCTATTGCGAAGGCGGGGCGGGCGCTGATGGTGGAAAGTGAGGCGCGGTTTCGTTTTGAGCGCTCGGTTGACCCTTGCTCTTTGGAAAGTGGTATGAACCTTGCGCTGGCTTTGATTGGGGAGATTTGTGGGGGGGAGGCGAGCGAGGTTGTTACTGTGGGGGAGAACCCTAAGGCGCAAAAGGCTATTTCTTTTGACCCTGCTTTATTGGGGGAGGTGAGCGGGTTCAAAGTGCCTGTTGAAAAAGTGAAGTCCATTTTGGGTGGGTTGGGGTTTGTGGTGAAGGGGGGCAAATTGCTTTCTGTGACGCCTCCTAGTTGGAGGGCGGATATTGCGATTGCGGAGGATATTGTGGAGGAGGTTTTGCGGATTTATGGGATTGACCATATTGCTTCTGAGCCGTTGCCGAGCTTGCCGTTTGCGCCAAAATCCATTTTGCCATTATGGGAGGCGAATAGTTTTGCGGCTAAGAAAGTGCTTGCCGCTCGGGGCATGGTGGAGATGGTGAGCTGGTCCTTTATTAGTGAAAAGGGGGCGGGCGTGCTTGCCAATGGGGGGGATATTGAGCATTTGCGGTTGGAAAATCCTATCTCTTCGGAGCTTTCGCATATGCGTCCCTCGCTATTGTTTGGGATTATTCAGGCTGGTGCTGCCAATCATGCTAGGGGGGCGGAAGAGATTGCGCTTTTTGAAATGGGGCAGGTTTTTGAGGCTTCGGCGGAGCGTCGGCAGTCTTTTCAGATTGCGGCGATGCGGTTTGGCAGCCTTGTGCCGCGCCATTGGGAAAGCACGGAGCGGGGGCTTTCGCCTATTCATGCCCGCGCCGATGCGGAGGCGGTGCTGGGGCTTTGGGGGTTGGGGGTGGAGAAATTGCAGATTTTGCCGCTTGCGCCTGAGCATTATCATCCTGCGCGCTCGGGGGCGTTGTGTTTGGGTCCGAAGAACCCGTTGGCTTTTTTTGGGGAGCTTCATCCTTCTATTGCAAAGCGGCTTGGTGCGCCACAGCCTGCGGTGGGGTTTGAGTTGTTTCCAGAGAATATTCCGCCTTCGCGCAAAAAGGGGACGAGCCGTGCGCCGTTTTCGGCTTCTAAATATCAGAGTGTGAAGCGGGATTTTGCTTTTGAGTTGGATGAGGGTGTGGAGGGTGCGAGCCTTGTGCAGGCGGCGCGCAATGCCTATCCCAAAGATAAGGCGATGATTGCGAGTGTTTCTGTTTTTGATGTGTTTCAGGGGGGGAATGTGCCTAAAGGGAAGAAGTCTGTGGCGATTGAGGTGGTTTTGCGTCCCAAGGAGCATACGCTGACGGAGAAGGAAATTGATGAGATATCCAATGCCATTATCGGTGCTGTTCAGAAAAAAACAGGCGGGAAGCTGCGGAAATAAACTATGAACGGCAAGAATATCCGCAATTTTTCCATCATTGCTCATATTGACCATGGGAAGTCTACGCTTGCGGATAGGCTTATTCAGATGACGGGTGCGCTCACCGCCCGCGAGATGAAGGAGCAGGTGCTGGATAATATGGATATTGAGCGCGAGCGCGGGATTACGATTAAGGCGCAGACGGTGCGGCTCTATTATAAGGCGCGAGATGGGGAGGAATATCAGTTAAACCTTATGGATACGCCCGGTCATGTTGATTTTGCTTATGAGGTGTCGCGCTCATTGGCGGCTTGTGAGGGGTCATTATTGGTGGTGGATGCGGCGCAGGGGGTGGAGGCGCAGACGCTGGCTAATCTGTATCAGGCGATTGAAAGCAATCATGAGATTTTGCCGATATTGAACAAGATTGACCTGCCTGCGGCGGAGCCTGAGCGTATTAAGGCACAGATTGAGGAGGTTACGGGGTTGGATTGTCAGCATGCTTTGCCGATTTCGGCAAAGTCGGGCAAGGGGGTGGAGGAGGTGTTGGAGGCGATTGTTACGGTTTTGCCCGCCCCCGCCATTAAGGGGGAGGCGGCGCTGAAGGCGATGTTGGTGGATAGTTGGTATGATGCTTATTTGGGGGTGGTGGTGTTGGTGCGGCTTATGGAGGGGACGCTCAAAAAGGGGCAGAAGGTGCGGATGATGGCGAGCGGGGCGCGCTATGTGGTGGAGCGGGTGGGGGTGTTTCGTCCGAACCCTGAGGCGGTGGAGGCGTTGCATGCGGGTGAGGTGGGGTTTTTGACCGCTGCGATTAAGGAGGTGGCGGATACGCAAGTGGGGGATACGATTACGGATGAGAGTAAGCCTTGTGAGGTGGCGCTTGCTGGGTTTCGCCCTGTGCAGCCTGTGGTGTTTTGTGGGTTGTTTCCGATGGATGCCAATGATTTTGATGGGTTGAGGGAGGCGATGGGGAAGCTGCGCTTGAACGATGCCAGTTTTATCTTTGAGATGGAGAACTCTTCGGCGCTGGGCTTTGGGTTTCGCTGTGGGTTTTTGGGGCTACTTCATTTGGAGATTATTCGTGAGCGGATTGAGCGGGAGTTTTCTATTCCGCTTATTACGACCGCACCTAGTGTTATTTATCATCTTTATTTGAAGAATGGGGAGCGGGAGGAGTTGCACAATCCTGCGGATATGCCTGACCCTGTGCATATTGAGCATATGGAAGAGCCTTGGATTGAGGCGAATATTCTTGTTCCTGATGAATATCTTGGGGCGGTGCTGAAGCTTTGTGAGGAGAGGCGGGGGAAGCAGAAAAACTTAAGCTATGCAGGGAAGCGGGCTATGCTTACTTATGCGCTGCCGTTAAATGAGGTGGTGTTTGATTTTTATGACCGTTTGAAATCGGCGAGCAAGGGCTATGCCAGTTTTGATTATCAGCTTGACCATTATGAAAAGGGGGCATTGGTAAAAATGACCATTTTGATCAATGGTGAGCCAGTGGATGCGCTTTCCAATATTGTTCATGCCAGCCGTGCGGAAACGAGGGGGCGGGCTATGTGTGAGAAATTGAAGACGCTTATTCCGCGCCATTTATTTAAGATACCTATTCAGGCGGCATTGGGGGGGAAGATTATTGCGCGCGAGACGATTGCGGCGCTTCGTAAGGATGTGACGGCAAAATGCTATGGGGGGGATGTTAGCCGTAAGCGGAAATTATTGGATAAGCAGAAGGCGGGGAAAAAGAAAATGCGGCAATTTGGCAAGGTGGAGATTCCGCAGACGGCGTTTATTTCCGCTTTGAAAATTGACGAGTGAGGAGCGGGATTGCCGCCAGCACGAAACAAAGTAGCCAATTGGGGCGGGTGAGGAGAAAGATTGCTAGCGGGTCCCATAGGAGCGGGTGGATGTAACGCTCGGCTATGGCTTGGGCGAGGTTTAGGGTGGCGGGGGATAGCTTGTATAAGATGTCGCCTAGACTGCTGGCTTGCCAGAAGCCTTGGGTGAAGAAGTGGGTGATGTCAAAGGTGAGCGCAAGTAAGCCGAGCAGGAAAAATGCTCCTATCCAATAGTTTGTCCCTTGTCGTTTCATTTTATCCTCTTGACCAGTTTTCGCTTGCCCCTTAGCTTGTGAACCCTATCTATCTATAAACAAGGCAGGGATACAAGTGAAAAAATCGCGCAATATACCGCTCTCTCTTGACCCTGCAAATTGGGAGGAGTTTCAGAAGCTCGCCCATAAAATGATGGATGATATGATGGAGCATTTTCAGGCACTTCCCGAAAAGCCTGCTTGGCAGGGGGTGCCTGACAAGGTCAAGGAGAACTTGAGCGAGCCTTTGCCGATGGGGGGGATTGGTGAAAATGCTACCTATGAGCAGTTTCGGGAGAATATTCTGCCTTTTCCTACGGGTAATCAGCACCCTGCTTTTTTTGGTTGGGTGATGGGCAATGGTACGCCTTTGGCGATGCTTGCCGATATGTTGGCAAGCGGGTTGAACCCGCATATGGCGGGGTTTCATCAGGCACCGCGCCTTGTTGAGGAGCAGGTGGTGAAGTGGCTGATTGAGATGATGGGGTTTGCTGAAAGCGCTTCGGGGTTGCTGGTTTCTGGCTCTTCTATGGCGAATCTGATGGGGCTGGTGGTTGCCCGCCATAGCAAGGCTGGGTTTGATGTTCGGAAAAAGGGGATGGTGGGCGCACCGCAGAGGCTTATTGTTTATGCTTCTTCCCAGACGCATCAATGTGCCAAAAAGGCGGTGGAGATTTTGGGGTTGGGGCATGAAAACTTGCGGATTGTTGCGATTGATGAGGGCTATCGGCTTTGTCCGAAAGCGTTGGCGGGGGAAATTGCTAAGGACCGAAAGGCGGGGCATAAGCCTATTTGTGTGATTGCGACGGCGGGGACGACCAATATGGGGGTTTGCGATCCGTTGGAGGAGATTGGGGTGCTTTGTGAAAAAGAGGATATTTGGTTTCATATTGATGGGGCGTTTGGGGGGTTTGCGTGGCTCTCACCTAAGCATCGTTCTTTTGTGAAGGGGTTGCAGCGGGCTTCGTCTTTTTGTTTTGATTTGCATAAATGGATGTATCTGCCCTTTGAGGTGGCGTGTCTGATTGTGCGCTCGGAGGAGGCGCATATTGAAAGTTTTGCGATGACCTCAAGCTATCTTGCCTCTTCGGATGCAGAGAGGGGGGTGGCGGCAGGGGGTATTCCGTTTGCGCAGAAGGGGATTGAGCTGACGAGGAGTTTTCGGGCGTTGAAGGTTTGGATGAATCTAAAAGCCTATGGGGTTTCGCATTTTGCCAAGCTGATTGAGCAGAATATTGAGCAGACGCAATATCTGGTGGGCTTGATTGAGAAGCATCCGAAATTGCAAGTCATGGGGGTTGCGCCGTTGAATGTGGCTTGTTTTCGCTATTATGATGAGGGGCTTTCGGAGCAGGAGTTGAACACTCTCAATCATGAAATTTTATTGCGCTCGCAGGAGGGGGGGAAGTTTGTGCTTTCCTCCACGGAGATTGGCGGGGGGTTTGCCTTGCGCTTTTGCAATACAAATCATCGCACCACGCTCTCCTATATGGATAGCATTATTGCGGAGATACCTCGTCTTGCGGAAGAAATACTTGCTTAAAAGGACATGCTGTAGCGGGTGAGGAGCAGGAAGCTATTGGTTCTGCCAATATCCTCCTCATCCTGGCTCTCATAGCCTATGGAGGTGGTGAAGCCATTGCCGAAATCATAGCCAACGGAAATCTCTATATTATCAACCGTATTGGTGGTGGTGACATTATTGGCGGTTGCCTCCTGCTCATAGTCAATATAGGCAAGGTCCAGATGCCATTGCTCATAGCTGGCACGCAATGCCAGAATAAGCCAGTTCTCCTTGAGGTCCTTAATGCCTTCTACATTGTCAATGCCGACAAGCTCGCCCATGAAAGCGAGGTCAAAAAGCTCGGCAATATTGTGGCTGTAGGAAACGCCTGCTGAGAATCGGGTTTCGTTCTCATCGGATTTGCGACCATTAATGCCAATGACGCTCATATCCAAAAAGCCAATGCGATAGGTGAAGTTTTCCAGAAGCGGAATATTGCCGCCGCTTATCGCAACGCTATAGCTATCCAAATTGCCCGTATTGGAGGGGTCGCCCGGAATATCGGCATTGGTGCGACCGCGCTTATTAAATAGGCTATTGCTGAAGCCGGTATTATCCGCCATGAAAACACTAATATCCAAGCTGTGCTGACCAAAATCGCCGAAATCATAACGACCCTCGCCGCCGAAACCAAGACGCTCGTTCATGGTGAGGTGGATGATGTGGTTATAGGTTTTGATGCCGTAAAAGCTATACGGGTCAAAGCCCGATATGGGGTAAAACTTACCTGTGTAAAGGGTTAGGTAATCCATCTCATAATCTATCCTGAACTCTGGCAACGCCAGACCATGGTCGTCAAATATAACATCCTTATTGGCGTTGGAGCCGCGCCCCATAAGGGTCGGTGCGCCTGTTATCTCAAGCTCATAGGATAGGGAAAACTTGCCGCCAATAGCATCGCCAAGCTCAATCTTGTCGGTGAAGCTGGTATAGACATAAGTCTGGGCAAATTTCGGCGTTTTGGCATCGCCAGCCGCCGGTGTCGGTACATTGGTGATGTTCTCGGCATGAATGCGGACATCAAGCTCTCCAGCCTGTGCCGTCAAAAACCCACCGGATAGGATTGCCAGTGAGAATAAAATGCTCCGTAAAGTTGTATTTCTATACATAGTGTCGCTTCCTTGTGATTGCGGTTATTATTTCTATCGCTAAACTCCCCAGCCATGCGCCCGCTTTGCGAATCACTCTCTATACTCAATATCACAGAAATCGCCAATATGCCAGAAAGACTGAAGGGCGAATAGTCTAAGACTGTGGCAATTAGGCAACAGGTGCATTTTGCGCCCCATTGTGCTATCCGAAACTCCACGTTATAAACAAGAAGCAGCTTAGCCGGAGGTATCCTTGTCGCAGTTTTTACCCGTCGCACCCTTTCATCTCTATATATTTGGCGGAACCGGCGATTTATGTAAGAGAAAGCTACTGCCCGCTTTGTTTCGGCGGGATGCGGATGGGCAGTTTGCCGAGACGAGCAGGATTACGGCTATTGCTTCTAGGGAGCTTAGCCGTGAGGAATATGTCAAGCAGGCGGAAGTGGCGCTGAAAGCGTTTCTCCCCAAAGGGCAGTTTGAGAAAAAGGTTTGGGCGCGCTTTGCCAAACGGCTTGATTATATCTCGCTTGACCTTACCAGCCACGAAAATTGGGGGGAGAAAATTGCGCCTGAGGCTGACTGCAATAGTATTTTTTATCTTGCTATTCCGCCTCACCTTTATGCGGCTACTGCCGATGGGCTTCGGAAGAATGGGTTGCAAAACCCGAATATGCGGATTGTTGTGGAGAAGCCCATTGGTCATGATTATCAATCTGCCAAGAAAATTAATGATGCGCTGGGGCGGGGGCTTTCTGAGAAGCAAATCTTTCGTATTGACCATTATCTTGGTAAGGAAACGGTGCAGAACCTGCTTGCGCTTCGTTTTGGCAATACATTATTTGAGCATATCTGGTCGCGTGCCGCCATTGACCATGTGCAGATAAGCGTGTTGGAGAGCATTGGCGTTGAGGGTCGGGGGAAATATTATGATAGCTCCGGGGCGATGCGGGATATGGTGCAGAACCATCTTTTGCAGATCCTTTGTCTTGTGGCGATGGAGCCGCCTGTTTCTATTGATAGTGAGGCGGTGCGAGATGAGAAAATGAAGGTGCTGCGCTCGTTGAAGCCGATTGATACTATTGCTGAGAATGCGGTGCGGGGGCAATATGCGCCGCCAATTGGTGAGAAGGGGGGGGCTTATCTGGAGGAGGAGGGGGTTCGGCAGGATAGCGATACGGAAAGTTTTGTGGCGCTCAAGGTGGAGATTGAAAATTGGCGTTGGGCGGGCGTGCCGTTTTATCTCCGCACCGGAAAGCGGCTTGCGGAGAAACGCTCGGAGATTGTTATTCAGTTTCGGGAGGTGCCGCATAGTATTTTTTCGGAAAAAGAGGCGGCGGAGCCAAACCGTCTTATTTTGCGCTTGCAGCCAGAGGAGGCGGTGAGCCTTACCCTCATGACGAAGAAGCCGGGTCCGGGCGGGTTTCATCTGGAATCGCTGCCGCTCAATCTTAATTTTTCGCAACATCAGGGGGTGCAATATCATGATGCTTATGAGCGGCTATTAATGGATGTGTTGCGGGGGAATACTGCCCTTTTCATGCGCGATGATGAGGTGGAAACGGCTTGGCAATGGGTGGATATTTGCCGTAAGGCTTGGGAGGGGGGAAGCGCTAAAATGGCGAGCTATCCTGCTAAAAGTTGGGGTCCGCAGGAGAGCGATATTCTGCTTGCCCGTAGCGGGCGTAAATGGCGCAATGAGTAGTCCGTGCTGGTTTGAGTTTGGTGATATGGGGGCGGCGGTTTCTGCGCTGGCGGAGAAGATTAGGGTGGCGCTGGTTGGGGATATTGAGGAGCGGGGCGAGGGGTTGCTTTGTGTGCCGGGTGGCTCTACGCCCAAGCCCTTATTTGAGGTGCTGTCGGGGATGGATTTGGATTGGGGGCGCGTTTCTGTGCTTGCCAATGATGAGCGCTATGTGGGGCATGGGGATGATGCTAGTAATTATCGGTTGATTAAAAGCACGCTTTGTCGGGGAAAGGCGGCTTCTGCCAAGCTGGTAAGTCTTTATTCGGCGGCGCATGGGACAGCTCGGGAGGCGGAGGCTCATATTAATGCTGTTGTTCTTGGGCTTGGTTTTCCTGCGAGCTTTATGGTGTTGGGGATGGGGGAGGATGGGCATTTTGCTTCTTTGTTTCCCAATGCCTCGGCGCTTTCTCGGTGTCTTGTTGAGAGGGGGGTGGTGGCGGTGCCGGATGGCTCGCCCGATATGGAGCGGATTTCGCTTTCCTTGCCGTTGATTTTGGATAGTAAGAACCTGGCGCTGTTTGTGAGGGGGGGGGCGAAAAAAGCTTTGTTGGAGGAAATTATTGCGAACCCGAAGGGAAGCACGCTTCCTATTGCGCACCTGATTGAAAAAGCGGAAAATAGGCTTGCCATTTTTCATGCGGCTTAGGAGGTGAGGGGTTATGCATAAGACGGTTCTTGAGATTACCAGAAGGATTGAAGAGCGTTCCAAAAAAACGCGCGCGCTTTATCAGGAGAAAGTGGCGCTCGCTAAGCAGAGCGGCAATGGTAAGGATAAGATGGGGTGCTCCAATGTGGCGCATGCTTTTGCGGCGTGTCCTGAAAATGAGAGGCGGGCTATTCTTGGGGAGAATGCGCCCAATATTGGGATTGTTAGTGCGTATAATGATATGCTTTCGGCGCATGCTCCGCTTCGTACCTATCCTGAAATTATTAAAAAGGCGGCGTTGGAAAAGCAGGCTTCCGCTCAGTTTGCGGGCGGGGTGCCTGCGATGTGTGATGGGGTGACGCAGGGCGAGGCGGGGATGGAGCTTTCGCTTTTTAGCCGTGATGTGATTGCGCTGGCGACTGCCATTGCGCTTTCGCATAATGTTTTTGATGGGGCGTTGTGCCTTGGGGTTTGTGACAAGATTATTCCTGGACTCCTTATTGGGGCGTTGAGCTTTGGGCATTTGCCGATTGGGTTTATTCCAGCCGGTCCGATGCCTTCTGGTATTTCTAATAGTGAGAAGGCGGAGGTTAGAAATCTTTATGCGGAGGGTAAGGCGAGCCGTGCGCAATTATTGCAGTCTGAGCAAGCCGCCTATCATGGCATGGGGACTTGTACTTTTTATGGCACTGCCAATACCAATCAGCTTTTATTGGAGGTGATGGGGTTGCAGCTGCCTTCTGCTAGTTTTACGCCGCCCAATACGCCCTTGCGGGAGGCGTTGACGAGGGAGACGGTTTTTCAAACGCTTAGGCTGGGTGAGGAGGGGGTTTGCCTTGCCGATATGGTGGGGGTGAAGGCGCTGGTTAATGGGTGTGTTGCGTTGCTGGCTTCGGGTGGCTCTACCAATCTTACGATTCATCTGATTGCGATTGCCCATGCTGCGGGCTATGAGCTGCGGTGGGAGGATATGGAGGAGTTGTCGGAAATTGTGCCGCTGCTTATTCGTGCCTATCCGAACGGGTCGGCGGATGTGAACGCTTTTCATGAGGCGGGTGGGATTGCTACGCTTATTCAGTCGCTCCACGAAGGCGGGCTTATTTTTGATGGGCTGCCTAATCTGCTGGGGAATGGGCTTGAGCCTTATATGAATGTGCCTTCTCTCAAAGGCGGGCGGGTTGTTTGGGAGGAGAGGGCGGAGATTAGCGATGAGAATATAATCCGTCCGCTCAGTAATCCTTTTTCGGCACGCGGGGGGCTTTGTTTGTTGCGGGGCAATCTTGGGGAAGCAATTATTAAGACTTCTGCGGTAAAAAAGGAACACCTTATTATTGAGGCGCCCGCTCACGTGTTTTGTTCGCAGGAGGAGGTGCTGCAGGCTTTTGAGGAGGGTGTATTGGAGCGTGATGTGATTATTGTTTTGCGCGGGCAAGGTCCCAAAGCCAATGGCATGCCGGAGCTGCATAAATTGACGGCTCCGCTCAGCGTCTTGCAGGGGCGGGGGTTTCAGATTGCGCTTCTGACCGATGGGCGGATGTCGGGGGCATCAGGGCGGATACCCTCTGCTATTCACCTCACCCCTGAGGCGGCGAAGGGGGGGAATATTGGCAAGCTCAAAACGGGTGATATTGTCAGCCTTGATGCGGAAAAGGGGCGGCTTAATTTTATCGGTGATGTTGCGGTGTTGGAAAAAAGAAAGCCCGCACCCATTCCCTCCTATGAGCAGGGCATGGGGCGCGAATTATTTACCCAATTGCGGGGAAATGTCGGGGAAGCAAATAGGGGAGCCTCTATTTTTGGAACCCCGAAGCATGAATAAGCTCGCTCACTCGCTTACATCATGGAAAATTATCCCCTTTATTGAGATTGAACACCGCTCTCATATTGAGCCTTTGGCGCATCTGCTGATAGAGGCGGGGCTGCCGGCGATTGAGGTGAGCTTGCGCTCCAAAACGGCAAAGGATGCGATTGGGGCTTTGGCACAGATTAAGGGGCTGCATATTGGGGCATCCGCTCTTTGCTCGGAGCATGAGCTTGACCTTGCTTTGCAGCTTGGTGCGAGTTTTTGTGTGTCGCTGGCTTTTTTGCCGAGCCTTTCTGCCTATGCCATTTCGCATAATCTCCCGCTCATGCCCCATATTGAAACGGCGGGCGATGTGCTTGCCGCTTCGCATGCGCGCCATCGGGTGCAGAAATTATTTCCTGCCAATCTCATTGGTGGCATGGATAGGCTCAATGCCTTTGCGCCGCTTTTTCCCGATATTCGTTTTGTCGCAAGCGGCGGGATTGGCTATAAACAAATCCCCTCTTATCTGGCACTGCCCAATGTCATTGCCTGTGCGGGGTCTTTTCTTGCCAATAAAGCCGAGCTGGAGGCAAAAAAATGGCATATTATTCGCCAAAGGCTCAAAAATATTCTCGCACTGGCGGCATAATTCCTATATAAGATGAAATGCACAAAAGGGAAGGTGCAGGAAAATTATAAGAGTAATTATTATGTGTGTCTTCCAAGCTAGAATTCTTGCCATTATTTTGTTTTTTGTCTGTATACTGCCTATGGCGTTGAGCGCTGAGGATGATGCGGGGTATAATGATGAAGTTGAGGAGATTGTTGTTGTCGGGGTGCAGCAAAGTTTTCGCCGCGCGCTCTCGCAAAGAAGGGGGGGGATTGTGAACCGTGTGAACCCGAAAGATAAGAGGGCAAGCTCGGATGCTGCCGATGCGCTGAATAGTATTAGTGGTGTTAGTGTGGATAGTGATATTGAGGATGGTACTGCGATTTCTATTCGGGGGCAGGAAAATACCAGAGTGGAAATTGATGGGCGCTCGCCTTTGGGCGAGGGGGAAGATGGGAGCATTGACCTTTCTACGATTCCGAGCGAGCTTTTATCGCGCATTGAAATTATTAAAACGCCGCGTGCTGACCTTGTGGAGGGCTCGCTTGGGGGGACGGTGCGGCTGCATTTGCAAAAGCCGCTTGATATTCGTGACCCCGTGACGACGCTGACGCTGAGGGGGGGCTATGGCGAGATGGGAGGGGCGTTCTCACCGCGCCTTACCGCCAATATTGCCAGGCGGCAGTCTAGCAAATGGGGTCCGATTGGCTGGACGGTCAGGCTCGCTTTAGACCATTATGAGCGGGAGGAGCAGCGGGCTTATATTGGCAGATGGTATGCTTCTTGTGCCTATGATTTTGATGGCGATGGGACGCTGAATACTACCCCGCCCAAAGGCGAGGGGGGGACGGTTATTCCGACAGTTGAGGATTGTGTGGATGCGGGTGATTTTCATTTTCGTCCGAATGAGTTGACGGTTTCGCAGACGGTGTCAGAAGGCGATAATAATAGTCTTTCGGTTTCTGCTCAATGGGAGCCTGTGAAAAAATTGCGCTTTTCGCTTGAGGCGGGCTTGCGGGAAAGCATACGGCATATTCACCGCTCAAGTTTGGGGCTGGGGAGGTCTATTTCTGCTGAGAATAGTAGCAATATTGAAAGCCTTGTTTTGAATGATAACCATAGTGCGGTTTATGCTCTTTATACGGATAGGAACTTTTCTAGTCAAAGTTTTTCATTGGAGAGAAAGGGGGAATATAAAAATCTTGCCCTTACCGCTCAATGGAGGGATGAGGATTGGGAAATTGATGGCGAGCTTTCTACGAGCCTTGCTGATACGCAATATCCGAACCAGCGCCTTGAGTTTCGTAGTGCGAAGGCTGACCATGAGCAGGAAATATCCACCACCAAAGAGGGTATTTCGGGGAAGTTTTTGCCCTCCGGCAGTGTAAGTGAGGCGAGCGCATGGAAGTTTCATAATTATGATAGCAGTCGGGGGGGTTATGTTTCTGATAGAATTAGTGCCAAGTTTGATGCCAAGAAATATGTCGGGCAGGGGCAGGGGTTTACGTCATGGAAGATGGGCGGGCGGATTGATAGGAAAAAGGTGAAGCGCAATTCGGAGCGGTGGCGGTTTTCTGATGGGGGTAATCTTTCTTTTCGCAATGCCAGCCTTGCACAGACTATTGTGCAACACCCTGAGCTTGCCAATGGGTTTTTGCGGCTTAGTGAGGGGAGTTTTTCGGATAGTTTTCCCTCTATTGAAATGCCCGCCTCTTGGCTTGCGCCCAATCGGCATAGTTTTACGGCTTGGGAAAATGCGCTGAATATTGGCGAGTTTATTCCGAACCCTTCGCAGGAATATGAGCAGAAGGAGACGGTTTCGGCGCTTTATTTTCTTGGCGAGTTTGCCAAAAACAGGATGCGCGGCAATATGGGCTTGCGCTATGTGGATACGGCACAGGAGTTTTATTGGAACCAGACCGTGCGAAACTCTGCAGGCGAGGGGACGAACACGACCATTCCGCTTCATACTGATAATCATTCGCAGAACTGGCTGCCGAGCCTTTATATGAGCTTTGGCATGGGGCGGGGGAAGTTTTTTCGCTTTGGCTTGGCGCGCGCCATTTCCAGACCCTCTACCGGTCAGCTGCGCCCTGCTTATCGGATTAATTATTATAATAAGACGGGGCGGCGGGGAAACCCGAACCTGACACCGGCACGGGCGGTGCAATATGATTTTGGCTATGAATATCAATATGGGCGGCGTGCCGGGCAGCTTTCTTTTGGGGTTTTCTATCATGATATTCGCAATTTCATTTACTATACTCGTGCTGTTGAGTCTTTGGTGCTGGATTTGGGCGGTGCTGCCGAAGAGGTGGAGATTAGCAAACCTGAAAAGGGTGTTGGCGGTTGGACGAGGGGGCTTGAGGCGGGCTGGCGGCAAAGTTTTCGTACCCTGCCTGCGCCGTGGAAATATATCAGTATGAAGATGGATGTTTCTGTCTCTAAGCATTTTCGTCCGCTTTATAATGCGGAGCTTTTGCGAACGGACTTATCGCATATCAGCTTGCGGAGGAAGCAGAGCTTGACGCTTTATTATGACCAGGCTCCTTTTTCGGCGCGCTTAAGCTATGTCAGAAATGCGAGGCGTTTCCGAAACGCTACCAGTCAGTCGGGCAGACCCGAATATGATGCGCCGCGCAATAGTCTGGACTTTTTTATCCAATATAGAGTCAATGAAGACAGTAGGATAAGCTTTACGGCAAAAAATCTGACCGATGAGAAATATATCCGCTATAACGGCGAGCCTGCCGCCATATTGCGCGAAAGCCATAATGGGCGTAGTTTTGAAATAAGCTGGCAGACAAGCTTCTAGCTATCCAAAAGGGGAAAGCAAAATGTGCCGACATATATATATCGTCCTTGTTCTGATGCTTCCGTTGCTCGGTTGTGGCGGGGGTGGGGTTGTGTGGCCAAAGGCGACGCCTCCTATTTTGCTTGAGCGGGCGGGGGAGAAAAAAATTAATGCGATTGTCAGTAGAATGAGTTTGTCGCAAATGGTGGGGCAGATGATACAAGCCGATATGGAGAGCTTGACGCTGGCGGAGATGAGGCGGTTTATGCCGGGTGCTATTGCGGTTTCTGAGGCATGGGCGCCTCAAGGTGAGGTGTCCGCTTCTGCTCGTGAGCGGGTGGGGGTGGCGAGCGAGTTTTATCTTGTTTCTAAACAGGTGGGGGCGGGAGTTCCTGCTTTTTGGGGGAGCGGGGTGGCGGCGGTGCCTTTTCCGAGTGCGCAAAAATTCCCTGATAATATCGCTTTGGGGGCGGCGGGTAATGGGGAGTTTTCGCGCCTTGTCGGTAAGGAGCGTGCGTTGCAGGCGGTTTCTTTGGGCATGGATTTTATGCCGCTACCGGTGCTTTCCATTGCCCATAATCTGAGCTATCCCGAGTTTTCGGATAGTTTTTCGCAAAATCCCGAAGCCGTCAAAAGCCATGCCGCCGCTATGGTGCGGGGGCTGCAGGGCGAGCCGTTGAGCCTTGAGTTTTTGGATTACCGCCATGTTGTCGGGCTGGTTGCGCCTTTTATTGGGGCGGGGTCGGAATATAATGGCAATCGTTTTGGCAATAGTTTTCTTTCCGAAGAGGCAATGCGTGATAGTTATGCGCCCGCTTTGCAGGGGGTGATTGAGGCGGGTGCGCAAGCGGTCATGCTCTCGCCTGCGCATTGGCAGGGCATGTTGCTGATTGAAAATAAGAGGCTCATCACTGAGATTCTCAAAAAAAATATGGGCTTTAGTGGCTTTGTAATCGCCGAGCTTCCCAAGAGTAATATTGGGGCGGGGTGTAATGCACAAAGCTGTCCGCAAGCCATTCTTGCGGGGGCTGATATGCTGGTTTCGCCGCAAAATTGGCGGGTGCTTTTTGATAATACGCTGAAGCAGGTGCGGGAGGGGGTTATTCCGATGGAGCGGGTTAGGGATGCGGCGAGGCGGATTATTCGTGTGAAATGGAGGGCGGGGCTGCTTTCTGCTCATGCGCCAAATTTGCGGCGGCTTTCGGGTGATGATGGGGCGCTTGCCTCGCCGGCGCAAAGGGCGCTTGCTGAGAATATTATTCGCCGCTCGGCAATTTTGCTGAAAAATAATGGGCGTATCCTGCCGATAGCACCCGACCGCAAGATTTTGCTGATTGGGGAAAAAAGTGAGGAGCAGGCGGCATTGCTTAGGGCTTTTGAAAACATTGCGGACGCTTATGGGGGGAGAATTATCTTCCGTGAACAGATGAAGCGCACCGAGCGGGCGGAGCTTGCGGTGTTTATTTTTCGGGAGGGGCAGAGTGTGGTTTCGCAATTATTGCAATTGCGGCAGATGAAAATTCCTGTGATTACGATATATATTGCTTCCAAGCCGGCTTGGGTTTCTAGGGAGGTGAACCTTTCCAATGCTTTTATCACAAGTTTTACGCCCAAAGGGGCAGCGGGGGCGATGGCGGGGCTTATTTTTCGCAAGGGCAATGGGCTGATTAATGAGGATTTTTCGGGCAAGCTTCCTTTTGCTTGGCCTGCTTATGAGAGGGTTAATCATTATGAGGAGGATGTTTCGCAAGCCCTTTTTGCCGCCGGATATGGGCTTAGCTATGCCGCCCATAGGGAGATGGGGGAGCTTCATGAAAAGCGGACTGCTTTTCCTGAACAAGAAAGGGAGGATGTTTTGCGTGCCGCTAAGGCGGTTTTGCCATGGCAGGCGTTTTTGCAGGAAAGGCAGGGAAAGCCAGTTTTGGTGAAAAGTGAAACGCTTATCGCTCCGCATAAGGGGTTGTTGCTTGGGGTGCTTTCTGAGAGGGGGAAGAGCTTTCGTTCTATAAAATGGGTGAAAAATGCACCTGCCCGCTTTGGGTTGGCAAGTGTGCCTGCTCGTGCTGTGCATGGGTTTGCGCGTGAGGGTAGCCTTGTGTTTGAGATGCGGATGGGGGATAGCAAAACCCCTCCTGCTTCGCTGAGCTTGCAGGTGAAATGTGGCTATGATTGTGGGCTTGCCTTTCCGCTCAAATCCCATTTTATTGGGAAAAAAGCGGGGCAGTGGCAACGCTTTTCGGTGAGCCTTGCCTGTGCCGCCGATAAGGGGTTGAACCCGCAAAGGATAAGTGAGGTTTTTGCCCTTTATGCAAAAAGCCCTGTTCATATTCATCTTGGTGATATATGGCTAGGTGAGAAAAAACCGAAAAGGAAAGTCATAGAATTATGTTTGCCGTAGTGAGCCGTCATAAAAAAAAGCTGCTATTTTTGGTGGCGGTGCTGAGTATTGCGTTTTTTGTGATACCACGCCCGCTTGTTTGTTATGAGGGGGGGGCGGGGGAGTTTGTTGCCCTTGAGGGGGGGGAGTTTGTGATGGGGGGCGAGGCATTGCTTCCTGAGGAGGGTCCTGCGAAATCGGAAAGGGTTGCCCCTTTTGCTATTCAGCGTCATGAGGTTACCAATGCTCAGTATGCGGAGTTTGTGCGGGAAAGCGGATATGTGACGCGTGCGGAGAAGGGGTATGACCCGGAGCAGTTTGCGGGTATTGATGCGTTTTATTTGCAGCCGGGATCATTTGTGTTTCAGGCACCAGAGGGCGGGGAGGAGGTACGCCCGGAAAGTTGGTGGGTGTTTGTTCCCAAAGCTAGCTGGCGTCATCCTGCTGGGGAGGGGAGCGATATTCGGGGGCTTGAACATCATCCTGTGGTGCATATTGCTTTTGAGGATGCCGAGGCTTATGCGAAATGGGCGGGGGGGCGGTTGCCTAGCGAGGCGGAGTGGGAATATGCGGCGCTGGGGGGGGAGGATAATATAGGGTTTTCGTGGATGGAGGCGATTGTGAATGCCAAAAATCCTCCTGCGAATGTTTGGCAGGGGCGGTTTCCTTATTTTAATGCCAACACGGATGGGGCGGAGCTTTCTGCCCCTGCTGGTTGCTATCCGCCTAATGGCTATGGGCTGTATGATATGGTTGGCAATGTCTGGGAGTGGACGCTTGCCAAAGCCGACCATGATGCGCTGCTGCGCTCTACGCCTCAGCAATATCATAGCCATTTGCGCCTTGCCAAAGGCGGCTCGTTTTTATGTGCGCCCAATTATTGCGCCCGCTTTCGCCCTGCGGCGCGCATCGCTCAGGATAGGGATATGGCGACCTCGCATATCGGCTTTCGTATCGTCAAGGATATAAAGCACTAGACAGGGGGGGTGCAGTTCGCTATAAATCCCGCTCGTGAATATGGAGAGAAAAAATGGCAGTACCTAAGCGAAAAGTGAGCCCGTCGCGGCGGGGGAAAAGACGCTCCGCAGATGGGTTGAAGCCCGCAAGCTATGTGGAAAATCCAGATAGCGGCGAGATGTGCCGCCCTCATCATATTGATTTGAAAAGCGGGATATATCGCTCGCGTCAGGTGTTGGAGCCTAAGGGGTCTAAGAGCTAGTTCCAGCCTTCATCTTGTAATGCTTGTTTTGCTTGGGTTATCCAGGGGGTTTTGCCCATGGGGTTGCCGTCAAGCTTGGTTATGGGGATTACGCCCATGACGCTATTGGTGCAGAAGCAGGCTTGCATTTTTTTTAGCATGGGGGGGGTTATGGGTTGCTCTTTTATGGGGAGGCTTTGGAGGAGTTTGTTGCGGGTGATGCCTGCTAATATGCCCTCGCTTATGGGGGGGGTGTAGCATTGCTCGTCTATGATTATGAAAAAATTGCCTGCGGTCATGGAGGCGGCGTTTTGTTTTTCGTTATATAGTAAGGCTTCGTCGCAATGGTTTTCGGTTGCTTCTTTTCTTGCCAGCACGGCTTCTAAATAGCTGAGCGATTTGATGTAGGAGAGCGGGCTTTGGGTGTGGCGGGTGATGTGGCTGGTTATGGCTGTATAGGAGGGGGGTGGTTCTGGTGCTTTTGTCTTTGTGATGAGGGTTGTGGGTTTTTGTTTTTTGGTGATGGCAAGACCTCTGCCGCCTTCGCCTCGGCTTATGCTTATTCTTAGGACTTCGCTCCCTTTTTGGGTGAGGGTTTTTGCTGCCAGTGCCAGTTCTTGTTCGCTATAGGGAGGGGTTATGCCGATTGTGGCGCAGTCTTTATATAGTCTTTTGAGGTGGTCTTCTAGCCATAGGGGGGTTCCTTCTTGGGAAAGCAGGGTTGTGAAGGCGCCGTCACCAAGTAGGAAGCCTCTATCGTTGTGGGAGAGGGTGGGGGTTTTTTTTATTGTTCCGTTGAGCCAAATCATGTGGGTTTGTCCTCCAGAAAATTTGCGATGAGCTTCATGCCTTGCGGGGTCAATATGCTTTCGGGGTGGAACTGGACGCCCCATATATTATATTGCTTATGCTTGACCGCCATTATCTCGCCATTGTCGCGCCATGCTTTTGCTTCCAGTTTTTCGCCTGTTTCCAGCACGGCGAGCGAGTGGTATAGCCCGCCCATGAGGGGGGTGGGAAGCCCGCAAAATATGCCCTCTTGCTCGTGGCGCATTTCAAATGCCATGCCGTGGGCGGGCTGTTTTGCTTTGCCGGTTTTGCCGCCATAGGCTTCGGCGATTGCTAGATGTCCAAGGCAGACGCCCAATATGGGCACTTTGTCGCCAAGTGCTTGCACAAGCTGAATGGAGTTGCCCGCTTTTTTGGCGATGGAGGGTCCGGGTGAGAGGAGGATGGCTTCGGGGTGCAGTTTGGCAATCTCTTCTGGCTTCATGGTGTCATTGCGGATGGTTTGGCACTCTCTGCCCAATAGGGTGATATAGCGGGCGAGGTTGTGGACGAAGCTGTCATAATTATTGATTACGATTATCATGTTTCGTCCTTACACGCCCTTATTAGGGCGTGGGCTTTGGCGGCAATCTCGGAAAGCTCTTTTTGGGGGTTGCTTTGGACGGTTATGCCTGCGCCTGCGCGGAACCATATTTTATTGTCTTTGACCAAAATGCTGCGGATTAAAATGCTCATATCCATTTGGTTTTGTCGCCCTAGATAGCCGAGTGTTCCGCAATAGCTGCCGCGTCCGCTGGTTTCTTGCTCGGCTATCCATTGCATGGCGCGCAGTTTTGGGGCGCCGGTTATGGAGCCGCCGGGAAAGCAGGTTTCTAGCAGGTCAAGGGCGGTTTTGTCTTTACACAGAATGCCGCTTATTTTGGAGACGAGGTGGTGGACTTTTGTGAAGCTTTCTAAGCCGCATAGGGTTTCTACCGTGATGCTGTCGGCTTCGCAGCTTTGGGATAAATCATTACGCATGAGGTCAATAATCATGATGTTTTCGGCGCGGTCTTTGGCACTTTTTTGCAGCGCATTGGCGGCGGCGGTGTCTTTTTTTGGGTCTTTATGGCGCTTGGCGGTGCCTTTTATGGGTGTTGTTTCCACCTTGCCCGCTTGCAGGCTCAAAAAGCGTTCGGGGGAGGAGGAGAGGAGGGAGAAAGTGCCATAATGGGCATAGGCGCAAAAGGGGGCTTTGTTTTCTTGGCGCAGTTTTTTGTATAAATCCCAGCCCGTGTCATGGGTGCTTCCCTCATAGGGGCGGGAGAGATTGGCTTGGAAAAACTCGCCTTCGGAAATGGCGTTTATGGTTTTTTCTACGCTCGCCGCCATTTCTGGCTCGCTTTGGCAGGGGGTTATGGTTGTGGTTGTTTTTTTATGGGGGGGTGGGTCTGCTTCCAAGAGGGCGAGGAATTGGGTGGCGCGGGTTTTGGCGGCGGTTTCATCGCCTATGCCTTGCTCGGTTTTGCCTAGTGAGAAGAGGGTGCTTGTTTTTTGGTGGTGGTCAAAGGCTAACACCACGTCATAAAAGCCCATGCTGATATGGGGGATTTGTTCTATGCCTTGATGGCATTGGGAGTTGGGGGGGGTGATGTGGTGGAGGCTGTTGCCAAGCTCATAGCTTAGGAAGCCGGCGGCGCCGCCTTGAAAGGGGGGGAGGTCGGCGATGGGGTTGCCTCCTTGCCAGTTTTGCCATGTTGTGCGTAAGCGCTCTAAAGTCTTTTTGCCGTTGCCTTGTATGTGTTCATAGGGCATTGCCATGATGTAGCTGTAGCGGCTTTTGCCGTCGGCGCTATCAAGAAAAAGGGCGAAGTTTTGGTGGGCGAGGGGGGCGAATAATTTCGCTGGCTCGTGCCATGGTCGCTCTTCCAGCCATATTCCTTCTTGCGCTTTCATTAAAAATTATCTTTCGCCTTTCTTATGCGGGCAAAATCATCGGCATTTTTGGCGCGTAGAAAGGGGTTGGTGGCGAGCTCTTGGGCGATATTGGTCGGTATGGTGGGCTTGCCCTGTTTGCGGAGTTTCGTGACTTCATCGGCGCGCTTTTTTAGGGCGGGGTTGTTGGTGTCTATGCTCAGCGCAAAGCGGGCGTTTTGTTCGGTGTATTCATGGGCGCAGTAGATTTTGGTTTGTTTGGGGAGGCGCATAAGTTTTTGTAGGCTTTGCCACATTTGGGTGGGGGTGCCTTCAAAAAGTCTGCCGCATCCCATAGAGAAGAGGGTGTCGCCGACAAAGGCGACGGCTTCATCGGCGCTATAATAGCCGATATGTCCTTTGGTGTGTCCTCCTATTTCTAAGACGGAGAAGCTGGTTTTTCCTAATTGGACTTTGTCGCCTTCTTGGAGTTTTTTGTCTAAGCCTCTTATGCCGTCATGGGCGGGTCCGAATATTTTGCAATGGGTTGCTTTTTGTAGGGCTTCGTTGCCGCCGATGTGGTCCCAGTGGTGGTGGGTGTTCCATATATAATGTAAGTCCCAATTGCGCTCGGCTAAGGCGGTCAATATTGCTTGCGGGTCGGGGGTGTCAATGCTGGCGGTTGTGCCGCTTTCTGGCTCGTGGAGCAGGAAGCCGTAATTATCCTGTAAACAGGCGAGTTGAACTATCTCTATCATGCGATAAAATATAAAACATGATGGCGGATATTACGAGTATCAAAAATTTTTATAGCCGTGAGGCGGGGAAAGCTACGGAGGCGGTGCTGGAGGGCAGGCTCACGGGGTTTTTGGAGGAGGCAGGGGGCAATTTTATTCTTATTGGGTATCCGCCCGAGTTTCTGAAAGCGCATAAGCCGCTTCTTATTGTGTCGCCGCAGGGGGTGGGGACGGCGCATTTTGCGGTGCCTTCCTTATTGGCGGATATGGGGTGCTTGCCGTTTTCGCAGAATAGTGTTGAGTATATTTTGGTGCTGCATGGTGGGTTTGTGCCTTATGAGGTGGGGCGGGTTCTCGCACCGAATGGGAAGGCGGTGTTTATTGTTCCCAATCGTGGCTCGCCGTGGCGGGTGGGGAGGAATCCGTTTGCGTTGGAGAGGGCGTATTCTGCTTTTGGGGTGCGGAGGGCGTTGGCGGGGTCGGGGCTTTCGCTTGTTGGTCATCGTCATGTTTTATTGCATCCGCCTTTTTCGCATAGATATGCGAGGGGGGTGTTTCCTGTTGTGGAGAAATATATGCGTCCGCTTGCGCCTTTTTGGGCGGGGGCGCATGTGGTTTTTACCGTTAAAAAGCAGCTACAGCCTGTTAAGAAGGCGAGCCGTAAAAGGAAGATAAGTGTTCAGCCTGTTTAGGGTTTTTCCGATAATACAAAAAGGCATTGCTCTGCGAGTAGATTGGCGTGGGGGGGAGGTGCGCCTTTTTTGGTTTTTATGCTGCCGTTTTTGAGGGTGATGGAGGTTTCAAAGCGGATATTTAGCTCTTCGCAGAGGTGGACGAAATCTTTGATGGTGCAGAAATGGATGTTTTCGGTGTCATACCATTGGCTTTCCAGAAAGCTGGTTACGGGCATTCTGCCCCTTAGGAATAGGCTCATGCGGACTTTCCAATAGCCGAAATTGGGGATGGAGATGATTAGTTTTTTGCCGATGCGCTTTAGCTGTTCCATGACTTTGCGGGGGTTGCGGGTGGCTTGGAGGGTGTGGCTCAGGATAACGAAGTCAAAGGCTTTGTCGGGGTAGGATGCCAAGTCGCTATCGGCGTCGCCTTGTACGACGCATAGTCCTTTTTGGACGCAGGCATTGACGCCGAGCTGGCTTAGCTCTAAACCGCGAGCGTCAATATTGCGGTTTTTGGTGAGGCGTTCCAATAGCTCGCCATCGGCACAGCCTATGTCTAAGACCTTGCTGTTTTTGTCAACAAGGCTTTCTATCAGTTGGAAGTCGGTGCGTTTGCTTGCCATCATATCCCCCATTTTTTGGCGTTGGCGTTGAGGAAGCCGTTGAGGGTGGAGAATAATTCTTGCTCCTCCAATAGGAAGGCATCGTGCCCCTTATCGGTGTCTATCTCCACAAAGCTTACCTTCGCACCCGCCGCATGGAGGGCGTGGACGATGTGGCGGCTCTCATGGGTCGGGTATAGCCAATCGCTGGTGAAGGATATGACGCAGAAATGGGTGTCTTTGCCAAGTTTGAGAAATGCCTTTGACAATATGCCTTTATGGGTGCTTGCTAGGTCAAAATAATCCATCGCGCGGGTGATGTATAGATAGCTATTGGCGTCAAAGTAATCTACAAAGCTGGAGCCTTTATGGCGGAGATAGCTCTCAATCTGGAAGTCGGCGTCAAAGCCATAGGTGATGGTTTTTCTGTCTTGCAGGCTTCGCCCGAACTTTCGGTGGAGGGCTTCCTCTGATAGATAGGTGATGTGGGCAGCCATGCGCGCAATGCCCAAGCCTTTGGTCGGGCGCAGGTTTTTTTCGTAATAGCGTCCCTGCTCCCAGTTTGGGTCGCCCAATATGGCTTGGCGTCCGACCTCGTGAAAGGCGATGTTTTGGGCGGAGTGGCGCGCCGTTGAAGCTATCGGCACGACACAGCCAAGCTGGTTGCCGTAATCAGCAGCCCATTGCAGGACTTGCATGCCGCCCATTGAGCCGCCTATGACGCAGAAAATATCTTTTAGACCCAGCTTGTCCATGAGCCTTTTTTGGGCGCGCACCATGTCTGCCATGGTTACGATTGGGAAAGTTAAGCCGTAAGGCTCGCCAGTTTCGGGGTTGGTGCTGGTGGGTCCGCTGGAGCCGTGACAGCCGCCAAGCGTGTTTTGGCAGATGACGTAGAACCTATCCGTGTCAATGGGCTTGCCGCTTCCGACCATTCTGTGCCACCAGCCTTTTTTTCCCGTTATGGGGTTTTCAAAAGCGGCATATTGGTCGCCGCTTAAGGCGTGGCAGATTAGGATTACATTGTTTTTTGCTTTGTTGAGGGTGCCATAGGTTTTATAGGCGATGGTGAAATTGGATAATGCCGCCCCGCAATCCAGCTTGAGGGGGGTATCCGTGAAAATAATCTTTTCTGCCCTGTCCTGTTTCTTTTCCATCCGTTTGCCCTATACTCTCTATTCCGCTAGTTTGTTTTTGGGGATTGTGCCTGAAATTGTCAATAGAGGCTTACAGATTATGAAAAATGCAAAAACCAAACCTGTGCCAAAAAAACCGCTCACGCGGTTGGAAAAATATGTGCCGGGTCGCCATAAGGTGGAGGGCGTTGCCAATGCCATAAAGCTTTCTGCCAATGAGGCGGCACTGGGGGCGTCACCCAGTGCCTTGCGGGCATATAAGCGGGTTGCCAAGAGCCTTGCGGCGTATCCTGATGGGGCTTGTGTGGCGCTGAAAAAGGCGATTGCGGACTATCATGATGTTCCTGAGGAGCAGATTATTTGCGGCGGCGGCTCGGATGATATTCTGCACCTGCTGGCGCAAAGCTATTTGAGCGAGGGCGATGAGGCGATTTATAGTCAATATGGGTTTCTGATTTATCCGATTTTTATTCAAGCCGCTTGTGCAACGCCCGTGAAGGTGAAGGAGAAGGGCTTTCGGGTGGATTGTGAGGCGGTGTTGGCGGCGATTAATGATAAGACGCGGATTATTTTTCTTGCTAATCCGAATAATCCGACGGGGACGGCACTTTCTAAAGAGGAGTTGGTTGCGTTTCATGCCAAAATACCGCCGCATATTTTGCTGGTGCTGGATGGGGCTTATGCCGAATATGCTCCGCCTGAGAAATATAGCGATGGGGCGGGGCTGGTTTCGCAATATGAGAATGTGGTTATTTTGCGGACTTTTTCTAAAGCTTATGGGCTGGCGGGCTTGCGGGTTGGGTGGGCATATGCTCCGCCTGAGATTGCTAATGTGTTGAACCGTATAAGAAGCCCGTTTAATGTTAGCACGCCTGCTCAAATGGCGGCGATTGCAGCGCTCAAGGATGATGCTTTTTTGCAGAAAAATATTCGCCATAATGAGAAATATTTGCGGTTTTTATCGGAGGAGATTACGGCTCTTGGGTTTGAGGTGACGCCGAGCTGGGCGAACTTTTTGCTGATTCATTTTAAGGATGCGGCGAAGGCGGATGCGTATTTTTCGCAAAAAGGGCTTATTTTGCGGGCGCTGACTGCTTATGGGTTGCCTAAGGCGTTGCGGCTTAGTGTGGGGAGTAGCAGTGCCAATAAGAAATTTGTGCGGGTGTTGAAAGAGTTTTATGAGGAGGGGGGGCGATGAGTATGAATAATGGGCTTCGTATCAGCCTTATTGGGCTGGGGCTTATGGGTAGCTCTATTGGGCTGGCGCTTAGGCGGGCGGGGTTCACGCATATTACGGGGTGGGATAGCAATGCCGAGCATGGGGAAACTGCGCATGGGAGGAAGGCTATTAATAGTCTTGCTTCTTCGCTGGAGGATGCGGTGCGGGGGGCGGATGTGGTGTTTTTGAATGTGCCGGTTGGGGCGATGGGGGGGCTGGTGCGGGAGTTTTGTGGCTATCTGCACCCTGATACGATTGTGACGGATGTAGGCTCGGTGAAGGGGGAGGTCATGCGGGAGATAAGCCCGCTTCTGCCCTCTCCGCAACATTTTGTTCCCGCTCATCCTATTGCGGGGACGGAGGAGACGGGTCCTGAGGCGGGGAGTGTTCATCTGTTTAAGGGGCGGTTTTGTTTGTTGACGCCAGCCCCTGACGCCAATTTATATAGTGTGCAGACGGTGTCCATGCTGTGGCAGCAAATGGGTGCCGAGCCTGAGCTTATGGATGCTGCCCATCATGATATTGTGCTTGCCGCCACCAGCCATTTGCCGCATCTGGTGGCGTATAGTCTGGTGCATACTGCTAATGAGATGGAGAGCGATATTCAGCGGGAGATTATTCAATATAGTGCTTCGGGGTTTCGGGATTTTACGCGTATCGCTTCCAGCTCGCCGGAAATGTGGCGGGATATTTTTCTTAGTAATAAAAAATCTGTGCTGAATGTTTTGAAGTTATTTTCAAAAGAGCTGGCGGGGTTGCAAAAGGCGATTAAGAAAAATGATGGCGCTCATCTTGAAAAGCATTTTTCGGAAGCGAGCAAATTGCGGCAACGTATTATTGATGCGGGGCAGGATGTGGCACTGCCTGATTTTGGGCGGGGGAAGAGCGAAGAGGATTAAGGGTTATTTATTTTTTGCATTGCGCCTTCAATGCTGGCTTGGAGTTTTTTCATAAAGTCTTCTCGCCCCAGCCCTGCTTTTATGGGGGGGAGGATGATGACGCTAATCACGCCTGTTTTTTGGATGAGCCAGAGGCTTTTTTTGTTCCAGATTGTGCCTGAGTTATGTGCTAAGGGGACGCAGGGAAGGGCTAGCTTTTCATAGATGATGCCGATGCCAGCTTTATAATGGGGTTTGGCATTGGGGAGCTTTCTTGTGCCTTCGGGGAATATTACGACTTGCTCGCCATTGGCGCATGCCGTTTTTGCTTTTTCTATGAGGCGGGTTACGGTTTGTTTGCCTCCCCCCCTTTTAATGCCTATCATGCCAGCACGAGCACATATCCAGCCGAAAAGGGGGATATAGAAAAGCTCTTTTTTCATGACCATTGTCGGATTGGGTAGGAGGGCTACCAGTGCCATGGTCTCCCACATGCTTTGGTGTTTGCTTGCCAGTAGCACGCCGCCTTTGGGGATTGTGCCTGTTATGGTGTATTTTGTGCCGCCCAGCACCACCATTATTTTTAGCACTATGCCCGCCCAGAAGCGGATATAGGTGCGGAATTTTTTTTGCGGTATCAGATACATGATGAGGATTGCGCCAATGCCTAGCACGATGTTGGCGCTCATCCAGATTGTGATTGCCAGAAAAAATCGGGGCTGTTGCATTATAGCTCTCATTATATATGGCTCGCCAGAAAGCGGCTATATTCGCCGAGCCATAGGCGGAGAGTATAGCGTTTGCGCCACCAGTCGGGTTGCATGATGCGCTCTAAATGGACGGGATAGGGGATAAGCTCCACGTTTTTTACGCGCTTTTTTATTTCATAGAGGGCGCGCGGCATGTGTTGGGCGCTGGTGACGATGAGTAGCGAGCGGTATTTGTTTTGCTCTGCCCATGTTCGGGTTTCTCTGGCATTGCCTTTGGTGTTTTTGGCTTCATAGCCGAGATCTATTTTTTTTTCGTCTGGCTTGATGTTCATGAGGCGGAAGAGTTCTTTTTTTTCTAGCGTGTCGCTGACGCCTGATATTAATAGTCTGCGCCCTCGTTTTTCTTGTAGGAGGCGCAATGCGGTTTCTATGCGGGCAGGGGCACTGCCCGTTAGGACGACGATGGCTTCGGCTTTAGCGTTGGGGGGTGGTTTCATCTCGGATACCCAATGGACGAAATAGAAAAGACCGGCGATGTAGGAGCCGCCAGCGAGCGCCAGAAACCATATCAAAAAAACTATCATGCGCTCCATCATAGCCTTGCTCGCAAAAAGAATACTACAAATTGGGCGGCTAGGCAGGCACCGATGAGTACTGCCGATAGGGGTATGATGCAGAGCCAGAAATATAGTTCTATATTGCCCGCCTCCTCTATGAAGGGGCTTAGTAGAAAGAAGCTGAACACGGCGCCGCCAAAGCCTGCCAGTCCTGAAAAGCCTAGCCAGCGGGCGAAATGGAGGGAGACGCGTTTGATGACAAAGCCATCTTGGGCGCCGACGAGGTGTAGGACTTCCAATATGTCCATATTGGCGATGAGGGAGGCGCGGGTGGCGAAAATAATGACGACGCTGGCGCATAATCCGATGAGGCATAATATGGCGATGCTGAGTAGGGTGAGGAGTGAGCTAAAACGTTCAATGCGTTCTTGCCAGATGTGGTGGTCGTCTAAATGGGCACCGCTGGCGATGAGGCTTATCTGCTCGGAAAGCCAGCTCCAGTTTCCGCCGGCATTGGGGGCGGGGGTTAGCTCTATTAATATGGGGAGCGGTAGCTCTTCAATGATGTTGCCCGCTCCAAGCCATGGCTCTAGGAGGGTGACCATTTCGGCTCTTTCTATGCGGGTGGCTTGGGTGATTTGTTTGACGCCTTTTAGATATGCCATGATGCGCTCGGCTTGGGTGTTGGCGGTTTCCTCAGCGGTTTCTACTATTTGGATGGTCATGCTATTGCCCGCACTTTGTAGCCAATTGCCGGTAATGCTATTGGTCAGGAAATGGGCGCCCAGCGCCAGACATGCCAGATAACTCATGCAGGAAATGACAATGCCGAGCGTGAAGCCGCTATGGCTCTTATTGGGGAGGATGCTGCCGCTCTTCATCGGAGCACTCCTTGTGTTAGGCGCAGTGTCGGGAAGGAGAAGCCACGAATAAGGGCTTCGTCATGGGTGGCAATAAGAACGCTGGTGCCTTGTCGGTTTAGCTCTACGAAAAGCCCCATGAGCCTTCTTGCCATTTCGGCGTCAACATTGCCCGTTGGCTCGTCGGCGATGAGGAGGCTGGGGCGGGCGACTACGGCGCGGGCTATGGCGATGCGTTGCTGTTCGCCGCCGGAGAGGAGGGCGGGGTAGACATTGAGCTTGTCGCCAAGCCCGACCCATTCTAATAGCTCTTCTACGTCGCGGCGATAGGCGCGCTCGTCATCGCCGCAGATTGTTAGCGGCAGGGCGACGTTTTCATAGGTGGTTAAGTGGCGGATTAGGCGGAAGTCTTGGAATACTACGCCCATTTTGCGCCGTAATGCGGGAAGTTTGCGCCTTGGGAGGCGGGCGACATCTTGACCGAAAAGGTAAATCTTGCCCTGTGAGGGGAGGCGGTTTAGGAATATCAGCCGTAAAAGTGAGGTTTTGCCAGCCCCTGACGCTCCTGTCAAAAAATGAAACGAGCCGGGCTGCAAGGATAAAGTAATGTCATGCAAGACCTCCTCGCCGGTCTCATAACGCATAGATAGCTGTTCAAAGCGAATCAATTTCTTTCCTCTCTCTCCCAATTCCCCTTGCAATCCATGCCCCCAATGGGGGAAAATGGCTCATGTGAAGTATAACCCTTTTTAACCAATTTGAAAGCCACCATCATGGAAACAAGCTGTCCCATCTGCCATACGAAATATGAAATCCCCAAAAAACAAATGACGCGGAAAAATATCGCCGTGCGGTGTGTGCGGTGTGCGGCGGAGTGGTCGCTGGAGCCATTGGAAGCGGAGATAATAGAACGACCGGTGGAGCCAGTGGCAGAACCGCCAGCGGAACCAGTGGCGGTGAAGAAAGAAATTCCTTCCATTATTGATGAGGGGGTTGCTGATGAGGTGGCGGAAGAGAAAGGCAAAGAGGGAGAGGGGGGAAGTTCTGATGAGGGGGAGGCAGAAAAACCGACCAGTCGGGAGCCGACCAAGCCAAAAAGTAAAAGGGTTAAGAATCTGGCGGGGTTGCATTATCCATCTTTTCGGAAAAAAAGTAGTTTATTGGCGCGGGTGTTTCTGAGCCTTGTGCTTTTTATTGCGGTTTCGGGGTGGGCGGCTATTGAGTGGCGGGGGGAGGTGCTGGGGGTTCAGCCTAAGCTGGCGGGGCTTTATGAAGTATTGGGGGGGGATGAGAAAGGGTTTTTGCTGGAGGGGGTTGGTTTTACGAAAAGGGGGGAGACATTTTCTTTATACGGAGAGGTTAGAAATCCTGCTTTGTTTCAGAAAGCGGCGCCTGAGATTGAGCTTGTTTTTGTCAATGAGGCGGGGGGGAGTATTGAGGCGCTTTCTTTGCCAAGCTTGCCCGAAAGCATAAAGGGGCGGGGGGCGCATCGGTTTAGTTTGAGCGATATAGTGCCGAGTGCGGCGGCGGGGTATTATTTGCGGGTGGTGTATTAGGAAAGCCAGTCGGGGAGGGTTTCTTGTTTTATTTTTTCTTCTGGCTCTTCGCGGGGGGTGATTAGCTGTTTTTTGTCGCCGTCTACCAGAACTTCTGCGGCTTTGGGGCGGCTGTTATATTGTGAGCCTAGACTTGCGCCATAGGCGCCGGTGGAGAATATGGCTATGGTTTCGCCTTCATCGGCTTGGCGCAGTTCGCGCTCTCTGCCCATAATGTCGCCGCTTTCGCATATGGGTCCGACAATGTCAAAGCGGGTTTTTTTGCCCTGTTTTTGCTCTGCTAGGGCTATTTCGTGATGGGCGTCATAGAGGCTGGGGCGCATGAAGTCGCTCATGGCGGCGTCAATGATTAGGAAATTGCGCTTATTGGTGTGCTTGCTGCCGATGATGCGGCTTAGGATAATGCCTGCATTGGCGGTGAGGAAGCGTCCGGGCTCTAGGATGAGCCTGCCTTTGAAGTCGGCGAAATATTTTGTGATGAGGTTGGCATAGGCGGTGCAGTCTGCTTCTTGTTCGTCTTTGTGATAGGGGACGGCTAGACCGCCGCCAATGTCTAGGGTTGTTATGGTGCCGCCTTTTGCTTCTATGGATTTGGCGAGCGTGCTTAGTTTTGCGAAGGCTTGGGCGAAGCTGTCCATATTGGTAATCTGGCTTCCGATATGGACTGCCAGCCCTTGTGGTTCAAGTCCTGCCATATTGGCGGCTTTTTCGTAAAGGGGGGGGATTTGTTCTATGGCGATGCCGAACTTATCTTCGGCTTTGCCGGTGGCTATTTTTTGGTGGGTGTCGGCGGCGATGTCGGGGTTTATGCGGAAAGCGATGGGGGCTTTTTTATTGTGTTTTTTTGCCAATGCGTCAATACGCTCTAGCTCATCGGCGCTTTCTACATTGAACTGTCCGATATTGGCGGCAATGGCGCGCTCTAGCTCGTCATTGCTTTTGCCAATGCCTGAAAATACCATGTTTTCGGGGGCTATGCCGCTTTTTTGGGCGCGTGCCATTTCGCCCGCCGAGACGATATCGGCGCCCGCTCCGAGCGTTTTCATGAGGGCGATGAGGGCGATGTGGGGGTTGGCTTTTACGGCATAGCAGATATCCGCTTGCCTTCCTGATAATGCGCTCTCCAATTTTTTATATTGCGCTCTGATGTGGCGGGCGGAATAGATGTAAAGGGGGGTGCCGTATTCTTGTGCCAGTTTGGGCAGCGGGAAGCTGTCGGCGTGGAGCGTGCCTTCTTTATAGCGAAATGCTTCATTCATTGGCGGGTGCCTCTAGGGGGGGTGGGGGGAGGTATAGCTTGCCTCTTTTGCCGCAATTGGTTATGGCAAGCGTCAGAAAAATGATGGGGAGGAGCAGGAGGAGATGGCGCAAGGTTTTATCCTTTCAGCTTTTTCTGCCAGAGGGCGGCTTGCTTTTTTACCTCTTGGGGTGCTGTGCCGCCTTCGCTGTTGCGGCTTTGCATGCTTTGTTCGGCGCCCAATACCGAGAAGATGTCCTTTGTGATGGCGGGGTGTTTTTTTTGAAGCTCTTGGAGGGGGATATCGGCAAGGGGCAGGTTTTTCTTTTCCGCCCATGCGACAATTTCGCCCGTGATGTGGTGGGCTTCTCGGAAGGGGATATTGTGTGTGCGGACGAGCCAATCGGCTAAATCGGTGGCGGTGGGATATCCCTGCTCTACGCTTTCTGCCATTTTCTTTTTGTCAAAGCTCATCTCCGCCATTAGACCCGCCATTGCTTCAAGGCTCATTAGTGTGTCGTCCAGGGCGGTGAAGAAGGGCTGTTTATCCTCCTGCATGTCTTTGCAATAGGCGAGCGGTAGCCCTTTCATGACCACCGCCAATTGCACCCATGATGCTATGGCACTGCCTGTTTTGGCGCGGATAAGCTCGGCGGCATCGGGGTTCTTTTTTTGGGGCATGATGGAGGAGCCTGTGGAAAAACGCTCGCCGCTTATGAAAAAGCCGAACTGGGCGGAGGAGAAAATGACGATTTCTTCTGCCATGCGCGAAAGGGTGAGGGATAATATGCTGATTGCCGCCAATACTTCTAGGACGAAATCGCGCGAGGAGACGGCGTCAATGCTGTTTTGGGCGGGGCGGGTGAAGCCAAGTGTTTTGGCGGTTAGGGTTCTGTCTATGGGGAAGCCTGTTCCTGCTAGGGCGCATGAGCCGAGCGGGCTTTCATTGAGCCTTGTTTTGGCGTCTTGTAGTCTGCCTTTATCGCGTTCTAGCATTTCTACATAGGCTAGGAAATAATGCCCTAGGCTTATGGGTTGGGCGTTTTGTAAATGGGTGAAGCCGGGCATGAGGGTTGCGTGGTGTTCGCTGGCGAGATTTGCGAGGAGGGTTTGTAAGGCTTTGATGCCGTCTTCCATCTCGCCTATTGCCTCTCTGATATAGAGGCGGAAATCGGTGGCGACTTGGTCGTTTCGGGAGCGGGCGGTGTGGAGTTTGCCTGCGGTGTCGCCGATTTTTTCTTGTAAGCGTGCCTCTATGTTCATGTGGATGTCTTCAAGGTCGGCTTGGGGGGTGAAGGTTCCGTTTTCAATTTCGGATTTGATTTGTTGTAAGCCTTTTTCAATTTCGGTGCCTTCGGCTTTGGTGAGCAGTCCACATTCTACGAGCATGGCGGCGTGGGCTAGTGAGCCTGCGATGTCGTGTTTATAGAGTCTCATATCAGTTTCAATGCTGCTATTTAGTTTTTGCATGAGCGTGTCGGTCTTGCCCGAAAAGCGTCCGCCCCATATTTTATTGCTCATGGTTTTTCCTTTCATATCAGCACCGCTCCTAATGCCAATAGGCATAATATGGCAAATTGTACCAATACCCGCCAGCGCATGAAAAGCTGGGAGCGTGAGGCGCTGCCTTCGCGTATCATGTTCCAGACACCTGCGAGCAATATTAATACCAGCACTGCCATTACTATATATAGGAGTATTGAGAAACTTTCCATACGGGCATATTGCCCCAGTTCTTTTTATTTTGCTAGAGCTTCTCGGAGATGCGTATGGCGGCGCGGCACGCCGCTTTAATGCCATTGCTTAGGAAGAAATAGCCTTTTGCTTGCTCGGCGCCTGCGGCTTTGGCGGTGTCGTGGTGGGCTTGCTCGTCGGCGCGGAAGCGTTTTAGGGTTTTTTGGAGGGGTTTTGCGCCTTCTATGGTTTCCAGCTCTTCAATTTGTGACTGGTAGTGGTTGTCTATGACCTCTTCTACCGCCATAGTGCATGCCATTGCCGCCTTTTCGCCCATGAGGGCGGTTATCACGCCCATCGCATAGCCCGCGCGGTTCCAAAGCGGGGCAAGAAGGGTGGGGCGCATGTTTTTTTTCAGTATCATTTTGTCAAAATAGGCTAGGTGCTCTTGCTCTTGTTGCTCCATTTCTTCAAGCAAAGCGTGGGTTTTTTCTTTGCCTTTTTTATGGGCGAAGACGGCTTTTTGTCCCGCATAAATCTGCACGGCGCCGTGCTCGCCGGCGTGGTCAACGCGTATCATTTCTTCCAGTCTTTTTTTCATCGCTCGCCTTTGCCTCCCCAGAAGCTTAGCATGGCAAGGGTTGCGGATAGTAGCATATTCATTGCGGCGAGCGACATGCCGAAGGGTTGGAAAAGGGGGGTGGCGCAATCAAGGGGTTTTTGGGTTAGGCTTGCTAGGATGTCGCCGCCGGTCATGCCCGTATCGGTGCAGTTGCGGGCTTCCCAAAAGCCTTGCTCTATGCCCCAGTGATAGCCTGAAAATGCGGTGCTTGCTAGGAATAGGAAGCCTAAGAGGAGTAGTCCTTTGTGGCGGTATTCGGCTTTATAGAGGAGCGCCAGCAGGAGGGCGATGCCCGCCCAATAGAACCATCTTTGTTGGAGGCAGAGGGGGCAGGGTTGAAGCCCGCCTATATATTCCATGCTATAGACAGCTGCCATTGCGGTTAGCATGAGCGTTAAGAGGGCGAGGCAGAGGTTTTTGGCGGTGAGCAAGCCGACGCGGTGGGGGGGGCTTCGCAGGAACTTTATGCCTCCGGCAAGGGCGAAAAAGCGCAAACCGCGTCCGCAGAAACCTGCTACCATAAAATGTAAAAAGGGTAAGCCCAGTGCGCCCGACGCCAAAACCGCCAGCTTGAACGGGAAAAAACTGACCGCCGCAAAGAGGATAAACGCCATGCCCCATTTGGCATAGCCCGCCTCAAAGCGGGTATAGGCTTCGGTGAGATTATATTGCGTGATGATGTCCACGCCCCATTTGTGGAACGCCCATGCGCCGATAAGATAGCCTGCCGCTGCGCCCAATAGCGAAAAGATTAAGCTTATCCATGCGTAATAAAAGGCTTTTTTTCTGTTTTGGATTGCCATTGGGGCGAGCAGCATGTCGGGGGGGAGGGGGAAAAAGACGCTCTCCACCGCCGACCATGCCGCCAATAGCCATTCCGCTCGCTTGCCCTCAGCGTGGGATAGCATCCGCTCCATCATCTTTTGCGCGCGCTTTTTCATCGCACGAAGCTAACAAAGTCAGGCTATGTCGCCAAGCACTAACATCCATTGCAGATAAAAAATGTTCTCCCTTGTGTCGCCCGTGCCACGATAGACGCAAATCTTGGGGCGCATGCTGTCCTCCTCCTCAAAACCCATCTGCACACCCTCGCCAAGCGTCACGCCATAGCTCTCCAAAAGGGCGCGGCTGTCCGAGCGGAAATCGCGCTCAAAATCCTCGTCCAGCCAGCAGCGGGCTATAATCTTTTTTAGCATTTTCGGCAGAACCTGCCTCATCTCGTCATCGCTCTCCAAAACCAGCCGCTTCTCTGTTAAGCGGAAAAATATCCGCATGTCCGATATCGTCATCCCTATATCCTTTGTGAAAAAATACATCATCTTATAAAATCCCTAAAAACTCGTTAGCAATTTTGCTCCTATGTCGCTATAGTGCGCCTCGCAACGGGTTGCCCCTGTGGCGGAATTGGTAGACGCGCGCGATTCAAAATCGCGTTCTTTCGGGAGTGTCCGTTCGACTCGGACCAGGGGCACCCGCTAGGCGGGTTTAACTTTTTGAGAGATTTGTGGGGGTGGCTATAATTATTGTGTAAGATAGGTTTTTGTGGAGGAGAGAAAGATATGACGAAGGGTGTTTTGGTGGAGATTGGGGGCGGCGAATTGATTGATAAGATGACTATTCTTCAGATTAAGCTGGAGAGGGTGGGGGATGTGGAGAAGGTGAAGAATATTCGGTATGAGTTGGAGGTGTTGAGCAGGGCTAGGGCGGAAAGTTTGGAGGATAGTGCTGAGCTGTTGAAGCTGGAGGGGGAGTTGAAGGGGGTTAATGAGGCGTTGTGGGATATTGAGGATGATATTCGGCAATGTGAGAATGAGAAGGATTTTGGGGAGGAGTTTGTGCGCTTGGCGAGGGCGGTTTATATTACCAATGATAAGAGGGCTTGGCTTAAGAAAGAGATTAATCTGCTGACGGGGGCGGCTGTGGTGGAGGAGAAGTCTTATACGAAGCTGGTTTGAATGGCGGCTAGGACTTCTGCCACGCTGATGGTTTCAATGCCTTTTCTTTCTATGATGGAAAAGCGTTTATCTAGACCTGTTTTTTTGGCGTCGGCGTGTCCGCCGAAGAGGATTAGCCCTTTTACTTCTGAGCAATAGGCGGCTAAGTGGCTGGCACCGCTATCATTGGCGATGATAAAGCCCGCTTTGCGGATGAGGCTTGCCATTTGGGGGAAGCTGACGGGGGTGTTTTTGTCGGTTAGGAATAGGGGGGCGGGGATTTTTTTGCATAGTTCTAGCTCGTCGGGTCCTGCGATGACGGCGACTTGTTTGCCTAGTTTTTGTAGGATTTTGGCGAGATCGGCGTAATAGGGCCAGCGTTTTTGGGGGTGGCGTTTGCTGCTTCCGGGAAAGAGGAGGATATAGCCTTCTCTTATGCCTGCGCGTTGCATGATGTCGTCAATGTCGGCGTGCATCCAAGTTAGGGCGTTTTTGGTGGGGGTGATTTGGTTTTCCTTTATCTGACTGGCGATGGTGTAGTTGCCTTTGGGGGCGTTTTTTAGCCAGCGGCAATAGTGGCGGCTTCGGGGTTGGGTTTGTAGGTCATAGACTTTGGTAAAGTTTGCTTTTTGTAATTTGTGTTTGAGGGCAAAGATTTTCCAGAACTGCCAGCGAGGGGGGCGGGGGTCTTGCCATATTTCGTCTATCCATGGGCAGGTTTGCATGAGGGGGGCGAAGCGGGGGGTGGTGAGGAGGGTTATTGTGGCGGTTTTTTCTTTGTTCCGTATACCACGCATTATTTCTTGGACGCTCATCATGTCGCCGAATGCGCCGTGTTTGATAATCAAAATCTTTTTCATGGGAGGCTTTTTAGATAGGCGATTAGATTGTTCATGTCTTTTTCTTTCCGTATACCGATGAATGCCATTCTGCCGCCTTTTACTTCTTTTTTGGGGTTGGCGAGATAGGCGCGCATGCGTTGTTCGTTCCATGTGCCATTTTGTTTGGCGTAGGCGCGCATGGCTTTGGAGTATTTATAGCCGATGAGGGAGGCGATGTCCCTGCCCATGATTGCGCTTAAATGGGGTCCTATTCTTCTTTTGCTTTCCTTGGTGACGAGGTGGCAGGCTTTGCATTTGCGGAAGACTTTTGCGCCTTTGGCGATGTCGGCGGGCATTGCTTGTCCGCTCCATAGGAGGAGGAGAATTGTATAGAGGAGGGTGCGCATTATAGGCTGCGGATATATTGTATGGCGGGGAAAAGGGCGGTGAGGGCGGAGAGGATGAGCCATGATGTCCAGCCTGATTCTGTTAGGCTTGGGAACCATACTGCTAGTAGTAGCCCTGTGCTTATGGCGGCGGTTTTGAGGTAGGAAATTTCATACCAGTGGAGGGGTCTGTTGGCGCGTAGGGTGAAATAGGGGAAGAACCATAGGAAGAGGGTGAGGGCGAGATAGTTTTCCCAGCCCCATGCGAAAAGCAGGGGAAAAAGGCATAGCAATACCACGCCGAAGCAGGCGCTGCTTATTGCTATTAGCGCCAAGTCTTGGTGGCGTAATTGGGCGGTTGCCTTTTCCAGTCTTGTGAAAAAATGCAAGATTTCTTCACCTCCTTATTTCCTAATAATTGCGGAAATATTTTCTGACGGGGACAAAAAGAAAGGCTATGGAAACCACCAGCCAGAATAGCCAGCCAGCTTCTGTCCAGTTGTCTATCAATACCGCTAGCATTAAGCCTGCGCTGATGGAATATAGCTCCACCAAGCTGACATGATACCAGTGCATGGTTTGACATGCTTTGGTGAGCGAGCCGAAAAAGCCCGAACCCTTAAAGCCTGACATGCGGGAGAAAACTACGAAAGTTGGTACTATGCCTAGCACTACTGACAGTATCAGATAGGTCTGCCAGCTATGGTATAGAAGTGCCGGAAAGAGGCATGCTAATAGCACGCCAATGCAGGCACAGCCTAGCTCAATGAGAGCGAAATCGCTCCACTTCATCATGCTGATTGCCTTATTTGTTCTTGAGAAATAACTCATTTTTTCACCTCCTCCCAAGATTGAAGAAGTAGTATAGCCTGATTTGCGGATAAAAAAAGGGTGTATTTCCTAATGCGAAAATACACCCTTTATACTTTATATATAGGTACGCCTACATCATGCCGCCCATATCGGGCATTCCGCCGCCGGGGGGCATGGCGGATTTTGGCTCAGGTTTGCTGACGATGGCGGCTTCCGTGGTTACCAGAAGTCCTGCGACGCTGGCGGCGTCAAGGAGGGCGGTATGAACCACTTTAGTGGGGTCAATAATGCCTTTTTCTACCATATTGACGTAAGCCTCGTTCTGGGCGTCAAAGCCGATATTGGCGGCTCTGTCCCGCACCTTGCCGACGACAATGCTTGGCTCTACGCCTGCGTTTTCGGCAATTTTGCGGATGGGGGCTTCCAATGCGCGCAATATAATCTGAATGCCTGCCTGTATGTCGGGGTTGGTGTTTTTGAGCTTGGCGACTTCCTTGCCTGCTTGCAGGAGGGCGGTGCCGCCGCCTGGAACAATGCCAGCCTCAACGGCGGCGCGGGTTGCGTTTAGGGCATCATCTACTCTGTCTTTGCGCTCTTTCACTTCTACTTCGGTGGCACCACCTACGCGGATTACGCCTACTCCGCCTACCAGCTTGGCTAGGCGTTCTTGTAGTTTTTCGCGGTCATAGTCGGAGGTGGTGTCCTCTATCTGCTTTCTTATCTGGGCGATGCGTCCGTCAATGTCTTTTTTCTTGCCGGCACCATTGACAATGGTGGTGTCGTCTTTGGTGATGGAGACGCGCTTTGCGGTTCCTAGCATGCCTAGTTTGACGTTTTCAAGCTTAATGCCTAAATCCTCGGAGATGACTTGTGCGCCTGTGAGGATGGCGATGTCTTCCAGCATGGCTTTGCGTCTGTCGCCAAAGCCCGGTGCTTTGACGGCGGCGACTTTTAAGCCGCCTCGCAATTTATTGACGACCAGTGCCGCTAGTGCTTCGCCTTCAATGTCTTCGGCGATGATGAGGAGGGGCTTGCCGCTTTGGACGACGCTTTCCAATACGGGAACCATCGCTTGCAGATTGCTGAGCTTGCTCTCGTGCAGAAGAATCAGTGGGTCGGTAAGCTCGGTTATCATCTTGTCGGGGTTGGTGATGAAATAGGGCGATAGATAGCCCCTGTCAAATTGCATGCCTTCTACGACATCCAGCTCGCTTTCAAGACCGGTTGCTTCTTCAACGGTGATGACGCCTTCATTGCCGACTTTTTGCATTGCTTTGGCAATCATGGTGCCGATGGCTTTTTCGCCATTGGCGGAGATGGTGCCGACTTGGGCAATCTCCTCATTGGATTTTACTTTTTTGCTTTGTTTCTCCAGCGCCTTTGAGGCGGCGGTGGTGGCGATGTCAATGCCACGCTTTAGATCCATCGGGTTCATGCCTGCGGCTACTGCTTTGGTGCCTTCGGAAATAATGCTATGGGCGAGAACGGTTGCGGTTGTGGTGCCGTCACCCGCAATGTCATTTGTGCGCGACGCCACCTCCTTTACCATTTGGGCGCCCATGTTTTCAAACTTATCTTCCAGTTCAATTTCTTTGGCGACGGTTACGCCGTCTTTTGTTGTGCGTGGTGCGCCAAAGGATTTTTCTATGACGACATTGCGCCCCTTTGGTCCTAGTGTCACGCTTACGGCATCAGCGAGAATGCTGACTCCATTTAATATTTTCTCACGAGCTTCCGCTCCAAAATTTACATCCTTTGCCATTTTCCTGTTTTCCTTTCTTTAGTTATTTAGTTAGTATACCGAGTATATCGCTTTCTTTCATAATCAATAGCTCTTCGCCATTGAGGGTTATCTCGCTGCCCGACCATTTGCCGAATAGGATAGTGTCGCCTTTTTTGATATCCAGCTTGCGCAGTTTGCCATGCTCGTCAGGGGTGCCATTGCCGACTGCTAGGACTTTGCCTTCAGAGGGCTTTTCTTGGGCGGTGTCCGGGATAATAATACCCCCAGCCGTTTTGCCGCTATCCTCTATGCGGCGTATTAATACTCTGTCGTGAAGAGGGCGGAAGTTCATGATATTCTCCTTTTTCCTTATGTTTCCAGTGGTTAGTCCAGTTAATCCTTGTCGCTAAAGCAGGGCTGCTTTATGCATATAGGGTAAATAGGGTTCTTTGCGTTTGGTTTCAAGTGCTAAAATAAAAAAAAATAAAAAAAGTTTTTATTTGCTGTGGTTTTTTGCAACACCCCTTGAAAAGGGGCGGAAATCTGGGGAAAATCAAGATTACCCCCCCCCCCCCCCTCACGGGAATGTGAAGAAATAATAACTTTTTTTCTTTTTTGAGTTGATTATTAACAAGCTATGAACCTATTATCCAAGTTGTGAATATAAAAGACGTCATGCGTCATCCAATCGTCTGCCTTAAAAGAGGGGGCGATGTTTTATACTCATGCGAGGTAAAGGGGCTTTGGGTAAAATGCTCAGTAATGAATAAAACGTATACGGACGAAATAAAAGAAGCATAACAAATATGATTACGAAAAATAAAAAACATATTTCAAAATTGCGTCTTAAGGAGGCGAAGCGTAAAGAGGCGAAGCGTCTTAGCGCGGAGCGTCTTGAAGCTAAGCGTCTGGAAGCGGAGCGTCTTGAGGCGGAGCGTCTAGACGCGGAGCGTATTAATAAAGACTTGATGCGTCCTTCTGAAAATCTGCCAGCGGATATGACTCCTTCTATTGGGGTGCCAGCACTTGAAGAATTGCCTATTTATATACCCGGCTCGCCGCAAGGTCCGCAGGGGATGATTCCTACGGCTACTAAAAATGGTTTTGTGCCTGCTATGAAAACGTTTGCCACCGCCACCGCTATTGCTATCAGTAGCGGTGTCTTTATTGGTGCGGCTATGGGTCCATTGCCTGCGCTTGCGCAGATTGGTCCGCAGGGTCCGCCGGGTGAAGATGGTGAAGATGGTAGAGATGGTGCGCCGGGTAGAAAAGGTCCTCCGGGGCTTCCCGGTCAGCCGGGTACGCCGGGTGCGGCGGGTAAAGATGGTGCGCCGGGTACGCCGGGTGAGACAGGTCCGCCGGGTGAGACGGGTGATACTGGTGGGCGAGGTTTTCCGGGTGATGATGGTGGACGAGGTTATCCGGGTTTTGATGGTGATCCGGGTCCGAAAGGTCCGCCGGGTCCGCCGGGTCCCGGGGGTCAGCCGGGTTCGCGGGGTCTGACGGGTCCGCCGGGTACGGGTCAGCCGGGTCCGCGGGGTGATAAGGGTGATCGCGGTTTGCAGGGTGTTCCGGGTTCTAAAGGTGATAGAGGTCCGTCGGGTAGTCGTGGTGCGGCGGGTCCGCAGGGTGTGCAGGGTCCAGCGGGTGATTTGGGTCCGCCGGGTCCAAGAGGTGTCGCAGGTCCGCGAGGCTTTAAAGGAGATACAGGTCCGACGGGTCCTTCCGATGGTCCGCCGGGTCCGAAGGGTGATCAGGGTGAGCCGGGTGCGCCGGGTAGGGATGGTCAAGCACTTGGTCTGCCGGGTGAGCCAGGTATTGCTGGTCCTATGGGTCAGACGGGTCCGCCAGGTCAGACGGGTCCGCAGGGTGAGCAGGGTGTGCAGGGTGAGCGTGGTGAGCCGGGTCCTGCCAATGGTCCGCCGGGTCCGAAAGGTGAGCGAGGTCATCCAGGAAGACAAGGCTTCCCGGGTCAGAAGGGTGATAAAGGGGATACAGGGGAAGCAGGTGCCGCAGGTGATAAGGGCGATAAAGGTGATAAGGGCGAGCGTGGTCCGCAAGGTATTCAAGGTAATCAGGGTGATGTTGGGGCGCGTGGCTTCCAAGGTCTTAGAGGTTTCAAAGGGGAGAAGGGTGATAAAGGTGATACTGGTGCGGGTGAGCAGGGTGAGCCGGGTGAGCAGGGTGAGCAAGGTCCGATAGGTCCGCAAGGTCCTCCCGGTACGGGTGCGCCGGGTGCGCCGGGTCGTGATGGTGTTGATGGGGCAACAGGTCCGCCAGGTCCTAGAGGTTTAATCGGTATTCCCGGAGTTAGAGGTCCGCAAGGTCCAGAAGGTGTGGCTGGAAGGCAAGGTTCGCAAGGCGATCAAGGCGAGAGAGGTCAGCAAGGTGTGCCGGGTGAGCCGGGTCCGCCGGGTATAGATGGTACGCCGGGTTCGGGTGGTGGTGGCATAGGCGGCGGCGGCGTAAAAGGTGAGCCGGGTCCAGCAGGTCCGCCGGGTCCGCCGGGTCCGAAAGGTCTGACAGGGGCTATAGGTAATACTGGGCAAAGAGGTCCGCAAGGTGAGCAAGGTTCGAAAGGTCAAAGGGGTCCAGCGGGTCCGCAAGGTCCTGAGGGGGCAGGAGGTGCTGATGGTCAAGATGGTCAAGATGGTAAAGATGGGGCGCCAGGTAGGGATGGTGCGGCGGGTACTGATGGTCTGCAAGGTGAGCCGGGTGAAACAGGTCCAGCAGGTCCGCAAGGGTTGCGTGGTGAAAAAGGGGAGCCAGGTGAGCGGGGTATGCCGGGTCCGCCGGGTACTGTTCCTAGTGGAAATGGTGGTCAGCCAAGCAGTAGCGGTGGTGAGCCGGGTGCTGATGGTGCGCCGGGTGATCCGGGTCCGCCAGGTGTTGCAGGTGCTAAGGGTGATCCAGGTGTGCAAGGTCCTGCAGGGGCGCAAGGTCCAGCAGGGGCTGCTGGTGCTGCTGGTGAGCCGGGTCCAGCAGGTCCTCCAGGTCCAAGTGTTGCAGGTCCGCCGGGTCCGAAAGGTCCGCCAGGGGCAAAAGGTTTTCCAGGTCAGCCGGGTGGTCCTCCAGGTCCGCCGGGTGAAGCGGGTGCGCCGGGTTCGCCAGGTGGTGCGACGGGTCCTGAAGGTCCGCCAGGTTCGCCAGGTACCGTAGGTCCAGCAGGTCCGCCAGGTCCAAGTGTTACCGGTCCGCAAGGTGAAAAAGGTGAAACAGGTGCCGCAGGGGCAGTAGGTCCAGCAGGTCCGCAGGGGATTGCAGGTCCGCCAGGTGCTAAGGGTGATACGGGTACAGCAGGTGTTGATGGGTTAATAGGTCCGCCAGGTCCTCCGGGTGCTGATGGTGGTGCTGGTGATAAAGGTGCTGTCGGTGATCAAGGTCCTGTGGGTGATCAAGGTCCGATTGGTGAGCCAGGTCCTCCGGGTGCTACAGGTGATCCAGGTGGTACAGGTCGTCCAGGTATTGATGGTGATGCAGGTGCTAAAGGTCCAGTCGGGGATAAAGGTCCGCAAGGTGATCCAGGTCCGCCTGGTTCCGGCGGCGGGGGTGCCGGTGAAAAAGGTGAAACCGGGGATACAGGTCCTGCCGGTCCGCCAGGTATTGATGGTGTTAAGGGTGATCCAGGATTGCAAGGTCCTGCGGGGGCGCAAGGTCCAGCAGGGGCTGCCGGTGCTGATGGTGAGGCGGGTCCGCCAGGTCCGCCGGGTAGAAAAGGTACGCCAGGTAGAGGGGCGCCGGGTGCGGAAGGTCCAGCAGGTCCTCCAGGTCCGCCGGGTGGTCCGCCAGGTCCGCAAGGTCCGCCGGGTACGGCAGGTCCGCCGGGTGGTCCAGCAGGTCCGAAGGGTGATGATGGGGCTATAGGTCCAGCAGGTCCGCCGGGTCCAAGTGTTACGGGTGCGCCAGGTCCGCAAGGTGAAAAAGGTGAAACAGGTGCCGCAGGGGCAGTAGGTCCAGCAGGTCCGCAAGGGGTTGCAGGTCCGCCGGGTGCTAAGGGTGATACAGGTGCTGCCGGTCTAGCCGGTCCGCAGGGTCTGGCGGGTCCGAAAGGGCTGAAGGGTGATACAGGTGCCGCAGGTGAAAAAGGGGAAACTGGTACTATTGGTCTGCCGGGTACGGCAGGTGCGCCGGGTGAAACAGGTCCGCAAGGTCCTGCGGGTACTGATGGTCAAGATGGTGCTAAGGGTGATAAAGGGGATACAGGTCTGCGGGGTCGTGATGGTGCTGATGGGGATCCAGGTCCGCCGGGTGATACTGGTCCGATGGGTCCGCCGGGTCCGCCGGGTACTGTTCCTAGTGAAAATGGTGGTCAGCCAAGCAGTGGCGGTGGTGAGCCGGGTGCTGATGGGGATCCAGGTCCTCCAGGTCCTGCCGGGTTGCAAGGTCCTGCGGGGGCGCAAGGTCCAGCAGGGGCAGCTGGTGCCGCTGGTGAGGCGGGTCCGCCAGGTCCGCCGGGTAGAAAAGGTACGCCAGGTAGAGGGGCGCCGGGTGCGGAAGGTCCAGCAGGTCCTCCAGGTCCGCCGGGTGGTCCGCCAGGTCCGCAAGGTCCGCCGGGTACGGCAGGTCCGCCGGGTGGTCCAGCAGGTCCGAAGGGTGATGATGGGGCTATAGGTCCAGCAGGTCCGCCGGGTCCAAGTGTTACGGGTGCGCCAGGTCCGCAAGGTGAAAAAGGTGAAACAGGTGCCGCAGGGGCAGTAGGTCCAGCAGGTCCGCAGGGGATTGCAGGTCCGCCGGGTACAGCAGGTGCTGATGGTGCTAAGGGTGATACAGGTGCCGCAGGTGCTGATGGGTTAATAGGTCCGCCAGGTCCTCCGGGTGCTGATGGTGGTGCCGGTGATAAAGGTGCTGTCGGTGATAAAGGTCCTGTTGGTGAGCAAGGTCCTGTGGGTGAGCCAGGTCCTCCGGGTGCTACAGGTGATCCAGGTGGTACAGGTCGTCCAGGTATTGATGGTGATGCAGGTGCTAAAGGTCCGCCAGGTGAGCCAGGTACTGCAGGTGCTGATGGTACGCCGGGTACGGATGGTACGCCAGGTCTTGCAGGTGCTGATGGTGATAAAGGTCCAGATGGGGATAAAGGTCCAGTCGGTGATAAGGGTGCTGTAGGGGATAAAGGTCCGCAAGGTGATCCAGGTCCGCCTGGTTCCGGTGGCGGCGGGGGTGCCGGTGAAAAAGGTGAAACCGGGGATACAGGTCCTGCCGGTCCGCCAGGTATTGATGGCACGCCAGGTACTGCAGGTGCTAAGGGTGATCCAGGTGTGCAAGGTCCTGCAGGGGCGCAAGGTCCAGCAGGGGCAGCCGGTGCCGCTGGTGAGGCGGGTCCGCCAGGTCCGCCGGGTAGAAAAGGTACGCCAGGTAGAGGGGCACCAGGTGCGGAAGGTCCCGCAGGTCCTCCAGGTCCGCCGGGTGGTCCGCCAGGTCCGCCGGGTGAAGCAGGTCCGCCGGGTTCGCCAGGTGGTGCGACGGGTCCTGAAGGTCCGCCGGGTACCGTAGGTCCAGCAGGTCCGCCGGGTCCAAGTGTTACTGGTCCGCAAGGTGAAAAAGGTGAAACAGGTGCCGCAGGGGCAGTAGGTCCAGCAGGTCCGCAGGGGGTTGCAGGTCCGCCAGGTCCAGCAGGTGCTGATGGTACTGATGGTGCTAAGGGTGATACAGGTGCTGCCGGTCCGCCGGGTCCGCCAGGTCCGCAAGGTGAGGCAGGTACAGGCGGCGGCGGTGGTGGTACGCCGGGTAATGATGGTGAAGATGGTGAGCCGGGTCCTCAAGGTCCGCCGGGTCCGATTGGTGGTCAAGGTCCAGATGGTGAGCAAGGTCCTGTTGGTAATCAAGGTCCTGTGGGTGAGCCAGGTCCTACGGGTGAGCAAGGTCCGCCGGGTCCGCCGGGTGGTGAAAAAGGTGCTGATGGTGCGCCGGGTGCTGATGGTACGCCGGGTATACCGGGTCAGCGAGGGCTTCCAGGTAAGAACGGTCAGCCGGGTGCTGATGGTGCGCCGGGTGCTGATGGTGCGCCGGGTGGTCCGCCGGGTCCCATAGGTCCGCCGGGTGAAGATAGTACTGTAGCAGGTCCGCCGGGTCTTAAGGGTGATCCAGGTGAAGATGGTCAAGATGGTCAAGATGGTGCTAAGGGTGAAAAAGGTGAAAAAGGTGAAACAGGTCTGACAGGTCCAGCAGGAACAATAGGTCCAGCAGGTCCGCCAGGTCTGGCAGGTGTCGCAGGTCCTCCAGGTCCTCCAGGTCCGCCGGGTACTGCCCCCAGTGAAGGGGGTACGCCAGGTGGTGGTACGCCGGGTAATGATGGTGCTGATGGTGATCCAGGTCCGCCGGGTCCTGCCGGGTTGCAAGGTCCTGCGGGGGCGCAAGGTCCTACAGGGGCTGCCGGTGCTGATGGTGCGGCGGGTCCGCCAGGTCCGCCGGGTAGAAAAGGTACGCCAGGTAGAGGGGCACCGGGTGCGGAAGGTCCAGCAGGTCCGCCAGGTCCGCCGGGTGGTCCGCCAGGTCCGCAAGGTCCGCCGGGTACGGCAGGTCCGCCGGGTGGTCCAGCAGGTCCACCAGGTGCTGATGGGGCTATAGGTCCAGCAGGTCCGCCGGGTCCAAGTGTTACGGGTCCGCAAGGGCTGAAAGGGGATACAGGTGCCGCAGGGACAATAGGTCCTGCAGGTCCGCAGGGGATTGCAGGTCCGCCAGGTCCAGCAGGTGCCGCAGGTGCTAAGGGTGAAACAGGTGATGCTGGTGCTGATGGTCAAGATGGTGCTGCTGGTGCGCAAGGTCCAGCAGGGGCTGCTGGTCAAGATGGTAATGATGGTGCCACAGGTCCTGCAGGTCCGCCGGGTCCGGCAGGTGCCGCAGGTGCTAAGGGTGAAACAGGTGATACAGGTCCAGCGGGTGCTGCTGGTGCTAAGGGTGAAACAGGTGATACAGGTCCAGCAGGTGCTGCTGGTGTCGCAGGTCCGCCAGGTCCGCCGGGTCCGCCGGGTACTGCCCCCAGTGAAGGGGGTACGCCAGGTGGTGGTACGCCGGGTAATGATGGTGCTGATGGTGATCCAGGTCCGCCAGGTCCTGCCGGGTTGCAAGGTCCTGCAGGGGCGCAAGGTCCTACAGGGGCTGCCGGTGCTGCTGGTGAGGCGGGTCCGCCAGGTCCTCCGGGTAGAAAAGGTACGCCAGGTAGAGGGGCACCGGGTGCGGAAGGTCCAGCAGGTCCGCCAGGTCCGCCGGGTGGTCCGCCAGGTCCGCCGGGTGAAGCGGGTCCGCCGGGTTCGCCAGGTGGTGCGCCAGGTCCGCAAGGTCCGCCAGGGGGAGCAGGTGTCGCAGGTCCGCCAGGTCCAGCAGGTGCCGCAGGTGCTAGGGGTGAAACAGGTGCCGCAGGGACAATAGGTCCTGCAGGTCCGCAGGGGATTGCAGGTCCGCCAGGTCCGGCAGGTGCCGCAGGTGCTAAGGGTGAAACAGGTGCCGCAGGTGCTGATGGTCAAGATGGTGCTGATGGTGCCGCAGGAACAATAGGTCCTGCAGGTCCGCCGGGTCCGGCAGGTGCCGCAGGTGCTAAGGGTGAAACAGGTGATACAGGTCCAGCGGGTGCTGCTGGTCAAGATGGTCAAGATGGTGCCGTAGGGGCTGATGGTCCGCCGGGTACGGATGGTGCTGCCGGTCCGCCGGGTGCTGTAGGTGCTGATGGTCCTCCAGGTCCGCCAGGTCCGCCGGGTACAGGTGGTGGCGGTGGTGGTACACCGGGTGAAGATGGTGAAGATGGTGCCGCAGGTCCTCCAGGTCCTCCAGGTTCTGCTGGGTTGCAAGGTCCTGCAGGGGCGCAAGGTCCCGCAGGTGCTGCCGGTGCTGATGGTGCCGCAGGTGAGGCGGGTCCGCCAGGTCCGCCGGGTAGAAAAGGTTCTCCAGGTCTGGGCGCGCCAGGTGCGGAAGGTCCCGCAGGTCCGCCAGGTCCGCCGGGTGGTCCTCCAGGTCCGCCGGGTACGGCAGGTCCGCCGGGTAATCCAGGTGGTCCTCCAGGTCCGCCAGGGGGAGCAGGTGTCGCAGGTCCGCCAGGTCCTCCAGGTCCAGCAGGTGCCGCAGGTGCTACGGGTGAAACAGGTGCCGCAGGTGTCGCAGGGACAATAGGTCCTGCAGGTCCGCAGGGGATTGCAGGTCCGCCAGGTCCAGCAGGTGCCGCAGGTGCTAAGGGTGAAACAGGTGATGCTGGTGCTGATGGTCAAGATGGTGCTGATGGTGCCGCAGGAACAATAGGTCCTGCAGGTCCGCCGGGTCCTGCAGGTGCCGCAGGGGCTGATGGTCCGCCGGGTACGGCAGGTACTGCTGGTGCCGCAGGTCCGCCAGGTCCGCCGGGTGGTCCGCCAGGTCCAGCAGGTGCCGCAGGTGCTAAGGGTGATACAGGTGCCGCAGGTGCTGATGGTCCGCCGGGTCCGGCAGGTGCCGCAGGTGCTAAGGGTGAAACAGGTGATGCTGGTCAAGATGGTAATGATGGTGCCGCAGGTCCTCCAGGTCCTGCCGGGTTGCAAGGTCCTGCAGGGGCGCAAGGTCCTACAGGGGCTGCCGGTCCCGCAGGTGCTGATGGGGCGCAAGGTCCGCCGGGTAGAAAAGGTTCTCCAGGTCTGGGCGCACCAGGTGCTGAAGGTCCCGCAGGTCCGCCAGGTCCGCCGGGTGGTCCGCCAGGTCCGCCGGGTACGGCAGGTCCGCCGGGTGATCCAGGTGGTCCTCCAGGTCCGCAAGGTCCGCCAGGGGGAGCAGGTGTCGCAGGTCCGCCAGGTCCAGCAGGTGCCGCAGGTGCTAGGGGTGAAACAGGTGCCGCAGGGACAATAGGTCCTGCAGGTCCGCAGGGGATTGCAGGTCCGCCGGGTCCAGCAGGTGCCGCAGGTGCTAAGGGTGAAACAGGTGATGCTGGTGCTGATGGTCAAGATGGTGCTGATGGTGCCGCAGGAACAATAGGTCCTGCAGGTCCGCCGGGTCCGGCAGGTGCCGCAGGTGCTGATGGTCCGCCGGGTACGGCAGGTACTGCCGGTGCCGCAGGTCCGCCAGGTCCGCCGGGTGGTCCGCCAGGTCCAGCAGGTACGCCGGGTAATGATGGTGCCGCAGGTCCGCCGGGTACGGCAGGTGTTGCCGGTCCGCCGGGTGCCGCAGGTCCGCCGGGTGTCGCAGGTGCTGATGGTAATGATGGTGCCGCAGGAACAATAGGTCCTGCAGGTCCGCCGGGTCCGGCAGGTGCCGCAGGTGCTAAGGGTGAAACAGGTGATGCTGGTGCTGATGGTCAAGATGGTGCGACGGGTCCGAAGGGTGATACAGGTCTGCAAGGTCCCGCAGGGGCGCAAGGTCCCGCAGGGGCTGCCGGTGCTGCAGGTGAGGCGGGTCCGCCAGGTCCGCCGGGTAGAAAAGGTTCTCCAGGTCTGGGCGCACCGGGTGCGGAAGGTCCCGCAGGTCCTCCAGGTCCGCCGGGTGGTCCGCCAGGTCCGCCGGGTACGGCAGGTCCTCCGGGTGATCCAGGTGGTCCTCCAGGTCCGCAAGGTCCGCCAGGGGGAGCAGGTGTCGCAGGTCCGCCAGGTCCAGCAGGTGCCGCAGGTGCTACGGGTGAAACAGGTGCCGCAGGGGCAATAGGTCCTGCAGGTCCGCAGGGGATTGCAGGTCCGCCAGGTTCGGCAGGTGCTAAGGGTGATACAGGTGCTGATGGGGCGCAAGGTCCAGCAGGGGCTGCTGGTCAAGATGGTAATGATGGTGCCACAGGTCCTGCAGGTCCGCCAGGTCCAGCAGGTGCCGCAGGTGCTAAGGGTGAAACAGGTGATACAGGTTCAGCAGGTGCTGCTGGTGCCGCAGGTCCTCCAGGTCCTCCAGGTCCGCCGGGTGAAGATGGTGCTGATGCGGATGTAGGTGAGGGCGATGGTACCAATCCGCCAGGTCCGACAGGTCCGCCAGGTCCTACAGGTCCTAAAGGTGATGATGGTGCTACAGGTCCAACAGGTCCTGCAGGTCCAACAGGTCCAGCAGGGGCTGATGGGGCTGATGGTGATGATGGTGATAAAGGGGATAAGGGTGATAAAGGTGATAAAGGTGATGCCGGGGCGGCAGGGGCTGCTGGGGCTGCTGGTGCTAAGGGTGATAAAGGTGATAAAGGCGATGCCGGGGCGGCAGGGGCTGCTGGTCAAGATGGGGCTAGAGGGGCGCCGGGTCCTGCGGGGACTGCGGGGGCTACGGGTCCGACTGGGGCGCCGGGTCCTGCGGGTAATGATGGGGCGGATGGTAATGATGGTGCTAGGGGTGCGACAGGTGCTACAGGGGCGACAGGTGCTGTAGGTCCTCCGGGTCCGCCGGGGTCTGGTGGGGGCGGTGGTGCGCTTACGGCGCAGAGTGTTGGGCTTCAGCATCTTAAGAGGGGGACTGAGGCGCAGGATGCTATTGTGGCGCATGATGGGACGAATTATCGGATTGCCAATGGGCTGGTGCAGACCGCTTCCATTGCGGATACGGCGATAAGTTGGGCGAAATTGAGCACGGCTATTCGTGGCTCGCTTGGGGTCAATGCTAGCGGGGTGGCGGATGCTGCCAGTAATAATCCAAATAGTCTTTGGGGCTTTATTACCAGCTGGACTACCAATCCTAGCTCTATTAGTGGGGCGCTGACGGCTTCTGATAAGATTTATGGCGGGTGGATTCGGGATAATACGATTACGGCTTCGCAGATTCTTGCTAATACGATTACGGCTACGGAGATTGCTCCCGATACGATTACGGCTGGGCAGATTGCCGATGGGGTGATTACTGCCACGCAGTTAAATGGGGCGCTTAATACGGTGCTGGACAGTGTCGGGGGGCGGGGGGATCCTGCTTCTATTGCTGGCGGTGCAAGTCTTTGGGCGCAGGTCAACCAGTTGAAAGAGGATGTTGCCGCCGCTATTCCTGCGAGCGGGATTGATACGACTTCTATTGCTGATGGGGCGGTTACCGCCGCTAAGCTGGATAGTGCGCTGCTCAATAAGCTGGGTATTAATGCTGATAATACTGACCGTGATGAAAATGGTGCCGCCGCTGGGCTGTATACGCATGACCTCGCGGTTAAGCCTACGGGTAGCTTCTTGGCTCGGATTGATTGGTCGCTTACTGCCATCGGGCTTTCTGGGGATGCTGCCGATGCTACCGGCTCGCTTTATGCTCGTACGAAATATGCCATTGACGCTATCGGTACGGATAAGACAACGGCTATGACCGGCACGGGGGCTACCGTTTATGAACGCTTGAAATGGTTGGAAGATAATCTGCCTGCTTCTGGTGGAAGTGGGGTCAAAGCCGGGCTTATCAATAAGCTGGGGCTTAGCGATTCGGGTGTGGAAGTGGCGTATACTGCCCCTGACCTTACGGTAAGCCCTGATAGTACGACCAGCTTTGGGTACAGGATTAACTGGCTGCTTTCCGCCGTTGGTACTAGTGATGCTGTGGGCGATATTACCGGCTCTATTTTTGGGCAGTTAAACTATATTAAGGCGCAATTGGGTATTGGCTCGGGTAGCCCTGGTGGCGGAGGCGGTGGGTCTCCTGGCGGGGGTAGTGGCGGTGTTCAGTCGGGTGATGCTGAGCGGCTTGTGGCTCTCAATGCCTTCCGTGCGGAGCTTGGTCTGCCGCCGCTTAGCGCATTGCCTGAGTTGAGTGAAAGTGGTGGTCCTGTTAATAATGGGGCGTTCTTTGAGCAGCAACAAAGTACGGCTGAGCGACAAGAAATTTCCGACCTTGCTCTTAGGCATTTGCGTGGTGAGATTCTTACTGAGGCGGAGCGGGGGCGCTTTACCGATGAACAATGGGCGGCGCTGGGTCAGCAAAGGGATACTCTGTATACGACATTGAGGGAGAAAAATGGTATCACTCCGCGTGGGGCGCCCGATGCCGCATTGCTGGAAAAAGTTGAATATAGTCTTGTCCAAATTGATGATTATATCCTGCCGCGCTTGGATGCTATTGATGATAGGCTCATTGTTCATGAGGATGCGATTAAGGATAATAGAAATCGTATTGATGCTGCCGCTGCCGCTGCCATTGCGCATGCTCAAATCTCACAGCTTGGCAATAATAGGATTAATCTGACCATTGCCGCTGGTCATTATGGTAATAAGACTGCCGGTGCTATCGGTGCCAGCTTCCGCCCGAGAGAAAACTATATGTTCCGCGCCTCTATCGCTTATGATGGAATTAAGACCTCTATCGGTGCGGGTGCGACCTTCGGTTGGTAAGATAATTCTTGACCTCTTCGGCTTTCCTTGCACCATAGGCTTATGAATATTCAAAATCTGTCCGCTCTTTCTGAAATTGCGCCGCGCTTTGATGCCCTGCTTTGCGATATTTGGGGGGTGCTGCATAATGGGGTTCATGCCTATCCTTTTGCACTGCAGGCGTTGGAGAGGTTTAAGGGTCCTATTATTCTTATTTCCAATTCGCCAAGACGGGCTAAAGGGGTTGCCAAGCAGATAGAGGGGTTTGGGTTTTTGCCGAAGCATTATGATGATATTTTGACCTCCGGTGAGGCGAGCCATCTTGCGGTTAAGCAGAGGGTGGGGCGGGGTGAGAAGATTTATCATCTCGGTCCCATGCGGGATATTGGGGTGTTTGAGGGGCTGGAGGAGGGCAAGGCGGAGCTTGAAAAGGCGGACGCTGTGCTGATTACGGGGTTGTTGGATGATGAGAGTGAGGTGCCTGAGGATTATCGGGGGGTTTTGGGGCGGGCATTGGAGCGGGGGCTTCCTGTGCTTTGTGCCAATCCTGATAGGCAGGTTATGCGGGGGTCGGAGCTTGTATATTGTGCCGGTGCCTTGGCGGATATTTATGCGGAGATGGGGGGCGAGGTGTTGTGGTTTGGAAAGCCCCATGCTCCGATATATGAGCAGGCTTTGGGGAAGCTGGCGGGGCTGGGGGTTGTGGAAAAGGAAAAGGTGTTGGCACTTGGTGATGGGGTGCATACGGATATTTTGGGGGCGCAAAAGGCGGGGCTTGCTTCGGTTTTGATAGCGGGCGGGCTTATCGGTGCGGGGGCGGAGGGGGCGGTTAGTATTGCGGATATTTGTCGGAAATATGAAGTTAGCCCGCTTGGGGTGCTTGCTGAGTTGCGGTGGTAGGGTTTTGCCATGAAAATTATTACGGATAGTAAAATTTTTCCTGAGAGCCTGTATCATAGTCATATTGCTATTGGTAATTTTGATGGGTTGCATCTGGGTCATCAGGCACTGATTGAAAATGCTAGGAAGCGGGCGCATGGGGAGGGGGCAAAGCTTGGGCTATTGTTGTTTTCGCCTCATCCGCGTCGTTTTTTTCAGCCCTCTCTGCCGCCGCAAAAGCTGCTTTTTGCGCCATTGCGTGATGAGATATTGGCGGGGCTGGGGGTGGATTTCATTCTTATTTTGCCTTTTGATGAAACGGTGGCGGGGCTTTCTGCTGAGCAGTTTATGGAGCAGGTGCTTGTGGGGAGGCTTCATGCCAAGGCGGTTTGTGTGGGGGAGAACTTTCATTTTGGGAAGGGGCGGGGGGGTGATGTTGAGACTTTGAAGGGGGCGGAGGGGCGGCTTGGGTTTAGGGCGTATGTTACCAAGACTATTAGTGTGGAGGGGGGGGCGGTTTGTTCTTCTACGGAGATACGGAAGGCACTTCAGGAGGGGAAGCCTGAATATGCGGCGTTATTGCTGGGGAGAAATTGGCAGGTGGAGGGCAGGGTTATAAAGGGCGATGGTCGGGGGAGCGCACTTGGTTTTGCGACTGCGAATATTGAAATGGGGGAGATGCTGATGCCCGCTTTTGGGATTTATGCGGTTTATGTGCATAGGGGCGGGGAGAAATTGGCGGCGGTGGCGTCTATTGGGGTTAATCCTACTTTTGGGGGGGATAGAAGCCCTCGTTTTGAGGTGCATGTTTTTGACCTTGCGGAAGACTTATATGGTGAAATGTTGCGGGTGGAGATGGTGCGGTTTTTGCGGGGAGAGGAAAAATATGCTTCGGAGGGGGCGCTGGTGGAGCAGATCCAGAAAGATTGCCAAAACGCAAAAGAGCACTTGGCAAAGCCATAGCCCCTCTGCTAACAATTATCTCCCATGAACCAGAAACACGAAAAACGAGATTATCGGGAAACGCTTTTCCTTCCTCAAACCCCCTTTCCCATGAAGGCGGGGCTTGCCAAGACGGAGCCTCAGCTGATGGAATATTGGGCGGGGCAGGATATTTATCGGAAATGGCAGGAAAGGGGCGATGAGCGGGAAGTTTTTGTTTTGCATGATGGTCCGCCTTATGCCAATGGGCATTTGCATATTGGGCATGCGCTGAATAAAATTTTGAAGGATTTTGTCGTGCGCTCTCAGCAGATGATGGGGAAAAGGGCGGTGTTCACGCCGGGTTGGGATTGTCATGGGCTGCCGATTGAGTGGAAGATTGAGGAGGAATATCGCAAAAAGGGGAAGGATAAGGATGAGGTTCCTAATGCGGAGTTTCGGGCGCAATGCCGTGAATTTGCTAAGAAATGGATTGGCGTGCAGAAAGAGGAGTTTCAGCGCCTTGGGGTGGTGGGCGAGTGGGAGCAGCCCTATACGACTATGGAATATGAGGCGGAAGCCGCCATTGTGCATGAGCTGCATAAGATTGCCGAAACGGGAGGGCTGTATCGGGGCGCCAAGCCTGTTATGTGGTCGGTGGTGGAAAAGACTGCCCTTGCTGAAGCCGAGATTGAATATGAGGAATATGTCTCGCCTACGGTGTTTGTGAAGTTTCCCTATAAGGATGTGAGCTTGGTTATCTGGACGACTACGCCGTGGACTATTCCTGCTAATCGGGCGGTGGCGTTTTCGCCCAAGCTGGATTATGCGGTTTATGAAGTGGGGGAGGGGAGCGAGCTTGTTCAGAAGGGGGAGAGGCTGGTGCTGGCGAAGGTGCTTGCCGAGCAGGTTTTTGCGGCGGCTAAGATTGAGGATTATAGGGAGGTTTCTGAGTTTTGTTTTTCGGGGGGGGAGGAGTGTGCTCATCCGCTTGCGGCTCAGGGGTATGATTTTCCTGTGGCGGTTTTGCCGGCGGATTTTGTTACTGCCGATACGGGTACGGGTCTTGTGCATGTTGCGCCCTCGCATGGGGTGGATGATTATATGTTGGGGCAGAAATATGGCTTGGAGGTACCCTCCATGGTGGATGAGGGCGGGCAGTATTATGACCATGTGCCGCTTTTCGCTAAGGAATATGTTTATGATAATAATGGCAAGGATGGGGGGGCTAATGGCAAGGTGATTGGCGCTCTTATTGAGGCGGGCGGGCTAATGGCAAAGGGGAAGTTGCGCCATAGTTATCCTCATTCATGGCGGTCTAAGGCGCCGCTTATTTTTAGGAATACGCCGCAATGGTTTATTTCTATGGAAAAGGGGGGGCTTCGGGAAAAGGCGTTGGCGGCGATTGAGAAGGTGCGGTGGGTGCCGAAACTTGCCAAGAATAGAATTCTTTCCATGGTTGGGGAGCGTCCGGATTGGGTTATTTCTCGGCAGAGGGCGTGGGGGGTGCCGATTGCTATTTTTGCCAATAAGAAAACGGGGGAGGTGCTTTGCGACCCCAAAGTCAATGAGAATATTGTGAAGGCAATTTCTGAGAAGGGGGCGGATGCGTGGTTTGCTTTATCGGCGGGGGAGCTTTTGGGGGAGAGATATGACCCTGAGGAGTGGGAGAAGATTGAGGATATTTTGGATGTCTGGTTTGATTCGGGCTGTACTCATTCTTTTGTGTTGGAGAAGCGGGGGCAGAAAACGCCTGCTTCCCTTTATTTGGAGGGGTCTGACCAGCATCGGGGGTGGTTTCAGTCTTCGCTTTTGGTGGGCTGTGCGACCAGAGGGCATGCGCCCTTTGAGGCGGTGCTGACGCATGGCTTTGTCGTGGATGAGAAGGGGCGCAAAATGTCCAAGTCTTCGGGCAATATTATTCAGCCGCAAAAGCTGGTGGAAACGAGGGGGAGCGATATTTTGCGGCTGTGGATTGCGGCTTGTGATTATCATGAGGATCTGCGCTGTGGGGAGGAGGCGATTAAGAATATCAGCGATGCCTATCGTAAGATGAGAAATAGTTTCCGTTTCATGTTGGGTAATTTGCATGGTTTTTCCCAAAAAGAGGCTTTGCCGCTGGCGGAGATGGAGGAGTTGGAGCGGTTGCAGCTTCACCGCCTTTACTGTCTGCATGAGGAGGTTTGTGGGGATTATAACGATTATGATTTTCAGAAGCTTTTTCGGCGGTTGTTTCATTTTATTACGCAGGATTTATCGGCGTTTTATTTTGATATTCGCAAGGATGCGCTCTATTGCGATTTGGCGAGCAGTGTGAAAAGGCGAGGGGCTAGGACGGTGATGGATTATGTTTTTCATAGTCTGACCCGCTTGCTTGCGCCTATACTGCCGTTCACTATGGAGGAGGTTTGGCAGGCTAGGGATATGGGCGGCTCTGTGCATTTGGAGGATTTTATGGCGCCGCCTAAGGAGTGGCATGACCCCGCATTGGCTGAGAAATGGGAGGAGATTAGGAAGCTGCGGCGTGTTGTTACGGGTGCGCTGGAGCTGGAGCGGGCGGAGAAGCGGATTGGGTCAAGTCTTGAGGCGAAGCCGAAGCTTTATATTGCTTCGGAAAAAACGATTGCGCTGTTGGAGGGGATTGATATGGCGGAGATTGCGATTACTTCGCAGATTGAGATTATTCAGGATAGCCCGCCTGCCAAATGTTTCTTTTTGGAGGGGGTGAGCGGTGTTGGGGTGATTGTGGAAAAGGCGGAGGGCAAGAAATGTGAGCGGTCGTGGAAGATTCTTCCTGATGTCGGTAGTGACCCGAACTATCCTAATTTATCGGTGCGGGATGCGGAGGCGGTGGCGTTTTGGGATAAGGGGAAGGCATGAGTTTCGCTTTTTCTTATTTGCGGGTTGGGCTTTTGGTTGCCATTATCGGTTATGTTTTGGATAGGGTTTCCAAGTCGCTTATTTTGAAAAGTCCTGTGGGGGAGGGGCTGCCTATGCAAATTACGCCGTTTATGGATTTTGTGCTGCTTTGGAATGAGGGGGTTAGTTATGGGTGGTTTGCCGGTATTATCGGTCAGAATATTCTTATCTTTATCACGCTGCTTATCTCGGTGTTTTTTCTTTATCTGCTTGCCCGCACCAAACGGCTTTTTGCGGCTCTTGCTTTTGGGGCGATTCTTGCTGGGGCGTTGGGGAATATTTATGACCGCCTTATTTTTGGCGCAGTTATAGACTTTATTAGCCTGCATGGGTTCGGCTATCATTGGTATATTTTCAATCTTGCTGATATATGGATTAGCATTGGCGTGATTTTTCTGCTATGGGATGGCGTCCGCCAGAAAAAAAAGATATAAGAATATATGAGGATTAGAAATATGAAACAACCTGCCCGCTTCGCTAACCTGCTTGCTCTTGTGCTGAGCCTGCTTGCGCTTTCCGCTTGTGGTGAGGGGTTTCGTGATGCGCTGTTTAATATTAAAAAAGAGCCGGATCCGTTTTCGGTTATTCCACGACCTGCGCTGATTATTCCGCCTGAGTTTTCGCTGCTGCCGCCAAAGCCGGTTGGCTCTAATGAGGTGGGGCGGGATAGGCAGAGAAATACGGCTGAGAAAATATTGCTCGGTGCGCAAGCGGTGGAGCCGCAAACGCCTTCGGAGCAGCTTATTTTGAAGGCGGCGCGTGCCGATGGGGCGCATGACCATATCCGTCTTATTCTTTGGGAGGAGTGGGACGAAGCCCATGCACCCCCGCCGCCGAAACTGCCTTGGTATTATTTCTGGAAATATCCTGAACAGCCCAAGCCTAAAAAACTGGCGCCATTGCCCTCGGCACGCCCTGAGGGGGGTAATCAAAGCTCTTAATGCGTATCCTCTTTTGTATTCTGCTGCTTTTCGCTTCAAAGGGATATGCGGCAGATGGCGTTGCCATTAGCCAAGCTCGGCTTGAAAACGGGTTGCAGATTATTGTTATTCCCGACCATAGGGCGCCTGTGGTTACGCATATGGTTTGGTATCGGGTGGGGGCGGCGGATGAGCCGTCCGCTCAATCGGGGATTGCGCATTATCTGGAACATCTCATGTTTAAGGGGACGGAGAATATTGAAAATGGGGAGTTTTCTAATATTATCTCCTCGCTCGGCGGGCAGCAAAATGCGTTCACCTCGCAGGATTATACGGCTTATTTTCAGCATATCGCCAAGCAATATTTGCCCAAAGTGATGGAGATGGAGGCTGACCGTATGCAGGGCTTGGTGCTGTCGGAGGATATTGTGCAAGCCGAGCGGGGGGTGGTGCTGGAGGAGCGGGCTTCCAGCATGGAGAGCAATCCCTCTTCAATGTGGAGGGCGAAAGTGAGCAAGAAGCTTTTTGGTGACCATCCGTATGGCACGCCTATTATCGGGCATCGCTCGGAAATTGAGGGGCTGAGCGTGCCGCAGGTTTTGCGGTTTTATAAAAAATATTATGCGCCCAATCATGCGCTTTTATTGGTGGCGGGTGACGCTCGGATGGAGGAGGTGTTGCCGCTGGCTCGGAAATATTATGGGGGGCTTGTGGCGTCAGAAGTGGCGCGCCCTGTGCGCCCTGTGGTGAAGCCGATTGCTAAGAATCTGCCCCCTGTCATTTTTCGCTCGCCTTATGTGCGCCATAGCGGGTTTCAGATGCGGTTTTTGACGCCTAGCTGGTCGGAGGGGAAAAGGGGAAAGGATGTGGCGGCGTTGGAGGTGCTTACGCAGATATTGGGGGGTGGGGCTATTTCGCGGCTTTATGAGCGGTTGGTGGTGAAGGAAAAGCTTGCCTCTTCGGTTTCTGCCAGCATTGGCAGTGTTAGTTTTAGTGGGGGGCAATTGGTGATATTTGCTTCTCCTATTTCTGCTGATGGGGCGGAGATACCGCAGATAGAGAGGGTCATTGCGGAGGAGATTGGGCTGTTGCAGAAAAAGGGGGTGAGCGGGGAGGAGTTGGAGGTTGCGATAGAGGAGCTGGTGGCGGAGGAGATTTATAGCCGTGATAGTCAGACTGCTCTGGCGCATATTTATGGGCAGGCTTGGGCTAGTGAAACGCCGGTGGAGCTTATCAGGGAGTGGGCGGAGCGGATTAGGGGGGTGAGGGCGCGCCATGTTCGGAAAGTGGCGCGCAAATGGCTTGGGAAAAATGCGCTGACGGCTTATTTATTGCCCGAAAATGCGGCGGAGGGGTTGTGATGAGATATATTTTTCTTTTTTTGTTTTTGCCTGTTGTTGCTTTTGCCAATCCTGAGCCTAAGCGTATTATTACGCCGCTTGGGATTGAGGCTTGGTTTTTTGAAGACCGCTCGCTTCCTATCATCCATTTGCGGATGGCGTGGCGGGGTGGGGCGAGCCTTGACCCTGAGAATAGGGCAGGCATGACAAGGCTTATGGCGGCGTTGTTGGATGAGGGGGCGGGAGAATATTCTGCTAAGGCGTTTCAGAAGGAGCTTGCCCGTCATGCTATTCATTTGGGGTTTTCAACGGGGAGTGAGTTTTTTTCGGGGTCTATGAAGACGCTTAGTAAGAATCGGGATAAAGCGTTTCATCTTTTGAGCGAGAGCTTGAAGCGTCCGACTTTTGAGGGGGAGGCGGTGGGGCGCATGAAGGCGAGCTTGTTGAGCCTGCTTGCCTATCGGCAGCAATCGCCAAGCTATATTGCTACGCAAAAATGGTATGAGCTGGCTTTTCCTGACCATCCTTATGCGCTGCCTTTGCTGGGTACGAGGGAGAGCTTGGAGTCTGTGACGGCGGGGGAGTTGAGAAAGCACCATAAGGATATGCTTTCGCGCGATAGGTTGATGATAGCGGTGGTGGGGGATATCCGTGCTGAGGAGCTTATTCCGCTATTGGATAAAAGTTTTGGGGGGCTGCCTGCTAAGGCGGGGTTGCCTTTTCCTAATCCCGTGAAGCTGCATAATCAGAAGATGCTCCACCATATTGAGCGGGATACTAGGCAGGCAAGTGCTATTTTTGGCTTGCCGGGGATTGCGCGTGATGATGAGGATTTTATTGCTGCTTTTGTGATGAATTATATTCTTGGTGGCGACCAGCTGAGCTCGCGCCTTGCTAAGACTATTCGGGTGGAGCGGGGGCTGACTTATTCGGTCTATAGCTATCTTTATCCGCTGAGCCGCTCGCCGCTTTGGTTTGCGCACCTTGCCAGCGATAGCACGCAGATTGAGGAGGCGATTGGTTTGCTGAAAAAGGAAATGGAGAAGGCGCAGGATATTTCTGAGGAGGAGTTGCGCCAAGCGAAGCAATATCTTATCGGGTCCTATCCGTTGCGCTTTTCTTCTGGTGAGGAAATTGCTGACCAGCTTATTGGGCTACAAATGCAAAACCTGCCTTTGGAATATATGCAGAAGCGCAATGGCTATATTGAGGCGGTGGGGCTGGCGGATATTCGCCATACTGCCAAGCGGGTGTTGCACCCTCGCTCTATGCTTACGGTTATTATTGGTCCTTAGAGGCGGCGCTCTCTGGCGGCTTCGGCAAGGGCATCGGTTTTTCTTTGGCTGCCCATAGAGGAGCCGAAAAAATAGGCGATGACTTGGTCTGCCTTTGCCGATACATAGCCGACCAGCGTGCCGATAAAGGCGGCACTTGGTGCATCCATGCCGTTCATGCCGTGAATGAGAACATAGGCGGTGGTCAGGAAAAATCCGAGCAACATGATGAGCGCCAGCCAATTAGGCCAGTTATCCTTCATCTCGGTCTGTCGGTGGCGGGCGCTTTCTCTGTCCCTTGCGTGGAGGGCTTCCAGATTGACATCCATTTTTTTCATGCTGATGGTGAAATCATGCTCGGCTTTTTTGACCGCTTCCAGTTGTCCTGCGCTTAGCCCGTTTTGCAATAGGCTGTCAATGCGCTGTCGGTTGGCTTCTATGGTTCCTTTTTTGACGGCATCCTCGCCAAGTAGGGCTTTGGCGAGGCTGTTGGTGGCGATACCGCCGAGAGGTCCGCCGAGCGCCATGCCGATGGAGGGGGCGATGGCACCCATAATTTCTTTCCATTTTTTTGATGCCATTATTACTCCTGATAGGTCCATATTTGGGGGGTTTCGCGCTCCATCTTATCCAGATGGATAAAGCGTTTGCTCCACTCGCCATGCTGCTTAATGCCGATGCCGTGAAAGCCTGCCTCTATGGCGAGCTTGAGCAATAGGTAGCTATCCTTGCCAGAAATGGCGATGTCGGCGGCGAGCCCCTGTGCGTGGGCGCCAGGCTTTGCTTTGCGGCGCTCCAGCGGGTGGTGGGGGCTGCGAAAGCCTGAGCTTACTATCATCGGCTTGGCAAATTGGGTGCGTAGGCTTTGGAGGCTGTCCATAAAGAGTGCTGACATGGCGCAGTTTCCTGTTAGCTTGTCGGCTAGCTCCTCATAGCGGAAGTTTTGCCAGCGGGTTTGTTCCCAATTTTCTCTGCCGTGATGTGTGGTTTCCATATGCGGTATTATCCGCCAAGATTTGCAGGGGGGGATAAGTTTTTGTATCCTAAAAACATGGCGGATAAAAAAAATAAAAGCGGGCTGAGCCCTTTTGACCCCTTGGCGGTTTCGGAGGAGACGCTGGCGCTGAATGAGGCGGTGGCGAAATCTATGCTGAAGGAGCAAGACCGCTGGGAGTATTCGCCCCAAGAAATGCGTAAGCGGCGCAATGAGGGGGTGGGGGCGTTTGCGGCACCGAAGAAGTCGGAGCGGGCGAGAGATGAGATGATTGGCGGGCTTGCTGTTCGTATCATTGAGCCGAGCGAAAAGCCGAAGGGGGTTTATCTGCATTTTCATGGCGGTGGGTTTGTGCTGAACCATGCGTGGAGCATGGATAGGGAGCTGGAGCGGATTGCGAGGGGTTTGTGGGTTGGTGACTGTAAGTGTGGAATATCGGCTTGCGCCGGAGCACCCTTTTCCTGCGGCGGTGGAGGATGCCTATCGGGCGGCGCAATGGCTTGCGGAAAAGGGGGGGGAGCGGTTTGGGAGCGAGCGGTTTTTTATTGGGGGGGAAAGCGCGGGGGCTAATCTTGCTTTGGTGGCGTTGATTGAAAATCCTGCGCTTTTCAAGGGGGCTACTCTGGTTTCGGGGGTTTATGATATGACGACCACGCCTTCGGCTTTGGAGCGGGGGGCGGATAGCCTTGTTATCAATCATGAGGATATGAAAAATATTTATAAATGCTATGTGCCGAGCGGGGTTAATCCGCGCGACCCTCGCTTGTCGCCGCTTTATGCGCGGCTCAAGGGCTTGCCGCCTGTTTTATTGACGGTGGGGACGCTTGACCCGTTTTTGGATGATACGCTTTTTCTTCATGCTCGGTTGGGGGCGGTGAATAGTCGCTCTGAGCTGGCGGTTTATGCGGGGGGTATTCATTGCTTTACGAGCTTTCTTTGTCCGCTTGCGGAGGAAGCCAATCAAGCCATTTATCGCTTTTTGAAAAATGGTGCTGCCGGAGAGAATTGAACTCTCGACCTCTCCCTTACCAAGGGAGTGCTCTACCCCTGAGCTACGGCAGCGCTCATCTCAAGCGTTTTGACACACCGCAAAAAATCACGCAAGCACAAAGGCGCAATTTCTATTCCTGATGAAATAGGCTATAACAGAAGCATGTCCCAAAAGCAGAAGCCAAACACTGCCAGCCAAAAACAGAAAGAGCGTCTTGCCGCCGCTTTGCGGAAAAATCTTAAAAAAAGAAAAATGGCGGCGCGTGCCAAAAAATCCTGAGAGGAAAATCATGGACAGTCTTATCATAAAGGGCGGGCGGAAATTGCGGGGGAATATTCCGATTAGTGGGGCGAAAAATGCGCTGCTGCCGATTATGGTTGCCTCGCTTTTGACCAAAGAGGAGGTGTGTATTGAAAATGTGCCAGACCTTTCGGATATGCAGACTTTGCGGGCATTGCTTGTTCATATGGGGGTGGGGGTGCGGTATGAGGGGGGTCATTTGTATATTTCGGGGGGAAAGCTTTCCAGTCATAAGGCGCCCTATCAATGGGTTAGCAAAATGCGGGCGGGGTTTTGGATTATTGCGCCGCTGCTTGCCGTTTATGGGGAGGCGGAGGTGAGCGTGCCGGGGGGGTGTGCGATTGGGACGAGGGCGGTTAATTTTTATCTGGATGCGTTGGCGCAAATGGGTGCGGAGCTTGCTTTGGAGGAGGGATATGTGAAAGCCCTTGCGCCTAATGGGTTGCGGGGGGCGGATATTCGGCTGTCTTTTGCTTCGGTTGGCACTACGCATATTCTGCTTATGGCGGGTGCTTTGGCGGAGGGGGATACGATTATTCGCAATGCGGCTTGTGAGCCTGAGGTGGTGGCGTTGGGGGCGTTTTTGCAAGAAATGGGGGCGGTTATTGAGGGGCTTGGGAGCGGGGAGATTAGGGTTAAGGGGGTTCGGGGGCTGAAGGGGGCGAGGGTTAGGATTGCGCCTGATAGGATTGAGGCGGGAAGCTATGCGCTTGCGATTGCGATGAGCCAAGGGGAGGGGGTTTTGCAAGGGGCGGATATTTCGCTTATGGGCGCACTTGCGCCTGCGATGTGCGAGGGCGGGGCGGTGTTGGAGGATAGGGAGGGGGGGCTTTATGTCAAAATGGGGGGGCGACCTGAACCTGTCAATATTGTTACCGCTCCTTATCCTGGTTTTCCTACTGATTTGCAGGCGCAATTTATGGCGTGGATGTCTATTTGTAAGGGGGAGTGTACGGTGCAGGAAACGATATTTGAAAATCGGTTTATGCATGTGCAGGAGCTGGTAAGGTTGGGGGCGGATATTCGGCTTTCGGGGGAGCTTGCCCATATTCGGGGGGTGGGGGAGCTTTATGGGGCGCGGGTGATGGCGACGGATCTGCGCGCATCCATGTCGCTGGTTATCGCCGCCCTTTTTGCTACCGGCACCACTTCTATCTCACGGCTCTACCATCTTGACAGGGGGTTTGAAACATTGGAAATAAAATTGCACAATGCTAAAGCCGATATAGAACGAATAAGGGAAATGGCATGAAACAGAAACTGCTCGCTCGTGATGCCGAAGACCTCGCCGTCTTTGCCGCCTATTTGCAAGATATGGTGATGCAAAGGGGTGCGCTTAGTTATCAGGCGGAAAAGCGGCGCTTTGCTTTTGCGGGGCTGCGCTTTTGTCATGAAATGCCAAAACCGCATAGGGTGCGGTGTGGGGTGCATTTTAATGGGGTGCAGAATGTGGAGACGCTGAGGCTCGTGGAGGGGGAGCGGGGGGTTATGCTGTCGCTGTTGACGATTGGGTTTGAGGAAATGGAGGCAAGTGAGGGGCGTATTCGTCTTATTTTTGCGGGGGGGAGGGATAGTGGTAAGACTGGTAGCGGTGAGATATGCCTTCATGTGGAGGCGATTGATGGGGTATTGTCTGATATGGATGAGCCGTATCCGACTAAGCGTGTTCCTGACCATAGGGAGGTGGGTGGATGAGTAAGATTGAAGATATTAAACAAAAGAAGTTTATTAAGCAGTTTCCTGGATATAACACCGAAATTACGAAGCAGGTGGCAGAGATTATCTGCAATGTTTGGGAAACGGGGGACGATGCTCTTTCTGAATATACGGAAAAATTTGACGGTTTCACAAAAAAAAGCTTTCGGGTTTCCCAAGAGGAGATTGCCAAGGCAAAGGATAGCCTGTCCTCTGATGTCAGGGGGGCGTTGGAGTTTGCCGCCGAGCGTATTCGTGCCTTTCATGAAAAACAGCTTCCCGAAAATGAACGCTTTAGCGATAGCCTTAATGTGGAAATGGGTAGCCTTTGGTCGCCTGTAGAAAGGGTTGGGATTTATGTACCGGGTGGGACGGCAAGCTATCCCTCCAGTGTTCTCATGAATGCTATCCCCGCTCAGATTGCAGGGGTAAAAAATATTGCTATGGCGACTCCTGCTCCGAAAGGCGTTCTTAACCAGACTATTTTAGGGGCAGCGGGGCTTGTGGGTATTGAGGAGATTTATTGCATTGGTGGGGCGCAAGCCATTGCCGCCCTCACCTTTGGCACCAAAAGCATTGCTTCTGTTGATGTGATTGTTGGTCCGGGCAATGCTTATGTGGCGGAGGCAAAAAAGCAGGTTACCGGTCTTGTCGGTATTGATATGATTGCCGGTCCCTCCGAGATTGTGATTGTTGCCGATGACAGCAATAATCCCGAATGGGTGGCGGCTGACTTGCTTGCCCAAGCTGAGCATGATGAGAATGCTGAAGCCATTCTTTGCACCGATAATGAGGATTTTGCAAAAAAGGTGGAGGCGGAAGTTGATAAACAGCTTGCAGAATTACCTCGTGAAATGATTGCAAAAGCATCTTGGAATAATCATGGTGCTATCTTCCTTTTTGATAATCTCATGGAGCAGGTTCCCTCCTATATCAATTTCCTTTCGCCTGAGCATTTGCACCTTGCGCTTTCTGAGGATAAGGCGGAGAAACTGCTTTCCAAGATTCGCAATGCCGGTGCTATTTTTATTGGTCCTTATACGCCTGAGGTTATTGGGGATTATGTGGGGGGTCCGAACCATGTTTTGCCTACCACTAACACTTCTCGTTTTAGTTCTGGTCTTTCTGTTCTTAATTTTATGAAGAGGTCGTCGGTGTTGAAATGTGATGCTGAGAGTTTTGCTAAGTTGGCGCCGTATGCGGAAATATTGGCGCAAGCCGAGGGGCTTTCGGCGCATGCGTTGGCGGTTACATTGCGGCGTAAAAAATAGGGGTAATTATGGAAGGCTTGCATTTGCTTGGGGTTTGCGCCAATATCCGGACGGAACAAAGGATTTTTATGGCGCATGGCTAAAGAAGAACTATTGGAATTTCCGGGAACGGTTACGGAGCTGCTTCCGAATACGACTTTTCGTGTTACCTTGGAAAATAATCATGAGATTATCGCTCATACCGCTGGGAAAATGCGGAAAAATCGTATTCGCGTGCTTGCCGGCGATAAGGTGCTTGTGGAAATGACGCCTTATGATCTTTCTAAAGGGCGTATCACCTATCGCTATAAATAAACGGCTTCCCCCTGCTTATGAAACATCAAGTCCATATCATTACCTATCCGAGCGAAGCTGTGCTGATGGCGCGCTTTGAGGGGAAGAAGCTTACTTATATTAAGATATTTCCGCCGCAGGAGGCTTCTCAGCTGGGTGCTATTTATCTGGGCAAAGCGGTGCGGGTGCTGGATAATTTGCAAGCGGCTTTTATTGCTATCGGCTCAAGCAGAGATGGGTTCCTCTCACGGCGTGATGCTCAATTGCTTGCCGATGACCCTGCCCTTGACAATGATATTGAGGCTTGTATTGAGGAGGGCGATGAGGTGCTGGTGCAAATTACCCGCATGCCCATTGGTGATAAAAGTCCTCAGCTTACGGCTGATGTTAGCTTTTCGGGGCAGTTTCTTGTGTTCACGCCGTGCCGTGAGCTGGTTTGCTTCTCGCGCAGTATTGACGAAAAGGAGCGCAAGCGGCTCGGCGAGATTATTCAGCCCCTTGCCGATAAGCTGGGCGAGCCGGGCTGGTTATTGCGGACTGCGGCTATTGGGGTGTCGGAAGAGGTGCTGCAAGGTGAGATGAATATTCTTTATGAAAAATGGCAGGCTTTGTTGGAGGAGGAAAAAGAGGCGGAGCCGCCAGCCCTTCTTTCAACGAGCGGAACGCCGTTGGAGCAAGCCCTGCATGAGGCGGTGCGGGCTTCTACCGAAACGATTTATATTGAGGGCAAGGCGGGATTTGAGGCGTTGAAAGCCTATAGTGAAAAAAGGCTTCCCCATGCGCTGCCGCTTTTGCAGCTTGGGGAAGGGGCGCATAAGGCGCATGATTTTGACCATATTATGAATAGCCTCTCCTCGCCGAAAATTAAGCTGGCGTCAGGGGCGTGGCTCATGATTGAGGAAACCGAAGCCATGGTCAGTATTGATGTCAATTCTGGGAGTGCTACCGAAAAAACGCCGCTTGCCATCAATCTTGAAGCCGTGCCTGAGATTGCCGAGCAGTTATCGCTGCGAAGTCTTGGCGGGCTTATCGCCATTGATTTTGTGGATATGGAAAAAGAGGAGGAGCGTGAGAAGCTCATTAATAGCCTGCGCGATGAGTTTGAAAACTCGCCAACGCCAAACCGTATCGCCGATATATCGCCCTTTGGGGTCGTGGAAATGACCCGAAAGCGTCCCGGTCTTTCTTGGAAAGAACAAGCGAAATGGTTGGACGAGTAAAGGAGGCGGCAAGCTGTGCGTTGTGCAGGGTGAAGCCTGCTGCTGCCAAAACCAAGCCCTTCTGCTCGGAGCGTTGCGCCCAAATTGACCTCTATCGCTGGCTCAATGGCGCCTATTCCATCCCCTCTATGGAGCAACCCGATGAGCTATCAGATGAGTCCGCCGACGAGCAATAAAAAACTTCCAAGCAAAATACTTTTCCCTTATAACCATTTCCCATGCCCAGGTAGCTCAGTTGGTAGAGCAACGGACTGAAAATCCGTGTGTCGGTGGTTCAAATCCGCCCCTGGGCACCACCCGCTAGGCGGGTTTTACTTTTGGATAGGTATGAGTAAGCTGGGGGGGTTTGGAAATGTTCGGTAGATGTGTTTAACCTTGTGGAGGGGAATATGACAAAAGGAATTGTTTATGTGCTGACTAATCCCGCTATGTCGGGATATGTCAAAATTGGTAAAACTACCAATCTGGAACAACGATTGAAAACTCTTGATAAAACAAATATCCCGCTACCTTTCCAATGCGTATATGCCGCTAGAGTGGATGATTATGATGTAGTGGAAAGGCTTTTGCATGACGCTTTTGCCGATGCACGCTCACGCTCAACAAGAGAATTTTTTGAAATGGATGAACAGCGGGTTATCTCCGCCCTTCAAATCGCTAATGGTGAGGATGTTACGCCGGGCAAGGATATAGTTGAAGATAAAGAATCTCAGCAGGCTCTTACTAAGGCGGTCAATAAAAAAAGTCGTTTCAAATTTTCAATGGTCGGGCTTAACAAAGGCGATGTTATTAGCTATTTGAAAAATAACGATATCACCGCCACTATCATTGACGATACCAAAGTTGATTTTGAAGGAAAACCGACCTCGCTTTCTCAAGCAGCATTAATCCTCTTGAATAGAGATGGGTTTAAATGGAAGGCGGCTCAGGGGGCGCAATTTTGGGAATATGATGGTGAAACGCTAAGCCAACGCCGTCGCCGTATGGAAGAAGAAGAGTAAAAAATATAGACAAATTGTGTGGCGCAAAATACAATCTTGGTTATGGCTCTTTTAGATACTCCTGTTTGTGATTTTGGGAAAAAGGCGGTGGCTTTTTCGTTGGTGGATGTTGTTAGCGGTGAAGTGGTTTCGCTGGAGGATGTGCGGGGGGAGAGGGGGGTTTTGATTGCGTTTATTTGTAATCATTGTCCTTATGTGCAGGCGGTTATTGGGGAGTTGGTGGATATGGCTGAGGTTTTGCGGGGCGCGGGTGTTGGGGTGGCGGCGATTATGTCTAATAATTTTGTTACTCATCCTGCGGATGCGCCGGAGAGGATGAAGGAGTTTGCGGGGAAGCATGGGTTTTCGTTTCCTTATCTTTTGGATGAGAGTCAGGAAATTGCTAAGGCTTATGATGCGGTGTGTACGCCTGATTTTTTTGGGTATGATGGGGGGTTGGGGTTGCAGTATAGGGGGACTATTAAGGAGGGGGCGTTGAAAAGGGCGATGTTGGGGATTGCGGAAAATGGGGAGGGTCCTAAGGAGCAGGTGCCTTCTATGGGGTGTTCTATTAAATGGAGATAGGGGGGCTACCGTTTGAGGCGCAGGTTTTGCATACCAATCGGAGGCGGTCGGTTGCCATTGAGATTAAGGATGGCAAGGTGCGGGTGTTGGCGCCGCGCTCTTGTTCGGAAAAGGAGCTGGCTTCTATTCTTGCGGATAAGCGTCAATGGATTGAGAAAAAACTTGCTGAGGATAAGGCACGCCCGCGTGCGGTGAAAAAAGACTATGTTCATGGGGAGGGGTTTTTGTTTCAAGGGGAGAGGCTGGCTTTGCAGTTTTCTTCGCTGGCGGATGAGATTAAGGCACACCCGCCGCTTTTTCTGGCGGTGCCGTTGCGGTTTAAGAACAGCCCTGCTCTGCCTGCAATTATGGAGGGGTGGTATAAAAGGGAGGCGTTGGCGTTTTTTGAGGAGCGCAGTCAATATTATGCGGGGCTTTTGGGGGTGCCGCCTTACAGAGTTGCCATTAAGGATTATGCTCATCAATGGGGGTGCTGTATGGGGGATGGGCGGGTTTTTTATAATTGGCGGGTCATTATGGCGCCCCGCTTTGTGGCGGATTATATTTGTTTGCATGAAATGGCGCATTTGAAGGAGATGAATCATTCGCCGAAGTTTTGGGGGATTGTTGGCGGGCTTATGCCCGAATATAAAAATGCGAAAAAATGGCTGAATGAAAATGGCGGGTTGTTACAGCTGTAGTCCTGCTTTGGCGCGGGCTTCTAGGCGGCGGTAATATTCTTTTTCGGAGATTAGGTCTTTGGTGCTTTCTACTCTGTCTATGAAGACGATGCCGTTTAAATGGTCGGTTTCGTGTTGCATGAGGCGGGCTAGGAAGCCTTCAAAGGCTTGTTCTTTGCGCTCTCCGTTTTCGTCTGTATATTCCATGATAATTTTTTCGTGGCGGGGGACGAAGCCTCTTATATTGGGGACGCTTAGGCAGCCTTCCCAATCTTTGACAATCTTGCCGCTTTGTTTTTTGATTTTGGGGTCTATTACCAGCATGGGTTCCATTTCGGGGGCGTGGGGGTAGCGGGAGTTGGGCTTGGCGGAGGCGATGAACATGCGCTCATCACTCCCGACTTGTGGGGCGGCGATGCCGACACCATCTCTTGCTTCCATCGTGGCTATCATGTCGCGGGCGAGGCGTTTGACCTCGCTGCTTCCTGCTTTTGGGATATGGGTTGCGCCCTCCCTGATGATGGGGCTTCCTATCTCGCTTATTTCTCTTATGCTCATGGGGGGTATTATATCCTTTCTTGCGCTATATATTAAGAGAAAAAAATAATCTATAGTGGAGCGGCTATGACGGAACAGCCTTGGTGTGAGATTAAGCGGAAAAAGACCCGACAGATTTTGGTGGGGGGGGTGCCTATTGGGGGGGAGGCACCGATTGCGGTGCAGTCTATGACGAATACGCCGACTGAGGATGTTGATAAGACGCTTGCGCAGGTTTTGGAGTTGGAAAAGGCGGGGGCTGACCTTGTTAGGGTTTCTTGTCCTAGCCCGGAGTCTACTAAGGCGTTGGGGGAGATTATTCGGCAGTGTTCGGTGCCGATTATTGCGGATATTCATTTTCATTATGCGCGTGCAATTGAGGCGGCGGATGTGGGGGCGGCTTGTTTGCGGGTTAATCCAGGGAATATTGGGGCGGAGAAGAGGGTGGCGGAGGTTGTGGCGGCAGCGAAGGCTAATGGGGCGGCTATTCGGATTGGGGTGAATGCGGGGTCGTTGGAAGGGCATTTATTGGAGAAGTATAAATCGCCTTGTCCTGAGGCGATGGTGGAGAGTGCGCTTCATCATGTGGGGATTTTGGAAAAGCATGGGTTTGGTGATTATAAGATTAGTGCCAAGGCGTCGGATATATTTTTGACGGCGGCGGCGTATCGGGCGTTGTCGGAGGCGGTTGATTGTCCGCTTCATATTGGGGTTACGGAGGCGGGGGGTATGGTTTCGGGGACGGTGCGGTCTGCTATTGGGTTGGGGGCGTTATTGTGGGAGGGGATTGGGGATACGGTTCGGGTTTCGCTTTCGGCGCCGCCGGTGGAGGAGGTTAAGGTGGGGTTTGAGATGTTGAAGGCGTTGCGGCTTCGCCATCATGGGGTGACGATTATTTCTTGTCCGTCTTGTGCTAGGCAGGGGTTTGAGGTGATTGAAAGTGTGCGGTTGCTTGAGAAGAGGTTGGCGCATATTACGGCACCGATTACGCTTTCTATTATTGGGTGTGTTGTGAACGGTCCTGGTGAGGCGGCGCAAACGGATATTGGTTTTACCGGTGGGGGGAAGGGGGCGGGGATGCTTTATATTCAGGGGAAGGCGAGCGAGAAGCTGGGGAATGAGGATATGATTGAGAGGATTGTCAAAATGGTGGAAGACAAAGCTAAGGAAATGGAAGCGGTATGATTGCAAAGGATAAGATGGCGGAGATTTTGGCGCGCGCCAAATGGGTGGAGGAGAAAATGAATAGCGGGGTTGCGGGCGAGGAGTTTGTGGCTTTGTCAAAGGAGTTTGCGGAGCTTAATCCATTGGTGGAGGCTATCTCGTGCTATCAGAAAAATTTGAAGGAGCGGGAGGGGTTGCAGGCGATGTTGGAGGGGGCGGATGCGGAGATGAAGCAGCTTGCTAAAGAGGAGATGGGGGAGCTTGCGGGAAAAATTGAAAAGGATGAGGAGGGGTTGAAAGCGCTTATGGTTCCTAAGGATAGTGCGGATATGTTGAATGTGATTATTGAGGTGCGGGCTGGCACGGGGGGGGACGAGGCGGCTTTGTTTGCGGGGGTTTTGTTGCGGATGTATCAGCGTTATAGCGAGCGGCAGGGGTGGAAGTTTGAGGCTATTAGTTTTTCGGAGGGCGAGGTTGGCGGGTGCAAGGAGGCGGTGGCGGCGATTTCTGGTAAGGGGGTTTATGCGGCGTTGAAGTTTGAGAGCGGGGTTCATCGGGTGCAGAGGGTTCCTGAGACGGAAAGTGCGGGGCGGGTGCATACTTCGGCGGCAAGTGTGGCGGTTTTGCCTGAGCCTTTGGAGGTGGATGTGAAAATAGAGGAGAAGGATTTGCGGGTGGATGTGTTTCGGGCAAGTGGTCCGGGGGGGCAGTCGGTTAATACGACCGATAGTGCGGTGCGGATTACGCATTTGCCGAGCGGGATTGTGGTTACTCAGCAGGATGAGAAGTCGCAGCATAAGAATAGGGCGAAGGCGATGAAGGTTCTTCGTGCGCGGCTTTATGAGGCGGAGCGGGAAAAGATTGAGGGGGAGCGTGCCGCCGAAAGAAGGGCGCAGATTGGGTCGGGCGACCGCTCGGAGCGGATACGGACTTATAATTATCCTGAGAAGCGGGTGAGCGATCATCGGATTAATTTGACACTTCATAAGCTGGATAAAATTGTGGAGGCGGAAGGCTTGGACGAGCTTATTGAGGCGTTGCAGGCGGCGGATATTGCCAAGCGTTTGGCTGAGGGGGCGGGGTGATGGGGGTTGCGGGGTTGGATAGGAGGGTTTTATTGGCGCATAGTTTGGGGTGTGAGGTGTCGGAGGTTTTGTTGTCTGAGCCTTGCCTTTCTGAGGGGCAGGAGAAAAGGTTTTTTGAGTTTTTGGAGAGGCGGGAAGGGGGGGAGCCGGTGTCGCGGATTATTGGGCGGCGGGAGTTTTTTAGTTTGGAGTTTGGGCTTTCGCCATCTGTTTTAGACCCGCGCCCTGATAGTGAGCTTTTGGTGGAGATTGCGGTGGGGCTGAAGCCGAAAAGGATTTTGGATATGGGGGTGGGGAGCGGGTGCTTGTTGTTGGCTTGTCTTTATCATTTGCCAGAGGCTTATGGGGTGGGGGTGGATGTTTGTGGCTCGGCATTGGAGCAGGCGGGGGGTAATGCGGAGAGGCTTTGTTTGGGGGGGCGGGTTCGGTTTTTGCGCTCGGACTGGTTTGCGGGGGTTGAGGGGGAGTATGAGCTTATTCTTTGTAATCCGCCTTATATTGAGAGCGGGGTTATTTCGTCTTTGCAGGAGGAGGTGAAGGGGTATGACCCTTTATTGGCGTTGGATGGGGGTAAGGATGGGTTGGATGGGTTTCGGGCGGTTTTGGCGCAAAGTGGGGGGGTTCTTGCTGAGGGGGGGAGGTTGGTTTTGGAGATGGGGGTGGGGCAGAAAAAGGCGGTTTCGGATATGGCGGGGGGGCTTGGTTGGGAGGTGGTAAGGGTGGAGAAAGACCTTGCTGGGAGGGAGAGGGCGATTGTGCTGAAAAAAACATTTGATAAATAAATGGTTTTCCGCTACACTTTGTTTCTGTGAGTTTGTTAAGGTGCTTTCACCGCTCACTAAAGCCTAGCAGTTATGACGAAGCTGACCCAAAGGGGGGGCGTGTATTTTCAAAACAAGTATAAGATAGGGGCGTTGCCCCGCTAATAAAAAGAATAAAAATATGAGACAAAATAATCAGAGGCGCAGAGGGCGTAATAATAATAGAAGGGGCGGGGGTAATAGCTCGTCCAGAGTTTTTGACTCTAATGGTCCTGATGTGAAGGTGCGGGGGACGCCGAATACTATTTATGATAAATATATGGCGCTTGCTCATGATGCGCAGTCTTCGGGGAATCGGATTGCTTATGAAAGCTATTTACAGCATGCGGAGCATTATTATCGGTTGGTGCAGGCGGGGAAGCCTTCTGAGGAGGAGGTTGTGGCGGCTGACCCTGTTAATGGGGAGGCGAATGGCGAGGCTAGTAATGGGACGCGCAGGCGGGGGAGGCTTGCGGAGGGTGATTCGGAAAAGGGGGATGCTTCCCGTGAAATGGCGCAAAAGGGGGATGAAAAAGGGGCGGAAATAGAGAAAAAAGCGTAAAACTTGCTGTTTTTGTTGTAAAAAAGCAACAGTTATTGGAAAAGCTGTGGGTATTCGCAATTTTTGCTTTCCCTTTGTGGGTGTATGTGGCAGGTTTTCAGTGAATGGTGAATCTGCGTTCTTGATAAATAAAGGGCGCGCTTGCTTATTCCCTTATGAGATTCATAAGTGAGGATGCCAGTGAAAAAGATTGATCAATAACTATAAGGAAGTAAGAAATGAATAAAATTAAACTTACAGTTGCTGCTCTTCTTGGTCTTGCTGTTGCACATAGTGCCTCGGCTCAGTCCTCTTTTGGCAGTTTACTTGAAGGTGAGAAATATCACATGGTTCGTGGTGGTATCACCCAAGCTGATGAAGGCAAAAATCATAGCGCAGATGATGCGTTTTATTTTTCCTATGTTATCGGTGCTCGTCGTAGTCCCACAAGCCGCTTTGAAGTAGAAATTAGCTACTCCAGTGTGGAAGGTGAGGCTAGCAATACTTTTGCAGGAACGGATTATCGTAAAGTTGGTGAAGCCTCTGGTGGTGATACCAGTATTACCACTGACGATATTATCGTTGCCGCTGTTGCTGATGATAGTGAAACCATTAAAAAGTCTCTTTCTGAGACAAGCCTTTCACTGCTTTTCAACTATTTCTATGATTTTGATCTGGGTACAGATGTCAAAGGATTTGTTGGCGGTGGTATCGGATGGGTATTTGGTGGTAGCGCCAGTGCAACTCTGACGGCTACAGACCTTTATACTAATGCTGCAAATGCAACTGCCGGTTCCGGTAATGTTGCTGCTGACCCAGTAACGCTTGTCAATCCAAGTGCTACTGCTGATAATGGATATGAAGATGGGCTTGCCTATCATATCCAGGTTGGTGTTACTTATGACCGCTTTGAAGTGAGCTATCGTCAATATCTTGGCGACCAAGGCGCACTGCTTACGGTTGGCTATCGTTTCTAGTCCTTTAGGGATTATATGCGAAGAGAGGGGTTTGATGGGCTTGCCTGTCAAACCCCTTTTTACTTAACGAAAGGAAGGAAAAGAAGATGAGAAAAATTAGAGAAATTAAAATATTTGGGGTTGCGTTGGTTGCAATGGTTGCAATGGTTATGAGTGTGGGTTCTGCTAAGGCGGATTTTTTGGCGGATTTATTTTCTGGTGAGAACTATCAGATGGTGCGGGGCGGTGTGGCGGCGGCTGATGATGGCACGGCTGGGTATAGCGCTGATGTGTCGCCTTATCTTGCTTATGTGGTGGGGTTGCAGAACCCGACTAATCGGATTGAGTTTGAGGTGGGGTTTGCTCAGATTACTGGTGAGGCTAAGATTACTTTTGCGGGGGCTGATTATGCCGGCAGTTATACGGTTGGCACGGCGGCGGCGGGAAGTACTGCTGCTGTGCTTGCGAAGCTGAATGAGGGGACATCGGAGACGATTAGTGGCGATATTAGCGAGAATAGCTTGTCTTTGATTGTCAATTATTTCCATGAGTTTTCGCTGGGCAATGTGCTGGGTAGCGATAGCAAGGCTTTTGTTGGCGGTGGCTTCGGATTTGTTTTCGGGGGTACGGGTAGCACCAGGCTTCGGGCGAAGGAGCTTTATGATGTGGCACCGGGCAATTTGGCGGCGCATGACACGGCTGACCCGCTTGGGCTTTATCCGCGCCCTTCGGCGACGGTGGAGAACGGCTTTGAGGATGGGGTTGTGGCTCATATCTCGGTGGGCTTGAATTATGGTCCGTTTGAGTTGAATCTGCGGCAATATCTGGGTGATCAGGGGGCGAGGGTCACGGTTGGATATCGCTTCTAGCTGACATAAACTTTTGAAAAATATACGGCATGTGCTTTATTTTATAGGGTGCATGTCGTATTTTATTGAGGGCTTGCAGTCGGTTTTATAACGTGCTTAAAGGTTAGCCTTAATCATTCAATGAAGAGGAAAGATTATGAGATATTTTTTATTGTCAGTTTTGGTTTTTATGTTTTCTGTTGGTGGAGTGCTGGCGGCGGATAGGGGGCTTATTGGGGATAGGTATCATGCGTTTCGTGCTGGGTCGGCTGAGTGGGAGGGGGGAACTGGTGTGGATATGGATGGGTCGGTGGCTTTTTATTATGCTTATGGGTTTAGGCGGACGGAGGAGATTAGGCTGGAGGCTGAGGTCGGGTATAGCTCGTTGAGCGGGCGGGCTTTTACGAGCTTTCCGGGAAGGACGATTTATGGGGTGGCGGCACCTTATACGGAGAATGAGGTTGCTAGTAGTGATGATGATGGGGTGGATGAGACAGACCCGCTTCTTATTAAGACGCCCGGTAAAGAGGTGACGGTGGGCGACCAGATGCCTACGCGCTCGGTTAGCACGAACCGGATTAGTTTTATGGTTAATGGGTATAAAGACTTTTCTACCAAATATCGGGGGCGGTTGAAGTTTTTTATTGGCGGGGGTATTGGCTATCAGATGGCGGAGATTGAGCAGGAAAGTTTTACGCAGATTATTGATAGCAGTGAGACTTATTATAAAACGCCGGGTGTTGCGAAGGACCCTGTTAATGATGGTGATGGTGACCGCATTCAGCAGGAAATTGACCCGCCTTTGGCGGCGGTGGTGAAGTCGGATATTGCCGATAGTATTGCGTATAATGTGCAGGTCGGGGTGAGTATTGGTCGGGTGGTTGTTTCCTATCGTTATATGGCGGATAGTGATGGCGAGCGGGGAAGTTTGATTAGTGCGGGATATCGGTTTTAGGTGATGCGTTCGCTTGTTCTTTTTTTGATTGGGTTTTGTATGGTCGCCCCTGCTTTGGCGGATAAGGGGCGGGTTGGGGATTATTATCATGCGGTGCGGGTAGGGAAGTTTTCGCCTGAGATTAAGGGCGGGAATGCTGGTGCTACGGAATATATGAAGCTGGATGATGGGCGGGCTTATTTTTATGCGTTTGGGCAGAGGAAAAGTCGCAAGTTTAGGCTGGAGTTTGAAATGGGCTATTCTGAGTGGGACGGGACGGCGTTTGGGTTTGTTCCCGGACAGGATGGGCTTTATTTAAGGGCGGCGGGATATGAGGAGAATACCATTACCGATGTTGATGGCGATGGGGAGGCTGATGATGAGGATAATGGGATTGATGAGCGGACAATCGTTGAAACGGTGGGGGCAAGTGGGGATATTGGCGATAGGACACATTCGCAAGCCTTGGATAGTAAGCGGCTGCAGTTTATGGTGCATTTTTATCGGGATTTTCAAAAGCGGATTGGGAAATATGCTAAGCCTTTTGTCGGAATTGGGTTTGGCTATATTTATGGCGAGTATGAGAATCAGCTTTTTGCGCAAAATGTATTGGGGCGGTTTAAGAATCCCGGCGTGGTGGATGAGCCTTTGGCTGACCAAGTGCCAGCGTTTCCCCATTTTGTGCAAACCGAATCACAAGTTCGGAAGGGTCGGCTTTTGTCGCTCCAGCTCGGCATAAATTATGAGCGCATTGAGGTTAGTTGGCGCTGGACTCAGTCGCCTAAAAAAGTTGAGAGTTCTATGATTCATGTTGGCTTCAAGTTTTAATCACGATTTCGTGAGGTAAAGTGTGAGTTCACGAAAGCGTGAGGGAAAAGGGGCTACTTCTAACAATATCGTAAGCAGTGGGTCTTTCTGTGGCAGTGGCTGGGCTAGATTTCTCCTAAGTAAAGCCCCCGAAGGGGGTGTTGCAGAAATGTCATAGTGGGGGGGTATTGTGAGAAAATTGTGTTTTTGTGAAAAAGCTATTTGCAAGAGGGGGAAAAAACTGGTAGCAAGGGGGGGATTAAAGTTCTATAAGGAGAGAGGCTCATGATGTTGGGCTGGTTTTTTGGTAAGGTGAGGGTGTTATTGGTGGGTTTAGGAGTGTTGAGATTGGGGCGAGATTTGTGTTGTGAGGGGTTATCATTTTTGGGTTTAGCGTTGCGTGGTTGAGAGAGACCTTATTATAAGAGGAATTACTATGATTAATCTGAGAAATATATTGGGGAATGGATTGGCTAAGGGATTGGCTAAGGGGCTGGTGTTCGTATTTGTTGCGGGTGCTTTTTTTGGGCTGTCGGCTGGGGCGGTTAAGGCGCAGAATACGGTGTCTAGTTCAGATATTGTTGATGGGACGATTGTTACGGCGGATATTGCTGATGGTGCGATTGCGCTTGCTAAGGCGGTGGGTACGGAGGTGACTGGCACTGCGAGGCAGACGGCTGGAACTGGTGGTATTGTTGTTTTAGATGGCGCGAATTATCGGATTGCGCGTAATTTGGTGACGACGGATAGTATTTTGGACGGCACGATTGTTAATGCGGATATTGCGGCTAATACGATTGATGTAACTAGGTTGGCTACTAGTGATCCGGGAAACAATTATAATGGTAATGCGCTTATTGTTCATCTCCCTCTTGCTGAAGGGGTAGAGGGCAAACCTAACTATCGGATTAATGATGGTTTTGTGACGACTGAGAGTATTTTGAACGGCACTATCATTGAGGAGGATTTGGAGGCTAGTTTTGTTTCGGATTTGAAGGCGGGTGCGGCGCTTGCGGCTGGTTCTGTTACGACTACCCATATTAAGGATGCAACGATTGGGGCGGATGATATTGCGGAGGGTGTTATTACGGGTTTCCATATTGAGGATGGCTCGATTGAAAGGACTGATCTTAAGGATGGGGCGGTTACAATACCTAAATTGACTTATGATCTATCTGGCACTGCTGGTTCCAATAATTTGCTTGTTCGTACTGGGGATGGAGACTCTTCCGACCCTTATGTCTATAGGATTAATGATGATTTGGTGGATACTGGGAGTCTTGTCAATTTTGCGGTTACTGGTGACAAGATTGCCAGCGAGGGGCTTCTCAAGCGTCATTTCGCTGCTGATGCAACTGGCAGTTCCAGTTCTAATAACTTGCTGGTTCGTACTGGGGCGGGGTCAGGTACTGACCCTTATGTCTATGAGATTAATAATGGTTTGGTGGTGGCTAAGAGTATTAAGGATGGTGTGATTACCGCTAACAAGATTTCCAATAGCACGATTTCGGTTGGCAAGCTTAGTGCTGATTTGCAGACGAGGACTAATTCAATTGGTTATAGTGGGGATACGGCGAGTGCCACCAGCACCACAAGCTTATGGGCGAGGGTGAAGGCGGCTACAACGGCTACTAGCACTCCTGCCGCAACGACGGGGATTGCGGATAGGGCGGTGACGGGTATCAAGATTGCGATTAATACGATTCTAGCCGAAAACATTGCTGTTGGAGTGGTGACGCTTGAGAGGATGGCGGCTTCAGCACTTGCTACAGCTGGTTCTCCTAATTTGCTGGTTCGTACTGGGGAGGCGGGGTCTTATACCTATAAGATTAATACCGGTTTGGTGAATGGTGCCAGTATTGAGGACGGCACGGTTTCAACGATTGACATTCGCAATACAGCGATAGTCGCGGACAAGCTGGGGAATAGTGCGGTGATTACGCGTACGATTGCGCCGCGTGCGGTGACATTCGACAAGATTGGCGATGGAGCGGTGCGGACTGACAAGATTCAAGATGAAGCGGTGACCACCGCCAAGCTTTCTACTGCTTTACAGACGGTCATTACCAGTGTCGGGCTGGTGGGCGATACGCCTGACGCTGAGGCTGATACTCTGTGGGGGCGGGTGAATGCGATTGTCAAGAGAGACCCACAGGCGGCTACCACTGATAATGTGCTCTTCCGCATGGGGGCTGATGGGGGGCCTTATACCTATCGGATTGATAATAATTTGGTGCAGACTGAGTCGATTCTTAATGGTGAGGTGAAGTTGCTTGATTTGGCGCTTGCCGCGGGGGCAACAACGGAAAGTCAAAGCCATACGGTGGCGCCTGCTGTTTCTAGCAGTGGGCTGTTTAATGTCGTTGTTTCTGATAGTGGGAATTATCGTATCGGGCGGGGCTTGGTTACCACGGAATCTATTCTGGATGGTGAGGTGCTGATTAAGGATTTGGCTACTGCGGCTACGGCGACTTCGGAGCTGGCGGCGGGGACGAATAATGCGAACCGCTCTGCCGCTTCTACTACGAATACTTATAGTGTCGTGGTGTTGGATGGCACGGCTTATCGGGTCGGGCGGAATCTGGTGACTACGGAATCCATTCGTGATGGGCAAATTCGGGCGGCTGATTTGGTGCCTAATGCTACTGCCGGTAGTCTGCTGAATAAATTGGGGCTGGTGGAAAGTCCGACTGGGCTGGTTGGGGTTACTGAGCCTGATAAGGCTTATGATACGGCTACGGGCTATGTTTCTACTACGGCGACTGCGCCTAATGTGCTGACCGGGCATTTTAGCGAGAGGCTACAGTGGCTCTCTGCCATTACCGGGACTTGGAGCGATGAGGTCGGAAGCTGGAACTTGTTTGCTACTAGTGTTTATACTGGCGATATTCTTTTTGCTTCCAATAGGGATTGGGGTGAGATTCCGCTGACTGAGCGGACGAATCTTATTTGGGAACTGCTTGACCAGTTGCGGCAGGATGCGGGGACTATTCTGACGATTTCGGGTAGCACGTTCACTACCAGCTTTACTACCGATTTGCTGAATACTATGGGGACGGATATCTTTGTGCTTAGCACCGATGCTAGATGGACTGGGGCGACACTGGCTCAGAGAACTAATTATTTGAACTTTAATGTGCAAGCCCTTTGGGCGGCTATTAATGCTCTGCAGGGTGCTAGTGGGCTGGATATTGATCCGCCTTCCAGTGGTAATGAGGGCGACCAAGGCAATGGCGGCGGCGGCGATGGGGGCGGTGCTCCTGGTGATACGGTGCCTGATGATTTGAACCAAGACCCTACCAATCAGCCGGGTCCTGAGGCGGCTGAGGATGATCCTCCCGGAAATAGTGATGTGGATAAGGATTATGATGTTAATCCCGATGACGACAAGCAGAGAAAAGATGTCGTGGATGATCCTAATACCGTGCCGGTGGAGCCGTTTAATGACGCCAACCAGCAGGAGCAGATCAATGCCGGCTTGCACTTTGAGGAAGAGTTGAGGGATTACTTCACCGATGAGCTTGGGCTGACTTTCAAGATTAATAATGATGGGTCTATTACTGATGTCAGTGAGGATACGAATAAAAATAGCGGCGGGGCGGCTAGTTATAGTCTGGATGATGATACGCTTACGCAGAGTTATGATAGCAATAATGTCAATCATCAGGAGCAGTTGAACTCGCTCGTCAATACCGACCAAGATATGATTGAGGTGCTGGGGCGCGATATCGGGCTGGCTTATTCGCTCGGTGCCGATGGCTCGCTGACGCTGGTTGCCAAAGATAATGATATTGCTCAGCCGTTCACCTTCCAGCCTAAGACTGGGAAGACCTCCGAGGATATTGCTAACCAGCAGGAACAGATTAATTATGCTCTCCATAGTATCGGGCTGAATGATTTGCAGATTAAGAAATATGCTGACAAATATATTGACGAGGCGCTGGATAGTATTAAGTCTAACGCTCAGTATACGGGGCTTTCTAAGGTGGAGAAAAACCTCGTGGACGATATTATCAATCGCTGGAAAGAGGGCGAGAATATTACCGAGGATTATGCCGGCTATAGTGTGCTTCCGCAGATTGTGAAGGATATTATCACTAGCAAGGTGCGCGAGGGTGCCAATTATGGCGGGCTGTTGGATGCGCTGGTGACGAAATATAATCTGACGGTGGCGGATGGGGCGACTGATGCTGATAAGCGGACGGCTATTCTTGCCTCTACGAATACGGCGCTGAGCGCTGAGGATGCGGATATTCTGGATGACATTCTTATCTATGTGCAAAGCGGAAATGGCGTGCTGACCAATGGTATTATTGACCAGATTTCGGATAGCTCGCTGAGGCTCGCGATTATCAGGATGTTTGGGCTGGATAATGGGCTGAAACCCTCTAACTCTGGCAGTGCGAGCCTGTATCAACGGACCGAGTATGCTATCCGCCAGATTGACGACCATATCCTGCCGACGCTGGATAGACATGAGGGGCTGATTCAGCAAAACCGTGAGCTTATTCAGCGGAATATTAGAGGGATTGCGATGGCGGCGGCGCTCCATAATACTTATGTGGAGCAGGGGCGGAAAATTAGCCTTGACCTCAATATGGCGAACTTTGAAGGCATAAACGGCTTTGCGCTCGGCTTTGGTTGGAGATTTAATGCGAATACGCAGTTTCACTTCTCAACATCCACGACCTCCGACTTGGAGGAGAGCCTCATGAGAACCGGTATCAACTTCCAGTGGTAAGACACTTATAGAAAAC
>OZ245362.1:105000-1379539 GCA_965226465.1 Parvibaculaceae bacterium
TCCAAATATGAGAGCACCGTTTGGGAGCTACAGTTCAAGTCTGACAGTGATAGTCCTTTGCAATGGATTGCGGGGCTGTTCATGCTGGAGGAGAAAAACGCTATTCATTTTGATGTGGATATTCCCTTTTGCTGTGCTGGAACGGTGCGTGGGCTTGCGCAAAGCTTTATCCAGCCTGATAGAAGGGTGGAGAGCAATGCTCTTTTTGCCAGCTTTGATTATGATGTGCCGCAACTGGATGGCTTGAATGTGAACCTTGGGCTTCGTTATACGGAGGATACCAAGTCCGATAATGGCGGTAAGGCTCATGTCACCGCTGGATATTGGTCTAATCCTGGTCAATGGAATGACCCGGGAACGCCTGACCTTTACCATGAAAGCTGGGGGCTTATCGGGGTGCCGCGTGCAAGTGCGGCTGCCGCATGGGCAGACCTTGGTAAGGATGCAAACGGGGCGATTATCCCTCTTAGTGTAACCTATAATTATCTAGGTAATCCTGAATATGCACCAAACCGCTTTTTCCAATCCAATTATATTGATGCTACTGACGGTACCAATTCGCCGACTTTTGCGGATAGGGTGAGCGGAGATGATAATACCTATGAGGCGGAGTGGGATAAGTTCACCTATAAGGCTGGATTTGATTATGATATTTCCAATAGCGCCTTTGTCTATGGCTATATCGCTACCGGATTTAAGGCGGGTGGTTTTGGTGACCAAGTTGACCTTTGCGGTGGGCATTGTGATTCGCCTGTTAATACTGCCTTTGACTATGACCCTGAGGAAAATCTGACCTTTGAGATTGGCTATAAGCAAAGCACGAGGCTGTTTGGCGGTCCGCTGAATATTATCATTACGGCGTTTGCTTCGGATTATACCAATCTGCAACAGACGACTTGGGCGGAGGTTACCCCTGCCGGCACGATTTTTGCTAATGCGCGGCGCGTGGTGCCAGATGAAAACGACCCCACTACTTTTACGATTGAGGATGTGGAGGTGCCCAATAGCGTTGGAACGCTGGTTACCACCAATATTGCCGAAGCAACCATTAACGGCTTGGAAATTGAGTTTGATTGGCGCCCCTATCGCAATGGTAGGCTGTTTGGCTGGATTAGCTATCTGGATGCCACTATCGGCAATCTGCCCAGTGTGGATAGCTGGTTCTGTGCTGAGCGTGCGCTTTTGGGCTTGACTCCGTGTCCGCCTGAAAATCCCAATGTTGTAGCGGGCGACCCGCCTGCTCCGCAGAGGACGACTAATTTTAAGGGCAATAGGCTGCCTTGGTCGCCTGAGTTCTCGCTTGCCATTAACTTTGAGCATAATTGGTGGGTCGCAGATGGTGTGCGGGTTAGCCCCTATGTTTCGGTTAATTGGCATAGTGAGATATTCTTCCAGAATAATAATTTTGATGAGGGTGCTTTCCATAGCGGGCAGAAGGAAACTATGACCGCTGATGTTGCCATTCGCTTTATTGATGAAAATAAGGCGCTGGCGGTGGAGGTCTTTGTTCGCAATCTTACCGATGAGCTGAAACGCTCTTGGATTGATGGGGGTCCTGGCTTTACTCGTGCCAGCTTCTATCCGCCACGACATTGGGGCATTAAGCTTAATAAACGCTTCTAATTCTCGGCTTGTCCATTAGGGGAGGGTGAGAAGTGGCGGTAGAAAAACAAAGACATCTCTATCAGAATATAGGGCTGGTTTTGGGACCGCTGGTTTTTCTTGTCATGATGATTGCGGGTGCGCCTGAAGCAGGCTCGCCTGGTGGCGTTATGAGCGATAAGGCGTGGCATGTTGCCGCTGTCGGGATATGGATGGCGGTGTGGTGGGCGAGCGAGGCTATTCCTGTGCCGATGACGGCGTTTTTGCCGATTATCCTGTTTGCGCCTTTGGGCATTGCTTCGGTGAAAACTGCCGCCTCCTCTTATGCACATCCGATTATTTATCTGTTTCTTGGTGGCTTTATGCTGGCGCTGGCGGTGGAGAAGTGTAATTTGCATAGAAGGGTTGCCCTTATCATTCTTTCTGCTACCGGCACGGAGGGGAAGAAGTTGGTGGCAAGCGTTATGGGGTGCTGTGCGCTGCTTTCCATGTGGATGACGAATACTTCTACGACCATTATGCTTTTGCCGATTGTGCTGTCGCTTCTTGTGACGATTACTGAGAATATTCCAGAGCTGGATAAAAAATCGGCGCATAATTTCAAAATGGCGATGCTGTTGGGGCTGGCTTATGGGGCTACTATGGGGGGGTTGGCTACCCTTATCGGTACGCCTCCCAATGCGCTTTTGGCGGGGTTTTTGAGCGAAACTTATGCTATGGAAATTAGCTTTGCTCATTGGATGTTGGTGGGTATTCCGCTTACCCTTGTTTTGATTCCGATAAGCTGGTTTATCCTCGTTACGTATATCTTTCCCTTTGATGTGCCTGAGCATGAGAATACTAAAAAGCATTTGCTCAGGCTCAAAGGGGAGATGGGGAAAATGTCCAAAACCGAAAAGCGCGTCGCCATGCTGTTTGCTTTTGTCGTGCTGAGTTGGATTTTCCGCCGCCCGCTTAATGCCATGCTGGATATTGGATGGCTTAGTGACAGTTCTATCGCCATGTTGGGGGCGGTTTTGCTCTTTATTATTCCTGCGCATGGAAGTAGTAAAAACCTGCTGGCTTGGGAGGATACGGCTAGGCTTCCTTGGGGGGTGCTGGTGCTTTTTGGGGGTGGGCTTAGCCTTGCGGCGGCAATTTCTTCCTCCGGGCTGGCGCAGGTGCTTGGCTCCAGTTTAAGTTTTTTCGGGGGGTTTGGGATTTTTGTGCTTCTTGCCGCTTCTATATTATTGGTGATATTTTTGACGGAGCTTACCAGTAATCTTGCTACCACTGCCGCTCTGCTGCCCGTTATCGCCGCTCTTGCTACTGAGCTTGGGATTGACCCCTTCATCCTTTGTATCCCTATCACTTTGGCGGCAAGCTGTGCCTTTATGTTGCCTGTCGCAACACCGCCCAATGCGGTTGTTTTCTCGTCCGGATTGCTGACCATTCCGCAAATGGCGCGCGCCGGAATTGCATTAAATGTGATAAGTGCTATGATATTGGTAATGCTTTGCATGTGGTGGGTGCCGATTATTTTCGGATAATCCGCTAGAGAGAAGGGAGAGGGGAGAGATGAAATATAGTATTTTTGTTGTCTTGGTGGGCTTGCTCCTGCCATTTGCCGTTATGGCGCAGGAAAATGAAGAGATTGAGGAGATTGTTGTTCTCGGCTCGCATATTAAGGGGGGCGATATTACCGGTGTTCTGCCCATCACCTCGTTAAGTGCGGAGGATATTGATAATCTGGGCGTGTTGGATGGCGATGAGCTGTTTCGCTCTATTCCCTCGCAGGGGTTTGTGGGGTTTCATAACCAGGATGTGTCGGGGGGGATTAATGATGTTCGGGGGGATAGCTCCAGTTTTAATTTACGGGCGGTTGGCACGGGGTATACATTGGCGCTTATTAATTCGCGCCGAATGGTGCTGCAACCGGGTTGGGCTTCGGAGGAGGGTGTGCCTGTGGTTTCTGCCAATCCCAATGCTATCCCTGTTGCGGGTATTCAGCGGGTTGAGGTTATGCGTGATGGGGCTTCTGCGCTTTATGGGACGGATGCTATTGGTGGGGCGGTTAATTCTATTCTGCGGGGGAAGGTGAATAAGACGACTATTTCGCTTAGGAAGGGGCAGAGCCGTCATACTTCCCGAAAAGATAATAGTGCGTATTTTCGCACGGGGTATAGTTCTAGGGATAAGCGTACGACCATTTCCTTTTTTGGGGATTATCGGGATAGGACGGCGCTTCCTGCCTCACAGCGGGTTTATGCCGCCAGTGATGATAGGCGTCCGCTGGTTGTCGGCACCGAGTTTGAGGGCGATACCGATTTTGATAGCCGCTCCGCCTATACGCCTTGGGGGATTTTCGCCGCTATTATTCCTGATAGCTCTGGCTTCGGGGCGAGGATTGCCAATGATAAGCGGGTTTATTATGACGGAAGCAATATCGTTGGCGATAATGGTGCTATGCGAATCTTGCCCGCTACCCATGGCGACTGCGTGGAGGATGGCGTGGGGGCTGACCCTTCTTATTGCTATGATGATAGCAGCTCGGTCAGTAGGCTTACCCGCTTTGATAAAAACTCGCTCCGCCAGATTGTGCCGCGCTTGCAACGCTCCAATTTCTTTACCAATTTTGAACATCAGCTTAACGCAAATATCACGCTTTATGGTGAGATGGGGTATTATCGTGCCAGAACCATTCGTAGCAAAGAGCAGAGTGCAAATCTGCCCAATGCTGTTGTTACGGCTCCGGCAAGCTCCTATTGGAACCCCTTTGGTCCGAAAGAGTTTAGCGGCACTGCTAATCCAAACCGCTTGCCCGATTTGAAAATATGCGGTGATTGGGAGGCGGGCGGCTCCGCCAGCAGACGCTATAGCTGTAGTAGCTCGCGGCGGGATGATTTGCCAGATGGGGGGCTGGCGGTTGACCTCATCCGCTATCGTCCTGTGGATATGGGTCCTCGTATTACCGAAGTGGAAAATGAAAGCTGGCGGTTTCTGATAGGCGGGGAGGGTGAAATTACGCTGCTCGGCATTGATTGGGATTGGGATAGTGCGGCTCTCCATTCTAGCTATGAAAGCTATGACCTTACTCGCAATCGCGTTTCCAGCACCAAGCTGCAGGAGGCGATTGGGTGGAGCAATGCCAATGCTTATAATCCGTTTAATGGCGGTAGTATTGCGCATTTTAGCACCGGCGATACGACGCCAAGCCCCCAAGCGGCGCTGGAGCATGCCAGTATTGATGTCTATAAAAGGGGCGTGACAAAGCTTACTTTGGTTGATTTTACCGTTTCTAATAATGAGGCGCTGGTTTTTGCCAGCCGTCCTATCGGGGTGGCTGTGGGGACGGAATATCGCAAGGAGACTTTTCTGGATGATAGAGACCCGCACCTTGATGGGACGATTACTTTTACCAATAGTGTGACGGGGGCGGTTTCGCTGAGCGATGTTTATGGCTCAAGCCCGACGGCGGACGCTAAGGGGTCAAGGGAGATAAGCTCGCTATTTGGTGAAATGGTGGTGCCGTTGGTTAGTCCTGTGCAGGATATGTTTATGGTGCAAGACCTGACCATACAGCTTGCTGCTCGCTTTGAGCAGTTTTCTGATGTTGGCGGGAACTTTAAGCCTCGTATTGCCGCTTCGTGGACGCTTATTCCTGATGTTATGTTTCGTGCTTCTTGGCAGCAGGGGTTTCGTGCGCCTAATCTGGCGCAGATACATGGCGATGTTTCCAGAGCGGCGACGGTTACTGATTATGTGGAATGTGAGCAGAATGATGAAGCCCTGACGGGTGATGATTGCGAAGACCGCTCCTATCGTCTTGAAAATCTGCGCGCTGGTTCTAAAGAGTTGGAGTCGGAAGACTCGGAAAATCTGAGCTTTGGCGTTGTTATCCAGCCTCGCTTTCTCTATGGCTTAACGCTTACGGTGGATTATTGGCAGATTAAACAGGAAAATCTCGTCGGCATATTGGGCGATGAAAATCAGGTGCTTCTTGACCTTTATCTGCGCGAGAGGGGAGGGTGCAATCCCAATGTTGTGCGGGCGGAAAGCAGTACCACTAATTGTACTTCCATTGCGGGGGCTGGGCAGATTATGCAAATTATTGACCCCTATCGCAATTTTGAAGGCAGAAGTCTGCGCGGTTTTGATATCGGGCTTGAGCATAGCATGCCCCTATTTAGCGGTGAGTTCACGCTTTCGGCTAATGCGGCGCGCCTTTTGGAGTTTGACCAAGATATTTCGCCAAGCGTCAATCAGCTTGTGGAGGCGGGATATCCTACCGAAAACGCCGGCAGTCTGCTGGAGCTGGACGGGCGCCCGAAATGGCGCGGTACGGTTAATCTGCGCTGGAGAAGCGACCGCTTTGGTATTGGGGCGACATGGCGCTATATTAGTGCGTTTAATGATAGTTCCGCTACCCGCACGCAGGATGGCGAGCGTGTTTATTGGCGGGTCGCATCTTGGCAGACCGCCAATCTGAACCTCACCTATTATATTGAAAATGGTCCGAGGCTGCGGCTTGGCATTAATAATGTTGAGGATAAGGAGCCGCCGCTCGCCGATGAAAGTTTCGGATATTATGGCGGTATTCATAATAGTATTGGCAGATATGTTTATTTTGATATGCGGATGAGCTTTTAGGGGGAGAGATGCGCGCAGTTTTATTTGCCCTTTTCCTTGTCTGCCCGTTTGTTTTTGGTGGGGCGGCAGAGGCGCGGTTTAAGGATAGCGGGTCATGGGTGTTTTCAAAATGGGACGGGGCACCGCTCCGCATTTTTTATAATATTCCGCCCGAGGCGGATGAAAATACGCCCATTCTCTTTATCATTGCTGGTGCCAGGCGTAATGCGGATGTGTATTGCAAAAATTGGAAAAGGCTTGCTGAGGATAATGGCTTTATCACGCTTTGCCCTGAGGGCAAGCTCAAGGATTTTCCGACCGAATATGATTATAATGCGGGCGGCGTTATGAGTGCGAGCGGGAAGGTGCAGGCTGAGCGCAAATGGCTGTTTTCCGCTATTGAGCCGATATTTGATGATTTTGTTTCCCGTTTTTCCTCCAAGCGCAAAAAATATTCCATATACGGACATTCCGCAGGCGGAGGGTTTGTTCATTTATATATGCTGATGAAGCCCAAAGCGCGCGTGCATAAGGCGGTGTCCGCCAATGCCGCATTTTTCGCTTTGCCGACATCGCGTATCCCCTATCCCTTTGGGCTGGGGGGGCTTTCTATCAGTAAAAAAGATCTGCAGGCTTGGCTTGCAAAAGACCTGACCATTATGCTTGGCGAGTTGGATATTGGTCCTCGCACCAAGCCGCTCAGCAATGGTCCTATTGCCCGCCAGCAAGGTCCAAGCGTCTATGCCAGAGGCTTGAAGTTTTTCGCCACCGCCCTAGAAGCCGCCAATTTGCTTGACATGAAACTTAACTGGCACTTGGAAGTCGTCCCCTCTGTCGGACACCAAAGCACCTTTTTGTCCCCTTTTGCCATCAAACATCTCTTTTAAGGGGTGAGGGGGAAATATGACCAATCATCAACGCAAAGGCAGTACAAGCAACGCTCATGCAGGGCGTGATTTTGAACGGGATGTCAAAAGTTTTTTTGAGGAAGAAGAAAACTTACGGCTTGAAGGTGGAATTGCGGTGGAAATAGGCATTGGGGAACGTAAAAAAACCCATAAATGGGATTTGGGGTGCGATAATAAAAAGATTCTGATTGAGTGCAAATCTCATAAATGGACGGAAAGCGACAAGATACCATCTGCCAAGCTTACCACATGGGACCAAGCCATGTATTACATGCACCTTGCTCCCGATGAATATAAAAAAATATTCTGTTGCCTGAAGGATATGAGTATCAAAAGGCGTAAAACATTAGCTGATTATTATATAGAAAAACACGGTCATCTTATTCCCCCCAATGTTGAAATATGGGAGTTTTGTGATAAATCCAAGACAGCGGAGAAAAAATATCCCCTCTAGCCCTTCAGCCGAGTAAAGGTTGAGGAAAGTACCGTCATTATAACATGCGCCAAAGGCGCATGCCCCGCCCACACCCCCCTGACCCCCCTTCGCTCAGAACACTTTGTGTTCCTGCGCGCAAAAAGCTAGACCCCAGCAAAGCTGGGGAGCTTTTTTCACCCTTTTTTAATAGGCATGTAATGCCTATTAAAAAATAGGGGGGGATAAGGAGTGCGCCCTAAGGGGCGCGCATTTTTTATGGAGTGGAGGGAATGCTCCTAGTCTTCCAGTCAAGCGGGTGTGTGCCTTAAAGGGGGGCTTTTTTATTTGCTGGTTATTTTTTTTGGGGGAGGAAGGCTTTTAGGGTGAAGAGGGCGAAGCAGGCTACGCCGAAGGCGAAGATTAGGTCGCCGGGGACTCTTAGCCAGACTAGGGATTCCATTAGGGGGGAGTGGATTATTTCGGAGGAGCGGGCGACGTGGTAGCCTTTGGTGATGCTGGCATAGGATTGTACTATGCCTTGTGGCAATAGAGAGAGGAAGGTCATCATGGCAAGTCCTATATTGAGGCTCCAAAAGCTTTTGCTGAGCAGGTTGTTATCCCAGTTTTTGTGTTTGGTGAGACCGCGCATGCAATAGAGCATTAGACCTAAGCCGAGCATGCCATAGACGCCGAATAAGGCGGCGTGTCCGTGATTGGCGGTGAGGTTTAGACCTTGCACATAATAGAGGGAGATGGGGGGGTTTATCAAAAAGCCGAATATGCCGGCTCCGACCAGATTCCAGAAGAGGACGGCGGCGAAGAAGTTGAAGCACCAGCGGTAGTTTTCTTCCCATTTTTGGCTGTGTTCTAGGCTGGAGCGGTGATATGCCTCAAAGCCGATGACGGTGAGGGGGACGACTTCCAGTGCTGAAAAGCTGGCGCCTATCGCCATTATTGCTATGGGGGTGCCGCTGAAATATAAATGGTGGAAGGTGCCTAATACGCCGCCTGCCAAGAAAATAATGGTGGCGATTAATACCATTACCGATGCCGTCTGCACTCGTAATAAGCCCATATAGACAAATAATACGGATACAATGGCGGTGGCAAATACTTCAAACATGCCCTCTACCCAGAGGTGGACGACCCACCAGCGCCAATAATTTACTACGGCTAAATGCGTGTTCTGTCCCCATAACAGCCCGACAAGATATAATACGCCTATGGAAACGGTCGCCAAGCCTACCAATAATAGCGGCGTTTTATATTGCACCAAAGCAGAGCGGGCATCATCGGAGCTTAGCTTTTCGCGCAATAGGGGGACTACGCCCCTAAGCACCAGAAATACCCATAATAGTAAGCCAATGGCGAGATAAATCTGCCAGAAACGTCCTAAATCAACATATTCATAGCCTTGATGTCCGAACCAGAAATTGACGGTCATATTGCTGATGAAGCGGTGGACGGCACTCCACTCGCCGATGAAGGAGCCGACGACTATCACCAATAGGCTGCCAAAGAGGAAGTTCACGCCTGCGCGCTGGAAGGGGGGGTCTTTTTTTGTAAGGAGGGGGGCTATATAAAGACCGGCGGCAAGCCAAGCGGTGGCTATCCAATATACCGCCAGCTGTGTGTGCCATGTTCTTGTGACGGCATAGGGGAAGTAATCCGCCAGAGGTAAGCCGTAAAGACCTTGTCCTTCCACGGCATAATGGGCGGTGATGATGCCCAAAACTATCTGCACGGCAAATAAGGCGGTTACCAGCCAGAAATATTTTGCCGTTGCCCGCATGGAGGGGGTTATCGTCACCTTATCCATAATGTCGCTGGTCGCAAAGCCAGCCTCGGGCTTCATGCTTTTATGCCAGATATTATATTGCTTGGCGTAATACCAGACTATCGCCCCTATGCCTGCCAAGAGTAATATTACGGACAGCACGCTCCATAAAACAAGGCTGGGATGGGCTACATTGCCGAGCATGGGGTCATAGGGCCAATTGCTGGTATAGCTATAGTCTTTATGCGGACGGTTTGTTATCGCCGCCCATGATGTCCAGAAGAAAAAGGCGTTTAGGGCATCTGCTTCGCTATTGGTGAGGTTTGCGTGGAGGGGGAGGGCGTAATCGCGGCGGATTGCTAATGCTTCCTCATCCTCGGCGGTGAATATTCGTTTGTAATAGGCTGCGGTTTTTTCTATGGCGGTGCGGCGGTTTTCGCTGACTATAATAGTGCCGCTTTGGGGGTTATAGCTATTGGTGCGCATGTCTTTTTGCAATAATGCTAAATGGGCGGCGTGGGCGGCTTCATCGCTTAAGGAGCGCAATTTGTTTTGCTTGGTGATAATCTCTAAAAGGGCTACGCCTTCTCTATGCAACCAGTCGGCACTCCAATCGGGGGCGACATAGCTGCCATGACCCCAAATAGATCCCTGCTGCATGCCCCCCATGCTTTGCCAAATATTCTGCCCATGCTCAATATCGGTTTTTTCAAAAATGACCGTGCCATTGCTGCTCACCACCTGCTCAGGAATAGGGGGGGCGACCTGGTAAATCTCACGCCCGAAATACAGCAAAATGGAAAAAGAAATAACCAGCCCTATGATTAAGATGGTCCATAGGCGGGCAATGGAAAAAGTTTGACGATAATCTGACATGGCGTCCTCCCTCATAATAATACTATAGGGTGGGGTTTTCTGTGGCAAGGGGAATCTTATTATTGGATAGTATATATAAAGACGGGAATCTGCTTGGATTGGGCGGTTTTCCAAGTTTTAGGGTTTTTCAGAGAGCTTATATAAAGTGTGGACAAAAGGAAAATTCATAAAAATTGGTTTTGAAGAAAATATACTATACATGCTAGTCTGTGATTGATGAATTTTTGGAATAAAAATGATGAAGTTACTTTTTTTGAAAGAGCATTAAAAAAATTTGCTCCTCCTGAAAAACTATTTTATGAACTTCCAGAAGGCTATTTTGCCTATATTCCCAAAAAACAAAGTGCCGAAGGTAAGGTGGTGCAGGCTAGAAATGCACTAATTGGAAGCTATACCGAGAAATGGTGTAAGGATTTTTTTCAACCTATTGCTGACCAATTGAAATTATTTCCGGTAAATGGTGTTGTCTGCCAAGAATTGGGCTTAAACAATACAACAGATGCAGATTTGGCATTTTGTACAACAAAAAGCAAAGAACAATCGGCAGAAAATATAAAGCTAATCTTTGAAGTTAAAATGGGAATAGTCAATAATTATTCTTATAATGATAAGAGCGATAAATTAAAATTTGAAGGAGATTATAAGACCCATAAGGGAAATCCTTCCATTCTCCGATCTGATTCAATGTTGAAAGCAATAGGAAAATCTATAAATATTCGTGTATCAGGAGCTAAATCCGCTAAAATCCCAATTGTTATTTTAGGAAACAGCCCAATAGCAGAAAGCTATATAAAGAAGGTTGATTTCCTGAAACAGGCAGGAGTTGTTCAGGGATTTATTTCGCTTTATCCAAATCCAACCGCTCAATATATTCAAAAAACTCCAAATAAGGGGTTTCAAACATTTAATGATTATTCTGCATTGAAGAGTCATATATCAGAATTGATTCAGGCAGATATGAACTTCTTCTCATCAATGTTGCCTAAGCAAAAACTTGGAGAAATGATTACAATTTCAGCCAAAGAAGAAACCGAGCTAGCCAAAGCAGAGAGATTTCTCCAATTGCTGGATGAGGAAAGCTGATGAAAAAAAACGGTACAACAACAAGTGCATTTGGAACAAGCGGGCGAGTTAATCATAATTCTGAAAAGTTTTATGAATCAAAGCTGTATAAAAATCTATCACAAAGCAAAGAATGCTCCAAAGAGGTTAATGAATTTCCTGCAGAATTTATGAATAAAAATATTCTTGGAAGTGCAGAAGATATGTCAATGATTCCAGATAATTCCCTGCATCTCATGATTACCTCCCCGCCATATAATGTCTCAAAAGAATATGATGATGATTTGTCATTGGAAGAATATTTGGAAATGCTAACAAAGGTTTTTGCGGAAACATATAGAGTGCTCGTTAATGGCGGTAGGGCATGTGTTAATGTAGCCAATTTAGGAAGAAAACCTTACATACCACTTAGTGATCATATTTCTAAAATAATGATTGATTTAGGGTTTAATATGAGAGGAGAAATAATTTGGAATAAGGCAGCAAGTGCCGCCCCTTCTACTGCTTGGGGTAGCTGGATGTCCGCTTCTAACCCGACATTAAGGGATGTGCATGAATATATTTTAGTCTTTTCTAAAGGGGAGTATAAAAGAGAAAGAAAAAAAGAGGAAAAAGAAGTCAAAAAGAATACGATTTCAAAAGAGGACTTCATGGAATGGACCAAATCAATCTGGACCTTTAATGCTGAGTCTGCTCGCAGAATTGGACATCCAGCCCCATTTCCTATCGTGCTTCCTGCTCGATTGATTGATTTATTTTCTTTTACTGACGATATTATATTGGACCCTTTTATGGGCAGTGGAACGACAGGGATTGCCGCTCTAGAATCTAATAGAAATTTTGTCGGCTTTGATACAAGTGAAGAATATATTGATTTAGCTGAAAAAAGATTATTGCCCTATAGAAGCTTATTAAAACTTGAAATATAGACCCCAAGGCTTTGGCAGGAAAGTCTCCTTAGCCTCCAATCTATGCTTGGAGGCTGGATAGGGGGATAAGTGGTGCGCCCTTTGGGGGCGCATTTTTTTATTTATGGGGGTTAGCTACCGAACATTTTGGGTTTTTGTCCGGTGGTTTGGGTTTTTAGGGTGAAGAAGTTGCCGGCTTGGGGGTGCTTTGTTTTGTTTAGTCCTATGCGGGCGGTGGTGATGAAAAGTTCGGTGTTGGTTTTGCCGCCGAAGGTGCAGGAGGTTACTCTGGGGGCGGGGAGGGGGATTTTTTGGAGGGAGTTGCCGTGCATGTCAAAGCGTTCTATGCGGTGTCCGTCCCAGAAGGCTACCCATATATTGCCGTCGCTATCGGTGGTCATGCCGTCGGGGTAGCCGTCTCCCTTGCCGAATTGTTTCCATAGTCTTTTATTGCGTACTTCGCCGTGGTCGTAGTCAAAGACATAGATTTTTTGGATTGCGGAATCGGTTACATACATGCGGTTATGGATGCAGCAAAATGCGGGACCATTGGTGACTTTATAGCCGCTATCTATGAGGGTTAGCTCGCCATTGTGGTTTAGGCGATACAAACTGCCGCTGATGTCGTCTTCTCTGTCGTCCATTGTGCCGAGCCAGAAATTTCCTTCAAAGTCTAGCTTGCCGTCATTAATGCGGTTATAGGGGAGGTCGGTTTCTAGGGGCATGAGGTCTTTTATGGTGAAACTGCCGCCAGCTTCAAGGTGTAGGTGGGCGATGTGCCGCTTTAGCCCCGCAATGAAGCCGCCTTTTTTATGGGGGGCGAAGCAGCATAGCATTTTGCCTAGCGACCAGCTTTCATGGCGACCGCTATCGGGGTCATAGGCGAAGGCTTTTTTGCCTTTAATATCGGTGAAATAGGTAAGTCCGTTGCGCTCATCCCATATCGGTCCTTCTCCCAATAGGGCGCGGCTTTCTAAAACTAGCTCTGCTTTGCTCATTATGGCACTATATCCATAAGTCTTGTATTTTGCAAACTCAGAGGCTAGTCTAATGCTCTAGTTTTTATGGGGGAAGTGCTCTTATGAGAAAAATTTCTATTGCCTTGATTACCATTCTTGTCATGGGAACGGCGTATTCGCTGTTTGGCGATATTATCATTAGGAGCGAAAAGCCTAATATATTATGGATCTATGTTGAGGATATGAATGATTGGATGGGGGCGTATGGTGATGATACCGTGCCGACACCCAATATTGATAGGCTTGCGGCTAAAGGGGTGCGGTTTGATAATGCGATTATGCCGTCTCCCGTTTGCTCGGTGACGAGGTCGGCGATTATTACTGGTGTTATGGCGAGCAATTTGGGGCTGCATAATCATCGGTCTTCTCGTGCGCCCTCTGCACAGATTTATTTGCCGCCTAAGCATAAGACTATTCCTGAATTATTTAGGCAGGCGGGCTATGTTACGTTTAATCAGGGTAAGGATGATTATAATTTTGCTTATCAAAGGCAGAAGCTTTATTCCTTTGACCCGGGGGCGGATAAGATGAAAAAGCAATATGAGAAGTCTAAGCATAAGGTGAAGGCGGGGAAGCGGTTTAAGTTGAAGGATTTGCCGAGAAATAAGCCGTTTTTTGGGCAGATACAGCTTAATGGGGGGAAGGATAAAGCCAAGCCCATTGTGAAGGTTTCGGCGGATAGTGTTGCGGGGAAGCTGCCGCCTTATTATCCTAATGCGCCTAGTTTTAGGAAGGCGTGGGCGCGCCATTATGAGCAGATTGCGATTACGGATTGGCGGGTTGGGAAAATTATTGAGGAGCTGAAGGCGGCGGGGCTTTATGAGAATACGGTCATCTTTTTCTTTACAGACCATGGCATGGTGTTGCCCCGCCATAAGCAGTTTCTTTATGAGGGGGGTATTCGGGTGCCGCTTGTGGTGAGCTGGGCGGGTAATGAAGGGGCACTTGCTGAGCGGGGGAAGGTGCGGGCGGATATTGTCAATGGGATTGATATTGGCACTTCATCGCTTGCCATTGCGGGGATTAATATTCCGAAATATATGGAGGGGGATGATGTTTTTGACCCTCATTATGAAGATAAGGCTTTTACCATCGCAACGCGTGACCGTCTGGATTATACTTTTGACCGTATACGGACGGTTCGGGGGGTGCGGTATAAATATATTCGCAATTTCTTCCCTGAGCGGGCTTATTTGCAGCCGCAATATCGGGACTTGCACCCGAAGGCTTTTCCTTTTATGCCGGAGCTTAGGAAATTACAAAAACAGGGGAGACTTAGCGCGGTGCAGGAGGCATTTCTGTCGCCTACCCGCCCTATTGAGGAGTTATATGATTTGCAAAACGACCCCCATGAAACCAAGAATCTTGCTGGTGAGCGGCGGCACCGCAAAGTTCTTAAGGAATATAGGGAAGTTTTGGAGGATTGGATAAGGGCTTCTGATGATAAGGGGGAATATCCTGAAAGTGATGTGGCGATGGCGGCGATTATTGGGCGATGGGGGGATATTTGCCAAAGCCCTGAGTGTAGGAATTATAGGTTGCGGCATGGGTTATAGAGGGTTTTTCTTGGCATTGGTGTTTTTTGTTGCGGCTCCTGTTTATGCGGCTTTTGAGCCTGAGCAGGGGGGGTATCGTTTGGTGTGGAGTGATGAGTTTGATTGTAAAAGCCGTCCTGACCCGAAAAATTGGGACTATGAGAAGGGGTTTGTCCGAAATCATGAGTTGCAGTATTATCAGGAGGATAATGCTTCTTGTAAGGATGGGAAGCTTGTCATTGAGGGGAAGCGGGATAAAATTAAAAATCCGAGCTATCGGCGGAATAGTAAAAATTGGAAAGAGCAGAGGCGGTTTTCTGAATATAGCTCCGCTTCTATTAATACTAAGGATAAGCATTATTGGAAATATGGGCGCTTTATTGTCCGTGCAAAGGTGACCGACTTGGCGGGGCTTTGGCCTGCGATTTGGTTTCTTGGCAAGGAGGGCGAGTGGCCAGCACGGGGGGAGATTGATTTGATGGAGTATTTTCAGAATAAAATTCATGCCAATGTCGCCTCCGGCACGAAAAAAAGATGGACACCGAAATGGGACGCCAATGCCAGACGCATCGCCTCGTTTCATGACCCTAGCTTTGACAAAAAATTTCATATTTGGCGCATGGATTGGGACGAGCAATCCATAAAGCTATATATGGATGATATTTTGCTCAATGAAACCCTGCTTAAAGACACCGTTAATCCTGATGGTGTTTTTCCTCGTCATCCGTTTCACCAGCCCCATTATATTTTGCTGAACTTTGCCATTGGGGGCAAGGCGGGCGGTGACCCTTCACAAACACCTTTTCCACAATATTATGAGGTTGATTATGTTCGGATTTATCAAAAATAAGGCTGCTTTTTTGGTGGTTTTTCTGCTTTTGGGGGGCGGGGTTCAGGCGGCGGCTGATTGGGAAAACCCTGAGATTATCGGGGTGAATAAGGAGCCTGCTCATGCGCATATTGAGCCTTTTGCGGATGGGGGGCGTGCATTGGAGCGGGGAAGCTCGGAGCGTATGCAGTCGCTGAATGGGAAGTGGCGGTTTCATTGGGTGGGGAAGCCTGCTGAGCGTCCTGTCCATTTTTATAAGACCAGCTATGATGTTAGCGATTGGGCGGAAATTGATGTGCCGGGCAATTGGCAGACGCAGGGGTTTGGCACGCCTATTTATACGAATATTACCTATCCTTTTTTGAGGGAAGAGCCTTATGTGACGAAGGAGCCGCCTGCTCTTTATACGGCGTATACGGATAGAAATCCTGTTGGGTCGTATAAGAAGCGGTTTATGGTGGAGCCTGCTTTGCGGGGGAAGGAGGTTTTTCTTAAATTTGAGGGGGTGAAGTCGGCTTTTTATCTTTGGGTGAATGGGGAGAAGGTTGGGTATAGTCAGGGGTCTATGACTCCTGCGGAGTTTCATATTACGGAGTTTTTGAAAGCGGGGGAAAATGAGATTGCGGTGGAGGTTTATCGCTGGTCGGATGGGAGCTATTTGGAAGACCAGGATATGTGGCGGTTGAGCGGGATTTTTCGCGATGTCAATCTGATTGCGCGCCCGAAAAGTTATATTGAGGATTATCAGATTGCGACCACACTGCTTAACAATTATCGCAATGCGAAGCTGGCGGTGGCGGTGAAGCTTAGGAATTTGGGGGGCGGGGAGGTGAAGAGGCGGCTTATTCTTTCCTTGTTTTCGCCGGAGGGGAAGGTTTTGAAAAAAACGACGGCGAGTATTGCGCTTGCTCCGAAAAGCAGGGGTGAGGCTATGCTGAAGCTGTCGCTTAGAAATGTGAAGCTGTGGTCGGCGGAAAACCCGCATCTTTATCCGTTGCTTATTACGCTTGCTGATGAGAATAAAAAGCCGCTGGAGCATATTGCTTGGCGGCATGGAATGCGTGAGATTAAAATTGAGGATAGGCGGCTTTTTGTCAATGGGCAGTCCATAAAGATTAAGGGGATTAACCGCCATGAACATCACCCGCGCATGGGGCGGCATGTGGATGTGGAGACGATGCGGCTTGATTTGAAATTGCTGAAGCAGGGTAATTTTAATCTGGTGCGGCTCAGCCATTATCCTAATGACCCGAAATGGTATGCGCTGGCGGATGAATATGGGATGTATCTGATGGATGAAGCCAATCAGGAATCGCATGATTATCGGCGCACGCCGAAAGTTTTGGGCGATGCGCCGAAATGGCGAAAGGCTCATATTGACCGGGCGGTTTCTATGGTGCAACGGGCTAAAAATCATGCCTCCATTATTTTTTGGTCGCTGGGGAATGAGGGGGCGAAGGGGAAAAACTTTCATGCTATGAGGCGGGCGGTGCTTGCTATTGACGGCTCGCGTCCGATTTTTTCTGATACGGATCAGAGCGCATCCGATATGGTGGATGGGAACTATCCGAGCATAAAGAGCTTGGCGGGGTATTTTAAGGAGGCGGAAGAGGCGGGAATGCCGCTTTTTATGCGGGAATATGCCCATGCTATGGGGAATAGTCTGGGCAATTTTAAGGAGCATTGGGACGCTATTTATGGCAATCCTCATCATCTGGGGGGGGCGATATGGGATTGGGTTGACCAGGGGCTGGCGCGGGTGAAAAATACGGCGATGGTTAGCTATGGGGATAATCCGACAAGGCTTTCCTTAGACCATGAGCGGGAAGTTTGGGCGTATGGGGGGGATTTTAATGATTTTCCTAATGATGGGGAGTTTTTGTTGAACGGGGTTGTCTCGCCTGATAGGAAGCCTTATCCGTCTTATTTTGAAGCCAAGAAGATTATGCAGAATATTCGCTTTGAGGAGGGGGGGGCGCCTAATCAGATTATGGTTACCAATCTTTTTGATTTTACTAATCTGAGCCGTTTTACTCTGAAATGGAAGCTGTTGCAGGAGGGGAAAATAGTAGAGGAGGGAAGCTTGCCGCTTGCGCTTGCGCCCAAGCAGAGCATTGGGGTTCGGGTGCCATATAGCCTTTCGCGGGTGAGCGAGGGGCGGGAGGCTCAGCTGGTTTTATCGGCGCATTTGCGCGAAGACACAAAATGGGCGGATAGGGGATATGAGATTGCTAATGCCGAATTTTTGGTGCGTCCTTTTTCTTATGCGGGTGCGGTTGAGGCTGGTGGCAAGAAGCTCCGTGTAAAGAGGGAAGACGGCTCTATCATTATTCATGGGGGGAAGTTTAGTTTTGTCTTTGATGCGGAAGGGGGGGTTTTGCGGCAAGTCATGGAGGGGAAGCGGGAGCTACTTGCACAACCGCTTGAGCCTTATTTTTGGAAGCCTGCGAATAATAATCAGACGCGTAATAAATATGGCGAGCGGTTTATTCGCTGGCTGGAGGCGGGTGCGCTGAGAAAGGTGCGGAAGGTGAGCCTTATTGAGCATGCACCGAACCTTGTGGAGATTGTCGCTTTCATGACACTGCCCGTTAATGATGCCGATTATGTGCTTCGCTATCGGGTGAATGGTAAGGGGGAGATTGCGGTGGCGGCGGAATATAAGCCGCAAGGGGGTGGGGTGAAATATATGCCGAAATTTGGCATGCGGCTTGCGCTGAACCCTTCGCTTTCGGATATAAAATGGTATGGCAGGGGTCCGTTTGAGAACTATCCTGATAGGAAGCATGCGGCACTTATTGGGGAATATGAAAGTTCGCTTTCTGGGTTTCAGGTGCCTTATATTTCTGCTCAGGATAGTACCAATCGGTCTGATGTGCGGTGGTTTTCTTTTGGTGACCGTAAGAATACAATTACAATTATTGGGGCACAGCCGCTTAATTTTCGTGCGTGGTCCTATCTGGAAAAAGATATTATTTCGCCGCCTAATATGATGAGGAGGGCGAAACAAAAACGAGATATTGGGGCGGCGTGGCGCAAGCATTATTATGATTTGCCCAAGCGCGCACTTATTAATGTCAATATTGACCTCGCTATTCATGGGGTGGGGGGTGATAATAGTTGGGGGGCGCGCACCATGTTGAAATATCATGTGCCTGCCGATAAACCGCTCCATTATGGCTTTACGATGCGCTTTGAATAAGGGCTTGCGGTGGGGGGGGAAAGGTATAAAATAGGGGGTCTGTTGAATGAGAAATGGGGGGGGAATGCTTCCATATCGGTTTTTAATCTTGGTTTTTTGTGCCGTCATGGTGCTGCCCCTTTTGGGGTGTAAGGAGGAACAGCCTGTAGAGGAGGTTTCTGTAAGCGGGACGCCTGATTGGGAAAACCCTGAAATTTTTGAGAGGAATAAGCTGCCTGCGCGGGCGAGCTTTTTTGCTTATGAGAGTGTGCGGCTTGCGGAAAAGGGGGAGCCTGAGCGTTCAAAATATAGTAAGAGCTTACATGGGAAATGGAAGTTTCATTGGGTGAGGAAGCCTGCTGAGCGTCCGAGAGATTTTTGGAAGGAAAATGTTTCCGTCCAAGACTGGGGGGAGATTATGGTTCCCGGAAATTGGGAGAGGCAGGGCTTTGGTATGCAGCATTATCTTAATATTGATTATGTTTTTCCTGCCAATCAGCCTTTTATTCCGCATGAATATAATCCTGTGGGGTCTTATGTGAAACAAGTGGCTGTGCCGAAAAGCTGGAAGGGCAGGCGGGTTTTTATTTCGTTTGGGGCGGTTAATTCCAGTTTTTATCTTTGGGTGAATGGGAAGAAAGTGGGGTATAGCCAGGGGTCTAAATTGCCCGCCGAGTTTGATGTTAGTGAGCATGTGCGTATTGGGGAGAATAAGATTGCCGTGCAGGTCTATCGCTGGTCGGATGGGAGCTATTTGGAGGATCAGGATGGCTGGAGTTTGAGCGGGATTGAGCGCGATGTGGTGCTATATTCTACGCCCAAGACGCATATTGAGGATTTTACGGTGCTGGCTTCGCTGGGGGAGGATATGGAAGAGGGGGTTTTTTCTGTGGATGTGAAAATGCGGGCGGCAAGCACTGGGCATAAATTGACGGCTCGGCTTATGGATGGGGGCGAGCTGGTGTTTTCGGAAAGCCGTGCTGCGGACAAAAAAATGCGCTTTCGGGAAATGATTGCCAATGTCAAAAAATGGAGTGCGGAGGAGCCGAACCTTTATGAGCTTTATCTTGAGCTGCGGGATGGGCGGGGGAAGGTGAGTCAGATTGTGCGCCAAAATGTTGGGTTTCGGCGGCTTGAGATGAAAGGCGGGCAGTTTATGGTTAATGGGGTGGCGGTGACCATTCGGGGGGTAAATCGGGTGGAGCATCATGCTCACGGGGGGCGGACGCTGACGAGAGAGTCTATGCGGAAAGATATGGAGCTTATGAAAAGGCTTAATGTTAATGCGGTGCGGACGGCGCATTTTCCTAATGACCCGTATTGGTATGAGCTTGCGGATGAATATGGGCTTTATGTGTTGGATGAGGCGAATATCGAATCGCATGCTTATATGAATGCGGGGAATAAGGCTAAGAACCAGGCGGCTCATCAGCTTGGGTTTCAGAGCGAGTGGGAGGCGGCTCATCTGGCACGCGTTGCGCGCATGGTGGGGCGGGATAAAAATCATCCCTCTATAATTTTATGGTCGCTTGGCAATGAGGCGGGGCTGGGTCCAAGTTTTGAAAAGGCGACGGCTTGGATTAAGCGCCATGACCCTTCGCGCCCTGTCACCTATGGCGGGTGGGGCGGGAACCCTAAGCATACGGTGCTGGATTATGTGGATATTTATACCCCCATGTATGATGATGTGTGGCAGATGGAGGATTATGTCTCGCTCACGCCCCCCCAGCCGATGATTTTGGCGGAATATGCCCATGCTATGGGGAATAGTCTGGGCAATTTGGATAAATATTGGCGGGTGATTTATCAGCACCCGCAATTGCAGGGCGGGTTTATTTGGGATTGGGTTGACCAGACTTTTTTGGAAACCAATGCGGAGGGGAAGCCGTTTTGGGCGTATGGGGGGGATTATGGTGAGCCGAGAAGTAATAATAATTTTCTTGCCAATGGGGTTATTCAGCCGGACAGGACGCTGAACCCGCATGCTTATGAGGTCAAAAAGGTTTATGCACCGGTGCAGTTTGAGCAGATGGGGTATTCCCGTATTCGTATTATCAACCGCTATAATTATCGCTCGCTTGACCATCTTGCGTTTCAATATGTTGTGCTGGAGGATGGGAAGCCCATCGCTAAGGGGTTTTTTGATGTGCCTGAAATTGCGGCGGGGGGGTCTGCGGAGATTATTTTGCCATTGGGGGATATAAGAATCAATCCGTATAAGGAATATATTGTAAGCCTGCGAGCTTTGCAGAGGGAGGAGAAAAACCTTATTCCTGCGGGATATGAAATTGCTTGGGAGCAGTTTCCGCTCAATGAGCCTGAGGCTGTGGCGTCTAGGGTTTCGTCTGAGCCGATACGGCTTGTTAGGGGGGAGCGTGAGATTATGATTATCAGGGAGGGCATGCGTGTGCGGTTTTCGCGCCAGACCGGCGAGATGGTCTCTTTTGAATATAAGGGAACCGAGTTTGTGAAGGAGGGGTTAAGTCCGAACTTTTGGCGGGTGCCGACCGATAATGATAGGGGGTGGCGGGTGCAGAACCGTTTGAAAATTTGGAACCAAGCCTCGCTTGAGCAGGAGCTGCTTTCTATTGAGGCGGAGCAAGTTGATGCCAATAATATCTGGGTGCGGGTGCGGCTGAGCCTTGCGGGGGGGGCGGCGCATTCGCTTATCAATTATCATATTCAGCCGGAGGGGGTTATTCATGTTGAGAGCAGGCTTGAACTGCAACGCAAGAAACTGCCATTTTTGCCGCGCTTTGGTATGCATATGGAAATGCCAGCCCGCTTCTCTGAGCTTGTTTGGTATGGGAGGGGTCCGCATGAAAATTATAGCGACCGCAATAGCGGGGCGGCAGTGGGGATTTATGAGGATGTGGTGGGGAGCCAGCTTCATGATTATTCGCGCCCGCAGGAAAGCGGTAATAAAAGCGATGTGCGCTGGGTGCGGATTATGGATAAAAGGGGGAGGGGGTTGAAAATATCATCGCCCAGCCTTCTTAATTTTACTGCCGTGCCTTTGGGAAAGACTGACCTTTATGAGTTTTCGGAGATCCCGCGCCATAGTGCGGATGTGCCGATTAGGGATAACACTTTATTGCGTATTGATTGGAAGCAGATGGGGCTTGGTAGCGATAATAGTTGGGGGGCAAAGCCGCATAAGGAGTATCTTTTGCCCGCAAAAAATTATAGATTTCGTTTTACGATGGAGGCTGTGGGGGAATAGCATGAAAACCATTATTCATATTTTGCTTGTCGGGGTCATTGCTCTTTTTGCGGTGTCTGAGGTGCAAGCCAAGCGCAAAAAGCCTAATCTTGTCCTTATACTGACGGATGACCAAGGCTATGCCGATGTTGGGTTTAATGGTAGCACCGAGATTAAGACGCCTAATATTGACCGTATTGCTTATGAGGGGGTGCGCTTTGATAGCGGATATGTGTCTTTTCCTGTCTGTGGTCCAAGTCGGGCGGGGCTTTTGACGGGGAGATATCAGGATAGGTTTGGCTTTATTCTGAACCCAAGCCCTGACCCTAAGGATAAAAAGGGGGGGCTTCCTAAGAGTGAGAAAAATATCGCTGAGGTGCTGAAGCCTGCGGGATATCGGAGCGCAATTTTGGGGAAATGGCATATGGGCTCGCACCCTATTTTTCATCCCAATCGGCGGGGCTTTGATTATTTCTTTGGGTTTCTGACCGGTGGGCATAAATATTTTCCTCATGCGCTGAAATATAATTCTGTGGAGGAGACGCTGCAAAAATGGGATTGGTATTCAACCAGAATCCTCAGAAATAATAAGCGGATTGATATTGACGAATATCTTACCGATGAGATTTCCAATGAGGCGGTCGCCTTCATTAAGAGGGAAAAGAAAAAGCCCTTTTTTCTTTATGTCGCCTATAACGCTCCGCATGGACCTTTGCAGGCAACGGAGAAATATCTCAAGCGATATAGCCATATTAAAAATAAGAAGCGGCGCACCTATGCCGCTATGGTGAGCGCCGTTGATGATGGGGTCGGGCGCATACTGGATGTGCTGGAAGAGGAGGGGCTGGATGAGGATACGATTGTGGTTTTCCTGTCTGATAATGGCGGTCCTGTTAAGAAAAATGCGTCCAATAATGGGGTATTGCGGGAGGGGAAAAGTAGCCCCTTTGAGGGTGGTATCAGAGTGCCTTTTGCGATGCGCTGGAAGGGGGTTATTCCAGCCGGCATGGATTATAAAGAGCCTGTTATTTCGCTGGATATTCTTGCTACCATTGTCGGGGAGGCTAAGGTCAGTATGCGGAGGAATAAAAAGCTGGATGGGGTCAATCTTGTTCCCTATTTGACGGGCAAGAAGAAAGGCTCGCCCCATGATATTTTATTTTGGAGGGGGTGGCGCAAGCAATTTAGCGTCGCCAGAATGGGGGAGGATAAGATTGTCAATGTGAAGAAAAAACCCATGCTCTATAATTTGGAGGAGGATATTTCCGAAAAAAATGACCTCTATTGGCGGGATAAAAAAACCTATAAAGCCCTTAATGAAAAGCTGGATGAGTGGAAAAAGGACTTCTCGCCGCCTGCTTTTCAGGGGCTTTTGGGCTGGAAGGCTGAGAATAAAAAGAGGGGCAATAGGAATAAAGATAATGAGTAAAAGAGGTGTTCGCTTGACGGCAAAGGATTATCGGGTTAGCTTTATGAATAGAACTTCTGGGGGGAAAATGAAATTTTTTATCCATATTTTGCTTGTCGGGGCAATTGCCCTTTTTGCGGTGTCTGATGCTTCTGCCAAGCGCAAAAAGCCTAATCTTATTCTTATACTGACCGATGACCAAGGCTATGCCGATGTCGGGTTTAATGGCAGCACGGAGATTAAAACGCCCAATATTGACCGTATCGCTTATGAGGGGGCACGTTTTGATAGCGGATATGTGTCTTTTCCTGTCTGTGGTCCGAGCCGTGCGGGGCTTTTGACGGGGAGATATCAGGATAGGTTTGGCTTTATTCTGAACCCTTCTATTAATCCTGCTGACAAAGCGGGGCTTCCCAAAAGTGAGAAAAATATTGCTGAGGTGCTGAAGCCTGCGGGATATCGCACGGCTATTCTTGGGAAATGGCATATGGGGACGCATCCTGTTTTTCATCCTAATCGTCGGGGCTTTGATTATTTTTGGGGTTTTCTTTCGGGCGGGCATAGATATTTTCCCCATGAGCTGACATTGAACTCTCTTGATGAGGTGGAAAGAGCTTGGCAATGGTATAGCACGCGAATCTTGCGAAATAATAAGCGGATTGATATTGACGAATATCTGACTGATGAGATTTCCAATGAGGCGGTCGCTTTCATTAAGAGGGAAAAGAAAAAGCCCTTCTTTCTTTATGTCGCCTATAATGCGCCCCATGCGCCTTTGCAGGCTACGGAGAAATATCTCAAGCGATTTAGTCATGTTGAGAATAAGAGGCGCAGAACCTATCTCGCTATGGTGAGTGCGGTTGATGATGGGGTCGGGCGCATTTTGGACACGTTGGAAGAGGAGGGGCTGGATGAGGATACGATTGTGGTTTTCCTTTCCGATAATGGCGGGGCGTTGAAGAAAAATGCTTCCGATAATGGCATATTGCGGGACGGCAAGGGTAGTCCCTTTGAGGGCGGTATCAGGGTGCCTTTTGCGATGCGCTGGAAGGGGGTTATTCCCGCTGGCTTGGATTATAAGCCTGCCGTTATTTCGCTTGATATTCTTGCTACCATTGTCGGTGAGGCTAAGGTCAGTATGCGGAGGAATAAGAAGCTGGATGGGGTCAATCTCATTCCCTATCTGACGGGGAAGAAAAGGGGCGAGCCTCATGATATTTTATTCTGGCGGGGCTGGAATAGGAAATATACCGTTGCTAGGGCGGGGGGGGATAAGATTATTACCGCCAAGAAAACGCCTATGCTTTATAATTTGGAGGAGGATATTTCCGAAAAAAATAATCTCTATCGGAAGAATAAAAAGCGTTATGAAAGCCTCAATGCAAAAGTGGAGGAGTGGAAAGAGGATTTCTCGCCGCCTATTTTTACCGGTCTTGGGGAATGGACGGGCAATAATAATAATAAAAAAAATAACAAGAAAAAGAAAAGGAGATGAGTATGATGCCGTTTGTTTTCAGAACTCTCGCTATTGCTCTCCTCTTGCCGTTGGTTTTTGCTTGCAAGGAGGAGGGCAAACCCATGCATGGCATGGGTAAGAAGCCCAATGTGGTTATTTTTTATATTGATGATTTGGGTTATGGTGACCTCGGCTCTTATGGTGCAAAGGGGGTTAAAACGCCCGAAATTGACCGCATTGCTAAGAAGGGTGTGCGCTTTACGGACGCTCATAGCTCGGCGGCTACCTGCACGCCAAGCCGATATTCCTTATTGACCGGCGAGCATGGCTTTCGTAGCAAAGCGGCTATTCTGCCGGGTGATGCGCCCGCTCTTATCCGTCCGGGCAAGCCGACATTGGCAACGCTTTTCAAAAAGGCGGGCTATCAAACTGCCGTCGTCGGCAAATGGCATTTGGGGCTGGGCAATGGCAATGTCAATTGGAATAAGAAAGTCGCACCCGGTCCCTTGGAGATAGGGTTTGATTATAGTTTTCTGCTTCCTGCTACGGGGGATAGGGTGCCGACGGTTTATCTGGATGGTCACCATGTGGTGAGCCTTGATAGGAAAGATCCGATTAAGGTTAGTTATCGGGGTAAGGTGGGCAAGCGTCCTACCGGTTTGGAGCGTCCTGACCTGCTGCGGGTCAAGGCGGATAAGCAACATAGTCAGACGATTATTAATGGTGTCAGTCGCATTGGCACGATGGGTGGCGGTGAGAGTGCGCTGTGGGTGGATGAGGATTTCCCCGATATTTTTACCGAAAAAGCCGTGCAGTTTATGCGTGAAAATAAGGATAAGCCTTTTTTCCTTTTTCATTCCTATCATGATATTCATGTGCCGCGCTTGCCCCATCCGCGCTTTGAGGGGAAGTCCCGCATGGGTCCAAGGGGGGATGCGATTGTGCAGATGGATTGGATGACCGGTCAGATTATTCGTGAGCTGGAAAAGCTTGGGATTGCGGATAATACGCTTATTATTTTTACGAGCGATAATGGTCCTGTGCTGAATGATGGCTATGAGGATGAGGCGGTGGAGAAGCTTGGGAAGCATAAGCCTTGGGGTCCGTTTCGGGGGGGGAAATATAGTGCTTATGAGGCGGGAACCAGGGTGCCGACGATTGTGTATTGGCCCGGAACCATAAAGCCCAAAACCAGCAAGGTGCTGTTTTCGCAGATTGATATTTATGCATCGCTCGCCAAGCTTATCGGCATTGAGCTTGAGGATGGCGAGGCGATGGATAGCATGGAGGTGCTGGATGTTATGCTCGGCAAAAAAGGGCGCGAGCGCAGGGAGCTTTTGGAGGAATCGGTTGCGACCAATGCGCTCAGAGACGGCAAGTGGAAGTTTATTCCGATAACGCCTTCCAAGCGTAATCATGAGTTTCTGAAAAGGAAAAATATTGAGGGCGGCTTTAAGCCCTATCCGCAATTATATAATCTGGATAAGGATATTGGCGAGCGCAATAATCTCGCCGAGCAACACCCTGAGCGTGTTAAAGCTATGGCGGCGCGCATTAAGGATATTGTTAAAAATGGCTACTCCCGCTAGTGGGTGGGGGTGGATTTTTTATTTGGTAAAATGGAATCCTTTAAGCGGTCTTCAAAGAGTTTGGTCATTTCATGTAATACTTTTTCATAAATATCATCCCAAAAATTGGAAACAAAGCTATCCTTGCCTCTGTTCGCTTTATAGGTAAAAACCATAAGGGGAACCATACCAGTTTTGATAAACTCCGAAGCGAGCCAGTCTTTAAGTTCTTTATTGGTAAGCATTTTTTTCATTTCATCTGTCATTTCATTCTCCTGTGTTGTTTTTAACGAAACGACACCAATGTCAAAACATTGGTGTCGGGGCGTTAAGAAGCCAGACAAAAGAATGGCTGCGGTGCTTTTACCGCAGGCGGCTATTTTATAACACCGCCACCCCAACTCTTGTTGAAGTGGCTTGTTTTGGGTGGTGCCATACCACCACTTTTGTCTGGGGTTCTTAAACCCCGAAACTGGAATACCCAGTTCTGCCAATAATCTAGCACATAAGAAAATGAAAATACAAAAAGAAAAAGCGGTGGCTTCATTTATAGCGCCCGCCTTTGGCGGGCTTCCCCGCCCACACCCCCCTAACCCCCCTTCGCTCGGAACACTTCGTGTTCCTGCGCGCAAAAAGCTAGACCCCAGCAAAGCTGGGGAGCTTTTTTCACCCTTTTTTAATAGGCATGTAATGCCTATTAAAAAATAGGGGGGGATAAGGAGTGCGCCCTGAGGGGGGCGCATTTTTTATTTTTTGCGGAGGAGGTGGGGGAGGGTTAGGGCGTCTTTTAGCCAGAATAGGCGGATAGCTAAGAAGGGGAGGGCTATGGTGATGCCGAGGATTGTGGTGCCTAGGGGGGTGAAGGGGTTGACGGTGCCGCCGGTGTAGAGGATGAAGCCCATTATGGCTAGGAGCTCGGGGGCGAGGAGTAGTAGTAGGAGGTAGTAGGGGTGGAGTCCGGGCATGATGCCTAGTTGGAGGCATAGGAGGGTGAAGGTGGCGGTGAAGTATAGGAGGGCGCCTTTTTTGTCGCCGGTGTAGAGGCGGTGGGCGCCGAAGCGGCCTAGAAATAGCCAGAGGAGATAGGCGGTTATTGTTCGTTTTATCATGGGGGTATTTTGCGCCTTTTTGGGGGGGGTTGGCAAGGGGGGGATAGGGCTTGACATTGGGGAGTTTCCGTTTATAAAAGCCCAACACAATCCTTCCATCTTCGCTTATCGTGCAAAATGTGAAAGGGTGTGGGTTGCGTGAAATTTGGCAAAATATGCTGAAAACCGCGTAACATGCTGTTTGATATTGTGAAGAAGAGTGATATGCCTGGACTTCTTGTCCGCATGTAAGCCTATCAACTTATGTGCATATATTTATATATACCTATATTTATATATAAAAGACTTGTAATGGGTGCCTGTTCCAAATAGGTGCCGAGCAAACCCACGCTTTTTGGGTATATCCAATTAAGGTCATCCGCTTATGTGAGAATAAGCGGATAATAATCGTAATCATTGCATCATTTCTATCCAAGAAATGGGCGGTGATAATGAGAATAATCAAGCGTTTAAGAGCATTTGGTGAATGCCTTGGCGTTGAGAGGCGATGAAGGACGTGGCACGCTGCGATAAGCTACGGGGAGTTGTGAGCAAACTCTGATCCGTAGATTTCCGAATGGGGAAACCCAGCCCTTCGGGGCTATCTTCTGCTGAATTAATAGGCAGAAGAGGCAAACCCGGGAAACTGAAACATCTAAGTACCCGGAGGAAAGGACATCAACCGAGACTCCGTTAGTAGTGGCGAGCGAACGCGGACCAGGCCAATGCCTGTTATTTTGTAACCAGAAGGAGCTGGGAAGCTCCGCCAGAGTCGGTAATAGCCCGGTATGGGTATGCAAAATAATAGGATCCGAGTAAGGCGGGACACGTGAAATCCTGTCTGAATATGGGGGGACCACCCTCCAAGCCTAAGTACTCCTCAACGACCGATAGTGAACAAGTACCGTGAGGGAAAGGTGAAAAGTACCCCAATGAGGGGAGTGAAATAGTCCCTGAAACCGAATGCTTACAATCAGTTGGAGCCTCTTTTGAGGTGACAGCGTACCTTTTGTATAATGGGTCAGCGACTTAGTCCGGCGTGCGAGCTTAAACCGTTAGGTGTAGGCGTAGCGAAAGCGAGTCTGAACAGGGCAACCTAGTTCGTCGGATTAGACCCGAAGCCGAGTGATCTAGCCATGGCCAGGTTGAAGGTGCAGTAACATGCACTGGAGGACCGAACCCACCTATGTTGAAAAATGGGGGGATGAGCTGTGGCTAGGGGTGAAAGGCCAATCAAACTCGGATATAGCTGGTTCTCCGCGAAAACTATTTAGGTAGTGCGTCGCGTGAATACTCTCGGGGGTAGAGCACTGGATGGGCTAGGGGGCTTCACCGCTTACCAAACCTAACCAAACTCCGAATACCGAGAAGTAATGCGTGGCAGACACACTATGGGTGCTAAGGTCCATAGTGGAAAGGGAAACAGCCCGGACCGTCGTCTAAGGTCCCTAAGTTATGGCTAAGTGGGAAAGGATGTAGGGGTTCCAAAACAACCAGGAGGTTGGCTTAGAAGCAGCCACCCTTTAAAGAAAGCGTAACAGCTCACTGGTCTAATTAAGAACCCCCGCGCCGAAGATATATCGGGGCTAAAGCCATACACCGAAGACACGGGTGCTTGAGATCGTTTACTATAGTTAGTAAAGTAAAAAATAAAATGTGGGAAAACCTTATTCCTTCCCTTGCATTATTTCTGCCTTTTCCATAAGGTCAAAGCAGAATAAGCAAGAGAAGGGGAGCAATACGCTCATGGGTTCAGAAAAAGAAAAAAATACTGAGAGCGCAATCAAAAAGAGATTGCAGTCTATTGCCAAAACACTTCAGGAAAATAATTTTGAAGTGAAATTTGGGCAAGGAAGTGAAGGCAATCGCCTTTATCTCAAAAGTGTATTTCGTAAAAATATCTCTTCTGACTCCTTTAGCTGGCGTTTTGATAATTTTGATGTCTGGATAACAGAAACAGATGATGGGAAGGATATGCTCATTTGCAGATTTAAGCATGATGTGGATAGTCCAGCCTGTTTTAAAGAATATGAAACGCTTAAAGAAAAAATAAGCGAGCGGATAATGAGGGATATAAAAGCAGAAACAGGAATTAAAGTTTGCTTTGAGAAGAGAACAGGATATCAAGCAGTGTCTTTTGATGATATTGCGAAGATGGTTTTTCTGCTGATAGTTGGAGGAATGCTAATCATATCTTTTGATGGATTTTACAGTAATCTTTTAGGAGGTTTTCTTGTTTTCATAAGCTTCATGTTTTTTCTTACCTACGCCATAAGTTATATCAAAAACTATAGTAATCGGTCTCAAGCGCGGTAGCGGAGCGTTCCGTAAGCCAGTGAAGGCGATTTGTAAGAATTGCTGGAGGTATCGGAAGTGAGAATGCTGACATGAGTAACGATAAGGAGGGTGAAAAACCCTCCCGCCGAAAGTCCAAGGGTTCCTGCCCAATGTTAATCAGGGCAGGGTTAGTCGGCACCTAAGGCGAGGGCGAAAGCCGTAGTCGATGGAAATGAGGTTAATATTCCTCAACCTGTGGGTAGTGACAGATCGCAGAAGTAGTTTTCCCTTATCGGATTGAGAAGGCTGCCACGTGGTCTCAGGAAATAGCTCCCACATTTAAGACCGTACCCTAAACCGACACAGGTGGACAGGTAGAGAATACCAAGGCGCTTGAGAGAACGATGCTGAAGGAACTCGGCAAAATACCTCCGTAACTTCGGGAGAAGGAGGCCCTATAGGGAGGCAACTCTCTATGGGGGGCACAGACCAGGGGGTAGCGACTGTTTATTAAAAACACAGGGCTCTGCGAAGTCGCAAGACGACGTATAGGGTCTGACGCCTGCCCGGTGCCGGAAGGTTAAGACGCGGAGTGCAAGCTCCAAATTGAAGCCCCGGTGAACGGCGGCCGTAACTATAACGGTCCTAAGGTAGCGAAATTCCTTGTCGGGTAAGTTCCGACCTGCACGAATGGCGTAACGACTTCCCCACTGTCTCCAGCATCGACTCAGTGAAATTGAATTCCCCGTGAAGATGCGGGGTTCCTGCGGTTAGACGGAAAGACCCCGTGCACCTTTACTACAGCTTTGCAGTGGCGTTAGTGACGACATGTGTAGGATAGGTGGTAGGCTTTGAAGCCAGGGCGCAAGCCCAGGTGGAGCCGCAATGTGAAATACCACCCTTATCTTTATTGACGTCTAACCGCGGCCCGTTATCCGGGTCCGGAACCCTGCATGGTGGGTAGTTTGACTGGGGCGGTCGCCTCCTAAAGAGTAACGGAGGCGCGCAATGGTAGGCTCAGGCTGGTCGGAAATCAGCCGTCGAGTGCAATGGCATAAGCCTGCCTGACTGCGAGAGTGACAGCTCGAGCAGAGACGAAAGTCGGTCATAGTGATCCGGTGGTCCCATGTGGAAGGGCCATCGCTCAACGGATAAAAGGTACGCCGGGGATAACAGGCTGATGACCCCCAAGAGTCCATATCGACGGGGTTGTTTGGCACCTCGATGTCGGCTCATCTCATCCTGGGGCTGAAGCAGGTCCCAAGGGTTTGGCTGTTCGCCAATTAAAGAGGTACGTGAGCTGGGTTTAGAACGTCGTGAGACAGTTTGGTCCCTATCTGCCGTGGGTGTTGGAAAGTTGAGAGGAGTTGTCCCTAGTACGAGAGGACCGGGATGAACATATCTCTGGTGGAGCTGTTGTCGCGCCAGCGGCATTGCAGCATAGCTATATATGGAAAGGATAACCGCTGAAAGCATCTAAGCGGGAAGCCCCCCTCGAAACAAACTATCCCTGAAGAGCCGTGGTAGACTACCACGTTGATAGGCCGGGTGTGGAAGCGCAGCAATGCGTGGAGCTTACCGGTACTAATTGCTCGTTCGGCTTGGTTTTCTCATTTTCTCCGCCCATTGCGGGGTGCGCCCTTGTGGTGCGCTCCCAATGTGCGGGGCGCGATTTTGTCTTATATTGGTCTGGTGATTATAGCGAGGAGCTCACACCCGATCCCTTTCCGAACTCGGAAGTTAATCTCCTCCGCGCCGATGGTACTGCATCTTAAGGTGTGGCAGAGTAGGTCGTTGCCAGGCCTATATAAGACAAAACTTGTGCGTATGCCTGCCGTGAGCAGGCGCGCGCTTGGCTCTATGATTGGACACACTCTTCTTCTCAATAACATACATGCCTACTCGGATTTGACGCGGGGTGGAGCAGCCCGGTAGCTCGTCAGGCTCATAACCTGAAGGTCGCAGGTTCAAATCCTGCCCCCGCAACCAAGTGGATAGTTGAAGTTTTATAGGGGGGGGTAGATATGGATGAGAAGCAGAACATAAAAGACTAAGGGGAGTATAGACTATGGTAGGCATATATGAAAAATTTTGTAAGACCAAAGACTATAATCAAGCCACAAAGGATTGTATTGAGAATACAGTTCGGGAAATTAAAAAAACTGATACGACTGCACAAAAGCCAGGAATGTTGCTCGGTAAAATCCAGAGTGGGAAAACTCGTACATTTATAGGCGTGACGGCTTTGGCTTTTGATAAGGGCTATGACTTTGCAGTTGTGCTCACCAAAGCTACGAATGCACTAACAAAACAAACCTATGAGCGTTTGTGCCAAGAGTTTGAAGAATTCGTTGAGGATGATGAAATCGGAATCTATGATATCATGAATACGCCTGACGAATTAACGCCTTATATACGAGGGAAAAAGTTAATCTTCATCGTTAAAAAAGAGACACATAATCTTGATCGACTTGTTAAGTTGTTCGAGAAATATGAAGACTTTAGAACAAAACAAGTGCTGATTATTGATGATGAAGCTGACTATGCCAGCATTGGTTTCAAGAGAGATGGAAAACAGATTGACGATGTATCCATCAATACAATCGCTAATAAGATTAATAGACTGCGCGATTATGGCGCAACGACAAGCTTCTTGCAAGTTACCGCTACGCCTTACAGTCTGTATCTTCAGCCAGACGATATACATTTGAACGGCGAAGAATACCACCCTGTCCGCCCGGCGTTCACAGAGCTGGTGCCTATTTATAAAGGATATATCGGCGGTGAGTTTTACTTTGAGGAAAGCGAAAACCCTGATTCACCCGCTTATTACCTGCATGTGGACGTGCCAGAGAAAGAATTAGAAGTTCTAGGAAAGCGCGACATGCGGTATCTCAGCAACATACTTGATACACCAAATCTAGAAGTGTTTCGCTTCGCGATTTTAAATTTCCTTGTAGGTGGAAGCATTCGGTGGCTACAAGAACAACCCAGAAAGTATAAATGTAGTTGCATTATTCATATTGAAGTAGCCCAGAAAAAACACACTTGGCAATATAAGCTTGTTGAAACTCTACTTGAAGAGTTGAAGGCTGGCATTGAGAAAGAGCCTGATGCTCTGGAGAGATTGGTTCGTGATAGCTATAATAATCTTAAGCTATCCATTAAAGATGACCAACTTCCTACGTTTAAGGATGTTTTTACTTTTGTAAAGAAAGCCATTGGGGATGGCTATGTAGGCATTAGTAAAATTAATTCTGAAGGACAGGTGCAAACGCTACTTGACCGTAAAGGGCAGTTGCGGCTGGATAATCCATTTAATATCTTCATAGGGGGGCAGATTCTGGATAGGGGCATTACAATTGAGAATCTCATTTGTTTTTTTTATGGAAGAAACCCTAAAAAGTTTCAGCAGGACACCGTTCTTCAACATTCTAGAATGTATGGTGCACGCTCAAAGCAGGATATTTCCGTAACACGTTTCTACACCTCTTCCCGAATTTATGATGCCATGAAAAAAATGCATCAATTTGATACCGCACTACGCGAAGCCTTTGAGAAGGGGCAGCATAAAGATGGTGTGGTTTTTCTGGAGAAAGATACTTCTGGTAGCGTCAAAATATGCGCCCCTAACAAAATCCTAATCTCCTCAACCGAAACAATTCGACCATATCGTCGCCTGCTTCCTCGTGGTATGCAGACAGTTTCAGCTACGAAGATGACATCTATCGCTTCGCAAATTGAACAGCTTCTAGAAAAGTATAAATTTTATGACGACAGTGCAATTTTGATTGATTGTGATGATGCAGTAAAGATGCTGGACTTAATCTATGAAAGTTATGAGTTCTCACATCGATTTAAAAATTTGTACTGCAAATGGGATATAGATTCGTATAAAGCCATTATTCACAGGCTTTGTGTTAGTCATTGTAACTCAGATAAAGAAAGAAAAATATATTGCTTCATTCGGCGCAACAGGAATATCAGTCGGTTCAAGGAAGGCTATGCATTCACTGATGCGCCAGATGATGGTCGAACAGATATTCCGTTGGCGAAGAAACATGCTCAAGACCTGCCTGTTCTTCAGTTATTTCATCAGAATGGGAAAAAAAAGAATGGTTGGCGGGATGTGCCATTTTGGTGGCCTGTTCTGATTTGTCCTAAAAAAACCAAAACATTAGTTTTTACAGCAGAGACTCTATGAGCATAATCAATAAGCTGATTATCAATGTGATAAGTGGTGATGCTTGAAATGCGCAATACTACATAATCAAATGGCTTTATGAGGTCATGGTCTATAAGCGGGTGGGGACTTTCTCCGAGTTTGCATTTTTTCTTCCCCGCCCACACCCCCCTAGCCCCCCTCCGCCCTTTTTTAATAGGCATTGCATGCCTATTAAAAAATAGGGGGGGATTAGGAGTGCGCCCTGAGGGGCGCGCATTTTTTTATGGAGTGGAGGAAATGTTTCTAGCCCCCTAGCCAAGCTGGGTAGGGGGGGGGCTGGTGGTGCGCCCTGAGGGGGGCGCATTTTTATTTATGGAGTGGGGGGGATGCTTTTAGCCCTCTCGCCAAGTTGGAGAGGGGGGCATTTTATTTATTGAGGGCGATGTGGGCGATTTTTTTCATTAGGGTGGGGAGGGGGTGGTGGGGGAGGTGGGGTTTGGGTATCCATTTTTGGTGGGGGTGGGTTTTTAGGGTTTTTGTTTGGGCGGTTTTAATTTCTATTGTTAGGTGGAAATGGGTGAAGCTGTGGGTGATGGTTCCTTTTTTTTGCCATTTTAGGTTCCAGGGGGGGGTGGAGGTTTGTTTTGTTTCTTGCCATTGGTTTGTGGGGAAGCCGGTCATGCCGCCTAATAGTCCTTTTTCTTTTCGTTTTTCCAGGAGTAGTTCGCCTTTGTGGTTTTCTATGACATAGGCGGTGGCGTATCTTGTGGGCTTTTTTTTGGGGGGGGGTCTTTTGGGTAGTTGATTGGCGAGGTTTTGTTTTTGGGCTTGGCAGTATTTTTCTATTGGGCAGAGGGGGCATTTGGGGGTTTTGGGGGTGCATATCATGGTTCCCATATCCATTAGGGCTTGTGCCCATTCGCCTGATTTTTTTTGGGGGGATAGGGCTTGGGCTTTTTGCCATAGTTCTTTTTTTGCTTTGGGGAGGGGGGTGGTGATGGCGTAAATTCTTGCCATTATGCGTTCTATATTGCCGTCTATGGGGGTGGTGGGTTTGCCATAGGCGATGGCGGCGATGGCGGCGGCGGTGTATTTGCCGATGCCGGGGAGGGCTTCTAGCTCTTTTATAGTTTCGGGGATTTTGCCGCCGTGATGGGTTGTGATTTCTTTGGCGCATTTTATGAGATTGCGGGCACGGCTGTAATAGCCAAGCCCCGCCCATGCGGTTAGGACTTCTTGTTCGTCGGCTTTTGCTAGTTCCTCTAGGGTTTTCCAGCTTGTGGTGAAGTGGTTGAAATAGTCCAAAACGGTGACCACTCTTGTCTGCTGTAGCATTATCTCGGAAAGCCATATATGATAGGGGTTGGGTGCTTTCTCATTGCGCCATGGTAGCGAGCGTTTGTGAAGCCGATACCAGTCCAATATGCTTTTGTGAAAAACCCGCTTATCAACCATCAAGTAAAACCAATATCATGCCAAATTATAGAAAAAAAATCGGTGCCAAACCTATCGGAAGCCTTTTTCATTCCATTCTCGCTCCTATTCATAAAAGAAGGGGGTTTTCCGAAACCCATATCCTCCAGCATTGGAACGAAATTATGGGCGATAGTCTTGCCCGCTTTTCCCGCCCCGTCAAGCTGTCCAAAGCGCATGCCCAAGGGCGCAGTCTGACGGTGATGGTGGAGGCGGGGTTTGCGACCAGCTTGCAACACCAAACTACGCAAATTCTTGAGCGGATTAATTTTTATTATGGGTATAATGCGATTACCAAGATCCATATTATTCAGGGTCCGGTGGGGGCGGAAGGGGGCGCAAAAAAATCAAAGCGCTTGGCGGAGCCTGAAAGTGGGGGGCAAGAGGATAAAAATCTGCAACAATTCCAGTCGGCTGGCTTGAAGGAGGCGTTTTCGCGCTTGCGGCATTATGTGGAAAAGAAAAATAATCCACGAAAATAATCACCGGCGGCTTAAAAAATCTGGTGGTATTGGCGAAAAGGGTTATAATGGGGGCGATTCGCAGAAAAGGAAGTTCTGAGGAGAGAAAGTGATATGGCGAACCATAACCCGATGAAAAAGCTAAACCGAAAACAGCGAAACCTCCTCATTGCCGGTGCGGTTATTGTTTTTGCAGTTTTTGCCTTTTTTATCTCGCCGGCACGACAGGTGCTGGTGGAAGAGGGTGGGCTACCTTCCAAAAAGGAGATGTTGGAAAGCCCGACCATATTGGGTGAGGTTAGGATGGGGAGCGAGCGTGCGCCGGTTACGATTATTGAATATTCTTCTTTTACTTGTCCGCATTGCGCTAATTTTCATAATAAGACGCTGCCGAAATTGCAGGAATATATTGATAGGGGTGAGGTGCAGATTTGGTTTCGTCCTTTTCCGTTAAATACGTTGAGCCTTGCGGCTTCTATGCTGGTGCAGTGCTCTTCGGCTGAGAATAGGCTGGCGGTGACGGATATGCTTTTTAAGCGGCAGCGGCAATGGGCGAGAGCCGAGAAGCCGGGTATTATTCTTGAGCAGCTTGCGCGCCAAGTTGGGTTTTCGGCGGAGGAGTTTCGTTCTTGTCTTTCGGATGCGGCGCTTTTGCAATCCATTGAAAAGGTGAAAAAGGAGGCGGCTGATATTCTTAAAGTTAATGCGACGCCAAGCTTCTTTATTAATGGGCAGAAGGTTGGCAGTAATATTACTTTTGAGGAAATGGAAAAGATTATCCTCAAAAAGCTGGGGAGGTAGTTTATGCAGTTTAAGCAGTTGAAAATTATCGGGTTTAAGTCCTTTATTGAGCCGCTTAGCATTGATATTGAGGAGGGGCTGACGGGGATTGTTGGTCCTAATGGCTGTGGGAAGTCCAACCTGCTGGAGGCGTTGCGGTGGGTTATGGGGGAGACAAGTTATAAGACCATGCGGGGTGAGGGCATGGAGGATGTTATTTTTTCGGGAACCAAAGCTCGCCCCGCGCGCAATATGGCGGAGGTGACGCTCATTATTGATAATAGCGCGCGTGATGCGCTGGCGGCGTATAATGATAGCGATGAGATTGAGATTAATCGGCGGATTGAGCGCGAGACCGGCTCTAGTTATAAAATTAATGGGCATGAGGTGCGGCAGAAAGATGTGCAATTGTTTTTTGCTCATGCGGCAAGTGGGGCGAAAAGCTCAGGGCTGGTGAGCCAGGGGCGTATTGCGGCGATTATTAATGCCTCGCCCGAAGAGCGCAGAAAGCTTATTGAGGAGGCTGCCGGTATTACGGCTCTGCGCGCTCAGCGCCATGATTCTGAGCTTCGCCATAAGGCTACATTGGGGAATTTGGAAAAAGTGGATGCCGACCTTGGCGAAAAGGCGAGCCAGATGCGCGGGCTGAAAAGGCAGGCTCGGCTTGCGGGGCGCTATCGTAAGCTGACGGAGAATATTCGTAATATGGAGGCGGAGCTGCTTTATATGTCTTGGCTTCATGCTCGCCAGCAACAGGAAAGAAGTACTTCTGCGCTTGCCGTTTTGCAGGAGGAGATTAGCCGCCTTACGGGGTTGGAGGCGGAAGCGCAGAAAAACTTTGCGGCTCAGCAGGAAAAAATGCCCGAACTGCTAAAGGCGGAAGCTCAGGCAAGTGCGGCGTTGGCGCGCATTGATATGGAATGTGAGGCGATTGAAAATAAAAAGGCGAATGCGGAGCGTGAAACCGCACGGCTCACTGAAATGTTGGAGACCATTGCCCAAGATGAGGCGCGCGAAAAAGAGACGCTGAGAGAGGCGGAGGCTGAAATGGCGGGGGCAAAGGAGAGGGTCGCCCCCTTGCAGGAGCTTATTAATAATCATGAGCAGGCGGTGGCTGAGGCTAGTAGCGTGGTTAAGCCTATTCGTGAAAAGCAGGAATTGGCGCAGGCGGAGTGGGATAAGACCCATAATATTTCGGCGCAATATGAGGCGGAAGCCCACCAGCTGGAGCGGGCGCATGAGGAGGCGAGCGGGCGTATTGTTTCTATAAAGAGTAAACTTGCTTCTATGGAGCAGGAGCGCGACCAGCTTGCTTTGAACTTGCAAGAGGGGGGCGATATGGAGGGGCTTTCTCGTGAGCTTGAGGGGGCGCAGCGTGAGCTTTCTCGTGCTAAGGCACAAGCGGAAAAGGCGGGGGCTAGGCTCTCTGAGTTGCGTGAAAAATTGGGGGCGTTGGAGGCTTCCCATGAGCGGGCGCATCTTCATTTGCAGGGGCTTTCTGGGCAATATGAGGTGTTGCAGGATATGTTGGAGGGGGAGGGTAGCGGCTCGGTATTGCAGGAAATCTCTGCTGATGAGGGGTATGGGATTGCGCTGCTTGCGGCTTTGGGGGAGGCGGCGAAGGCTCCGCTATCCTCTTGGCAGGCTAGGGGTACGCCTGAGCAAAGCTTACCCGATGGGATTGCTTCGCTTGGGGATTTTGTCAAAAATAAAAAGGCGCTTGCGCCTTTATTGTCGCAGATTGGGGTGGTTAGTTCTGAGGAAGCCAAGAAGGTTTTGCCTGCGCTTAAAACGGGGCAGATGTTGGTTTCTAAAGAGGGGGATATTTGGCGGTGGGACGGATATGTTGCTTCGGCGGCGCTGCATTTGGGGAAGAGGAAAGAGTTTGAAACGATAAAGGCTGAGCTTGAGGAAGCCCGCAAAAAGGCGGCGGCAAGTGAGGAAAGCAGGGGCTTGGCGCGCAAGGAGGCTGAGGAGGCGGCGAGGGAAGATGAGAAGGCGAGGGCTGCATGGGAAGGGGCGCAGGCGCATATTGAGGAATTGCGGCGGAAACATGCTGAGTTGCAAAAAGCTTCGCATACGGAGCAAACCAAGTTTGAATTGCTGAAAAGTTCTATTCGCCATGAGCAGGAGCAGATGAAATCCAATGAGGGGAAGCTTGCTGATATTGAGAAAAAGCGGGAGGCACAAAGTGCTCCACCCATTGAGGGGGCGAAAATTGAGGCGCAGAAAGAAACATTGGAAGACTATCGCCGGCAATTAATACAGGCGGAGGCGAAAATGGAGGGTGTGGAGCGGCAAAGCAGTGAGGCAAAGGCGCGCTTGCAAGAGTTGCTTTCGGCGCAAGAGGGCTGTGAGCGGCGGAGTTCTCATGCTTCTGAGCAGATTGTGAAATTGCAGGAGAGGCGGCAAAAAGCCCAAGCGGAGTTGGAGGAGAATAAGAAAATACCTTCTGCCAGTGAGGAGCAATATCAGAAATTAATGGAGCAGAAGGGGCAATGCGAAACCAGACGCAATGAGGCGGGCGATGTTTTGGCACGGGAGCAGGAAAAATATGATGGGCTGGATAAGACCCTTAAGGATTGTGGCGGTAAGCTGGGGGAGGCGAGAGAGGGGCGTTCTGCCGAGCAGGTGCGGGTCAATGCTGCCAAAGAGGATTTGGAGCGGGCGTTGCATAATATGGAGCGTGTTCAGCAATCGCCTGAAGTGCTAGCCGAGGAGCTTGGTGAGCGGGCGGAGTTCGGTGAGATAAGCTCTGAGCTTTATGCCCAAACTGAGCAAAATATTGATAAGGCTAAAGCCGAGCGTGACACCATGGGGGCGGTTAATCTTGTTGCCGATAGTGAGGTGGAGGAGTTGGAAACCTTAATTGCTGAGGTTAAGAAAGAGCGTGATGATGTTGAGAAAACCCTAGAATCCCTCAGGCAGAGCATTCGCCATATTAATAAAGAGGCGCGTGGGAAGTTGATGGATGCTTTTGAAAAGGTCAATCAGCATTTTGGCACTTTATTTGCCAGTCTTTTTGGGGGCGGGAAAGCCTATTTGCAATTTAGCGGGAGCGATGATCCGCTGGAGGCGGAGCTTGAGATTATCGCTACGCCGCCGGGTAAGAAGCCGAAAACATTATCGCTTCTCTCGGGTGGGGAGCAGACTTTGACGGCGCTCTCGCTTTTATTCTCGGTCTTCTTAACCAATCCTTCACCGATTTGTGTGCTGGATGAGGCGGACGCTCCGCTTGATGAAGCCAATGTCGCCCGCCTTTGTAACATGCTTGAGGAAATTATCAAAAAAACCAATATTCGTTTTATCATCATCACCCATCATGCCTATACCATGGCAAAGGCAAACCGCCTTTATGGGGTTACCATGCAGGAGCAGGGCGTTAGTTTTGTCGCCAGCCTTAATTTGAAAGATGCAGCACAACACGCCATTTCGCCCGAAAATCAGCACAATCAGCACAGCATAAATGCAGAAAATGCCTCATAAGAAAAATACAGCCTTGCGCTCCGTTCGTAATCGGGTAAAACAAGCCAAAGCAAAACAAATAAATCCTGTGGAGGATGAAAATGCAGCCAAGAGAGCAAAGGGATATGCCATCGCTTTTCGGTTATCTACCGAGTTTGTCGCCGCACCCCTCATCGCCTGCTTCATCGGCTGGAGCTTGGATAAAGCCTTTAACACCAAGCCCTTTCTCATGCTCCTTTTCTTTTTCCTTGGCGTTGCCGCTGGCGGGCTTAATGTCGTGAGAGCCGCAAAAGAGATGAATAAAAATGGCAGATAATTCACATCATATTGAAAATGGCGCAACGCACGCTTTTGACCCTATGCATCAGTTTGAGTTGAAAAAAATATTTGAGCTGCCGCAGATTGGCGGGCTGGATATTTCCTTTACCAATTCCTCGCTTTGGATGCTTATTGCTATTTTTTCTATTTCGCTTTTTATGATTTTTGCCACCAGACGCAAAAATATCGTGCCGACCAGAATGCAAAGTCTTGCCGAAATTGCTTATGAGTTTGTCGCCAATATGGTCAGGGATAATGTCGGGACGCAGGGGCAGAAATATTTTCCCTTTATCTTTTCGCTTTTTATGTTTGTGCTTTTTTGCAATATGTTGGGAATGTTGCCTTATAGTTTTACCGTGACCAGTCATATTAGTGTTACCTTGGCACTTGCCATGATGGTGTTTCTTGGTGTCACTTTTATCGGTTTTGCCAAGCATGGGGTCGGGTTTCTGAAATTATTTGTGCCAAGTGGTATTCCGATTATCCTGCTACCTTTGCTGGTGGTCATTGAGATTATTTCTTATCTATCGCGCCCGATAAGCCTGTCAGTAAGGCTTTTCGCCAATATGTTTGCTGGGCACACCATGCTTAAGGTTTTTGCCAGCTTCGTCATATCGCTCGGCTTTCTCGGAGGTTGGGCACCGCTCGGATTTATGGTTGTATTCACAGGCTTGGAAATGCTAATCGCTTTCTTGCAAGCCTATGTCTTTGCCATATTAACCTGCATCTATCTTAATGATGCTATTCATATGAACCACTAACCAAACCAATAATGGAGGAAAAATCATGGAAGCAGAAGCAGCAAAATATATAGGAGCCGGTATCGCATGTGTCGCCTTAGCGGGTGCTGGGGTCGGTATCGGGATTATCTTCGGGAATTATCTCGCAGGTGCTTTGCGGAACCCGGGAGCGGCGCAATCGCAGTTCGCCAATCTCTTGCTCGGCTTTGCCTTAGCAGAGGCGACGGGACTTTTCGGGCTGGTCGTCGCACTTATCCTGCTCTTTGCCATTTAAGTAAGGAGGGCTTATGCCGCAATTTGATGCACCCATGCTCGGCCCGCAGCTTTTTTGGCTGGCGGTCTGTTTTGGCATTTTATATTTCATCATGTCCGCCTATGTGCTGCCGCGCATGGCGAGCCTTTTTGAGGAAAGGCGCGATAAAATTGCCGATGATGTGGATATGGCGCAAAAGCTGCAAAGCGAGGCGGAGCAGGCTTGTGAAAGCTATGAGAGCGAGCTTGCCAAGGCGCGCTTGGGTGCGAGCGCGCTGATTGCCAAAAAGCGCTCGGAGCTTGGTAAGGAAAATGATAAGAAGCGGGCGGTGCTGGCGGGGAAGCTTTCTGAAAAGGAAAAAGAGGCAATTGCCTCTTTGGAGAAAACCGGTGCCAAAGCCATGCAGCAAGCCAATGAGATATCGGGTGCGTTAGTCGGCGAGATTGTTGATAGGATTTGTCATCTTGCTGAGAAGGGGGCGGGGAAATAGTCATGTTTGATGCTTCCTTTTTTGTGGCGATTGCGTTTTTTGGGGTGATTGGGCTGTTTGTCTATTTGAAAGTGCCACGCAAAATTATTGCCGCCTTGGATGCGCGCTCCAAAGCCATTGCCGATGAGCTTGAGGAAGCCCGCCGCTTGCGCGAGGATGCTCAAAAGCTGTTTGCTCAATATCAGAGAAATCAGCGTGATGGGGAAAGGGAGGCGGAGAATATTCTCGCCCTTGCCAAGAAGGAGGCGGAAAGCCTTGCCAAAGATGCGGAGAAGAAGATTACTGCTGAGATGAAGGCTCGCACGCGCATTGCGGAGGAAAAAATTGCGCAAGCGGAGGCGCAGATTATTCAGAAGATTCAAAAACTTGCTGCCGAGACCGCCATAAAGGGGGCGGAGGAAATGCTCACCAAAAAGCTTTCGGAAAAACAGCAGAAAAAAAATATTGATAAAACTATCAGAGAATTATCTGATAAGCTCCATTAAATGATATCGGTGATTATTCCAACGCTGAATGTTGGGGCAGTCCTGCCCGCATGCTTGCAAAGCCTTGTGCCTGCTTCTATGGAGGGGCTGGTGAGCGAGGTGCTTATTATTGATGGCGGCTCCAGCGATGATAGTGCTGAGATTGCGGAGAAAAGGGGTGCCAGGCTTATCCGCTCCAAGAAAAGGGGGCGGGGGGTGCAGATGGCATTGGGGGCGAAGCGGGCTAAGGGGGAATGGCTGCTTTTTCTTCATGCCGATGTGGTGCTTTCTGAAAAATGGATGGAGGAGGGGCGGGGCTTTCTGCTGCAATCTGCGCCTTTTAAGGCAGGGGCGTTTCGGTTTGCTTTGGAGAAAAAAACGCGTGCTGCTAGGCTTATGCAGTGGCTTGTCTATTGGCGGTGTGCGCTTTTTGGGCTTAGTTATGGTGACCAAGGGCTGCTTATTCATAGGAGTCATTATGAAAAAGTGGGGGGCTTTAAGCCTCAAGAAATTATGGAGGATGTGGATATGGTGCGGCGTATCGGCAAGAAAAATCTCGTCATGTTGAAAAGCCCTATTCTTATTTCGGATAGGCGGCATGAGGAGGATGGGTATTTGCGCCGCTCCTGTAAAAATCTGTTTTGTGTCGCCCTTTATTTTTGTAAGGTGCCGCTTTCCACCATTGCCAGGATTTATTATTCATGAGGCGGAATATATTGGTTCTGTTTTTGCGCTTTCCGATGCTGGGGCAGGGGAAGACGCGCCTTGCTAAGGATATTGGTAGTGCGGCGGCGGTATGTTTTCAGCGCCATAGTATTGCGCGCCTTATTCGTAATCTTAATGGCTCGCCGCTTTGGGAGCTTCGGCTTCTTATGACGCCTGACCGTGCCCGATATGAGATGCCGTTTGCACCGCTTCTTCCGCTGCCGCAAGGGGGGGGGAGTTTTGGGGAGCGGTTGTTTCATATTTTTTCATTGTTTCCTGGTGCCAATATCATGATTATCGGGTCTGACCAGCCTTATCTTGAGGCGGGGACTATTGCTCATGCGTTCAAAATGCTTGGCTCTCATCATGCGGTTATCGGTCCTGCTAAGGATGGGGGGTTTTATCTTTGTGGGTTTGCACCGCGCCCTTTTGCGCCTTTTGGGGCGGGGCGGTTTTCTGAAAATCCGTTTCGGAATATACGCTTTTCTACCCGCTTTGCTGGTGCTGATTTATTGCGTAATCTCAAGCCTTATAAGACGGCTTTGCTTGCGCCGATGGAGGATGTGGACTGTGCGGCGAGCCTGAAAAGGGCTAAAGCAGAAGCTCTGCCAAATTGCAGGGGCGGCTCCTTCTATCAAGGTGGAAGCGGATAATCTGCCAGCCATCCTTGCAGGCATTGGGGGAGCCGGGAAGTGAAAACAGGCATGTCTTTTGGACAAGCCCGGCACTTGCTCGTGAGAGCAGGGTGGAGAAGCCAATTTTCTCTAAACTTTTTTGGTGGAAGAGGAGCGAAAAGCCTTCTATCTCTTTTTCATATAGGCTGTGAAAGGCTTCGGGGGTTACGTCTTTTTGATATAAGCCCGTGCCGCCTGTGGCGATGATGGCGTGGATGGTTTTGTCGCCTATCCATGTTTTTGCTTGGGCGGTAATCTTATTTTTGTCGTCGGCTATGATGGCTTGGGCGATGAGGTGGTGTCCCTCCTCTTGGGTTTTTTTTGCAAGCCAGTTGCCTGAGATGTCATTTTCCCGCTTGCGGGTGTCGGAAATGGTCATGACCGCAATTCCTAGAGGCGTGAAAGCCTGCTCGGCGTTATCGGGGTTTTGTGGCATGTGCCTGTTTATCCTCCGCCTTTATGCCATTATTTTTGTCCAAAGATAGGTAAAGCGGCCAAAGTCCTGCCGCCAATGCGTCAAGGCTCGGCGTGTCTTGTCCAAGCCTTTTGCGATATGCCCATAAATTGGTCAGAACATTTGCGAGATAATGGCGGGTTTCGCGAACGGGGAGGCTTTCCAGAAACAGCAGGGGGTCGCCGTCAAATTGAACATCCTTGAACCAGCGGCGCATATTGCCCGGTCCCGCATTATAGGCACCCAATGCGAAAACAAGATTGTTTTTTGCGGTTTCGTTTTTGAGCATAATCTCCAAATATTCTTGCCCTAAATCCAGATTTAGCTCATCGCGGTAAAGCTTGTCGCGCCCGGTGCGGCGCCTCAGGCTCTTATCCTTGCTGATGAAAGCTGCCGTGGTCGGCATGAGCTGCATAAGTCCTCTTGCGCCCGCCGAGCTTTTTGCTCGCCGTTTGAAGCCGCTCTCCTGTCTTATGAGGGCGAGCAATAGGGCTTGGTCTAGGGTGAAGCCGCTTTCTGGCTCATAGGAGGGGACGGGGAAAAGTCCTGCGGGAACCGCCATGATGCCGGTGGTGAGGTCGTGGCGTATCTCGTCGGCAACCGCAATTTGTAGGGCGGCGAAGCCTTCGCTTTCGGCAAGGGAAATAAGCGCCGAATCCAATTGGGAGGAGAGCCTGCCATGCAGGGTGAGAAGTTCGCCCTCGCCCATCTCGCCCCTGCCTATCTGGTTGAGGGCGCGCGCTCTTTGCACCGCTTTATGGTTTCTAAGCTTCTCTATCTCCTCGCCATTGCCGCCCGAAAATATCCAGCTTATCTGTATGGGTCCGTAAAGCCTGCGCTCTGCCAGCATGGCGTAGAAGTGCAAGCCCTGATCGCGCGCGAAGTTTAGAAACTGCACGGCTTTTTTGTCATTACCAAGAATAATATGGCAACGTGCCGCCCAGAATGCGCCTGCGGCGCGCTCGTCATTTTCGGAAAAGGCGGCTTTTGAGAGGCGGGTGAAATGCTCGGCGGCTTTTTCATATTCGCCAATCCGCCATGCGGCAAGTCCGGCATACCAGTTAATTTCGGGTATTTCTTTTTGTGAGCGGGAGGCTTGTAGGGAAATCTTATAGCTGAGCTCCGGCTTGTGCTCTATGAAATAGGAGCGGGCTATCCAGCTTTTTAGTAAATCGGTCTCGGCGGCTTTTAAGTGTCTGTCCTGCTCAGGGCGCAAAATATAGCGCAATGCCTGAGAGGGGCGTTCAATCTGGATGAGCTTTCTGACCTCATTTCTAACCTTTTTTGATTCCCTTGTTTGAAAAAGGGGAACTCTTTGTACGAGCGGGCGGGCAATGCCGCCTGTGTTTCTATAGACTCTTTTATTGGGGGAGGGCGGCATTTTGGCGTTATGGGGGCGGCGGCGTTTGGCGAGATAGTAAATATTCCAGGCACCCGGATGGTCGGAATAATTGCGGAGCCAGTTTCTTAGCTCAAGCCAGCCTGTGCGATAGGAGGTATCAAGAATATAACGTTGATAGAGAATATGCCCTAAGAGGAACTTATTTTCCAAGCGTCCGACTAAAATATCGGCTTCCTTCCAAAACCCGCCATCCTGCAGGTTGAAAATCTGCTCATATAGATAGCGGTCATCGGAGCTTAGTAAATCCGTACCCCAGCGGCTTTCGGGATAGGGCAAGGGGGGCGGATAGGTGCGTGACTTCTCCTGGGCATTGGCAAAGCTAAGCCCCGCCTGCCCCATAAGAACGAGCAAAAAGAAAAACTGCCTCATCAATGTTTTTTCTCCAGTCTTTCCCCGAAGCGTAACCAATCTTGCCATGCTTCTTCTTTGCGAAGGGGCTGGCGTAATAGATAGGCGGGATGGAGCATCGCCATCGCCTCTATCTTTATAGCATGTTTTTCATACGGAAACCAATTGCCGCGTAATTGTGTGATGCCTTGCGTCTGCCCCAATATATTCTTTGTGGCGATATTTCCTATACATATTAAAAACTTTGGCGCCATCAGCTCTATGTGACGCTCAATAAAGGGCTTGCAAAGGGCTATCTCATCGGGGCGGGGGGCGCGGTTTCCTGCAGGGCGCCAGAAAACTGTATTGGTGATATAGACCTGCTCTCGGGTAAGCCCGATATATTTCATCATCTCATCCATAAGCCTGCCGCTTTCGCCGACAAAGGGCAGACCTTTTCTGTCCTCTTCTCTTCCGGGTGCTTCGCCTATCAGCATGATGTCGGCATTTTGGTTGCCGTCGGCAAAAACGGTGTTCTTTGCCATTTTGGATAGGGCGCAGCCTTTGAAGCCGCATAATGCTTTATATAAATCATCAATGCTCTTGCAGTTTTTGGCAAGCTCGTCTGCCTCTTTTTGGGCGGTGGTATCAATGAGGGGGGGAGGTGTTTTTATGGGGGTGAGGGTTGGCTTTTGGTGGGGAGTTGTCTGCCTCGTCTTTGCTTCCGAAAAGCGGTCTATCGGGTCTTTTTGCAAAAACTCGTCGGCGCCTGCCTCTATATGGCGCTCCAAAAGCTCCAATGCTTGCTCTTTTGACATCTCTTTATCCATGACGGGCTATCTTACGCCCTTTGCGGGGGGAAACAATAAAAACTATTGGCGTTTTGGCAAAAAAGCGCATAATGCGGAAATGGCAAAGCAGCAAAAACAGAAACATATCATCGCAATTCTTGCTTTTATCCTGCTCTTGGGGGCGGCAAGTGCAATTGGCGGGCTGTTTATGATGTCGTTTTATTTGAAACCGCCGCCATTGGTATTATCACCCTCGCCATCGGGGGATTTTCTCTCCGCCCAATATGCGATTTATGAAAAGGATAGTGATGAGGCTCGTGTTCTTTATGAGGCGGCACTTGCTCATGCGCCAGAAAGTCCGACATTATTGCGGAAAGTTTTTCAGGTGTCGCTATTGACCGGAAATATGCCCCAAGCGATAGAAATGGCGCAGAAGCTGGAGAAAAAAGAGGAGGGCTTTCCGCTTTCTCATCTCATGCTTGCGGTTTATGAAATGAATAGGGGGAAATATAAGAGGGTGGCGGGGCATTTGAAGCAGATACCGCCTGAGCCTTTTAATGTGCTGATTAGTGATATTATTTCCTCATGGGCGGAATATGGGAAGGGGAGTTATCTGAACGCTCAGGGCAAGCTGATTAAAATGGAGGATGAGAAAGCCTTCCGTCTTATCGCCCATTATGGGCAGGCGCTTTTTGCGGAGAGGGAGGAGAATATTCTTGAGACTACGCACCAATATCAGAAGGCTATGCAAAATGGCGGGCTTCGCTATTCGCAGATTGTCAGTGATTTTGGGAAATATTTGCAGAGGAATAAGCGGGGTAAGGATGCGCAAACGGTTTATGAAACCTATATGAGTTTTTATGGTAGCTCGCCTAATATTATTGCGGATATGCAAAATCTGGAAACCTCTACCTCGCCGACAAAGCTTTATGACAGCCCTGCAAGGGGGCTGGCGAGAAGTCTGTTATTGGTTGCCGATATTCTCTCGCAGGAAAATCCGCAAAATATCGGCGAGCCTTATGCCCGCCTTGCTTACTATCTTGACCCCTCGCTGGAGCAGGCGGTTTTATTGCTCGGCGATTTTGCCCAAAGGGCGAAAGATTGGAACAGGGCGCTGCAGGAATATGCAAGGCTTCCGCAAAACTCTATCTGGCATGTGGAGGCGGAAATGGAAACGGCGCTTGTGCTGAGCAAGATTGATAAAATTTCCCAAGCCGAAAATCTGTTGAAAGATCTCGGTAAGCAATATCCTTCCAACCCTAAGCCCTATATTCAGCTTGGCGATTTATGGCGCACCAATGATAAATTTGAAAATGCTATTGGCGCCTATAGCACGGCGCTGAAGCGGATTGGTGAGATTGAGGTTATTCATTGGCCGATATTGTTTTCGCGCGGTATCAGCTATGAGCGTGCCAAAAAATGGGAAAAGGCGGAGCAGGATTTGCAGGAGGCGGTGGAGCTTTCCAATGAAAATGCCGAAGTGCTGAATTATCTCGGCTATAGCTGGATTGAGCAGGGTATTCATCTGGCAAAGGCGATGCAAATGCTGCAAAAAGCCGCTAAAAAAAGCCCTAATAGCGGGCATATTCTGGATAGTCTTGGCTGGGCGCATTATCGCCTCACCGAGTTTGAAAATGCTGTCGCCACGCTGGAAAAAGCCATTCGCCTCATGCCCGATGACCCCGTTATTAACGACCATTTTGCCGATGCGCTTTGGCAGGTTGGGCGACATATTGAGGCGCGCTATCAGTGGAAGCGGGTGCTGGTGCTGAACCCTGATGAGGAGCTTGCTGAGCAGGTGCAGAAAAAATATTTGAGCGGGCTGGAATAAACCATGTCGCTATTTGCGCCCGCAAAGCTCAATCTGACATTGAATATTATCGGGAAAAATAAGGGCTATCATGACTTGCAGAGCCTTGTCTGTTTTCCTGATATGGGGGATAGCGTAAGTTTTTCTGAGGCTTCGGATTTGGAGCTTTTTTTGTCGGGGGAGTTTGCGGCTTCTATTGAGGGGGAGAATATGGTTTTGGAAGCGGCTCGGCTTTTGCGGCGGGAGAAAAATATTGCAAAGGGGGCGCATATTCATTTGGTGAAGAATATTCCTGTTGGGGCGGGGCTTGGGGGAGGGTCGGCGGATGCGGCTTGTGTTTTGCGGGGGCTTTCTGAGTTTTGGGGCTGTTCGCTTTCTCAAAAAGAAATGGGCGAGATGGCGCTTGGGCTTGGGAGCGATGTGCCGGCTTGTTTGGTGTCTGAGCCTTTATGGCTGGAGGGGCGGGGCGAGCGGTTGGCGAGGGTGCGGCTTCCTGACTTTGCGGTTTTGCTGGTTTATTGTGGGGAGCCGCTTGGCAGTGAGGAGATGTTTTCTCTTATGCGTCCGCCTTTTTCTAAAGTGTCGGTTTTGCCTGACTCATTTGCCGATAGGGGGGAGCTTGTTGCTTATATTAGGGAGAGGGGAAATGATTTTCTGCCTTTGGCGCAAAAAAAATTGCCTGTCATTTCTAAAGTTTTGGAGGGGCTTGCGGGCTGTGCGCCTTTGGTGGCTTCTTTATCGGGTTCTGGCTCTGTCTGTTTTGGACTTTTTGCTTCGCTTGCGGAGGCGGAGGGTGCTGGGGAAAAGATGAAGGGGCGTCATCCTTCTTATTGGGTGCGCTCGGCTTTTGTTAATAATGGCGGGTAATGCAGAAGCTGACCAGCTCGTGCAGGGTTTGTTGCCAGTTGCTTTTTTCAAAAATGCTCAATGCCTTTTGTGCTTTTTTGCCATATTGCTCTGCCTCTGCCAGCACCATATCCAGCACTTTGTGGTGTTCAAATCGCTCTATCGCTTTGGCGAAATCTTGCTCCTCTTGGGTGTCGGGGTTCATCGCTTTTTTCCAGAAACGCTTTTCCTGCCTATCCGCCTTTTCATAGGCGAGCAATAGCGGCAGGGTTATCTTGCCCTCGCGGAAATCATCGCCAATGTTTTTGCCCAATGCCTGCTTCTTGCCCGAATAATCAAGGGCATCATCAACCAGCTGAAATGCCATGCCCAGATGGCGACCATAATCGCTGAGCGCGCGCCTTTTTTTCTTGTCGGTTTTCGCCAATATCGCTCCGACTTCGCAGGCGGCGGCGAATAGCTCGGCGGTTTTGGCGTTGATGATGTTCAGATAGTTTTGCTTGCCCCATGGCAGCTTGCCTTTGGCGTCAAGCTGGTCTACTTCGCCCTCAGCAATGATTGCGCTTGCGCGCGATAGGACTTCCAGTGCTTCTAGCGAGCCTATCTCCACCATTTTGCGGAAGGATTGACCGAGCAAAAAATCCCCGACCAGCACGCTTGCCGAATTGCCCCATAGCTTTGACGCTGTCGGTTTGGCACGCCGAAGGCTGCTCTCATCAACGACATCATCATGGAGGAGGGTTGCCGTGTGCATGAACTCTACCGCCATGCCAAGCCCGATATGTCCCTTGCCCTCATAGCCGCATAAATGCGCTCCCGCTATGGTCAACATCGGGCGCAGGCGCTTGCCGCCCGCGCCCAATATGTGCTTGCCAATGGTGGGAATATAGCGCGTATGCGAGCCAAGCGCCGAGATAATCAGACGGTCTATCTGCTTCATGTCGGCGCTCGCAAGAGCCTCCAGCTTTTCTATTGCGGTTTTCGTCATGGGCGTTACAGTGAAAATCCTATGAAAGAAGTTTTGCGCTCAAATAATGCCGTCTGGCTCAGTTTTTCACAAGCACTTTTGCAAAGCGAGGGCATTGAAAGTGTCATTATGGATAGCCATGCCAGTATTATGGACGGCTCTATTGGTGCGCTGCCGAGAAGGCTTATGGTGGCAAGGGACGATTTGGAGCGGGCGCTGGTGCTGATTGAAAATGCGGAGAGGGAGCATAATGCAGGCAAAGGGTGATGATTTTCTGGGCGGGGCGCTGAGTATTGCTCAGCCCGAAAAGGGGTTTCGCTCCGGGCAGGATGCGGTGCTGTTGGCGGCTTCTATTCCTGCCAAGTCTGGCGAGTTTTGCCTTGAGCTTGGGGCGGGGGCGGGGGTTGCCAGCCTTTGCCTTGCTCATCGGGTGCGGGGGTGTTCTGTCTATGGGTTGGAAATTGATGAGGGGCTTGTTGGGCTTGCTGGGGAGAATGCCAAGCAAAATGGGTTGCAGGGAGTGGTGCGGTTTTTTCGGGCTGATATTACGGAAAAGCTGAGCAGTTTTCCAACGCTTGAGCCTGAGCGCTTTGACCATGTTTTTGCAAATCCGCCTTTTTATAATGAGGCGGAGTTTGCCAAAGCGCCTAATGCGGGGCGGGCGCTGGCGCGCTCATTGCCAGAGGGGGGGCTTTCCGATTGGGTGCGGGTGGCTTGTGCGCTGGTGCGCTCGGGGGGGAGTGTTAGTTTTATTTATCCTGCGAGGTTTGTGCTTCGGCTTTTGCCTTTAGTGGAGGAGAAGCTTGGCAATATTATTCTCTTTCCGCTTTTTGCAAAGGAGGGGGCGGAGGCGAAGCTCATGCTTATTCGTGCTATTCGTGACAGTAAGGCTCCGCTGCAATGGAAGCGGGGGGCTGTTATCCATCAAAGCGATAATAAGCACACCCCGACGCTCAATGCCATATTGCGCCAGGGGCAGGGTCTTGTATTTTAAGCCCTTGCGGGATAGCTTCGGGGGAGCCATGAGTAAAAATCGGAAATATTCTTTTCAGCAGCTTATCTTGACGCTTCAAAACTTTTGGGCGGAGCAGGGCTGTCTTATCTTGCAGCCCTATGATGTGGAAATGGGGGCGGGGACTTTTCACCCTGCGACATTGCTTCGGGCATTGGGGGAGAAGCCGTGGAAGGCGGCTTATGTTCAGCCGTCAAGGCGTCCTGCGGATGGGCGCTATGGGGAAAATCCGAACCGCTTGCAGCATTATTATCAGTTTCAGGTTATTTTGAAGCCGTCTCCCGAAAATATTCAGGCGCTTTATCTCAAAAGTCTGCAAGCCATTGGTATTGAGCCGAAAAAACATGATATCCGCTTTGTGGAGGATGATTGGGAAAGCCCGACATTGGGGGCGGCGGGGCTTGGCTGGGAGGTCTGGTGCGATGGCATGGAAATTACGCAATTTACCTATTTTCAGCAGGTTGGCGGGATTGAATGTCGCCCGGTGAGCGGGGAGATTACCTATGGGCTGGAGCGGCTGGCGATGTATGTGCAGGGGGTGGAGAATGTTTTTGAGCTGGACTTTAATGGCGAGGGGGTCAGCTATGGTGATGTGTTTTTGGAAAATGAAAAGCAGTTTTCTGCCTATAATTTTGAGCATGCGGATATTGATATTTTGCGGCGGCATTTTGAGGATGCGGAGGGGGAGTGTAAGGCGTTGGTGGAGAAAAAACTGCCTTTGCCCGCTTATGACCAGTGCATGAAGGCGAGCCATTGTTTTAATCTGCTGGATGCGCGGGGGGTGATATCGGTGGCGCAGAGGCAGGATTATATTGCGAGGGTGCGCGCGCTTGCCAAAGCTTGTGCCAAAAGTTATTTGGCGGGGGATAAGGAATGAGCGGGGAGCTTCTGATAGAGTTTTATAGCGAGGAGATACCGGCGCGCATGCAGGGGCAGGCGGAATTGCAATTTGCGCACGCTATGGAGAAGGCTTTGAAAAAAGAGGGGATTGGGTTTGATACAATTCAATGCTTTTCTACGCCGCGCCGTTTGGCGTTATGTGTGAGCGGGATTGCTAAGAGTGTGAGCCGTGCGGGTGAGCGCAAAAAGGGGGTGCGGGTGGGTGCGCCGCAAAAGGCGATTGACGGATTTTTGCGAAGTGTCGGTGTTTCCGATGTCGGTAAGCTGGAGACGGAAAAAGATGATAAGAGTGCATATTATGTCGTTATTATTCCTGCCAAAATCATAAAAACTGCTGACATAATTGCGGAGATTGTGCCTGATATTGTGCGGGGGTTTCCTTGGCAGAAGTCTATGCGTTGGGGGGAGGGTAGCCTTAGCTGGGTGCGTCCATTGCGGTCTATTCTGGCGGTGTTGGATGGGAAAATTGTGCCTTTTTCTGTGGGGGGGGTTGCGAGCGGGAATGTTACTTATGGTCATCCGTTTCTTGCGCCTGAGGCGATTAAGTGCGCGGATTTCAAGGCTTATCAGCAGGGGTTGAAAAAGGCGTTTGTGGTTTTGGAGGCGGGGAAAAGGAAAGAGGCTATTCGCAAAAAGGCGGAAGCCCTTGCTGCCAAAAAGGGGCTTGTTGCTGACTTGGATGAGGCGCTGCTTTCGGAAATTGCCGCTTTGGTGGAAAGCCCGCATGTGCTTATGGGGGCGATTGAAAAGAAATATATAAGCATTCCTATTGAGGTCAGTATTAGTGTGATGCGTATCCATCAGAAATATATTCCGCTTGCGGATAAAAAGAGAAAGCTTGCGCCCTTTTTTCTTATCACTGCCAATATTGCTGATAGCGAAAAAATGATTGTGCAGGGGAATGAGCGGGTGCTTTCGGCGCGCCTTGCGGATGCGCAGTTTTTCTTTGAAGAGGACAAGAAAACCTCTCTGGAGGAAAAAGCAAAGATGATGGGCGGTATCCTCTCTCACGGCAATATCACCTTTGCAGAAATGTCTAGAAGAGTTGGAAAGTTGGCAGAAGTGTTAATGGAGCGTTTCGGTGGTAAAGAAGAGCATAAAAAAAACATAAGACGGGTGGCGCAACTTGCAAAGGCAGACCTGGTCTCAAAAATGGTGCAGGAATTTTCGCATTTGCAGGGAGTGATGGGGTATTATTATGCCTTGCATGATGGCGAGAATATAGAGGTTGCGAAAGCCATTCGTGACCAATATAAGCCTGTGGGTCCTACCGATTCCATACCTGAAACTGCTGTGGGAGTTGTATTTGCATTGGCGGAGAAGCTTTATAATCTGCAATATTTCTGGCAGATTGGAGAAAAGCCGACTGGCTCCAAAGACCCCAATGCGCTCCGCCGTGCGACAATTGGTGTTTTACGAATTATTCTGGAAACGGAAATGCCCTTATCTCTGAGAGATAATTTGACAATACAGGATGAAAAAATAAAGCAAGACCTTATTGATTATATCAATAACCGAATACCAGACTTATTTAAAGGAGGGGGCATTAGACATGATGCCTTAAAAGCCGCAAGGGGAGGAATGGCAAAAGGTCATTATAGGGACATGCCACTGGCTCTATATGATTGTGCAAAGCAATTATCCAATTTTCTTCCTACAAAAGATGGTGATGAGGTATTAGACGCCTATTGGAGGGTGCGTGGTTTCTTAGACTCTGGGAGGTGGATTGATGTAAATGGGAAATGGCTGGTGGAAAAAGAGTGTAATCCAGAGCTTTTTGAAACTGACCAAGAAAGAGAGCTTTTTAACGCAACAGATGTAGAAGCAATGGTACAACGTGGAACAGGAGTAAAGAAAGGAGCTGGCTATAAGAGGGGCGGGTTTAAAAAAGAATTTGAATATCTTGCAAGCTTGCGTCCAAAAGTAGATGCTTTTGCTGATGGATTGCGGGTTGATGTTGAGGATAAAAGGTTGAAAAACAATCGTCTTGCGCTTCTTCAGCGTATTATGATGTATATGAGTGCTTACGCAGATTTCTCGCAGATACGGAAGAAATAGGGGGAATAGTTAAGGAATTATGGGAAAAGTCAATGATTTCAGGGGGGTAAAAAGTGCTTTCCCGAATCGGGGTTTTCGGGTATATTTGCGCTGATATGAAAAGGGTTAGACATAGTATACATGTTGTCATTGTGGCTATTGCTTTGATGGGGTTTGCGCCTGTTGAAAGCACGAAATTTGCGTTGCAGAAAATGAGGACGGCTCAGCCTGCGCCTAAGCAGCATGCTAGTGAGCCTTTTGATGAGGCTAGGAATTGTCTGGCTCAGGCGATTTATTTTGAAGCCCGCTCGGAGCCTTATGAGGGGTGGATGGCGGTGGGGGAAGTTGTTTTAAACAGGGCGCGCTCGCCTAGATATCCTGCTCATATTTGTCAGGTTGTTTTTCAGGGTGAGGAAAATCGGCACCAGTGCCAGTTTTCTTTTGCTTGTGATGGGCGCTCGGATAGAGCCAGAAATAAATATCTTTGGAAAAAAGCATATCAGCTTGCCGGTATTTTGCTCACTACCCCCATGCGTACACCGCTTACGAATACGGCTACCCATTATCATGCCGAATATGTGGAGCCGTTTTGGTCTGGTGATTTTCGTAAGATCCAGAAAATTGGGAAACATATTTTCTATGCGGATAGTCTGAACCGCGTCATCATGCCGCTTGCCAGACCGGAGCGCATAGAGCGCAATCTGTAATTATTATATACTATCAAGTCCGATATCCAGCGCCTTTACCGAATGGGTGAGGCTGCCAAGTGCGATATAGTCAATGCCGGTTTTGGCAATCTCGGTAATATTGCGCTCCGTAATGCCGCCGCTTGCTTCAAGCTGGACGCCTTCGGGGCGGGTTGCCACTGCCTGTTTTATTTGCTCCGGTGTCATATTATCCAGCAGGATTAGGCGTGCTCCTTTTTGAAGCGCTTTTTCATATTGCTGCAAACTATCTACCTCTATTTGAAAGGGCTTGTTTTGGAGGCGTTGGGTGATGTCGTCCAGACTGCCCGCTAAGGCGATGTGGTTGTCTTTTACGAGAATGGAATCATATAAACCGAAGCGGTGGTTTGTGCCGCCGCCTAGCTTGACTGCTTGTTTTTCTAACGCGCGCAGGAGGGGGGTGGTTTTGCGGGTGCATCGGATAATTGCTTTTGTGCCTGAAATGGCGGCTACCATTTTTGCCGTTTGGGTGGCGATGCCCGATAAATGGCATAGGAAATTGAGGGCGGTGCGCTCGGCTGCCAATATGCTTTTTGCGTTTCCCTCTATGTGGGCGATTGGCTCATTGGGATTTATTTTGTCGCCGTTTTGCTTTTTTGCGCTCCATTTGAGGGTTTTGTTGATTTGGTGGAAGCAGGCTTCTGCTATTTCCAGCCCTGCCAATATGCCTTGTTCGCGGGGTTGTAAAATGTAATGGGCGGTTTGCCCCTCTTCTATTAGAGCTTGGGAGGTGATGTCGCCTTCATTGCCTAAGTCTTCTGCCAATGCCATTGCTATCAGTTCTTGCATGGTCATGCGCCGTGTTCCTTTATGGGGAAGCTGTCGCTCAGCTCGGTTTGTTCTTCGGCGAGCGTTCTTGCTTGTGCCAGTGTCATGAAATTATGTTCTGCTTTTTTTGCTTTATCGGGGAAGTCGCTGCGCCAATGGGCGCCTCGGCTTTCTTCGCGCTGTAATGCGCTTGCGGCTATTAGCAGGCATGCGATGCTCCGATTGGATAGGACGCCTTCTGCGGTGAGGCTTCGCTCTATTCTTCTAATGGCGGAAACGGCTTGCTTCAGCCCTTCGGCGTTGCGGCGCACGCCGACTTTTTGCGTCATAATCTGGCGCAAATGCTCATTTGCTTTATTGCCGATATCGGATTTTTGCTCGGTGCTTTGTCCTGTAAAAGCTTGTCCGCTTTTCTGCTCGGATATATTGGCGTTGATATCTTTGGCGATGCGGGCGGCGAAAACCAGTGCCTCTAAAAGGCTGTTGCTGGCAAGGCGGTTTGCGCCATGTGCACCACTGCTTGCGGTCTCGCCGCATATCCATAAGCCCTCCATGCTTGAGCGTCCCCATATATCCACGACCACGCCGCCCATGTGGTAATGGGCGGCGGGGGCTACTTTGATGCCCTCTCTTGTGGGGTCAATGCCAAGCTCTTTGCAGGAGGCGGCGATGCTTGGGAAGGCACTATCCAGATGCTCGGCTAGTTTTTTGGGGAGCTTTAGCTCCACTTTGCCGGTGTGCTCTATTTCTTTTGCAACGGCGCGGGCGACGATGTCGCGGGGGGCAAGTTCGTTTTCTAGGAAGCGGTTGCCCTCGCCATTAATGAGCCATGCGCCTTCGCCGCGCAACGCCTCGGTGGCGAGCGGGGCGGGGCTTTGTCCATAGGCGAGGGCGGTGGGGTGGAACTGTACAAACTCCATATCCACGCATTGCACGCCTGCGCGGGCTGCCATTGCCAGACCTTCTCCGCTGGCTTGGGGGGGGTTGGTGGTCACCGCATATAAATGTCCGGTGCCGCCGCTTGCCAGAACGACTGCTCTTGCTTTGATGAGGAGGGTTTCTTTGAATGGGCTATGGGCGGGGCTTACGAAAACGCCGCTTATTCTGCCATCCTCCACCGCCAACTCATGGGCGGTGAAGCCTTCAATCATGCGGATGGAGGGGGTGTTGCGGGTTGCGTGTTTGAGAACCTGCATTATCTCCTTGCCGCTTCTATCGCCCTCAACGCCGACAATGCGGGGTTTGCTATGGGCGCCCTCTTGTCCTAATTTCAGTCCGCCTTTTTCGTCGCGGTCAAAGCTGACCCCCATGCGGAGTAAGTCTTCTATGCGCTGGGGGGCTTCCTCTGCCAGCAAGTGTGCTGTCGCCTCATGCACCAAGCCGTCACCCGCTTTTATCGTATCCTCGGCGTGTTGGGCGGGGCTGTCATATTTGCCAAGTGCTGCCGCAATGCCGCCTTGCGCCCATGCGGTGCTGGCACCATGCCCAAGCGGTGCTGGACTTATCACGGAGCAGCGCCTTGGGGAGAGGCTTAGTGCGGTGAATAATCCCGCCAAGCCTGCGCCGATAATGAGCACATCGCCGCCATCAATAATATTATTTTGTCCGCTCATTTATTCAGCGCAATCATGCGCTCCACTGCTTGCCTTGCGGGTGCGATGAGGTGGGGTTCTATTTCAATTTCATATTGCTCATGGACGAGGCTTTCCAAAATCTTGGGGAGGGTTATTTTTTTCATGTGGGGGCATAGATTGCAGGGGCGGACGAACTCGGTTTCGGGAAGCTCAATGGCGACATTGTCGCTCATGGAACACTCCGTAACCAGAAGCACCTTTTCGGGTCTGTTCTCATGCACCCATTTTATCATTGCCGAGGTGGAGCCTGAGAAGTCGGCTTCCTTTAGGACTTCGGGCATACATTCGGGGTGGGCGATAATCTGTATGCGCTCATCTTGGGCGCGGTAATCGCGGAGCTCTTTTGCGGTGAAGCGTTCATGGACTTCGCATTTGCCTTTCCATGCCAGCACTTCTACTTTTGTTTGGGCGGCAATGTTTTTCGCTAAATATTCATCGGGGATACACAGCACCTTATCCACGCCGAAGCTTTCTACAATCGCAACGGCGTTGGAGGAGGTGCAGCATATATCGCTCTCCGCCTTCACCTCAGCGGAGGTATTGACATAGCTGATTATCGGAATATTGGGGTGCGCCTCGCGCAAGGTGCGGACATCGGCTCCCGTGATGCTTTCGGCAAGGGAACAGCCTGCTTCCCTATCGGGTATTAGGACTTTTTTGTCGGGGTTTAGCAGCTTGCTCGTCTCCGCCATGAAGTGGACGCCGCATTGCACAATCATGTCTGCCTCCACGCTTGCCGCCTCGCGCGCCAATTGCAGGCTGTCGCCAATGCTATCGGCGATGGTGTGAAATATCTCCGGCGTCTGGTAATTATGCGCCAATATCACCGCGCGCTTCTCGCGCTTCAGCTCCTCTATCGCCTTGATATAGGGAGCGAAAATCTGCCACTCAAGCTCGGGTATCACATGCTGGAGGCGCGCATAGGTAGGCTCCATCTCGCGGGCTAGTTGCGGCGTGTAGGATATGCCCATCTGCTTCAGAAGTTCAGGCGCTTGCATGAGTGTTCTCCTTGTCTTTTATAATATGGGCTTTTCGGGAGGGTTTTACAAGGTGGGGGATGTGAGGGTTATTTGCTGCCCCTCTGCGGTGCAGGTGCCAGCCTTTGCGGCATCTTTGCGAAGCAGGAGGAGTGCCTTTTTGCCAGCGCTGGTGCATAGTTTGCCTATGGTTTTTTCGCCTTGCATGATGGGGGTTTGTGGGGGGGGTGGGGTTTTCGGGAAGGTGCCGATATAGATTGCTTTTTTGGTGCTGCCGCGTCTTTGTATTTTTGATATTACTTCTTGTCCGAGAAAGCAGCCTTTTTCAAGGCTGATGCTGCCCATTTTGGTAAAGCCGAAATCAAGGGGGAAGTCTTTTCCGCTTAGCATATCTTCGCCATCTATGATGCCGTGTTCTATGCGCCATGCTTTGTAGTCTGCTTCGGTGGCGTTGGTGGGGGTTTCTGTGAGGGCGGCTCTTGCGCCCATTTTCGGGGAGCGGGTGTCTTTTTGCCATGCGGGGAGGGTTTCGCCCCAGGCGGCATAGGTGTGGGTTTGGGGGTCGGGGGTTATTTTTATTTTGGCGCCGAGCTGGTAGTGGTGGAGTTTTTCTATTAGGCGGTCATGGTCGGTTTTATGCACCTCTATGCGGATGGCGGTTTTGGTGCGGGTTAGGAAAAAATCAAAATCATATTTGCCTTGTGCGGTTAGTAATGCGCTGTGTTGTGCTTCTTCGTGTTGGGGTAAATTGCTGGTGATGAGGCGTTCTAGAAAAGGCTCGCTTTCGGTGCCGCTTATCAGAAAGCTCCGCCTGCTTGTGAGCCTCGCTATATGAGGGGATATTTTTTTCTGTTTCATAACCGCTAAATATGCAAATCTTGCACCATGTTGAGACCAAGCCTATTCATTACATCAAATGCCATTGGCGACGCAATTTTTTCTACCGGATTGCTCCACCATATCGCCAAGAATGAGCCTGACCATCCGCTCTTTGTCGCTTGCGGTACCGCTCCTGCTCCGCTTTTCCGATATATGCCCAATGTGGAGAAAATATTTCCCTTTCGCAAAGAAAAATATAAATTGCATTGGCTGAAGCTATATGGACGGGCTTTGCCTCATCGTTATCATCGGATTATTGACCTGAGGGATTCGGTGCTTTCTAGGGTGCTGGTTGCCCGCCATAAGCATATTTTGAAGCCCGATATGGAAAAAAATAGGGTGGCGCATATTGGGGCGCTGTTTCATCTTGACCCGCCGCCTGCGCCTTATATTTCTATTCCAGCCGAGATTGAGGGGGTAGTGGAGAAAAGGCTTCCGAAAAATGTGCCGCTTTTGGCGATTGGTCCGACTGCAAATTGGGGGAATAAAATATGGGCGTATACGAATTATGTGGAGCTTTGCCTTGCGCTTGTGAAGGAAAGGGGGCTGCTTCATGGGGCGTCTATTCTTATTCATGCCGGTCCCAAGGAAAGGGCGGCGGTGGGGCGGATAAAAAAGGCGTTTATTGAGCGGGGGTTTGCCAAAAACCGCCTTATTGATTTTACGGCTTGTCCGCTTTTGGAAGCGGCTGCGAGCCTGAAACATGCCAAGCTCTATATCGGTAATGATAGCGGGCTTACTCATCTTGCCGCCGCTGTGGGGGCACCGAGCCTTGCTTTATTTGGTCCGACTGATGATAGGCTTTATGCCCCTTTTGGGGAGCATTGTGCTATTGTTAGGAGTGTGCCGCTTGCGGAAATTATCGCTCGCAATGGGGGTAAGCTCCATGATATGAGTGATATTACGGTGCCTCAGGTTTATGAGGCGGCGTGCAAATTATTGGAAGGGAAGTCATGAGTTATCAGTTGATTTTGCGGGGGGGAACCCTGCTGACGCATAAGGGCGAGCATGAGGGGGATATTGCTATTCGTGATGGGCGGATTGTGGAGATTGGCTCTTTTGGTGAGGGGGCGGCGGGGGAGAGTATAGATTGTGCGGGGCTGCATATTTTGCCGGGCGTTATTGATACGCAGGTGCATTTTCGCGAGCCCGGCAATGAGCATAAGGAAAATCTTGAAAGCGGCTCGCGCGCTGCCATTATGGGCGGGGTGGTGGCTGTTTTTGAAATGCCAAATACTGCGCCCCCTACGACTTCTATTGATGCGCTGGAGGATAAATTGCGGCGCGCTCGGAATAATATGCATTGTGATTATGCTTTTTATGCGGGCGGGACGCCTGATAATGCGGAGCTTTTGCCGGAGATGGAGCGGCTGGCGGGGTGTTGTGGGGTTAAGGTGTTTATGGGGTCTTCTACGGGGAATCTGCTGGTGCCGGATGATGAAAATGTTGGCAAGATTATTCGCCATATTACGAGGCGGGCGGCGTTTCACTCGGAGGATGAGTTTTTGCTTAGGGAACAGGTACATCTGGCTGAGCAGGGGAATGTGCATAGTCATCCTGTTTGGCGCGATGAGCAGGTTGCTTTTTCTTGCACTAAGCGGCTGCTGGCTCTTGCTGAAAAGGAGCAGAAGCAGATCCATGTGCTGCATGTCACCACCAAAAGTGAGATGGAGCTTTTGGCGAAACACCGCTCTATTGCATCCGTTGAGGTGACGCCGCAACATTTAACGCTTGTGGCACCTGCGTGCTATGACGAGCTTGGTAGTTTTGCGCAGATGAACCCGCCTATTCGGGAAGCCCAGCATAGGGAAGCGCTTTGGCGGGCGCTTTCTGCGGGGATTGTGGATGTTATCGGCTCTGACCATGCGCCTCATAGTCGTGAGGAGAAGGCGGCGGAATATCCCAAATCGCCGGCGGGTATGCCGGGTGTGCAGACTTTGCTGCCGCTTATGTTGGAGCATGTTCATGCCAAAAGGCTCTCGCGCCAGAGGTTGGTGGAGTTGACCTCGCTTAATGCTCATCGGCTTTTTAAGCTTGCCAATAAGGGCAAAATGGAAAAGGGGTTTGATGCTGATTTTACGCTGGTTGATTTTGCCGCCAAGAAAGTGATTTCTGAAGACTGGTTGCAGTCCAAATGTGGCTGGTCGCCTTTTACGGGGAAAGAGGTGCATGGTTGGCCGGTGGCGACTATTATTCGGGGGAATATTGTGATGCGTGAGGGGGAGTTGATTGCGCCTTCTTTGGGGAAACCGATTGAGTTTATGAGTTAGCTATCCCATGCGCTTTTTGCTTTTTTGCTGTCTTTTTCTGTTTTCTTTGCCGCTTTTTGCCCAAAGCCCGCAAAGGGGGTTGGAGGAGGATAGGCTGGAAATTATTACCCAAGCGGGTAAGCATTATCTGTTTGATGTTGAAATTGCTAAAACGCCTGCACAGACCTCAAAGGGCATGATGTATCGGCGCAGTATTCAGCCTTTTTCGGGTATGTTGTTTTTATTGGGGAAGCCTCGTATTCAACGCTTTTGGATGAAAAATACCTATGTGCCGCTTGATATTGTCTTTATACGGAGAGATGGGGTCATTGCTGATATTATTACGAGATATGATATTGGCTCGCATGGCTCGTCAAGCTCCAGTGAAAAAGTTACCGCCGCTCTTGAAATTGGGGCGGGGCGGGCAAAGGCGCTGAATATTATGGTGGGTGATAGGGTGGTTTTTCCCTATTTTGTGCCGTCATTGGATTGAACGGCTCTTTCTAGGCGGTCATTAATGGCACGCCCTAGCCCTTTTTCGGGGATGGGGTGGACAGCAATTTTTTCTGCTTTTTTGTCTAGCTCGTGGAGGAAGGAGAAAAAATTGGCGGCGGCTTCTTGTAAATTGCCGTTTTTGCTGAGGTTTAGGGTAAGCCCTTTATGGTCGGGTGTGTTGCCAAAGGTGAGGAGGGCTTCGTCTTTTTCTATGTGGGTGGCGTTTATGCGAAGTTTTGCTTGGGGGGAGTAATGGAGGCTTGTTCTGCCGGGTGATAGGCGTGCTTCTTTGCCGTATTCTGCTTTTGCTTGTTGTAGTTTCTTGCCTAGTACCGTTTCTATCTCTTCGCTGGCTATGGCGCCTTGTCGTAGTAATAGGGGGGTTTCGTGTTGGCAGGAGATGATTGTGCTTTCCAGTCCTTTTTCGGTTTTGCCGCCGTCCAGTATCATGATGTTTTTTATGTCTATGTGTTTTGCTTCGGTGGGGCTAAGTCTGCCTGATAGATTGGCGCTTGGGGCGGCGAGCGGCATGGCGGATTTTTGTAGTAAGGCTTGTGCGGTTTTATGGGCGGGGATGCGGATGGCGAGGGTTTCTAGCCCTGCGCTTACTAGGGGGGTGATGGTGGTGTCTTTTTTTGTGCCGATGAGGGTGAGGCTTCCAGGCCAGAAATGGGTTGCCAGTTTTTGGGTGTCGGGGGTCATGTGGATAAGCTCTTCCGCCGCCGTCATGCTTGCTACATGGACGATGAGGGGGTTGAAGTGGGGGCGCTGTTTTAGGGCGAAAATCTTGGCTATGGCTTCGCTGTTTCTTGCGTCAGCGCCCAAACCATAGACGGTCTCGGTGGGGAAAACCACCGGCTCGCCTTGTCGTAAAACTGCTACTGCTTTTTCTATATTTTCCATATTTTCCATTGCCGAAACCTTGCCTTATCCGCCTTTATCGGACAAACTATTCTATCCGCTAATGCCAGGAGGTCAAATATGACAGAAAAAACAAAAAAAACAGAAAAAATAAGTTTTGAAGCCGCCCTTAGTGAGTTGGAGGACATTGTCGCCCAATTGGAAAATGGTGAGGCTCAGCTGGATGACGCCATAACGCTTTATGAGCGTGGGGAGGCACTTCGCAAAACTTGCGAGAAACAATTGCAAGCGGCAAAGATGAAAATTGAAACGCTTGCCAAAGAAAAACAAAAACAGGAATAATCTTGCCGAACAATCAAAAGCCTAGCACCGCCTTTCATAGCGCATTGCAGCAAACCGCACAAAGCGTGGAGCAGGTTTTGTCCAATCTATTGCCGCTTTCCCAAGACCCGGAGAGCAAGCTCATTGAGGCGATGCGCTATGGTGTGTTGGGGGGGGGAAAGCGGTTGCGTCCCTTTCTGGTGGCGGAGGTGGCGGAGCTTTTTGAGGTCAAGCCGAAATCTGCCATTCTTGTTGGGGCGGCGATTGAGATTATTCATGGATATTCGCTTATCCATGATGACCTGCCTTGCATGGATGATGATGCGATGAGGCGGGGCAAGCCCTCGCTGCATGTTGCCTTTGGCGAGGCGATGGCGGTGCTTGCGGGGGATGGGCTGTTGACGCTCGCCTTTGAGATATTGGCAAGCGAGGAGGTTCATAAATCTACCGCTATTCGGGTGGAGCTATTGCAGGCAATGGCACATGCAGGCGGGGTGCATGGCATGGTGGGGGGGCAGAGCATTGATCTGCAAAATCATGGGGCGCTTCCTGAGCTTGGTATATTGACGAGGCTGCATGGGATGAAAACGGGGTCGCTTATTCATTTTGCGGTGGATAGCGGGGCGATTCTTGGGCAGGCTTCTAAGGAAGACCGTGCGGCTCTTGGCGGATATGCACAGATGATTGGGCTGGCTTTTCAGATTATTGATGATTTGCTGGATTATAAAGAGAGCGATAGTAAGAAGACAAGTTTTGTGGCGCTGATGGGCGAGGAGCGGGCTAGAGAGCAGGCGGCTCATCTTGTTCAGCAGGCAAAGGCGCATTTGGTAAGTTTTGGGAAGCGGGCGGATATGCTTTGTGAGATTGCCGATTTTGTTCAGATACGGGAGAGTTAAATTATGTCCAAGAAGTCGCAAACTCCCCTTTTGGATACGATAAACTCGCCTAAAGAGTTGCGGCGGCTTTCTGAGAAGGAGCTTGTTCAGCTTGCTGGGGAGCTGCGTGAAGATATGGTGCAGATGGTTTCAAAGACGGGGGGGCATTTGGGGGCGGGGCTGGGGGTGGTGGAGCTTAGTATTGCGCTGCATTATGTTTTTGATACGCCTAAGGATAGGCTGGTTTGGGATGTGGGGCATCAGAGCTATCCGCATAAAATATTGACCAAGAGGCGGGGGAAAATGGGGACGTTGCGCCAAAAAGGGGGCTTGTCGGGATTTACGAAAAGGGCGGAAAGTGTCTATGACGCTTTTGGGGCGGCGCATAGTTCTACTTCTATCTCGGCGGGGCTGGGCATGGCGATGGCGCGTGATATTCTTGGTAAGGATAATCATATTATCTGTGTCATTGGTGATGGGGCGATGTCGGCGGGCATGGCATATGAGGCGATGAATAATGCCGGCGCTATGGATAAGAGGCTGATTGTTATTCTTAATGATAATGATATGTCTATTGCCCCACCTGTGGGGGCGATGTCGGCTTATCTTGCGCGCTTATTATCGGGTAGTCGGTATCGGAAAGTTAGAAATATCGCTAAAAATATTGTTCATCGTCTGCCCGCGCGCTTTGCTGAAAAGGTGCGGCGCATGGAGGAATATATGCGCGGATTTGCTATGGGGGGGACGCTGTTTGAGGAGATGGGGTTTTATTATGTCGGTCCGATTGATGGGCATAATATGGCGCATCTTTTGCCGATATTGAGAAATGTTAAGAAGGCGAAAACGGGTCCCATTCTGCTCCATGTCGTGACGAAAAAGGGCTATGGATATGAGCCTGCGGAAAAGGCGGCGGATAAATATCATGGGGTGGGGAGCTTTAATCCTGATACGGGTGAGAAGCATTCTGCTAAGGCGGCACCGCCAAGCTATACTTCTATTTTTGCCCGCCAGCTCATTGCGGAGGCGAAGAGGGATAAGAAAATTGTCGCCTTTACCGCCGCCATGCCAGAGGGGACGGGGCTGGATAGGTTTGCCAAGCAGTTTCCTGAGCGATGTTTTGATGTTGGCATTGCCGAGCAGCATGCGGTGACTTGTGCGGCGGGCATGGCGTGTGAGGGTTTTAAGCCTTTTGTCGCGATTTATTCTACCTTTTTGCAACGTGCGTATGACCAGATTGTGCATGATGTTGCTATTCAGAAACTGCCTTTGCGTTTTGCTATTGACCGTGCGGGTCTTGTGGGGGCGGACGGTCCGACCCATGCGGGTGCTTTTGACTTGGCGTATCTGGCTTGCCTGCCGCATTTTACGCTTATGGCGGCTTCTGATGAGATTGAGCTTATGCGGATGGTGAAGACTGCCGCCCTTATTGATGATGCCCCTTCTGCTTTTCGCTATCCGAGGGGGGCGGTGCGGGGGCTTGAGATTCCTAAAAAAATTGAGCCGTTGGAAATTGGTAAGGGGCGGGTTATTGCTGAGGGGGAGCGGGTTGCCTTTCTGAATCTTGGGGCAAGGCTTGCGGAGGTGGAGAAGGCGGCGGAAATATTGCGGAAGAAAAATATAGCCGCAAGCATTATTGATATGCGTTTTATGAAGCCGTTGGATAGTGATTTATTGTTGAAATTGGCGAAAACCCATAGCGTGCTTATTTCTATTGAGGAGGGGGCGAGGGGTGGATTTGGGGCGCATATATTGCAGTTTCTTGCGGAAAGGGGGGTGCTGGATGAGGGGCTTGTGTTCCGTCCGCTCTGTCTGCCTGACCGATTTATTGACCATGCGGCGCCTTTTGATATGTATGAGGACGCCAAGCTTAATGCCGAGCATATTGCCAAGATTGCGCTTGGGCTTATGTAATTTTTCCGCCTTGTCCTAAATGGCGCAACCAATGGTCTGCCAGAACCAGCGCCATCATGGCTTCGCCTATCGGGACGGCTCGGATGCCGACACAGGGGTCGTGCCTGCCTTTGGTGCGTATCTCTTGTTCTTTGCCTTTGGTGTCAACGGTTTTGCGAGGCGTTAAAATGGAGGAGGTGGGTTTTACGGCAAAGCGGGCGATGATGTCCTCGCCATTGGAAATGCCGCCTTGTATGCCGCCTGAGTGATTGCTGGTGAAGCTAACCTTGCCGCCTTTATTTCTCATCTCATCGGCGTTCTGCTCGCCTCTTAGTTTTGCGGCTTGAAAGCCGTTTCCTATCTCTACGCCTTTGACGGCGTTAATGCTCATCATGGCTTGGGCAAGGTCTGAATCCAGCTTGCCATAAACGGGGGCGCCAAGACCTTTTGGCACGTTTTTCGCTACCACTTCTATTACCGCTCCGATGCTGGAGCCTTGTTTTCTGATGCCGTCAAGATAGGCTTCCCATTGCTTTGCCGCCTGCTTGTCGGGACACCAGAAGGGGTTTTTGTCAATCTGTTTCCAATCCCAGTTTTCCCTGTTTATGGACTGCTCGCCTATGGAGATGAGCGCTCCTTTTATCTCTACGCCTTTTAGGATTTTGCGGGCAATGGCGGCGGCGGCTACGCGCATAGCTGTTTCTCTTGCGGAGCTTCGCCCGCCGCCGCGATAATCGCGGATGCCGTATTTTTGCAGATAGCTGTAATCGGCGTGTCCGGGGCGGAAGCTCTTTTTTATCTCGCTGTAATCTTTGGAGCGGGCATCCTCGTTTTTGATGAGCAGGCTTATGGGGGTGCCTGTGGTTACTTGTATGCCTTTTTCGTTTTCAAAGACGCCTGATAATATTTCTACCTTGTCGGATTCTTTTCTTTGGGTGGTGAAGCGGTTTTGTCCGGGCTTTCTTTTATCTAGCCAGTGTTGGATGTCTTTTTCTTCTAGCGGGATAAGGGGGGGTGCGCCGTCAATGACGCAGCCTATCGCTTTGCCGTGGCTCTCGCCCCAGCTTGTTACATGCAGTAAATGTCCAAAGCGGTTATGCGACATTGGCTATTTTGCCCCTTCCAGACTTGCCATGCCGACAATATGATAGCCGGCATCAACATGGTGAATTTCGCCGCTGACCCCATTGCTTAAATCGCTCAGGAAATAAAGCCCTGCATTGCCGACTTGTTCTATGGTGACGTTTTGGCGAAGCGGGGTGTTTTTTTCAGACCAGTCCAGCATGGCGCGGAAATCGTCAATGCCGCTTGCCGCCAGCGTGCGGATGGGTCCTGCTGAGATGGCATTGACCCTTATTTGCTTGCTGCCCAAATCAGCCGCCATATAGCGGACACTTGCCTCCAATGCCGCTTTGGCAACGCCCATGACATTATAATGGGGGATGACTTTCTCGGCGCCATAATAGCTCATGGTCAGCAGGCTTCCGCCATTTTTCATAAGCTTCTCGGCGCGCCTTGCAATGGCGGTGAAGCTGTAGCAGGAGACATTGAGGGCAAGGGCAAAGCCCTCAGCGCTGGTGTCAACATATCTGCCCTTTAGCTCGTCCCTATGGGCGAAGGCGATGGCGTGGACGACGAAGTCTAGCTCGCCCCATTTTTTTTCAAGAGTGGCGAAAAGGGAGTCTAGGCTTTTGTCGTCGGTGACATCGCAGGGCATGACCAGGCTGCTTCCCACACTTTCTGCCAGAGGGGTTACGCGCTTTTCTAGTTTGTCGCCTTGATAGCTGAAGGCAAGCTCTGCGCCTGCATCGGCACATGCCTTGGCAATGCCCCATGCAATGGAGCGTTCATTGGCTACGCCCATTATCAATCCTTTTTTTCCCTTCATAATCGGTTCCATATTTCTGCCCTTTACGTTAAAACTATAAGCCTATTATACCCATTTCCATGAAATCCGAAAGGGAAGAGAGGCATATTGTGAACAAGATTATGCAAGCAGAGATAGAGGAGGCAGGTTGCCCCATCGTCCTTTTTGAAAAATGGATGGCGGAGGCGGCGGCGAAGGGCGATGGTTTCGCCAATGCCATGTCGCTTGCCAGTGTGGATGAGCACCATGCGCCCCAGCAACGTATGGTGCTTTTGAAGGCGGTGGATGAGGGGCGGTTTGTTTTTTATACCAATATGGAAAGTCCCAAAGCGCGCCATTTGGGGGGTAATGGGCAGGCTTCGCTTCTGTTTCATTGGAAGGTTTTGGAGCGGCAGGTTCGGGTTTCGGGTAGCTGTGTGCCGGTGTCTAGGGAGCGGGTGGAGGCTTATTTTAATACTCGTGAGCGGGATAGTCAGATTGGGGCGTGGGCGTCAGTGCAGTCTGAGGTGCTTGGCTCACGGCAAGAATTGGTGGCACTTTTTGAAAAATTTGAGAAGGAGTTTGAGGGGAAATCCATACCAGCACCGCCTTTTTGGGGGGGGTTTGCATTGTCTCCTGTGCAGATAGAGTTTTGGCTCTCGCGCCCTGCGCGCCTGCATGAGCGGGTGTTATACACAAGGGAAAGCGTCAATAATGATTGGCAGACCCGCTTTCTGTTTCCCTGAGCGAAGTTTATTGTTAGGCTGGGGTGTTTTTTGAATGTGAAAAGAGATAGGGGAAATGATGGGCGAGCAACAAGGAAAAATTGTTAATTTTTTAAAGCTTCTAGATGACTTCGTAATGTATTGTATTACAAGTGTTGATAGGGCGGACGGTCACCCAAAAACTATAATTGGAAGTATTGTTCTTCTCTACGTGCTTTTGTTTGCGGTTTTTGGCGGTTGGGTGATTTTCCTATTTTTTGGATTGGGAGGACTTGCTCTTTGGTTTCCTGTTAAATTGCTTTTGGATAAGTTGTCTGACTCACCAAAAGACTTATTTGAGATTGTATTTTTTCAAATAGTTGTAATTGGAGCGTGTCTTTTGTGGACTGGTTGGATATATGGTGATTTATCACCCGATAGTATTTCGGATTATTTTATCATTGTCCCCGGCACATGGCTTGTTATTTTTGCATGTCCAATCGGCGCTACTCTATTGAATAATAAGGACGATTGGCAATCAATGCCCAGTATTATAAGTTTTATATTTTATAGTGCGACTATTGCTCTTATAGGGGGTATTTTGTTTAATTTTGAGGTAATTTTGTTTAATTTTGGGGTAATAGAGGTGCTTATTATTCAAGCGGTTTTCCAATGTCTGGGCGGTATTTGGGATATAGTAAAATTGCAAGATAAGCAGAAGCAGATGTTACAGGAGGAGGAATAGTCTTGGGGAAAGGTATGGAGAAGGTGCAAGAAAAATCGCAAAAGGATGGGCGCTTAATGCGTGCCATTAGTTGGGCAAGCGTGTTGGTGGGTATTGTGCTTATCGCCGCAAAGTTTTTTGCGTGGATGATGACCGGCGGCTCGGTGGCGGTGCTTAGTTCGTTGCTCGACTCTAGTTTGGATCTTATTGCTTCTATTGGTAATTTTTTTGCTATTCGTCATTCGCTGACACCGGCTGATAAGGAACATCGTTTTGGGCATGGGAAGGCGGAGGCGCTGGCGGCACTTGGGCAGGCTTTGTTTATTTTTTGCTCAGGGGCATTGCTGACCATTGCGGCGGTGCGGGATTTTTTAAATCCTTTACCGACCGATAAGAGTCACATTGCCATTATTATTATTGCGCTTTCTATACCGCTGACATTGGCGCTGATTGCGGGGCAGGTTTATGTGGCGAGGCGCACGCAATCGCTGGCTATTTCGGCAGATAGTGCGCATTATCAGGGGGATTTATTTCTCAATCTATCGGTTATTATTTCTATATTATTGGCGACGCAGCTGGGCTGGGTGTGGGCGGAAAGCCTGCTTGCTTTTATTGTTGCCATGTTCATGTTTTTCTCCTGCTTTCGGATTTTTATGCGCTCCGCCAATCATCTCATGGACCATGAGTTGAACGATGAGAGGAGGGGGCAGATTAAAAATATTATTCTTGCTCATCCTAAGGTCGTGAATATGCATGACCTCAGAACGAGGCGGGCGGGGATTCAGATTTTTATTCAGTGCCATATTGAGCTTGACCCTGATATGAGCCTTGTGGAGGCGCATACTATTTCCGATGAGGTGGAGGCGGCGGTTTTGAAGGAATTTCCCAATAGTGAGGTGCTTATCCACCAAGACCCTGCCGGACATGAAGACCCTAGCAGTTTGGAGAAAAGCTGATGAAAGCCCTTATGCAAGATGCCCCGCTTCTGCTCTCCTCTATCATTGACCATGCTGCTAAATGGCATGGGGAGCGCGAGATTGTTAGCCTTATGGGGAAGGGGGTGCTTCATCGGGAAACATATAAAGAGGCGCAATTGCGTGCCAAAAAACTGGCGCAGGCATTAAAGCGGATGGGGGTCAAAAAGGGGGAAGTGGTCGCTACTATGGCGTGGAATCATTATCGTCATTTTGAAAGTTGGTATGGGGTTTCTGGAATGGGGGCGGTTGTGCATACCTTGAACCCGCGCCTTTTTCCTGACCAGCTTATTTATATTATGAACCATGCGGGGGCTTCGCTTTTATTGCTGGATGTTTGCTTTTTGCCGCTTATTGAAAAGCTGGCGCCTCATCTGCCCAAGATAAGGGGCTATGTGTTTTTCTGTGGGGGGGCGGAAATGCCGGAGCATGGTCTGCAAAATGCCTATTCTTATGAGGAGATTCTTGAGGCGGAAAGTGGCGATTATGAGTGGGAGAAGCTGGATGAAAACCATGCTTGTGGCATTTGTTATACTTCTGGGACTACGGATGAGCCTAAGGGGGTTGTCTATTCGCACCGCTCCAATGTGCTTCATTGTCTGGCGACGCTTAATAATGATGTCATGGGTATCTCGGCTTGTGATGTGGTGATGCCTGTGGTGCCGATGTTTCATGCTAATGCGTGGGGGATTGTGTTTTCTGCACCGGCGCAGGGGGCGAAACTGGTGAACCCTAATGCTATGCTTGACCCTGAGAGTCTGCTTTTTCTTTTGGAAAAGGAGGAGGTGAGCTTTACGGCGGCGGTGCCGACGATTTGGGCGGGGCTTTTGCAATATCTTCAAAAAAGCGGCAAGAAGCCTTCGCATTTGAAGCGGGTTGTTATTGGGGGGGCGGCGGTGCCGTCTGTGATGATTGAGGCATTTGCGGGGCTTGGGATTGAGGTGCGCCATGCGTGGGGAATGACGGAAACGTCACCCTTGGGGGTTATTTCGGCTCCCAAAGCGGGGGCATCAAAGGAGCAATTATGTAAGCAGGGGCGTCCGCCCTTTTTGATTGATATTATGTTGGAAGATGAGGGCGGTGATGTGCTGCCTCATAATGGCGAGGCGAGCGGGAAGCTGTTGGTGCGGGGTCCCTTTGTAAGCCGACAATATATTGGGGGGGAGAATATTCTTACTGAAAAGGGCTGGTTTGATAGCGGTGATATTGCCAGTATTGATGGGCTTGGTTTTATGGAAATTACTGACCGCCAGAAAGATATGGTGAAGTCGGGCGGGGAGTGGATCTCTTCGGTGCAGTTGGAAAATATTGCGGCTTCTCATGAGGGCGTGTTGCAGGCTGCCGTTATCGCTAAGCCTCATGAAAAATGGGGGGAGCGTCCGCTATTGCTTGTGGTTGCTACGGAAGAAGCACCCTCTAAAGAGGAGATTCTTGCTTTTTTGAAGCCTAAAGTTGCCAAGTTTTGGCTGCCGGATGAGGTGTTGTTCATTGAGGAGATGCCGATTAACGCTACCGGAAAGATTGACAAAAAACGCCTCCGCAAAAAATACGCTTCATAAACACCCTTGCCCAATCACTATTAGCACATTATAAACACCAAAATTGCATAGTGCTTTGTGTCTGAGCCGACGGAGTGTGGCGCAGTCTGGTAGCGCACCTCGTTCGGGACGAGGGGGGCGCAGGTTCAAATCCTGCCACTCCGACCAGATGGGCAGCAATTGGGGTGTAGCCAAGCGGTAAGGCAGCGGTTTTTGGTATCGCCATGCGCAGGTTCGAATCCTGCCACCCCAGCCAGCTTTTCAGCAATGAACAGAGAGGGCTGTTTTATGGAAATTATTATTGCTGTCATTCTTGTCGTAATTGTCATGATATGGCTCACCCTGTTTCCCCAATCCGAGCAAAGACCGCTTGCCGAAAAAACAACGGCACGCAGTCAGGACGAGATTGGCTCGCAAATACAAACACTGCCTCATATCCGAATTGGATATATTCTTGATGGCGATACTTGTATCGCTAATAGGGGCTGGAGCGAAATGAGAATTCGCCTTGATTCCATTGATTGCCCTGAAATTGGACAGGATTGGGGCGACACCGCAAAATATGGGCTGATAAAGCTTATTGGCGGCAGGGGAAAGGTAAAAATGGAAGAGCATGGCGTGGATGATTATGGAAGAGTGCTGGCAACGCTTTATGTTTGGAGTAGGGAAAAAAGGGAATGGGTCAATGTCAATGAGCGCATGGTCATGCTCGGTCATGCATGGGTGATGCAAAAATTTTATGACCATTTGCCACCCGAAAGACAGGATAGGCTAAACCGCTTGCAGGCTTGGGCAAGGTCAAAAAAAGTGGGTCTGTGGAAAAATGGCAATGCCATTGCGCCTTGGAGTTGGAGAAATGGTGGATAAATCATATAAAATTGGGGCGAGGGTTTTGGTGCGGGATTCTATGCAGGAGGGGTATGGGTATGAGATTGTGGAGCCGCAGGGGGGGAATTTTGGAGGGGGGTTTGCGCCTTGTTTTTCGCCTAAGGAGATGTTGGGGATGGGGGTGTTTGAGGGGAAATATTGTAATGATTGTCGCGGCGAGTTTCCGTCTAGCTGGTTTGAGGGGGCTAGGGTTTCTGAGGAGGCGGATGTTTCGCTTAATTGTTTTGGGGTGAAGTCGCGCCAGCCCTTGTCGGTTTGGCGGGAGAAGGGGTGGATTATTGAGCCTGACCCTAGGGGCTGGTTTCAGTGGTATTGTCGGTATTATTTGGGGCGCAGAATTGATGGGGTGGATGCGAAACAAATTGCGAGATGGCGGGCTTTTTCGCGCCATAGGGGGCAGGTGCTGGCAAATTGCGAGGAGGGGGATATCAGCTGTCGTCCGCGCCAGAGGCAGGCTTTGTTGCAGTGGTCCTATGACCCGTTTATTTAGGCATATTTTTTTATCATTTCATTGTGGAATTTTTTGGAATATTTGGGCGTTTTGCCTTTGGTGCTGCCCCATAAATGGAAGGCATATACGGGTCCTTTGCCGATATAGTCATGGGTGTGTTTTCCCATTGGTAGGAAGAAATGGCTGGGCAAGGCGGTGAGCAGATTGCCGTGATTGTTTAGGATGATTTGCGTGAAGGGTTTTGGTCCTACAGAGCGCCAGGCGGGATAGTTTTTGAACTTCATTTTTGAAAAGCTAAATCTTTTTCTTTTTAACCGAATTCCTTTTTCCAATAAATAATCAATAAGCCCTTTAATCGCTATGGAGTTTTTGGGCGCACCGACAAAGCTGTTAATCAGTAATTTGCCTTCCTGCTGTGAGCTATCCCAGCAGGCGCATAGGCTGCAATCATAGAGCCAGCGGGGAAGTTTTTGGAGGCAATATAAATCCGCATCTATCGCAAAGCCGCCTTTTTTATATAGCAGCTCCCATCTCATTAAATCGGCAACGCCACAATATTCGCCCCGTTCGTAAAATTTCAGCATGGTGGGTTTGAAAAGCCAATCCTTGTGAAATAAATCATCATTTCTGTAAATATGGACTTTCGCCTCAGGGTTCAGTGCCTTCCATGTATGGATAATGCCGCTCGGCTCCTGCTGCTCATCGCCAACCCATATAAAATGAAACTGATTGGGAATAATAGACAACGCAAAGCTCTCCTGCTTATCGGTGGCGAAACCAGCACCGACAAAGTGTCGGGCTGTGTTTAACACCCAAGCATAAGCAGGGATTTCCCGCATATTTCCAGAAGGTATTCTATTAGGCGGGCAACCCGACTAAGGGTCACTCGCTTGGGTGTTAAACTGGAGAAAATATAAAACAGGCACCCGCCAAAGGCAAGGTAAATCTTGGGAAAGCGGGGGTTATTTGGTTTTTTTGAGGGTGAGGGCGGTGCTGTTTATGCAGTAGCGTTTGCCGGTGGGGTGGGGGCCGTCGGGGAAGAGGTGTCCTAAATGGGCGTCGCAGGTTTTGCAGAGTACTTCTGTGCGGGTCATGTTGTGGGTTGTGTCCGGTTTTTCGGTGATGCTTTGTTTGGTTGCGGTGTCGTAGAAGCTGGGCCAGCCGGTGCCGGAATTGTATTTTGTTTTGGAGGGGAATAATGCGGTGTCGCAGCATAGGCAGTGATACATGCCTTGTGCTTTTTCGTTGCAATAGGTTCCGCTAAAGGGAGGCTCGGTGCCTTGTTCTCTGGTGATGTGATAGGCTTTGTCGCCCAATTGCTCTCGCCATTCTTTTTCGCTTTTTTTTATTTTTCCCATTTTACTCAAAGAGGATGGAGATTAAATCGGTGATGAGGGCGGGTCTGTCTGAGCCTTTTAGCTCAATGCTGGCACCCAGCATCACCATAAGTCCTCCCATTTTCTCTTTTGCATCTTTTAGCATTAGAGAGCAACGAAGCTCGGAGTTCACCGGAACCATATTCACAAAGCGGGTTTTATTGGCGCCGTAATTAATCACTCTTTTTACGGAGGGAATAACGCAAATCTCTGCACATAAGGCGGGGAGCAGCGATAATATCAAATAGCCATGTGCTATCGTACCCATGCCAAGCTCGGCTTGCACACGCTCGGGGTCGGTGTGAATCCATTGATGGTCATTGGTCGCCTCCGCAAAAGCGTCTATTCTGGACTGGTCTATCACTATCCATTCGCTCTTGCCCAAATGCTCACCCTTCATCGCCGCATAATCGGCTAGGCTGTCATATACCCGCATCGCTTCTCCTTTGCTATCCATAGTAATATATAGAAAAATATCGGAAAAAATACCATAATTTTTACCTGTGATTGAAATGGAATGCCTTTTTTATCCATTATAGAATGCCCTTTTTGGGCGGGGATAGATAAAACTAAACCATATAAAAGAAAAATATTCTCAATACTTATCCCCGCCTGCTTTATTTATGAGAGGATGAAGCCTGCATAGGAAGAAAAAGGGGAAGATATGAATAGTCATTTTGCCAGAAAACAAAAATATAAAGCCAGCCAACAAAATATATATAAAAAAGCATCCGCTATGAATGTTATCTCGGCGGTGGCAAACATTTATAAGGTTTCGCCAAAGCTCGTCTTTTCCCATAGCCGCGAAAAGGCAAGCATTGCTGAGGCACGACAAACGGCGCAATATATTTGCCATGTTATTCTTGGGTTGAACTATACCGATATCGCTAAAATATTTGGCAGGGATAGGACGACCATTGCTCATGCTTGTAGGAGAATTGAAGACCAGAGAGATGACCATGTTATTGACCAGACGATTGGCATGATTGGGCAGGTGGTGAGCGTTACCGAAAATAAATATTTTCAAAATAAGACGTGTAAAGAGTGAGGGAAAAAATGAGCCAGCTTTCTCCTTCCGATATTCGCCTTGCTAAAAAAATATTTCGTAAAGCCTATGCAAGTACGGCTTTTCTTTATATTTCCGCAGAAAAATGTGGGCTATTTGCCATGAAAAAGGAGGCGCTTGTGGAGATAAATCCTATTTCTAAAAAAACCATTATGGCTTTTTTGAAAAATGATTTGCTCAAGCCCCATCAAAAAATTGCCAATGCTTATATTCTTAATGAGAATGGGCGGGCTTTTTATCGGCGCATTTGTGCTATTGAAAAACCTTTTCAGGAGCAACATCAGCAGAGGGCGTTTTTTGCATCTGCGCAACAGAAAAATATCTCCTCTACGCCTTTGCGCTGGCTTTATCATCGGCGTAATTTTATTAGTGAGCATGAATATCGTGCCGGTGAGCTTCTGTATAATGATTATGAAAAAAGTAGAAATCGGACAAGGCTCACTACCAATTGGCATGAAGCCATATTGGAAAATAAAAAGCGGGCTATTTATGTAAATCCTACGGAGCGGGCATCGCTTTCTTCCCTTGCTGCCAAAGAGCAGTTTGAGCAAGCCCTTGAGGCTGTGGGCTATGGTTTGGGCGATATTATGGTGGCGGTTTGTTGCGAACAAAGCGGGCTGGAGGAGACGGAAAGGCGGTTTTCATTGCCGAGGCGTTCTGCCAAAATCATTCTTAAAATTGCGTTGCAGCAATTGGCAATTTTTTATGGGCTGGCAACGGCATCCAGCTTTTCGGCTTCCGCCCATATTCGTGAAACCATTGAGAAAAAACCATTGGAGCGTTGAGCGGTTAAATGCTCCTCCAAGTCTAGACGCTTGAAAATCTCACGAATATTCAGCGCCAAAATCTCATCGGCTTTTTTGCCATTATAGATAATGAGAAGCAGGGCTATTAGACCGCTGACCAGATGGGAATCGCTGGCTCCGCGAAACTGGAAGTGTCCCTCTTTGTCGCACGCTACCACAAGCCATACTTGGCTGGCGCATCCGTCCACTTTGTTCTTGGCGTTCATCTCCTCCTTGCTCAATGGCACAAGCTTGCCGCCAAGCGAGAGCAGGTGTTCATAACGGCTCTCCCAGTCGCCCAATAGGCTGAAATCCTCTATCACGCTCTCAATATTCATGCCTCCACACTATCAGCCTTATTGCAAGATGCAACTATCTGGCGCATAAAACACCATGCGCATTATTATCATGGGAGCAGGAATTATCGGGACTAGCACCGCTTGGCATTTGCAAAGGCGGGGGCATGAGGTGCTGCTTGTGGAAGGGCAGGGCGAATGCGTGCCGAAAAAAAGTGCAAGCTTTGCCAATGGGGGGCAAATTACGGCATCGGAAAGCATGCCTTGGGCGGGTCCGAAAATATGGGCGCAGGTGTTTTCTTTTTCGCACTCTTTTCAGTGGCGGGTGCGGTTTTCTATGGCGCAATGGCGGTTTTTATTTTCCTTTCTTGCTAATTGTAGGGCGTCGGCGCAATGGGCGGGGTTTCATGACAACCTTGCGCTGGCTTGTGCTTCTATTGCTGAGATGGAGCGCATGGAAAAGCTGCTTGCTCCGCTTGATTATAAGGCTTCGCAAGGCGGGATTTTGCAGCTGTATCGGGATAAAGGTGAGATGGAGCAGGGGGGGCGGTTATGTGATGCGCTGCAGGAGGCGGGGCAGGGGGGTGAGATGCTTGGTGCTGGCGAGCTTGCCAAGCGGGAGCCTTATCTGGCTTCGGGGGAATATGCAGGTGCGCTTTTTGCACCGCAAGACCGTGTTGGCGATGCGCGTCTTTTTGCGGAGAGGATTATTGGGGATTTTAAGGAAAAAGGGGGGCGGGTTATGGTGAATAGTCCTGTGAAAAAATTGCATAGCGAACAAAAGCGTATTCGCGCGCTATATTTGCGGGATGGGAGTGAGATTGAGGGGGATGTTTTTATTGCTGCCCTTGGGGTGGCAACACCCCATCTGCTTGCCCCGCTTGGGGTTAGGCTGCCGATTTATCCGCTAAAGGGGTATTCGCTCTCGCTTGGGCTTGCGACGAAAAGGGCGGTTTTATCGGCGAGCTTGACCGATCCCAGACTGCGTATGGTTGTTACGCAATTGGGTAGTGAGCTTCGGATTGCTGGTCTTGCGGAAATTGGGTTTTCGCCTGAGGCTGACCCCTCTCGCAAGCGGCAATTATTGGACGGGCTGGAAAATATTTTGCCTGATATATGTTATGACCGCTCCAGTCTTTGGGCGGGTGAGCGTCCGATGACGCCAGACGGCTCGCCTATTATTGGGCGGGCAGGGGCGTTTGAAAATCTGTTTATCAATGCTGGGCATGGCTCTTTGGGGTGGACCTTATCGCAAGGCTCGGCGCAAATGATTTGTGAGATGATTGATGGGGAAGCGTCTCGGCTTCATGGGGCGTTTTCGCCGCAGAGGAAATTTATCCGCTAGGGTTTTCTTTGCCATAGCACGCCGCGCTTTTTATCGCCGGCGGGTTGGTAGAAATCGGAAAACTCTGCGATGGCTTCTTGCCAGTCTTTTTCGTCTATGCGTTCATCTATTTCATAGCTATCTATGCCGCATCTCATCATGAATAAAAGCTGGTCGCGTAATACTTCGCCGACCGCTCTTATCTCGCCTGTGAAGCCTAGCTCCTCGCTCAAAATGCGGGCATTGGAAAAACCGCGACCATTTTTGAAAATGGGGAACTCTATTGCTACCAACGCTATTCTGTCCAGAAAGGGGGCGAGGGCTCTTATGTCATCGCCTGTTTTTTCGCCGCCTTTGACCAGCACACCAAGCGGGGCGTTGCGCCCTTTTAGCTGCTTTTCTTCTTCGCAGAAACGCTTGAGCGGAATAATTGCGGGGTGTTCGCCGATATCCTCGCCATCTGCAATGTGGTGCCAGTCATCTTTGATGATTTTGCCTTGTTTAAGCAGCTTCATATACTGCCTCCTTAAAGGCATCTAATCCGAGCCTTCTATATGCCTTGATGAAAGGCTCGCCGTCTTGGCGTTTTTCCAGATAAAAGGCGATAATTTTTTCTATCGCATCCACCGCCTCATCTTCGGGGAAGGCGCGCCCGATAATTTTGCCAATGGCGGCGTCTTCGCCGGGTGCGCCGCCAAGCGTAATCTGATAATGCTCCGTACCCTTCTTATCCACGCCCAATATGCCGATATGTCCGACATGGTGATGACCGCAGGCATTAATGCAGCCCGATATTTTTATGCGTAGCTCGCCGATGTCAAATTGGCGGTCTATCGCCGCAAAGCGTTCGGATATTTTTTGCGCTATCGGGATTGAGCGCGTATTGGCGAGGTTGCAATAATCCAGACCCGGACAGGCAATGATGTCGCTAATGAGGTTTAGGTTTGCTGTTGCCAGCCCGTGTTTTTTTAGTGCTTCATAGAGGGCGGGAAGTGCGCTCTGCTTGACATCGGGGAGGGTTAGGTTCTGCTCATGGGTTACTCTTATCTCGGAAAAGCTGTATTGTTCGGCTAGGGCGGCTAGCACATCCATCTGCTCGCTGCTGGCATCCCCCGGTATGCCGCCTATGGGCTTTAGGGATATATTGGCGATGGCGTAGCCTTTTTGTTTATGGGGGGCGGTGTTGGCTTGTCGCCATTGGTGGAAGCCTTCGTCTTTTATTGTTGTTAAATCCTCGTCTTCACTATTTTCATAGGGGGGTGGGGCGAAATAGGCGGCGATGCGCTGCATTTCTGCTTTGGGTAAGGTTAGCCTGCCGGTTTTGGCTATTTTGGAAAACTCTTCTTCTACTTGGCGCCTCATCTCATCGGCGCCTATCTCATGCACTAATATTTTAATTCGTGCCTTATATATATTATCGCGCCGCCCATGCAGATTATAAACCCGCATTATCGCTTCCATATAGGAAAGTAGCTCCTCTTTGGGTAGGAACTCCCTGATGCAGGGTGCGATGAAGGGGGTTCTGCCTTGTCCGCCGCCGACGTAAATCTTATAGCCTATCTCGTTCTTTTGTTTGACAATTTCTATGCCAATATCGTGGAAGCGGATGGCGGCTCTATCCTTATACTGACCAGTTACGGCAATTTTGAACTTGCGGGGTAAAAAGCTGAACTCGGGGTGGAAGCTGGACCATTGGCGTAAAATCTCAGAGGCAATGCGGGGGTCTTCTAGCTCCTCTGCGCTGACACCGGCATATTGGTCGGCGGTGACATTTCTGATGCAATTGCCTGAGGTTTGGATGGCGTGCATTTCTACGCTTGCTAAATCCTCCAAAATATCGGGAACATCTTTGAGGGCTGGCCAATTATATTGGATGTTTTGCCGTGTCGTGAAATGGGCATAGCCCTTATCATAGTTGCGCCCAATCTCGGCTAACATGCGCATCTGCTTGCTGCTGAGCGTCCCATAGGGTATGGCGACGCGTAGCATATAGGCGTGGAGCTGGAGATATAGACCGTTCATGAGGCGCAGGGGGCGGAAGGCTTCCTCGCTTATTTTGCCTGCGAGGCGGCGCTTTACCTGCCCGCGAAATTGGGCGGTGCGGGCTTTTACTATTCGGTGGTCAAACTCATCATAGCGATACATTATTCTGCCTGCTTTCCTAAATCTTTGCGAACGCTTGGACCTAGCTGGCGGATATGCTCTCTTATGGAGCTTGGGGAGAAGCCGTCTGCTTTTTTATCTAGGGCGAATAGATAGATATCCAATACCTCATGCTCGCCGCTTGTTTTTTCTGCACGTTGGAGAAGGGCTTCTGCTTCCGCTTGTCCTTTTGCGAGATGGGCTTTTTTTATATCTTCTACCCATTTGCCCTCATCGGAAAAATACACGACCTTGCCGCTTAGCAAATGGTTTGCCGTCAAAAAATGATATTCTGAGCCCTTTGCGCTATGCTGTGCCATTTCTTCCTCTTTGCCTCATATGAAAACCATAGACTAGCCTACTCTATAGCATAAAAAAATAAAAATTTTTGGCGTGGATTACTTGCCCTATCCTATTCTTGCTATTGAAACTTATGAAGCTTATCCTCGCCAAAAATCCTCTAAGCGTCCGTAATATAAGAAAAAAAATATTGACAAGCGACACGCTTCAGGATACACTCCGTGTCATAATCCCAAAAATGAACCAAACCACACACCCCTCCCATGAGGGTGTTCTTTGAGCGTTTCGTTGCCAAAAATACAAGCACAAAATACAAGCCATGCCCTTGCTAAAACCCATGCACGGCTTGCCCAAAACCTGCTGGATTTTGAAGCACAAATTCCCAAAGATATTAACCAGCTTACCGAGGAGTTTGAACGATACGCCAAAACCATTGAGCATATGATTAGAGCTATGGAAATACTCATGCGACGCAATGACAAAATTAAAGAGCAGGGAGTTAAGGACGAAACCGAAAAAAATAAACATGACTTGCTCGGAGAGATTGAACGCGCATTGGATCGCATCGCTGGGGAAGACAAGGCGTAAGGAATTTATCCAATCCCTATCCAATGAGCAGGTGCAATATTTGCTTTATCATTGGCCGTTTTGGGCAAGAAAAGACCAGCTGCCGCCTTCGGGAAATTGGAATAGCTGGCTCTTGCTCGGCGGCAGGGGGGCGGGAAAAACAAGAGCTGGTGCCGAATGGGTGCGGGGGCTTATGGAAGGGAAAACGCCGCTTTCTAAGGGAAAGCTTACGCAGATTGCCCTTATTGGGGAGACCCATGCTGATATTCGTGAGGTGATGGTGGAGGGTCCTTCTGGGCTTATTCAGATTGCACCGCGCGAAAAAAGACCGGTCTATAATGCTTCCAGAAAAGTGCTTATCTGGCCAAATGGGGCAAAGGCGTATGCCTTCTCATCGGAGCGATATGAAGCCTTGCGGGGGCCTCAATTTGAGGCTGCCTGGTGTGACGAAATTGCAAAATGGCGCTATGCCCAAGAGACATGGGATATGCTCCAATTTGGGCTGAGGCTTGGAAAAAGACCAAGACAGGTCATCACCACAACGCCTCGTGCTGTGCCGATTGTCAAAATGCTCTTAAAGGATAAGGCTTGTGTCATAAGCAGGGCTTCTACCAAAGCCAATCAGGCTAATCTTGCGCCTGCTTTTTTGAAGGAGATTGTCGCCCGCTATGAGGGCTCGCTTTTGGGGAGGCAGGAATTGCATGCGGAGCTGATTGAGGATAACCCTGCGGCTCTTTGGACGAGGCATATTTTGGATATATATCGTGTGGAGCGGGCACCTGCTCTTTATGAGATAACCATTGCTGTAGACCCGCCTGTTTCCAGCGGTCCTAATGCGGATTGTTGTGGGATTATCGTGATGGGGCGGGGCGATGATGGGCATGCTTATATTATTTCTGACCTTTCTGTGCAGGGGTTGCGCCCTGCTGGTTGGGCGAGGAAAATTGTTGATGCCTTTAATAGTTACCATGCCGATAGGCTGGTGGCGGAGGTCAATCAGGGGGGCGAGCTTATTCGTGAAATTGTTCTCGGCATTGAGCCGAAGCTGCCCTTTTTTCCTGTGCGGGCAACAAAGGGGAAAATGGTTCGTGCCGGTCCCGTTGCTGCTCTTTATGAGCGCGGTTTTATCCATCATGTCGGGCGGCAAATGAGTGCGCTGGAAGATGAGATGTGCGTTTATGATGGCGGCGGGCATCAGAAAAGTCCTGACCGCATGGACGCTCTCGTATGGGGGGTTACGGCTCTCATGCTGCGGCGAAATAATCTGAAAAATCCGCTTTTGCGGCAAATTTAACCTGAAAGGTAGAACTATGTATCCATTTACACGCGCCTCCGCTAAAGAGAAAAAACAGAGCAGGGCGGCTTCCTCCATGATTGCGCTACATGCCCAAGGGCAAGCGGTCTGGTCGCCGCGCGACTTTAAGACGCTTTCTAAAGAGGGCTTTGAGCGCAATGCCATTGTTTATCGTTGTGTACGGATGATTGCGGAGGCGGCTGCCTCAGTGCCGTGGCTGCTTTATGAGGGGAAGCAGGAAATGGATGAACATCCGCTGCTCTCGCTTCTTACTGCGCCCAATCCTATGCAGTCGGGTATTGACCTTATGGAAGAGTGGTATTGCCATTTGCAGGTTTCGGGAAATGCTTTTCTGGAAGCGGTTCATGTGAGCCAGAAGCCGCGTGAGCTTTATGTATTGCGCCCTGATAGGGTGAAAATTATTCCAGGCTCCAAAGGGTGGCCTGCGGGGTATGAATATGAGGTTGAGGGGAAGCGTATTCGGTTTCAAAATGCGCCGAGGGGGAAACAGCCCATATTGCATATGAGCCTGTTTCACCCGACCAATGACCATTATGGCATGAGCCCGTTAGAGGCGGCGGCGGTTAGTGTTGATATTCATAATGCCACCAGTAATTGGAGCAAGGCGTTATTTGATAATTCTGCCCGCCCTTCCGGTGCGCTTATTTATCGGGGTAGTGATGCGGCGCCCAACCTTACGGATGAGCAATTTCAGCGGCTTAAAAATGAGTTGCAGGATAATTATCAGGGGCTTGATAATGCGGGGCGACCGCTATTATTGGAGGGGGGGCTGGAGTGGAAGCCCATGAGCCTTACGCCGCAAGACCTTGATTTTATTGACGCAAAACATGCCGCCGCTAGAGAAATTGCCCTTGCTTTTGGGGTGCCGCCTATGTTGCTTGGTATCCCCGGTGACAATAGCTATGCCAATTATCAGGAGGCAAATCGTGCCTTTTGGCGCCATACCATTCTGCCCTTTATCGGTAAAACTTCTCGCAAGCTCTGCCATTGGCTGAGCCCTTGCTATGGGAAAAATATTCGCCTCTGGTTTGATGCCAATAAGATTGAGGCGCTTTCCGAAGAAAGGGAAAGGCTATGGCGGCGTATTCAGAGGGCGGATTTTCTTACCGAAGAGGAAAAACGCCGCGCCGTTGGATATTCGCCCATTCCCCAAGGCAAACCGCGCGAGAAATAAGCATGGAAATGCCCCAAACCGCCATGCCCTTTTATGGCTATGCCAGCCTTTTTGGTGTTGAAGATTTAAGCGCCGATATTGTTATGCCCGGCGCATTTGAAAATAGCTTGAGGCAACGCGGTGCCAAAAATATCCGCCTGCTTTATCAGCATGATGTCTATGAGCCTATTGGGCTTTGGAAAGATATTTATGAGGATGAGAAAGGCTTGCGGGTGGAGGGTGTTTTATTGCCGCAGGTAAAGCGTGGGCAGGAGGCGCTTGCCCTTATGCAAGCCAATGCCTTGGATGGGCTTTCCGTAGGCTTCCGCCCCGTGCGGGCTACCACCTCGCAATATAGCGGGGTCAGAAAGCTGTGGGAGGTGGATTTATGGGAGATATCGCTCGTTACTTTTCCTATGCAGGAAAAAGCAAGAGTTACCGGATTTGGGCAAAATGCTCAAAATGACAGAGAGCTAGTGGACGCATTGTACCAGGCAGCGCACTCCATGTAAGCCAAATTAACCCTGGAGAAAAAAAGGAAAAAATATGAAAACACAATCAAATGCAGTAAAGCATGAAAAACAAACCCCCCTCACCCTAAAGGCAGAACGCCCTGAAGTGCGTAAAGCCTTTGACAGCTTTCTCTCCTCTTTTGAGCAGTTCAAAACTGCCAATGATGAGCGGCTGGCGCAAATTGAAAAGCGCCAAAGTGCCGATGTTATCACATCGAAAAAAGTGGAGCGTATTAATGATGCGCTGGATAGCCAAAGGGGTGCGCTGGACGAGCTTATTGCTTCGGGTCAGCGCCCCCATATTGGCGGTGAGGAGCAGCCTGCGATATGCTCTGAGCATAAATCGGCTTTTCTGGAATATACGAAAAGCGGTAATGCTCATGCGCTTGCACAATTGGAAACGCGTGCCCTTTCTGATAGCGTTGGCAATCAGGGTGGCTATTCCATTCCTGTTGAGATTGAAGGAAAAATCTCTGACAAGCTCAAAGAAAGCTCCTTCATGCGCTCTATTGCAAGCGTGCAAAAAGTGAATAGCGCCAGCTATAAAAAGCTCTATGCAAAAGACGCTCCCTCTGCAATATGGGGCGGGGGTAATGCAACCCGTAATGAAACGGATACGCCGGAATTTCAGGAAATGGAATTTGCGACCCATGAGCTTTATGCTCAGCCCGCCGCAAGCGCAACGCTTATTGAAGATTCTGCCGCCAATGTTGAGGAATGGCTTGTCAATTCCTTGCATAAGGCGTTTGAGGCAGAAGAAGAGCTTGCTTTCATCTCCGGAAACGGCGCTAATCAGCCAAAGGGACTTGCCAATTATTCAAGCTCCAGCAATGGCGGGGTAACGGATGTCAAGTTTCTTGCCAGCGGTGCCAGTAATGGGTTTGCTTCCAGCAATCCGCAAGATAGGCTGCTCAATCTCATTTATGATTTGCCTTCTGGACATCGTAGCCATGCGAGCTTCATCATGAACCGTTCCACGCAGGCAATTATCCGAAAAATGAAAACTAGTAATGGTGATTATCTCTGGCAGCCTTCTATTGCTTCCGGACAAAATGCCACCTTGCTTGGATATCCCGTTTATGAAAGCGACCATATGCCAGTGATGGCAAGTTCTAATCTCGCTGTGTTTTTCGGGAATATTGAGGCGGCGTATCTCATTATTGAGAGGAGAGGTATTCAGCTGATAAGAGACCCTTATAGCAAAAAGCCTTGGATTCTCTTCTATACCACTAAGCGCATTGGTGGCGGAATGCAGGACTTTAGCGCAATTCGTGCTCTTAAGGTTGTTTCGTAAGTATTCAGTATGATGAATGTCTTAAAACAAGGACCTGCGATTGAGCCTGTCAGCGCCGAGGATATGCAGTCTTATCTGCGTATGGATAAAAGGGATAGAATGTTCCTTGAAAGCCTTATCACCTCGGCGCGCATGCTCATTGAAACCAAAACCAGCCTTGGGCTTATCCGCCAAAGCTGGGAGGTGCTGCTTGATGATTGGGGAGGCGAGAATATCTCCCTCCCCAAAAATCCGACAAGTGCGGTGGTTTCTATTGAAACGCTTAATGCTGATGGGGTTGCTAAAAGAGTGCCTAGCTCGCTTTATTGCCTTGAAAAAAGGGCAAATCCAGCCCTCATCATGCTGAAGCCCGGTAAGCAATGGCCGGCATTGGAAAGAAAAAAACTTGCCATTCTTATCACTATTGAAGTTGGTTTTGGAAATGCGCCTGAAGATGTGCCCGAACCCTTGCGCCAAGCCGTGCGGGATTTGGCGGGATATTGGTATGAGGCGAGGGACGCTATCATGCAGGGGCAATATGTCATTGAGGTTCCCAAGCATATTGATAGCCGCCTTGCGCCTTATCTGGTGAAGCATTTATGAGGGTGAGAGGCGAGCTTTTTGAGGTGCAATGCCCCAAAGAATATAAACAAGGCGAGTGGGGAAGTCAGAGGCGCTGGGAGCGGCTTGATGAGATATGGGCGTATCTTTATCCCGCGCGCTCCGCCAATAGGGTGGAGGGCGGTCGGGAAGAAGACCGTATCACTCATATTGTTACGACGAGATTTCGTGATGATATTAAGCCCGGTATGCGCCTTCATCAGGAGGGCAGAGTTTTGGAAATTAAAACTTGTTATGACAAGGATCGCCGCCAACGCACGCTTAGCTGTAAATGCGTGGAGGTGAAACCTTTGGTCAATGCAGCTCATAGCGAGGGAGCGTAGAAATATGGCGAGAGAAAATATGGATAGTGGTGCTGTTTTGCAAAAGGCGTTATTGGAATATTGTGAGAGCCTTGAGCGGATACGGGATTTTTTCCATGTCAAAGTGGGCGAAAGCGAGGGATATCCGCGTATTCTTTTTGATAGCTTGGAGAGCAGAAATGCCAATATTGACGGTGTGAATACGCATATTTTTCGCATGAGTATATGGTCCTCTGTGGAAAATGGCGAGGAAGCGGGCGAGATTGCCTCGCTTTTGCGTGCCAAGCTCACCGACCCGCTTGCCAATATCGCCATGGAGGGGCATGTGCTGGCGGAGCTTCGTTATGAAAGCGGCAACACCCGATATGATGCTGCTATTCGGTGCTGGCATGTATTGGTGGAGTTTCGGGTTGTTACGTTGGATGAAAAATATAAGGAAATGGAATAAATGCCAAGAGAAATTTATCCGCATACGAACATTCTTCTTAAGCTTTATAAACAGGATGAAACCATTATCTCCATTGCCGGATTGCGGGCGAAAACCATAAGGTTTAATACGGAAAGCTCAGATCTTACCAAGCCGCTTGGTGAGGATAATTGGCGGAAAGTTATCAGCGATTATAGCTATCAGAGCGCTTATATTGAGGGGGAGGGCATGTTTGTGAATAGCAGTGCCGCTTCTGAAATGCAGCAAAGCTTTTTTGACCAAGTGCTGAGAAAATGGGAGTTTATTATCCCTAATTTTATGCGCTTTAGCGGTGATTTTCATATTGGGGAGCTTGTGTTTTCCGCACAAATTGAGGAGATGTTGAGCTTCTCTATAGCCATGCAATCTTCCGGAATGATTACAAGGGAGGCGCTGTGAGGCTCGGTTTTTTATCGCGCCGTCCTAATCCCTATCGGGGTGAAATTGCCGCTTGCTTGGATGGCAAAACCTATATTCTTCGCCTTAGCCTTGCTGCTTTGGTGGAGCTTGAGCAATGCTATGAGGGCGAGAGCATTACGGCTCTTATTGCACGTTTTGGGAAAGGGGGGCTGTCGGCAAAGGATGCGGTTCATATTATTCGTGCCGGATTTTTTGGGGCGGGCTTAGAAATCAGTGAAAGCGAAATTGCCAAAATGCAAATGGGTACCACGCCGCTGGCTGCCCTTGAGCTGGCAACGGAGCTGTTGGAGGCGGCGTTTCTGCCGCTTTAAGATGGCGAAAGGGTTTCCTTTTCATGGCTTGTTGCAGTTTTGCGCTGCCCCTTCCATTGCTGAGTTTTGGGAGCTTACTCCGTATGAAGCCTGTTTATTATTATGCAAAGACAAGCCGCAAAGTGAGCCAATCTCAAAAAAGGAAATAGAGAAAATGATGAAGCATTTTCCCGACCACCATAGCAGAAAGGAAAAGCGATAATGCCAAAGGCTATCCATAAGGCGCAAAATATTCTTCAAGCCGCCGAGCGCATTGCCATGCGTAATGAAAAATTGGCAAAGGAGCTTTCTGAGAAGACGGAAAAGCTTGAAAAATTGCAGGAGCCGCTTCGCCATATTGAAAGCCTGCTTAGCTCGCCTCACAGCACGTCTCAGCCACAAAGCAGGAGCGAAAGCCTGCCAAGTTTTACCGAGCTTATTGCCCGAAGTCATAAATTGCAGAGCCGTTCGCACAATATGATTAACGCCCAGCCCTCACAGGCACAGCTTTATGCACGCCTTGCTCGTGCGGTGCAAAAGGGCTTCCGAAATATTTAACCGATAGGAGTGTCGCCATCATGTCTTTCCATGATATTTTATTTTCCATTGACGTCTCTTTTGGCGCAACGGGCGGGGCGGAGCGTCGTACCGATATCATCACGCTAGGGTCTGGATTTGAACATAGAAGCACGCCATGGGTGCAGTCAAGGCGGCGTTATAATGCCGGAAGCGGGGTGAAGTCTATTTTTGAACTGCATGAGATACTCACTTTTTTTGAAGCACGTTGCGGGAGGCTGCATGGTTTTCGCTGGCGCGATTGGCTGGATTATCAGACCAAGCCGCCCTATGAGGAGCCAAGCCCGAGCGATGAGACGCTGTATGCTGCTGATGAGAGCCGTCTTATTTATCCGCTGACAAAAACATATCGCTCTGGCGAATATGAGATGAGGAGGCGTATCACAAAGCCCGTAAGGGATAGTGTGAGCGTTGCCAAAGATAGGGTCACGGTGCCCCCAAGCGAATATAGCGTTAATCATGATAGGGGGATTATCACTTTTAATACGCCTATAGCTGAGGGCGAAACCATTACGGCGGGCTTTATTTTTGATGTGCCTGTTCGTTTTGATACGGATTATCTTGAGATTAATCTCAATGCCTATCTCGCCGGTGAAATACCCGATATTCCCCTCATTGAAATTCGTACCGAAGAGGAGGAGGGCGAAAATGAAAGCGCTTGAGCATATCCCCAAAACCCGCCTCTGCCAGTGCTGGCGTATTCGGCGCAGTGATGGCAAGGTGCTGGGGCTTACTTCTCATGACAAAGCTTTGCAATTTGATGGGGATGTTTTTGAAGCCGCCAATGGGCTGGAAAACTCCGTCATTGAGCATCGCCTTGGGCTGGATGTGGAGGGCATGGATATTGTCGGGGCGTTTGGCTCGGAAAGCCTGAGCGCCAAAGAAATGGAAAGCGGGAAATTTGACGGGGCGGAAATAGAAATATGGAAGGTGGATTGGCAGGAGCCTGAGAGCCGTGTGCAAGTGGCTGCTGGCACGCTTGGCGAGTTGCGCCGTAGCGGGGAGGGGTTTTCGGTGGAAATGCTCTCCCTTGCCGAAAAGCTGAACCGTCCTTCCGGGCGGAGCTATCAGCAAAATTGCGATGCTCGGCTTGGTGATGGGCGTTGTGGGATTGGGCTTGATGTTGCTCCTTTTTCTATAACGCTGCCGCTGATTGAGGTGGAGGCACTTTATAAGATTCATCTGTCCTCTGCCAGCCTTTCGCAATATGAGGCGGGGTATTTTAATAATGGGCAGGTTGAGTTTCTTGAGGGTGCGCTTATTCATAGGCGGTTTGATATTCAGGCTCATATTCGTGAAAATGAGCGGGATATTTTGACGCTATGGCATGAGCTGCCGGCATTGATTGAGGGGGAGGTTTCGGTGCGGCTTATTGTCGGGTGTGATAAAAAGTTTTCTACCTGTAAGGATAAGTTTAATAATGCGGATAGGTTTCAGGGCTTTCCGCATATGCCTGCTTCAAAAATTCTCCAGACCATAGACCGGTGATAAACCATGTCTAGCACCACAACCAATAAAGCGGTTATTGTCCATGCCCGAAAATGGCTTGGCACGCCCTATCATCACCAGGCTTCCACGCCGGGCATTGGTACGGATTGCCTTGGGCTTATTCGGGGGATTTGGCGGCAATTATATGGGAGCGAAGCTGAGAATATTCCGAATTATCCAAAACATATGCCGCTTAATGAGGGCGAGCTTCTTTATGAAGCGGCGGGGCGTTATATGGAGGAAATTGCTCTTTCGGAAGTGGTTGCCGGCAATTTGCTGCTTTTTCGTATGAAGCCTGAGCACCCTATGCGCCATGCCGCTATTTTATCTTCGCCAAACCATCTTATTCATGCTTGCGCTTTTCGCGAGGTGATGGAGGTTCGTTTTTCGCGCTATTGGAAGGAGAAAGCGGCTTCGGCTTTTTGCTTTCCGCTAAAAGAGGGGGGAAGTCATGAGTAATCTTGCGGTGACATTGGGAAATGCGGCAGCCCATGGCGGCGGTGATATATTGGTCTCGCTCGCCCTAGAGCAGCTTGCGGCGTCCTCACTGCCTGTGCGTGAGCGCGGTAGGCTTTCTGAGTTTCAGTTTTTGACGACAAGGGCGGGGGCTTCCATAACCCGTCTTTTTGGAACGGGGCGGCTTGGCGGGCAGCTTATATGGGTGGATGATGTGCGCGAGCATGCGACTACGGAGCGGGGCGGGGCTAAAGGGAATAATCAGCCTGAGGTGAGAGATTATCATTATACGGTCAGTTTTGCCATTGCCATTTGTGAGGGTGTCATTGGGGCGGTGGGGCGAATTTGGGCGGATGGGAAAGAGTTGGATCTCACCAAAACGCAATATCATTTTCATGGCGGAAGCCAGAGCCAAGAGCCGAGCGGGGTGATGGAAGCGGTTTTGGGCGAGGGTAATGTTCCTGCTTATAAGGGCATTTGCTATATTGTTTTTGAGGATATGAATATTACCAATTTTGGAAATCGTATCCCGCAATTTAATTTTGAAGTGACGAGGAAAAAAGACCATGTCTCTTCCAATATTCGCGCCGTCAATATGCTGCCCGGTGCCACTGAGTTTGGCTATGACCCTAATATACAATTGCGTATATTGGGGGCGGGGCATGCTGTGCCCGAAAATATCCATGCTTCGCCGACCAAAAGCAATTGGACGGTTTCGCTGGATGCGTTGCAAGCCCAATGTCCGAACTGCGAAATGGTTGCCCTTGTGGTTACCTGGTTTGGAAATGATTTGCGTGCATCGCACTGCCAAATTCGCCCGGGTGTGGAAAATCGGGAAAAAATTACCTATCCCGATAGCTGGGCTGTGGGGGGGTATAACCGTGATAATGCTTATCTGATAAGTGCTATTGAGGGGCGGTCTGCTTTTGGGGGAACGCCCTCTGATGAGAGCGTGACCCGTGCCATTCAGGATTTGAAAAGGCGGGGGATAGGGGTGCTTTTCTATCCCTTTATCATGATGGATATTCCGAGCGATAATAATTTGCCTCATCCAAGAAATCCTGCATGGACACAGCCTGCCTATCCATGGCGGGGGGAAATAGAGCGGGTGAGCGGAAATGACAGGGAAACAGAAAATCGCGCATTTATGAATAATGGATTTAGTGAAATGATTAATCATTATTCGGATTTATGTGCAGAAGCGGGCGGTGTTGATGCTTTTCTTATCGGCTCGGAGTTGAGAGGGCTTACAAAGGATTATTCCCCTGAGGAGGATGTCATCTTTACCGACGAGCTTGTTGAGATGCTGTTTTATATGAGAAAAAGGCTCGTCAAATATAAGGAAAAAGGCACGATTAGCGAGCTACCGAAAATATCCTATGCCGCCGATTGGTCCGAATATGGTGGCTTTGTCCCCCAAGAAGAGCCCGATAGCCTGTATTTTCCCTTAGATGTAATATGGGCATATAGAGATATTGACTTCATCGCCATTGATAATTATTTGCCCATGTCGGATTGGCGTGATGGTAAGGCGCATAAGGATTATCTCAAAGGATATTCTTCCATTCGCTCGCAGCGTTATCTTAAAGATAATATTGAGGGCGGCGAATATTATGATTGGTATTACCGAAATCAGAAAGATAGGGAACAGCAAAATAGAAGCAGCATTCAGGACGGCGCGCGCGGCGAGGATTGGGTATATCGTGCCAAAGATATTAAGTCATGGTGGTCCAATAAGCACCTTGAAAGAAGGGGGGATAGATATAATATAGAGAGAACAGACTGGATTCCCGAAGAAAAACCAATATGGTTCACCGAGGCGGGTTGCCCCGCCATTGATAAGGGAACCAATCAGCCAAATGTGTTTTTTGACCCGAAATCATCCAGTAGCAGCCTGCCCCATTTCTCTTCCGGTGAGAGAGATGACGATATTCAAAGGCAATATATCCGAGCCATAGGCGAATATTGGGACCTTGCCTCCCCTCATAATCCGCAATCTCATTATTATGATACTCCTATGGTGGAAAAAATATTTTTCTGGGCGTGGGATGCCAGACCTTATCCGACTTTTCCGCTGGCGGAAGAAATATGGAGCGATGGACCCAATTGGGCAAGAGGGCATTGGCTCACCGGAAGGCTGGGCGGCTCCTCTTTGGCAGACCTCGTGGAAGAGCTTGGTGAGGGGGCTGTTGCGCCTGAGGCAAGTGCGGCTCTGGAAGGGGCATTGGAGGGGTATATCCTCTCCGATATTGTATCACCAAGAGAGGCGATAGAGCCTCTTATGCAGGCTTTTGGGTTTAGTGCGATTACGGATGGGGCGGGGTTGCGCTTTGCTCATTTTGGAAGTAGCGAGCCTATCACTATCCCCATGAAAGAGCTTTGCGTGGAGGAGGGTGAGCCGGTTTTGCATTGGGTGAGGGAGGCGGAGAAAACCATTCCCTCCGTCATAAAGCTTTCCTTTCTTGACCCCCATCGTGATTATGAGCCGAATATGGTGGAGGCGAGAAGAGAGGCAGCCCGCGAAAATATAAAAACCATGAGCCTGCCCATCATCATGCCAAAAAGCGATATGCAGTCCATTGCTGAGCGCATTTTATATGAAGCCCATATGGCGGGTGAGCAGTTGCGTATTCTTTTGCCGCCTTCCTATATTCATCTGGAAAATGGCGATATTATCCGCTTTTCCGGAGAAAATGCGCCGCTTGGAACATGGCGGATTATTCGTATTACCGATACCAATATGCGCGAGCTTATCCTATTGCGCCATAGTCCGAGTATTTATCGGAGAAAATATTTTCATGATAGTCAGAAAGAGGGGGTGAATATTCCTGAGATTGGCAGTATTCCTCTCACGCATTTTCTTGATATTCCTTTATCGGTGTATACGGATAATCCTTCTGCGCCCTATGCGGCTGCTTTTTCAAACCCATGGACGGATAAGATGCAAATTGAAACGCTTTCCGAAGGGCTTGCCCCTGTGCTTCGTGCCGAGCTTGCAGCCCCCTGCACCATTGGCAAAACCCTTACTCCGCTTGGGCGAGGGGAAATTGCCATGATGGATTATGCCAATATATTGGAGCTTGAGATTTATGGCGGCGAGCTTTATGGCGTTTCAAAAGAGGCTATGGTTAATGGTGCCAATCTTGCCGCCATTGGTGATGGGAGCTATTGGGAGCTTTTTCATTTTCAGCAGGCGGAGCTTATTGCTGCCAAGCAATATAGGCTGTCTTTTTTCCTGCGGGGCATATTGGGAAGTGATGCTGATATGCCTGACACCCATCCTATTGGTAGTCATTTTGTTCTTCTCAATGAGCATATTGCTCAATTGCGCTTCTCGCCTTATGAGCCAGTTTCCGAGTTGAGCCTCCATTATGGTCCTGCCATACAGGGAAGTGGGGGATATGGTTGGGGAAGTCAAATTGGTAGGTTTTCCGGAAAAGCCTTGCGCCCGTTTAGCCCCGTTCACCTTAGCGTTAAGAGGCTTGATAATCAGGATATGCGCTTCTCATGGATTAGGCGAAGTCGTATTAATGGCGATATTTGGCAGGGTGTGGATGTGCCGCTTGGCGAGGAGAGCGAGCAATATCTTATCCGCATTTCTTTTGGCGATAGGGTTCTCAAAGAGGTGCAAAGCACTACGCCATATTATATTTATACCGCTCAGGAATTGGCGACAGAGAATATTCCAGAGGGAAGCTCTCTTAGTTTTGCCGTTGCTCAGCTTTCGCAAGTTTATGGAAGCGGTGCCTTCCGAACCATTCAATTTATCATTTAGAAAAGGAAACCAATATGAATAATAGCTCACGCCTTCAACTTCCCCTTATCCAACCCGCCCAAGCTCAAAAACATGTCACCCATAATGAGGCATTAAAGCGCTTGGACAGTCTTGTTCAGATGAATATCATATCTCGTACCATCGGCACGCCTCCTGAAAATGCCGCCCATGATAGCCGATATGTTATCGGTGATAGTCCGAGCGGCGAGTGGAAGGGGAAAAAAGATCAAATGGCTATCCGAAATGGGCAGATATGGGAATATTTCCAGCCCAATAATGGGTGGATTGCATGGTGCGAGGAGGAAAGAGCCGTGCTCGTCTATGATAGGGATAGGTGGATTCGCGCCATTGATGATAAACCTCAGCCCATATATCCGCCATCCTATAGCTTCAAAAATCTTACTCTGCGCCACCAGATAACGCCGGGGCGATACCAAGAATTGGCGCTCGCTATCCCTGCAAATGCAATCACTATGGGCTACACGCTCCGCATTATTGAGGAAGTTGCCGGTTCTAGTAGCTGGAGAGTGCGGATAGGGACGTATTTGGATACTCACGATATTGACACGGAAGCGGGGACAGTATTGGCGAGATCGTTTTCATCCTTTACCAGTTCGCCTTCCGCTCAATCAATAGCTATAGTTTCCCTTAACAATTTGTTTGAAAGCGGGCTTGTTGAGTTTGAATTTATCATATTGGAAATAAAAACACCGCCCGCTCCGTAAGCCTTTCCCGCTCCCCCCGCACCCCGCCTTTCTTTTGCAGAAGGGCGGGGTTTTTTTATGGGAAATTGCCAAAGCCGTGATATGTTGCCCCCATGATTGCCGAAATATTCTTCTGGGGCGCAATAAGCATAATGGCGGGAGCGGTCAGTATTGCGCTCTGCCATAGCTGTAAGGCTGTGCATTTTTATGCGTTGCTTCTCGCCGCTCTCACGCCGTTTTTTGCTCTTATTCTTTACCTCATGCTTGGCTCGCCGACCATGTCTGCCCTGCCGCTTGCGGAGCGGATTGCTGGAAAAATGGAAAGCCTGCCGATAGGGGCGGCGATTATCCGCCTTGAGCAGCGTTTGGCGGAAAAACCCGAAGAAATTAATGGCTGGGAAATTCTTGCCCAAGCTCAGGCGGCTCTTGGGAGGCATGAGGAGGCGGGCGATGCGTTGCGGCAAGTCTTGGCGAGAAAGGGGAAAGGGGCGGATATTTTAATCGCCATTGCCGAGCAGGATGCGTTGGCGAGGGAGGGGAATTTTTCTGAAAGGGAAAGTGCGCTTTTGCAGCAAGCCCTTGACATAAATCCGGAGCATATGGGGGCGCGCTATTTTTATGGCGTGGCACTTTTGCAGCAGGGATTTCGTGAAGATGCGGCTTCGTGGTGGCGGCTTGCTTTGGAAAGGGAGGGGGAAAGCGAGCAGAGCCTTTATTGGGGCGATATTATCCGCCGCCAGCTTCTGCAATTGGAGGGGGGGGAATGAGAAGCCGTCACTATATGCGTATGGGCTCTATTGTTTTGGGGCTGGTGCTGCTCGCCTCGCTTATTGGGGTCAGCCTTTATGTTTTGCAGGAAAGCTTGCTTTTTTTTCGCACGCCAAGTCAGCTTGAGCAGGAAATTATCAATAGTGAGAAGAGCTTTCGGCTGGGGGGGATTGTTGCGGAGAAAACGGTGCGGCGCTCAGGGGTCAAAACCAGTTTTGTTATTACCGATTTTGAAAAATCCATCATTGTAGAATATCGCGGCATTTTGCCCGCTCTTTTTCGTGAGGGGCAGGGTATTGTCGCTGAGGGGAAAATGAGGCAGGGCGTTTTTATCGCCAAGAGTCTGCTGGCAAAACATGATGAGAAATATATGCCGCGCGAATTAACCGAAGCTCTTAAGGAAACGGGAAGGTGGCAGGGAAATGAGTGAAGCGGGACATTTTGCGCTTATCCTAGCTTTATGGGTGAGCTTCATGCAGGCGGCTATTGGGTGCTCGGCTATGGGAAGTCATGAAAATGCGCTGGGGGCTTTGCGGCTTATCGCTAAAATACAATTTGGGCTACTGGTTTTTTCTTTTGCGGCTCTTATTCATGCGTTTCTGGTTTCGGATTTTTCGCTTGCGCTTGTCGCTCAGCATAGCCATTGGGCGAAGCCACTGCTTTATAAAATTGCTGCAAGCTGGGGCAATCATGAAGGCTCTATGCTGCTTTTTGTTCTTGTGCTTTCGGGATATGGGGCGGTGCTCAGTGTTATGCCAAGCCTGCCTGCTCGTCTGTTTCGTATCATATTTGGTATTCAGGGGGGGCTTGGGGTGTTGCTGGCGGGCTTTGTGCTTTTTACTTCCAATCCTTTTGCCCGCCTTTCGCCTGCGCCTTTTTTTGGGGAGGGGTTAAATCCGATTTTGCAGGACCCTGCTTTGGCGTTTCATCCGCCTTTTTTATATCTTGGCACTGTCGGTTGTTCGCTGGCTTTCAGCTTTGCCATTGCCGCTCTTTGGTTGGGAAAGCCTGATAGGGAGTGGGCAAGGCGGCTCAGCCCCTTTCTGTTATTTTCATGGAGTGCGTTGACGCTTGGGGTTTTGCTCGGCAGTTTCTGGGCATATTATGAGCTGGGTTGGGGGGGGTTTTGGTTTTGGGACCCTGTTGAAAATGCCTCGCTGCTGCCCTGGCTTGTAATGGGTGCTCTTTTGCATGGGCTTGTTATGTTGGAGCGTGATGGGAAATATCCCTATTGGTGTGCCTTGCTTGCCATTATCAGTTTTGGGGTGGCGCTACTTGGCACTTTTATCGTCCGCTCCGGTATTATCACTTCCATTCATGCTTTTGCGATTGACCCTAAGCGGGGGGTTTTTATTCTCGCTATTTTTGCCCTTTGTTTTGGCGGGGCTTGTGCGCTATTGGCGTTTCGTATGCGGGAGGGGAAAAGGGAAAAAAGTCCTAAAGCATTGACCCGTGAGGGCATGTTGCTGCTGAATAGTGTTTTTCTTTCTGTTGCTATGGGGGCGGTGCTGCTTGGCACGTTATATCCGCTATTTATTGAGGCACTTTATGGGGAAAAAATATCGGTTGGGGCGCCTTATTTTAATACCATATTGCCTTTGCTGATGGCGCCTATTCTCTTTATGCTGCCTATTGCGCCGCTTATGGGTTGGCGAAGCTTTACATTGCGTCCGCTGTTTTCGCAATTATGGGGGGCGGGGCTTCTTTGTCTTATTCTCGGTCTTGTTTTGCTGTTTTGGCAGGGTGGGGGGCAGATTATTTCCATTGCTATTTTTATTCTTGGCGGTTGGATTGCGCTTGGCACGCTTATTGGCGGGAGAAAAAAGCCTTCTGCCTCTTTGGGTATGAAGCTTGCTCATATTGGCATGGGGGTTTTTATTATGGGGGCGGTGGCGACATCGGCGTGGAAAAGTGAAAAAATTGCCGCTCTTTCTATTGGTGAAAGTTTTTCTATGGGCAATTATGAGATTACGCTTTTGGAGGCGGGTGAGGAGCAGCGCCAAAATTATCGGGCTTTATGGGCAAGGCTTATTGTCTATACGCCCTCAGATAGCTTTGTGATAAAGCCCGAAAGGCGCTTCTATACTGCTTCTCGCAGTTTTACTACGGAAGCGGATATTGTGCTGAGGCTTTGGGGGCAGCTTTATGCCGTGCTTGGCGAAAGTGAAAAAGAGGGGCAATATCTTATCCGTATATGGGCTCATCCCCTTGCCTGGTTTATCTGGCTTGGGGGGTTTTTGATAGTTGTGGGCGGCATGGTTTCTATTGGGAGGCGGAGATGAGAATATTTTTATGTTTTATACTGATGGCTTTTACGGCGGATGCTCCTTTTTCTGACTCACAGCTTGAGGGGCGGGCGCAATCTTTATTTTTTGAGCTTCGTTGTCCCTCGTGCCAAAATCAATCCTTGCAGGATAGCGAGGGGTTGTTGGCGCAGGATTTGCGAAAAGTGATACGGGAGCAAATGCGTGAGGGCAAAAGCGATAAGGAGATTAAGGCATATCTGGCGAGCCGTTATGGGGAGTTTATCCTTTTTCGCCCCTCTTTTATGCCCAAAAACTGGGTGTTATGGTTTGCGCCTTTTCTACTGCTTCTTGTTATCATCCTTTCTATATTTGGAAGGAAAAGGCTTCTGTGATAATCTCTCCCCCATGTCTGTTATATCGGAAAAAGTAAGTTTTGAAGGCTCGCAGGGCGATATGCTCGCCGCCAAGCTGGAGCTTCCTGAAGGCGCAGCTCGTGCCTTTGCGCTTTTTGCTCATTGCTTTACCTGCTCCAAAGATGTTTTTGCGGCGTCGCGAATTGCTCAGGCACTTTGTGAATGTGGTATGGGGGTTTTGCGTTTTGACTTTACCGGACTTGGCATGTCCAAGGGGGATTTTGCCAATACTAATTTTACTTCCAATGTTGGCGATCTTGTAAAGGCGGCGGATTTTTTGCGGCAGAACCATGAGGCTCCGAAATTGCTTATCGGTCATTCTTTGGGTGGGGCGGCGGTGCTGGCGGCGGCGGAAAATATCAAGGAGGCAATGGGGGTTGCGGTGATTGGCGCACCCTCTGACGCTGCCCATGTCGTCCATAATTTTTCTGAGCATATTACCGAAATTGAAGCCTCCGGCGAGGCGGAGGTGCAATTGGTCGGGCGACCCTTCACCATTAAAAAGCAGTTTTTGGAGGATGTCCGCTCTCAGCAATTGGATAAGCATATTGCCAATCTTAAGAAGGCGCTTATCATATTTCACTCGCCTATTGACCAGACGGTTTCCATTGATAATGCCGCTCATATTTTTCAGGCGGCGAAGCATCCGAAAAGTTTTGTGTCGCTTGAGGATGCCGACCATTTGCTTTCCAGAAAAAAAGATGCCCTTTATGTCGCCCATGTGCTGAACGCTTGGGCGGAGCGTTATTTTTAGTTTGCTTTTGGCAGGGTGAAGGAAAAAATACTGCCCTTGCCTTTTTCGCTTTTTATCTGCATTTCGCCGCCATGTCGCTCTGTGAGCGAGCGGGAGAGGGCAAGTCCAAGACCGGTGCCATCCTTAGTGTCGCTGGCTTGGCGGAAGGGTTTGCCAAGTCGGGCAATATCCTTTTTGGAAATGCCCGCACCATTATCCTGCACGCTGAAACATATCATCTTGTCTTGCGGCTCGGCGCTTAAGATTATCCTGCCGCCTTTATCGGTGAAGCGTATGGCGTTGGCGGTGAGGTTTAGCAAAATTTGGCGCAAGGCTCTGGGGTCTGCCATAATGTGCAGGCTTTCTTTGGTGAAGATTTTTATTTCTATTTGTTTTTTTTCTGCTCTTTGTGCCAGCAGGCTTCGGTTTTCTTCCAAAGCGGAGCGTGCCGATATCGGCTCCATTTCTACCGGGTGCCTGCCTGCTTCTATGCGCGCAATATCCAGTAAATCATTGATTAGCATTAATAGATGATTGCTGCTTTTGGCGATGTCGGCGGCATATTCCTGATAGCGTTTTGTGCCTATCGGTCCGAATAATTCGCGCTCCATAATTTGGGCAAAGCCGATAATCGCATTAAGCGGTGTGCGCAGCTCATGGGCGATATTGGTCACGAAATGAGAGGTGGAGCTTGCCGAGCGCTCGGCTCTGTCGCGCTCATAGCTTATATGGTTGCCCAATGCCTCCAGCTTTTTAAGGCGGGCTTGTAGGGTTTTTTCTTGTTTTTGGCTGAGCGCAAGGCTTGCTTGCAGGGCGGTGGTGTCTTGCTTATCCCGCTTTTTGCTGAGGATATGGGTTAGGAAATGGGCTTTGACATTGTCGCTTAGCTGGAGGCGTTCCAGTCGGTATTGACCATCTTCCCATGTTTCATTATTGGCGCCCTCTATGGGTTTCATCGCCATTTTGGAAAGGTGGTCTATCTGCTCAAGCGTTCTGCCCGTTACGGAAATGTTTTCGGCTATTCCCAATAGGCTGCGATAGGCTCGGTTGCTATATAGTAAACGGCTCTGTCGCCATAGGGCTATGCCGGCTTCGCCCTGCTCAATAATTTTTTGGAAATAGAGATTTTGTTGGCGGGCTTGCCAGTAAGAGGGGAATAAAAATCCGAAACCCAGTAGCGAGGTCAGTAGTAATAGGGACACAAGTCCTTTTGGTGAGAGGAGTAATCCGAGCGTGATGCAAAAGAACATGCCCAGCACCAAGCCTGTCACAATGGCGGTGCGCAGGAAAAAATTCCTCTTGCGTAGCCGCATTTGACGCAATAGATAAATCGCCGCATCTGCATTTCGTTTGGGAATACGGAGCATTGCCTATATTGTCTATATTCTGTTTGCTAAAGGCTTAATAAGAGGAAAAAATTTATCCGATGACAAACCATTCTCACCGCTTTTGTGTTGCTCCCATGATGGAGTGGACAGACCGCTATGACCGCTTTTTTATGCGGATTATCAGCAAAAAAGCGCGCCTTTATACCGAAATGCTGACCGCCAATGCGGTGCGTTTTGGGGATAGGGAAAGCTTGCTGGGGTTTCATGCGGAGGAGCATCCGGTGGCGTTGCAATTGGGCGGGAGCGAGGCGCGCTCATTGGCGGAGGCGGCAAAAATTGGCGAGGGGTTTGGCTATGATGAGGTGAACCTTAATATAGGCTGTCCCTCACCCCGTGTGAAGGCGGGGGCGTTTGGGGCGGTGCTTATGGAAAAGCCTGCGCTTGTTGCCGAGTGTATTTATGCGATGCGGAGGGCGGTTGCTATTCCTGTGACGGTGAAGTGTCGGATTGGGATTGATGATAATGAGCCTTCGGAGCAGCTTCCGCAATTTATCGCTGAGCTTGCTGAGGCGGGGTGTGAGGTTTTTATTATCCATGCTCGTAAAGCCTTGCTGGATGGGCTTAGCCCCAAGCAAAATCGGGATGTGCCGCCTTTGGATTATGCGCTTGTGCATGCGATGAAGGGGGAGTTTCCGCATTTATCTATTGTTCTAAATGGGGGGATTACCAGCTTGGATGAGGCGGAAAAACAATTGCAAAAGCTGGATGGTGTCATGATGGGGCGTATTGCTTATCAAAAGCCTTATATTCTTGCCGACATTGATAAAAGGCTTTTTGGGGAGGCTGCCCCTCCTCTGTCACGGAGGGAGATTGTTGAAAAACTTATCCCTTATATTGATAAAGAAATTGCTTGTGGGCGGAAACTATCTGATATTACTAGGCATATTACGGGGCTTTATGCGGGAAAGCATAATGCTTCGCTTTGGCGAAAACATGTGACGCTGGAGGCGGCAAAGCGCCCATCGGATATTGCTGTGGTGGAGGAAGCCCTAAGGCTTGTGGAAAATGGCTGATTTTATATGGATAATCCCGCTGCTCGTTTTTGCCGGTATCTTCGCCGGTCTTATCGCTGGAGGCTTTGGCACGGGAGGGGGGGCGGTGATGGTGCCTGTGTTATTCTGGTGCTTTGAGATTATCGGCGTACCTCAGGAGTTTCGTATGCATATGGCGGTTGGCACTTCGCTTTTTCTTATCATTATAAGCTCGGCACGCTCTATAGTTGTTCATGCCCGTTATGGGGCGGTTGACTTTTCGCTGCTTAGGCTTTGGGCGGTGCCTATTATTATCGGTTCTATATCGGGGGGTATATTTGCTTCGCTGCTTTCGGGGCGTATACTGACAATATTATTTATAAGCTTTCTCATGCTGCTGGCTTTATGGATGATGGGGGGGGAGAGGAAGCCCATATTATCTGACAAAATGCCTGCAAAGCCGGTGCAAGCCGCCTATATGTGGGTGGTGGGGGCTTCTTCTGCCATGCTTGGGATTGGCGGCGGCTCGCTTACCATTGCTTTGCTTAGCTTATATGGGAGAAGTCTTATCCAAGCGGTGGCGACGGCTTCGGGCGTGGGGTGTTTCATTGCGTTGCCGTCTGCGCTTACTTTTATGGTTACGGGCATGAAAGCGGGCATTGATATTCCCTATAGCATTGGCTATGTGCATTGGTTGGCGGGGCTTTGTTTATTGCCGGGTCTGCTTTTGGGCGTGGTTTGGGGGGCGAGGCTCTCCCATGCTTTGCCTTCTCATTGGCTGAACCGACTTTGGGTTTTTGCTCTGCTTTCTGTCTCGGCGAGCCTTATTTATAAGCTGTTAGTCTAGCTTGGTTTTTTGTACTTCTTGGCGTAATTTTTCTAAGGCTCGTGCTTCAATTTGGCGCACGCGCTCGCGGCTTATGGAGAACGTGCTGCTTAGCTCTTCTAAGGTGGAGGGTGGCTCTTTCATTTTGCGTGCCATGATAATTTTTTGTTCGCGCTCATTTAGGGTTGCTATTGCTGCCATTAAAATCTTTTTGCGCTCTTCCAGCTCGCTTTTTTCGGCAAGCTCTTCTTCTTGGCTTTCATGGGGTTCTTCAATCCAGTCTTGCCATTCGCCCTTCTCGCCTTCATGGGAGAGGGGGGCGTTAAGGGATAAATCGCCGCCCTGCATGCGCCCTTCCATTTGGGATACTTCTTTTTCTTTGACATTAAGCTCGCTTGCTATTTGTTTGGTTTCCTCAGAGCTTAAATAGGGATTGTCCGTATGCTGTATTTTATTTTTCAGACGCCGTAAGTTGAAAAATAATTTTTTCTGCGCCGCATTGGTGCCTATTTTCACTAAGCTCCAGCTTCGCAGGATATATTCTTGCATCATGGCGCGCACCCACCACATCGCATAGGTGGAAAAACGAAAACCTTTATCGGGATCAAATCGCTTCACCGCATGCATCAGTCCAATATTGCCCTCAGAAATAATATCCCCCAAAGCAAGCCCATAGCCGCGATAACCCTTGGCAATCTTGGCGACCAGCCGCAAATGGCTGGTGACAAGCTTATGGGCAGACTTAATATTGCCCGTGCTTTTGAAATCCTTGGCGAGGCTGTATTCCTCCTCCGCCTCCAATAGGGGGAACTGCTTAATCTCGCGCAAATATTGCGAGAGGGTGTCGCCCATGACGGGCAGACGGTTGGCGAGGGGAACAAGATTACTCATGGGATGGTTTTACTCTTTTGTGCTGAGGCTTTGCAAGAGCTTCGTGAAGTCGGGGGGTGGGGCGGCTTCAAAGCGCATGGGCTTTTTGGTGTCGGGGTGGATAAAGCCGAGCCTGTCGGCGTGGAGGGCTTGGCGTCCGAGCGCTTGCAATGCGGTTTGGGCGTTTTTATGGAGCAGGCTAGCGCTGGCTTTGTGGCTGGCGCCATAGGCTTCGTCGCCCAATAGGGGGGTTGCGATATGCGCCATATGCACCCTTATCTGATGGGTGCGCCCCGTCTCCAGAAAGCAATGGATGAGGCTTGCGGCTCCGAGTTTTTCTACCAGCTCATAATGGGTGATGGCGTGGCGGCTATGGGTGGCTTTGGTTACTGCCATTTTGGTTCGGTTGTGGGAGCTTCTGCCGATGGGGGCTTCTATCTTGCCTTTTGGGGGGAGCGGGCTGCCCCAAATTATCGCTTGATAGCGCCGCTCCAGCTTGCCATCGCGACCATGGGCGGCAAACTGTGCGCTTAAATATTGGTGCGCTTTGTCGTTTTTGGCGATGACCATGATGCCGCTGGTGTTTTTATCCAGACGGTGGACGATGCCGGCGCGCTCTTCGCCGCCAATGCCGGATAGACTGCCTGCGCAATGGGCGAGCAATCCCTCCATTAAGGTAGGTTCATTTTTTGTGCCTGCGCCCGGGTGAACAATTAAGCCTGCGGGTTTGTCCAAAACGAGAAGGCTTTTATCCTCATGCAGAATGGTGAGCGGCATTTTTTTGCCCTCTATGCGCGAGGGCTGGGCGGGCGGAATGGTCAGGTGATAGGTGTCGCCGGACTTTACCTTTTGCGAGGGGGAGGTTATGCTCCTCTCCTTGTGGCGGAGATGACCGGCGCGGATAAGCTGCTGGAGGCGGGCGCGGCTCATCTCATTGGTGGCGGGCGACCCGCTCAGGAAATGGTCGAGCCGCTTGCCGTTGTCGGTGTGTTCTGCCGTCAGTGTAATATAGGAGTTTTTTGTCATGCCTAAGCATAAACCGCAACAATCTGAAACGCTAGAGGGCGTGGTGCCAAGCCCGCTGAAAGTGCGGGTGCTGCTCGGCGTGGTTATCGGTATGGGGGTGTTGTTGCTGGTGGGCTTTGTTGTCGTTGCCGTCACCATCGTCTCGCGGGCGAGCGGGGGAGGGCGCGCGGTGGTGCCTGTTGCTTATGAGGTTGTTATTCCCAATAGCGGCGGGGTGGTGGAGATGGAGACGGCGGGGAATCGGCTTATTTTACGGACGAAAAGGGCGGTTATTATTACGGATGTAAGAAGTGGGGAGGTGTTGGGGAGGATTGGGTTGGAGTAGGGGGTATTAAATTACTAATTGTTGAAGCATCTGAAATTATAAAAGAAAAAAGTTTACTTTTTCACTTCGCTAGGCTATTCTAGTGCCATAATGTCAAAAAAATACCTAGCGAGGATGTATGCAACACACTGATTTCTCTCAGCTTCGGGAAAGGGCAGGGCTAACCTTACAGGAAGTGGCTGATAAATCTAAATATCACCTCAGGACAATTTACAGATGGGAACGAGGGGAGTATACGCCCAAGCCTCCAGTAATTGAATGGCTCAAAAATCTTTCTACAACGGAAGTTGATAGTAATGATTCTGAAACAGAATTCACATTCATTGACCTTTTTGCTGGTATTGGAGGAATAAGAAAGGCTTTTCAGTCTATTGGTGGGGAGTGTGTTTTTACCAGCGAATGGGACCTTGCCTGCCAAAAAACCTATATAGCAAATTTTGGGGTCAATCATGAAATTGCTGGGGATATAACAAAAATAGATGCATCCGATATACCTAGCCACAATGTGCTTCTAGCTGGGTTCCCTTGTCAGCCTTTTTCTATTGCTGGGGTATCAAAAAAGAACTCTTTAGGGAATCCACACGGCTTTCTTTGTGGCACACAGGGAACTTTGTTTTTTGATGTTGCAAGGATTATTGCATATCACAGACCAGAAGCTTTTTTGCTTGAAAATGTCAAGAACCTCATTTCTCACGATAAAGGCAATACTTTTAAGGTTATCATCAAAACCCTGAAGGAAGAACTTGGCTATAATGTTTCTTGCCGAACTATAAATGCGAAGAGCTTTCTGCCTCAGAATAGAGAGCGCATATTTATTGTGGGTTTCAAGGAAAATGTTGGCTTTAATCTGAATGACCTGAATATGCCAGATATTGCGGGTGGTCCGCGGATGGCTTCCATACTTCACCCAGAAGATGGAACAGAAGAATCAGAAGAGCCTTATACGGAAGGAAAAAAGGGTAAAATTAACCCTAAATACACACTTTCGGAAAAATTGTGGGAATATCTACAGAACTATGCAGCTAAGCACCGAGCAAAAGGTAATGGTTTTGGTTATGGACTGGTTGGCTCCGAAGATATTGCACGGACGCTGTCTGCTCGTTACTACAAAGATGGTTCAGAGATTCTTGTAAAACAGAAACGACGTAGACCAAGACGGCTTACACCCAGAGAATGTGCAAGGCTCATGGGCTTTGATCAACAAGGAGCAGAGTCAATGAAGATTCCAGTTTCAGATACACAAGCCTATAAGCAGTTCGGGAATTCTGTTGCGGTTCCAGTAGTAGAGGCTGTAGCTCAATTTATGTTGCCATATCTTCAGAGCGTGTTACAGGGGCAATCGCAACTCTCGCTTCCAATTAACATGAATCAAGTACAGCTTTGACAGGTATAGTAAATAAAGAAACAAGAAGCAGGATAATGACAGGTAGAACATGAAGGAAGGTTATCTCTCGGAATATTTTGAAGGTGTTGCAGTGAAACGTCTCAGTGCGGTTGAGGCAAGCGCTGAACGTTCTAACCAGCATGAGTTTAATGGTGTATCAGACCTGAAGAAAATGCTGGGTATTGAAAAGAAGAAATTCAAAGCCCACTTTTTCTATCTGACTGAAGACGAAGGTTCTTTTGAATCAGCTGAAGGGTCTCTAACTTGGTATGACGCTCGTGAGAGCCATTTGAGACGTTCCGAACATCGGCTTTATTTTCCTTCTACTGATGTTTCATTACGCTTCAAGGAAAAGGATTTGCTACTTATTGGAAAAATGAAAGACCATTCACTCAGTGTTATTGCCGTTGAACAAGGCTCTACGCTTGAAAACCAGATATTATGGCTGTTTGGTCTACAGACGGAAATAACACATCAGTTTACAGTTAGAGATATTGAACATAATCAGGGTGAAAAAATAGATTTTGCCACCAGATTTATTCTTGGGGAACTTGGAATAAAGGTGGAAGAAACAGATGAAAGCTATCTTGATATTCTGTTGCAACGTTTCAATGGAAGCTTCCCGACCACAATAGTTCTATCAGAGATGGCAAGAGAAACATGTAAAGATGTTGATTCAAAGGCTGAGCCAGATAGTGCCATTATAAAATGGATGGAGCAGGAACAACTCCTGTTTACAACACTGGAACGCCATATTGTATCCTCAAGACTACAAGAAGGGCTTACTAAGGATAGAGAAAATGTGGACGAATTTCTAAAATTCTCCTTATCCGTTCAGAACAGAAGAAAATCTCGGGCAGGCAGAGCGCTTGAGAATCATCTTGAAGCTATTTTCCAAGACCATGGTATAAACTATGACCGTGACAAAATGACTGAAAACAAATCAAAACCAGATTTCATTTTTCCAAGTATAGAAAACTATCACACTGCAGATTTTGATAGTTCTCTGCTTACCATGCTTGGTTCAAAGTCTAGCTGTAAAGAGCGTTGGCGACAGGTGTTGACCGAAGCAAAGCGGATAGAACAGAAACATCTTTTTACACTTGAACCTGCAATTTCTACTAACCAGACAGAAGAGATGAAGGATAGGCAACTTCAGTTAGTTATACCAAAACAGATACACAAAACATTTACTTCAGAGCAGCAATCGTGGCTTTTGAGTTTGCAGGATTTTATTGATTTGGTATCCGAAAGGCAGCAGAAAGCAGAATTGTAGATACTTTAGTCTTTACTTCTCTACTACCATGAACTGGCATCCCCTATGGGGTTTGTTACCATTTTCGGTATTTCATGCTGCCTATGTTGACGCCTATTTTTATGCCTCTGCCGGCGCGCATGTGGGCCATTACTACTTCTTCGCCTTGGTGCATTACGGCTACGGATATGCCGCCGAAGACGAAAACGCCGCCTTCGGCGGAGCTTACGAAGCGGGAGAATAAATCTTCGGTGTCTTTTAAGTTATAGATTAGGGTGAAAACGCGGCTGTCGCTCATGCCGGCTTCTATGCCAAGCGTGCCGCCGCGCCATCTGACCCATTGGACTTTGCCGTCGGGGGTGATGAGCTCGCCTTTGCCAAATCTTATGCCTCCGAAAACGGCGAGGGAAAACTCCTCGCCGCGAATATAGGCGCTTGGGGTGCCATGCTTGCGGAATAGGATATGCATAATCTCCGCCATGCTCTCGGCGGTGGTGCTTAGGAAGCGGGAGGCTTCCTCAATAATTTCCTCATTCTGATGTTGTTTTGCACCTTGCGCCATGCTTTGCCCATAGGATAGCACCAGCAATATCGGCAATAGGATGGCGAGCCTCATTTCTCTTTTTCCTGTAGGATGTGGGAGGTCAAAGCTTTATCGCCAAGCGCTAGGAAATGGGGGTTGGCTAGCCCTTGTTCAAGTTTGCCATAGCGCAATGGGTTGCCTTTCATATCTAGCACGGTGCCGCCGGCGGCATTGATGATGGCGTGGGCGGCGGCGCTATCCCATTCCATCGTTCTGCCAAAGCGGGGGTAAAAATCTGCTTTGCCTTGTGCGATGCGGCAGAACTTTAAGGAGGAGCCAAAGCGCATGCGTTGGCTGACTGCCAGCCTTGCTGCCATATTGTCGCTTTCGGGGGAGTGGTGGCTTTGGCTTGTTACCATTACCAGTTGTTTTTTATCCCCGTTGCGGGTGGATATTGGGTTCATGTCGTCCATAGAAAACTTTTGCCCGCTTTGGCATATTCCGTGCTTGGCGGTTTTGGTGTCGGCGATGAAAATATCACCCAATGCGGGGGCATAGACAATGCCCATGACTGGGGTGCTGTTTTCAATAAGCCCGATATTGACGGTGAACTCCTTTTCGCCATTAATAAAGTGGCGGGTGCCGTCAAGGGGGTCTAGTAGGAAAAAGCTCTCTTCTAGTGTTGTGGGGAGGCTGGTGCCATTTGCCTCTTCGGAGATTATTTGTATGTTGCCAAGTGTTTTTTTTATGCCCTCCAGTAAGACTTTTTCAATGGCGCAATCCGCCAAAGTTACCGGTGAGTGGTCGCTTTTTTCGCTAAAGGCTACCTCTTTGCCGAAATAATCCATCGCAATATTGCCCGCAGAAACCGCAAGGGCAGAGATCTCGGCAATCCATTCTTCACTATTTTCGGTAATCATAGTCATTCAAAAAGAAAAGCAACCCTAAACCATATCGTCAAGAGGATTTCATGATTACCGAAAAAAAGATAGAGAAAGAAATGGAGCTCGCCTCCATGCTCGCAAGCCGCCTTTGCCACGACCTTGTCGGTCCCATCAGTGCTGCCGCTAATGGCATGGAAATGGCGGTTGAGTGCGATTTTGAAAATACACGCCGCGAAGCCGTGCAGCTTTCTGCCCGTGCGGTTGCCCAAAGCTTGTCGCGTATCCGTATTGCGCGGCTTGCGCTGGGGGCGGGGGGGTCTGCTGCCCTTGAGCTTTCTATTGAGGAGGTGATAGAGCTTCTTACGCCGCTTGCGGAGGATAAAAAGTCGTCCATTCGCTGGACGGGGGGTGATGTCACGCTTGCTAAAGAAAAAGCCCGCCTGCTGCTTAATCTCGGGCTTATGGTGCTTTCCGGCATGAGCGAAAACGGTAAGATTTCCATGCGCGAGGAGGAGGGGGGCATTTTGGTTAATGCTCGCAATATGAGCCTGCCTTCTATTCAGCGTCTGCAGGACATTGTCAAAAAATATAAATCCGCTCCGCTTACCCCCGATAGCGTGCAGAATATTTATGCTTGCCATATTGCAGAAAGTCTGGGGTTGAAGGTCAATATCCGCGCTGATGAGGAAGCAAAAATTGTTATTTTGGCAGCATTGCCGTAAATCTGCGCTTTTTGCTGATGATGTTCGCTTTCTGTTCGCTATATAGAGGATTTTTTTCACTTTTTTTTGAAAAATCCCTTGACTTCCCATTTATTCCCATGCTATCCCATAGATTCCCAGTCTGGAGCATAGCGCCTTCCCCCCTCTGCTCCGGGCTGGCCCTAAACTTCCACGGTACATGCCCGCCTCTCTTAACCCATTTGGGCAGTGCCCCATTGAGGATAATATGCAGGTTTTTTTATCAACCATTGCTGGAAAAATTGACGCAAAAGGGCGGGTGCTTATCCCTGCCTCTTTTCGTAATGTTGCTATCGCTCAGGGCTTTAGCGGGATTTATCTTTATCCTTCCTTTACCAAAAAAATTATTGAGGGCGGGGGGCAGGTGCTTATTGACCATTTTTCGCAAAGCCTTTCCAATATTGACCCTTTTGAGGAGGGGAGCGATGAGCTGGCGGTTTCCTTATTGGGGCGAAGCCAGAAGCTTGGCTTTGACGGTGACGGTCGTATCACCTTGCCGCAAGAACTGCTTATTCATGCCGAGATAAAACAGGATTTATATTTTGTGGGGCTGGGGGCAAAGTTTCAAATTTGGCAACAGCAAGCTTTTGACACATATCGTAAAACTGCCAGCGAAAAGGCTCTGAAACATAGAGGGCTTTTGCGCTCGCTTTCTGCTCCGCCAAAGGAAACGAAAACATGACCCGCCATGTCCCCGTATTGCTTGATGAGATAAGTAAGGCATTACGACCGGAAGAGGGGCAGGTTTATATTGATGCGACGTTTGGTGCCGGCGGCTATTCCCAAGCCCTGCTCAATGCCGCTAATTGCTCCGTCATCGCCATTGACCGCGACCCCAATGCCATAAAGGGCGGGCAGGAGATGAAAAAAATATATAAAAAACGCCTCACTTTGCTGCAGGGCTGTTTCAGTGAGATGAAGCTGCTGCTGGATAATCTCAATATTCGCCATGTGGATGGGGTTATTTTTGATCTGGGGGTTTCCTCCATGCAATTGGATGAGGGGGCGCGCGGGTTTTCGTTTATGCGTGAGGGTGCGCTGGATATGCGTATGTCGCAAAAGGGGGTTTCTGCCGCTGATATTGTCAATCATATTGAGGAAAAATTATTGGCGCAGATTCTGTTTTTATATGGCGAGGAGCGCCGTGCCAGAGCTATTGCCAGGGCGATTGTGGAGCGTCGCAAGACAAGTCCTATCACCACTACTTCTGAGCTGAGCGCATTGATTGAAACTGTGATGGGAAGTCGTGTGAAAAAGGCGCAGAAAATTCACCCTGCCACTCGTAGCTTTCAGGCTTTGCGTATTTATGTCAATGATGAGCTGGGCGAGTTATTGCAGGGCTTGCTTTCTGCTGAGAAAATATTGCGCCCTGAGGGGATGCTTGCTGTGGTCAGTTTTCATTCGCTGGAGGATAGGATTGCCAAGCGTTTTTTAAGCAAGCGTTTGGGACGCTCTCCGCAGCCATCGCGCCATTTGCCGCCATCTGAGGCAGTTCCGCCAAGTTTTCATAGCCCTTATAAAAAGGCGATAAAGCCGAGCGATAAGGAAATTGAAAGCAATCCAAGAGCCCGCTCGGCACGGTTGCGCTTGGCGTGGCGAAGTGAGGCGGCGGCTTTTCCCCCTGAAACTTTGAGCGAGAATATGCCTCGCATTGGAGAAGCGATATGATGAGGGTGGTAAATCTTATTTCTATTCTTGTGGCGGTCATCCTCATTGCTTGTCTTTACCATATTCGCTATGATGTGGATAATCATAAAAGGGAAATGCTCCGTGTAGAGAGTAATATTCTTGCCAATAAGAAAAAAATGAAAGTATTGCGGGCGGAATGGTCTGCGCTTAATAATCCTATACGTCTTGAAAAATTGTCAAAGCAATATCTTGCCCTTGAAGCCATACGCCCTGCCCAGCTTATCAGTTTGAAAGAAAATAATATCAAACCCTTGCCGACATCTTTGGCAATTATTGAGGCGGGGCAGTGAGGGGTGAGAGCCAATATGCCAATATAGCGCTGGGGAGCGATTTGGTGGCGCAAGCCGCTATCTCCCCGCAAATAGCAGCCTCGCCCAAAGAACAGCTGAACATAGAGCGCACCAGAAACCGCCTTGCTTGGGGGTGTGCGATGTTTTGCCTCGTCTTTATCATATTTGCCTTGCGGCTTGGTGACCTGACTTTATTGGGGGAGTTTATTATTGAGAGTAAATCAACGCCTGCTCTCTCCAGCCAGAGCAGGGGGGAGATTACGGATAGGGGGGGGATATTATTGGCAACGGAGCTTGCTACCAATATTCTCGCCGCCGATGCGTCGCAGATTCATATCAGCGAAACCGAGCCGCTTATTGAAAAGCTTTCCGCCATTATTCCTTCTCTTTATAAGGAGCGTGCCAGAAAATTACTGAACAGCAAAAGGCGGTTTGTTGTTCTCCATCATCAGATTACGCCTGAGCAGCATTTGCAGATTAGAAATCTTGGTATTCCGGGTATTTTATTTCAGGAGCGTATGCGGCGGGTTTATCCCAATGAAAATATCGCCGCTCATATTCTCGGCTATGTCAGCCGTGACCAGAAGGGGCGGTCAGGGCTGGAGCTTTCTATTGATAAAAAGCGTGTTTTTGCTCAACAGGGCGAGATAAGAAGCTCTATTGATATTCGTCTGCAATATCAGCTTCACCGCCATATTGCGGAGGCTTTGGTGAAATATAAGGCGCGGGCGGCTGTTGGGATTGTGATGGATCTCAATAATGGTGAGGTGCTTTCTATGGTTTCGCTGCCGGGTTTTAATCCGAATGAGCCGGGTACTATTCCTGAAAATGCTTGGGTGAACCGTGCCAATGCGGCTGTTTATGAGCTTGGCTCGCTTTTCAAAATATTCACCATTGCTATGGCTTTGGAAAGCGGGGAGATTGATAGCGGGGCGAGATTTGATGCAAGCGAGCCGCTTGCTATTTCTGGTTTTGAAATTGATGATTTTTATGGGCAGAAGCGACCTTTGACTATGGAGGAGGTGCTTATTTATTCCTCCAATATTGGGGCGGCGAAGATTGCCCTGCAAATGGGAAGTGAGCGGCAGGAGGCTTTTTTGAAAAGGCTCGGTCTGCTTGTGCCTTTGGAAACGGAGCTTCCTGAGCTTGTTTTTCCTATTATTCCGAAAACATGGGATGAGCTTAGCACGGTGACTATTTCTTATGGGCATGGGATATCGGTGTCGCCCTTGCAGTTTCTTGCCGGTGCTAATGCGATGGTTAATGGTGGTGTTTTTTATCCGCCAAGTCTTTTATTGAGAAGTGGGGAGGAGGCGGAGGATATTCGGGAAAGGGTTTTTTCTGAGCAGGCATCGCTCACGCTGCGCAAAATGATGCGCCTTGTTATCACAAAGGGGAGCGGTAGAAATGCGAGAACGGGCGGGTATGATATTATTGGGAAAACGGGTACCGCCGAAAAACCGATTGCCGGCGGATATGATAGCGAGCGGCTGGTTACCTCTTTTTTTGGCGCTTTTCCCGCAAAATTGCCACAATATAGTATTCTTATCCTGTTGGACGAACCCCAAGCCATAGGAGGCGCAAAATTGGCAACCGCAGCATATAATGCCGCACCGCTGGCAGGAAATATCATCAAGCATATCGCCCCGCTTTTGGGAATTGTGCCAAGCGTGCAAGCGGGCGGGGTACTTTCGGGGGGGATATGATGTCTATTCTGCCGATGCCGCTTGCGAAAATTATCGGAAGCAAGCTTTCCGAAAAATATGGCGAGCTTGCCATATCGGGGCTTTGTGAAGATAGCCGTAAGGTGAAAAAGGGGGATTTGTTTTTTTCCCGAATTGGCGGGGAGAGGGCGCAGGGTTTTGTGGAGCAGGCGGTTGAGAGGGGGGCTGTTTTTATTATTGCGGGTGAGGGGGAGGCGCAAAATATTTCTGTGCCGCATGTTTTGGTTGAAAACCCTTCCTTGCTGATGGCGAGGGCGGCGGCTTGTTTTTTTGCACCACCGCCCAAGCATATGATTGCTATTACGGGGACGAATGGCAAAAGTTCTATTGCTGAATTTGTCAGGCAGATTATGGGGGCGCAAAGCCGTAAAGCTGCTTCTATTGGGACTTTGGGGGTTTGTGTGGGGGGTGAGAGGGTGCAGCTTAGCCATACTACGCCGCCTGCTATTCCTTTGCATGAGGTGTTGGCGGGGCTTGCCAAAGAGGGGGTGGAAATTGCGGCAATGGAGGCTTCCAGCCATGCGCTTTCTCAGTTTCGCCTTGACGGGCTTTGTTTTCAGGCGGCGGGGTTTAGTAATATGAGCCATGACCATTTGGATTATCATAAAAGTTTTGAAAATTATTTTGCGGCAAAACTTCGTCTGTTTACGGAGCTTCTTCATGAAAAGGGGAAGGCGGTTATCGCTATGGATGCTCCTTATGGGAAGGAAATGGCGGAGGCTATTTCTGGTAAGAGGGAAATATTGCCTATTGGCAAGGGGGGTGAGATTGAACTGGTTGGGAAAAATGCCTGTGAGGGGGGGCAGGAGCTTTCTATCCGAGCGGGGGGGGAGAGGGAGAGTGTTTTTCTGCCGCTTTTGGGGGCTTTTCAGGCGGAAAATGCTTTGCTTGCTTGTGGGCTTGCTGTGGCGGTGGGGGTGCCTGTGGAGCATGCGCTTTCTAGTCTTTCTCACTTGCGGGGGGTGAAAGGACGTATACAGAGGATAGGGGAGCAAATTATTATTGATTATGCTCATTCGCCTCATGCGCTGCTTCGTCTTTTGCAGGATATGCGTCCCCATATTAGCGGCAGGCTTATTCTTGTCTTTGGTTGTGGGGGGGAGCGTGACCGTGAAAAGCGGGCTTATATGGGGGAGATTGCCGAGCAATATGCTGATATTGTTTTGGTGACGGATGATAATCCTCGCTTTGAGGAGGCTTCTGCCATTCGTGCGGAAATCCTTGCTTCTTGCCCCAAAGGCAAAGAGATTGATGATAGAAAAAAAGCCATATTGGAGGGCTTTGCCATGCTCGCTAAAGGCGATATGCTGGTCATTGCCGGTAAGGGGCATGAGGAAAGTCAGATTATTGGCGAGCGATATATTCCTTTTTCCGATGCGGAAATTGTTTCGGAAATATTGGCGAAAGCGGGGGCGTGATGAAGCAGCCATTATATTCAGGAAAAGAGCTTGGGCGTTTTTTTCAAATGCCGTGCCAAGATGCTTTTGGGGTTTCTATTGATAGCCGAACCATTGAGGAGGGCGATATTTTTTTCGCCATTCAGGGGGAGAAACAAGATGGGCATCGCTTTGTTGAGCAGGCATTGGAAAAGGGGGCTTGTCATGCGGTTATCCGAAAAAATGCGCTGAAGGCTGAGCTTGGCGGAACCATTGCCGTGTCCGATACGCAAAAGGCGTTGGAGGGGCTTGCCCGCTTTGCTCGTAAGCGTACAAGGGCAAAAATTATCGGCATTACCGGTAGCATTGGTAAGACAACGTTGAAGGAGGCATTGGGGCATTGCCTTAGCCATTATGGGAGCGTTCATATTTCGCCTGCTTCGTATAATAATCATTGGGGGCTGCCGCTCTCGCTTGCTCGTCTGCCGAGCCGTGCTGATTTTGGGGTTTTTGAGCTTGGCATGAACCATAAGGGCGAGATTGCTGCTCTTAGTGATATTCTTGCTGCTGAGATTGGGGTTATTACCGCTATTGCTCCTGCTCATATTGGAAACCTTGGCTCATTGGAGGGAATTGCCAAGGCGAAGGCGGAGATTTTGCAGAATATGCCGCCGCCTTCTATGGCTGTTCTGCCGAGTGATTCGGAGTTTTTTCCATTGCTTTCTGATATTGCTGGAAAGCATGGGATAGAGGTTTTGCCTTTTGGTAAGGGGCAGATTATTGAGCAAACTGCAGAAAATCTGCGGGTGGAAATTGGGGGGGAGAGGCTCTCTTTTGTGCCGCCTGCTCATAGTAATACGGCTCTTGCTGTGCTTTCTGTTATTCATGGGCTTGGGCTTTCGCTTGCCGCTTGTGCTAAGCTGATAGGCTCTATTCCTGCGCTTGCGGGGCGGGGGAAGCGGCATGTTTTGAGCATTGAGGGTAAGGAGATTGTTCTGATTGATGAAAGTTTTAATGCCAGCCCTGCTTCTATGATTTCTGCTATTTCTGCCATGTCTTCGGCACCCGCTCGCAAAATTGCGGTGCTTGGCGATATGGTGGAGCTTGGTGAGCGGAGCCATGACTATCATCTTGCTTTGCTGGAGCCGCTTCAAAATGCTGGTGTCCATAAAGTCTTTGCTTGTGGTGCTTATATCAAAGCCCTTTATGAGGCGCTTCCTGAAAATATGAAGGGTAGCCTTGCCCCAAATCCTAAGCTTCTGGCGGAAAACATATTCTCCCAATTGCAAAATCATGACACAATCATGGTCAAAGCTTCTCATTCATGCCATTTTGATGAGATTGTTAACCGCTTGCGCCAATAGGAAGGAAAAAACTAAATGCTCTATTATCTGACCCAGTCGCTCATAGATAGCTTTCCTGTGCTTAATGTGTTCCGATATATTACGTTTCGGACGGGGGGGGCGATTATGACGGCTCTTTTCATAAGTTTTCTTATCGGACCGCCGCTTATCCGAAAGCTTAGAAAAAAACAGCGTGATGGGCAGCCTATTCGGGAAGATGGTCCGCCTGAGCATGTGCTTGCCAAGCAGGGGACGCCGACTATGGGGGGGCTTCTTATTCTTATCGCTTTGTTTTCTACGACCCTGCTTTGGGCGGATCTCGGCAATCCTTATATATGGGTTACCATGCTCACCTGTCTTGCTTTTGCCATTATCGGGTTTATGGATGATGCGCTCAAGCTTATCCGTAAGAATAATTATGGGGGGGTATCGGCGAAGCTTCGGCTGGTTTTGGAAGCCATTACTGCTGGGATTGCGGTGTGGGTGTTGGTTCATTTATCGCCTAGTTCATTGGCAAGCACGCTTGCGTTGCCTTTTTTCAAAAATCTGTTGCTTCCGCTTGGACTGCCTTTGTTTATGCTCTTTGGTATCATTGTCATTATTGGCTGCTCCAATGCGGTCAATCTTACCGATGGGCTGGACGGGCTTGCTATTGTTCCTGTCATGGTCAGTGTTGCCAGTTTTGGGATTATCGCTTATCTGGTCGGAAATGCGCTTTTTGCTGATTATTTGCAGCTTCACCATGTGGAGGGTGTCAGCGAGCTTGCCGTATTTTGCGGCGCACTTATCGGGGCGGGGCTGGGATTTTTATGGTTTAACGCACCGCCCGCCATGGTGTTTATGGGCGATACTGGCTCATTGGCATTGGGCGCAGCACTGGGTGTCATGGGGGTTGCCACCAAGCATGAAATTGTCCTTGCCGTTATTGGTGGGCTTTTTGTGTTGGAGGCGGTCTCGGTCATTGTGCAGGTTGTTTCTTTTCGGCTGACGGGAAAGCGGATTTTTGCTATGGCACCGCTCCACCATCATTTTGAACAAAAGGGTTGGGCTGAGCCTACCATTGTCATACGCTTCTGGATTATATCGGTCGTGCTTGCCCTTATCGGGCTTTCTACGCTCAAGCTCAGATAGGGTGGTCGCTCATGGTGCCAGTTTCCTTAAAAAAGCCCTGCTTCGTCTATGGGCTTGGCATATCGGGAATGGCGTGTTTCCATGCGCTCAGCCAAGGGGGGGCGGCTCCTTTGTGCTGGGACGAAAGTTCCGAAAAGCGAAAGCAGATACCGAAAGAAAACCTATCTGACCCTGTAAAGGAGGGGTTTGGGGGGGCGAAATATCTTATTCTTGCGCCCGGTATTCCGCTTCACTATCCAGAGCCTCACCCTGTTATTGCTTTGGCGAAAAGGCAGGGGCTTTCTATTATTGGTGATATGGAGCTTTTTCAGATGGCGCTTTCCGGCAAGCGGGATAAGATTATTGCCATTACCGGCACTAATGGGAAGTCAACGACTACGGCGCTTTGTGCTCATTTGCTTTCTTCTATGGGGAAAAAGGTGCAAATGGGTGGGAATATTGGGGTGCCTGTGCTTGGGCTTGAGCCGCCTTGTGGGGAATATGTTTATGTTCTTGAAATATCGTCTTTTCAGGCTGAGCTTGCGCCTCATTTTGCGCCTCATATTTCTGCGCTTCTTAATATTACGCCTGACCATATTGACCGCCATGGTAGTTTTGAAAATTATGTTGCTGCCAAGAAGAATATCCTTACAAAGACAAAAGAGCATATCATTATCGGCATGGGGGGGAGGGAAGAGGAAAAACTTGCCAAGCATTATGCGCAGAAAAATACCCCCCTTACCCATATTGTCATTGGCGGGGAGGGGGATATAGCGGTTAGGGAGGGGGTGCTTTATGAGGGCGGTGTTGCCATTGGCTCGCTTGGGGGCTCGCTTGGGGGGATTGCTACTCTGCAGGGGGCGCATAATTGGCAAAATGCGGCTTGTGCCTATGCGATTTGCCGAAAGCTTGGCTGTGAGGGGGGGGAAATTATGAAGGGTTTTCATAGCTTTGCGGGGCTTGCTCATCGTATGCAGCCTGTTGGTAGGCTTGGGCATATTGTATGCGTGAATGATAGTAAGGCGACCAATGCGGCGGCTTCGGTACCTGCGCTTTCGGCTTTTTCTGATGTTTTTTGGATTGCGGGCGGGCGTGCTAAGGCGGGGGGTATTGATGCGCTTTTGCCTTTGCCTGAAAATGTGAAAGCCGCTTATTTTATCGGTGAGGCAGAGCGGGGGTTTGCTGAGAGCCTTGCAAAATATGGTGCGCCGCCTCATAGGATTTGTGGAACATTGGAGGGGGCTTTTGAGGCGGCGTTGCGGGATGCTAGAAGCTCTGGGCTTGCTTCGCCTGTTATTTTATTCTCGCCTGCGGCGGCTTCTTTTGACCAGTTTGAGGGGTTTGAAGCCCGTGGAGATGCGTTTATCGCTCTTATGGAAAAGGCAGAAAAGGGGGGGGTATGATAGGCTTGGCGCGCACGGATTACGGGATTTTCTCCGATTGGTGGTGGACCATTGACCGTATTCTTTTGGTTTTGCTGACCATGCTCATATTGGTTGGATATGTGATGATATTCGCCGCCAGCCCCGCCATTGCCCAGAAGCTTGGCATTGCCATTTATCATTTCGCCTATAAACAGCTTGTCTTTTTATTTCTTGGCGTGGCTATCATGTTTATCCTCTCGCTTTTGCCGCCGCGAAAAATATATTGGCTCGCCTTTATCGGATTTATCACCATGCTCTCTTTTATGGGGCTTGTATTGCTAAGCGGCGATGAGGTGAAGGGGGCGCAAAGATGGATACGGATAGCGGGCTTCTCGCTGCAGCCTTCCGAAATTGTAAAGCCCTGCTTCATTCTTTTATGCGCCTGTCTTTTTGCCCGCTTTGGGGCGAGGGGGGTGTTCGCCTCGCTTTTGCTTCTGATACCGCTTGGTGCTTTGCTCATCATGCAGCCCGATATCGGACAGCTTTTGCTGGTCTGTTTTGTTTGGGGGTGCATGGTGTTTCTTATTGGCGGCTCGCTTATCACTTTGGGCGCACTTTCTGCTATTGCGATGATAGGATTTGGCTTTCTTTATCATTTCATGCCCCATATTCGCTTTCGCATTGACCGCTTTATTGACCCCTCATCGGGGAGCCATTATCAGGTGGAAAAAGCGATGGAGGCGCTGAGCCATGGCGGGCTTCGGGGGACGGGGCTGGGCGATGGGCAGATAAAATGGACGCTGCCTGATGCGCATACGGATTTTGTATTTGCGGTTGCCGCCGAGGAGGGTGGGTTTTTGCTCGGTGCCGTTATCCTTGCCATATTTCTTGCTATTATATTGCGGGTTTTTTATCGGCTGCGTTCGGAAAAAATATATGAGATCCAGCTTGCGACAGGCGGGCTTATCACTTTATTTGGTATCCAAGCCATGATAAATCTTGCCGTTAATCTTAACTTGCTGCCGCCCAAAGGCATGACATTGCCGTTTTTATCCTATGGCGGGTCTTCTATGCTCGGAATATCCTTGACTATGGGCATGATTCTCGCTTTCACAAGAAGGCGCATCGGAAAAAATACAACGCCAAAACAAAATGCTCCCAAAAATCGGAAAGGAGGCGATGTGATATGAGCCGCAAAAAACAAAAAAAACCGGCGCCTTATATTTTTCTTGCCGCAGGGGGAACGGGGGGGCATTTATTTCCTGCTCTTGCTTTGGCGGGCGAGCTTCATAAGCGTAATATGCGTATAGCCCTTATGACCAATAGGCGGCTTGGCGGGTTTCTGCATGGCTTTCCGCCTAAAACTACGATTTATGAGCTGGTGGCGGCGACCATGTTCGGGCATGGTTTTTTTGAAAAACCGCGCGCTATTTTGCAAATTCTACGAGGCGTATCCCAAGCTATAGGTATTTTGCGAAAGGAGCGTCCCGACTTTGTTGTCGGCTTTGGGGGGTATCCAAGTTTTGCGCCCCTTATTGCGGCGCGCTTGCTCAATATTCCTTATGGTGTTCATGAGCAAAATGCTGTGTTTGGCAGGGTGAACCGTCTGCTTGCTGGAAAGGCGGAATGGGTTGCATTGGCAAAAGATAATCCGCGCTTTCTGCTCAAAAAAGATAAAAGCCGCGCTGTGCATATTTCCAATCCGCTTAGGGAAGAGGTGTTGAAGCTGCGGGCAAAGATATATGCGCCCCCACACCAGAGGGGGAAAATTCGCCTTGTTGTTTTTGGGGGGAGTCAGGGGGCGGAGATTTTTAGCCATATCATTCCCGCCAGCATTGCCCTGTTGCCCGCCGCTCTCAGAAAGCGTCTTCATATCATACAGCAAGTCCGCCATGAGGATTTAACCCATGTCAAAAAAGCCTATGCCAAAATGAATATTCAAGCTGAGCTGCAAATCTTTTTTAAGGAAATGCCCAAACATATGTCTTCGGCAAGCCTTATCATTGCGAGGGCGGGGGCTTCTACGGTGAGCGAAATTGCTGTATTGGGAAGACCGGCAATTCTTATTCCTTTTGATAAATCGCTAGACGGTGACCAATATGAAAATGCTGCTTTTCTCGCTAAGCAAAATGCTGCTTGGCTTATTGCCGAAAAAGATTTTTCTGTGCCCGCCTTGCAGAAATTTTTGGAAGAGGTTTTGACGGCTCCCGAAAAGCTTACAAAAATTGCCAAAAATGCCCATAGTAAGGGGGAGGGCAAGGGGGCGAAAATGCTTGCTGAGCTTGTTCAGCTGACTATTAGCAAAAATGCGAGCCATGCTATTAAAACCATTCGTGCTGTTAATAAAAAGAGGAAAAAATGAAGCCTGTCCTCAGCAAAAATCGGACGATACATATTATCGGTATTGGCGGTATCGGTATGAGTGCGATTGCTGAGATATTGCATAAGCGTGGATATAGGGTGCAGGGGAGCGATAATCAGCATAATGCTAATATGGAGCGCCTTGCCAAGCTTTCTATTCCTCTTTTTGTTGGGCAGAGGGAGGAGAATATTGAAAATGTCAGTATAGTGATTATCTCTTCTGCTATTATGGAGGATAATATTGAGTTGAGGGCGGCGAGAAAAGCTGATATTCCTCTCTTGCACCGCTCCCAAGCCCTTGCTGAGATTATGGCGGGGTTTTCCTGTGTCACCATTACTGGTACGCATGGGAAAACGACTACTACCGCCCTTGTTAGCGTTATTTTGGAAGAGGCGGGGCTTTCGCCTTCTATGGTTAATGGCGGTATTGTCGGCAGGTTTAATTCCAATGCTCAGCTTGGTAGTGGGAAATATATGGTTGCTGAGGCGGATGAGTCTGATGGTAGTTTTTTGGCTCTGCCCTCCCATATTGGCGTGGTGACCAATATGGATGCGGAACATCTCGCTCATTATGGGAGCCTTGCGGAGATGGAAAAGGCGTTTGCTCAATTTCTCTCTCAGATTGATACCAAAGGGCTTGCTATTATCTGCCGTGACCATAAGGCTTTGTCTGGGCTTGCTGAGAAAAATACAAAGGCTGAGATTATGTATTATGGGATTGGGGAAGGGGCGGGCTTAGCTGCTTTTTCTATTCGTGCCGAAAAAAACTTTATGCGCTTTCATCTCAAATTGCCAAAGGGCGAGATATGGGAGAGCCTTGTTTTGAGCCTTCCTGGTCAGCATAATGTGCAAAATGCGCTTGCCGCCATTGCTGTTGGGCTTCATTTGGGGGTTGAGGAGAAATATATTAGAAAGGCACTTTCTGAGTTTTCTGGTGTAAGGCGCAGATTTCAGCGCATTGCAAGCCATAGGGGGATAGAGATTATTGATGATTATGCCCATCATCCTGTGGAGATAAGTGCTGCCTTGGAGGCGGCAAAATATTGCAGTAAGGGGCGCATATTTGCTCTTTTTGAGCCGCATAGATATAGCCGTGTTGGGGCTTTTTTTGATGATTTTTGTGAAAGTCTGGGGGCGGCTGATTTTATTTATATTCTTCCTGTTTATGCTGCCGGTGAGAAGCCTGTTTCTCGCTTTGAGGCAGAAGCCATTGCTGAAAAGGTGAAAGCTCAGTATAAGGATAAAGTGGTTAAAGCCATTTTGCCTGATATGCTTTATGGGGAAATATCTAAATCTGCTAAAGAGGGGGATATTATTTTATGCATGGGGGCGGGGGCTATTAGCAATTATGCGCATAAATTGGCGGAACAATTTGAGGGGGGGTCATGAGCCTTGTCATTCCGAAAATAGAGGGCAGGGTTCACTATGGGGCACCCTTAGCCGATATTTGCTGGCTTCGTATTGGCGGTGAGGCTGAGGTGCTTATCAGCCCTGCCAATGAGGGGGATTTTGCAAGGCTTCTTGCTGCTTTGCCCGAAAATATTCCTGTTCATATTATTGGGGCGGGGTCAAATCTGCTTATTCGTGATGGGGGGGTTTTGGGTGTGGTTATTCGGCTTGGTAGGGGGTTTTCAACAATAAAGCGTAAAGATAATGAGCTTATTGTGGGGGCTTCAGTGTTGGATGGCGTGCTTGCTCGCTTTGCTTATGAGGAGGGGCTTTCGGGGCTTGAGTTTTATTCGGGGATTCCGGGAACCATTGGCGGTGCGCTTGCTATGAATGCGGGTGCTTATGGCAGGGAAACGGCTGACTGCTTGATAAGGGCGACTGCCCTTAGCCGTAAGGGGGAGCGTGTGGTGTTGGAGCGGGAAGATTTTGGGTTTCACTATAGGAAAAATAGTCTTGCTGAGCCGTTGTTTTTTACGGAAGCTGTTTTTTCTGCCACGCCAGCTGAAAAGTCTGCCATTAAAAAAGCGATGTTGGAAATTGATAAAAAAAGAAAGGCTACTCAGCCTATAAGGGCGAAAACGGGGGGGAGTACTTTTCGCAATCCACCTAATCATAAGGCTTGGAAGCTCATTGAGGAGGCGGGCGGGCGTGGTATGCGTGAGGGTGAGGCTCAATTTTCTGAGCAGCATTGCAATTTTCTTATTAATCATGGCAATGCCAGCGCCAGAGATATTGAAAAATTGGCGGAAAAAATACAAAAGCTTGTGTATCAGAAAAAAGGAATTACGCTAGAATGGGAAATACAACGCATGGGAGAGGCTTTATGAGTAAAAAACCTGTAATCGGCGTGCTATTGGGCGGGCTTTCTTCGGAAAGGGATATCTCGCTCGCCTCCGGAAAGGCGTGTGTGGAGGCGTTGCAACGCCTTGACTATCCGATATGCGAGATGGATGTGGGCGAGGATATTGCTGAGCAATTGCTTGCTAAAAAACCTGATATCGCTCTCAATGCCCTGCATGGGGGGGCGGGTGAAAATGGGGTTATTCAGGGGCTTTTGGAAAGCTTGCATATCCCTTATACCCATTCGGGGGTTTGTGCCTCGGCGCTTGCTATGGATAAGGTGCTTGCCCGTGCGCAGTTTTCTGCCGCAGGGATTGCTATTGCGCCCGGTATTGCTACCAATATTCAGCAGGCGGCATCTCAGCATATCTTGCCGCCGCCCTATGTCATAAAACCGCTATGCCATGGCTCCAGTGTTGGGGTGCATATTGTGGAGGAGGGTGATGCTGTGCCTAGCTTTCTTGTTGGCAAGGATTGGAAATATGGCGAGAGGGTTCTGCTTGAAAGCTATGTTGCCGGCATGGAGCTTAGCTGTGGCATTATGGGCGAGAAGGTGCTGCCGATTGTGGAGATTAAAACGCCCAAATCTAAGCTTTATGATTATGAGGCGAAATATACCCCGCAAGGCTCTCGGCATGAGCTGCCTGCAAAATTGCCGAAGCAGATTTATGCACAAGTGCAGGAGGCGACGAGGCGTGCCTATCATGCCCTTGGTTGCAGGGGCGTTGCGCGGGCTGATTTTCGCTATGACAGGGAGAATAATATGCTTGTTATTTTGGAGGTCAATACACAGCCCGGCATGACAAAAACTTCGCTCATTATGGATATGGCGAAGCATGACCATATTTCCCATGATGAGCTTGTTCATTGGATGGTGGAAGATGCCTCATGCCAAAGATAGCCTCCCTTCTGCTTGCCCCTTTTCGCTTCACGCATAATCATAAATGGCTCTCTTTTTTCTGCTTGGTCTTATTTATCCTTATTGGTGGGTATGTTTTTTTGCAAAGTGATAGGGGGCAGAGGGTGGAGAGGGGTGTGCGCACCATGCTAAGCAATGAGCTTATTGATATGGGGTTTGCTATTCATGATATTACGGTTTCGGGTAGAAAGCGCACGCCGCCCGAAAAATTGCTGGAGGCATTGGGGGCAAAAATTAACAGTAATATTTTCTCGCTCTCCCTTGCTGATGCTCATAAGCGTATTGAGAAATTGGATTGGGTGGAGAAGGCTTCTATATCAAGGAGGCTTCCTGACCTTATCCATATTGAGCTGGTTGAGCGCATTCCTTTTGCGATGTGGCGGGAGGGTAAGCATTTTGCTCTGATTGACCGTGAGGGTAATATTATCATCGCTAAAAAAATTAATGAAAATGACCCCCTCATTGCCGAATATTCTTATCTGCCGCAAATATTTGGAAAAAATGCACCGCAAAAAATTACTGAGCTTTTTATCCTGCTCGGTGATTATCCATCGCTTTTGCAAAAACTGCGCGCCGCCAGCCTCGCCTCCGAAAGACGTTGGACATTATTATTGCAAAATAATGTCAAAATTCTCCTGCCTTCCAAAAACCCTGACCATGCCATGCAGAGGCTTATCCGTCTTGATAATGATTATGAACTTTTGCAGGAAGAGGGGCAGGAAATTGATTTGCGCTTTCCCGATAAAATATTCCTGACCCCGCCTCAAGCTGAAATCCCCGCCTTGCGGTTGGATAGAAATATGTGAGCGTGCCATGATTGCCTCCCATAAGCGAAAAATTATTACCAGCCTGGATATTGGCGCAAGTCAGACCCGGTGCTTTATTGCTGAGTTGCAGAAGGCGCCACCCGTGAAAATTCTTGGCTGTGGTTGGGCACCGACAAAGGGCATTCAAAAGGCGGGCTTTGTCAATATGGATGCGCTGGAGGACAGCATAAGAAAAGCCGTTGAGCTTGCCGAAAAAAATGCGGGGCAACGGGTGCAGAATATTTATGTTGGGGTGAACCTTACCCATATGCATAGCCGTCAGACCAAGCTGAAAATGCACCTGAACGGCGAGGCAACCAGCTATGACAAGCTGCGGCGTATGCTGAACCAGGGGTGTAAGGAGCTATCTGCCAATGATACGCAATTGCTCCACGCCATGCCTGTTCAATATTCTATTGATGATAGAAATTGTGAGGAGCCGCCGATTGGGGTTTGCGGATATACGCTCGCCGCCATGCTCCATACCCTCCATATTCCCCAATATGAGGTGCAGAGCCTTACCCAATGTTTTCATAGTGCGCATTTGGAGCCTTTGCGGTTTATCGCTACCCCTTATGCTTCCGCCATTGCCAGCCTTAATGCGGATGAGTGTAAAATCGGGGCGGTGTGCCTTGATATTGGGGCGCAAAATACTGCCATTTCCATATTTTATAATGAGCTATTGCAATTTGCTAAAGCTGCTCCGATTGGTGGTGAAAATATTACTATGGATATTGCCCAATGTTTTTCTATCTCGCCCGAAGAGGCGGAAAAGGTAAAATTGCGATATGGTGCCGCTCACCTAAAGCCCGAACATCGCCATCAGGAATTTGAGGTGCCCCATATTGCCGAAGAGGGCAGGGTGCAAAAAATTAATTGCGAAAAGCTGAACCGTGTCATTATCGCCAGAATGGAGGATATTTTTGAAAATGTCCGAAATATTCTTACCCAAACCGGTCTTAATCCCGCTATTATCAACCGAATTGTGCTGACGGGCGGCTCTGCCGAGATGGAGGGGATAGAGGAGCTTGCCGCCAATATGCTCCAAGCCAAAACCCGAACCGCGCGCCCTCCCCAACAGCCCGGACAGCCTGAAACCGCCTCCAGCCCTGCCTTTTCCGCCTCTATCGGCATGCTGCTTTATGCCTGGAAAAGCCGCTTTGATGACGCTTATGGCTATGGGGAAGAGCAAAACCTCGCAAAACGCATAAAAAACTGGATTTTTCAGCACGATTAAGCCGTTTTTTTACTTTACAGACCCTATGCGAATCATATTAAATGAATCTCAACGTGCCGAAAGGCAGGGGGAACATAGCAGATAGACAACCTAATCCATTGGATTAAAGTAAGGAGATTGTCATGACTATCAAGCTGGGTGTTCCCTCAAAACGTGAATTGCGTCCGCGCCTTGTTGTAATGGGTGTTGGAGGTGCAGGCGGAAACGCTATTAATAATATGATTGAAAGTGGGTTAAGCGGCGTGGAGTTCATCGCCGCCAATACCGATGCGCAGGTCCTATCGCTCAATAAAGCAGAGCGCAAACTGCAAATTGGTATGGAAACCACACAAGGCTTGGGCGCAGGCTCTGACCCCGCTATTGGGGCGGAAGCTGCCGAGGAAAGCACGGAGGAGATTAAAGACCATCTCTCCGGTGCTCATATGTTGTTTCTTGCCGCCGGTATGGGCGGGGGTACGGGAACGGGTGCTACGCCCGTTATCGCCCGCATCGCAAGAGAGGCTGGCATATTAACGGTGGGCGTTGTCACCATGCCTTTTGACTTTGAAGGCGAGAGGAGAAAACGCCTCGCTAAGCCGGGCATTGAGGAGCTTGCCAAATATGTGGATACCCTCATCATTATCCCCAATCAGAACCTGTTTCGGATATCCGATGAAACCACAACCTTTGAAGCCGCTTTCTGCCAGGCGGATAATGTTCTGAACTCAGGCATTGCCAGTATCACAGACCTTATGGTCAATCCCGGCTTTATCAATCTGGACTTTGCCGATGTCAGAAGCGTTATGCAGGATATGGGAAAAGCCATGATGGGAACCGGCGAAGCCGAAGGCGAGGGGCGGGCTGCAGAGGCGGCGAAAGATGCCATTTCCAATCCGCTGCTTGATGATGTCTCGCTGAACTCCGCTAAAGGTATTCTCATTTCTATTATGGGGGCAAAAAATGACCTCAAATTGCATGAGGTTGATGAAGCCGTGGAATGTGTCACCAGAGAAGCAAAAGGTGCTGATGTCAAAATTATATTCGGCACGATTTTTGATGATAGCCTTGAGGGGAAACTGCGCGTCAGCGTGGTGGCGACCGGGTTGGATTCTGCTGAGATTATTATGCTTTCCGGTGCTCAGCTTCCTGAAAATACGACAAGAAACCCCGACGCTCCTTTGCCTAAGGATGGCTCTTTATTTACCGGTGAGCTGGAGGTGGATGGCTCTGGGGCAAGAAAACCATCGGGCATGCTATCCAGTCTGTTTGCCCTTTTTGGGAAAGCACCCAAAGAGGAAGAGCAGGAAAGTGCTACCCCCGAAAAGGATGAAAAGGCAGAAAAACCTGCTCCTAGAAAGCTGGCTCCCTTCCGCCCCATACAGGTCAAGTCTGAGCCTAAGGCTGAGGCTAAGCCTAAGCCCTCTCAAGGGGCGAAGCCACCAGTGGCGAAACCATCAGTGACGAAGCCACCAGTGGAAACAACTCCGACGGAAGAAGCACCGCCGCCATCGGCAATGCAAAAACAAGCAAGCGCCCCGAAGACGCCAGCGCCAGAGGTACAGACACCGAAGGCACCAGAGCCGAAGGTGGAAGTAGCTAAAGCAGAAGCACCGAAGGCACCAGTGCCGAAGGTTGAAGCACCTGCTCCAAAAGTAGAAGCGCCGAAGGTGGAAACGCCCAAAGTAGCAGAAGCACCTGCTCCTGCTCCGAAGGTGGAAGCGCCGAAGGTGGAAGCACCTTCTCCTGCGCCTTCTCCGAAGCCTGCAAGTCAGCCGGCTATGGAGGGGACAAAGACGGATCAGTTGGAAATTCCTGCTTTTCTGAGGCGTGAATCCTGATATTGGGAAGCTATCCCTGCACAATGTGCTTTGTTGCAAAGTGAAATAATCTGTTATTTGCTACCGCCTTGCGGGACACGCTAGAATCAAGCAAAACCGCTAAGGAGAGGCATATGCAGGAAGCATCCGGCTCTATCATTCGTGAAAAGGAAGAGCGCCACGGGTCCATAAAAAAACCCGCCGCCACTATCACCCCTTTGCATGAGCATAAAAGCGAAATGAAAAAAATTTCCATTCGTGGCATGTCGCCTATGCAGACAAGCCTTAAAGAAAGCGTATCCTGTAAAGGTGTCGGGCTGCATAGTGGGGCAGAGGTGGAAATGCGGCTTTGTCCTGCCCCTGCCGAGACGGGTATTGTTTTTGTGCGGACAGATCTGCTGGAGCAACAGGGGAGCCGAGCCGCAGAGATTCACGCAAAATATGACAAGGTCTGCCAAATGACCCTTTGCTCCACCATTGGCAATTCCTCCGGAAATAGTATCGGAACGGTGGAGCATGTTATGGCGGCACTTTGTGGAATGGGGGTGGATAATGCTATTATTGAGCTTACCGGTCCGGAAGTGCCGATTATGGATGGAAGTGCTGAGCCTTTTATCAAAATGATTAATGAAGCGGGCATGGTTGCCCTTAATAAACCCCGCAAAATATTGCGGATATGCAAGCATATCAAAGTTACCGATGGCGATAAAAGCTGTGAGCTTCTGCCCGAAAATGATTTTGCCTTTGAGCTTATTATTGATTTTGAAAACCGCCATATTGGCAAACAACGTTTTTCCTTATCGCTGTTAAAGGGTGGCTTTATGCGATATCTGGGCAATGCCAGAACCTTTGCTTTTCTTAAAGATGTGCAAGCCATGTGGGCTGCCGGTCTTGGGCTGGGCGGCTCGCTGGAAAATGCCATTGTGCTGGATGGCGATATGGTTCTGAACGAGGAGGGCTTGCGGAGTGCGGATGAGTTTGTGCGCCATAAAACTTTGGACGCTGTCGGTGACCTTTATCTTGCTGGAATGCGGGTATTGGGACGCTATAAGGGGTATAAATCAGGGCATGCTCTTAATAATAAATTGCTCTATGCTCTGTTTAGTGAGCCTGATGCTTTTGAGATTGTAACTTTGGATACCAGTTTTCATGCCGATAAAAAACATGCCGCTTTGTGATGTTTCCCATTGCCCCTAATGGCATAAAGCGATATTCTCCCCCCATAACCAAAAGGAAATTCATGCGCTTTTCTGCTCTTCATATTCCCGTTTTTTTACTCGCCGCTTTTGCGCTCATCTCTTGTGCTGGTGATGAAAAGCTTGCCTATAAACCGCGCTCCGTAGAAGCGATTTATGCCAAAGCCCATAAGGATATGCTGGAGGGCGATTTCTATGCCTCGGCTCAGGAATTTGACGAGGTGGAGCGTCAGCACCCCTATTCGGCATGGGCAAGGCGGGCTTTGCTGATGGCGGCATATTCCTATTATCGGCAGGATAAATATCAGGATACTATCCTTACTGCCAAGCGCTTCATTGACCTTTATCCCGGAAATAAACATAGCGCCTATGCCTATTATCTCATCGCTCAATCCTTTTATGAGCAAATCTCCGATGTGGAGAGAGACCAATATATTACCCAAAACGCACAATCCTCATTGCGCGAGGTCATAAGGAGATATCCCGATAGCGAATATGCCCGCGATGCCGTCTATAAAATTGACCTCACCCGCGACCATCTCGCCGGAAAAGAAATGGCGGTCGGCAGATATTATCTCAAACGCTCATCCTTTATCGCCGCCATTAGCCGCTTCTCCAATGTCCTCAAGCAATATAAAACCACAACCCATGTGCCAGAAGCCTTGCACCGGCTCGTGGAAGCATATTTATCCATGGGTATCGTCCATGAGGCGCAAACCGCCGCCGCCATACTCGGCTATAATTTCCCCGCAACCCGCTGGTATCACAGAAGCTATGAGCTGCTTCGTAAAAATAAAGTGAAGCCAAAAATCCATCAAAACTCCAGCGTCAATCAAGCCATACAAGACGCTTCCTGAGGGTGGGGCGATGCCTGCTAAAACAAAAAAAACCAGCCTACTGCAAGAAGCAGCAAAAGACCATGATATAGGTATACACGTATCTAGGATGTTGCAGGAAGTAAAAAGCGCAAACCAAACATTCAAATTATTATTCCAGATAGTAGATAAAGAAAGCAGTATACCAAAAGAATTAAAAAAAGATTCACCAGAAATAAATAAAATAACCAATAGTTTACAGGAAGTAACAAAACTGCAGGAAAAAATCCATAAGGCAAACATTGCCTATTACCAAAATGATGCACCTATTATGTCGGATGCTGAATATGATGAGATTTTTCTCAAAGCGTTAAAACTTGAAACTGAGATTCTCAAATCTATCCATTCTATAAATAAGCTTATCACACAGACTTATAAATCTATTAATAGGCTTCTCAAACATGAATATAAATCTACTAAGCAGATTCTCACACAGACTTATAAATCTATTAATAAGAGTAGCCCAAGAAAAAAAATAGGGACACCGTCTGCCAAGGGGTTTGAAAAAATTGCCCATATTGTGCCTATGCTTTCTTTGGATAATGCTTTTTCCAATGAGAATATTGAAGAGTTTGATAAAAAAATTCGCCGCTTTCTGAAAATGGGCGAGGGGGAGGCATTGTCTTATGTTTCTGAGCCGAAAATTGATGGGGTTTCCGCTTCGCTTTTATTTGAGGGCGGAAAGCTAGCCTTGGGGGTGACAAGGGGTGATGGGCATGTTGGCGAAAACATTACCGAAAATTTGAAAACTATTGGGGATATTCCCCATGAGATTAAAGACGCTCCCGATAGGATAGAGCTGAGGGGTGAGGTGTATATTGCTCATAGTGATTTTGCTGCCTTAAACCGTGAGCAGGAGGCAAGCGGTGGAAAGATTTTTGCCAATCCCCGAAATGCGGCGGCAGGTTCGCTTCGCCAGCTTGATATTGCCATTACCAGAAATCGTCCTTTGCGCTTTTTTGCTTATGGTTGGGGCGAGCTTAGCACGCCTATTCATGATACTCATTATACGATGCTTCGGCAGTTTGAAGAATGGGGGTTTATTGTTAATCCGCTTAGCAAGAAATGCTCCGATATAGGGGAATTATTTGCGCATTGGCGTGAGGTGGAGGCGAAGCGTGCCAAGTTGGAATATGATTTGGACGGCATGGTGTATAAGGTTAATAGTCTTGCTTTGCAGGGGCGGCTTGGCGAGCTTGGCAGGGCGCCACGTTGGGCGATTGCTCATAAGTTTCCTTCTGAAAAGGCGAAAACCATAGTGGAAAATATTGAGGTGCAGATTGGGCGTACCGGTGCGCTTACCCCTGTTGCCAAGCTGAAGCCTGTGACCGTTGGCGGTGTTGTGGTTTCCAGTGCCAGCCTGCATAATCGGGATGAGATTGAGCGCCTTGCCGTTAAAATTGGCTCTGGTGTTGAGATTGAGCGGGCGGGGGATGTTATTCCGCAGGTGGTGAAGGTGCTTGATAAGAAGGGTAAAGGCTTTGCCTTTCCTGAAAAATGCCCTGAATGTGGGTCAAAAATTGCCAAAGAAAGCGAGGAGGATGTTGTGTTGCGTTGCACGGGGGGGCTGTTTTGTCCTGCACAGGCAAAAGAGCGCATTAAGCATTTTGTCGCTCGCAAGGCGTTTGATATTGAGGGGCTTGGCGAGAAGCAGGTTGAGGAGTTATGGGGGCTGGATATGTTGCATAGCATTGCTGATATTTTTCATTTGCGGGAGCGGTTTGAGGATGAGCCGCCCGCCATTTGGGAATATGGCTCCGGTAAGCATAAGGGGGCGCTGAAGGAGAGTGTCAAAAAACTATTCACCGCTATTGAAAGACGAAAAAATATATCGCTGGCGCGGTTTATTTATGCCTTGGGTATTCGCCATGTTGGTGAGGGAAATGCGCTTTTGCTGGCGCGCTATTATCAGGATTTTTCAAGTTTTTCTGAAGCTATGCAGTCGGCTTCCGATGAGCATTATGAGGAGCTTCGTGATATTGAGGGCGTGGGGGGGGCGATGGTGCAGGCGTGTTTTGCCTTTTTTGCGGAAGCGCATAATCGGGAGGTTGTGGAGGATTTGCTGGCTACGGGTGTAAAGCCCGAACCGCTTAAGGAGAATATTATTGAAAGTAGCATTACTGGAAAGCGGATTGTTTTTACCGGTAACATGGAGGCGATGAGCCGTGCTGAGGCGAAGAAAGAGGCGGAGCGGTTGGGGGCTAAGGTGATAGGCTCGGTCTCGGTGAAAACCGATATGGTGGTTTTTGGTGAAAAGGCAGGCTCCAAGCTTAAAAAAGCGGAGGAGTTAAACATACAAACCTTTTCTGAACAGCAATGGCTTGATTTATTAAATCGGAAGACACGCCTTTTGTAGCCATTGTTTGACTTTTGGCTCTAAATGGGGGGCAAGGGTTTTGTAAATATGGGCGTGATATTCATTGAGCCATGTCCGCTCATTTGGTTGCAATTGGGTTTTGAGGATGAGGCGCTTATCTATTGGGGCGAGGCTTAGGGTTTCAAAATGTAGGAAGCCTGCTTTTGCTTGCTTGACCAGTAATAGGCTCTCTATGCGTATGCCATAGCGTCCTTTTTTGTAATAGCCCGGCTCATTGGAAATTATCATGCCTTTTTGTAAGGGGTATGTTCCGTGCTTTGAGATGATTTGGGGTCCCTCATGCACGCTTAAAAAACTGCCAACGCCGTGACCGGTGCCATGGGCAAAGTCTAGCCCTGCGCTCCATAGGGGGCTTCTTGCCAGGGCGTCAAGCTGTGCGCCGCTTGTGTTTTCGGGGAAATAAGCCCTCGCCAGAGCGATATGCCCCTGTAGAACATGGGTGAAGTTCTGCTTCTCCTCCTTGCCTGCTTTGCCCAGTGCAATGGTGCGGGTGATGTCGGTGGTGCCTTGTTTATATTGACCGCCGGAATCGCATAAATATAGCTCGCCTGCTTTTAATTGGCGGTTGCTCTTCTTGCTTACTCTATAATGAATAATCGCTCCATTGGCACCGCTTGCGGATATGGTTTCAAAGCTCAGATCCATTAATGCTTTTTCTTGTCGCCGTAGGGCTTCCAGCTTTTGGGCGGCTTCTAGCTCGCTTGTTTTGCGCCAGTTTTTTTCCAGCCAATATAAAAAGCGTATACATGCCAGCCCGTCATAAAAATGTGCTTTGCGCGCACCTCTTTGCTCGGTGGAATTTTTGCATGCCTTTGCTTTTTCTATCGGGCAGGGCGCTTTGATGATATCGGCGCCCTTCATCTTGCTCATAAACCAGAAGGGGGTATGGCGGGGGTCCAGTTGTATTTTTGCTTTTTTCTTTGCCAGCGCTTTTAATTGGGTGGCAAGCTTTGTGGGGGGCATGATTGTTATGTGGCGTTCGGTGTCATGGGTGAGGCGGTTTTTTTCTATAAACCAGAAAATCTGCCGCCGCTTTTTTTCAAAAAGAGCAAAGGAGAGGGCAAAAGGCGTATGGGGGACATCGCGCCCTCTGATGTTTAACAGCCATGCAAGGGCGCTTTGGTCGGTGATGAGGAGAATATCGGCGTTCATGTCGGCGGCAATTTGCTTTGTCTTTTCGGCGGTGCTTTTTCCTGCATAGGTGAGGGGGTGGGCTTCCACCATGCTTTTTTTCATTTTGGGGCGGTGCCATATTCTGTCTATCGGATTGGGGGTTAGGGGAAGTATTTTTGCATGGGGGGCAAGCTTTTCTATCTCCGTGATGCTATGCAGTCTTGTATCTATGCCGAGCCTTGCGCCTTTTTTCATGGTTTTGGCGATGAGCGCCGCCATGCTTGTTGCCCCGCTGTCTTTGAGGGTGAAGCCTTTGCCTTTTATCTGCTTTTCTGCTTGTAGCAAATAGCGTCCATCGGTTAGGAGAAAGGCTTGTTTTTTTAGGATAAGTGCTATTCCTGCCGAGCCGTCAAAGCCGCTTATCCATGCCAGACGCTCCTCAGAGGGGGGGATATATTCGCCCAGAAAGGCGTCTGTGCGGGGTACCAGCACGCCGTCCAGCTTTTTCTTTTTCATCTCTTTGCGAAGTTCTGAAAGCCTGCTCACCATGTCATGCCTTTTGCACAAAATTATCTATAATCTTTTTCCTGCCGATATTTTCAAACATAATGGTCAGGCTTTTGCCCTCCACATGCTCTATGCGCCCGGTGCCAAATTTATGATGCCGCACCAAATCGCCCTTATGATATTTGCTCCGCCTGCTATATGTATCAGTCTTTGGGTTGCTTTGATAGGGTTTGGGCTCTTCCCTTTTTACTTGGCTCATAATGGCAATATGGGGCTTGGGTAGCTCGTCAATAAATTGCGAGGGAAGCTGGGAGCTCCAGTTGCCGTGAATCTGCCTGTTGCCCGCAAAGGAAAGGCTTGCCCTTTTCTTTGCTCTGGTAATGCCGACATAGGCAAGGCGGCGCTCCTCCTCCAAAGCGACAGCAAGATTTTTCTTTAACGCCCTTTGATGGGGAAATATGCCTCTCTCCCAGCCGGGCAGAAATACATATTCAAACTCAAGACCCTTTGCTGCATGTAAGGTCATAAGGCTCACCCTGCCTTTACCATTATCCTGCTGCTCAATATCCAGCACCAGAGAGACATGCTCCAAATAGCTTTGCAGAGTCTCAAAATCATTCATGGAGCGGATAAGCTCATATAAATTATCAACTTTGCCGGGTGCATTGGGGGCTTTATCCTTCTTCCACATATCAATATAGCCGCTTTGCTTCAGCACTGTTTCGCAAAGCTCGCTAATCATTGTATTCTCTGCCATTTGTTTCCATTCCTCTATATTTTTCAGAAATGTCGCCAGTGATTTTCCTGCTTGTGGAGATAATATTTTTTTCTTTACAGCAATCTTGCTCGCATCCATAAGGGTGCAATGTTCCTCGCGCGCCAACTCATGCAGTTTGCCCAAGCTTACCTTTCCAAAGCCTCGCTTTGGCTTATTGAGAATGCGCTCAAAGGCGAGGTTGTCCTGTGATTGGGCGATAAGGCGCAAATAGGCGTTGGCGTCCCTTATCTCGGCGCGCTCATAAAAACGAGGCCCACCCACCACACGATAGGGCAGCCCCATTTCTATCAGCCTATCCTCAAAGGCGCGCATTTGATGGCCTGCTCTGACCAATATGGCTATCTCGTCCAAATTTACTTTGCGAAGTTGTAGGGTTTCTATTTCTTCCGAAAATATCCGTGCCTCAGCCTTGCCGTCAAAAAAGCCGTACAGCCTTACCTTGTCGCCGCCTTTTTGCTCGGTCCATAGGGTTTTTCCTAAACGCTTCTTATTATGCGAGATAAGCCCCGCCGCCGCTGCCAATATATGTTTGCTGGAGCGATAATTTTGCTCAAGGCGGATAATATTGGCATTGGCAAAATCCTTCTGAAAGCGCAAAATATTTTCTACCTCCGCTCCCCGCCAGCCATAGATTGACTGGTCATCATCGCCGACACAGCAGAGATTATGGTGCTTGGCACAAAGAAGCTTCAGCCATAAATATTGCACCACATTAGTATCCTGATATTCATCAACAAAGAGATGGGTGAAGTGGTTCTGATATTCCTCGCATATATCCTTATGTTTTTTGAACAGCAGGTAACATTCCAGAAGCAGGGAGCCGAAATCGGCGGCATTCATAAGCTTGAGCTGTGCCTCATAAGCCTTATATAAATCTTTGCCCTTGCCATTGGCAAAGCTTCCCGCCTGCTCATGGGTAAGCTCGGCGGGCGTCAGTGCCTGATTTTTCCAGCCATCAATCATCGGTGCCAATAGGCGGGCGGGCCAGCGTTTTTCGTCTATATTGGCATTTTCTATCACCTGTTTGGCAAGGCGTAGTTGGTCATCCTTATCCAATATGGTGAAATTACTTTTTAAGCCAGCAAGCTCGGCATGTGTGCGTAAAATCTTGGCGCAGATGGAGTGGAAGGTGCCAAGCCAGGGCATCGCATCGGTGCGGTTTCCTAAAAGGCGCTCAACACGCTCGCGCATTTCGCGCGCCGCTTTATTGGTGAAGGTCACCGCCAAGCATTGGCTCGGCCATAATTTGCCCTGCCCGATAAGCCATGCAATGCGGCTTGTTAATACCCGCGTCTTGCCCGTGCCGGCTCCTGCCAAGATTAGTAGCGGTCCATCGCCCGCCTTAATTGCCTCGCATTGTACCTTGTTTAGCCCCTGCAACCAGTCGGGGGCGGCAAAGCTTTGGGCTTGTGCCTGTTGGCTGAGCGGGGCCTCTTCCAGAGTGAGGTCAAAAGCATCATTATTCGTCATCGCAAATGTTCTCGTTTGATTCTCTTTGGACTATAGCACCCTGTCGCGATAATGGGCGAGAACAAAAATCCGAAGGCGGGAAGAAAGTTTTTCGCCAGCTTCCCGCTCTTTGTCAATTTTGCGGATAAGGGCGGAGCGGCTGCAACCCTTCTCTTTGGCAATATCGGCAAGGCTCTGCCAGAAGGCATCCTCAAGAAATATGGAGGTCATATGCCCCGAAATGGAAATGGAACGTTTCATCTGCTATCGCGAAAATAACAGCTCGCGGGTTAAGCCGTTATCTAATCTAATCTTCAAAATCGTGTCGCCGCCCTGAATGCGAACCCGCTTAACATCTTTATGTGCTTGTTTTAGTTTCCATGCGCCTTTTATCCGCAAAGTGGCAATATGGTCGCCGGCGGGTTGGTTGACAATTTCAAGGGGCATAAATGCCATATTATTTGCCCAATTGCCAAGGCGGAGATCTGGGTCGGTGATGCTGAGCAATAAATTGTTCTTATTCTGCTTTGCCATTACTAAGATAGGGGTATCATTGGATTTTATGTAGCCGGGTAGCGTGCTGCCTGCTTCAAATAGGGCATAGGCAAAAACACCTTGCGCCAAATGTTCAATAATATGTGCCTTTTCATCTTTTTGATGCACGATATAATTCTTATGCTCTCTTAATTGATTGGCAGTAGCTTTGTTGCCTTGCACCAATATTTGATATTCATAGTCTTTATTTTTGGGGGCTTTGCCGTGGTCAATCCATGCTTTGAGGTGGGGGGCTGATATGGGAATATGTTTTTTATTGCCCTTATATCCCTTTATTTGTCTGTTGGGGATGAGAGAGTGTTGGGTGGAGTGTTCAACCATAATAGACTGGCTGGCGGGGAGGATGTAATAATTGCCCTGAGGGTCTTTTAGAAAACCGCCATCATATTTCTTGCGGCTATTCTTTTTGACTGCCTCGCCATTTATGAGCATGGGGGCTGTTGTCTCCTTTATTTTATGCTGAAAAAGGGTTGTGATGGTCCTGTGGTCGGAATCAGTGTTGGAAATGCCAGAACCCAGCATGATAATTTCATTATCAATAAAGAAATAGCTTTTCTTGACCCGAAAGCTATCGTCAAAAAGGGGTCCTATTTTGTCGCTTACCGTGTCGTGAAGGCTCATGGCGAAAAAACCATTATCGCCAAGCGATACGCTGCCGAGAAAGGCGTCATCGGTGAAATTGCGGTGATGCCCGCCGCTATATTTTGGCGAGGCGTGATGGTCATAGGTGACCTCTTCCATGGTTAGTAATTTTGTTGTGGCACCGGGTGCATAGCCCCAGTGAAATCCGCCTGCTAACTCTATTCCGCTGGCGGTGAGCGTCAGAGGCTCGCCGCTTGTCATTAATAAGAGCGAGCCAAAGGAGAGATAGCGTCCATAGGGGTTTTCATTCCTGTGACCGGCTTCCCAATCCCAGATATATTTTGAAAAACCGCGCACGCTTGCTGCCCAGCCCTTACGCTTATGGGTGGCAGCCCCTGCATAGGGAAAGCTGAAAAAGCCCGAAGGCGGTGCCCATTTTAGGTGCTTTCCTGCGTGATATGCCTTGTGCATTAGGTCCAGCGTGCCAAAGGTTCCGTAATAGCTAAGCGAGGGGAAAAGCGAGCCGTGAATAAGGGCTACATCGGATAGATTATATGCCCACGCAAAGCTGGCGGCGAGCTGCTCGTCAATGATGGTGCCGTTTTCATCAACGCCCAAAAAGGCATAGGCGGGCAGCATATTGCGGTCAATTCCTGAGTTTTTATAGGGGAAACGACCGGAAACGGACGGGTGCAGTTCAAAGCCGCCCGCCAGATTAAACTGCGCCATCACGCTATCCTTTAGCCGCTTGGTGGTTTCTTGGGGCAGGGCAAAGGCGGTATCTCGTAGCAACCAGTCAAATATGGCAAGCATGGTTAGGCTCTGGGTACCATAAGCATTGTGATAGGCACTGCGGTGGTGATAAATGGAGTAATCCTTTTTTATCGTATCCGAAAAGCCGGGCGCAAAGCTACTGACATAGACCAGATAATCGCGAAAGCTGTTCATGCGTGCTATTTTTTCGGCGCCATTCTTCATTAATAATATGCTTATTAATTTTGGGAGCGAGCCGCCTCTTATATGGTCGGTATTTTCGCCATGAGCGGGGTTGATGTCTATCATATTGCCTGAGCGCGTATACCATGCCAGCGCTGCGTGGTGTTTATCCATATCGGTAAGCTCATCGCGCATCAGAAAAACTGCCACGGCATAGGGGTTAATTCTGATGATGTGGTTAACCGTGCCAAGTGAGCTTCCCGCTGCCCAGCCTTGGTCCATAAAATAATGGAGGGCATCCAGCAAATGCTGGCGCTTCTTATCGGTTGGGTTTTTGGCGTATTCCAGCGCCAATTGCGGAAAGCTAATCTGGCTCACAAGCTGGAAAGTCTTGCCGCCTTCGCCAATCTGCTCGTCACGGCTGGAAAATAATGGCACGCCCGCTATCACATCGCCTTTGCGCTTAATATTGAGCAATGCCAGTTTTTTTCTGGCTTGTTTGAGCTTTTTCTCCCATTGCTTGTCAAACTGCTTGCCCTTCTTCACCTTTGTAATGTCAAAGTCTTTTGGACCTTTGAGGAGATAGTCAAGGCGGCGCTCAATAATGGTGAGACCGCTTATGCCTTTTTCTATATCCTTGTCGTTTAGCCTGTTGGCAAGTTTCCGAAACTTGTTGAGCTGCTTCCAGGCGGGGAGCACCTTATAGGTGTCAACGCCCAGTGTTTTTTTCTTATTCTCATATTGCAAATCGGAATGGCGCTTTGCCGTCATGAAGGATAGGAATTGCAAAAGGTCAAAATAGACCTCGTCATTTTCCATTTGCGGCGAGGGGGTAATCGCCAGCGCTTTCATATCATCCCCGCCTTTATAATTGGCTCGTTTGGCATCCTCTTCAAAATGTACCCACAGCGCCCGCCAGCCTGTGAAGTTTTGCCCCATCGCAAATTGATATTTTGGGTTAAATTGCGCTGCCTCCGCATCCGAGCCAATTCCAAAATGCAAGATACCGTGCGGGTTTGCTTTTTCCCGATATACCCAAAGCTTCATGCCGCCTGTTTTTGAGCGGGGAATATAGCGGGGCTCGTTTTTTTCTGCCCGACCGCCTTGAAAATAATCGCTTGCTTCGGAAAGTCCCTGCACATTTTCAAATAATAAGGGTGTGGGCTTTTTCCAGCGCCAGTGAAGGGAGGTTTTGCCGTCTTTATAATGGCGGCTTGAGCGTTCTACATTGCCGTGAAGTCCCGAAAGCTCCTCATCGCTTTCAAAAGAAAAACGCCCTGTGGTGATATCAATCTTTACGTCTGTTTTTGGGATAACGCCCCTAGGGAGAGGCTCATCGTCTGATTGTGGTGACCATAGGCTGAAACATGCCAGCAAAACGGCGCCTATCATGATGAGTAATAACCATTTATTCCTCCCCATAGCTGCCTCACTTATTGGGGGTGGTCATGTTTTTTGGGCGGACTATCTTGTCAAAATCCGCCGCACTGACGGCGCCCATCTTCATTGCCTCTTCGCGCAGGCTCGTGCCGTTTTTATGCGCTGACTTGGCTATTTCGCTCGCTTTGTCATAGCCGATATGGGGGGCGAGCGCCGTTACCAGCATTAGGGATTGTTCCAATTGGGCTTGGATGCGCTTTTTATTCGGCTTTATTCCCTTTACGCAATTTTTGCAGAAGCTATCCATGCCATCTGCCAGCAAGCCTATGGATTGTAGTAGATTATAGGCTATTACGGGCTTGAAAACATTTAACTCCAAATGTCCCTGTGTGCCTGCAAAGGTGATGGTCTGGCTATTGCCTAGCACCTGCACGCATATCATCGTCATCGCCTCGCATTGGGTCGGGTTGACTTTGCCGGGCATGATGGAGGAGCCTGGCTCGTTTTCGGGCAGCAATAACTCCCCAAGTCCTGAGCGGGGACCTGAGCCAAGCAGGCGGATATCATTGGCAATCTTGAAGAGGGAGGCGGAAAGGGTGCTTAACATTCCTGCCATTTCTACACAAGCATCATGCCCCGCTAAGGCTTCAAACTTATTGGGGGCGCTGGTAAAGGGTAATTTGCTTATCTTTGCGACCTCGCTTGCAAATTGCTTGGCAAAGCCCTTTTTGCTGTTTATCCCCGTGCCAATAGCTGTGCCACCCTGTGCAAGGGCGAGCAGCGAGGGTAGTGCTTTTTTAATGCGCTTTATGTTGGATTGTAGCTGTGCTCTATAGCCCGAAAACTCCTGCCCTAAGGTGAGGGGGGTGGCGTCCTGTAAATGGGTGCGTCCAATTTTGACAATTATACGCCATGCTTTTTCCTTTTTGCCAAGCTCTTTTTCCAGCCGCTCCAAAGCGGGTAGTAATCTGTGGCTTATCTGCTCCACCGCCGCTATGTGAATGGCGCTCGGAAAGCTGTCATTGGAGGACTGGCTCTGATTGCAGTCATCATTGGGGTGCACGGGCTTTTTGCTGCCAATCTTGCCGCCTAAAATCTGTATCGCCCGATTGGCTATCACCTCATTGGCGTTCATATTGCTTTGTGTGCCGGAGCCGGTCTGCCAGACGCTTAGCGGGAAATGGGCGTTGAGCTTGCCCTCCATGACCTCGCTTGCTGCTTTGCATATCGCATCGCCTTTTCTTTTGCTCAAAGTCTTGAGCTTCATATTGGTTTTTGCCGCCGCAAATTTTACCATGCCGAGCGAGCGTATGAGCGCATTGGGCATACGCTCCTCCCCTATCGCAAAATTGCCGAGCGAGCGTTGGGTTTGCGCTCCCCATAAGGCTTTTTGCGGAACATTTATCGCTCCAAAGCTATCGGTCTCCTTACGCATCTTACCCATTATGTCCGTGCTCTCCTTCATCAAAAAGTGGGGGGCTTCTGTTGCCAGGCGCCCCCCTTGCCTCGCCTAACCTTGCGACAGGTTAGGGCTTAATTTGAAGCGGACGCACTGCTAAGCAGCGAGTTTTGCTTCCGCATAGTTGTTATTTGCAACTATAAAATGACCCGATAACGATGGTATCATGCCGAGCAAAAGAACTATTTTTACGCCCTCGTCGATCCTATTTCGCCCCCAGAAAAAATACCCCGAAAGGTGTTCATGGTGGAGGCGCCGGGTACCGCCCCCGGGTCCGATGGGTTTATTATATAGCTCGTTTATCGCTATAGCCGAAAATTCGGCAATCTATATATAACAGAAAATATGGCAAAAATTAAGACAATTTTGTTTTCGCCCGCCCTGTTGATAATTCTGGGGAAAAGCTGTGTAAGTGGGTGGGTAAAATAGTCCCATAAGAAGCATAAAAAATATTCAGAATATTCCCACAGGAGAAGGGCTTTAAGAGTAAGGAAAAAAGGCAAAACTGATTGATTGCGAATCCTTAGATATAGTATTTTGGGTCTTCGTTTTATTAACTTGGGGTAGGAAAAGTGCAGGAATATCTGACGCTATTGGAGGCGGTGCTTAGACGGGGTGTCGAGCGGCAGGACAGGACGGGTACCGGCACAAAAAGCATATTTGGGCATCAAATGCGCTTTGATTTGTCTAAAGGCTTTCCGCTGCTTACTACTAAAAAGCTGCATCTGCGATCCATTATTTATGAGCTTTTATGGTTCTTAAAGGGGGAGACCAATACCCGATATCTCAATGCAAACCGTGTTTCTATCTGGGACGAGTGGGCGGATGAGGGGGGTAATCTGGGTCCTGTTTATGGGAAGCAATGGCGTAGCTGGGGGACACCAAAGGGGGAGACGATTGACCAGATTGCTGAGCTTATTGAGCAGATTACTGTAAATCCCAATTCGCGCCGCCTTATTGTCAGTGCTTGGAATGTCGGGGAGCTTGAGGAGATGGCTCTTGCGCCCTGCCATTGTCTTTTTCAGTTTTATGTCGCAAATGGAAAGCTCTCCTGCCAGCTTTATCAACGCTCGGCGGATGTGTTTCTTGGCGTGCCTTTTAATATCGCATCCTATGCCTTGCTGACCATGATGATTGCCCAAATTACCAATTTGCAGGCGGGTGAGTTTATCCATAGCTTTGGCGATGTTCATCTCTATCTCAACCATATTGAGCAGGCAAAGGAGCAGCTTTTGCGAAAACCAAAAGGGCTTGTGCAAATGAACCTGAACCCTGAGGTGAAAAACCTGTTCAAGTTCCGCTATGAGGATTTTACGCTTGGAGCTTATGACCCTTATCCTGCTATTCCTGCGCCGATTGCGGTGTAGAAAATGATTGACTTTAGGGCGAGAATCATAGCCAAAATGGGGATGGAGAGAGAGGAAGTCATGCTTTCTGTAAAAGAGAATATAAGCATTATTGCGGCGGTGGCAGAAAATGATGTTATCGGTAAAAAGGGTGGCATGGCTTGGCATTTGCCAGATGATTTGAGATATTTCAAAAAGAAAACAATGGGCAAGACAGTCATTATGGGGGCGAAAACCTATAAAAGTCTTGGAAAGCCATTGCCTGGGCGTAAAAATATAGTGTTATCAAGAGATAGGAATTTTTCTGCTGAGGGAGTGCAGGTTATTCACAGCATAGATGAAGTGCTGGATATAGAGGAAGAGATAATGGTCATTGGGGGCGGGGAGGTCTATCGTCTATTTGAGGATATGGCGAAAACTCTTTATTTAACGCGTGTTCATGCTGAGCCTGAGGGTGATGCTTTTTTTGAGCCTTGTGCGGAGTGGGAAATTACTGCCCGCAAGGACTGCCCTGCTGATGAGCGGCATAAATATTCCTATAGTTTTTTAACTCTTGAGCGTGGCTAATAGTTTTTCTGCCATTTTTTGAAAAATATCGGCGGTTTCTCCTTTTCCATGTTCTGCCATGAAGGGGAGCTCGCCTTTTTTTTGTTGTAAATCGGATAATAGAGGAAGTTGGGCTATGTTCTCTATACGGAGCTTTTTGGCGATGTTTTTGCCTTTGCCGAAGGGGTATAGTTTTTCACCTTTTGGGGTTTCCATCCATGCCATGTTTTCTACCAGCCCCAATATGGGGATGCCTAAGCGGGAAAACATGGTGATATTGCGGCGTAAATCCGCCAATGCAAGCTCTTGTGGGGTGGAGATGAGGAGGGCGGCTGTTACCGGAATTTTCTGTGCCATTGTCAGTTGGATGTCGCCTGTTCCGGGTGGCATATCCAGAACCAGCACATCAAGCTTGCCCCATGCGACATCTTTGAACATTTGCAATAATGCGCCTTGCACCATAGGTCCGCGCCAGACCATTGCTTGTGTTTCGGGAACCATATAGCCTATGGACATGCTCTTTATACCCCCTTTTTCCATTGGGATAAGCTTTTTATCTTTGTCAAGGACGGGCTTATTTGCTACGCCAAACATGGAGGGGAGAGAGGGTCCGTAAATATCGGCATCCAGCAGTCCTGTTTTTTGCCCTGCTTTGGAAAGGGCAAGGGCTAAATTGGCGGCAATGGTGGACTTGCCCACGCCCCCTTTTGCGCTGGCGACTGCTATTATTGCTCCCATATTGGCAAAAACTTCTTTTTCCATAGGTGCGATGGGTTTCTTTTCGCCTTTTTTTGGTGCCGTCATTATAATGGTGCATTTCTTTACCCAGCCTATTTTCTCTATTGCCTGCTTGCTCACAGCCAAAATCTCTTCCATCTCCTCCATACGGGCGGCGTCTATCGTTAACGCAAAACAAACCTCATTCTCGGATAATTCCAGCCCCGAAACCATGCCTGCCTGTACGATATCCACACCCCGTCCGGCATCCAATATGCCGCCCAAAACCGTCAAAACTTCATTTTTTCTTTTATCCATATCCGCCATAGACCTTGAAATCCTCCTGTAAAAACCCTACATCTCATCTAACAAGAAAAATGCTTACAAAACCATCTATCTGTTCTATAAACACTGCAACGCCGAAAAGAAAGAAAAAGCATAATATGGTCAAAAAAGATACAAATGGAAATCCTTGGGGCGATAATGGTAGCCCAAAGCCGCCAAACAGAAAACCGGATATGCCCAATATGCCGGAAATAGACGATATCATTAAAAAACTTACCCGCTTCACCAAACAAAATTTTTCGGGTAGCCCTTTTGCTGGTGCCGGATTTTTTGGCATTCTTCTTTTGCTCCTCGTCATATGGGGCTTGAGCGGATTTTATCGGGTGCAGGCTGATGAGCAGGGTGTTGTGTTGCGCTTTGGGAAATTTATCGCCCAGACAAGTCCCGGTCTTAATTATCATCTGCCTTGGCCGATTGAAACGGTTATTAAACCGCGCGTTACGATTGTGAACCGTGCTGATATTGGTATGCGGCTTCCCTCTGAGCTTGGGCAGAGATTTTCAAGGGCGCGCTCCAGCGTTATTCGTGATGTGCCCGAAGAAAGCCTGATGCTGACGGGGGATGAAAATATTGTTGATGTGGATTTCTCCGTTTTCTGGGTCATTGAAAATGCTTCCGATTTTCTTTTTAATATTCAAAACCCTGAGGGGACGGTAAAAGCGGTTGCTGAGAGCACCATGCGCGAAATTGTCGGGCAGAATGATATCCAGCCCATATTGACTGAGCAAAGGCAGAAAACGGAAGAGGATGTCAAAAAGCTTATGCAGGAGACGTTGAATAGCTATGGTGCCGGTATTTTAATCACGCAGGTTAAAATGCAGAAAGTTGACCCGCCCCTTGCTGTGATTGATGCTTTCCGCGATGTGCAGGCGGCGCGCGCCGACCAGGAAAGGGCGAGAAATGAAGCCAATGCTTATGCAAACCGGGTTGTTCCTGAAGCGCAGGGGGAGGCTTTTCGTATCCGCCGTGAAAGTGAAGCCTATCGTGAGCAGACTGTTGCCCAAAGTGAGGGGGAGGCAAGGCGTTTTCTTGCCATATATAGTGAATATCAAAAAGCCGAGGAGGTTACCCGCCAGCGTATGTTCCTTGAGACGTTGGAGCGTATTCTTAAAGGCTCCAATACGCTTATCATTGATGAGCAATTAGCAGGAAAGCAGGGCGTGGTTCCCTATCTCTCCCTTGATGAGCTAAGACGAAAATCAGGAGAGCAATAATGAGACAGCTACAAATTGCGATTATTTTTATCCTGCTGCTTTCCGGCTTTGTCGGATATAATACGCTTTTCTCGGTATATCAGACCGAGCAGGCACTCGTCCTTCAATTTGGTGACCCAAAGAGGGTTATCCGTGAGCCTGGACTTCATGCCAAGCTGCCTTTTGTCCAGAATGTTATTTATATTGATAAGCGTATTCTTGACCTTGATAGCCCCGCTGAGGAGCTTATCGCCGCCGACCAGAAGCGGCTCGTGGTGGATGCTTTTACCCGATATCGTATTACCGACCCGCTGCAATTTTATAAGGCATTGCGTAATATACAACGCGCTCAATCCAGACTTGCCGCCGTGGTATCCTCTTCTATGCGTTCGGTATTGGGTGAGGAAAAATTTGTAACCGTTGTGCGTGATAATCGTGCAAATTTGATGGCGCGTATTCGCACGCTTGTTAATGAGCAAAGCACCGGATTTGGTATTGAGGTGGTTGATGTTCGTATTCGCCGTGCCGACTTGCCGGAAGCCAATAGCCAGGCAATTTATCAGCGTATGCAAACCGAGCGGGCACAGGAAGCGGCTGAGTTTAGGGCGCAGGGGCAGGAAATCTCGCGCTCCATTCGGGCAACGGCGGATAAGAAAGTAACCGTATTGCTCGCCCAAGCGGGTAGGGATGCCAATATTTTGCGCGGGCAGGGGGATGCGTGCCGAAATCGTATTTTTGCCGCTGCCTATGGGTTAAGTCCTGACTTTTTTGCTTTTTACCGCTCCATGCAATCCTATGAAAAAGCTCTGGAAAGTGGGCAAACCAGCTTCGTTCTCTCTCCCAATAGTGCGTTTTTCCGCTATATAAGCAATCCCAATAATCTGCTCCAGACCATTAAGAAGGAGCAGAAAAATAATGACCGTCAGAAAAATAATATTCTGCGCATTATCCAAAATGGTGAAAGCCTGCAGGGAAATATCTGCCCCGAAATTGCCCAGATTGCAGAATAGATACATAACATTATCATAATTGGAGAAAAGAAATATGAAGCCGCTTCTTTCTATATTTGTATTTTTTGTTTTTACAACTACGATGCTTGCCGCCGCCCCGACACCGGAAAGCTTTGCACCGCTGGCGGAAAAACTATCGCCCGCTGTCGTCAATATTTATACAACTCAGACCATTGAAACGGGAAATGCCCGTATCGGCGTTATCCCTTCGCCTTTTGAGCAGTTTTTTGATCAATTTCAGGGAAGGCGTCCCAATAGCGAGCCGCGAAAAAGGGAGGTTTCCTCGCTTGGCTCCGGCTTTATCATTGAGGCTTCTGGCTATGTGGTCACCAATAATCATGTTATTGATAAAGCCGATAAAATTAATGTAAAGCTCTCTTCGGGTGAGGAATATAAAGCCAAAATTATCGGGCGTGACAGCAAAACCGACCTTGCTTTGTTGAAAATTGAGCGGAAAAAACCCTTCCCCTTTGTTGAGTTTGGAAACTCGGATAGCTCCAATATTGGCGATTGGGTGATTGCGATTGGCAATCCCTTTGGCTTGGGGGGGACGGTGACGGCGGGTATTATCTCGGCTATTAATCGGGATATTAATGCGGGTCCTTATGACAGTTTTATTCAGACGGATGCTTCCATTAATAAGGGTAATTCGGGCGGTCCTTTGTTTAATATGCAGGGAAAAGTTATCGGCGTGAACTCGGCGATTTATTCGCCCACAGGTGGCTCGGTTGGGGTGGGGTTTTCTATCCCCTCTGACCTTGCTATGAGCGTGCTTACGCAATTGCGTGAGTTCGGGCAGACAAGACGGGGCTGGCTTGGGGTGGTTATTCAGGAGGTAACCGAAGAGCTTTCCGAAAGCCTTGGCATGGATGAGCCGCTGGGTGCGCTGGTGGCAGAGGTCATTGATGATAGCCCTGCAAAAAAGGGAGGCTTAGAGGCGGGCGATGTCATATTGAAATTTGATGGGCAGGATATTCCTAAGCTTCGCGATTTGCCGCGCATTGTTGCCGAAACCAAAATTGATAAAAAAGTGCGCGTTGAAATATTGCGCCGTGGCAAAAAGAAAAATCTCAGTGTAAAGATTGGGCTTCTTGATGAGGGCGAGGAAAACGAGCCTATCCTCAGTAAAGGGGAAGAGGGCGATAAGGAAAAGGAAGCCCTTGGCATGACGTTGAAAAGCTTGACCAAGACGCTTCGCCAGCAGTTCCGCCTTGAGGAAGATGTGAAAGGTGTGCTTATCACAAATGTTAAAGCCTTAAGTCTGGCGGCAGATGCCAATATTCGTGCCGGTGATGTGCTGGTGCAGATCAATTATGAGGCGGTGAAAAAGCCTGCCGATGTTTCTGCCCATATCAGAAAGGCAAAGGGGAAGGGGCGGAAAAGCGTGCTTATTCTGCTTCAAAGCAGGGGCGGTTTGCGCTTTGTTGCCGTTAAGCTGAAAAAGGATGAGGACGAGTAGCTTGTCTTTTTATTCCTTGCTGATGCCTTGTATATAAAGGGCGGCGGTGAGCGGGCTGTGGAAGATTTTCTTTTCTATGGCTTCTGCCAATATGGGTTTGGGGTGATAGGCAATGCCTAGCCCCGCTTTTTGCAACATTGCCAAATCATTTGCCCCATCGCCAAGTGCAAGGATATCGGCGTAGTCTATGGTGAGCTGTTTTCGGTAATGTTCTAAATAGTCAAGTTTTGACTGACTGCCTAAAAGGGGCGGGGTGAGATTGCCGGTGAGGTGTCCCTGCTTTATTTCCAATTGATTGGCGTGGTGGTGGTCAAAGCTGAGATGCTCGGCTATGTGTTTGGTGAAAAAGCTGAAGCCTCCCGATACCAGAACGCACAACGCCCCCTTTTGGCGCATAGTGCTTATAAGCTCCTTTGCGCCTGCCATTGGGGTTATGCGGTTTGCGATAATCTCTTCCAAAGTGGAAACTTTCACGCCTTGCAATAGGGCAACGCGTTTTTGTAGTGCTTCCTCAAAGGGGAGCTTTCCCTCCATTGCTTGCTTGGTGATGAGGGCTATCTGCTCGCCTTTGCCGATAGTCTTTCCTATCTCGTCAATGCACTCTTGCTCTATCATGGTTGAGTCCATATCGGATATCAGCAATTTGGCGATATGGGGGGAGTCCTTGAGAAAAATCCAATCGGTTTTTGTGTTTGCAAAATGTGTTGTAAGGTAGGCATCGTCTATGCCTTTTTCTGGTGTCATGGTGCATGCCTCGTTCTTGCTTAGCCAGCGGAGGTGCTTCCCAAGCCCCGATATCTGTGGTTCACTAAGCCCAATATGACTATTCACAAGAATAAGTGTTCTGCTCATCCTATTCTTATTGCAGGCGCAACGGCAAGTGGCAAGTCCAAGCTTGCCAATAGGCTCGCCCTTGAAACGGGGGGGGTTATTGTTAATGCCGATAGCATGCAGGTCTATGCTTGCCTTTCTATTTTGACGGCGCGCCCATCAAGTGCCGATATGGGGAAAGTTCCCCATGAATTATATGGCTTTCTGCCTTGTGAAAAAAGCTATAATGTCGGGCAATATATTGCGGATATAAAGCCTTTGCTTGCAAAATATTCGGAGCGCCAGCTTATTATTGTTGGTGGCACCGGGCTTTATTTTTCGGCTCTTACAAAAGGGATTGCTGATATTCCTGAAATTGACCCTGCTATTCGGGAGGGGCTGATTGGGGAAGAGAAAGATAAGGGGCTGGATGCTTTTTATAAAGAGCTTCTTCATAGTGACCCTGCCCTTGCCAAGAAAATTAATCCCCATGACCGCCAGCGTATTTTGCGGGGGGTGGAGGTGTTCCGTGCTACCAATGAGCCGCTTAGTTTCTGGCAAAGCAAGCCGCCTTTGCCGCCGCTTTTGGCTCATAGTCATAAAATTTTGCTCACCCCTGAGCGGGGTACTCTTTATGAAAATATCAATCAGCGTTTTGAGAATATGCTTGCAGGGGGGGCGGTGAAAGAGGTTGAGAAATTGCTTGCTTGTGAGCTTCCTCCCCATGCCGCCATATATAAGGCATTGGGGGTGGGCGAAATTGCTGCCTATTGTAATGGTGAGCGTTCTTTGGAGGAGGCTTCTGCTCAGGCAAAACAGGCAATTCGCCGATATGCCAAGCGGCAAATGACCTGGTTCCGAAATCAGATGAAAGACTGGTATTCTATTACTGCGCAAGAAAATAATAAAAAAATACAGGAAATCTTGTCAAAAATTACATAAAAGCTGTTGACACTTTCTTTTTATTGCTTTATTTTTTTAAAACTTTTTATAGAGCAAATAGGAAAAACCTTGTTTTTTGGATATATAGGGGCTAAAACCCCCCGCTTAGGGAATAGGAAAGATGAGCAAAAGCTATACAGGCGCAGAGATTGTATTAAAGGCACTTGCCGAGCACGGGGTAAAGCATATTTTTGGCTATCCCGGAGGCGCGGTGCTGCCTATTTATGACGCCTTATTTTCGGAAGAAAGAATTGAGCATATTTTAGTCCGCCATGAGCAGGGTGCTGCCCATGCGGCAGAGGGATATGCACGCTCTACGGGAAAGCCGGGTGTGTTATTGGTGACTTCGGGTCCCGGTGCTACCAATGCGGTGACCGGTCTTACGGATGCGCTTCTTGATTCTATTCCGCTTATCTGCATTAGCGGGCAGGTTGCGACCCATCTTATTGGTAATGATGCTTTTCAGGAGGCGGATACGGTTGGTATTACCCGCCATTGCACCAAGCATAATTGGCTTGTTAAATCTGCCGATGACCTTGCTGAGGTTATGCATGAGGCATTTTATGTTGCTACCAATGGGCGACCGGGTCCGGTGCTGATTGATATTCCAAAGGATGTACAATTTGCGCCTGCCAAATATATTCCTGCCAGTGGTAAGCCTCATCGTAGTTATAAGCCGCAAACGAAACCGGCTGCTTCTGCCATTAATGAGGCGGTCAAGCTCATGGCAAAAGCGAAAAAGCCTGTATTCTATACGGGCGGCGGGGTTATTAATTCGGGGAAAGAGGCATGTGAAGGCTTGCGCAATCTCGTAAAGCTGACAGGCTTTCCGATTACTTCTACGCTTATGGGGCTTGGGGCATATCCTGCATCGGGTGAGCAATGGCTGGGTATGCTTGGTATGCATGGCACTTATGAAGCCAATATGGCAATGTATGAGTGTGACCTTATGATTAATATTGGGGCGAGATTTGATGACCGTATTACCGGTGACACCAAAGCTTTTTCGCCAAACTCGCAAAAGGTTCATATTGATATTGACCCTTCTTCCATTAATAAAAATATTATGGTGGAGCTTCCCATACTCGCAGATTGCGGTGAGGCGATAAAGGCAATTACGGCAAAATGGAAACAGGAAAAACCAAATGGCTCCGGCAAAGAGTTGCAACATTGGTGGAATGAGATAGAAAATTGGCGCTCGCGCAAAAGTCTTTCCTATAAAAATAGTGCGTCGGAAATTAAGCCCCAATACGCCATTGAGCGGCTTTATGAGCTGACCAAAAACCATAAAAATGTCTTTATCACCACCGAGGTTGGGCAGCACCAAATGTGGGCGGCGCAATATTATCATTTTGAAGAGCCAAATCGCTGGATGACTTCGGGGGGGCTGGGAACAATGGGATATGGTATCCCTGCCGCTGTCGGGGTGCAGGCGGCGCACCGTGATGCTTTGGTGATTGATATTGCAGGCGAGGCGAGCGTGATGATGACCATTCAGGAAATATCCACTGCCGTTCAATATAAGCTCCCCGTTAAAATATTTATTCTGAATAATGAATATATGGGAATGGTGCGACAATGGCAGGAATTATTGCATGGCTCGCGCTATTCGCATAGCTATTCGGCGGCATTGCCCGATTTTGTGAAGCTGGCGGAGGCTATGGGGGCGCATGGTATTCGTGCTTCTCATCCTGATGAGCTGGATGGGGCTATTGCTGAAATGCTTGAGGTAAAGGGCCCTGTTATTTTTGATTGTCGGGTGACCAAGCAAGAAAACTGCTATCCTATGATCCCCTCAGGGGCGGCGCATAATGAAATGATTATGGCAGACCAGGAGGAAGAACATGAAGTATCAGAGGAGGGCAAAAAGCTCGTATAATATGCAGGAAGAAAGCCATACCATATCCGTTCTTGTTGAAAATGCCGCCGGCGTGCTTGCTCGCGTCATTGGGCTGTTTTCGGGGCGGGGATATAATATTGACAGCCTCACTGTGGCGGAGGTTAATGGGCGCGAGCATATTTCGCGTATCATTATCGTTACCCATGGGAGCTTGCAGGTTATTGAGCAGATTAAGGCTCAGCTTAGCCGTCTTGTGCCTGTTTATGGCGTGGTGGATTTAACCGCAGGGGCAGAGCAGCCCATTGAGCGGGAAATGGCATTGCTTAGGCTCCATGGCGAAAGGGCAACACTGAGCGAGGCTTGCGATGAGATACGAAATCAGGGGGGGAAAGTTATCACCGAGAAAGAGGATATGTGTATTTTTGAAATTACTGGAACCAGTAAAGAAATTACTATTGCTATTCGGAATTTACGCGTAAAAGGAGAGCTGGAAGTTTCAAGAACGGGTATCCTTGCCATCTCCCGACAAAAAGAAACCATATAAAAAGAAAGGAAAAATTATGAAAGTATATTATGACCGTGACGCTAATTTGGAGCTTATTAAGGACAAAACCATCGCCATTATCGGCTATGGGTCGCAGGGGCATGCTCATGCGCTGAACTTGCGAGATAGTGGCTTGGAAAACATTATTATCGGATTGCGGGAAGGCTCTGCTTCTGCCAAAAAAGCCGAAGGGGAAGGCTTTGCCGTCAAAACTGTGGCTGAGGCGACAAAGGCGGCGCATATTGTGATGCTGCTGGTTCCCGATGAGTTGCAGCGGGCGGTTTATGAGGGGGATATTCATGATAATCTGCAAAAGGGGGCGACGCTTATGTTTGCGCATGGGTTGAATATTCACTTTAAGCTTATTAAGCCGAAGGGGGATGTGGATGTTTCTATGGTTGCGCCCAAAGGTCCGGGTCACACGGTGCGGGGCGAGTATTTGAAGGGCGGCGGGGTGCCTTGTCTTGCGGCGGTTTATCAGGATGTGAGCGGGCAGGCGAAAGAGCTTGCGATTGCTTATGCGTCATGCGTGGGCGGGGGGCGTTCGGGGATTATTGAGACTGATTTTCGTGAGGAATGTGAAACAGACCTTTTTGGTGAGCAGGCGGTTTTATGCGGTGGGCTGGTGGAGCTTATTCAGGCAGGGTTTGAGACGCTGACGGAGGCGGGATATGCGCCGGAGATGGCGTATTTTGAGTGCTTGCATGAGATGAAGCTTATTGTGGATCTTGTTTATGAGGGCGGGATTGCGAATATGGATTATTCCATTTCCAATACGGCGGAATATGGGCAATATGTTTCGGGTCCGCGCATTGTTAATGAGAAAAGTCGGGCGGAGATGAAGGAGATTCTCAAAAATATTCAATCGGGGGCGTTTACGCGTCAATGGATGGAGGAATATGATAAGGGCGGCGAGAACTTCAAAAAAATGCGGGCGAAATGTGCCTCTCATCCGATTGAAAAAACTGGTAAAGAGTTGCGCGCCATGATGCCTTGGATTGCTAAGGGGCGGCTTGTGGATCAGGAAAAGAACTAGGCTATTGCTGCCTGTGATGGAGCCTTATCAGCAAATTCTTCAAAAAACCTTTGGGTATAACTCCTTTCTTGGGCGCCAAGAGGATATTATTCGCCATGTGATAGAGGGGGGTAATGCCTTTGTGCTTATGCCGACGGGGGGCGGGAAGTCGCTTTGTTATCAGATTAGTGCATTGGTGCGCGATGGTGTTGGGGTGGTGGTTTCGCCCCTAATCGCTTTGATGCAGGACCAGGTGGAGGCGTTGCGGCAAGTTGGGGTTCGTGCCAGTGCGATAAACTCGGCTATGGGGTGGGCGGAGGTTCAAAGCGCTATGGAGGGGATGGGGAGCGGGGAGCTTGATATTGTGTATGTTGCGCCGGAGCGGTTATTGATGGATGAGTTTCTTGAGCTGTTGGATAGCACAAAAATTGCGCTTTTTGCTATTGATGAGGCGCATTGTGTGTCGCAATGGGGGCATGATTTTAGGATGGAATATACTAGGCTTTCGGTGCTTTCGGAGCGGTTTCCTGATGTGCCGCGTATTGCGTTGACGGCAACGGCGGATGCACCGACAAGGCGGGATATTGTGGATAAGCTTTCGCTTACAGATTCAAAGAAATTTGTGGCGGGGTTTGATAGACCGAATATTCATTATTCTATCGTGGCGGGGGATAATTCCCGCCAGCAATTGCTGAAATTTATTATGGAAAAACATGCGGAGGATAGCGGGATTGTTTATTGTCTATCGCGCAAAAAGGTGGAGGATGTGGCGGAGTGGTTGCAGAAGCAGGGCTTGCGGGCATTGCCTTATCATGCGGGGCTGGCGGCGAAGGAGCGGGCGGATAATCAGGGGGAGTTTTTGCGGGAAGAGGGGCGTATTATGGTGGCGACCATTGCTTTTGGGATGGGGATAGATAAGCCCGATGTTCGCTTTGTGGCGCATATGAATATTCCGCGCAATATTGAGGCATATTATCAGGAAACGGGGCGAGCGGGGCGGGATGGGTTGCCTGCCAATGCGGTGCTGTTTTATAGCATGGCGGATATTGGGAAGCAGCGTAATTTTATTGATAGCTCGGAGGCGGGGGAGGGGCAGAAGCGGATTAATCATCAGAAGTTAAATGCGTTTATTGGCTTGTGTGAGGCGGCGTCGTGTCGGCGGCAGATTGTGCTTACTTATTTTGGGGATAGTGGGGAGCCGTGTGGTAATTGTGATAATTGTGAAAGCCCGCCGGAGACTTTTGATGGAACGGTGGCGGCGCAGAAGGCGATATCGTGCGTATATCATACGGGGCAGCGCTTTGGGGTGGTTTATCTGACGGATGTATTGCTTGGCAAGGAGGATGAGCGTATCCGCAATTTTGGGCATGATAATACCAGCACTTTTGGGATTGGGGACGAGTTTGGGAAGGCGGAGTGGAAGAGTATATTCTGGCAGTTGGTTGCCAGTAATGTTTTGGCGGTGGATATATTGCGGCATGGGGGGTTGTATATTACGGAGCAGGGGCGGGAGTTTTTGAAGTTAAAGAAGTCGGTGCGTCTTCGGAGATATAGTGAGCCTGTTAAGTCTAGGGTGAAGAGGGCGAGTGCCGAGCCGATACACCTTGAGGAGGGCGACCGCGATTTGTTTGAAGCGTTAAAGGCGAAACGCCTTGAGATTGCCAAGGCGCAGAAGGTTCCTGCCTATATTATTTTTCATAATAAGACGCTGTTGGAAATGGTTAGTAAAAAGCCGACATCATCGGAGGAGATGGCGGAGATAAGCGGTGTTGGTGAGGCGAAAAGCAAGCGATATGGCGAGGCGTTTCTGATGGTGCTGGCGGGGGAGGGGTAGGGGTTGCGGATTGTCAAAGGGTGGTTTGTGGGTTAGGGTGAGGGCTGGATTTTTTGAATTTGGATAAGGGAAGGGATAATGGGTTTATCTGACATAATCGCTCTTATAAAGCTTGTGTGGGGCTGGTTTAGAAAGAAGTTTGAGAAAAAAACTGTATCTGAAAAAGAACTCGTTATTGAAGATGGTCTTAAATATCATCTTAGCAATATAGAAAAACCTTTTACGGGCATTGTTCAGGAAGTTGATGATACTGGTAGGCTTTCTTCGTATACCAACTATAAAGGTGGGAAACAAAATGGATTTCATAGAGATTATCATAATAATGGACAGGTTAAGCTACGAGGCAACCTTAAGGGCGGTAAGCAAGAAGGGCTTTGGGAGGCGTTTAGTCAGAATGAGAATCTTAAGGGAATAGCAAATTTTAAGAATGGCAAGCTAGATGGGTATGGAGAGCTTTTTCATAGCAATGGGGAATGTCAGATGAGGGGTAATTATAAGGATCATAAGCAGGAGGGATTTTGGGAGTCGTTTGATGAGAATGGGAATCTTGAGATTCAAGGTAATTATAAAAATGGCAAAAAAGAGGGGCTTTGGGAGCTGTTTTATGGGGGTGGGCAGCTTAAGGCACAAGGCAATTTAAAGGATGGAAAGCTGGAGGGGTTTTATGAGGGGTTTTATCAGAATGGGAAGCTTGAGTGCAAGGGTAGTTTTAAGGATAACAAGCAGGAGGGGCTTTGGGAGTCGTTTGATGAGAATGGGAATCTTAAGAAACGAGGCAATTTTAGGAATGATAAGAAAGAGTTTCAGGAGGAGTTTTATAGAAATGGGCAACTTGAGGCACATGGCAATATTAAGAATGATAAGCGAGAAGGATTTTGGGAGAGGTTTTATGAAAATGGAAAACTTATGGCACGGGGCAATTTTAAGAATGGCAAGATGGAGGGTCTTTGGGAGTTTTTTGATGAGAATGAGAAGTTGATAGGAAAGCGGTTCTACAAGAACGGGAAGCAAGTTCCTTTGTCGAAAAAATATCAATAAGGGCGTTTTTGATGGTGCTGGCGGGGGAGGGGTAGTGTAAAAGGCGGGGGTTGGTTTTATGTTTTGACTTTATAGCCCTGCTTAACCCAAGCTTGCTTCTTTTCTTTCCGTGCATTCTTTGCTTCTCGCCAAGCGTTTCTTAACTTTTGTTTTAGTTTTTCTTTATTACCAAAAACTTCTGAGTTTTTTATTCGCAAAAGTGTAATGTTAAAATTTTTGCAGTCTTCTTCCTTCATTTTGTCATTTAGCTTTTGTTTTGCGGTATTATGGCTTGATCCATCAATTTCTATTCCTAAATAAATCTCTTTGAAGAAAAAGTCTAAAATCCATCTCCTGGAAAAAGCATGTTGTGTGACGAACTTGTCTTTCAGAACGCCCTTATTTAAGCTTAACAGAAATTTTTCAAATTCCCTTTCTGCAAATGTAGGTCTCCTTCTATTTCTCCTTGCGAACCTTTTTGTATGATTAACCGGTCTTTTAAAAATTGGAGGGGGAAAGGATTCACCAATCACCCCAGGAAGAGTAAAGCTAGAGAAACTTATCCCTCTTCTGGAATGTGGTCTCTTATAATAGGACTTTTCAGAGGAAGTGATTTTTATTTGAGATAAATCTATATTCTTTTTCCGAGATTGCACTAGTAAGGACTCCAAACAAAGCTATTGCTTTAATAAAAATATGTTTTTCATGAATAGGCTAGGTAAAAACAAGGGGGGAGTCAAACATGGTTGGGGTTGCTGAATTTCTTTTTTCTTCAAGAATGGGAATAAAGTTCCTTTGCCGAAAAAATATCAATAGGGACTTTTTGGGGATATTAACTTTTTGTGCTTGTTCCGATGGTGATTGCTATAAATAGAGAGCCAGTTAAGCAAAAACAGCCGTTTTTTAGGAAAAATCACTTTTTTTTAACTTTTTTTGCCTATATACTTATACCCGCCTCTGTATAGTGTTGTAATATAGTGTTGCAAATCTATCACATTGACTATATTTACTGTAAATAGTCTTGCCTGCCCTCGCGATAGTGCTAGGCTAATAACAAAGACTTTTGAGAAGGGGATTTTAATATAGCAGAATAGTCTTGCGCAGATGTGTTTTAGTGCTATAAACCAACAAAAAATTATATAAGGAAGAGTAAATGACAAAAATTATAGGTCCACTTAGAGTTGTTTTCTTGCAAGAAGGTGATTTATGGATTGCTCAATGTCTGGAACATGACATAGCGGCTCAATCTCGTAGCTTTAAAAAATTGCCTATGGCATTTATGCGTGTGCTTATTTCTCATGTGCTTGTTAGAACTATCAATAAACAAAAACCATTTGAAGAAATGTTGCCAGCCCCTAAAGAATACTGGGATATGTTTCAAAAAGGGGAACAGACGGATGCTGAACCTGAAAATATATCACCAATCTATCCAACGGATGGTATACCATTTTCAATAGTTCCCCCACGCCTAGAAGCAAGAATCTCAGCATAATTAGTAATAACAGGTAGGAATAGAAAATTGATAGCAGTTCCATTTGGTGGTCATCCTACTTTAGAGCAGTTTATTGAATATGCTATAAGTCATGGTTGTAAAAAAGGAAAAGAAGTCATACTAAACGATGTTTCTAATGGCGATCAGTTAAGGGTGAATTACTTATTTGGGTTAAAAAAACAAGCCGTGCAATTGCCAATACTTGAGGATGATGAGAAATATCTTAGTCCAAGCGTTGTGCGTAGCCTTTGCTCTCAGCTCGGTATTCCTGACTATCATTCATAGACAAAGAATTAGTCGGCAGATAGTTAGACTGCCCTTTCGGTATGACTTGAAATCTTTCTAAAAATCGGACATAATCGTTTCTATGAATAGAGAACAGACAATTTGTGTTGGTGGTGCGCCTTTTGAGGGGTGTGTTGAAGCATGCTTGCCTAAAGCTAATCTGTCTCTACTTCTCCTTATCACCCCCTGAGGGATTATGGGCGGTTGCGCTACCTTCAGGGGATGAAATTAAGCCTCTAGAGATTGAGAAAATAGGAGAAGATGATGAATAAGGATAATCGGAAAAAAATTGACCCTAGCGGGGGTAGCCCTCGCAAGAGTGATAAAATATATATTTTTGATACGACTTTGCGGGATGGGGAGCAGTCGCCGGGGGCGTCTATGACGATGCAGGAGAAGATAGAGATTGCCTCCATGTTGGATGAGATGGGGGTGGATGTGATTGAGGCTGGGTTCCCGATTGCCTCTAAGGGTGATTTTGAGTCTGTGCGTGAGGTGGGGCGGTGTCTTAAAACGGCGCGGGTTTGTGCGCTTGCGCGTGCGAGTGTTAAGGATATTGACCGTGCGGGGGAGGCGGTGAAGGAGGCGAAGGCGGCGCGTATTCATACTTTTATTTCCACCAGTCCTGTTCATATGAAGCATAAGTTGAAAATGAAGCCTGAGGAGGTTTTGGATGCCGTGAAGATGAGCGTCGCCCATGCCCGAAAATGGGTGGATAATGTGGAATGGTCGCCAGAAGACGCCACCCGCAGCGAGCGCGATTTTTTATGCCGCACGGTGGAAGCCGCCATTGAGGCAGGGGCGAGTGTCATTAATATTCCTGATACGGTGGGCTATTCCATGCCGGAGGAATATGCGGCTCTTATCGCTATGCTTCGCAATAGCGTGCCGAATATGGATAAGGCGATACTCTCCACCCATTGCCATAATGATTTGGGGCTTGCGGTGGCAAACTCGCTTGCCGGTGTTGTTGCTGGGGCGCGCCAGATAGAATGTACCATTAATGGTATTGGTGAGCGGGCGGGTAATGCCGCTATGGAGGAGATTGTCATGGCGATGAAAACGCGCGCTGACCTTATCCCGCATCACACAGGCATTAAAACGGAAATGATTATGGGCTGCTCGCGGCTCGTATCCTCTGCCACTAGCTTTCCTGTGCAGTATAATAAAGCCATTATCGGGAAAAATGCCTTTGCCCATGAAAGCGGTATCCATCAGGATGGTATGCTCAAACATCATCAGACCTATGAAATTATGACGCCCGAAAGTGTCGGCATTTCAAAGTCTTCTCTTGTTATGGGGAAACATTCGGGGCGCCATGCCTTTCGCGAAAAAATCGCCGAGCTTGGTTTTGCTCTCCCCGATGAGCAAATAGAGGAAAGCTTTGCCCGCTTCAAGGATTTGGCTGATAAGAAAAAACAAATCTTTGACGAGGATATTATCGCCCTTATTGATATGGAGTTTTCTGCCTCCGCCAATGACCGCATTAAGTTTATCGCTTTGGAGGTTTTGGCGGGTAGTAAGGCTCCGCAAAAGGCAACACTGGAAGTTTCGGTGGATGGTGAAAATGTTAAGCTTAGCTCTGGCGGTGATGGTCCGGTGGATGCCATTTTTAATGCTATCGCTAAAGCTTTTCCCCATGAGGCAAGGCTCCAGCTTTACCAAGTTCATGCCGTAACGCATGGAACAGACGCACAGGGCGAGGCGAGCGTTAGGCTGGAAGAAGACGGCGATATCGCCATTGGAAGGGGGGCGGATACCGATATATTGGTCGCTTCCGCCGTCGCCTATATCAGTGCGCTCAATAAGTTGCTCGTCGCAAGAGAGAAAACTATTGCCTCACCCCAGTCCGCACGGCTAAGCTAGCCCGTCTGCAATAAGGAGAAAAAAATGCTATCAGGCTTGCTCGCTATGTTTTCCGCCGATATGGCTATTGATCTCGGAACCGCCAATACGCTCGTCTATGTCAAGGGGCGCGGAATTGTGCTCAATGAGCCTTCGGTGGTTTCTATCTTTCAGAAAAATGGAAGAAATGTCGTCATGGCGGTCGGCAATGAGGCTAAGCAAATGCTTGGGAGAACTCCCGGCAATATCCAAGCTATCCGTCCTATGCGTGAGGGCGTTATCGCTGACTTTGATGTTGCCGAGGAAATGATTAAGCATTTTATTCGCAAGGTTCATAATCGGCGCTCTTTTGCTAATCCGCAGGTGATTATTTGTGTGCCTTCAGGGGCAACCGCTGTGGAAAGGCGTGCCATTCAGGAAAGCGCACTTTCTGCTGGTGCAAGGCGGGTTTTTCTTATTGAAGAGCCTATGGCGGCAGCGATTGGGGCAGGGCTTCCCGTGACGGAGCCAAGAGGCTCTATGGTCGTGGATGTGGGGGGTGGTACCACTGAGGTGGCGGTCATATCGCTTGGCGGTATCGTCTATTCGCGCTCGGTCAGGGTCGGCGGCGATAAAATGGATGAAGCCATTATCGCCTATCTGCGCCGCCAGCATAATCTCCTTATCGGTGAGGCTAGCGCCGAGCGCATCAAAAAAGAAATTGGCTCGGCTAGCGCCATGAAGGATAGCGAAAGCAAGGAGGTTAAAATTAAAGGGCGCGACCTCGTAAATGGCGTGCCAAGAGAAATTACCATTAATCAAAAACAAATCGCAGAAAGCCTCGCCGACCCCGTATTCGCCATTGTGGAAGCCGTCAAGATTGCCCTTGAGGTAACACCCCCTGAGCTGGCGGCTGACATTGTTGATAAGGGCATTGTGCTGACCGGTGGCGGTGCGCTGCTTAATAATCTTGACCATGTATTGCGCAAGGAAACAGGGCTTCCCGTCAGCCTCGCTGATGAAACCTTATCCTGCGTCGCTTTGGGAACAGGAAAGGCATTGGAGCATATTAAAGCAATGCGGAGCGTGCTCTCATCCGTATACTGATAAAGGGAGCGGGAATGGTCTATAGGTGCAATAGAAGTGAGGGTCGGTAGAAAACAATATAGAATATTAAAACACTCCCTTATTTCAAAAAAAGCAGGGGTGATTTTTCTTATTGTCATCGCCCTTTGCCTGCTGCTCTTCTCAAGAGAAAAATATTCCATCATTCATAAGGCAAGAAGCATATCGGTGGATATCATCACGCCCATTCTTTCCACCGCATCGCGCCCGATTATCGCTATGGATAAGTTTTTCTCGCAAATGCGCGAATATGCCGCCCTTTCCGAAGTTAATGATGCGCTGCGCTCCGAAATTGCCGAAATGCAGAAATGGCAGGAATATGCCCTGCTTTTGGAGGGGAAAGCAAGGCGTTATGAGGCTTTGCTCGCCCTCAAATTGCCCGAAGAAACCGACTTCATCACCTCGCGGGTCATTCTTGATAGGGGTGGGTCTTTTCTCTATAGCTTTCTTGTTGAGGTGGGAAGCGACGAGGGCGTGGAAAGCGGGCAGGGTGTTATTGGGGAAAGGGGGCTTGCGGGCAGAATTATCTCGGTTGGGAAGCATGCAAGCCGTGTGCTGATGATTACCGATTTGAACTCGCGTATTCCTGTTTTTATCGGTGAGCAGCGTATTCCTGCCATTCTGGTTGGCGATAATAGCAAAACGCCAAGGGTTAAGTTTATTCCCGATAATGCAGAGGTTAAAGCGGGCATGCGGGTGATTACCTCTGGTGATGGGCGGGTTTTGCCTGCCAATATTCCTATCGGGACAATCCTTTCTGCGAAGAAAAACAGGTTTATTTTGAGGAGCTTTGTTGACTTTGACAAGTTGGAATATGCAAGAATACTCATACCTCCTCATCTTCTTTTGCCTCCGAAGAGAGAGACATTGCCGCCTCTTTTGCAGGAGGGTGGACAGTGAAGCTCTCGCAAAAACCTTTTACGCCGCCAAGAGAATATCTGCTCTTTGTGCTGAGGTTTGTTCCTTTTCTTATCGGGCTTTCTTGCCTTATTATTGAAAAGCTGCCCTTTGCTCTTTGGTTTGGCTTTCCTATTTCTGCATTTCTTGGATTTGGGTTTTTATATTGCTGGGCGGGGTTTGCCCCTCGCCAATTTGGTCCTTTTCAGGCTTTTTTATTGGGGCTTTGTCAGGATATGCTGATGGGGGTTCATATTGGTGTTTGGACCTGCGCTTTTCTGATTTTTTATCTTATTATTGCCCGCCAAGCAAAAACATTGCTTGCCAGTGAGGGTGTTATTGGTTGGATGGGCTTTGCTATTATTTTATTGTTCAGTATAATGATTATATGGGTTATCATGGCGATTATTTATGGGCAGACAAGCTCCTTTTTGCTGCTTATCATTCATTATATTATCACTTTGTCGCTATATCCTATCTTTGCGCCGCTGTTTAGAAAAATACAAAGGGGAACTCTCTATTGGGAAAGAGAGGCGTAAATGGTACGGCATTCTTATAAAAATGATATTCAGAAAAAAATGACGAGAAGGGCGGTTTTGCTTGGCTCGGTGCAGTCTATATTGGCGGCAAGTCTGATATGGCGTATGGGGTATTTGCAGATAAGTGAGCGGCAGAAATATGCTCTGCTTGCTGATGAGAACCGTATTAATATCAGACCGCTTGCGCCTTTGCGGGGGCAGATTTTTGACCGAGAGGAGGGTTTATTGGCAGAAAATCTTGAGCGCTTTGGTATCTCCTTCATTGCTGAGAAGGGTAGTCAGTTTGAGCCTATATTGCAGCGCATATCCAAAATTATTACTATTTCGCCCGATAAGCAAAAGCGTCTATTGGCGCAAATGGCAAAAAATAAAAAAAATCATAAAATTCTCCTTGCAGAGAATATTAGCTGGGAAGAATTTGCCGCCATTAATGCCTATAGCCCCTATCTGCCGGGTATTGTTCCTGAAATAGAAAAGAAAAGATTTTATCCAAGGGGGGAGGAAAGCGCTCATATTATCGGCTATATGGGGCGGGTGGATGAGCATAATGCTGAGCGTGACCCGCTTTTGCGCTTGCCGCAATTTCGGGTGGGGCGTGCGGGCATGGAGCGCAAAATGGATGTGCCTTTGCGCGGTATTTCGGGAACGCAATTTATAGAGGTTAATGCGTATGGTCATGTTGTGCGGGAGCTGGACAGAAAGGAAAGCCGTAATGGTAAGGATATCGGGCTTTATATTGATAGCAAGCTGCAAAAGAAATGCTTTGAGATTTTAAAGGAGCGTGAGGGTGTGATTGTTGTGATGGATGTCAAAAATGGGGAGGTGTTGGCAAGTGCGTCTAGTCCTAGTTTTAATCCTAATATTTTTTCCTCTTTGCTTTCTTCTGAGAAATGGAAGCAGATACAATCCAGTAAAAAAAGTCTGCTTGTTAATAAAGCCATTGCCGGTCAGTTTTCGCCTGGCTCCACCATTAAGATGCTTATCTGCCTTGCGGCTTTGGAAAAGGGGATTGTGCCGCCTTCCCATAGTGTTGAGTGTACGGGGCGTTATGAGCTTGCGGGGAATGTTTATCATTGCTGGGAAAAGGATGGGCATGGGGTGCTCACTATGCGCCAAGCGGTTCAGCATTCTTGTGATGTGTATTTTTATCAGCTTGCTCAGCTTGTGGGTATTGATGCCATTCAGGAGATTTCGCAACGCTTTGGGTTGGGAAAGCCGACGGGTATTGAGCTTATTGGTGAAAAGGGCGGGATTGTTCCGGGACGCGATTGGAAGAGGGCGAATATTGGCACGGGTTGGACGCATGGGGATAGTCTGCTTACTGCTATTGGGCAGGGATATATGCTGACGACACCGCTGCAGCTTGCGCTTATGCAGGCGCGCCTTGTCAATGGTGGTAAGGAGATTGCGCCTCATCTTATCCGCTCTGTTGATGGTGAGGAGATTGCGATTGAGCCTGCGAAAGATATGGGCTTCTCGCAGAGAAACCTTAGTTTTCTGAAACGTGCCATGTCGGATGTCGTTAATACTCCTGAGGGGACGGCGGGGGGGGCTGCCATTGATATAGAGGGGCAGCAAATGGCGGGGAAAACGGGGACGGTGCAGGTCAAGCGTATATCGGAAGAGGAGCGGGCTTTATTGGAGGAGGATGAGCGCAAAGCCCAGCTTTCGCGCCCGCGTGAGCTTCGTGACCATGCTTTGTTTACCGGCTATGCGCCTGCTTATAATCCGCGCTTTTCTATCTGTGTTGTGCTTGAGCATGAGGGGACGGGGGGGCATATTGCCGCTCCTGTTGCCGGTGAGGTGTTTCGCTATATGCTGGAGACTTATTCTGAGCCTGACCCGCAGTTTACGCCTAAAGCCAGACCGAAAAAGGAAGTAGCGACATGACGTCTTTTGTCAATATGGATATGATGCGGGAGCTGACATGGCAGGAAAAAGCCCTGCGTATTCATTGGCTGTTATTGGCGATATTGCTGGTGGTTGGGGTGTTTGGGGTGGTGATGCTTTATTCCATTGCGGGGGGTAGTTTTTCGCCATGGGCGTTGACGCAGATGGTGCGGCTTTTTATATGCCTTTTATTTGTGATTATGCTGGGCATGGTGGATTTGCGTATCTGGCTTATGCTGGCTTATCCTTTTTATGGGATTTGTCTGGCATTGCTTTTGGGGGTGGAGTTTTTTCCCGCGCGCGGCATGGGGGCGGAGCGTTGGTTGGAGGTTATGAGCTTCCGCTTTCAGCCCTCCGAGCTTATGCGTATCGGGATTGTGCTGGCTTTGGCGCGCTATTATCATTATTTGGAGCCGGAGAAAATATCGCTGCCGCATTATCTTATTATTCCTGCTTTGCTGATTATGGCGCCTTTATTGCTGGTGATAAGACAGCCTGACCTTGGCACGGCTTTGATGCTTATGGTGATAGGGGCGAGCATTATGTTTCTTGCGGGGTTGCATTGGCGGTATTTTGCCGCCGCTATGGTGTCGCTGGTGATTATTTTGCCGCTTTTATGGCATGGTATGCGGGAATATCAGAGGCAGCGCATTTTAATTTTTCTTGACCCTGAGCGTGACCCTATGGGGGGGGGATATCATATTTTGCAGTCTAAAATTGCTATGGGGGCGGGCGGGCTGTTTGGTATGGGGCTTGGCGGGGGGACGCAGAGCAATCTTAATTTTCTGCCTGAAAAACATACGGATTTTATCTTTACCAGCCTTGCCGAAGAGCTTGGCATGGTGGGGGGGATGTTTTTGCTTGGGCTTTATATTGCGTTGGTTGTTATCGGGTTTCGGATTGCGCTTAGTGCCAGTTCAAATTTTGCGAGGCTTTTATGTTTGGGGCTTATTTTCTCCTTTTTCCTTTATTGCTTTGTGAATATTGCCATGGTGATGGGGATGCTTCCTGTGGTGGGGGTGCCGCTGCCGCTTATCTCCTATGGGGGGACTTCCATGCTGACCATTATGGCGGGGTTCGGAATTATTATGGCGGTGCATATTCATGCTCATGATGAGATGCCAAGAAATTTCTAGGGAATGGAGGGCCGTGGGAGGTTTGAACTCCCGACCCGCTGATTAAGAGTCAGCTGCTCTACCAACTGAGCTAACGGCCCTTATTAGGAAACTTCAATGGGGATAAGCATATAGCGCATGAGGGCGTCGTCAACATTTGCTTGTGAGTATTCGCGCCATATTTTGGTGGCGTCCTCCTCATTGGTGTAAATGCCGACAATGTCAAAGCCCTTATGGGAGATGAAAGCGCCCGATTGCGGGTCTTTCAGCTTGCCGCCAAAGACGAGATATAGTTTTTCCTGCTTGTTCATAGTGCCCTTCTTTTCCTGCAAGGCTTTTACCTGCATTGGTCGTTTTTCTCAATAGGGTTATCATAAAATTGTTAATAGGATTTATTGGGGAGGGAGGGGGATTTTTTTGCCCTCTTGGTAAAAGGCTTTTTTTAGCAATTTGCCGCTTCTATCAAATATTTCCATAAGCCCTTCTTCCTTGCCGTTTTTGAAGTGGATGCGCTCTTTTAGGTTTCCGTTTTGGTAAAAGACCTCTTCCAGTCCGTTCTGTTCGCCATGCTTGTAGTGGATGCGTGTTTTGGGGGTGCCGTTTTGGTGGAAGGTGCTTTCTATCCCTTCTCTTTTGCCTGCTTTATAGGTGCCTCGCAATTTGGGGTTTCCGTTTTGGTAAAAGCTTTCTTGTAGTCCGTCGCGTGCGCCGTTTTTGAAATTGGCGCGGGTTTGTAGCTGTCCGTCTTCGTAAAAGCTTTCCAGAAGACCTTGCAATTTGCCTCCTTTATGGTGGCTTCTCCCTTGTAGCTGACCGGTTTCATAGAAAGCTTCAAACAAGCCCTGTGCTTTGCCGCCTTTATAATGGGCGCGGGTTTTTAGCTGTCCGTTTTCGTGAAAGCTCTCCTTTATCTGCGGCTCGGCGCACCCGATGGCGAGGAATAGAAAGGGGAGGGTGTAGAGGGCGTTTTTCATCGGGCTTCTGTAAGTGATGGAGGTCGAAACTTAGCCCTTCTTAGAATTAATGCAGATTTTAAACTGTTGATTTTCTTGAAAATTCTCTTCTTAAGAAACAGCTCTGTAGGTTTTTCCAGTTTACTATTCTTATAATTGCAACGCGCTTCAAGCTGACCATTCTCAAAAAACACTTCTGCAGGTCCTTCTAATTTGCCACTCTTAAAATTGATGCATGCCTCAAGCTGACCATTTTTATGAAAAAGCTCTGCAAGCCCATCTCTTTCGCCATTCTCAAAATTGAAACGTGCTTCAAGTTGTCCATTTTCGTAAAAATGTTCTTCAAGCCCATCTTTTTTGCCATTCTTAAAGTGACTCTGCGCTTGAAGCTGACCATTTTCGTAAAAATACTCATCAAGTCCCTCCAGTTTGTCATTCTTATATTGACCATGTGACTGAAGCTGACCATTCTCAAAAAATATTTCTGCAAGACCCTCTAGTTTACCATTCTTAAAATTGCCACGCCCATCAAGCTGACCATTTTCGTGAAAAATTTCTAAATGTCCCTCGCGCTCGCCATTCTTAAAATTGCCACGTATCTTAAGCTGACCGTTGTCATTAAAATACTCCTGAAGCCCCTCTAGTTTGTCATTCTTAAAATTTTGGCGGAGTGCAAGCTTACCATTTGGGTGGAAAGTTTTTTCAACCCTATCTTTTCTGTCCCTGATTACAGCGTATAGAACAAGCGCAACAAGCAGCAAATACAAAATATTGAAAATTCCTTCCATAACGCCCTACTATAATCATGGGCGGGGAATTGGCAAGGGAGGGGTGTTATTGGTATTTTTCGGGGAGGGGGTGGCGTCTGCCTCTTTTGAGGAAGGATCTTTTTAGTGTGTTTCCGTCTTTGTCAAATGTTTGGATAAGTCCTTCGCGTTTGCCGTGGTGGTAATTGGCGCTCTCTTTCAGTTGACCGTTTTCGTGAAAATGTTCTTCAAGTCCTTCCAGAGTGTCGTGCTTCCAATGGCTGCGCACTTTAAGGTAACCATTTTCATAAAACCATTCATAAAGCCCATCTTGCCTGCCGCGCTTATAATGGATACGCCCTTTACGCATTCCGCTGGCGTAAAACCATTTTGCAACCCCTTCTCGCTTGTTCTCCCTATTGTGGATGAGTATCTTAAGTTGACCGTTTTCATGAAACCATTTCTCAATCCCATGTTTCAGCCCATTTTTATAGTGGATATGGCTGCTTAGCTGTCCGTTTTCGTAGAAAGTTTCCTCAATCGTCTCTTTATTGCAGGCGATGACAAATAATAGCAGGGGTAGAGTGTAAAAAAGCTTTTTCATGGCGATTTTTGGTAATTATGAGACAGAAATTGGCAAGTGATTCGTTATTTGTATTTTGCGGGGAGGGGGACCGGCTTGCCTTCTTGGTGAAAGACCTTGTTGAAGGATCTGCCATATTCGTCAAATACTTCTGTAAGCCCGTGCAGTTTGTCGTCCTTATATTCGCAGCGCCCCAATAGTTGACCGTCTTCATAAAAGACCTCAACAAGCCCGTTCAGCTTGCCGTTCTTGTAGTTGAAGCAGAGGGCGGGGGTGCCATTATCATGATGGGCGGTAATATGCTCACCATCCTCATAGTGGGAGTCGGGTTTAGTATTTTTCTTTTTGTTGGAAGTTTTCTTTGACATTGATTCCTTCTTAGAGGATTTAGAGGGGCGGGAATCAGTATTCTTTTTCATGTCTATAGTATAGCCGTAGACTCGGAAAAGACAAAACAGTTTAGCCCCAAAGTTCGGGTTTGGGGGGGTGGATATGTCCGTTTTTATAGCTAAGGGCGGGGTGAGTGTCGCCTTTGAGCAGCGCTGCGCCGTCTAAATCGGCAATATTGGCGGTTTGTGCCAGTAATTGTGCTGGTGCTAGGCTTAGCGAGCCTGCTACCATGCAGCCTATCATAATGCTAAAGCCCATTTGCTCCGCCTTTTTTTTGACTTCTATGGCGTGGGTTAGACCGCCAAGTTTATCCAGCTTGATGTTTAGGTATTGATATGTGCCTTTTAGGGGTTCCATGTCGTCGGCTGTTCTGAAGCTTTCATCTGCGCAAAAGGGGGCATTTATGCCTGCCAATATCTCATCGCTTCCTGCTTTTACGGGTTGTTCTATCATTATGGGGTGGAAATCCATCATCATGGCTATCCATTGGGGGAGGGCTTTTTCTGATACGCCTTCATTGGCATCTAATATGAGCTTTGTGTCATGCCTTGCGGCTCTTATTGCTTTTACTCTCTCTCTGTCTTTTTTGTCGCCTGCCAGTTTTATTTTCAAAATGCCATACTCGCTTTTTTCTTTTGCTTGGGCGCTCATATTCTCGGGGGTATCAAGGCTGATTGTGTAGCTGCAGGGGAGGGGTTGTGGCTCTTCTATGCCGATTAGTTCCCAGACGCGTTTGCCTGTTTTTTTGCTTTCCAAATCCCATAGGGCGCAATCAAGGGCGTTGCGGGCGGCACCTGCGGGTAAAACTTTGGTGAGGGTTTCTCTTTTTATGGTGTCTGTTGTGAGGGCTTTTATCTTTTGTTTTTCGCCTGTTCTGCTTTCGCCATAATGGGCATAGGGGAGGGCTTCGCCTCTCCCTTTGGCGCCATCTTGTTCAATTTCAACACGGAAAAGCTCCGCCATGTGCTTTGCACCCCGCGATATTTGAAAGCGGTGCTGTAAGTGGTAGTCATAATTCTTCAGCTTAATTTTCAATCCTCTTCCCCTTGCCTCTTGGCAGCGCATGGAGTTTATGATACCCCATTTCTCCTAAAGCACGAATATAAAGGAATGAAAAATTGGCAAAGATTACTTTCATTGAGGCTGACGGCAAAAAACATGTTTGCGAGGGCGAAAATGGAATGACCGTGATGGAGGTCGCTATTCGTAATGATGTTCCAGGTATTGATGCCGATTGTGGCGGGGCGTGTGCTTGTGCGACTTGCCATGTTTATGTCGCTGAGGAGTGGAAAGAGAAAACGGGAAGCTCCAGCGATATGGAAGAGGATATGCTTGATTTTGCTTTTGATGTGCGCCCGGGCTCTCGGCTTTGTTGTCAGATTAAGGTCAGTGATGAGTTGGATGGGCTTGTGGTCAATGTGCCTGAGCAGCAGTTTTAATCATCTTTACTTGTTGGGGATTTTTTTTTGTCGTAATGGGTGAACTCATGGGCGACGCTTAGTTGCAATAGTTTTTCCCATAAAGGGAGAACGATATCTTCGGAGATGCCCTTTTGCTTTGCCTCCTGTTTTATCTTGTCCAATATCTCATTGACGCGTGCCTCGTCATAGACCTTGTCGCGCTCCTGTTTGATATCGCCCGCCTGCTCAACCCAATATTGACGCTTCGCCAATAATTCCAGCAATTGGCTGTCAAGGGTATCAATGTGCTTTCTTATGTCTTTTAGTTTCTTTTCCATATTGCCCAGTATAAAAATTTTTGGCGGTTTGCATAGCAGGAAAAATACTTGCATCAATATGGTTTTATCAATATAAACCATTATAAATCTGGAGAATATATTATATACCAGATTTTATGTGTGGAATAAAAGCCGAGAAAGTGGGCGCATGAGCAAGGGAATAAAAACAGATGTCGTGATTATCGGGGCGGGACCGGTGGGGCTTTTTGCTATTTTTGAGCTTGGGCTGCTGGACCTGCAATGCCATGTCATTGATATTCTTGATAAGCCGGGCGGGCAATGTGCGGAGCTTTATCCTGAAAAGCCGATTTATGATATTCCTGCTATCCCCGAAATTAGCGGGCAGGGGCTGACGGATGGGTTATTGGAGCAGGTGAAGCCTTTTAATCCTGTGTTTCATTTTAATCGTATGGTTGAGGGGTTGCGCCGCCTTGAGAATAAAAACTGGGAGGTTAAGACCGATGAGGGGGAGATTTTTGAGGCGCCTGTTGTGGTGATTGCTTCGGGTGGGGGGAGTTTTCAGCCGAAAAAGCCGCCTATCTCCAATATTGAGGCGTTTGAGGGAAGCTCGGTGTTTTATTCGGTGCGGGATAGGGAGGCGTTTCGTGGGAAGGATATTCTTATTTCCGGTGGGGGGGATAGTGCGTTGGATTGGGTTATTAATCTGGCGCCCATTGCTAAGTCCATGCAGTTGGTTCATAGGCGGGAGGTGTTTCGGGCGGCTCCTGCGTCGGTCGGTAAAATGGAGGCTTTGGTCAAGGAGGGCAAGGTGAAGCTGCATATCGGGCAGATTACGGAGCTTGTGGGAGAGGGCGGGCAGATTTCTAAAGCCATGCTTAAGACGGCTGAGGGGGAGAGTGAAATTGCCTGTGATAGATTTCTGCCGTTTTTTGGGCTGACGATGAAGCTTGGTCCTATTGCTGAGTGGGGGCTGAACCTTCATGAGAATCTTGTGCGCGTCAATACGGAAAGTTTTGCTACCGAGCAGGATGGGATTTATGCCATTGGCGATATTAATAGCTATGCGGGGAAGCTGAAACTTATTCTGTGCGGGTTTCATGAGGCGGCGCTTATGTCGCATGCGGCGGTTAAATATATTTATCCCGATAGAAAGGTCACTTTTCAATATACGACCTCTTCAACCAGCCTGCAGAAAAAGCTAGGCGTTAAGTAACTATCCTGAATATATCCCCAAAATTTGCGTAAAAACCGCTTTTTGGGCTTGTCTATCAGAAAAAAATCAGTATATTTCCCGCCATATTTTTAGGAAGGGCAGGATATGACCAGATTGTCAAAAAAATATTTTCCCAGTAAGGAAGAGAAATTTATGGGTGCAAAGCAAAAGGAATATTTCCGCAGAAAATTGCTCGCCTGGAAAGATGATATTATCCGCGAAACAAGGGAAACCGTGGCTTATTTGCAGGATGATTCCGTACAACATCCTGATGTGACCGATAGGGCTTCCTCCGAAACCGAGCATGCTTTGGAGCTGAGGGCGCGAGATCGCCAGCGCAAGCTGGTCAGTAAAATTGACGAAGCCCTCTCACGCATTGAGGAGGGAAGCTATGGATATTGCGAGGTCACCGGCGAGCCTATCAGCCTGAAACGCTTGGATGCGCGCCCCATCGCTACTTTGAGCGTGGAAGCTCAGGAGCTGCACGAAAAGCGGGAAAAGGTGTATCGGGATTAGGGGGGCTATTGGTATTTGGCGGGGAGGGGGACTTCTTCGTTGTTTTTGAAATTGTTTATAGAACAATACTATAATAATAAATATCATATATGTATGCAACAAAAGCCAAAACGACCTGCTGATATTAATAAGAAAGCAAAGACCATTGTAGGCATTGCTATTGGAGAAAACACTCAATCGCCTAAAACACTGCCTAAACCACAGTTGAAGGGACGAGCTGGTGGGTTGATTGGTGGTCACGCTCGTGCTAGAGTTTTATCTTCTAGAAAACGTCTTGAAATAGCAAAAAAGGCCGCTAACAAAAGGTGGAAAAAAATGATGAAGTGGGAAAAAGAGCTTACACAAAGTGATGCTCAACGGGAAACTGAAGGGGCAAAAATGCCTTTTTTACGTTTCACTAAAGGGGACGCCAAACATGACCATACTACATGGTTTAGAGATGTGTTTTTTGCTAGTCTGGATTGGACACCAGATACTTCTAAGCAAGGAAGAGATATTGAAGAAGCAAGAATATCAATTAAGGTGAAAATTTTAGGTGAGAATTTGGGGTTACTATTAATGCGCCTTGACCATGACCCAATGCGTGCAGATAACCACAATGCACCCACGACACATCTTCATTATGATAACAAAACTAGGGGTGTGCTGGAGTCAAAGGATTTAAGTGGGTGTGTCGTTGCTTTGGTTTCTGATGACGGGAATTACTCGCTTGAGATTTTCGAAAATGCTTCTGCAGCAGAGAGTTGATTTTTACTTTTGTTTGACAGGTATCTCCTGACTTAACCAAGCTGATATTAGAAACATCTCCTAGTCTTGTTCGTGCTACATCAATGAGATTTAGTTGTTTTTTCTTAAACCTTTTAACACTTTTGTTTATTTCAATTCCGATAGAATCTCTCCCCTCAAGGGCTGCAGCAAGCAAAAAGCTACCTGACCCAAAACAGTTGTCTAAAATAATATCGTTTGTCTTTGTGTAAGTTCGGATTAAGTATCTTCCTAACCCAACAGGTTTTTGAGTTGAATGCCAAACTTTCCCTTCGGATTCTGCTGTTTTGAAATAAACAACATCTGTGGGATAGCGAGTGCCATTTGATTTAATGTGTGATGGATCAAAATTTCCATAAGAACCGGTTAGTTGTTCCTTACGCTGCCCTTTATCATATGCCTCCCCCCTAAACATCTGGGGTGAATAGTTTGGTTGCTTCGCATAAAATATACAAATGTCTTCATGTTTGCGTAGAGGTTGCTTTTTAGCATTTAAGAAATTTGTAGCTTTAGATTTTACCCAAATTATTTTATATTTGAAAAGACCTTCCCCACTCAAAATAAGTTGCGCGGTAAAAGCTCCATGACTAGTGAGGGCAATAACACCTTTGGGGGAAAGTATGCGTCTGTATTCTTTCCAAAGATCTTTCAAATTAACCACACTATCCCAATTATTTTGGGTTGTGCCATACGGTAAATCACATAAAATAAAATCAATCTTTTTGTCAGGAATTTCTGCCATTGCACGAATGCAATCATCTTCAATTATTAATGTATTTGGTTTTTTCTTACTCATACTAGTTTATTGACACCTAAAACCACATAGCACAAGTAAGTGTATGAAAATATGCTCAGAATCTTAGCTAAAGGGCAAGGTTGCAGACTTGCTGTAACACATTGAGATACAAAATAAATAATATAATGATGTTATTAGTTAAGTAGCTATGCTTGACAGGAATTATAAAGTTCATTATGAAATATAGATGTGAATAGGCTTTCAAAATCCGAACGTGTCCAGATATTACAACTACTTTGTGATGGCATGGCTATTCAGGCTATCTCTTGTTCTACAGGTAAAAGCAAAAATACCATCACAAAGCTTCTGGTTGATGCAGGTTATATTTGCAGGAATTATCAGGATAAGGTTTTTTGTAACCTGAACAGTCAGCACATACAGATTAATGAAATATGGTCGTTCTGCTATACTGAAAAAAAGAATGTAGCGAAAGCAAAGGTTCCCCCTGGTGATGTGGAAGATGTGTGGACATGGACAGCGATAGATGCTGACAGCAAGTTAGTCATGTTATGGCTTGTTGGTAGGAAAGATAGTAAATATGCAATGGTGTCTGTGGATAATCTTAAATCCAGGTTAGCAAACAGGGTGCAACTTACCAGTGGCAGACGTAATGTCTTCTCAAAAAAGATTGAAAACCATGCTCATGCAGTTTCTCTGCACTTCATGTATTATAACTTCTGCTGTATTCATAAAAGTTTGCGTATAACACCAGCTATGCAGGCAGGTGTCACGGATAAGCTATGGGATATGACAGATATTGTTGCACTGGTTGAGGCTGAAGAAGCAAAGAAACCACATAAACGTAGTTCCTACAGAAAAAGGGTAGCTTAATTTCAAAATAATCCACCACCTTTTATTGGTATGCGGTTATTTGTATCTTTCGGGGAGGGGGGATTTTTTGTTTTCTGTGTAGAAGGTTTTTTCTACGAGTTTGCCGTTTTTGTTGAAGGTTTCGCTGAAGCCTGTTTTTTTGCCGTGTTTATACATTAGGTGGGTTTTAAGTTCGCCGTTTTGGTGGAAGGTTTTGTGTAGTCCTTCGGGGATGCCGTTTTCATGGGGGGCGTGGGATTTGGGTAAGCCGTTTTCGTGAAAGGTTTCGTGTAGCCCGTTTATTTTTCCGTCTAGGTGGTGGCAGCGGGTTTTTAGTTGTCCGCTGTCGTAAAAGGTTTCTTGAAGACCGTCATTTAGCTTTCCTTTGACTTTGGTCTTGATATGTATCCACCATATCCAAGGCGGGGCTATTATAAGAATGATGATATAGGGGAGTATGAGTTTCATATTATTTTACTATACGCATTATTGCCTTTTGCGGGTATAGGTTCTTTGGATGTTTTCGTTGAAAAAGATTTTTGAGCGGAGCTTGCCTTTGTCGTCAAACTCTTTTGCAAAGCCGTGCTTCTTGCCGTTTTTATATTGGATGGTGAGCTTAATGCGTCCATTGGGGTGATACCATTTTTCGGTGCCTTCTTGCTGACCTTCATGGTAGGTATATCTTCTCAAAACGCGTCCGTTTTTCCGAAAAATCTTTTTCGTCCCGTGCTGTATTCCCTCTTTGTAATAAGTGCGCTCCTCAAGGTTGCCGGCTTCGTCAAAGCTTTCCTCCATGCCATGTTTTGTGCCCTTATTATAAAGGCTCAGCTTTTTAAGCTGTCCGCTCGCATAAAAGCGTTTTACCTTGCCGTGCAAGCCGCCTTTCCTGCGGAAGCCGCGCTCTTTAATCTTGTCATTACTATAAAACTTCTTGTGAAAACGCTTTCTCAGATGGTTTGTCTCGGAACATGCCAAAACCACAAAAAACAGCGTAACGATAGTAGTTATATAAAGCCCTGCAAGTCTATTTGCAAAGGCGCGGCGGGATTCTGAGCCTATTACTATTTTCTCGGTAAAGAAGTCCGCATAGGCATAATATGGCTCTATTACCATTATTATTTTTTCGGTAAAGAAGTTCTTTTTCCTTTTTTGTAAAAGACTTTTGCCAGCACATTTCCGTCTTCATCAAATTTTTCCCAAAGCCCTTCCCGCTTGCCATGCTTGAAGTGGCTCTTCACGGCAAGCTTGCCGTTGTCATGGAATATCTCGGCGACACCTTCCAGCTTTCCTTGTCGGTAGCTATTATGGGCAAGCAGAACCTTTTTGGCGTTCCACCATTTCTCATCGCCCTCTTTTTTGCCCTTCTTATAGCGCACCCTCTGCTCAAGGGGACCATGCCGGCTAAAGGCTTCAAAAAGACCCTCCCTTTGCCCATATTTATAGTTGACCTTTTGGCGTATGCGGCTTGTCCACCAGAACCATTCTTCCTGCCCGTGCTTCTTGCCCTTCTTATAGGTGGTGCTCTCCTTAACACGCCCATTATCCCAAAAACTTTTGGAAACCCCTGTAAAGGGCTTGCCCGTTTCTGTCTGATAGGCAATGCCATCCTTGAGCGTTATCTTTTCGGCAGGGGTGAAGGGGGGCGGGACAAAGCCCGTCACCAGAACCATAGCTATGATATAAAAAAGCCTTCTCATCCCTGCCATTATAAACAAGTTCTTAAACATTGCAAAGCTATGCTCTCCCATGCCCAAAAAAGCAAAAACCGCTCAGCCGCTATCGCCGGAATTATTGCAGGCGCAGAAATTACAAGCGATTGGCGCGCTTGCGGGTGGGGTGGCGCATGATTTTAATAATCTCCTTACCGTGATTATTGGGCATACGGATATGCTGCTTCATCGCCATCTTGCGGGTGATCCAAGCTTTGCCGATATCGTGCAGATTAAAGAAAATGCACAGCGGGCGGCTCATCTTACTAGACAGCTGCTTGCTTTTTCTAGGAAGCAGACTTTGCGAGAAGAAAACTTTTCGCCTGAAACGCTGATTGAAAACTTGAAGCCGTTGCTCTCTAGATTGCTTGGCGAAAAGGTGAAGTTGGATATCCGTTGTCGTAAGCCTTTATGGAATTGCTTTGCTGATGCTCGCCAGCTTGAGCAAGCCATTATCAATCTGCTCGTCAATGCCAGAGATGCCATGGCGGGGGAGGGGGCGCTGACCCTTACGCTCTATATGGAAAAGGGGCGCATCATCTGGGAGGTCGCAGATAGCGGAAAGGGTATGGATGCCGAAACAAAAGAAAAAGCGTTTACCCCCTTCTTCACAACGAAGGCGCTTGGGGAAGGTACCGGTCTTGGGCTGGCTATGGTGCATGGCTTTGTGTTGCAGTCAGGGGGAGAAATTGAACTGCATAGCACGCTTGGAAAAGGTACAACCGTTCGTATCTTGTTGCCGCGTGTGAAGCCTGCGCAAAAAACAGGGGCGGAAAGCCGACCGGCGCAAAATAGCTCCAATATCTTGCTTGTTGAGGATGAGAAGGATGTCCGCACCCTTGCCGCCATGGCGCTTTCGGCGGCGGGATTTAATGTCTGGCAGGCAGATTGCGCCGAAAAAGCCATAGAAATATATCAACAACAAAAACCAGACCTGCTCATTAGCGATGTCGTTATGCCTGGCATGAATGGAACCGAGCTTGCTCAAAAGCTTAAACAAAAACAGCCCTCGCTGAAGATTATTCTTATCTCCGGATATGCTGAGCAGGATATCGGGAATGTCCGATTCTTGCCAAAACCGTTTAGTCTCAAGGAGCTTACCGGCGAAGCTCATGCACAGCTCGCTGTGAGTTAGTTCTGTACAAAAAATAAGAACAGAATAAAAACAGAGCAAATTTTCTTCATATTTATCATAGGTATAAAAAAGTGCTTGCTAAAGAGAACAAAATATGAACACTATAACCATAACGAATCATTTGGAAAGGATGAAAAAATGTCTAATAAAGAAAATCATAATGTGATAAGCCTTGAGAAGGGCAAAACCATGGATAAACAAAAAGCACTGGAAGCGGCTCTTAGCCAAATTGAACGAAGCTATGGAAAAGGCTCCGTTATGCGTATGGGTGAGAAAAACGCTATCGTTGAGATTGATGCGATTTCAAGCGGATCGCTTGGGCTGGATATTGCGCTCGGCATTGGGGGTTTGCCCAAAGGCAGAGTCATTGAAATCTTCGGACCCGAATCATCGGGGAAAACAACGCTTGCTCTTCATGTTGTCGCAGAAGCACAAAAGATAGGGGGCGTATGTGGCTTTATTGATGCAGAGCATGCCCTTGATCCAGGATATGCGAAAAAGCTGGGGGTCAATGTTGAGGAGCTCCTCATCTCCCAGCCCGATAGCGGTGAGCAGTCGCTTGAGATTACCGATACGCTTGTCCGCTCAGGTGCCGTTGATGTGCTGGTTGTCGACTCGGTGGCAGCCCTTACCCCTAAGGCAGAGCTTGAAGGAAATATGGGCGATAGCTTGCCCGGTCTTCAAGCACGGCTTATGAGCCAGGCATTGCGCAAGCTTACCGGCTCTATTTCAAAGTCAAATTGCATGGTTGTCTTTATTAACCAGATCCGTATGAAAATCGGGGTCATGTTCGGAAGTCCCGAAACAACGACTGGAGGGAATGCGCTGAAGTTTTACTCCTCCGTGCGCCTTGATATTCGCCGTATCGGTGCGATTAAAGACCATGAGGAGGTGGTTGGAAATCAAACCCGTGTCAAAGTCGTCAAAAATAAAACCGCACCGCCATTCCGTGTTGTTGAGTTTGATATCCTCTATGGAAAGGGTATTTCTAAAATGGGCGAGCTTATTGACCTTGGCGTTAAGGCTGGCATTGTTGAAAAAGCCGGCTCTTGGTATTCCTATAATGGTGAGCGTATCGGGCAGGGAAAGGAAAATGTTCGCAGCTTCCTCAAGGAAAACCCAAAGATTGCTGATATAATTGAAAAGGAAGTGCGCCAAAGCGCTGGTATCATAGATCTGGAAGATAAGGGTGCCGCCCCGCAGAAAGAAAAAGCTGAGGAAGGCGAAAGCGAGGCAAAAGAGGCAAAAGAGGTCAAGGATAGCAAGGAGAAATCCTCTGTCAAAGCAGTAGGAGAGTAAAGGCAAGCCGCCGCTCTCCCGCTTGCGTGTCTTTTTGAGAGGCTTCTTTCCAGAATCTCATTCTCCTCTTAAAAGAACCCTGTCAATTGCAACCCCTTTTTTATCGGCAGGGTATATAGTAAAGCGGATTTTCTCCTGCCCCTCCCATCCCTTTTTGGTATGGGAGGGGTTGTCTTTTTTGCCCGCTTTTGCTTAGTCTTACAAAATGAAAAGCCTTTCCCAAATCCGTTCTGCCTATCTGGAGTTTTTTGTCAAAAAAAAGCATGAACAAACACCCTCCAGCTCGCTTGTGCCTGTAAATGATCCAAGCCTATTATTTACAAATGCGGGAATGGTGCAGTTCAAAAATTATTTTACCGGAGCGGAAACAGCCCCATCGCCAAGAGCGGTTTCTGCGCAGAAATGCCTTCGTGCTGGCGGCAAGCATAATGATTTGGATAATGTCGGATATACGGCAAGACATCATACGTTTTTTGAAATGATGGGAAACTTCTCTTTTGGGGATTATTTCAAGGAAGAGGCAATATTTTATGCTTGGGAGTTTCTGACAAAAGAAATGGGGCTTAGCAAAGAAAAATTATTGGTAACCATTTATACCGAAGATGAGGAAGCGGGCAAATTATGGAAAAAAATTGCGGGGCTTTCTGAGGATAAAATTATTCCCATTTCCAGTTCCGATAATTTCTGGTCTATGGGTGAAACAGGACCTTGCGGTCCTTGCTCGGAGGTTTTTTATGACCATGGCGAAAAAATTGCGGGCAAAGCTCCAGGAAGTGGAGATGAGGAGGGGGACAGATTTATTGAAATATGGAACCTTGTCTTTATGCAATATGAACAGCTATCGCAGAAAAAACGCATTACTCTGCCAAAGCCTTCTATTGATACGGGAATGGGGCTGGAGCGCATGGCAGCTTTATTGCAGGGAAAGCATGATAATTATGATACGGATTTATTCCGTACTCTGATTAAAGCATCGGTGGAAATATCTTCCGTGCCGGCAGAAGGAAAGCACAAGGCCAGCCATAGGGTAATCGCTGACCATTTGCGGGCTATGTGCTTTCTCATTGCCGATGGGGTGATGCCTTCTAATGAAGGCAGGGGATATGTGTTGCGCCGTATTATGAGGCGTGCCATGCGCCATGCCCATTTATTGGGGGTGAGCGAGCCTATATTATGGAAACTTGTGCCTATATTGGTTAGCGAAATGGGGGCTGCTTATGAGGAATTGCCCCGTGCGGAGGCACTTATCCGCCAGACATTGCGGGATGAGGAGGAGCGTTTTCAGGAAATGCTTTGGCGGGGGCTGAAACTTTTGGAAGAAGAGCTTGCCAAGCTTGGAAGCAAAAAAACATTGCCTGGAAAAATTGCTTTTCGTTTATATGACACATATGGCTTTCCGCTTGACCTTACGGAGGATGCATTGCGGGAAAAAAATATTACAGTGGATGAAAAAGGGTTTCATGATGCTATGGAGAAGCAACGTGCCAAGGCTCGTATGAATTGGACCGGTGCAGGGGGAGAGGCAATGGATGAGAAATGGTTTGCATTGCAAAAGAAAATATCGCCAAGCGAGTTTGTCGGATATCAGGCAAGCTCTGCTATGGGGCGGGTGGAAGCCTTATTGGTGGATGGAAAAATTGTGCAATCGGCAAAGGCACCTTGCAATATAGAGCTTATTGTCAACCAGACTCCCTTTTATGGGGAAAGTGGTGGTCAGATAGGTGATAGCGGTGTTGTTTCCAAAAAGGGAAGCCAGATTATCATTACGGATACCAAGAGGAAGCCGGGCGGGCTTTATGTGCATATCGGTAAATTGAAAAAGGGGGAGCTTGTGCCGGGCGATGAGGTGAGCCTGGAAATTAATGAGGAAAGACGCTCTGCCATTCGTGCCAATCATTCGGCGACGCATTTATTGCATGAGGCATTGCGCCGTGTATTGGGCGAGCATGTGACACAAAAGGGCTCTCTTGTGGAGGCGGAGCGTTTGCGTTTTGATTTTTCCCACCCCTCCGCCATGAGCGCTGAGCAAATTGCCGAAGTGGAAGCCATTGTAAATGATAAGATTGCGCAAAATGGAAAAGTTTCTACACGGCTTATGACACCCCAAGAGGCAAAAAAGGAAGGTGCGCTTGCTTTATTTGGGGAAAAATATGGAGATGAGGTTCGTGTGCTTTCTATGGGGCAGGAGAAAAAGGGAAGCCGTGAGCAATATTATTCCATTGAGCTTTGCGGAGGCACGCATGTGGGGCGGCTTGGGGAAATTATGATGTGTAAAATTATTGGGCAATCCGCTATTGGCTCTGGAGTGAGGCGGATTGAGGCACTTACTGGCAAGGGGTTATATGAGCATTTTGTATCGGAGGAGAAAATTATCCAGGAAAATTGTGCCTTGCTGAAAACTTCTCCTGCTGAGCTTTCCGGACGGATTGCGGCGATTTATAAAGAAAGAAAATCTTTGGAGACAGAGCTTCGTTCCCTCAAAAAGAAATTTGCCATGGGGGGAGGGGCAAAAAAAGAGGAAGAGGTAGAAAATATTAATGGTGTTCCTTTTCTTGCCAAAATTATTTCGGGAATGGAGGCGCGCGAGCTGCCACCTCTTATTGATGAGGGTAAGGAAAAATTTGGCTCCATCATTATTGCTCTTATTGCTGAGAGGGAGGAGAAGCTTTCTATTGTCATAGGGGTTAGTGAGGATTTGCTCCCTCGCTTTAATGCTGTAGAGCTTGTGCGCATTGCCTCGGAAAAGCTTGGTGGCAAGGGTGGTGGCGGAAGAGCGGATATGGCACAAGCCGGTGGCACCAATGCCGCCAATGCTCCCAAAGCATTGGACGCTATCAGGCAGGCAATTAAAAAGGCTTGAAGTTTCTAAGCCATTGCTTTTTGCAGATTTGTATCCACCTTATCTAAAAAGCCTGTTGTGGTGAGCCATTTTTGTTCTGGTCCGATGAGGAGGGCTAAATCCTTCGTCATGAAGCCGCTCTCTACCGTCTCTACACAGATTTGTTCTAGCTTTTGTGCAAATTTTTCCAGTGCCTCATTTTCATCTAATTGGGCACGGTGGCTAAGACCCTTTGTCCATGCAAAAATGGAAGCAATGGAATTGGTTGAGGTTTCCTCTCCCTTTTGGTGCTGGCGGTAATGGCGGGTGACGGTGCCATGTGCCGCCTCTGCCTCCATCACTTTGCCATTGGGGGTTAAAAGAGCACTGGACATAAGCCCCAATGAGCCAAAACCCTGAGCGATGGTGTCGGATTGGACATCGCCGTCATAATTTTTACATGCCCAGATAAACTCGCCCGACCATTTCAGCGCTGCTGCAACCATATCGTCAATGAGCCGATGCTCATAGGTGAGATTATGCTCGGCAAATTGCTCTTTGAACTCATTGTCAAAAACCTCCTGAAATAAATCCTTAAAGCGGCCATCATAGGCTTTTAGAATTGTGTTTTTGGTTGAGAGATAAACAGGCCATTTGCGCGCCAGACCATAACGCAGGCAGGCTCTGGCAAAATCGCATATGCTCTCATCAAGATTATACATGCCCAAAGCAACCCCGCCGCCGGTGAAGTCAAATATCTCATGCTCTATGCTGTCGCTGCCGTCTTGGGCTTCCCATTTCATGGTGAGCTTGCCTTTGCCCGGCACAACAAAATCCGTCGCACGATATTGATCGCCAAAGGCATGACGGCCAATGGTAATGGGCTTTGTCCAGCCCGGAACAAGGCGGGGGACATTGCTGCAAATAATTGGCTCACGGAATACCGTGCCGCCAAGAATATTCCGTATCGTTCCATTGGGAGAACGCCACATTTTTTTAAGACCAAACTCCTCTACGCGCGCCTCATCGGGAGTAATGGTGGCGCATTTTACACCGACACCATGTTTTTTTATGGCTTCGGCTGCCTCTATGGTAATCTTGTCTTCTGTCTTATCGCGGCTTTGAATGCTTAAATCAAAATAATGCAGGTCAATATCAAGATAGGGATGTATCAGCTTTTCCTTTATCATATTCCAAATGATATGGGTCATCTCATCACCATCAAGCTCAATCACCGGATTCTTTACTTTTATCTTTGACATATTTATCCTCATCTATTGCAACAGAAGCGGGATTGTCTTACTGGAAAATCTATGAATATGCAAACTTCCTCTTTCACTCAGCCAATGATTATATTGGTGCGTCCGCAAATCCCCGAAAATATCGGGGCGAGCGCACGGGCTATGCTAAACTTTGGCATGAGTAGCCTCAGAGTTGTTGCACCGCGCAATGGCTGGAGTGAGGGGGAGATTGCCAAAGCTCGCCCCATGGCGGCAGGTGCCGATAAGGTGCTGGAGGAGGCGGGCTGTTTTGCAACGCTCAAAGATGCTGTTGCTGATATTCATTATTTATTGGCGACAACGGCGCGCCTTAGGGATATGGATAAGCCCAGCTTTCAGCCTGAGGAGGCGGTTTTGAAATTGGCGCAGATTTCAAAAGGGGAAAGGGCTGCGATTATATTTGGTCCCGAAAATGCAGGGCTTACCAATCAGGAGATAAGCCTTGCCGATGGGCTTATTCATATTCCTGCCAATCCGCAATTTTCCTCCCTTAATCTGGCACAAAGTGTTTTGCTCATAAGCTATTTATGTTGGGGGGCAGAGGGGCAAAAGGCGAAAACCCTTTCCAAGCGGGCAGAGCGGGCTAAGCTTTTGGAGCTTTTTTCCCATTTGGAGGCTGCTCTTGATGAGGCAGGCTTTTTGAAACCTGCCGAGAAAAGACCAGCAATGGTTGTCAATTTAAGAAATATGCTCATGCGTGCCGAGCTTTCTGAGCAGGATATCCATACATTGCGCGGGGTCATTAATGCCCTTCTACGATGGCCGCGCGAGGAAAAAAATGAAAAGATTTTGGCAAAAATCGCAAAAATTTCTTCTATGTCAAAATAAACATGCAAAAATCTTTGACATGGAACATTGTAAGAGTATAGTACGCACCAGTTTTGACCTTTTGGAGGAAAGTTTTGCATGTCCAAGCGGATAAGCACAAAATATAAGATTGACCGGCGCATGGGCGAGAATATTTGGGGTCGCCCCAAAAGCCCTGTGAATAGGCGCGAATATGGTCCGGGCGAACATGGGCAAAGGCGCATGGGCAAGCTCTCCGATTTTGGTACACAGCTGCGTGCCAAGCAAAAGCTCAAAGGATATTATGGCAATGTCAATGAGCGTCAGTTTCGCAATATTTATAAGGAAGCCACTCGTATGCGTGGTGATACGGGTGAGAACCTTATCGGGCTATTGGAGCAAAGGCTGGATATGTTTATTTATCGTGCAAAATTTGTTCCCACAATTTTTGCCGCCCGCCAATTTATAAACCATGGACATGTAATGATTGATGGGCGCAGGGTAAATATTCCAAGCTATCGGGTGAAGCCGGGTCAGCTTGTGCAGCTTCGTGAAAAATCTCGTAATCTTGGTCTTGTATTGGAGGCGATGCAATTGGCGGAGCGTGATGTGCCCGAATATCTCAATGTCAATCACAGTAAGATGACTGCCGAGATGAAAAATATTCCCCAGCTTGCAGATGTTCCCTATCCTGTGCAGATGGAGCCCAATCTGATTATTGAGTTTTACTCAAGAAATTAGAAGCAATTAGGGTTTTTCCAATAGCGGCTGTAATTCGCCCTGTTCAAACATTTCGCGGATAATGTCACAGCCGCCGATAAACTTTCCCTTCACATAAAGCTGCGGTATTGTCGGCCAATTGCTGAACGCCTTTATCCCTTCACGCAAGCCATCATCGGAAAGCACATCCACATCTTTAAACTCCGCTCCTATGTGAGAGAGAATTTGCACAACCATTCCTGAAAAGCCACATTGGGGCATGGATTTATTGCCCTTCATAAAAAGCACAATATCATGGCTTTGCACCATATCTTCAATTTGCTTTTGGATATCGCTCATTTCTCTCTCTCCTATTGTGGCTCGGAGGTTTGCAGGGCGAGGGCGTGTAGCTCTTTGCCCATTTTTCCGCCTAATGCCTTATAAACCATTTGATGTTGCTCAACCCGACTTTTGCCTGCAAAGGCAGTGCTGACAATAATCGCTGCATAATGATTACCGTCACCGCGCAAATCGGTAATTTCTATTTCCGCATCGGGAAAAGCTTCTCTTATTAACTGCTCTATCTCGCCTGAGCTCATTGCCATGATGCTTGCCTCTCCTATAATTCACGACGCATGAAGTGAGGAAACCAACCCTCATAGGCTTCATGCAGGGCTTGTAAAGATATGGGTCCAAATGAGGGCAATGTCAAACCCTCTCCGCCAGCTCTCGCAAAGATTTGTGCAAAAACCCCCTCTTTTTCCGCTCTTTGTAATATTTTTTCCGCCTGCTCCTTATTTGCGGAAAGGAGATATCGTGCCTGGTCTTCGCCGAATAAAAAGCCATAAGGGTCTTTGGATATGTCTGCGGTAATCTCTGCGCCTTGATTGCCGGCAAGGCTCATTTCTGCCAAAGCAATATATGCACCGCCATCGGAAATATCATGTGCCGCATTGCACATATTCTGCAAGATTATCTCGCGGACAAACTCGCCATTTTTGTGCTCCATAGCTAAGTTCACAGGCGGTGGCGCCGCCTCTTTTGCCTTGCAGATATATTTTGCATAAAGCGAGCTTCCCAAATGCCCTTTGCTCTCGCCTATGATGAGGACAATATCGCCCGCCGCCTTTAGGGAAAGCTCCATGCAATTATCTAGGCTTTCCAGCACGCCGACACCGCCAATGGCGGGGGTGGGCATTATCGCTTCGCCATTGGTTTCATTATAAAGAGAAACATTGCCTGAGACGACGGGGAAGTTGAGCGCCTTACATGCCTCGCCCATGCCTTGCAGGCATTGAACAAATTGCCCCATAATTTCCTCGCGCTCAGGGTTTCCGAAATTAAGGCAATTGGTGATGGCAAGCGGTTTTGCTCCGCTCACAATTAAATTGCGCCATGTCTCGGCGACCGCCTGTCTGCCGCCTTCAAGCGGGGAGGCGTGGCAATAGCGTGGGGTTACATCGGTGCTGACGGCTATCCCTTTATTCGTGCCATGCACCCGAATAACGGCACTATCGGAGCCGGGTCTTATCATCGTATCGCCCATTACCATGTGGTCATATTGCTCCCATATCCAGCGGCGTGAGCAAAGCGCATCGCTGCCTATAAGGGTTAGTAGCGCTTTTTGTGGGGAGAGGGGATGGGATAGCTTGCCAAGAGGGGGGGCGGGTTTTGGTTTTTTCCATTTGCGTTCATATTCGGGCGCACCATCGCCAAGTGCCCCAAGGGGCAGGGAGGCGACTTGCTCGCCTTTATGATAGACCTGCATCTCATCGCCCTTTATGAGCTTTCCTATCACCGCAAAGTCAAGTCCCCAGCGGTGAAATATCGCTTCTGCTTCCTTTTCACGCCCGGGCTTTAATACCATCAGCATACGTTCTTGGCTTTCGGAAAGCAGCATCTCATAGGCGGTCATGTTTTCTTCCCTGCAGGGGACTTTATCCAGATCCAGCATAATCCCAACTCCGCCCTTGCTCGCCATTTCTACCGAAGAGGAGGTAAGCCCCGCCGCTCCCATATCCTGAATGGCAATAATCGCATCGGACGCCATAAGCTCCAGGCAGGCTTCCAGGAGAAGCTTCTCGGTAAAGGGGTCGCCTACTTGAACGGTGGGGCGTTTCTCCTCCGAGCTGTCATCAAATTCGGTGCTTGCCATAGTCGCCCCATGTATGCCGTCGCGCCCTGTTTTGGAGCCTATATAGACAACGGGATTTCCTATGCCACTGGCGGCGGCATAAAATATCTTATCGGTTTTGGCAAGACCTACACACATCGCATTGACCAGAATATTGCCATTATAGCTTGCGTCAAAATTTACCTCGCCCCCGACTGTCGGAACCCCAATGCAATTTCCATATCCGCCTATGCCCGCAACAACACCGGAAACGAGATGGCGCGTCTTGTGGTGGTCGGGTGCGCCAAAGCGGAGCGCATTTAAGTTAGCAATGGGGCGTGCTCCCATAGTAAATACATCGCGCATAATGCCGCCTACCCCCGTTGCCGCTCCCTGATATGGCTCTATGAAGGAGGGGTGGTTATGGCTTTCCATTTTGAAAACCGCCGCATCGCCATCGCCAATATCAACAATGCCTGCATTTTCGCCCGGTCCCTGAATGACTTGCTTTCCGCTTGTCGGTAATTTTTTCAGCCAGAAGCGTGAGGATTTATAGGAGCAATGCTCGCTCCACATTACTGAAAAAACGCCCAATTCCGTGAGATTGGGGACGCGCCCCATTTGGGTGCAAATCACATCATATTCTTCTGTGCTTAATCCGTGCTCGGCAATTATCTCAGGCGTTATCATGCGCCCCCCTTTGCCAGAGAGGTAAATATCGCTTTGCCGTCAATGCCGCCCAATAGGGGTTCGGCAAAACGCTCAGGGTGGGGCATCATGCCAAGAATATTGCCGCCCCTATTGATAATGGCGGCAATATCATGGCGGGAGCCGTTTGGGTTTTCGTCTTTTTGATAGCGAAAGACAATCTGCCCGCCGCCTTCCAGCTCTTTTAGGGTTTCATCATCGGCGAAATAATTGCCCTCATTATGGGCAATGGGCAGAGAAATATGCTGCCCCTGCTTGTAGCTATGGGTGAAGGGGGTGGTGCTGTTCTCCACCATTAGGTTTGCATCCTTGCAGATGAAGTGCATGTTTTGATTGCGCATTAATATGCCCGGCAATAATCCGCATTCAATTAAAATCTGGAAACCATTGCATATCCCAAGCAGCAAAACGCCCTTTTTTGCGGCTTTGATTACCTCTTGCATAATTTTGGAATGGGCTGCCATCGCTCCACAGCGCAAATAATCACCATAGGAAAATCCCCCTGGTATCACAATCACATCCAATGGTGGAAGCTCGCTATCCCCATGCCATATCATTTTCGGCTTCTGCCCAAAGGCAGCCTCCAGACAAATGGCTACGTCACGGTCGCAATTGGAACCAGGAAAAACAATAACGCCCGCCTGCATGCTTAATCCTTAATCTCAATCTCGTAATTTTCAATAACCATATTCACCAATAATTTTTGGCACATGGCAGAAATTTTTTCCTCCGCCTTTTTCTTATCGCTCTCATGAAGGGAAATCTCAATCCGCTTGCCTTGCCTGACATTTTCAAGCCCCGTAAAGCCAAGCTCCGATAAGGCGTGTTCTATCGCCTTGCCTTGTGGGTCCAAAACTCCTGCCTTTAGCGTGATGTGGATAATCGCTTTCATCATGGCTTCCTATTTTACCAATCGGGGGCGGGGCTTTGCCTTTGATTTATCTTTTGAATTGACAAAAATACCAAAGCGGTTGGCGACATCTTGATAGGCTTCTATGAGCCCGCCTAAATCTTGACGGAAGCGGTCCTTATCCAGCTTGTCGCCGCTGTGAATATCCCATAGCCGACAATTATCGGGACTTATCTCATCGGCAAGAATAAGATGGGAGCCTTCCTTATCCCAAATGCGTCCAAACTCCAGCTTAAAATCAACAAGCTTTATGCCGACACTTTGAAAAAGCCCGCTCAAATAATCATTAATGCGAAAGGCAAGGCTCACTATCTCCTCCAACTCCGAGGGCTGTGCCCAGCCAAAGCTGTTAATATGATCCTCGCTGATAAGCGGGTCACCAAGGGCATCATTTTTATAGTAAAACTCTATAAGCGGACGGGGAAGCTTGTCGCCTTCTTTAAGACCCAGACGCTTCACCAAACCGCCTGCGGCAATATTGCGTATCACAACTTCCACCGGAATAATCTCCGCCTCCTGAATTAATTGCTCCCGCATATTCAGATAACGGATAAAATGCGTCTTTATCCCCATCTCCCCTAAACGCAAAAAGATATATTCCGAAATGCGATTATTGAGAACGCCCTTGCCTTCTATTTTCTCATGCTTCTGATTGTTGAAAGCGGTGGCATCATCCTTGAAATATTGGATAAGCGTGCCGGGCTGGGGACCCTTATAGAGTATCTTGGCTTTGCCCTCATAAATCGCTTTGCGCTCCGGCATGGTTCTGCTCCCAGTTTATCTGCCATCAAAATAGCCCATGCGTGCGGGCGAAACAATAAAAACAACTAGCCAAATACACGCTTGAAGATACTATCCACATATTTTGTGTGATAGCCGAGGTCAAAAGCCTCCTCTATTTCTTTAGCCGTTAAAAAGCCGCAGACATCCTTATCGGCTTTTAGCAGGCTTTGAAAGCTACCCTTGCCCTGCCAGACTGGCATGGCATTGCGCTGCACAAGCCGATAGGCATCCTCACGGCTTGCCCCTTTTTGTGTCAGTGCCAGTAAAACGCGTTGCGAGTGGATAAGTCCGCCTAATTGCTCAAGGTTCTTTTTCATTCTGTCGGGATAAATTAACAGCTTGTCGATAACATTGGTGAGCCTTTTTAGGGCGAAATCAAGGGTGATGGTCGCATCCGGTCCTATCATGCGCTCTACGCTGGAATGGGAAATATCGCGCTCATGCCAGAGGGCGACATTTTCCATTGCTGGCAGGCTCATGGAGCGTACCATTCTGGCAAGCCCTGTAAGGTTTTCGGTCAAAATCGGATTTCTCTTATGGGGCATGGCTGAAGAGCCTTTTTGTTTCTCCGAGAAAAACTCCTCCGCCTCCAAAACCTCGCTCCTTTGTAAGTGGCGTATCTCTACGCTTAGCCTTTCTATGGAACTTGCTATGACGCCAAGGGTGGCAAAAAACATGGCATGTCTATCGCGGGGAATAATCTGGGTGGATATCGGCTCCGCCTGCATGCCAAGCTTTTTGGCGATATGGGCTTCTATGGCAGGGTCAATATTGGCAAAGCTTCCTATCGCTCCTGAAATTGCACAAACCGATATTTCTTTTTTTGCCGCTTCCAAACGCTCTTTATTGCGGGAAAACTCGGCATAAGCCTGAGCCAGTTTTAAGCCAAAAGTGGTAGGCTCGGCATGAATGCCGTGAGAGCGACCAATGCAAATGCTGTTCTTATGCTTCATAGCCTGCTTTTTGAGCTTGGCAAGCAGGGCGTCCATATCGGCAAGCAAAATATCGCTTGCCCGCATAAGCTGCACATTAAGACAAGTATCCAAAACATCGGAAGAGGTCATGCCTTGATGCACAAAGCGCGCCTCTTTGCCGACATGCTCCGCCAAGCTTGTCAGAAAGGCTATGACATCATGCTTGACCTCCGCCTCTATCTCATGGATACGCCCGACATCAAAGCCGCCCTTTTTGCGAACCGCCTTTGCCGCCTCTTTTGGAACCAGTCCTAAATCCGCCATCTTTTCTATGGCGAGGGTTTCTATTTCCAGCCAGATGGAAAAACGAGACGCATCGCTCCATATGGCTACCATATCCGGGTGGGAATAACGCTCTATCATTTTTCTCTCCTTACTATCCTATAACCCCTAAATTTCTTAAACTAACTTCACTATTGCGCGCAATGATAAGATGGTCATGCACTTTTATCTCCAAGCTCTCACATGCTTTTATTATCTTTTTGGTTGTTTCTATATCATTGCGTGAAGGGTTGGGGTCGCCTGAGGGATGATTATGCACTAAAATCAGAGAACTGGCGCGCAATTCTTTCGCTCTGCCAGCTATCTCTACGGGGTAGACGCTTGTATAATCGGTCGTCCCTTCCTGCCTTATCTCATCCATGATGATGCGGTTTTTCTTATCCAGAAAAATAACACGAAACTCTTCCAGCTTCTTCTCCCCCATCGCAATACGGCAATATTTTAACAGGCTATCCCATGAGCCGATAACAGGCTTTTCCTTCAATTTGCGGTGCAGGGCGCAAATCATGCTGGCTTCAATAATCTTAATCTCTGCCGCACAAGCCTTGCTTACGCCTTTTACCTCCATAAGGCGGGCAGGCTCCGCACCTATCACGCCAGCAAAATCACCAAAGCGGATCAATAGCTCCTTTGCTATAGGTTTAACGTCGGCTCTGGGAATGGCACGGAAGAGAATTAACTCCAATAATTCATAATCATGTAAGGCACCCATGCCTGCTTTCAGAAATTTTTCTCTTAAACGCTGGCGGTGACCCGCATTATAATCCTTTGGCTTGCCGGTCATAATCGTAAAGGGCTTTCTGATGATTGCGTAAATATCTCCGCGCCATCCCTGCATACCCCTATGGAATGCTCATATTGCGCAGACAGGCTCTTATCGCGTGTGACTGCTGTCCAGCCATCTTGCAAAATCTTGCAATCCTTTTTGCCTAGATTAATCATCGGCTCAATGGTGAAAAACATGCCTTCCTCTATCCTCTCTCCGCTACCTGCTTCCCCATAATGCAATATATTGGGCGCATCGTGAAATGTTTTCCCTAAACCGTGACCACAAAAATCCTCTACCACCGAAAAACCATATTGGCTGACATAGCTTTCTATCGCATGCCCGATATCGCCAAAATAAGCCCCCGGCTTCACAATTTCTATCCCTGCCATCATCGCATCATGGGTTACCGTAATGAGCTTTGCCGCTTTGGGGGAGGGCTTTCCTATGGTGAACATGCGGCTATGGTCGCCATGCCAGCCGTCAATGATAACGGTCACATCTATATTCAGAATATCCCCAGCCCGCAATTTGCGCTCCGAGGGAATGCCATGACAGACAATATGATTAAGAGAGGTGCAGATGGATTTGGGAAAACCGCGATAGTGAAGCGGGGCTGCCAAGGCATTGTGAGAAAGGATAAGCTTGTGCGCAATATCATTAATCTCATCCGTGCTGCGCCCTTCTGTCACCTCCTTTTCCAAGGCATCAAGAATTTGTGAGGCAATGCGCCCTGCCTTGCGCATGCCTGCAAAATCTTCCGCATTATGGCGCTTTATGCGCTGGCTCTGTTCCTTCATTATCCTGACCTCTTCCATATCTCCTATATTGGTATATTGTGTACTATCTGTCATTATCAAATAAAATTTGAAAGGGAAAAAATGAAGCGCGCTTGCCTGCTCCTTATCGGTGATGAGTTATTATCAGGGCGGACACAGGATGTAAATCTTGCCCATATTTCCAAAAGGCTAAACGCCATTGGCGTCCATCTGGCGGAAGCCCGCATCATTGCCGATTTGCCTGAAGATATTATTCACAGCATAAATGCGGTGCGTAAGAAATTTGACTATGTGCTGACAACGGGCGGTATTGGTCCGACGCATGATGATATTACGGTTGAGTGCGTTGCAAAGGCGTTTGGGCGCAAAATTATTGAACATCCCAAAGCCCTTGCTGAGCTTAGGGCATATTATGAGGCAAGAAATATCAAGCTGAACGCTCCACGGCGTAAAATGGCTCTTATTCCTGAGGGGGCGGAGCTTATCCCTAATATTGTCAGTGCCGCTCCCGGATTTCGGATTGAAAATCTCTTTGTGCTCGCCGGTGTGCCGCGCATCATGCAGGTCATGTTGGAGGAGGTGTTGCCCCTTTTGGAGGGCGGTGAGGAGATGCTCTCCAGAACCATTACCGCTATGGTTGCAGAGGGTGAAATTGCTGAAACCCTTGACCGGCTGCAAAAGGAGCATGAAGGGGTCGGCTTTGGGTGCTATCCTTTTTATGAGGAGGAGCCGGAGGGTGTTGCCTCTGTCGGGGCGGCTATTGTTATGCGTTCTTATTCTGAAGATAAGCTCAATGCTGCCCATGAAGGGATTCATAAAGCCCTTGAAAATATGAGTGCCAAGATTGTTAAGAACCGAAAATGAAATGGTGGCCCCTCCCGGACTTGAACCGGGACTCCGTTGCCAGATACAGATTTTAAGTCTGCTGCGTCTACCAATTCCGCCAAGGGGCCATAAGCTTTATTTTCCTACATATATATAGCGCGTTGAACAATAGGGACAAATTATCTCGCTATCCATACCCATATCTAAAAAAATATGCGGATGGTCATTGGGGGGGCTGGCGCCAATGCATTCAAATTCCTTAACCCCTATCTCTATCTTGGAAACACCCTCATCATTACAAAACTTCTCTATTTGCTTTGCCATTGCCATTCCTTCCTGTAGCCATCCATTTGCACTCTATACCCCTTTTTACACAATACACAAAGTTTGAACCGAAACAAAAAATCGTATAAGCAGGAGAGAGCAGAAAGCAGGAGATTATGTGGAAGGAAATATCACAGCAGGCAAGGGAGGCGCTTGCCAAAGAGCCTAAGCTAAAGGCTTTATTGCAGGCTTCTATTCTTGACCATGAGAGCCTGCCGCTTGCTTTGAGCGCAAGGCTGGCGGAGGTGCTGGGGAGCCGCTATTTGGGGGCGGATATGTTAAGGGATAGTTTTGGGGCTGCGCTCCAGTCTGATTTAACAATTGCCGAAGCCATGGAAGCTGATATAGAGGCGAATTATGAGCGTGACCCTGCATGTCGCTCCTATCTGGATGTTGTGCTTTTTTTCAAAGGGTTTCACGCATTGCAGGCGCACCGCCTCAGCCATTTTCTCTATCGCAATCATGAAAAAAAACTTGCTTTATATTTACAATCACAAATATCGGATTATTTTGGTGTTGATATTCATCCTGATGCAAAAATTGGCAAGGGGATTATGATAGACCATGCAGAGGGTGTGGTTATTGGTGAGACTGCTATTGTTGGCGATAATGTTTCCATGCTGCATGGGGTTACATTGGGGGGGCTTGGCAAGGAGGTCGGCGATAGGCATCCTAAAATTGGAAAGGGTGTGCTGCTTAGTGTCGGGGCGAAAATACTCGGCAATATTCATATTGGCGATTATGCTAAAGTTGGGGCAGGCTCGGTGGTATTGCAGGATGTGCCCGCTTATAAAACCGCTGTCGGTGTGCCTGCAAAAATTATAGGAGAGAAAAGCGAAGACAATGAGCAAGGAAAGGAAATACTATGAATGACCAGGAAATAGCACGCGTTCAGGCATATTTGCGCGGAAAGTTCAGCACGGAAGCCATTGTGCTGAAACGGGTTGGCAAAAGCGATTGCGTGGAGATGTATATTGAGGATGAGTTTGTCGCCACCATAAACCGTGATGATGAGGATGGAGATGTTTCCTATGCTCTCAATATGGCGATTTTGGATTTTGATTTACCTGAGGTTCCATGAGCATATTTCGTCTTGGAGAGCACGCCCCTGATATTGCCGCAGAATGTTTTATTGCGGATACGGCAAGTCTTATCGGTAATATACGGCTTGCGCCTAAAGTCAGTATATGGTTCTCGGCGGTGCTGAGGGGGGATAATGAGCCTATTGTTTTGGGGGAGGGTAGTAATGTGCAGGATTGTGCGGTGCTGCATACGGATCCGGGCTTTCCTCTGAGCATTGGTAGCGGGGTTACGGTGGGGCATGGGGCGATGGTGCATGGTTGTTCTATTGGCGATGATTGTCTTATTGGTATTGGGGCGATTATTTTGAACGGGGCTAAGATTGGGAAAAATTGTCTTATTGGTGCTCATAGTCTGATTACTGAGGGTAAGGAGATTGCTGATAATAGTCTTGTATTTGGCTCGCCTGCCAAGATTATTCGGGAAACGAGCGAGGAGGAGCAGGGGGCTATTCGTAACAATGCTCGTCATTATAGGGAGCATGCCAAAACTTATCGGCAGGAATTGGAAGTGATTTCTGCAAGCACGGAAGAGGGCAATGAGTAAGTCGCCGCCTGCTTTTAATGTTCCCCCTATTATCAGTGGCTTTGTGGTGCTGTTATTTGTTCTTTATCTTCCTGTTTTTCTTACGGGTGGGGGGATATGGTCGTTTTTTGCTGATTATGTTGCCTTTTCGCCAAAGGGGGATAATTATTTTTGGCAATGGGTCAGCTATGCTTTTATCCATGGCAGTTTTACTCATCTTATTATGAATATGTTGTGGCTGGTTGTTTTTGGGACGGCTTGTGCTTTGCGGCTTCGCTCGCCAATAAGGTTTGCTATTCTTTTTATTGCGGGGAGTATTGGAGGGGCTTTGTTTCAGAAATATTTTGGTGGTGAGGCTGCCATTATGGTTGGGGCTTCGGCGGCGATATCGGCTATGATGGGCGGGGCGATGCGCTTTGGGTTTCAAATCCGCCCCAATATGGCGGAAAAAGCTCCATTATTGCCGCTTATCGTTATGCTCAGAATGCCCGCTATGTTGTGGTTTTTGCTGATATGGGTCGGGCTTAATCTGCTTGCTTCCCAATTTGCCGTAACGCCTTCGGGTGCGCCTATATCGGTTGCGTGGCAGGCGCATTTGGGCGGGCTTTTCGTGGGATTGCTGCTTTTCGGCTTCATTGAAGCCCCGCCGCTATCGCCGTCAGGGGGACCGGGAAGGGTCAGTTATCGCCAATGGCGGAAGCTTTTGGGAAAGGGAGATTGATTTTTTTTATTTTCCCGCTAGGCTAGAAAGAATGTAATCGTTTCACATAGCAGGAGAACATAATATGCCTACAGCAAAAAAATCAGGCACGGCAAAGAAAAAGCCAGCCGCCCAAAATAAAAGCAATCAAAAACCCATTAAGCAGCAAGCTGCGAAACAGCAGGCTGTGAAACAGCAAGCTGTGAAGCAAGAGGCGCCATTGGCGGCGTTGCATATTTCTAAAGAGCCTATTTGGGCGCAGATCCTTTATATGATTTGTTTTGGCACGATTGCTTATATCGGGCTTAATGTTGCCGTGATGGTTGCCATTGTCAGTGTGTTGTTTGGATTGCTGAAGCTTCGTGCTGAGCATATTAATAGATTTGCCCGCCAGCTTAATAGCTATCTCCATCAATGTATTGGAGTGTTGTTGCGGGTGGAGGATAAAAAACCATTTCCGTTTACGGGATTTCCTGACGGAAAATAAAAAAGGCAGGGGAGGGATATGAGCGCAAAAACTATTCTCGCAGAAAAGGGGTATCAGGTTATCTCTATTGAAGGGGATAGTTCTTTAATCGCCGCCGCACAGCTTATGGATAAGCATGGGATTGGGGCGCTTGTCATATCGGAGGGGAAAAAGGAGATTGCTGGCATTTTATCGGAGCGTGATATTATGCGGGCGGTTGCTCAAAAGGGAGCGGTGGCGTTGGAGCAGCCTGTTCATAACTATATGACCAAAAAGGTCAAAACCTGCTCGCCTGACCAGACGATTATGGAGATTATGGAGCTTATGACCCATACGCGTATTCGCCATTTGCCGGTTGTGGAAGATGGCAAGCTGTGCGGGATTATCGCTATTGGTGATGTGGTCAAAAAACGAATTGCCGAAGCGGAAATGGAGGCGGAAGCCTTGAAAGGGTATATTACAAACTGATATACTATTATGAGGGAGGTGATGTGTGGCAATAAGCCGATGATATAATTGAATAAACCGACGATATACGAGTCGGAGAGACTTTTAAAAAATGTCATAGGCATCGGAGAAATCCGATGCCTTTTTTTATGGGGTGGGGGAAGTTATCCAGATCTAATGTTTGGATTTTTTACGATCTTGCTTGATCTAGTCTGTGATCTTGTGATCGATCTATGTATGGGCGAATCAAAAAAGAAAAATGTAGAATTACTCCCTTTTTGGAAGGAAAAAAACACTCGGCTTTATTTGGGGGATGTGGTGGAAACACTGGAAAAAATTCCCGAAGAAAGCATTGATTTAATTTTCGCTGACCCACCTTATAACCTTTCCAATGGGGGCTTTAGCTGTCATGCGGGCAAGCGGGTTAGTGTCAATAAGGGCAAATGGGATAAAAGCCGAGGGGTTGAGGAGGATTTTGCATTTCATGAGGCATGGCTTGAGGCGTGTAAGCGGGTTTTGAAGCCAAATGGTTCTTTGTGGGTATCGGGGACATATCATTCTATTTATTCCTGTGGCTTTGCCCTGCAAAAACAGGGTTGGCATTTCATCAATGATATTGCTTGGTTGAAGCCTAATGCCGCCCCTAATCTTTCTTGTCGTATGTTCACTGCCAGCCATGAGACTTTACTCTGGAGCCGTAAAAGCAAAAGCGCAAAGCATGTTTTCAATTATGAGGAAATGAAAAAAAGCGAATGGGAGGGGGATTTTATTAAAAAGCCCAATAAGCAGATGCGTAGTGTCTGGGCAATTAATACTCCTAAATCCGATGAGAAAACGCATGGCAAGCACCCCACGCAAAAATCTCTTGCTTTATTGGATAGGATTATTCGTGCTTGCACCAATAAGGCGGATTTGGTGTTAGACCCTTTTTGTGGCTCCGCCACGACCGGCGTTGCCGCTTTGCGTAATGGCAGAAAATTTATCGGGATTGACGCTGAGAAAAACTATTTGAAGAAGCTGGCTATTCCCCGCCTAAAAGATGAATTGCAAACTGCTCCTGTTGTCAAAAAGAAGAAGGCGACAAAGTAATGGCTCAGAATAAAACTGAGGGAAAAGAAAGAAATATTGATATTGCTTGGAAAGCAATTTTCAATAAATATAATATTGATAATCATGATTTTGATAAATCCCCATACGAAATTACAGCGGGGCAGATTAAAATAGCATGTCAGAACTTTAAGAAGACAGCGCAAAAAGAGGTTCGTATCTTGTGTAAGCAAGATAGCAGAAAGTCTAGACCCTCTGTATTTGCGGATAAGGGTTTGTTTTTACTTCCTGTCAAAAATGGAAGCTATAAAATAATAAAAGGAGAGGGATATATAGATATCCCTGAAATTACTACTCCGCTTATAAATTATGAAAGCAAGCTGGATTTTGAATTAACAACATCTCAGGAAGGTGATTCCGAGATGCAACATTTGGATTTTGCCTATGCGTCCAGCATTATTAGAAGTTTTGTTGAAGACACTACACTGCATTTAACTATTCGGGGGAGAAAATATACTCCACAGTTCTCTTTCAAAGTTAGAAAACATGAAATAAATCAGGAAAGTGTTCAGGTTGAAGTTGATAGCGGATATGAAGGCAAAAATAATATTGTGCTTGTAGAGGCAAAAAATTCAGAAACAAAGGATACAATTATTCGTCAGCTATATTACCCCTACCGCAAATGGCGTATTCATGCAGGGGGTAAAAAGGTGCTTGCTTTATTTTTTGAAAAAAGAAAGGGATTGGAAGGAGATGAATATCATCTCTGGGAGTTTCAATTTGAAGATGAGAATAATTATAATAGCATTAAGCTAAAGAAAAGCGCCCGCTACCTTATAAAGCCCTAAAGCTTGGTGGGGTTGGGGGCTTTGCCGTAGACTTCTTTGGGGTTGAAGGTTTTTTCTTTTTCTTCAAAGTGGAGTTTTAGGGAGGGGTCGGGTTTTTTGCCGAGCGGGACGGAGCGGTAGAAGCAGGAGCGGTAGCCGACGTGACAGCTGGCTGCTTTGCCTTGTAGTTCAACTCGTAACCAGACGGCGTCTTGGTCGTCGTCAATTCTAAGCTCAATGACTTTTTGTATCATGCCGCTATCTGCGCCTTTATGCCATAATAGGCGCCGCGAGCGGCTCCAATAATATGCTTCGCCTGTTTCTATCGTTTTTGCCAAAGCCTCTTCATTCATGAATCCATGCATTAAAGCCTCGCCTGTTTTGGCGTCGCTGGTGGTGACGGGGAGCAAGCCATCCTTGTCAAATTTTGGCGCAAGATCACAGCTCTCCTCTATCTGCTCAACGCTTTCCCTTTTGGAAAAATAACTCATATGCGCCCCCCTAATAGCTGCATAAACTCTTCCTGCTTGCTCTTATCATCCTTGAAAATGCCCGAAAAACAACGCGTAACCGTCATCACATTGGGCTTATGAACACCGCGCGTCGTCATGCATTGGTGCTTTGCCTCTATCACCACGCCGACACCATATGGCTCCAATACCTGCTGTATCGCATCGGTAATTTGGCGCGTCATCGTCTCCTGAGTTTGCAAACGCTTGGCATAAACATCAACAATGCGCGCAAGCTTGGATAATCCCGCTACCCGCTTTTTGGGCAAATAGCCCAAATGCAATTTTCCCAATATCGGAACCATGTGGTGTTCGCAATGGCTCTCTAGACAAATATCCCGCAAAATAACCATGTCATCATAGCCGTTAACATCGTCAAAAGTGCGCGCCAATACCGCTTCAGGGTTCTCGCTATAGCCTCTGAAAAACTCCTCATAAGCGTTCACAACCCTTTTGGGCGTGTCCTGCAAGCCTTCTCTTTCAGGATTATCGCCCGCCCATTTTATCAATATGCGTACTGCCTCCTCAGCTTGTTCACGGCTCGGCTTCTTCATCTATTTTTCCTCAAAAACTATCTAATCTCTCGTGCTTTCTAGGATATGGCTCCCTATAGGTCAAGCAAAAGCATCATATCTACTCCTTGCGTAAAAGCAAGCTCCGCCCTAAAACAATCATATGAAATTAATGCTCCATAACTCCATGAGCGGAAAAAAAGAAGTCTTTGAGCCGCTCAATCCTGACGCTGTCAGCCTCTATGTTTGCGGTCCTACGGTATATGGGTCTGCTCATATTGGAAATGCACGACCAGCGGTCGTCTTTGATGTGCTTGCTCGCTTGCTGCGCCATCTTTATCCCACGCTTATCTATGTGCGGAATATCACGGATGTTGATGATAAAATTAATGCCGCTGCAAAAAAGGAAAAGGTTAGTATTGGGGTTATCACCAAGCGGTTTACCGAAAAATATCATCAGGATATGAACCATCTTGGCGTATTGCCCCCCGATATTGAGCCTCTTGCTACAGAGCATATTGCCGAAATGATAGAGCTTATCCAAAAGCTTGTGGAGAAGGGTAATGCGTATGAGGCGGAAAGCCATGTGCTGTTTGATGTCAATAGCTATCCGCAATATGGAAGCCTAAGCCGCCGCAAAGTAGAAGATATGATTGCCGGTGCGAGGGTGGAAATTGCTCCGTATAAAAAGAATCCTGCTGACTTCGTATTATGGAAGCCTTCTGAAAAGGAGGAGCCGGGATGGGAAAGCCCCTTTGGGCGAGGGCGACCGGGCTGGCATATTGAGTGCTCGGCTATGGTGAAAAAACATCTTGGTGACAGTATTGATATTCATGGCGGGGGGCAGGATCTATTATTTCCCCATCATGAAAATGAGTGTGCGCAAAGCCATTCGGCGCATGGAAAGCCGCTTGCCCGCTTCTGGGTGCATAATGGCTATCTTAAAATGGGTGAGGATAAAATGTCCAAATCCTTGGGCAATATTCGCTTGGTCGGTGATATTATAGAGGAGGTGCCGGGCGAGGCTGCTCGTCTTTTATTGCTGCAAGCCCAATATCGGCAGCCTTTGGAGTGGAGTGGGGCTGCTTTACAGCAGGCATTGCGCTCTCTTGACCATCTTTATTCGGATTTGCAAAGCGGTGCTTTTGAGCCTGACATCTCGCCGCCTGATAGTGTTCTGCATGCGCTTTTTGATGATCTCAATACGCCAAAAGCCATTGCCGCTTTATTTGCTCTTGCTAAAGAAAAAAACTATGGTGCCGTTCTTGCCGGTGGGAAAATGCTTGGTATTCTGCAAAAGCAGCCGTCTGAATGGTTTGCTGAGCGTGCCAGGGGAATTGATGAGAAAGCCATTGAGGCTTTGCTCGCTGAGCGAGAGGCGGCACGGGGAGAAAAAGATTTCGCTCGTGCCGATGCCTTGCGGGGGCAGATAGAGGCGATGGGCGTTATTATTGAGGATGGCGCCGATGGCGCAAAGTGGAGAAAAGCATGATGCAGGCTGAGATTTATGAACCCAATATTATAGAGCTTGCCGGAAATATTGAGCGTATTGGCAATTTGCCCAAACCAGATGCCTCGGCAGGGGCAAAATCGCGCCTTTGCGGAAGCCATGTCCATGTTGAGATTTGCGTGAAGGGTGAGCATATTACCAATTTTGCCCATAAGGTGGAGGCTTGCGCTTTAGGGCAGGCTTGTGCCGCTATTATTGCCAAAAATATTATTGGAAGCTCGGCAGGGGAAGTCTTTACGCTTTCTGAGCGCCTTGCCAAAATTCTCACAGGTGAGGCTTCGGCACCAAAGGGGAAATGGGCGGAGTTGAAAATCTTTGAAAATATGGAACAATATAAACACCGACATCATTCTATTATGCTCGGATTTGAAGCCCTTGAGAAATGCCTCTCCCAGCTCGGATTAGGAAAAAAACCATGAAACATAGTATCCTATTGCTCATCCGTATCTATCAATATACCCTCTCGCCTCTATTGGGCGCTCATTGCCGTTATATGCCAAGCTGCTCCGCCTATATGAGCGAGGCAGTAAAAAAACATGGCGCTTGGAAAGGCGCAATGCTAGGCTGTAAGCGTATTTTGCGGTGCCATCCTTGGGGTGGATATGGGGTGGATCCTGTACCAGGCGAGCCTGTGCCGGATAAGGATGACGGAGATAAAGAAAGCTCATGATTAGCCTAACCCTTCCTGATGGTGCAAAGCGCAAGATAAAAGAGCCTATAAGTGGCGCAGATTTTGCCGCATCCATCTCAAAATCGCTCAGTAAAAAAGCCATTGCCATGAAGCTGAATGGCGAGCTTAAAGACCTTGCTACCATGATTGAGGCGGACGCCGATATCAGCGTCATCACGCCTGAGGATAAGGAAGGGCTTGAAATTCTCCGCCATGATTGCGCTCATGTCATGGCACAAGCCGTGCAGGAATTATTTCCCGATACGCAGGTGACCATTGGACCGGTTATTGAAAATGGTTTCTTTTATGATTTCGCCCGCAAAGAGCCGTTCCATCTGGAAGATTTGGAAAAAATAGAAGCCCGCATGCATGAAATTGTTAAACGCAATGAGCCTATTATCCGTGAAATATGGAAGCGGGAAGAGGCTATCGCTCATTTTAAGGAAATTGGTGAAAGCTATAAGGCTGAGATTATCGGCGATATTCCCAAAGGCGAGGAGGTAAGCATTTACCGACAAGGCGAGTGGAAGGATTTATGCCGTGGACCTCATCTGCCTTCTACCGGAAGGCTCGGCAAAGCCTTTACGCTCACCAAGCTTGCCGGTGCCTATTGGCGGGGTGACGCCAATAATGAAATGCTCCAGCGCATTTATGGAACATGCTGGGCAAAGGAAAGCGAGCTTGCCCAATATCTGCATATGGTTGAGGAAGCCGAAAAGCGTGACCATCGCCGTATCGGAAAGGAAATGCAGCTTTTCCATTTGCAGGAAGAAGCCCAAGGCATGATTTTCTGGCATGAAAAAGGATGGGCGTTATATCAGGAGCTGAAAGCCTATATGCGCCGCCAGATGAACGAAAATGATTATAAGGAAGTGCATACGCCATCCTTGGTGGATAGGAGCTTATGGGAAAAATCCGGGCATTGGGAAAAGTTCCATGAGCATATGTTTCTCTCTCAGGATGCTGATGAGCGGGTGCTTGCCATTAAGCCCATGAATTGCCCCTGCCATGTGCAGATTTTTAATCAGGGAATAAAAAGCTATCGGGATTTGCCTTTGCGTATGTCGGAATTTGGCTCGTGCCATCGCTATGAACATTCCGGCGCATTGCATGGGCTTATGCGCCTTAGAGGATTTGTGCAGGATGATGGGCATATTTTTTGTACGGAAGAGCAGATTACTTCCGAGACAAAAATTTTCTGTGAAATGCTGCAAAAAGTTTATAAACATCTCGGATTTGAAGAGGTTCGTGTCATGTTTGCTGACCGCCCTGAGGTTAGGGTGGGGGCGGATGATGTATGGGATAGGGCGGAAGCCTCCCTTTTGCAAGCAGTGAAGGAAACCAAAATACCTTATGAAATTAATCCCGGTGAGGGGGCGTTTTATGGTCCGAAATTGGAGTTCCATCTCAAAGATGCCATTGGGCGTTCTTGGCAATGTGGAACGTTGCAGCTTGACTTCAATATGGCAGAGCGTCTGGGGGCAAGCTATATCGGAAAAGACAGCAATCGCCATGTGCCTGTCATTATCCATCGGGCAATTTTGGGAAGCCTGGAGCGTTTTATCGGTATTTTAATTGAACAATATGAGGGCAAGTTTCCCCTATGGCTTGCCCCGACACAGATTGTTGTCGCCACCATTGTTTCCGATGCCGATAGCTATGCCAAAAAGCTTCATCTTGCTCTTGGCAAAGCAGGGTTGCGCTCCCATTTGGATATTCGTAATGAAAAAATAAATTATAAAATACGCGAACATTTGCTTGGACATGTGCCTGTTCTTTTTATCTGTGGAAAGCGGGAGGCGGCAGAAAATACCATATCCATTAGAAGGCTGGGAGAGGAAAAACAAAGCATAATGAAAATGGATGAAGCCATTCAGCTTATTCAGAGCCAGTGCATACCCCCTGACCTTAATGGGTGAAGGGGATAATCCATTGTAAGCGGGCGCTTTCTATTACTCCAAAATATCTTGCGGGGCGATAATGCCCATATGCAAATTGCAAATATGTGCCCTTAATAAATTTGCCGGTAATGCCACAATTCCAAAAATATTCCTTCTGAGCAAAACCATTTGCCTCTCGCCATATTTCGCCACGCTCATAAAGAAACTCCATATCCTTATAGGAAACACCTATCGCATGTAAAAGACGATATTCTTGTGGGTCCTTATGTTTCCAAAGGCGTATCTCGGCTTGCGTTTCTATAAAATAATTGAGACCCCGATAAGCAAAGCTTTCCCCTAACGCATAGGCAAACCTCATGCCGGCTCCAGCAGTGCTTGCAAAAGGCTCTTCCTCTATCAGACCTATTTCTATGGAGCTTGCCAGACCATAGCTTTTTATCTCTTTCCTCCAAGAATTGGCAGGCTTGTTTTTCTTTTTCTTGTTTTTAAACTTGGGCACGGCAAAGCGTAATGATAATTCCTTATTGGAGCGCCTTGTCTGAAATACACCGCCTGCATATTCGCTATGACCATAATAGCCTTTGAAAACTAAACCTATTTTCTCGCTCAGACCATATTCCATATAAAGCTGTTGCTCCCTCTTTCTATAGTGGAGGGGAATGAGAATTCGCCCTGCCTCTATCACATTGGAGCTTTTTTGATAAGAATAGCTAAGATAGGCAATCCCATTTTGGGGCTTGCGCATCCATGCCGCTCCATGGGCGGCGGAAGATGTAAGCAGGAAAATAAATATAAGAAGCCCCTTCATATCTTGTTATCCCGTCTTGGCGCAAGCCGGTCAATGGAGTATTCTAAAAAAATGAAAGAAATATTGAACTTCCTGTTAACGCGCCGCTCTGTCATGGCTATTAATTTGGCAGAGCCTGCCCCTAATGCCAAAGAGCGCGAAGAAATTCTGACCGCTGCCGCAAGGGTGCCTGACCATGGAAAGCTTGCTCCATGGCGGTTTGTCATGATTGAGGGGGCAAGGGAAAAAACCGGATTGGGGATTATCGCCGCAGAGAGATTTGCTGAAATTGAGCCTCGTGCCAATCCTGACCAGCTTGCATTTGAGCGCAACCGCTTTTTGCGCACACCGCTTATTATTATGGTCATCTCCTCGCCCAAAGCTGGAAAGATTGACCATTGGGAGCAGGTGCTTTCAGCCGGTGCCGTGTGCCAAAATATGCTTATCGCTACCCATGCGCTTGGTTTTTCGGCTCAATGGCTGACGGAATGGGTTGCTTATGATGAGGAGATGAAAAAGCATTTTGGGCTGGAGGAGCATGAGCGCATTGCCGGATTTATCCATATCGGAACCGCCAAGCAAAAGCCTACGGAGAGGGAGCGTCCTTTGTTGGAAAATATTCTCTCAAAATATAAACTGCCTAGATAATTTCTTCTGGCAAGAAAGTCTCCAGCACTTTTGCTTCAAAATATTCCTGCGTTTGCGGTAGCTCAAAATGTTTACATCCCGCTTTTTTGGCGAGGGCAAGGCTTTGTTTATCTTTCAGCCTTGCGGCACGAAGGGGGGTGGCGTCTGCTTTTAGCCATTGGGCGATATGGCTATGGGGGTGTTGCCAAAGGCTGAGAAGGTGTGGCTCGGTGAGAATAATCTCCTTTGCCTCTATGCTCTCTTCCGCCTTTTGCTGCCATAGGGGTTGCTCTATGACAATTTCCATGCCGTTTTCATGGAGTTGTTTGGCGGTTTTATAATCGGGCGCAATGGCATATAGCCAGTTTGGGGCGGGCGAGGGTTGTGCTTGTGGTGGAAGGTGCAGGGTTAGAAAAACAGTGCCAAGACGGGTTTCCATAAGCTCCCATAAGGGGCGTGCCTGCTGACAAATCCAGTCAAAAAAAGACTGCCATTGTCCCATAAGGGCGATATGGTTGGAAAACCATGCCTCTTCCAATAGACCATATTCGGGGTTGTCCCATTGCAGCTTAATATCGGCACCGATAAGGCGCTCATCGGCAGAAAAAACAGGCTTATATAATGCCCGAAACTCATTGCGTTCCAGTGCCGTGTCTATCTCCCATTTCTCAAATCTGCCCATGCTCACAGACTGGCATGGGCTATTTAAGGAGTGGTTACCTTACACAAAAAATTGCTCATTAATAATGCGCTCTTCCAGGGAATGGTCCTTGTCAAAGAGGAGCTTGACCTTATGCTCTGTGCTGGTCTTGATATCCACCCGCTTGACATTGCGCATCTCGCTATGGTCGGCGGTGGCACTGACGGGGCGTTTTTCTGGCTCCAGGATTTCAAAGCTTACCTTCGCATTATGTGCCAATAAGGCACCGCGCCAACGCCGTGGGCGAAAAGCGGAAATGGGGGTGAGCGCAAGAAGCTTTGCGCCAATGGGAAGGATGGGACCATGTGCGGAAAGATTATAGGCGGTGCTGCCCGCAGGGGTTGCAAGCAGGATACCATCGCAGATAAGCTCCTCCATTCTCACCCGCCCATCTATGCTGATGGAAAGCTTTGCCGCCTGATGGGTCTGGCGCAAAAGCGCAACTTCATTTATCGCCAAAGCAATATGTTTTTTGCCCTTGCTATCCTCAACGGACATTTCAAGAGGGTGGAGGTCGGTCTGCTCGGCGCGGGCTATGCGCTCGCTTAAACCATCCTCGCTATAGCGGTTTGCTAGAAAGCCTACAGAGCCGCAATTCATTCCGAAAATGGCAATGTCCTTATTCATAAAGCTATGCAGGGTCTGCAGCATTAACCCATCACCGCCAAGGGTGATGATGCAGTCGGCATGTTCTACATCGTGCTGACCATAGTTCTTTTCCAGAACTTTCAGCGCTTTTTGTGCCTCTTTGGTGGGGCTGGCAATAAAGGCAAATTTTTTATCCGCCATGCTTCTCTCCTCTCTCGCCTCTTTATAGAATCAACCGCCGGTATGTGCCATATATCTTTTTAATTGCGGTGCGGTGCTGTGGGCGGAGATGGAAAAATCATGGCGTTTGGGCTTATGGGCAATCGCCTTATAAATGGCGGCGGTGAGGGGGGCGTTGTCCTCAGCATGGGTGCGAATGAGGGGGCGGAGCGGGGTGGAGCGGGCATCGCCAAGACAGGAAAATAAATTGCCCGATGCGCTTACCCGCACTCTGTTGCAGGAGGCGCAGAAGTTTTCGCTTATCGGGGTGATAAGTCCGATGGTGCCGCCTGTTTTTTCAAAGCGCATATAGCTGGCGGGGCCACTCGTGGCGGGTCCGCCTGTGTTTTTATTGATGGGGGTGAGGGAGAGCGGTTTGGTTACTTCGGAAAGGGGGAGGTAATGCTCGGATAAATCCAGCCCTGTGTCGCCAAGGGGCATGGTTTCAATGAGGGTCATCTCCATATTGCGGTGGTGTGCCCATTCTATGAGGGCGGGGATTTCCTGCTCATTAATGCCCTTGAGGGCGAGCGTGTTTATTTTGACTTTCAGCCCCGCTTTTTGGGCGGCGTCTATGCCTTGCAATACGGGCTTTATGTCGGCGCCGCCTGTTATCTTGTGGAAGAGGGTGGGGTTTAGGGTGTCCAGCGAGATGTTTATGCGCTCCAGCCCTGCCTGTTTGAGGGTGTTGGCGTGGGGGGCGAGATGGCTGGCATTGGTGGTCAATGTCAGCTCGTCCAGCCCTTTGCCGAGATGGGCTCCGAGCCTTTCGGCAAGCTCGGTTATGCCCTTGCGCATAAGTGGCTCGCCGCCTGTCAGCCTTATTTTTTTAATGCCGAGCGCAATGAAAGACTCGCCAATGCGGGCAAGCTCCGCCATGCTCAACATGTCTTTGCGGGGCATGAAGGCGGCGCGCTCCGGCAGGCAATAGCGGCAACGGAAATTACATCGGTCGGTTACCGATAAGCGCAAATAGGTAATCTCGCGCCCAAGTGGATCGGTTAGGTTGGTCATGGGGATACTATAGCCGTTTATTTTTATGAATGGCAGGAAAAACAAGGTTATTCTTTTGATAAAATAGCAATGATAATAACGCTCACGACAGCTACTCCCAGAATAAAAAGTGCTTTATCATTTGGCTGGCTAAGTGGTTTGTCAAGCACCTCTATATTTTCTTTCTTCAGTTTCTCTTGTGCCTTTTCTGCATGTCGTAAAATCCGATTAGCAGGTATTTCCAAGATTTGGCTTATTTGATTTAGTTGTGTAATGGAAAGGCACGTATCTCCCCTTTCCAGTTTAGACCATGCAGACTGAGTTATATCTAATTTTTCAGCAATATCCTTCTGTCCTAGACCTTTCTTTTTTCTAAGATGCCCTATGATTGCGCCGACAATTATTGTGTATGAAGTTTTTCCTTGCATTATTATAAACAATCCTTTAAAAACTATTATTCCTTAGAATAATAAAGTATTCTATATCAAATTATAAAAAATTAAAAGGAGAAAAAAATGAAAAAACAAAAAACAAAAAGTAAAATAAAGTGCGTGCCTAAACGTCTTACTAAGAAACCTGGACCTAAAACAGTTGCTGTAAAAAGGCATAAACGCACTAAGCCCAAGCCAACCAACAAAAAATGCAAAAATTGATGCCAGTGATTAAATTAAATCCAGTCTTTAGAGTTTAAGGCTGGCTTCGGATGATTTTCTTTAATTCACCAACGCTCATATATTTTTTCTGTTCCAGCTTTCGGTGAATCATGCGGTGACAATTTGCACATAGAAGGGCAAGGTCTTCCAGCTTCGTCTTGCTTGTCTTTTTTAGAGTATGTAAGGGCTTGATATGATGGCATTCAATAAAGCCTTCTCCATGTGAACCATATTTTTTTACAAAATCAAAACCGCATGCCTCGCAAGCAAGAGTTCCTTTTTCTTTCGCTTGTTGTTTTTTCTCCTTTACTAGAGCTGGGTTTCGTTCTCTGACTTTGTGAGTAGAATATTTTTCTCCGCCCTCTACTACCTCTCTTATCTGCTTTGCAACATTTTTCTTGGAGGAGTCATTGTTTGATATGGATTCAGCAAGATTAATGTTCTTCTCGCCTTCAGGATTTTCTAATATATCTATTACTAAAGAGCGGATTTGCTGCTCTGTATAATCCTTAAGGGCTTCCTTTATGTTTGGAACAGCCCGATTTGGATATTTTTGTTGCTCTGTACGTCCATCAAGAAGATTTTTAAATTCATATTTACGCCATCCAAGAGTATCTTTACTAACGCCGAAAGTCTTTGCGATTTGTTCAAAAGCCTCACTGAAACTTGCAAATCCCAAATTCTCTAGAGATTCTCTATTAAATCGTGCAAAATAATAACATATAATATAGGCAGGGTTATTTGGTATTGTTTTTTTAAGGATTTTTTCAATGCTTTTATATACTTCTGCCTCTCCTATTGTAAAAAAGGTGCGTCGCCCAGAAAGTTTTATATTTTTTCCTAGTTCCTCCCTTAAATCCTCTTTTAACATAGATTTATTAAGCCACTTTACTTCACGATAATGCCTAAAATCTCCCTCATCCTCTTGTAAGTTTTCTCCTTTCTCATCAAAGATATAATCACTCGTTATTTTTCCAATCGCAACATACTCTTTTCTCTTCTTAAAAGGCATAATGACAAAATCACCTATTTGCATTTCAAACCTGTGAGTCTTAATTGAAGGTAGCCATTGTCCCCTTGTTCTATCATTCGCCTTTGGATGTGTATTTTTTAACTCTTTTCGGATATCATCTTCATTTTTGGCATGCTCAAGATTATCCAGTCCCCAAACTAGATAGATACGATTTTCCAAAAGATATTTTTTTTCAAGACCGCCTTTTTTTCCTCCCCATACTCCCCATACTCTCATGATATTTTTTCCTCTTTTTAGTTAATTCTGAATTTGTAAAAATGCTTGGATAGCAAGAAAATATTGCATTAAAAATCTCTCTTGGCAAATGTCTGCAAGGGTGAAATAGCCTTCTTTTTATAAGCCCGCCTTGGGCGGGCTTCCCCGCCCACACCCCCCTAACCCCCCTCCGCCCTTTTTGATTGCTTGCGCAATCAAAAATAGGGGGGGACTAGGAGTGCCCCCTTTGGGGGCGCATTTTTTATAATGGGGAGAATCTGCTTAATAGCTTCTGGTTTTTCTATCCACCAAAAACCGGAACCAAGCCCACTTATCTATCAAAAAGTTAAGCTGCCCTCGGCAGTGGTGCTGGCGGAGGGAGTTGAACCCCCGACCCCCTGATTACAAATCAGGTGCTCTACCAACTGAGCTACACCAGCAGTGAGGGTTTGGATAGGATAAAATATAAGGGTGAGCAAGTTATTTATTTGCTAGAGTGGCAAGTCCTAGGGCGGCGGCGACGGATACGTTTAAGGAGGATACGGCTTGGCTTTTGGTGTTGCCTAGATGGACTAAATGGTCGCAATGTTCGCGGGTTAGCCGGCGGAGACCTTTGCCTTCGGCTCCTAAGACTAGAGCGAGGGGGGGTGTTGTGTCTTTTGCTTGTTCGGTGATGGTTTGTGCGCCTCTTTCGTCCAGTCCTAGCAGGGTGAAGCCGCCTTTTTTCATTTGCTCCATTATGCGTGCGAGATTGGGGATGTGGATGAGGGCGACCTCCTCTAATCCGCCGCATGCGGCTTTTGCTAAGACGCCGTTTATGGGGGGGCTGTTATGGCGGGTTGTTATTATGGCTTCTGCGCCGAAAAAGGCGGCGCTTCTTAGTATGGCGCCGAAATTGCGGGGATCGGTTATGCCGTCGGCTAGTATCACCAGCTTCATTTTTTCTATGGCGGTTTCTATGTTTGGCTGTAGCAAGGGTTCTGCTTCCAGCACTATTCCTTGATGTGCTTCATCCTTGCCGAGGCGGGCGGATATTTCTGCTGATGTGCAAATATTTGTCTCTATTCCCGATAGCATGTCATCAAACGCCCCACAGACCGCCTTGCTTACCCATGCGCGGGCTACCTTGCGGCTTGGATTGGAAAGCGCACTTCGTGCCGCATGAAGCCCGAATATCTCACGGTCTGCCCCAATTTTCCGCCTTTTCCTGCTTGTCCTATCTTGCGCCATATGCCCTTATAACCGCTTTCCATAATAATAGGGCAAAAAAATGGTTGACATTGAACCATAAAAGCGGAATAAACCTGCAATTCCAGGTGTGAGGCAATAGGAGGAAAAAACCAATTCGCAAGCCTGCATAAAAGCCAGGCATCCATTAGGAGGGGTGCCCGAGTGGCTAAAGGGGACGGGCTGTAAACCCGTTGGCTATGCCTACGTTGGTTCGAATCCAACCCCCTCCACCAGAAAAACGAAAACAGGAAACAGAAATGATAAGGAAAGCAGGAAAATTTACTTGGCGGGTGTAGCTCAATGGTAGAGCCACAGCCTTCCAAGCTGAAGACGAGGGTTCGATTCCCTTCACCCGCTCCATAAGAATAGGAGGAAAGCATGTCAAAAGAGAAGTTTGAACGTAATAAACCGCATTGTAATATAGGAACGATTGGTCACGTTGACCATGGTAAGACGACGCTTACGGCGGCGATTACGAAGGTATTATCGGAGTCAGGTCAGGCTGATTTTTCGGATTATGCCGATATTGATAAGGCTCCCGAAGAGAAGGAGCGTGGGATTACCATTTCAACAGCCCATGTTGAATATGAGACCGATAAGCGCCACTATGCCCATGTGGATTGCCCCGGTCACGCCGATTATGTCAAAAACATGATTACCGGTGCTGCCCAAATGGATGGCGGGATTTTGGTGGTATCTGCCGCTGACGGTCCTATGCCCCAGACAAGAGAGCATATTCTGCTTGCCCGCCAGGTTGGTGTTCCCGCCTTGGTCGTGTTTATGAATAAGGTAGACCAGGTTGATGACCCTGAGCTTCTTGAGCTGGTTGAGATGGAGATAAGAGAGCTTCTCTCCTCCTATGACTTCCCAGGCGATGATATTCCTATCATTAAAGGCTCTGCCCTTGCTGCTTTGGAAGGTAAGGATGAAGAGATTGGCAAAAATGCTATTTTGGAGCTTATGAAGGCTGTGGATGAGGTTATCCCTCAGCCTGAGCGTCCTAAGGATAAGCCTTTTCTGATGCCGATTGAGGATGTGTTCTCCATTTCCGGACGTGGCACGGTGGTTACTGGTCGTGTGGAGCGTGGTGTTGTTAATGTCAATGATGAGATTGAGATTGTTGGCATTAAGGATACTGAGAAGACTATTTGTACCGGTGTTGAGATGTTCCGTAAGCTTCTTGACCAAGGGGAGGCAGGCGATAATGTTGGTGTTCTGCTTCGTGGTACGAAGCGGGAAGATGTTGAGCGTGGTCAGGTTCTTTGTGCGCCTGGCTCTATCACTCCTCATACCAAGTTTAAGGCAGAGGCTTATATTCTGACCAAGGAAGAGGGTGGGCGTCATACGCCTTTCTTTACCAATTACCGTCCTCAGTTTTACTTTCGTACGACCGATGTGACGGGGGTTTGTGCGCTTCCTTCAGGGACGGAAATGGTGATGCCGGGAGATAATATTGAGATGGATGTTGAGCTTATCGTGCCTATCGCCATGGAGGAAAAGCTTCGCTTTGCCATCCGTGAAGGCGGTAGAACCGTGGGCGCAGGCGTCGTATCTAAAATTATTGAATAGGAGCACAGCAGCGCTGGGATATATGGAGGAGTGTAGCTCAATTGGTAGAGCACTGGTCTCCAAAACCAGGGGCTGGGGGTTCGAGTCCCTCCACTCCTGCCAGAAAAGGAAACAAAAAATATGATAAACCCTTTTACATTCGTACAGCAGGTTCGCTCCGAAGTAAGCAAGGTTACATGGCCTAGCCGTAATGAAACCATCGTCACGACCATTATCGTGTTTATCATGGCAGTTATCGCGGCTATATTCTTTTTCTTTATTGACCAAATTCTAAGCTGGGCTGTCGCCCTCATTCTTTCATTGGGGAGGTAAGCAAATGGCAATGAAATGGTTTATCGTGCATGCTTATTCCAACTTTGAAAAAAAAGTTGCCGATGCCATTCGTGAACAAATTACCGTGAAGGGGCTGGAAAGCTCTTTTGAGGATGTTCTTGTGCCCACCGAGGATGTGTTGGAAATGAGAAGGGGCAGAAAAGTAAATACCGCCCGCAAGCTATTCCCCGGATATGTGCTGGTGCGGGTGGAAACGATAGAAACTGAGAAGGATAAAAATGGAAAAATGAGCGACGAGGTCTATCATTTGATTAAAAGCATTCCCAAAGTAACCGGATTTCTTGGTGCTGAAAATACGCCTGTTCCTATCCCGCAAAGCGAGGTAGACCGTATTCTGAACCAGGTGCAGGAAGGGGTTGAGCGTCCAAAGCCTGCCATTGTCTTTGAAATAGGCGAGCAGGTAAGAGTCTCGGAGGGTCCTTTTGCTTCCTTTAATGGACATGTGGAAGAGGTAGATGAGGAAAAAGCCCGCCTTAAAGTTGCGGTTTCTATTTTCGGGCGTGAAACACCCGTTGAGTTGGAATATGGTCAGGTAGAAAAAATATAGGATAGATTATGGCAAAAAAAATAAGCGGATATCTCAAATTTCAAGTTCCTGCAGGGGCGGCAAATCCATCGCCGCCTATCGGTCCCGCTTTGGGGCAGAGGGGGCTTAATATTATGGAGTTCTGCAAAGCCTTTAATGAGGAAACCAAGGAATATGAAAAAAATGTTCCTATTCCAACCATTGTGACCATATTTGAGGATAAGTCTTTTACCTTTATTACCAAAACCCCGCCTGCTGCTTATTATCTTAAAAAAGCGGCAAAGTTGAAAAAGGGTGGCAAGGAGCCTGGCCGTGAAGTTGCCGGTATGGTTACCATGGCGCAATGCCGTGACATTGCTGAGAAAAAGCTTAAAGATTTAAATACGGATAATCCCGACCAGGGTGCAAAAATTATTGCCGGCTCGGCGCGTGCAATGGGACTTGAGGTTAGAGGATAGCAATATGGCAAAGCTTGGAAAAAGACTAACGAAGATTAGCGAAGGCATTGAGAGCAAAAAGCTCTATCCTTTATCTGAGGCTGTGAAAATGGTGCATGAGCGTGCCAAGGCAAAATTTGATGAAACCATTGAAGTTGCCATTAATCTCGGCATTGACCCGCGCCATGCCGACCAGATGGTGCGTGGTGTTTGTGTGCTACCAAATGGCTCAGGGCGTGTGGTGCGGGTAGCCGTGTTCGCACGCGGCGATAAGGCGGAGGAAGCCAAAAAGCAAGGTGCCGATATTGTCGGTGCCGAAGAGCTTGTTGGGGAGGTAGAAAAGGGAAAAATTAACTTTGACCGTTGTATCGCAACACCCGATATGATGCCCCTTATCGGTAAGCTTGGTAAGGTGCTTGGTCCGCGCAATCTCATGCCCAATCCCAAAGTCGGTACTGTTACCCAAGATGTTGCCGCTGCCGTAAAAGCGGCGAAGGGCGGTGCCATAGAGTTTCGTGCCGAAAAGGAAGGCATTATTCATGCCGGTATTGGAAAGGCAAGTTTCTCCGTAAAACAAATTGAAGAAAATATTCGCGAGTTGCTCCAAGAGGTCAATAAGGCCAAACCAAGCGGCGCAAAGGGAACCTATATGCGTAAAATAGCCATTAGTTCAACCATGGGACGAGGAGTAAAAATAGAGCCGCAAACAATATAGGCTGGAGATTGAAGGGAGACCCCCTTCATGCTGTCCGAGATTATAGCTGCAAATATGCTTAAATAGGCTATATGAGACGAAATCAGATTGATATTCGGGACAGAAATGAGCGTTGTTTCTTCTTTATAAAGAAACAACATAACGAAATCGGCAGAGAGGAATTTTCCAATCTGCCCCCATGTGCAGGGAATGCACAAGTGGAGAGAGAAAGTGGATAGAGCTGGAAAAGAAGAGCTTGTGTCACAGTTTAGCAATGTCTTTACCGACAAGGCTATGATTGTCGTCACCCACTATTCCGGGCTAAGCGTCGAGCAATTGACAAGATTGCGTGGCGATATGGCAGAGGTTGGCGGTAATTTCAAAATTACCAAAAACCGCATTGTCAAACTTGCCCTTGAGGGAACATCCGCACAACCCATTTCCGATTTATTCTCTGGCCCAACAGCCATTGCATATTCGGATGATCCGGCCGGAATGCCTAAAATCCTCGCCAATTTTGCCAAAGAGAATGAAAATCTTATCATTCTCGGCGGTATGATGGGCGAGGAGGTGCTTGATGCCAATGGCATTAAAATTCTTGCCAGCCTCCCATCTCTTGATGAGTTGAGAGGAAAGATTATCGGGGTGCTGTCCGCCCCTGCAGGAAAGCTTGCTGCTATCATGCAAGCTCCCGCAGGAAAGGTCGCACGTGTTGTGGGTGCTCACGCATCCAAGGGCGATAATGCCTAATTTGAATAGGAGAAAAAAATGGCAGATCTAAATAAAATCGTTGAAGATCTTTCGGCACTTTCCGTGATGGAAGCTGCTGAACTTTCCAAATTATTGGAAGAAAAATGGGGCGTTTCCGCCGCAGCACCCGTTGCTGCAGCTGCTGCCCCTGCCGGTGCTGATGCCGGTGCTGCTGAGGAAAAGGATGAATTTACCGTCATCCTTGCCGCAGCCGGTGACAAGAAAATCAATGTCATCAAAGAAGTGCGCTCTATCACAGGACTTGGCCTCAAAGAAGCCAAAGACCTCGTAGAGGCTGCACCCAAAGAGGTCAAGGAAGCTGTTCCTACCGCCGAAGCAAATGAGATGAAAGAAAAACTCGAAGCTGCAGGCGCAAAGGTGGAGCTTAAATAAATCTCAATAGAACGGGGAAGGCATGCCCGCTCGTATGCCTTCCCTGCTCAACCCACGCGCTTTTGCGCAAAGATTGTGAAAAAGGCAAAACCCATAGGGAACGCCACAGAAATAAGGAAGTTACATGTCACAAGCCTATGCCGGTCGGAAACGTATTCGTCGCTCTTTTGGACGTATCCCTGAAACCGCTTCTATGCCAAATCTTATTGAGGTGCAGAAATATTCTTATGATCAGTTCCTCCAGGCCGATATGCCAAAACAGGCCGAGCGTATAGAACAGGGGCTGCAAGCCGCTTTCCAATCCGTCTTCCCTATCCATGATTTCAGCGGACGCTCTACCTTAGAGTTCGTATCCTATGAGTTTGAAACTCCAAAATATGATGTTGAGGAATGTCAGCAAAGAGGCATGACTTATGCCGCTCCGCTTAAGGTTAAATTGCGCCTCATTGTGTTTGATATTGATGAGGAAAGTGGAGAAAAATCGGTTAAGGATGTTAAGGAGCAGGAAGTATATATGGGCGACCTGCCTTTTATGACCGAAAATGGTACTTTTGTTGTCAATGGAACGGAGAGGGTTATCGTCTCCCAAATGCATCGTAGCCCCGGCGTGTTTTTTGACCATGATAAGGGAAAAACACATGCTTCTGGTAAATTGCTTTTTGCTGCCCGTATCATTCCTTATCGTGGCTCATGGCTTGATTTTGAATTTGATGCCAAAGATATTGTTAATGTCCGCATTGACCGCCGCCGTAAATTACCGGCAACAACATTCCTCCAAGCCCTTGGATATGATAGCAGTGCAATCCTTGAGCTATTCTATAATAAGATTGTCTTTAAAAAGAGTAATAAGGGTTGGCTTATGCCCTTTAATCCGAAATCCTTACGTGGTGTTAAGCCCATTTATAATCTGGTTGATGCCAAAACAGGCAAAAAACTGGTAGAGGCAGGGCGCAAAATTACCCCCCGCCTTGCCAATAAACTTGCTGAGGAGGGCGTTAAAGAACTGCTTGTCCAGCAGGAGGAAATTATCGGGCATTATATGGCTGAGGAGTTTGTGAACCCTGAAACCGGTGAGATTTATGCGGAAGCGGGCGAGGAAATTACCGAAGAAAAACTTGCTGAGCTGCTTGAGCTTGGACTTACGGAAATTGAAACATTGGATATTGACCATATTAATCGGGGTGCATTTATTCGCAATACGCTCGCCGTTGATAAGGTAACCAATAAGGAGCAGGCATTGGAAGATATTTACCGTGTCATGCGCCCTGGCGACCCGCCGGCACAGGAGGCTGCCCAAGCTCTTTTCCAAGGGTTATTTTTTGATAATGAGCAATATGACCTTTCCAATGTCGGAAGGGCAAAAATGAATATGCGCCTTGAGCTGGATTGTGACGATGATATAAGAGTGTTGCGTACTGAGGATATTATTTCTGTTGTTAAAACGCTTGTCGGTTTACGAGATGGAATAGGTGAGGTTGATGATATTGACAATCTTGGAAATCGTAGGGTGCGCTCTGTCGGCGAGCTTATGGAAAACCAATATCGTCTTGGATTATTGCGCATGGCGCGCGCTATTCGTGAGCGTATGAGCTCGGTTGATATTGATACGGTCATGCCCCAAGATTTAATCAATGCCAAGCCTGCCGCTGCTGCTGTGCGCGAGTTTTTTGGCTCTTCGCAATTATCGCAATTTATGGACCAGACCAATCCGCTTTCGGAAATTACCCATAAGCGTCGCCTTTCGGCTCTGGGTCCTGGCGGGCTTACAAGGGAGCGTGCCGGGTTTGAAGTCCGTGATGTGCACCCAACCCATTATGGACGGATTTGTCCTATTGAAACGCCTGAAGGTCCCAATATCGGACTTATCAACTCGCTGGCAACGTTCGCCCGTATTAATAAATATGGATTTATTGAAAGCCCTTATCGCCGCGTTGAAAAGGGAAATGTCACTAATGATATCGTATATATGTCCGCTATGGAGGAAAGCCGCTATCGCATCGCTCAATCCACCGTCGCAATGGATAGTAAGGGAAAGCTTATTGATGAGCTGCTTAATTGCCGTGTTGGAGGCGATTTTGAGATTGTTCCGCCCGATATGGTGCAATTTATTGATGTTTCGCCAAAACAAATTGTTTCGGTTGCCGCAGCCCTCATCCCCTTTCTGGAAAATGATGACGCAAACCGTGCGCTTATGGGCTCTAATATGCAAAGACAGGCTGTGCCATTGCTTCGTGCGGAAGCCCCACTTGTCGGCACAGGTATTGAAGATGTGGTTGCTCGCGATAGCGGGGCGGCTATCACCGCTCATCGTAAGGGCGTTGTTGACCAGGTTGATGCCAGCCGTATTGTTATCCGTGCCAGCGACCGTCAGGATAGCTCGCGCTCAGGGGTTGATATTTATAATCTACGCAAGTTCCAACGTTCCAATCAAAGCACCTGTATTAATCAGCGCCCTCTTGTGCGTATCGGTGACGAAATTGCCGCAGGTGATGTGATTGCAGATGGTCCCTCTACAGACCTTGGCGAGTTGGCTTTGGGGCGTAATATGCTCGTCGCCTTTATGCCTTGGAATGGATATAATTTTGAAGATAGTATTCTGATATCCGAGCGCGTTGTGCGCGATGATGTGTTTACCTCCGTTCATATTGAGGAGTTTGATGTCATGGCGCGCGATACCAAGCTTGGCTCGGAAGAAATTACCCGTGATATTCCCAATATTGGCGAGGAAGGGCTTAGTAATCTTGATGAATCCGGCATTGTTTATATTGGTGCCGAGGTCAAAGCCGGTGATATTCTTGTCGGTAAAATTACCCCCAAAGGCGAAAGCCCCATGACGCCGGAAGAAAAATTGCTGCGTGCTATTTTTGGTGAAAAGGCATTGGATGTGCGTGATACATCCTTGCGTATGCCGCCGAGCGCTTCGGGAACTGTTGTTGAGGTGCGTGTCTTTAACCGCCATGGTATTGAAAAAGACGAAAGAGCCCTTGCTATTGAGCGTGAAGAAATTGAACGCCTTGCCATTGACCGTGATGATGAGTTCGCCATTTTGGAGAGGAATATTTATAACCGCCTTGCCGAGCTATTGCTTGGTAAGCAGATTAATTCTGCACCCAAAGAGGCAAAAGGAGCGACAAAGGGAAGCAAAATTACCCAGTCCATATTGGATAATCTGACCCATGCAAAATGGTGGAATATTACGCTCGCTAATGACAAGGCAATGAAGGATATTGAGGGTTTGCGCAATCAGTTTGATAGCGCCAAAGCCCGCCTTGAAGCCCGCTTTGAGGATAAGGTGGATAAGCTGCAACGAGGCGATGAGCTTCTGCCCGGCGTTATGAAAATGGTCAAGGTATATGTTGCCGTAAAACGCAAATTGCAACCCGGAGATAAAATGGCAGGACGCCATGGGAATAAAGGGGTGATAAGCCGTATCATTCCCGTTGAGGATATGCCTTATCTTGAAGATGGAACGCCCGTAGATGTGGTGCTAAACCCGCTTGGTGTGCCAAGCCGTATGAATGTCGGGCAAATCTTGGAGACCCATCTTGGTTGGGCTTGTGCTGGGCTTGGCAAACAGCTTTCGGAGGCATTAAAGATTTATGAGCAAAAAGGTTCGCATAAAGAATTACGCGATAAGCTGAATGATATTTATCCTGATGATGCGCGTATTAAAAAGCTTTCTGACGGGGAAGCGGTGGAGATGAGCCATATATTGAAAAATGGTGTACCTATCGCAACTCCCGTATTTGATGGTGCTAGAGAAGAGGATATTGTCACCATGCTCTCCAAGGCAGGGCTTGATGTTTCGGGGCAGGTTATGCTTCGGGATGGGAGGACGGGCGAGCTTTTTGACCGTAAGGTGACGGTGGGATATATTTATATGCTCAAATTGCACCATCTGGTTGATGATAAAATCCATGCCCGCTCCATCGGTCCTTATAGCCTGGTTACACAGCAGCCGCTTGGTGGTAAGGCACAATTTGGCGGACAGCGTTTCGGTGAGATGGAGGTCTGGGCATTGGAAGCCTATGGTGCCGCCTATACCTTACAGGAAATGCTTACCGTTAAGTCCGATGATGTCGCAGGGCGTACCAAAGTCTATGAGGCTATTGTTAAGGGCGATGATGCTTTTGAAGCCGGAATACCCGAAAGCTTTAATGTGCTCATAAAAGAGATTCGCTCGCTTGGGTTAAATATAGAACTTTCAGAAGAAACACCTGCAATAAAACAGGATTAGAGGAGTAAAAGAAATGAATAATGATGTAATGAATGTTTTTGGGCAGCAAAATAATCCGCAAAGCTTTGATAATATACGTATTTCCATCGCTTCTCCTGAACGGATTTTATCTTGGTCGTTTGGCGAAATAAAAAAGCCTGAAACCATTAATTATCGTACCTTTAAGCCTGAAAGGGATGGGCTGTTCTGTGCCCGCATTTTCGGTCCGATTAAGGATTATGAGTGCTTATGCGGAAAATATAAGCGCATGAAATATAAGGGCGTTATCTGTGAAAAATGCGGTGTTGAGGTTACCCTTTCTAAAGTACGCCGTGAGCGTATGGGGCATATTGAGCTTGCCGCTCCTGTTGCTCATATCTGGTTCTTAAAATCCCTGCCAAGTCGTATCGGGCTTTTATTGGATATGACGCTTAAAGATTTGGAGCGTGTTTTATATTTTGAAAGCTATATCGTTCTTGACCCGGGCATTAGCACGATGAAGGTGCATGATATGCTAAGCGAGGCGGAATATTATGACGCACTTGATGAGTTTGGTCCTGAAAGCTTTACTGTGGGCATGGGGGCGGAAGCCATTCGTGAAATTCTTGAAGGGCTAGACCTTGAGAAAATGGCGGAGCAATTACGCAAGGAAATTGCCGAGGCAACAACCGAGCTTAAACCCAAAAAACTTGCCAAAAGGCTCAAAGTGGTGGACGCATTTTTGCAGTCCAATAATCGTCCCGAATGGATGATTATGACCATTGTGCCTGTGATTCCGCCGGAGCTGCGCCCGCTTGTGCCTTTGGATGGCGGACGTTTTGCTACTTCGGACCTCAATGATTTATATCGCCGTGTTATTAATCGGAATAATCGCTTAAAGCGTCTTATTGCCCTTCCTGCGCCTGATATTATCATTCGTAATGAAAAGCGCATGTTGCAGGAAAGCGTTGATGCGCTGTTTGATAATGGACGGCGTGGGCGAGTTATTACCGGAACCAATAAGCGTGCGCTGAAATCTCTTGCTGATATGCTGAAGGGAAAACAGGGACGGTTTCGTCAAAATCTGCTTGGAAAGCGGGTTGATTATTCGGGGCGTTCGGTCATTGTGGTTGGTCCTGAGCTGAAATTGCACCAATGTGGTTTGCCGAAAAAAATGGCATTGGAATTATTTAAGCCCTTTATTTATGCGCGCCTTGATGCGAAGGGGTTATCCTCTACCGTTAAGCAGTCTAAGAAAATGGTGGAAAAAGCGCGTCCCGAAATATGGGATATTCTTGATGAGGTTATTCGGGAACACCCCGTATTGCTAAACCGTGCCCCGACATTGCACCGCCTTGGTGTGCAGGCATTTGAGCCGGTATTGATTGAGGGCAAAGCCATTCAATTGCACCCGCTTGTTTGTGCGGCTTTTAACGCTGATTTTGATGGCGACCAGATGGCGGTCCATGTGCCTTTATCATTGGAGGCGCAATTGGAAGCGCGTGTATTAATGATGTCTACCAATAATATTCTGCACCCTGCCAATGGGACGCCGATTATTGTTCCAAGTCAGGATACGGTGCTGGGTCTTTACTATATGACGCTTGAGAGGGCGGGGGCAAAGGGCGAAGGCTCTTTATTCGGCTCTATTGATGAGGTTGAGCATGCTTTGCTTTCCGGATATGTTACCCTTCATAGTAAGGTGAAAGCTCGTGTGTCTGCCTTTACGGAAAAGGGTGAGCAAGTTTCTGAGGTTGTGGATACGACACCGGGTCGCTTGCTGGTAAGCCAGCAATTGCCTGCGCATCCTTCTTTGCCCTATGCGCTGGTAAACCGTGTACTGACAAAAAGAGAAATCTCTAATGTTATTGATGCTGTTTATCGCCATTGTGGGCAGAAACAGACGGTATTATTCTGCGACCATATTATGGGGCTTGGCTTCCGTAATGCTTGCTCAGCGGGAATATCCTTTGGTAAGGATGATATGGTTATCCCCCATGAAAAGGAAAAGCTCATTGGACAGACAACTTCGCTTGTGAAGGAATATGAGCAGCAATATGTTGACGGGCTTATTACTCAGGGTGAGAAATATAATAAGGTGGTTGACGCTTGGGCGAAATGTACTGACCGTGTTGCTGAGGCAATGATGGAGCATATTTCCTCCATACGGATAGAGGATAAGCAGGCAAAGGATGACTTTATTAACTCTATTTATATGATGGCACATTCGGGTGCGCGTGGCTCGCCTGCGCAGATGAAGCAGCTTGCCGGTATGAGGGGGCTTATGGCTAAGCCTTCGGGAGAAATTATTGAAACACCGATTATCTCCAATTTTAAGGAGGGGCTTTCGGTGCTGGAATATTTTAACTCCACCCATGGTGCGCGTAAGGGGCTGGCGGATACGGCGTTGAAAACCGCAAATTCTGGCTATCTAACCCGCCGTCTTGTGGATGTTGCCCAAGATTGCATTATCACTATTGAGGATTGTGGTACCAAGGAAGGGATTACCGTCGCACCTGTGATTGAGGCGGGTGAGGTGATTACTTCCCTTTTCCAGCGTGTGTTGGGGCGTGTGCCTGTTAGTGATGTTACGGATCCCAAATCAGGGGATGTGATTGTCAAGAAGGGCGATATCATTACTGAGGAGCATTTGGAAGGCATTGAAAGGGCAAATCTGCCGAATATGCATATTCGTTCTGTTCTTACCTGCCAGAGCAAAAATGGTGTTTGTACAAAATGCTATGGGCGTGATTTGGCGCGCGGAACGCCTGTTAATATCGGTGAGGCTGTTGGTGTGATTGCGGCGCAATCCATTGGGGAGCCGGGAACACAGCTTACGATGCGTACTTTCCATATTGGGGGGACGGCGCAAGTTGTTGACCAGAGCTTTGTTGAAAGCAATGCTGAGGGCAAGGTTCTTATTGAAAATCGTAATGTCATTAAGGATAGCTCCGGGCAGCTTATTGTGATGGGGCGGAACTGCGTCATTAAGGTTATTGACGAAAATGGTGTTGAGCGTGCTTCGCATAAGGTTGCTTATGGAACCAGACTTCATGTGGATGATGGGGCGAGCATTAAGCGGGGCGAGCGTATTGGAGAGTGGGAGCCTTATACGTTGCCTATCCTTACGGAAATGGATGGCGTGGTGAGCATGCAGGATGTTGTGGAAGGCATTTCGGTGCGTGAAACCATGGATGAGGCTACCGGTATTTCTCAGCTTGTTGTCATAGATTGGCGTTCTTCTCCTAAGGGGGCAGAGCTTCGCCCTGCTATTGTCATTCGTGATAAGGCGGGTAAGGTCAAGAAGCTGGCTAATGGAAATGAAGCCTGTTATTTGCTGCCTGTTGATTCCATTCTTTCGGTGGAGGACGGCAAAGAGGTTCATCAGGGCGATATATTGGCTCGTATTCCGACAGAGGGGGCGACTTCAACCGATATTACCGGTGGTCTGCCGAGAGTGGCGGAGCTGTTTGAGGCGCGCCGTCCGAAAGACCATGCGATTATCGCTGAGATTACGGGTACGGTTGAGTTTGGGCGTGATTTCAAAAATAAGCGCCGTATCATTATCAATCCCAGTGATGAAAGCCTTGAGCCTGTTGAATATATGGTGCCGAAGGGCAAACATCTTTCTGTGCAAGAGGGCGATCTCATTGAAAAGGGTGAATATTTGCTGGACGGTCACCCCGCTCCGCATGATATTCTTGCCATTTCTGGTGTGGAAAGCCTTGCTGCTTATCTCGTCAATGAGATACAGGATGTTTATCGCCTGCAAGGGGTGACGATTAATGACAAGCATATTGAGGTTATTGTTCGGCAAATGCTCCAGAAAATTGAGATTGAGGAAGCGGGCGACAGTGCCTTTCTCGTCGGTGAGCAGATTGATAGGATGGAGTTTGAAGAAGCTAATGAGGCTCTTGCCGCTCAAAGCAAGAAGCCTGCCCAAGGTAGCCCGATTTTATTGGGTATCACAAAGGCATCATTGCAGACGCGCTCCTTTATCTCGGCTGCCTCCTTCCAGGAGACAACGCGCGTGCTGACGGAGGCATCTATTAGCGGAAAACGCGATATGTTGCTCGGTCTTAAGGAGAATGTCATTGTTGGTCGTCTTGTGCCTGCGGGTACGGGCGGTGTGCTTCGTATGCTGAAAAGTGACGCAAATGCCCGCGATAAGGTTCTGATGGATGAGCGTGAGGCGCTGATTGCCCAGCAAGAGGCGCTTGCTGAGCAGGATGAAACTGCGGAGCAGGCAACTGCGGAGCAGGGTGCTACCGAGCAAGAAGCAGAAAAGGCGAAAAGCGGTGAGGATAGTGCAAAGCAGGAAACTGCGGAGCAGGAAACCGCGCCTGATGCGCCGGTGGAAACTGCCGAAGGCGGTGAAGTTCCTGCTGAGGAGCAGGGGGTTTAGTCTTTATTCTTGGACTTGCCTTATAAGCAAGTAGCCTGCAAGCTGTCACTTTTGTACTATAGGTAGTAAATTTGCTGGACTCATCTAAAAGAATCGGTGCTTTAATCTTAAATGATTGAAGTACAAAATCATGGTTTTTTATTTGAAGAGTGGGTTGCTGAGTATTTCTTCTCATTGGAAATAAAACGTGGTTCCCACAAGTGGGATATAGACCCTACGGAGCCTTTATATAGTCCTAGTAAAGAGGTTCCAAAGGAATTTAAAGGGATAAATATTTCTATAAAATCAATTAAAAAAGGCTTTCCTATTGGGCTTGGAGATATAATTCGCCAACGATCTATTAGTGAAGATTTTGGAATGATTTGTGGTTTCTGGGAGCAGTCAACAAAGAATTATAAGAATATTTTGAATATTGTAACTATTCGCTTTGCAAAACAGCAATGGCAAGATTTGTGGGGTGACCTTTCTTTAAAAGATATCCAAACTTTGGATAAAAAGATAAAAGATAGAAATATAGATTACGAAGAGGCAAAGAGAATTGCTAAAGAATGGAAGAAACAGTTTCAAAACAAATCTCCAAATTTTGTAGTGAATCCAAAAATTGACAGCAAGACACAGAGGAGAGTACAAACATCTCTCCCTTTTAAAAAAATTATAGAATTAGCAAAAGAAAATCCATCCTATAGAGAAGCTGGTATTTTATGGGAAACGAATTTTCCAAATCCTATCCGCTCCAAAAGAAGAGTTTTTAAAAAATCCTAACTTGAGGCAGCAGGAAGAAGGCTAGCAAACAAGTCTTCCTTATTATCATAGCAATACTCTTTAAGTCTTTTTGCAGACATTTCAAAGTATTTCTTGGATATTTCATTTCCAATCCATTTTCTTCCCAATTCTTCACAGGCTATTGCTACTGTTCCACTTCCTATAAATGGATCATAAACAATATCTCCCTTCCGTGAGCTACTAGAGACAAGCATTTTTATTAAATCAACAGGCTTTTGTGATGGGTGTCCTCTTTTTTCTTTAGAGGATCCTTTAAGAGAGGGAACAGAAAGAATGTTTGTTGCATATTTTCCTTTTCTGAGGTTACGTTCGCGATTTTCCATATCCTTATATCTTTTATCCTTAAGATATTTTTGAATAGTATCTTCATCGTATTTTATGCGTACAGCATCTTTATTGAAAAATACTTTAGAATCTTTCGTTTTTCTCAAAACAAGAATGTTTTCATATTGAGGAGTAAATGAATCTCCTCGGTCATTATATCCAACAACCCTGTCCCAAACTATCAAATCATGAAACTGAAAAGCTTTTGAAAGTTTTGAACATAAATGTATCCAAACATGCTCCCTTTTCCCATGTTGTCCAAAAATAAAGACTAAACCATCGTCAGCAAGCTTTTCCATGCATAGGCTTACCCAATCTAAACACCAATCTAAATATTGTTCTTCATGTTTCCAAATATTGTCCCAAGCCTCTGTCGTTAAAACTTGAAAATAAGGAGGGTCTGCAACAACAGACTGAAAGGAGGAATCATTATATGAACGAAGGTATTCTATACAGTCTGATAGTATTAACTCTCCGTTCTTAAAACTTTTTGAAGTTTGTGCCATAAGTTGTAAACGCCTGCTCAGATTACTTGGTATTCATAGTACTGTTTTCATTAACCATAAGCAATCCTAATCATATTATTCAATTATAGGTTGTATTATAAGTATTAAATACAACCTACAGTTGATATTCTCTATCTGTGAGGGTTCTTCCCAGTACGAGCATAAAAAAAGGTAAAAAATCCCTTGACGAAAGGGGGTGGTGGGGCTAATTTGCGCCAGTATTTTATGGCAGGTCGTGGTTCTATCCCTTGTGGTTTTATCAAACACTGTCCCGAAACATAAAATATTTGCAGACATGATTCTTTGGAATCCTCTGTGGTGGGGTTGTCAGCTTTCTTGTGGAAGGTGGCAGCTCGGAATGATTAACCCTTTGTCTTCCCAAAAGAAGGCAAGGAAAATGGGAAAGGGTGCGGCATATGCCTACCATTAACCAGCTTCTGCGTAAGCCGAGAAAAAAACAGGTTAAGCGCAATAAGGTTCCCGCGATGGAATCATGCCCGCAAAAGCGGGGTGTTTGCACGCGCGTCTATACGACTACACCCAAAAAACCAAACTCAGCCCTTCGTAAAGTTGCCCGCGTGCGCCTTACCAATGGCTTTGAGGTCACAAGTTATATTCCCGGTGAAGGGCATAATCTGCAGGAGCACTCCGTTGTGATGATACGCGGCGGGCGGGTCAAAGACCTTCCAGGTGTGCGCTATCATATTATTCGCGGCGTGCTGGATACTCAGGGCGTGAAAGACCGTAAACAAAGACGCTCCAAATATGGCGCTAAGCGTCCAAAATAAGGAAATCAGATAATGTCCAGACGGCGTAAAGCAGAAAAAAGAGAGGTTATCCCTGACGCAAAATATGGCGATATTGTCATCGCCAAATTTATGAATAGCCTCATGTTCCATGGGAAAAAATCCATCGCCGAGGGTATCGTCTATGGCGCTCTTGAACAGGTGGAAAGCAAAGCAAAACGCGAAGCCGTGCCGGTGTTCCATGAGGCTTTGGAAAATGTAAAGCCAAGCGTGGAAGTCCGCTCAAGGCGTGTGGGCGGGGCAACTTATCAGGTTCCTGTAGAGGTGCGTACAGAAAGACGCGCCGCTCTTGCCATAAGGTGGATTATCGCCGCCGCCAGAGCTCGCGGTGAAAATACAATGGTTGAGCGCCTCGCAGGCGAGCTGCTTGATGCCGTAAATAATCGCGGCAATGCCGTCAAAAAACGTGAAGATACACACCGCATGGCGGAAGCCAATCGCGCATTCTCTCATTATCGTTGGTAGGAAATATCATGCCCCGCAAAACACCATTACAGGATTATAGAAATATCGGAATTATGGCGCATATTGATGCGGGGAAAACCACGACTACCGAGCGTATTCTTTATTATACTGGCGTTAGCTATAAAATCGGGGAGGTCCATGATGGTGCCGCTACGATGGACTGGATGGAGCAGGAGCAGGAGCGGGGCATTACCATTACTTCCGCCGCAACAACATGCTTTTGGAATGATAAACGTATCAATATTATTGATACGCCCGGACACGTGGATTTCACCATTGAGGTTGAGCGCTCATTGCGCGTATTGGATGGTGCTGTTGCCGTATTTGATAGTGTTGCTGGCGTGGAGCCGCAATCGGAAACCGTCTGGAGACAGGCAAATAAATATGATGTCCCAAGAATGTGCTTCGTCAATAAAATGGATAGAACCGGTGCCGATTTCTATCGCTGTGTGCAGATGATTATTGACCGGCTCGGCTCCACACCGCTCGTCGTGCAATTGCCTATCGGCTCAGAGGCACAATATGAGGGCGTTATCGATCTCGTCAAAATGAAAGAAATTGTCTGGAAAGACGAAGACCTCGGCGCAAAATTTGAATATCAGGATATTCGCGATGAGCTGAAAGCGGAAGCGGAAGAATATCACTCCAAGCTCGTGGAAACGGCAGTGGAGCAGGATGATGAGGTGATGGAGGCTTATTTGGAGGGTAATGAGCCTGATGAGGAAACCTTGAAAAAATGTATCCGTAAGGGAACGCTCTCCCAAGCTTTTGTACCCGTGCTGAACGGAACCGCTTTTAAGAATAAGGGCGTGCAACCGCTGCTTGATGCTGTTATTGATTATATGCCTTCTCCTTTGGAAGTGGATGCGATTAAGGGAATTGATCCCAAAAATGATGAGGAAGTTACCCGTAAATCTTCCGATGATGAGCCGCTTTCGCTGCTTGCCTTCAAAATTATGAATGACCCGCATGGCTCGCTTACCTTTGCGCGCATTTATTCAGGAAAGCTGGAAAGCGGGCAGACTATGCTCAATACCGTAAAAGATAAGCGCGAGCGTATTGGTCGTATGCTGCAAATGCATGCCAATTCCCGTGAGGAAATTAAGGAAGCCTATGCCGGCGATATTGTCGCTTTGGTCGGGCTTAAAGATACAACCACGGGGGATACGATTTGCGACCCTGTTAAGCCCGTTATATTGGAGCGCATGGAGTTCCCTGACCCTGTTATTGAGGTCGCTGTTGAGCCAAAGACAAAGGCAGATCAGGAAAAAATGGGCGTCGCTCTGAACCGTCTGGCGCAGGAAGACCCTTCTTTCCGCGTATCCAGTGATGAGGAAAGCGGACAGACGGTTATTAAGGGAATGGGCGAGTTACATCTGGATATTATTGTAGATAGAATGAGGCGTGAGTTTAATGTTGATGCCAATGTCGGCGCACCGCAGGTTGCCTATAGGGAGACCTTCTCCAAGTCTACCGATATTGATTATACCCATAAAAAACAAACCGGCGGTGCCGGACAATTTGCCCGTATCAAAATGACGATTGACCCCTTAGAGCCGGGCGGAGGATATGAGTTCATCAATAAAATTGTCGGCGGCTCCATCCCCAGAGAATATATTCCAGGCGTGGAAAAAGGCATTGCCAGCGTAAGGGATAATGGCGTGCTTGCAGGCTTCCCTATGATTGACTTTAAGGTCACGCTCACAGATGGTGACTTCCATGATGTTGATAGCTCGGTAATGGCATTTGAAATTGCCGCCCGTGCCGCTTTCCGTGAAGCTTCGCGTGCGGGTGAGGCAAAATTGCTGGAGCCGATTATGGAAGTTGAGGTTATCACTCCGGAAGAATATATGGGTGATGTCATTGGTGACTTAAATAGCCGCCGTGGTCAGATTAATGGCACCGAAACACGCGGAAATGCCAATGTTATTACCGCATATGTGCCGCTTGCCAATATGTTCGGCTATGTAAATACACTGCGCTCCATGTCGCAAGGGCGTGCTCAATATAGTATGCAATTTGCTCACTATTCACCCGTACCCCAAGCGGTATCGGATGAAGTAATCTCAAAAATGGCTGGGTGAAGGAGATATGGTCATGAATAAGCTAAGCTATATAATCTGTATACTGTTTTCCCTGCCTTTGGCATCTTGTTTTCTGCCGCCAAATATCGCAGGAACCGTAGAATTTGCTCAGGATATGGAGGCGCTTTCCGTTTCCAGATTCCTCAAAAAAGGAAAAAGGACAAAGGAAGAAGTAAAAGCCAAGCTCGGTGAGCCAAAAACCATTGGCAAAGATAAAAAGGGAAATGAACTTTGGACCTATGAATATTCTGACTCCATCAAGCTCGGAAAAGTAATCCCTGTCACCGGAATAAGCTTGGATGGTATTGGTAAAAATAAAAAGAACCTGTTTATCAGCTTTGATGACAAGGGAAAGGTTCTGAAACATTACTATAAAGAATTAAAAGTCGGACTTTTTAACTAGGAGGAAAGCATGTCAAAAGAGAAGTTTGAACGTAATAAACCGCATTGTAATATAGGAACGATTGGTCACGTTGACCATGGTAAGACGACGCTTACGGCGGCGATTACGAAGGTATTATCGGAGTCAGGTCAGGCTGACTTTTCGGATTATGCCGATATTGATAAGGCTCCCGAAGAGAAGGAGCGTGGGATTACCATTTCAACAGCCCATGTTGAATATGAGACCGATAAGCGCCACTATGCCCATGTGGATTGCCCCGGTCACGCCGATTATGTCAAAAACATGATTACCGGTGCTGCCCAAATGGATGGCGGGATTTTGGTGGTATCTGCCGCTGACGGTCCTATGCCCCAGACAAGAGAGCATATTCTGCTTGCCCGCCAGGTTGGTGTTCCCGCCTTGGTCGTGTTTATGAATAAGGTAGACCAGGTTGATGACCCTGAGCTTCTTGAGCTGGTTGAGATGGAGATAAGAGAGCTTCTCTCCTCCTATGACTTCCCCGGTGATGATATTCCTATCATTAAAGGCTCTGCCCTTGCTGCGTTGGAAGGCAAGGATGAAGAGATTGGCAAAAATGCTATTTTGGAGCTTATGAAGGCTGTGGATGAGGTTATCCCTCAGCCTGAGCGTCCTAAGGACAAGCCGTTTCTGATGCCGATTGAGGATGTGTTCTCCATTTCCGGACGTGGCACGGTGGTTACCGGTCGTGTGGAGCGTGGTGTTGTTAATGTCAATGATGAGATTGAGATTGTTGGCATTAAGGATACTGAGAAGACCATTTGTACCGGTGTTGAGATGTTCCGCAAGCTTCTTGACCAAGGGGAGGCAGGCGATAATGTTGGTGTTCTGCTTCGTGGTACGAAGCGGGAAGATGTTGAGCGTGGTCAGGTTCTTTGTGCGCCAGGCTCTATCACTCCTCATACCAAGTTTAAGGCAGAGGCTTATATTCTGACTAAGGAAGAGGGTGGGCGTCATACGCCTTTCTTTACCAATTACCGTCCTCAGTTTTACTTTCGTACGACCGATGTGACGGGGGTTTGTGCGCTTCCTTCAGGGACGGAAATGGTGATGCCGGGAGATAATATTGAGATGGATGTTGAGCTTATCGTGCCTATCGCCATGGAGGAGAAGCTTCGCTTTGCCATCCGTGAAGGCGGTAGAACCGTGGGCGCAGGCGTCGTATCTAAAATTATTGAATAGGAAACTGAAATGGTACATGGACAAAATATACGCATTCGCCTAAAGGCTTTTGACCATCGTGTGCTGGATAGTTCGGCGCGGGAAATATTAAATACCGCCCAGCGTACTGGTGCTGATGTGCGTGGTCCGATACCGCTTCCGACCCATATTGAAAAATATACCGTTTTGCGTGGACCTCACGTCAATAAAAAGAGCCGTGAGCAGTTTGAGATCCGCACTCATAAAAGAATGCTGGATATTGTCGACCCGACACCGCAAACGGTAGATGCCTTGATGAAACTAGACCTGCCCGCAGGGGTGGATGTGCAGATTAAGCTATAAGTTTGGAGTATATGCAATGCGGTCAGGAATGATTTTACAAAAAATAGGCATGAGCCGCCTCTTTACGGATAAGGGGCAGCATATCCCTGTGACCGTATTGCGTATTGATGGCTGTCAGGTTATTGCTCAGCGTACGGAAGACCAAAATGGTTATACTGCCGTCCAGCTTGGTGCGGGGCTTGCAAAAGCCAATCGGGTCAGCAAGGCAAAGCAGGGCAATTTTGTAAAAGCCTCTATTCCGCCCAAGCGCATGCTTGCGGAGTTTCGGGTTTCGCCTGAAAATCTTATTGAGATTGGTGCTGAATTACAGGCACATCATTTTGTCCAAGGGCAAAAAGTGGATGCAACCTCTACCAGTAAGGGGCGCGGTTTTGCCGGTGCTATGAAACGCCATAATTTCGGTGGTCTTAGGGCTACGCATGGTGTTTCCATCTCTCACCGCTCGCATGGCTCTACCGGACAATGCCAAGACCCTGGCAAGGTGTTTAAGGGGAAAAAAATGGCAGGGCATTATGGCAATATACGGGTTACTACCCAAAATCTTGAAGTGGTGCAGACTGATACGGAGCGGGGGCTGGTGCTGGTTAAAGGTGCTGTTCCCGGTGCAAAGGGGGGATGGGTTCTGCTACAGGATGCGGTAAAACATGCGGTTCCTGAAAACGCACCCTTGCCTGCTGGATTGCGGGGGGGAGAAGCTAAAAAAGAGGAATCTTCGCAGGAGGCAGCGCCTCAGGAGGAGGCTGTAAAAGAGGAAGCGCCGGCAAAAGAGGAAGCAAAAGTGGAAACTCAAGATGTGAAGCCTCAAGAGGCGGAGCCTAAAGAAGAGAAACCTAAAGAGGCGAAGCCTAAAGAAGAGAAACCTAAGGAGGCGGAAACACCTGCTGCCGAAGAAGCAAAGGCAGAGCCAAAAGAGACAGAGCCAAAAGAGGAAAAGCCCAAAGAGGTAGAATCTAAAGAGGCGGCGCCTGCTTCTGAAGAAAAAACGGAAAAAGCCAAGCCAGAAGAAAAAGCTGCTGGTACGGATAAAGCAAAGGATGATGCATAATGAAAGCGAATATTACAACGCTGGATGCAAAAGAAAACGGAACAATTGAGTTGAAAGACTCTGTGTTCGGGCTGGAGCCTCGTGCGGATATTTTGCAGCGCATGGTTGTTTATCAGCTATCACGGCGCCAAGCGGGGACGCATCAGACTAAAACCCGTAGTGAAATAAATGGCACGACACGCAAATCTGTACGCCAAAAGGGGTCAGGCGGTGCGCGCCATGCTTCGCGTAAGGCGAATATTTTTCGCGGTGGTGGAAAGGCGCATGGTCCCGTGCAACGCTCCCATGCTAAAAAGCTTCCAAGAAAGTTTCGCAGTCTTGCCCTTAAACATGCGCTTTCCAGCAAGCAAAAGGCTTCTGAGCTTATTGTGTTGGAGGATGCAAGTTTGAAAGAGCCAAAAACAGCAAATCTCAGGAAAAAATTTGCCAAGCTGAAGCTTAATTCCGCTCTTATTATTGATGGGGTGGAGCTTAATCCTAATTTTGTCCTTGCCGCGCGCAATATTGCCCATATTGATGTGCTTCCTATTGCGGGGATTAATGTATATGACATTTTGCGGCGCGAAAAACTGGTTATCACCAAAGCCGCATTGCAAGCATTGGAGGCACGTCTGGCATGAACAGAATACAGGCATATGACATTATCCGCGCTCCCCTTGTAACGGAAAAAGCAACCATGGCTTCCGAGCAGAATAAGGTGCTGTTTGAAGTGGCGGTGGATGCCAATAAAAAGGATATTAAGGAAGCCATAGAAAAGCTTTTCAAGGTCAAGGTTGAAGCGGTCAACACCCTGCGCCGTAAGGGAAAAACCAAGCGGTTTCGGGGCATTAAAGGGCAGCGCAATGAGCGCAAACATGCCCTTATCACGTTAAAAGAGGGACATTCTATTGATGTCTCTACGGGATTATAGGAAGGGTTGAGATGGCATTAAAAAATTACAAACCAACAAGCCCGGGTCAACGTGGTCTTATCCTTGTAAGTAGGGAGAGCCTTCATAAGGGACCGCCCGTGAAAAAGCTTACTGAGGGGCTGACAAAAACCGGGGGGCGTAATAATCATGGACGTATTACGGCGCGGCGCCGTGGTGGGGGGCATAAGCGTAGCTATCGTATGATTGACTTCCGCCGTCGCCATTTTGATATTGCCGCTATTGTTGAGCGCATTGAATATGATCCCAATCGCTCCGCATTTATTGCGCTTATTAATTATGAGGACGGAACCCAATCCTATATTCTGGCACCCCAACGCCTCAATATTGGAGATAAAATTATCTCCGGTGAGCAGGTTGACAGCAAGCCTGGCAATGCTGCTCCTATGAAAAATATTCCTATCGGAACGATTATCCATAATCTGGAAATGAAACCCGGTAAGGGCGGACAAATTGCCCGCTCCGCCGGAAGCTTCGCTCAATTGGTTGGGCGTGATGGTGCGTATGCCATCGTAAAACTTTCTTCAGGAGAGCAGCGCCTTATTCATGGCGACTGCATGGCAACGATTGGGGCGGTTTCCAATCCTGACCAGAAAAATATCAAGCTGGCAAAAGCAGGGCGCAATCGCTGGCTGGGAAGGCGTCCCTCCGTTAGAGGCGTTGCCATGAACCCTGTTGACCATCCACATGGTGGGGGTGAGGGGAAAACCTCTGGTGGGCGGCATCCCGTTACGCCTTGGGGTAAGTCAACAAAGGGCAAGCGTACACGCTCCAATAAGGCTACCGATAAATTTATTCTGCGCTCGCGCCATTTGAAGAAGAAGCGATAGGAAGGAAAAGAAACCATGTCACGTTCCGTTTATAAGGGTCCTTTTGTTGATGGATATTTGCTCAAAAAAGCAGAAGCCGTACGCGCTTCCGGCAGAAGCGATGTCATTAAGACATGGTCAAGGCGTTCTACCATTTTGCCGCAATTTGTCGGGCTTACTTTTGGCGTTCATAACGGAAGAAAGCATATTCCCGTCCTTGTCGGTGAGGATATGATTGGACATAAATTCGGCGAGTTCGCTCCAACACGTACCTATCACGGGCATGGGGCAGATAAGAAAACAGCTAAGGTATAAAGAGAATGAGTAAACCGCTACCAAGACCGGAAAATGAAGCACGCGCCATAGGGCGTATGCTGCGCATAAGCCCGCAAAAGCTCAATCTTGTGGCTGGTCTTATCCGTGGCAAAAAAGTGAAAAATGCCCTTTATGAGCTGGAGTTCTCGCAAAAGCGTATCTCGCTCGCCGTCAAAAAGGTTCTTGAAAGTGCGATTGCCAATGCAGAAAATAATCACCAGCTTGATATTGATAGCCTTATCGTCTCAGAAGCATGGGTAGGAAAAAACCTGACCATGAAGCGGTTTCGTCCCCGTGCGCGTGGGCGGGTAGGGCGTATTCTGAAACCCTTTAGTCAAATCACCATTGTCGTGCGTGAGCCAAGAGAGGAAGCAAATGGGAAATAAAGTCAATCCAATCGGGCTGCGCCTGGGAGTAAATCGTAGCTGGGATAGCCGCTGGTATGCGAATAAGGCCGAGTTTGGCAAATTATTGCATGAGGATATTAAAATCCGCAATATGCTCACAAAAGAACTGCGCCAGGCAGGGGTTAGCTCTGTTGTCATTGAGCGTCCTCATAATAAATGCCTGGTCACCATACATTCGGCTCGCCCCGGCGTGGTAATCGGTAAAAAGGGCAGCGATATTGAAAGATTACGTCGCAATATCAGTAAAATGACAAAAAGTGAGGTTCATCTCAATATTGTGGAAGTGCGCAAGCCTGAAATTAATGCCCAGCTTGTCGCTGAAAATATTGCCCAGCAATTGGAACGCCGTGTAGGGTTTCGCCGCGCCATGAAGCGGGCGGTGCAAACCGCAATGCGTATGGGTGCGCTTGGGGTTCGTATTAATTGTGGCGGGCGTTTGGGTGGTGCAGAAATTGCGCGCACGGAATGGTATCGCGAGGGGCGTGTGCCTTTGCATACATTGCGCGCCAATGTTGATTATGGTGTTTCCCCTGCTCATACCGCTTATGGCGTATGCGGAATTAAGGTGTGGATTTTCAAAGGTGAAATTATGGAACATGACCCTATGGCACGCGACCGCTTTGAGCAAAAGCTCAATGAAGGCGGAGTGCAGGGACAAATGGGGGCGAGGAAATAACGATGTTACAGCCAAAACGTACAAAATTTCGCAAAGCACATAAGGGGCGTATTCATGGCGCCGCCAAGGGAGGCACGCATTTGAACTTCGGCACTTTTGGGCTAAAGGCGCAAGCACCTGCGCGGGTTACCTCCAGACAGATTGAGGCGGCTCGCCGTGCGCTTACACGCCATATGAAGAGGGCTGGGCGCGTTTGGATTCGTATATTTCCTGATGTGCCTGTTTCGCAAAAACCAACCGAGGTTCGTATGGGTAAGGGTAAGGGTACGCCTGAATATTGGGCATGCCGTGTAAAGCCCGGAAGAATTATGTTTGAAATTGACGGCGTGAGCAGAGAAATTGCCGAGGAGGCATTGGAATTGGCAGCCGCCAAGCTTCCGCTTTCCGCAAAAATTATATCCAGACCCGGAGAGGGAGCATAGGAGAGAGCCATGAAGGTAAGAGAAATAAAAGATATGACACCCGATCAGATAGAGGATGCGTTGGAAAAAAATAAAAAAGAGCTTTTTAACCTCCGCTTCCAGCAGGCATCCGGGCAATTGGAAAATACCGCTCAAGTGCCGCGGATACGCCGTGCCATTGCGCGCTTATATACGGTGCTGCGTGAGAAAAAAATAAACCCAAAACAGGAAAGCAAATAAAATGCCAAAGAGAATATTACAGGGAGTAGTGGTGAGCGATAAAAGTGCCAAAACAATTGTCGTATTGGTGGAGCGGCGCTTTACCGACCCCATGCTGAAAAAAACGGTGCGAAGCTCCAAAAAATATCATGCCCATGATGAGGATAATCGCTGTAAAGCGGGGGATATTGTGCGCATTCAGGAATGCCGCCCCATCTCCAAAAATAAAACATGGGAAGTGATAAACGCCCCGAAAGAGGAGGCAAAGCAATGATCCAGATGCAGACCAATCTTGATGTTGCCGATAATTCAGGTGCCCGCCGGGTGCAGTGCATTAAGGTATTGGGTGGCTCTAAACGCCGCACCGCTTCGGTTGGTGATATTATTGTCGTCAGCGTTAAAGAGGCTATTGCCCGTGGCAAGGTCAAAAAGGGTGATGTTATGCGCGCCGTTATCGTGCGAACCGCAAAAGCAATCCGCCGCCCTGATGGAAGTGCTATCCGCTTTGATAGAAATGCCGCCGTTATGGTCAATGCTCAGGGCGAGCCTGTTGGAACGCGTATTTTCGGTCCCGTCACAAGGGAATTGAGAGGCAAAAATCATATGAAAATTATCTCGCTTGCACCGGAGGTATTATGATGCGCCAAAAAATAAAAATCCGTAAAGGCGACCAGGTCGCCGTCATAGCCGGTAAGGATAAGGGAAAAAAGGGTGAGGTTATCGGAGTATTTCCTGCCCAAAATCGTGCTCTTGTCCAAGGCGTCAATATGGTAAAGCGCCATGAACGCCAAAGCCAGCAAAGCAAAGGCGGTATTAATGCAAGAGAGGCAAAAGTGCATATTTCAAACCTTTCTTTGCTTGACCCTAAAAGCGGAAAACCAAGCAAGGTGGGATGGAAAATATTAAAGGACGGGCGCAAAGTACGCTTTGCACGAAAATCAGGAGAAGTAATTGATGGCTGAGGCAGCAAAATATATACCGCGTTTGCGCACCCATTATCTGGATGTTGTACGCAATAGCCTTATTAAGCGTTTTGCGTATAAAAATGCAATGCAGGTTCCGAAAATTGAAAAAATTGTCCTCAATATGGGTATTGGCGAGGCGGTAGCGGATAAAAAGAAAATTGCAATTGCCGAAGAGGATTTGCGTCGTATTTCCGGACAAAAGCCGGTCATTACCAAAGCGCGTAAATCCATCTCCACCTTTAAGCTGCGTGAAGGCATGCCTATTGGGGTGAAGGTAACGCTTCGCAAGGACCGTATGTATGAGTTTCTTGACCGTCTTGTTACCATTGCGCTTCCAAGAGTGCGTGACTTTAGAGGGTTAAATCCCGATAGCTTTGATGGACAAGGAAATTATTCCCTGGGACTTAAGGAACATATCGTATTTCCTGAGATTGAATATGACACCGTTGATAGTATTTGGGGGCTTGATATCGTCATTTGCACAAGCGCAAAAAATGATGAAGAGGCTTGCGCCCTTTTACGAGAATTTAATTTCCCTTTCCCAAAGGAAAAAGACCCTAAAGAAAATGAACCAAAACAAGAGGTGGAAAATGGCTAAAAAAAGCGCCGTAGAACGCGACCTGAAACGTCGCAGGCTGGTCAATAAATATGCAGCACGCCGTGCCAAGCTATTGGCGGCTGCCAATGATAAGGCATTGTCAAATGAAGAGCGCTTTGCCGCTCGTCTGGCGCTTGCCAAATTGCCGAGAAATAGCTCAAAAACCCGTATTCGTAATCGTTGTACGCTTTCGGGGCGGCCTCGTGGATATTATCGGAAGCTGAAGCTTTCGCGTATCGCCCTTAGGGATATCGCCTCCTCAGGTCTTATCCCCGGAATGATTAAGTCAAGCTGGTAGGAGGAAAAAGATGAATATAAATGATCCTATCTCAGATATGCTTACACGAATTCGCAATGCACAAATGCGAAATAAAGAAAGCTGCTCCAGCCCTTCTTCGCAATTGCGCTCGCATATTTTAGATGTGCTGCGTGATGAGGGATATATTCGTGGATATACAAAAACAGATTTTAAAAATGGAAAAGTGGAGCTTACCATTGAGTTGAAATATCATGAGGGAAAGCCCGTTATCCAGGAAATTAAAAGAGTATCCAAACCTGGAAGGCGCGTTTATTCTTCGGTTAAATCCATGCCGGTCATACATAATGGGCTTGGCATTTCTATTCTCTCTACCCCTAAGGGCGTTATGTCTGACAATCAGGCAAGAGAGTTAAATGTGGGCGGAGAAGTTCTCTGCTGTGTGTTTTAGAGGAAAAAAATATGTCACGCATTGGTAAAAAACCTGTTCCCATTCCAGAAGGTGTAGAGTTGCGCCTTGAGGGTCAAAATGTGTATGCCAAAGGCAAAAAGGGCGAGCTTTCTTTTAAGGTCAGCAGCGATATTATTATCCAACAAGGTGATGAAGGGGTTGTGCTTACCATGAAAGAGGATAGTAAGCGCATCCGCTCCTTATGGGGGTTATCAAGGACCATGGTTGAAAATATCATTGAGGGCGTATCCAATGGGTTTTCAAAAACCCTTGAGGTCAATGGCGTTGGCTATCGTGCTATGGTGCAGGGAAAAAATCTTAAACTTTCTCTTGGCTTTAGCCATGATGTTGTTTATCCCATTCCTGAGGGCATTACCATTCAATGTCCACAGCCCAATGAGGTCATAATTAGCGGGGCGGATAAACAACATGTTGGTCAAACTGCCGCAGAAATCCGCGCATGGCGGAAGCCCGAACCCTATAAGGGTAAGGGTGTGAAATATGCTGGAGAATATGTCTTCCGCAAAGAAGGCAAAAAGAAATAAAGAGGCGAAAAATGTCATTCAAAAAAATTACCCAATCACAAAGACGCGCAAAACGAATGAGATATCATTTGGCAAAGGCTGCCAATGGGCGGGCAAGGCTCAGTGTCTATCGCTCAGCGCAACATATTTATGCGCAGATTATTGATGATAATAAGGGGCATACCATTGCTACCGCTTCTACTTTGGAAAAGGAATTTTCCAAAGGATCCGGTATAGAGGCTGCCGGCAAGATTGGTAAGCTCGTTGCAGAGCGTAGCATTAAGGCCGGTGTCAAAGAGGTTATTTTTGACAGAGGTCAATATTTATATCACGGGCGGGTAAAGGCATTGGCTGAAGCTGCCCGCGAAAATGGACTTAGCTTTTAATCAGGAAGAGGAATAATATTTTGGCACGGAAAGAAAACAGAGAAGAGCGCGATAGCGAATTTATTGACCGCTTGGTACATATTAACCGCGTGGCAAAAGTCGTAAAGGGCGGACGCCGCTTCGGTTTTGCCGCATTGGTCGTAGTTGGTGATGAGAAGGGTCGCGTCGGGTTTGGACATGGCAAGGCAAGAGAAGTGCCCGAAGCCGTCCGCAAGGCAAATGATGCCGCAAAACGCGAGCTTATTCGTGTGCCATTGCGGGAAGGGCGGACTTTGCACCATGATGTGAGAGGTCGCCATGGCGCAGGACGGGTCATATTGCGCGCTGCACCGCCCGGCACCGGTATTATTGCCGGCGGTCCCATGCGTGCCATTTTTGAAGCACTGGGTATGCAGGATATTGTCGCCAAATCTATCGGAAGCTCCAATCCTTATAATATGATTTATGCTACGTTTGATGCCCTTCGCCATCAGCTAAGTCCGCGTGAGGTTGCGGTAAGGCGGGGCAAAAAAATCAGTGAGGTCATATCCCGTCGCGAGGGTAAAGCCACAGAGACACAGCCGGAAGACAAGAAAGCCCCCACAAAAAAAGAGCCAAAAGAAGAGTCAAAAAACCAGCCAAAAAAACAAGATGTCAAAAAACCTGCGGCAAACAAGAAAGCTTCTGAAAAAAAGGATGCTAAAAAGCAGGAAGAGAAAAAAGCCGCTCCCAAAAAAGCAAAAGCAGAGGCATCTGACAGTAAAGCCAAAAAAGAAAAGCAGGAGAGCTAATCATGGCAAAGAAAACCATTATCATAGAGCAGACGGCAAGCCCTATCCGGCGCACAAAAGACCAGCGGGCTACGCTTGTCGGGCTGGGGCTCAATAAGATTGGGCGCCGCCGTGAGCTAGAAGATACGCCTTCCGTGCGTGGCATGATTAATAAAATATCGCATCTCGTGCGTGTTGTAGAAGAAAAGGCTTGAGGATATGAAACTAAATCAGTTACGAGATAATATCGGGGCAAGAAAAAACCGAAAAAGAGTAGGGCGCGGTGCAGGCTCCGGAACAGGGGAGACTGCAGGTAGAGGCGTGAAGGGGCAAAAATCCCGCTCCGGTGTTGCCATTAAAGGATTTGAAGGCGGGCAAATGCCTATCCATATGCGTTTGCCAAAGCGGGGATTTGTCAAACCAAATGCAAAAAAGTTTAATGTCCTGACCCTTGAGCGCTTGCAGCAGGCTATCACGGCAAAAAAAATAAACCCTGCCAAAACCATTACTGTCGCCAGCCTCAAGGAAGCAGGGGTAATACGCCGTCCGCTTGATGGGGTGCGTTTATTGGCAAAGGGTGATTTTAAAACAAAAATTACCATAGAGCTTGCCGGAATTTCCGCCTCCGCCCGTGCGATTGTTGAAAAGCTTGGCGGCAAGGTGGAACTGCTCACCCCGAAAAAAGAGGAAGCTCCAAAAAAGGAAACGGCTAAAAAGAAAGCCCCAAAAAAGGAAGCGGCTACAGAGCCTGCTCCTAAAGAGGAAGCCTCTACAGAGGATAATGCTACAGAGCCTGCTCCTGAAAAACAGGAAAAAGCCGAAAAAGAAGAGCCTGCAAAGGATAGTGAGAAATAGCAAGGAAGAAAGCCAATGGCATCTGCCGCAGAACAATTAGCCGCCAATATTAATTTCTCCGCCTTTCGGAAGGCGGATGAGTTAAAGGCGCGTATCTGGTTCACTTTGGGGCTGTTAATTGTTTATCGGCTTGGCACATTTCTGCCTATGCCAGGCATTGACCCTGTTGCGCTTGCGACAATTTTTGAGCGTAATCAGGGCGGTATTATTGGAATGTTTGATATGTTTGCTGGCGGTGCCGTAGGGCGAATGGCAATATTTGCCCTTAGTATCATGCCCTATATTTCCGCCTCTATCATCATTCAGCTATTAACCGCTGTTATGCCTTCTCTGGCGCAATTGAAAAAAGAGGGTGAGCATGGGCGCAAACAAATTAACCAATATACACGCTATGGAACGGTTCTGCTTGCAACATTGCAGGGATATGCCATTGCCGTAGGGCTGGAAGGCTCCGGTAATGTGGTGCTTGACCCGGGTCTGTTTTTCCGCTTGAGCGCAACCATCACGCTGGTGGGCGGTACCATATTCCTTATGTGGATGGGCGAGCAAATTACTGCCCGTGGCATTGGAAACGGGATATCGCTTATCATCTATACTGGTATTATCGCCGAAATGCCGGGCGCATTGGTGGGGACATTGGAGCTTGGGCGTCAGGGGGCTTTATCCACGGCGGTCATTACCGCAATTCTACTTATGGTTGTCGTTGTTATCGCCTTTATCGTATTTGTTGAGCGTGCCCAGCGCCGTCTTGTCGTGCAATATCCCAAACGGCAAATGGGAAATAAAATGTTTGGTGGGGAAAGCTCCCATTTGCCCTTAAAGCTGAATACTGCCGGCGTTATTCCCCCTATTTTTGCCTCTTCCATTCTGCTTCTTCCGCTGACGCTTGCGGGCTTCTCCTCAGGGGAAGGGTCTGCTTGGCTTACCTCCGTCACCGCATTGCTTGGGCGGGGGCAACCGCTTTATATGCTGTTATATGCAGCCGGAATTATTTTCTTCTGCTTTTTCTATTCTTCCGTCGTTTTTAATCCTATGGATACGGCAGATAACCTTAAACGCTATGGCGGCTTTATTGCCGGTATTCGTCCCGGTGAGCGCACGGGGCAATATATTGGCTATGTATTGACACGCCTTACCGTGGTGGGCTCGCTTTACCTCACCCTTGTCTGCTTATTGCCCGAAGTGCTTATCAATAAATATCAAGTGCCTTTCTATTTTGGCGGTACCTCTGTGCTCATTGTCGTAAGCGTTACTATGGATACGGTTTCTCAGGTGCAGAGCCATCTTTTCGCACACCAATATGAAGGGCTTATTCGTAAGTCCAAATTGGGGAGAAAAAAGAAGTGAGGATTGTTTTCCTTGGTCCTCCAGGTGCCGGTAAGGGAACACAGGCACAAAAAATTTGCCAAGAACTGAAAATCCCCCATCTCTCTACTGGTGATATGCTGAGGGAGGCTATCGCTGCAAAAACGCCTTTGGGGCTGAAGGTAGAGGAAATTATCGCCTCAGGGGCATTGGTGGAGGATGATATTGTCGTCGGAATTATCGCAGAGCGGATTAGCCGGCCTGATTGTGTTTTGGGATTTATCCTTGATGGCTTTCCGCGAAATCTTGCCCAAGCCGGTGCTTTGGAGAAAATGCTTCACGAAAAAAACCAAAATCTTGATATTGCTTTAGAGCTTTGTGTTGACAGTTCGCAGCTTATAAAGCGCATGGAAAGCCGAATCGCTCAATCTTCCGAAAAAACCCGCCAGGACGACACACCCGAAATACTCAAAACACGCCTTCGGGTCTATCATCGGGAAACAAAACCAATCTCGGATTTCTACAAAAAAAGCAATGTTTTAGTGGAAATTAACGGCATGAAAACCATTCAGCAGGTAACAGAAGAAATAGAAATTGCTCTCAATGCAATAAAAAAGAAGCAGAACAGGGATTAAGGTATTGACTGGAGAGGCTTTATTCCTATAATCCGCTCACCTTAAGGCTATAGGAGAAGATTGTGGCGCGTATCGCTGGTGTAAATATTCCTACCGGAAAAAGAGTAGTGGTCGCTTTGACCTATATTCATGGTATAGGGCAGACAAAAGCCGAAGAAATTTGTGAAAAAGTCGGTATTCAAGCAGCACAAAGAGTGAGCGAGCTTACCGATGCCGAGGTTATTAAAATCCGCGAAGCTATTGATGCGGGATATATGGTGGAGGGTGACCTCAGAAGAGAGGTTTCTATGAATGTAAAACGGCTATTGGACCTTGGCTGCTATCGGGGGCTGCGCCATCGTCGTAAATTGCCCGTTCGCGGACAACGAACCCATACTAATGCACGAACAAGACGAGGTCCGGCACGGGCAATCGCAGGCAAAAAGAAATAGGATAAATATGGCTACTGAAAAAACCAGAATTCGCCGCAAAGAGCGCAAAAATATTACCTCAGGGGTGGCGCATGTCAATTCCACCTTTAATAATACTATGGTGACAATTGCCGATGCGCAGGGCAATACCATCTCATGGTCTTCCGCTGGCATGATGGGCTTTAAGGGGTCAAGAAAATCAACCCCCTATGCCGCCCAGCTTGCCGCTGAAGATGCTGCAAAAAAAGCAATGGAGCATGGTATGAAAACTCTTGAGGTATATGTGCGCGGTCCTGGATCTGGGCGCGAATCTGCTTTGCGTGCCTTCCAAGCCGCAGGATTTCAGGTTACCTCTATCCGTGATGTCACCCCTATCCCTCATAATGGATGCCGCCCGCCAAAGCGGCGTCGTGTGTAAATCAAGCAATAAGGAGTACGCCTGTGATTCAAAAAAACTGGCAAGAGCTAATTAAACCAAATCGTCTGGAAATTATCCCAGGTCATGACCCTGAGCGTGCGGCAAAAATTGTCGCTGAGCCTCTTGAGCGTGGCTTTGGTATGACTATGGGCAACGCATTGCGCCGTGTATTGCTATCCTCCATTCAGGGGGCGGCAATTACTTCCGTCAAAATTGATGGCGTGCTGCATGAGTTCTCCTCCATTAACGGAGTGCGTGAAGACGTAACCGATATTGTGCTGAATATTAAGCAGGTTGCTATTCAGATGGAAGCTGAGGGACCCAAGCAATTGGTACTTTCCAAAAAGGGTCCGGGCGTGGTTACGGCAGGGGATATTAAGGCCGTTGCTGGTGTAGAAATTCTAAACCCTGACCTTGTGCTTTGCACGCTTGATGAGGGGGCAGAGGTTCGCTTTGAGTTTACGGTAAATACGGGAAAGGGATATGTTCCTTCCGAGCGCAACCGTCCGGAAAATGCACCTATCGGACTTGTGCCTGTTGATAGCCTTTATAGCCCTGTGCGCCGCGTTTCTTATCATGTGGAAAATACCCGTGAGGGGCAAATTCTTGACTATGATAAGCTTACTTTGGAAATGGAAACCAATGGGGCGGTAACCCCTGAAGATGCCTTGGCTTTCGCTTCTCGTATTCTGCAGGACCAGCTCCAGACCTTTGTCAATTTTGAAGACCCTGAGCCTGTACCTCAGCCCTTCTCCAATGAAGAGGAAGCCGGATTTAATATGGATCTTCTGAAAAAAGTTGATGAGCTTGAGCTTTCGGTGCGCTCTGCCAATTGTCTCAAAAATGATAATATTGTCTATATTGGCGACCTTATCCAGAAAACCGAAGGCGAAATGCTGCGTACTCCTAATTTCGGACGCAAATCCCTTAATGAGATTAAAGAAGTCCTTGGAACAATGGGGCTGCATTTGGGAATGGAAGTGAATAATTGGCCGCCGGAAAATATTGAAGATATGGTCAAGCGTATAGAGGAAACCCTTTAGGAAAAGAAACCATGCGCCATGCAAAAGCACATCGCAAGCTAAACCGCACCGCAAGCCATAGAAAGGCTCTGCTTGCCAATATGGCAGGTGCGCTTATTAAGCATGAGCAGATTATCACAACGCTTCCTAAGGCAAAAGAATTGCGCCCCTATGTTGAAAAGCTCATCACCCTTGGAAAAAAGGGAAGTCTCGCAGCACGAAGGCAGGCAATCTCTAAATTGAGAGAGGAAGAATGGGCTAAAAAGCTATTTGATGAATTGGCAAAACGATATGAAAAGCGTGAGGGCGGATATATCCGTATCATGAAAGCAGGCTTCCGTTATGGTGATAATGCGCCTATGGCAGTCATTGAGCTTGTCGAGCGGAATGAGGAAGCTAAGGGACAAGATTCAGGTCCGGTATTGGTGGATGAAGAATCTAGCGAACAGGAAAACCCTGACAATTAAAAAATATCCTAAAGTCGGGCAGAAACTAAAGCATATCATCCTTGCTTTGGGAGTGCTATGGACGGGTGCGCTTTATGCCGAAACCCTTCCACAATCACGGCAGGAAATTACTCTTTCTTTTGCACCCATTGTTCGCAATGCCGCTCCCAGTATTGTTAATTTATATGGCAAGCCCATTGTAAGGCAGCGCTTTGGCTTATTTAATGATCCTTTTTTCAGCCATTTCTTTGGGCGCAATTTTGGTAATAAACGTTCTCTTGAGGCAAGGTCGCTTGGCTCAGGGGTTATCGTGCATGAGGAAGGCATTATCGTTACCAATCATCATGTCATTTCCGGTGCTGAGGATTTACGCATTGTCCTTTCCGATAGACGCGAATTTGAAGCAGAATTATTGCTTGCCGATAAACGCATTGATATTGCTGTATTGCGCATTGGAAAGGGAAAAGAAAAATTTCCTGCCTTACCATGGCGCAATTCCGATGAGGTGGAGATTGGCGATTTGGTATTGGCGATTGGTAATCCCTTCGGGCTTGACCAGACCGTCACATCGGGAATTGTATCCGCATTGGCTCGCGATAAAATCGGCGTTGCCGAATATGAAGCCTTTATCCAGACCGATGCCCCTATTAATCCAGGAAACTCTGGGGGTGCATTGGTAACCATGGATGGAAAATTGCTTGGGATTAATACCGCTATTGTTTCACGATCTGGTGGCTCGGTTGGTATCGGCTTTGCTGTGCCTTCCAATCTGGTACGGCTGGTGGTTGCCTCCGCACGAAAGGGGGGCAAGGTCATACGACCCTGGAAGGGTGCTTTATTTCAGGAGGTAACCCCTGAGCTTGTTGCCCATCTTGGCTTGGAAAAACCAAAAGGAGCCATGATTGTCCAGCTTGAGAAAAGCGGGCCCTTGCAAAAGGCAGGATTGCGGGTTGGTGATGTCATTACCCGCCTTGATGGACATAATATTAATAAAATGGCAGACCTTGCTTATCGTTTCGCTACCGGAAATCTCGGAGAGAGGGCAAAAATTGTTTTCTCGCGAGATGGAAAAGAGAAAAATACTGTCTTTACTTTTCTTGCTCCTCCCGAAACGCCTTCCCGCAATGAAAGGGAGCTTTCTGGAAGAACACCCTTTTCTGGATTGCAAATTGTCAATATTAATCCCGCCCTTATTGAGGAATTGCGCCTCAATAGCCTGCGTAAGGGGGTTATGATATTGGGGGTAAAGCAGAGGTCTGTCGCATTGCGGGTTGGATTTCAGCGCGGCGATATTATTGATGAGGTCAATGACAGGAAAATAAAATCTGTGCAAGAGCTTGTCTCTTTGCTTGAGAAGACACAAGATAAATGGGAAATTACTATTTTACGGCGAGGGCAACGCATTACCGCAAGCTTCCGCTAAACTTCTATGGGGGGAATATGCCTACCCTTTTTGAAAAAGCACAAAATCCTGCAAAAATACCCCTTGCTGAGCGATTGCGTCCGCAAAATATTGGCGAAATATTGGGACAGGAGCATATCTTAGGAAAAGAAGGCGGAATTGGAAAAATGATTGCCGCCAAACGTTTGCACTCCCTTATCCTATGGGGACCGCCCGGAAGCGGAAAAACAACCCTGGCAAGGCTTCTGGCAGAACAAAGCAAACAGCATTTTGAGCCATGTTCGGCGGTTTTTTCCGGTGTTGCGGATTTGCGTAAAATCTTTGCCGCCGCTCAAGAACGGCACGCATTGGGAGGGGGAAGCGTCCTTTTTGTAGATGAGATTCACCGCTTTAATCGTGCACAGCAAGACTGCTTTCTGCCCCATATTGAAGAAGGGGTCATAACCCTTATTGGGGCAACAACGGAAAACCCCTCTTTTGAGTTAAACAATGCCCTGCTATCCCGCGTGCAAATATGGGTATTGCAGCGGCTTCATGAGGGGGCATTGGAGGCATTATTGAAACGGGCTGAAAAGCTGTTAGAGAAAAAACTTCCTTTGGATAAAAAAGCCCGCAAGCAGCTTATCCATATTGCCGATGGAGATGGGCGATATTTGCTGAATATGGCAGAGGAGCTTTTTGCTCTAAAAGAAGATAAAACTCTTTCTACTGAACAATTATCCAATATCCTCTCACAGAAAATGCCGCTTTATGATAAGGGGCAGGAAGAGCATTATAATCTCATAAGCGCATTGCATAAATCCATACGAGGCTCTGACCCCGATGCGGCACTTTATTGGCTCGCTCGTATGTTGGAAGGGGGAGAAGACCCCAATTATATACTGCGGCGCCTTGTACGCATGGCAAGTGAGGATATCGGATTGGCTGACCCGCAAGCCTTGCCTCAAGCCCTTGCCGCCCAGCAAAGCTATCACCTGCTTGGCTCACCTGAAGGAGAGCTGGCTCTCGCCCAAGCTGTCATATATCTTGCTCTTGCGCCAAAATCCAATGCTGCATATATGGCATATAAGGCATCGCGGAAGGCGGCGGCGGAGCATGGGGCACTTTCTCCGCCTGCGCATATTCTGAACGCTCCGACAAAACTTATGAAGGAGCTAGGATATGGAAAGGGATATATCTATGACCATGATGTACATAATGCTATATCAGGGCAAAACTATTTTCCTGATGCTATAAAGGGGGAGCAGTTTTATGTGCCGCAAAAGCGTGGCTTTGAGCGTGAGCTGAAAAAACGGTTGGAATGGTTTGCTAAAGTGAGAAAGGAACAATAATGAGATTTATGCTATTGGCTGCTTGTGGTGGGGCATTGGGTGCTATGGCACGATATATTATAGGGCTTTGGGCATTGCGATTATGGGGTGCTCATTTCCCTTGGGGAACCTTTATCGTTAATATAGCAGGCTCTTTTCTGGCAGGCATTTGTCTTGAGATTATTCTGAAGGCTTTGCCGACAAGCCTTATTGCGGAAATGCGCGCTTTAATGATTACGGGGGTGTTGGGAGGATTTACGACATTCTCGGTCTTTTCTCTTGATATTATTACCCTGTTTGAAAGAAAGGCTCATGGTCTGGCTATTGTTTATATTGTTGGATCTGTTGGGTTAGGCATTCTTGCTGCTCTTGCCGGTTTTGGTCTAGCAAAATGGTTTTTTTCCTGATGGACAGACCCCATATCCATATTATTCGTGCGGAAGATGAAGATATGCGTCTGGATAGATGGTTCGCCAAGCATTTTCCTGACCTTTCTCATGCCGCATTGGAAAAACTTTTGCGCACAGGACAGATACGCCTGGAGGGAGGGCGGACAAAAGCCAATATCCGCATAGAGAGAGGGCAAAAATTGCGCGTGCCGCCCCTTCGCCTGAAAACACCCGCTAAAAAAGCAAAAGCTTCCATTTCAAAAGAGGCAATAGAAAAATTACATAATGCCATTCTCCATAAGGATGAGCATCTTATTGCCATTAATAAATGGGCAGGGCTTGCGGTGCAGGGGGGTAGCAAGGTGGGGTTGCATTTGGATGCCATGCTGGACGAGTTGCGCTTTGGGGCAGGGGAGCGACCGCGTCTTATTCATCGTCTTGACCGCGAGACAAGCGGGCTATTGCTGCTTGCGCGCTCTCGTAAAACAGCCGATTATATGACGAAACTTTTTTCCTCCCGCAAAATAGAAAAGCTATATTGGGGGCTGACATATGGAGTTCCCCGCCCTGCAAAGGGCATGTGCCAATTGCCCCTTATCAAGCGTCTTATCGGCAAGGTGGAGCGTATTATCATTGCAGAAAAAAATGAGCAGGACGCACAAAAGGCAGTCACGCTTTATTCTATGATAGCCCATGCCGGACAGCATATGGCATGGCTTGCCTTTCAGCCGCGCACTGGTCGGAAACATCAAATACGTGTACATGCTGCCGCCCTTGATATTCCTCTGGTGGGGGATAATAAATATGGCAGCAAAGAGCCACCCGGCGGAGAGATAGGAGAGGGGCTGCATTTGCATGCCCGCACATTGCGCTTTCCCCATCCTGCCGGCGGCATGGTTGAAATTACCGCTCCCTTGCAGGGGGGAATGGCGCAAAGCTGGAAAGTGCTTGGCTTTGCCGATGATGCAGAAAATCCTTTTCAGGAGATGCATATATGAAAACCCTACCCCCCTGTGCTTGGCCCCTGTACTTGGCAAAGCCCTTTATAAAGCTGGCTGATTAGCAGGGGAAAAAATGTGGAAAGCTTTCTTTTAATGCCGCATCCAGCTTTGCCATGTTAAGGCTCTTATCTATCTCCACAAGACTTGTTACCCCATGCGTGTTTATGCCGCAGGGAATAATCCCATCATAATGGTCTAAGTCAGGGTTGAGATTAATACTAATGCCGTGAAAACTTACCCAATGGCGGAGCCGTATCCCTATTGCTGCAATCTTCTTTTCCGCACCATTATGATTGACCCATATGCCAATCGCTCCCTCTCTTGTAAAAGCATCCACCCCAAGCATGGAAAGCGTAACAATAACCCACTGTTCCAATGTGCGGATGAATAAACGCAAATCCGCTTTGCGGCGTTTTACATCCAGCATGAGATAAATAATGCGCTGCCCCGGTCCGTGATAGGTATATTCCCCGCCGCGCCCGCTCTTATAAACAGGAAAACGGCTGCTATCCAGTAAATCCTCCCGCTTCGCACTTGTGCCGGCACTATAAAGGGGAGGGTGCTCCAGCAACCAGATAAGCTCCGCCTTCTTCCCTTCCATAATCTCCTGAACGCGTTGCTCCATTTTTTTTACCGCCGGCTCATAGGCAATGAGCTTGCGGCTATGCTTCCATTCGGGGGCAGCAGTTTTACCCTTAGGGGCAGGCATATGGACATAATCCGACATCAGGCAATATCTCTAGCATAAGCCATAATTTTATAAAAAACAGATTTTTTGTGTATAATAAAAAAAATTACATAAAAATAATGACATTTTACTTTCAAATGCTTATATATAAAGAAGCAAAAGGAGGTAACCGCCATGATACCTATTATTCTGGACGGTAAAATAATACCCATCGCACTTATCGGCGAGGGAGAGCTGGCAAAAAAACGCCTCGCCTTATTGCGTGAAGGAGGAGCGGAAAAGCTGACCTTGTTTTCGCCTGCCCAATCCCTAAAAGCAGAAGGGGGCGAGCATAGCTTTGCGCATTTGCCTTCTGAGGAGGAGCTTTCTTCCTTTGCTGTTATCTTTATTGCAGGCATAGAAGAAAAAACCGCTTATATCATCGCCGAAAAAGCTAGAAAAGCAAATGTGCTTGTAAATCTTGAAGATGTAAAAACCCATTGTGATTTCCATGTGCCTGCTCTTATAAGACGGGGAAGGCTGCTCTTTACCGTTTCTACAGGCGGAGCAAGCCCCGCTTTGGCAAGAAGGCTGAAAGAATATTTAGGAAAAATATTTCCTGAAATATGGAAAGAGCGTGTAGAAGAGCTTGCTGAACAACGTCGGAAATGGCGCAAACAAAATTGTTCTTTTGTTGAGCTTTCCGAAAAAAGCAATCATTGGATTGAGGAAAAAAAATGGCTGGAAAAACACTAAAAGAATATCACCCTCTTTTTGAAGGAAAGGACGCCGAAGGCGTAGTAAAGACGGCTTTGGAAATATTCGGAAAGAAGCTGGCTTTGGTATCTTCCTTTGGTGCTGAGTCCGCCATTCTGCTTCATATTGTGTCAAAGCTTGATCCTGCTATGCCGGTTATTTTTCTCAATACCGGAAAGCTGTTTGGTGAAACATTGCGCTTTCGTGACCGTTTGCAGGAGCGGTTGGGGCTTGGCGATATACGCTCCATTGCTCCCTTGCCCCAACATGTTACCGAGCAGGATGGTAAGGGAGATTTGTGGAAAAAAAATCCTGACCAATGTTGCCATATCCGAAAAACATTGCCCTTACAAAGAGCATTGGAAGAATTTGATGCCATATTAACGGGGCGCAAAAAATTTCAAACCAAAGCACGCTCCAAAATGGAGATTATTGAGCAGGATGAAAATGGACGCTTTCGTATAAATCCTCTTGCCAATTGGTCGCTGGAAGAATTGGGAAATTATATTGATAAGCATAATCTGCCACGCCATCCTTTGGTGAAGGATAATTATTTATCTATTGGCTGTATGCCGTGTACGGATAAAGTCAAAAAAGGAGAAAGCTATCGTCAAGGAAGATGGAAGGGCAAGGATAAGCAGGAATGTGGTATGCATGGGGAGGGCATTTAGCCATCCTTTTGCTTTATAAAAAGCCCTTATCTGCCCCTGTGGGTTTTGTTTTCCCCAGAGAAAATCATTTTTTTTATCTTTTGCCTTGAAAAATACCTTTTTTACTCCCATCTTCTATTTAGCAACATATTTTTTATAGAATCATAGAAAGTAAAAACATGTCTGATAGTGATAAGAAAATATTTCCTGCCGGTTCTGCGCAATATGCATTATTGCCCTTGCGCAATATCGTCGTGTTTCCTGACATGATTGTGCCGCTTTTTGTTGGAAGAGAAAAATCTGTCCATGCATTGGAGGCAGTCATTGAAAAGGGCGGGAAAATATTACTCGTCGCACAAAAAGATGGCGAAAAGGATGACCCCAAACCAAAAGACATGTATTCTATCGGAACGGTGGGTACGGTTCTGCAAATGCTGAAGCTGCCCGATGGCACATTAAAGGTATTGGTGGAGGGAGAAAAACGCGCCACCATTGAAACCTTTATTGAGGGAAGCGATTATTTCCAGGTAAAAGCCAAAACCATTAATGATAAAGCCGATACTGGCAAGGAAACCGAAGGGATTATGCGCAGCGTTGTCAGCCAGTTTGAAAACTATCTGAAATTAAACCGAAAAATTCCCCGCGAAGTATTAAGCTCCGCATCACAATTGGAGAGCCCCGCCAAGCTTGCCGATATGATTGCCAGCCATCTCAATGTGAAAATCCCTGAAAAGCAGAAAATACTGGAGGCTCTGTCTATACAGGACCGTCTTGAAATGATTATGAGCCATATGGAGCGCGAGGCGGCATCGCTGAGGGTTGAGAAAAAAATCCGCGGACGAGTAAAGCGCCAAATGGAAAAAACACAGCGAGAATATTATCTTAATGAGCAGCTTAAGGCTATCCATAAGGAGCTTGGAGAAGGCGAGGATGGAAAAGATGAAATTGCCGAGCTTGAGGATAAGCTGAAAAAAATTAAGTTCACAAAAGAAGCAAAGGAAAAAGTAAAGGCGGAAATTAAAAAATTGCGCAATATGAGCCCCATGTCGGCAGAGGCAACGGTGGTGCGCAATTATCTTGATTGGATGCTTGCTATTCCTTGGGGCAAAAAGGGTAAGGTCAAAAAGGATATTGACCAGGCTGCCAAGCAATTGGATAAAGACCATTATGGGTTGGAAAAAGTTAAAGAGCGCATATTGGAACATCTTGCTGTGCAGCAACGTTCAAAAAAATTACGAGGACCGATTTTATGTTTTGTCGGGCCTCCAGGTGTCGGGAAAACCTCGCTAGGCAAATCCATCGCTCAGACAACAGGGCGGGAATTTATCCGTATTGCTTTGGGCGGTGTGCGTGATGAGTCGGAAATAAGAGGCCATAGGCGTACCTATATAGGCTCTATGCCCGGTAAAATCGTCCAATCCATGAAAAAGGTGAAAACCAATAACCCTCTTATCATGCTTGATGAAATTGATAAGCTCGGTGCCGATTGGCGCGGTGACCCATCCTCTGCTTTGTTGGAAGTCTTAGACCCTGAGCAGAATAACAGCTTTAACGACCATTATCTTGAGGTTGATTATGACCTATCCAATGTCATGTTCGTCACAACGGCAAATACCCTGAATATTCCAAGACCGCTTATGGACAGAATGGAGGTCATTCATATCTCCGGATATACGGAAGAGGAAAAGCTGGAAATTGCCAAAGGCTATCTTGTCGGGCAGGCTATGGAGGAGCATGCTTTGAAAAAGAAAGAATTTGCCATTAGTGATGCAGGCATTTTGGAGCTTATTAGGCGATATACAAGAGAGGCAGGGGTCAGAAATCTGCAAAGAGAAATTGCCCGCCTTGCCAGAAAAGCCGTGCGCAAGCTTGTTTCAGGAAAAGCGAAAAACGTTAAAATTAATGCTAAAAATGTCAATGAATATTCGGGAATACCAAAGTTTAATTCCAGCGAAATGGAAAAGAAAAATCAGGTCGGTGTCGTAACTGGTCTGGCTTGGACGGAGGTTGGGGGAGTATTGCTTACCATTGAGGGCGTTATGGTACCCGGTAAAGGCAGAATGACCACAACCGGCACATTGGGAGATGTGATGAAGGAAAGCATTGGAGCGGCTTCTTCTTATGTAAGGTCACGAAGCATAAGATTTGGTATTGAGCCGCCAATGTTTGAGCGCAGGGATATTCATGTGCATTTGCCAGAAGGGGCAACGCCCAAAGATGGTCCATCGGCAGGCGTTGCTATGGCAACTTCTATCGTATCGCTTATGACGGGAATTAAAGTACGCCGCGAGGTTGCCATGACCGGAGAGATTACGCTACGGGGCAGAGTGCTCGCTATTGGCGGGCTGAAAGAAAAACTGCTTGCCGCATTGCGCTCTGGTATTAAGAAGGTGCTTATCCCTAAAGCCAATGAAAAAGATTTGCCCGATCTGCCAAATAGCGTTCGCAAGGGCTTGGAGATTATATGTGTTGAAACCATGGATGAGGTGTTGGAGCATGCCCTTACTCGTGTGCCAAAAGCCATTAAATGGGATGAAAAAGCATATTTGCAGCAGGAAAATCTCCCTGTAGGTGATTCGCCCTCAAGGCCGCATCACTAAGTTTTTGGTAAAAAGTGAACTATTTTTGCACCCGCAAAACCGAAAAAATCCCCTATTATCGGAGTTTTCCATAGAAAAGCCCCTTTTTTTACGAAAAAACCATTATTTTTCTTTGACCATACTGGGAATCAATGGCTAGACTGGTAACGAAAAAACAGGGATTACCCTGCTTTATTAACTTAATTTGGAGGTTAGTTCCGTGAATAAAAATGATTTAAGTGCAAAAGTCGCTGCAAGCGCAGGTCTTTCCAAAACTGATGCAACAAAAGCTATTGAAGCAACTTTGGAGGCCATCTCTTCCACTCTCTCGAGTGGCGGTGAAGTTCGTCTCGTAGGGTTTGGAACATTTTCCATTACCCATAGGCGTGCAACCACTGGGCGTAACCCACAAACTGGAGAAGCTATTCAAATCCCAGCTTCTAAGCAGCCCAAGTTTAAAGCCGGTAAAGCACTAAAAGGTGCAGTAAACCGCTAAACAAAAGGATGTTTAACTCCTAAGACGCCGAACAATATTTGTTCGGCGTCTTTATTTTTTACATCCATTTCTTGACAGTTCATCGTCTAGGGAATACACACTTTCATTCCCCTATAAAGGGGGTGTAGCTCAGCTGGTTAGAGCGCCGGCCTGTCACGCCGGAGGCCGCGGGTTCGAGTCCCGTCACTCCCGCCAGAGGGAATGGATATTGGGGGCGGTTAGCTCAGTTGGTAGAGCGTCTCGTTTACACCGAGGATGTCGGCAGTTCGAGCCTGTCACCGCCCACCATCCCTCAAAGCTTTACTACCCACAGAAAATACATATCCTATCTCCGAAAAAGATGATTTGACTTCAAAAACAGATATAATAAAAACAAGCTGTTTCTAATACGGAAACAGAAAAATATCAGGAGAAAAAAGTGGTGCTCAGTGATATATTGACAGAATACCTCCCCATTATCATTTTTATGGCTTTGGCAGGCTTTATTGTAATGGCGCTTCTTATATTGCCTTTCTTGCTTGCGCCCTATCACCCCGATAAAGAAAAAAACTCCCCCTATGAATGTGGCTTTGAGCCTTTTGATGATGCGCATATGCCCTTTGATATCAGGTTCTATCTGGTCGCCTTGCTGTTTATTATTTTTGACCTTGAAATTGCTTTCCTCTTCCCTTGGGCGGTGAGCCTCAAGGGTATCGGTATTTTTGGCTTCTGGTCTATGATGGTATTTCTTGGAGTGCTGACGGTTGGATTTGTCTATGAGTGGAAAAAAGGAGCGCTGGAGTGGCAGTAGAAAATAAAGAAAGCCAGTGGAAAGCCACCTCCGAGCAATTTGCAGAAAAAGGCTTTCTGCTGACACGCCTGGAAGACCTTGTTAAATGGTCGCGCACGGGTTCATTACATTGGATGACATTTGGGCTTGCCTGTTGTGCTGTGGAGATGATGCACACTTCTGCGCCGCGTTATGATGCGGAACGCTTTGGCTTTGCACCACGGGCATCACCGCGTCAATCGGATGTCATGATTGTTGCGGGAACCCTTACCAATAAAATGGCGCCCGCTCTTCGGAAAGTATATGACCAAATGCCTGAGCCCAGATATGTCATATCTATGGGCTCCTGTGCCAATGGGGGCGGATATTATCATTTCTCCTATTCCGTAGTGCGTGGTTGCGACAGGATTATTCCCGTGGATATTTATGTACCCGGCTGCCCGCCAACCGCAGAGGCATTGCTGTATGGAATATTGCAATTGCAGAAAAAAATCCGCCAATGCGGAACCATGGAGCGCTAATAATGAGTAATGCGCTAAAAGAATTAAAGGGTCATTTGCTTACTGGTGCCAAGCCCCATATAAAAAAGATAGAGATTGCCTTTGGGGAGCTTTGCATTTTTACCGATAGGGAGCATGTTATATCCTTGCTCTCTTTTTTGCGCAATGATGGCATTTGCGCTTTTACGCAGCTTATTGATTTATGTGGTGTGGATTATCCAGAGCGGAAGGAAAGGTTTGAGGTTGTTTATCATTTGCTGTCTATGAGCCAGAACCAGAGGGTGCGGGTGAAGCTTGCTATAGGAGAGGGGGAAAGTGTTCCCAGTGTAGTAGAGCTATTCCCTGCTGCAAATTGGTTTGAGCGGGAGGCGTTTGATATGTATGGAATCTTATTTGCAAAACATCCCAATTTGCGCCGTATCCTTACGGATTATGGTTTTGAAGGGCATCCATTGCGCAAGGATTTCCCGCTAACCGGATATGTTGAGGTGCGCTATGATGAAAAAGCAAGCAAGGTTATTTATGAGCCGGTAAAGCTCCAGCAGGAATATCGCAGTTTTGATTTTGAAAGCCCATGGCTTGGCATGGAGAAGAGGGGTGAAAAGAAATAAGCATGGCGCAAGGAAATAGAAGAAATTTTACGATTAATTTTGGACCTCAGCATCCTGCCGCTCATGGCGTGTTGCGCATGGTGATGGAATTGGATGGCGAAATTGTCAAGCGCGTTGACCCGCATATTGGGCTATTGCATCGGGGAACGGAAAAGCTCATTGAGCATAAGACATATTTGCAGGCGGTGCCTTATTTTGACCGGCTTGATTATGTCGCTCCTATGAACCAGGAGCATGCTTTTGCTTTGGCGGTGGAGCGTCTTTTAGATCTGAAAATACCTGAGCGGGCGCAATATATAAGAGTGCTCTATTCCGAAATTGGCAGGCTGCTCAACCATCTCTTAAATGTCACCACCCAAGCCCTGGATGTTGGTGCGCTGACACCTTTTACATGGGGATTTGAGGAGCGTGAAAAAATGATGGTGTTTTATGAGCGGGCTTCCGGCTCAAGACTGCATGCTGCCTATTTCCGCCCAGGCGGTGTTCATCAGGATTTGCCCCCCGACTTGCTGGAGGATATCCATAATTTCTGTGACCCCTTTCTTACCGTGCTGGATGATATTGAAAACCTGCTTACTGAAAACCGTATCTTTAAGCAGCGCAATGTTGATATTGGTATTGTGACAAGGGAGGATATTGAAGAGTGGGGCTTTAGCGGTGTTATGGCGCGTGGCTCCGGCTTGGCATGGGATTTGCGAAGAGCCCAGCCCTATGAGATATATTCCAGCTTGGACTTTAAGCTGGCGGTCGGAAAAAATGGCGATTGCTATGACCGCTATCTGGTGCGCATGGAGGAATGCCGCCAATCCGTTCATATTATCCGCCAATGTCTGGAGAAAATGCCCAAAGGTCCGATAGCCTCGGAGGATGGAAAGATTATACCTCCCAAAAGAGCCGAAATGAAAGAATCTATGGAGGCGCTAATCCATCACTTCAAGCTTTATACGGAAGGCTATCATGTGCCGAGGGGGGAAGTATATGCCGCGATAGAAGCCCCTAAGGGCGAGTTTGGGGTATATCTTGTTTCTGATGGTTCCAATAAGCCATATCGGTGCAAAATCCGTGCGCCGGGTTTTGCTCATTTACAGGCAATTGAGCATTTATCAAAAGGACATTTGCTGGCGGATGCTTCGGCGATATTAGGGTCATTGGATATTGTGTTTGGGGAGGTAGATAGATGAGTGTAAGACGCCTCCACCCCGAGCAGCCCAAAAGCTTTGCCTTTACTCAGAAAAATCTTAGCTGGGCAAAAAAACAAATTGCCAAATATCCCAAAGGCAGACAGGCAAGTGCTGTCCTGCCGCTTTTATGGCGGGCGCAGGAGCAGGAGGGGTGGCTGTCGGAGGCTGCTATGAAAGTGGTTGGTGATATGCTTGATATGGCGCCTATTCGTGTGCTGGAAGTGGCAAGTTTTTATACCATGTTTACCCTCTCGCCTGTCGGAGAGCATTTTATACAGCTTTGTGGAACTACCCCTTGCTGGTTGCGGGGGGCAGATAGGCTGAAGGAAATGTGCAAAGAGCATATTGGTGAAGAGCGGGTGCTTAGTAAGGATGGGAAGTTTTCATGGATGGAGGTTGAATGTCTTGGGGCTTGTGTTAACGCTCCTATGGTGCAGATTAATGACCGCTATTTTGAGGATTTGGACGAAAAAACGTTCACCCAATTGCTGGAAGATTTAAAAGAGGGCAAAACAATAACGGCAGGTCCGCAAAATAGCCGTTTCTCCTCCGAGCCGGAGCGGGATAAACCAAAGGGGAAACAGGATGCTTAAAGATAGCGATAGGATATTTACAAATCTATATGGCTTCCAATCGCCAAAGCTGGAGGCTGCAAAAAAGCGTGGTGATTGGAAAAACACAAAAAAAATTCTCGCCAAAGGCAGGGATTGGCTTATTGAAGAGGTGAAAAAATCCGAGCTTCGTGGCAGGGGTGGTGCCGGTTTTCCGACAGGGTTGAAATGGTCCTTCATGCCTAAGGAGAGCGATGGCAGGGAGCATTATCTGGTCGTTAATGCTGATGAAAGTGAGCCCGGAACCTGCAAGGATAGAGATATTCTCCGCCATGAGCCGCATAAGCTTATTGAGGGGTGTCTTATTGCAGGCTTGGCGATGGGTGCCGGTGTCGGATATATTTATATAAGGGGCGAGTTTATCCATGAGCGTGAGGTTATGGAGCAGGCAATTAAGGAAGCCTATGGTGCTAAATTGCTTGGGAAAAATGCTTGCGGCTCAGGTCAGGATTTTCATTTATATATGCACCATGGGGCAGGGGCATATATTTGTGGAGAGGAAACCGCTCTTATTGAAAGCCTGGAAGGCAAGAAGGGCATGCCTCGCTTAAAGCCTCCTTTTCCTGCCAATATGGGGCTTTATGGTTGCCCGACCACGGTCAATAATGTTGAAAGCATAGCGGTTGTTCCTACGATTTTACGCCGTGGGGCGGCATGGTTTGCTGGACTTGGTAAGCCCAATAATACGGGGACAAAGCTGTTTTGTATCTCAGGGCATGTAGAAAAGCCATGCAATGTTGAGGAGGAAATGGGTATTCCGCTAAAGGCTCTCATTGAAACCTATGCCGGCGGTGTGCGGGGGGGCTGGGATAATTTGCTGGCAGTAATTCCGGGTGGCTCTTCCGTTCCTCTTTTGCCGAAAAGCATTTGCGATACCATTACTATGGATTTTGATAGCTTGCGTGATGTGCAATCGGGGCTGGGTACCGCCGGAATTATCGTCATGGATAAAAGCACCGATATCATTAAGGCAATTGCGCGCATATCGGCATTTTATAAACATGAGAGTTGCGGGCAATGCACGCCTTGCCGTGAGGGAACGGGCTGGATGTGGCGCGTATTGGAGCGCATGGCGGCAGGCAAAGCGAAAATGGAGGAAATTGACATGTTGCTTACTGTCAGCCACCAGATTGAAGGGCATACAATTTGTGCGCTTGGCGATGCTGCCGCTTGGCCGGTGCAGGGGCTTATCCGCCATTTCCGCCCTGTGATTGAGGCACGTATTCAGGGGGGGGGAGGCATATGAAGTATTTAAAGAAGGATTTGCATAGGGATTATTATTTAAAGGAGGATTTGCAGAAGCATTCAGCTAAGGCTTGGCAGGATATGAGTATGGGCAAGAAGTTCCGATGTATTATTACCAATGGAGTGGGTATTATATGTTTTATCATGCTAATCTTGTCTTATGGTGTTTTTAGGAGTTGGGATTCTGATGATGGAGGGAAGTCTCCTGCTCAAGCAGAAAATGTAGTGAATGAAGAATCAGAAGAAGAAAGAAAAAAGCAAGATGCTTTTTTAATTCAACTACAACAAAGTATGCGGGAGCAAACGATTGAAAAAGCTAAAAAATTAGAAATAGGACAAAAAATTTATACAAAACAAGCCAATGTTGCTATCTGCAAGAGCTTTGCTACAACAAAACTACCAATTAAAAATGGCTATAGAATATATGAAATTCCTGAATGTTTGGTTATAGATTTTGAACATCCAGGCAATTTATTAGGAAAACTGATTGAAAAAAAACAGGCTATTGTCAAGGATAACCAAGGAATTGAATCTGAATATATATTCTTGAGAATAAAAGGTAGCGGCTGGTTTCCTCCTAGTAATGTTTTATCTGCAAGGGAAAGATTGCGAATACAAGACAATCCAGTGTTTTGGGTGGAAGCAAGTGAAGTGCGCTCTCAAAAGACAACTCAACACGAGAAATCTGGTATCTGGTTTCAAGAAAATATCTCTAAAGGCAATATTCTTTATTTAAAAGCTGCAAAAAAAAATATTGGAAAATATGAAATTATTGAAGTGAAAAACATAGATGACCATGTGGCGTATTATTTTCCTTTTGTAGAGAAAACGATTCTCGTAAATCTTAATTGGGACAGAATTACTGATGTGAGGCACGGTAAAATAACTGAGTGGAAAAGGTAAAATATCTATGGCGAAGCTAACAATTGACGGAAAGCAGATTGAGGTGGCGGATGGCATGAGTATCCTCCAGGCTTGTGAGGAGGCGGGGTGTGAGATACCGCGCTTTTGTTATCATGAGCGGCTTTCGGTTGCTGGAAATTGTCGTATGTGTCTTGTTGAGGTGGAAAATATGCCAAAGCCTATCGCAAGCTGTGCGCTTCCTGTTGCGGAAAATATGGTCGTCCATACCACAACGGAAAAAGTGCAAGATGCGCGCAAGGGTGTTATGGAGTTTCTGCTCATTAACCACCCCTTAGATTGTCCTATTTGTGACCAAGGGGGAGAGTGTGATTTGCAGGACCAGGCTATGGCTTATGGGGTTGATGGTTCCCGATTTGCAGAAAATAAGCGTGCGGTGGAAGATAAGGAAATGGGTCCTCTCATTAAGACTACCATGACGCGCTGTATTCATTGCACGCGCTGTGTGCGCTTTGCCACCGAGATTGCCGGTGTTCCTGAAATTGGTGCCATTGGACGTGGGGAGGATATGGAAATTACAACCTATTTGAAGGCTTCGGTAAGCTCGGAGCTTTCGGGCAATGTCATTGATTTATGCCCTGTCGGTGCGCTTACTTCCAAGCCCTATGCCTTTGAAGCCCGCCCCTGGGAATTGCGCAAGGTCAATAGTGTTGATGTGATGGATGCGATGGGGTGCAATATCCGCATAGATGCACGAGATGAAAAGGTGATGCGTATTCTGCCCCGCCTCAATGAAGAGATTAATGAGGAATGGATATCGGATAAGACACGTTTTGTCTGGGATGGGCTTGCAACACAAAGGCTTGATAGACCCTATATTCGCAAAAATAATAAGCTCAAAGCGGCAAGCTGGAAAGAAGCATTGGCGACATTGGCACAGAAAATAAAAGAAACACCGGCGAAAGCCATAGGGGCGATTGCAGGCGATATGGCTTGTGTGGAAAGCATGATGGCGTGCAAGGATTTGCTGCGTGCTTTGGGAAGTACAAATATGGATTGCCGCCAGGATGGTGCCAATATTCCAACCGAGAGGGGGGCATATTTATTTAATAGCGGCTTTGCCGGCATTGAAAAGGCAGATGCGATTTTGCTTATCGGGGCAAATATCCGCTCGCTTGCTCCTGTGCTGAACGCTCGTATTCGTAAGCATTGGCTGGAAACAGGGCTTCCCATTGCCCAGATTGGGGTAAGCGATGAGCTGACCTATGCCACAGAGAATTTGGGAGAGGAAACGGCAATATTGGAAAAATTAGCCAGTGGAAAACATGGCTTTTGTAAAAAATTGAAAAAAGCAAAAAACTCCATGATTATTTTTGGAAGCAGTCTGCTTCGCCGCTCCGATGCCAATGCCATTTATGGTGCGGCTCTTGAAATTGCCCATAGGCATGGGGTGTTTCATGAAGGTTGGAATGGTTGGAATATGCTCCATCATGGGGCATCCCTTGTGGGGGGAATGGATATCGGATTTCTGCCGCAAAATAAAGGCAAGGCTTCTACCATGCCAAAGGAAAAAATGGAGCTTCTATTCCTGCTCGGTGCCGATGAGCTCAATATGGAAAAGCTCAAAAAAACCTTTATCGTCTATATTGGCAGCCATGGAGATAGGGGTGCGCATGGGGCGGATATTATTCTGCCTGCTTGTGCATATACCGAAAAATCCGCCCTTTGGGTCAATATGGAAGGAAGGGTGCAAATGGGAGAGCGTGTGGTTGCCCCCCCTGGAGAGGCAAGGGAGGATTGGCGTATTTTCCGTGCCTTATCCGATATGCTCGGCTGTGGGCTGGTTTATAATAATTTGGCTGAATTGCGCCAGTATATTATCAATGCTTTCCCACATTTTGCCGAGATGGATTGCCTTGGAAAGCCTGAAGAAATACCACAAGTGAAAAAGAGCGGAACCTTGCTGAAAAAACCATTGGCAGAAAAACAAAACCAGTTTTATTTGAGCAACCCGATTGCGCGTGCCAGTAGCATTATGGCGCAATGTGCCGCAGAAAAGGGAGAGGAGAAATGATGGATATATTCAATTTCTTCCTGCCCCTTATCCTCATTATTGGTCATAGCCTTATCATATTGCTTGCCTTATTGGTGAGCCTTGCTTTCGTCATGTATGCAGACCGCAAAATCTGGGCTGCCGTGCAAATGCGCCGAGGACCCAATGTGGTGGGACCTTTCGGATTGCTACAAAGCTTTGCCGATATTCTGAAATATCTTTTCAAGGAAATGGTTATTCCCCATGAAGCCAATAAAATTGTCTTTTTGCTTTCCCCCTTCATCACCATGTTTCTTGCATTGGCAGCATGGGCGGTAATTCCCGTTAATGAAGGCTGGGCAGTGGCAGATATTAATGTCGGTATTTTATATATCTTCGCCGTCTCTTCGCTGGGCGTCTATGGCATTATTATGGGGGGGTGGGCTTCTAACTCTAAATATCCATTTCTGGGGGCGTTGCGCTCGGCGGCACAAATGGTCTCTTATGAGGTCAGTATCGGGCTGGTTATCATTACCGTTCTTTTATGTGCAGGCTCGCTCAATCTTTCGGATATCGTATTGGCGCAGGAAAAATTATGGTTCATTATCCCGCTTTTCCCGATGTTTATTATCTTTTTCGTCTCCGCCCTTGCGGAAACAAACCGCCCGCCTTTTGATTTGCCTGAAGCAGAAAGCGAGATTGTTGCAGGCTTTATGACAGAATATTCCTCTACGGGATTTGTCATTTTTGCTATTGGTGAGCTTGCAAATGTAATCCTTATGTGCGCATTGGGAACAATATTATTCCTCGGCGGCTGGCTGCCTCCTCTGGCAATATTGGATTTTATTCCTGCTCCTTTCTGGTTTGTTGGCAAAATGATGTTCCTGTTTTTCCTTTTCTCTATGGCAAAGGCGATGGTGCCCCGATATCGCTATGATCAATTAATGCGGCTGGGGTGGAAGGTCTTCCTTCCATGGTCGCTATTCTGGGTCGTGTTGACGGCAGGCGTGCTTGTCTATTTTGACTGGCTACCCAATTAGGAGAGTAAAAATGAAATGGCTTACCAATCAAATCCGTGCATTGCTGCTTGGCGAGTTTGTCAAAGCTTTTGGGCTGGCTTTGCGATATTTCTTCCGTGCCAAGGCTACACTTAATTATCCTTTTGAAAAGGGACCTGTTAGCCCTCGCTTTCGTGGAGAGCATGCGCTTCGGCGGTATCCAAATGGAGAGGAGCGTTGCATTGGCTGTAAGCTTTGTGAAGCCGTTTGCCCCGCCCAAGCTATTACTATTGAAGCAGGACCAAGGCGCTCTGACGGAACAAGGCGGACAACACGATATGATATTGATATGACCAAATGTATTTATTGCGGATATTGTGAGGAAGCATGCCCTGTAGACGCCATTGTGGAAGGTCCTAATTTTGAGTTTGCTACCCAAACAAGGGAAGAGCTTATTTATGATAAGGAAAAACTGCTTGCCAATGGTGACCGTTGGGAGGTGCAGCTTGCAAAAAATATTCGGAAAGACGCACCCTATCGGTAGAGGATATAAAAATGGATAGTCTTATTGCTCTTGCTTTTTACAGCTTCGCTATTATTACCCTGTTAAGTGCGATAATGGTGATTTGCGCGCGCAATCCTGTGCATAGCGTATTATTCCTTATCCTGACCTTTTTTAGTGCGGCGGGGCTATTTGTGATGCTGGGTGCTGAGTTTCTCGCCATGTTGCTGGTTATTGTCTATGTCGGGGCGGTTGCCGTATTATTCTTATTTGTGGTGATGATGCTGGATATAGATATTATCCGCTTGCGAAAGGGATTTCTCAATTATTTGCCTATTGGCGGACTTATCAGCTTCTGCCTGCTCATAGAATTATTATTGGTGCTGGGTGTTACCGGTGAGATGGAGATTACCCGCAAAACTATCAGTTCCAATCTCAGCAATACCGAAGCATTGGGAGCGGTGCTTTATACGGAATATATCTATCTCTTTCAGGTCGCAGGCGCCATTTTACTAACCGCCATGATAGGCGCCATCGTCCTTACATTGCGGACAAGGGAAGATGTCAAAAGGCAAAACATAAACAAGCAAAATAAGCGCAGCAAAAAAGATAGCGTGGAGCTTGTAGATGTAGAGATAGAGGAGGGCGTGTAAATGCTAAGCATCGGAATTGAGCATTATCTCGCTCTGGGCGCAGTTCTCTTCACCATTGGCATGATGGGTATTTTCCTAAACCGAAAAAATATCATTACCATTCTCATGTCCATAGAATTAATTCTGCTTGCGGTTACCATTACGCTTGTCAGTTTCTCGGCATGGAGGGGGGATTTGGTCGGGCAAATATTTTCCCTTTTCGTGCTTACCGTCGCCGCCGCTGAGGCTGCCATTGGGCTTGCCATATTGGTTACCTATTTCCGCCAAAGCGGAACCATTCATGTTGAAGATATTCATAGGATGAAAGGCTAGGGGACAGATATGCTCTATAAAACCATTCTCTTTCTGCCCCTATGCGGTGCGATTGCCGCCGGTCTTTTTGGACGGGTGCTGGGTGCAAGGGGGGCGGAAATTATCACAACCGCATTTGTGATGCTGGCGGCGATATTATCCTTTATCGGCTTTTCCCAAATGGGGGCAGAAAGTCTGCATATCCCAATATTGGAATGGGTGCATGTCGGAAGTTTTGTCGCAGATTGGCAATTGCGCATAGACCGCTTAACCCTTGTCATGCTCGTCGTTGTAAATATGGTGTCCGCCTTGGTGCATCTCTATTCTATCGGCTATATGCATGAGGATCGCTCCCGTCCTCGCTTTTTTGCCTATTTATCCCTTTTCACCTTTGCCATGCTGGCTTTGGTGACTGCTGATAATCTGGTGCAATTATTCTTCGGATGGGAAGGGGTTGGGCTTGCCTCCTATCTGCTTATCGGCTTCTGGTTTGAAAAACCTTCTGCCAATGCGGCGGCGATAAAGGCATTTGTCGTAAACAGGGTCGGGGATTTCGGATTTATTCTCGGCATTTGCCTGCTTTATATGGCGGTTGGCTCGGTGCATTTTGATGATATTTTTGCTGCCGCTCCCACTCTTGCAAAAAGCACAATCTCCCTTGGAGGGTTTGAGCTCTCAACTCTTACCCTTGCCTGCCTTCTTTTATTTATGGGCGCTATGGGGAAGTCGGCGCAGTTTCTTCTCCACACCTGGCTGCCCGACGCAATGGAGGGACCTACACCCGTATCGGCACTTATCCATGCCGCAACTATGGTAACGGCAGGCGTGTTTCTTGTTGCGCGTTGCTCGCCTCTTTATGAGTTTGCACCCAATGCCCTTATCGTTGTGACCGCTATTGGTGCCATTACTGCCTTTTTTGCTGCAAGTGTCGGATTGGTGCAAAATGATATTAAACGGGTCATCGCCTATTCTACCTGCTCGCAATTGGGATATATGTTTGTCGCATTGGGCGTGGGGGCATATCAGGCGGCAATGTTCCATCTCTTCACCCATGCCTTTTTTAAAGCATTATTATTCCTCGGTGCTGGAGGCGTTATTCATGCTTTGCACCATGAGCAGGATTTACGCAAAATGGGCGGCTTAAAAAACCTGCTCCCTGCAAGCTGGATTATCATGCTTATCGGAACGCTGGCACTGACAGGGTTTCCATTAACGGCGGGATATTTCTCCAAAGATATGATTATTGAAGCCGCCTATGCGGGGAAAAATATCATACATCTCCACGCCTTTTGGTTGCTTGTCATTGCTGCCTTCTTCACTTCTTTCTATTCCTGGCGGCTTATGTTTATGACCTTTCATGGGACGCCAAGAGTATCAAATGAAATATTATCCCAAGCACATGAGCCGCCTTTTAGCATGATGGTGCCTCTTTTGCTCCTTGCAGGCGGGGCATTATTAAGCGGTTGGCTTTTCCATAGCGCATTTATAGGGCATCACCAGGCGGAGTTCTGGGCGGGTGCAATTTTTACAAATCCTGAAAACCATATATTGGAGGCAGCCCATCATGTGCCGAAATGGGTTAAGCTCATGCCTGTGCTGATGATGAGTGGTGGTTTCTTATTGGCGTGGCTCTTCTATATTCTTGCCCCCTCTCTGCCTCATAAGCTTGCCGGTGCACAGCAAATTGCCTATCGGTTTCTGCTCCATAAATGGTATTTTGACGAAATATATGACTTCCTTTTTGTTATGCCTGCCAATTGGCTTGCCCGTCTGCTTTGGAAAAAGGGTGATGGGGCTATCATAGATGGCTTGGGTCCCAATGGCATAAGTGCCGTTATCAAAAACTTTGCCGCTAAAATTATGCGCTTGCAAACCGGATATCTCTATCATTATGCCTTTGCCATGCTCATCGGAATATGCCTCTTTGTTAGCTGGTTTATCATAGGGGGATTGAAATGAGTGATTGGTTCTTACTTTCTACCATGACTTTTCTGCCCTGCCTGGGTGCGTTATTTTTATTATTTGTGCGGGGTGATACGCAAAATGTTGCACGAAATAGCCGTGCCGTTGCACTTTGGACAAGTGTGGTCACGCTTATTCTAAGCCTTGTCATGTTTGCAGGCTTTGACCCCTCTACTCATGATTTCCAGTTTCGGGAAAGCCTCTCATGGCTTGGCAAATTTAATATGGGATATGAAATGGGGGTGGATGGCATATCCGTATTATTCATAATACTGACAACATCCCTTATGCCCCTTTGTATTCTGGCAAGCTGGCAATCGGTCAAAAAAAGAGCACGGGAATATATGGCTGCCTTTCTCGTGCTGGAAACGCTTATGCTTGGTGTATTTACCAGCCTTGATATTGTTTGGTTCTATCTTTTCTTTGAGGGTGGGCTTATCCCCATGTTCCTTATTATCGGCATTTGGGGAGGGAAAAACCGTGTATATGCAAGCTTCAAGTTCTTCCTCTATACCCTGCTTGGCTCGGTGCTTATGCTATTGGCAATATTGGCAATCTATTGGGAAGCGGGCACAACCAATATGATAAGCCTTTTACAATATCCCTTTCCGAGCGATATGCAAATCTGGCTATGGCTTGCTTTTTTCGCAAGCTTTGCCGTTAAATTGCCTATGTGGCCTTTCCATACATGGTTGCCCGATGCCCATGTGGAGGCTCCTACGGCAGGCTCGGTTATTTTAGCGGGCATATTATTGAAAATGGGTGGCTATGGCTTTTTGCGTTTCTGCTTGCCTATGTTTCCGGAAGCCTCCCAATTTTTTGCGCCTATGGTTTTTGCGTTAAGCGTGATTGCCATTATATATACCTCGCTTGTTGCTTTGGCACAGGAGGATATGAAAAAGCTTATCGCCTATTCTTCTGTTGCCCATATGGGCTTTGTCACTATCGGTATTTTTTCCATGAACCAGCAAGGCGTGGAGGGGGCTATTTTTCAAATGCTTTCTCATGGCTGGATATCGGCAGCACTTTTCCTAAGTGTCGGCGTGCTTTATGACCGTATCCATAGCAGAGAAATTGCCGTTTATGGTGGGCTGGCACAGAGAATGAAAATCTTTGCCGCAATTTTTATGCTCTTCACAATGGCAAATATTGGACTTCCTGGCACAAGCGGATTTGTCGGTGAGTTTCTAACCATTATCGGCGTGTTCCAGGTCAATATATGGGTGGCATTGGGGGCTGCTTTCGGCGTTATCCTTTCTGCATGCTATGGGCTTTCCCTCTATCGCAGGATAAGCTTTGGAGCATTGGAAAATGAGGAAATACAGGAAATTGAAGATATGAATGGGCGTGAAATATTTATTATGATGCCCCTCATCATTGCAACATTGCTCTTTGGTATCTGGCCAAAGCCTATCCTTATGACCATTCACGCTTCCACTACGCATCTGCTTGACCATATTTCCAAAATGCTAAGCGGGTTATAGGAGGAGATAGAATAAGATGAATATGATAGACCTTCTTCCCGCTTTGCCCGAAATTATCCTGTTTCTAGGAGCATGTATTTTGCTCATGGTTGGCGTGTTTTTACCAAAAGAGCGGATAGGGCTTATCTATAATGGTGCGTTGGTGGTTTTATTATCGGCAAGCATAACGCTTTTCCTCTATGGAGATATTGCTATTTCAGGCTTTGATGGCAGCCTGGTCATGGATGATTTTGGCGTTTATTGTAAGCTGCTTATCTTTATTTCCTCCGCAATTATTCTTGCTATGTCACGCAATTTCTTTGATAGGGAAAAAATAAACCAGTTTGAGTTTCCTGTCCTTCTCCTCCTTGCCAATGCGGGCATGAGCATAATGGTCAGTGCGTATAGTCTAATCGCTATATATATGGGCATTGAGCTTATGAGCTTGCCGCTTTATGTAATGGCTGCCATGAAAATAAAATCATTGCGTTCAGGAGAGGCGGGGCTGAAATATTTTGTTCTCGGTGCCTTATCTTCGGGAATCTTGCTTTATGGTTGTGCGCTTATTTATGGCTTTACGGGTACGATATATTTTGATGCAATTAATGAACAGCTAAAGGATGGGGGGGCATCGCTTGGGGTAATATTCGGGCTTGTGTTTCTGCTTGCGGGATTTGCTTTCAAAATATCTGCTGTTCCCTTTCATATGTGGACGCCCGATGTATATGAGGGCGCACCTACCCCTATTACAAGCTTCTTTGCCGCTGCACCCAAAATGGCTGCCATCGCATTATTGGTCCGCCTTATGGTTGATGGCTTCCAGAATATTGAAAGCCAATGGCAGCAAATTATCATATTCCTCTCCGCTGCCAGCATGATATTGGGCGCATTGGCAGGGCTTAGACAAAAAAATATAAAACGCCTTATGGCATATTCTTCTATCGGACATATGGGCTTTGCCCTTATTGGTCTGGCAGCGTATACACGCCCCGGAATTGAAGGGCTATTGCTGTATATGACCATTTATCTTGTCATGACGCTTGGGACATTTGCCTGTATTTTATCCATGCGTACAAGGGAGGGCATGGTTGAGAATATTGATGATCTGGCTGGGCTTGCACAGGGTCATCCTGTCATGGCGTTTTTTCTCTCGGCATGTATTTTCTCGCTGGCAGGTATTCCTCCTTTGGCAGGCTTCTTCGGAAAGTTCTTTATTCTCTCTTCCGCAATAGAGAGCAATATGTTGCCCCTAGCCATTATTGGTGTGCTTGCCAGTGTAGTTGCTGCCTTTTATTATTTGCGCATTGTCAAGCTTATCTATTTTGATGACCCCAATACGAGCTTCCTGCCGCCGGATAAACCTTTGGGAGTTGTCATGGTGCTGGCAGGATTATTTGTTGTTTTATTCTTCCTTATGCCTTCCCCCTTATTAAATGAGGTCAGTGAGATTGCTACCTCATTACTCCAGCATAATGCACATACGGATAGCGTGATATTGCCCTCGCTGGATGTACCCTGGTTATAGCCATGCCAAGCGTAACATTGTTCCATAGAGAGCATGTGGATAGCACAAATAGGGAAGCGCACCGCATGGTTGAGGCAAATAAGCTCACCCCTTGCTGGATTGTCGCAGATACGCAAAGTGCAGGTAGCGGACGGGGAGGGAAAAAATGGCATTCGGAAAAAGGAAATTTTTTCGGCTCTTTCATTTTTTCTCCTGATATTGCCCCTGCGCATATGGGGCAGGTTTCCCTCTTGGCGGCGTTAGCTGTCCATGGTGCATCTATCGCTTTGGCACCATCAGCACCGCTCATTCTCAAATGGCCAAATGATGTAATAACAAAAAGAGGAGAAAAGCTTGCCGGCATTTTATCGGAAAGCCTGCTTATCAATGGCGATATGGTAGAATGGGCATGTCTTGGTATTGGGGTAAATCTGGTTTCCGCCCCAGAGCTTTCCGGCCTCTCCGCTTGTTATCTGGCAAAATGGGCAAAGCACCCGCTTCAGCCTTTATCATTTTTGGAAATATTGGACGAGCAATTGCAATCCCTTCTTACCCTTTGGAAAGAGCAGGGATTTGAACCTTTGCGGCAAAAATTTCTTTCCCTTGCCTATGGCTTGGGGGAAGAGATAGATATATCCTCGGAAACTATGCGCTTTATAGATATTGCTCCCAATGGTGCAATGGTCGTGGAAAATAAAAACAAATTGCGCCAAACTATCCATGCGGGAGAAATATCCCTTAACAGGAAGGAAGGCGCATGAATATTACTCTATCACTGAAAATTGGGCTCTATATTCTCATCTGGTTTCTATGCCTCTTTATAGTGCTGCCATTTGGAAGCGGCAAAAAACAGGGCGAGCAAAGACCAAAAGGCACAGATAGGGGCGCACCATTACAAGCCCATATGGGGAAAAAAATTATTTTTAATACCCTATTCGCAGGCATAATATGCACTATAGTCATAATGGTGCTTGAACATGGAAGTGAAGAATGGATAGCACCATTAATAGACATAATATGGCAGGATTAATCTATGCGTTTCTCAAAATATCTTCTCCCTACACTGAAAGAAAATCCCGTTGGTGCGGAGATTGTCTCACACCGCTTAATGCTACGGGCAGGGCTTATTCGCCAGGCAAGTGCCGGTATTTATAGTTGGTTGCCATTTGGTCTGAAAGCTCTCCAGAATATTACGAATATTGTAAGGGAGGAGCAGTGCAAAGCAGGTGCCATTGAGGTTCTTATGCCGACCATTCAATCTGCTGATTTATGGAAAAAATCAGGACGATATGAAGAATATGGCAAGGAAATGCTCCGTATTCAGGACCGTAAGAAAAATGAGCTTCTTTATGGTCCTACCAATGAAGAGCAAATTACTGATATTATGCGCCATGCCGCTCAGAGCTATAAGGATTTGCCCCGCAATCTGTTCCATATTCAGTGGAAGTTTCGTGACGAAATACGCCCCCGTTTTGGCGTGATGCGGGGGCGCGAGTTTCTTATGAAGGATGCTTATAGTTTTGATATTAATGTGGAAGAGGGCAAAAAAGCTTATCAGAAAATGTTTCTTGCTTATCTTCGTACATTTGAAAAACTTGGGCTGCGTGCCCTTCCTATGATAGCCAATACTGGACCGATTGGCGGTGATTTAAGCCATGAATTTATTATTCTGGCAAAAACCGGAGAAAGTGCCGTCTATTGCGATAAACGCCTTACCGAAATAAGCGCATTACAGGAGGAAGTTTCCTATGAAAGCGACCTTTCTCCTATTATTGACCAATATACCCAATTTTATGCCGCCACAGATGAGCAGCATGATAAGGCTCTATTTGATAAACAAGTGCCAAAAAAATATCAGATAGAAACTCGTGGTATTGAGGTCGGGCATATTTTCTTCTTTGGAGATAAATATAGCAAAGCCCTGCAATGTATGATTGCCAATGATAAGGGCGAGCAGGTGCCATTGCAGTGCGGCTCTTATGGTATTGGTGTTTCACGCCTTGTCGGTGCCGTGATTGAGGCAAGCCATGATGAAGACGGAATTATCTGGCCTTGGCAACTTGCCCCTTTCCATGTCGGGATTATCAATCTCAAAAGGGGAGAAAGCCAATGCGATGCAGTAAGCGAAAAGCTCTATCAGGCGCTGCAGAAAAATATTGAGGTGCTTTATGATGATCGCGATGAGCGGGCAGGCACAAAGTTTTCCGATATGGATCTTATCGGGCTTCCTTGGCAGGCAATAATCGGACCGCGAAATGCAAAAGAAGAAATGATTGAGATTAAAAACCGTGCCACAGGGGAGAGAAAAGAGGTGAAATTTGCTGAAGCTGTTTCATTGCTTTCTTCTCCACCTGCCCGGGAGATGCCTTAATGTCGGCAGGATTTGAGCGTTTTGTTGCAGGCAGATATTTGCGCTCGCGCAGAAGGGGCGGATTTATATCCGTTATCGCATGGGTAAGCTTTCTTGGCATTATGCTCGGTGTTGCAACCCTCATTATCGTCATGGCAGTCATGAACGGGTTTCGGGCAGACCTGCTGGACAGAATTCTGGGCGTGGGGGGACATGCAATTATCTATGCAGATACAGATGAGTTTGCCGATGAGGAGGCATTGAAAAAAAGACTGCTAACCATAGACGGGGTAGAGCGCGTCTCGGTTTTTATGCAAAATACCGCTCTTGCCTCTGCCCATGACACGATAAGGGGGGTTGTCGTGCGTGGTATGAAGCCCGAGGAAATGCAGAAAATGCAAGCCATTTCTGATAATCTGCGTGAGGGAAGCCTTGAGGAGATTGCCTCCGAAAATGCCATAGCTATCGGTGCGGGTCTTGCACAGGAAATGCGCCTTGCCATAGGCGACACGCTCGCACTTATCGCTCCTGCAGGGGCAACCACTCCTTTTGGTGTGGTGCCGTCAGTGAGAAGTTTTCCTATTGCGGCAATATTTCAGATAGGCATGTCGGAATTTGACAAAAGCCTTATCTTGCTTCCGCTTGCAGAGGCACAGGCATTATTCGGGCAAGGCTCTGCACGCGCACGCATGGAAGTTATTCTTGATGAAGCCGATAGAATAGACAGCCTGCAACCCGCTTTGCAAAATGCACTTGCCAATGAGGGACAGATTGTAAATTGGAAGCAAAGCAATGCAACGCTTACCTCCGCTTTGGTGGTGGAGCGCAATGTGATGTTTCTTATTCTCACGCTCATATTGCTGATTGCAGCGCTGAATATCGTTTCCGGGCTTGTTATGCTGGTAAAGGAAAAAACACGCGACATCGCCGTATTGCGCACTATGGGGGCAGGAAAATATGCAATCATGCGTATCTTCTTTTTGGCGGGGGCAACCATTGGTGTGGTGGGAACCTTTTTTGGTCTGGTGCTTGGCATATTATTCTGTGTCTATATTGAAAAAATCCGTGCCTTCTTAACATGGCTTACGGGGGCGGAGTTATTTCCTGCAGAAATTTATTATCTAAGCCAGCTCCCTGTGCGCATGGAGACAAAAGAAGTGCTACTTGTCATTATCATTGCTCTGGGGCTTTCTTTTCTCTCCACGCTCTATCCTGCTTGGAAGGCTGCCAGCATGACTCCTGTGGAGGGTTTGCGTAATGAGTAATGCTATATTGGAAATGCAAAATATTACTCGTAGCTATGTGCAGGGAACAAAAAAGCTTACGGTATTATCCGGAGTTAATCTGGCGATAAAGCGGGGTGAAATGGTGGCATTGCTTGGCCCTTCGGGGGCAGGCAAGTCTACCCTGCTTCATATTGCCGGTCTGTTGGAAAGCTATGATGGTGGTGTGCTAAAACTTTTGGGAAAAGAGGCGCATTCCGAGCGGGAGAGGACTTTGGCAAGAAGGGATGCTATCGGTTTTATATATCAGGCACATCATTTGCTTCCCGAATTTACCGCCCTTGAAAACATAATGCTTGCGCTCCAAATCTCTGGTAAATATGGCAGTGGCAAGGTTTTGCTACAGCGGGCAAAATTTCTGATAGAAAAAATGGGACTTTTATCGCGTGCAAATCATCGCCCGCAGGAATTGTCAGGGGGAGAGCAGCAGCGCATCGGTATTGCACGTGCCATTGCTAATGAACCTTCCCTTTTGCTTGCAGATGAGCCAACGGGATCGCTTGACCCGACAACGGGAGAAGAGTTGTTTCAGCTTTTTCTCAAAGCCAGCCGTACTGAAGGCTGTGCGGTGCTTATGGCAACCCATAATCATGCTTTGGCCGCCCGTATGGACCGCGCCATAGAGCTTGTTGACGGCAAGCTTCAGCCTGCTTCCTTACAGTAATTTTTTACTTGCATCCAGATAAGAGCTATGATAGAACAAAACAAGAACATAAAAATAAAGGATAGAAAAAATGAGAAGAATTGCAGAAGATATATTGGCAATCATAGCCCTATTGCTATTTGGATATACCGCCAGCCTGTGGGGATATGCTCTTATTGCCCTTACGCAATAAAAATAAAGCTAAAGAAATTTATCCACCAAAAACACCGCTCTATTGTAAGAGAAGGGATGACATTCATATAGCTGACAAGCCATGATAGGAATATGGCGTCCAATCATAATACTTCCTTTATCCATCTGCGCTTTCATAGCGCTTACAGCCTGTTAGAGGGCGCTATTCGTGTTCCGCAACTGGCAGAGTTTTGCGAAAATATGAGTATACCCGCTATCGGTATTAGCGACCGGAATAATCTTTTTGGAGCCTTAGAGTTCTCCGAGGCTATGGTGCAAAAGGGAATACAGCCCATTATCGGGGTAAGCCTTGGCGTGCAATGGGAGGCGGAACTTGCCAAAACACAGGGCTTTGATCAGCATGGCTTTGTTGCCCTTATCGCATCCAGTGAAGAGGGCTATCGCAATCTTCTCAAACTTGTCAGCCTTGCTCATTTAGGCGAGGAGAAGGAACAGAAAGAGGAGGGGCATATCATGCCTGCTGCAGGTCAGGTAAATTGTGCAACGTTAGGCAAATATGCAGAGGGACTTATATGCCTTACGGGAGGTCCGGAGGGGCTGGTAAATCAGCTTTTGGCACATGGACATAAGGATAAAGCTTCTAAAGTTTTATCTTATCTTTTCAAATGCTTCGGAGATAAACTTTATGTAGAACTTCAAAGACATAGCCTATCAAGTGAAATTGAGGAAGAGGGAAAGCTCATTGGGCTTGCCTATGAAATGAATATCCCTCTTGTTGCAACCCAGCAAAGCTATTTTTTGAAAAAAGAAGATTATGCTGCCCATGATGCGCTGATCTGTATCGCTGAGGGGAGTTATGTAGAGGATAGTGAACGCCGCCGTCTTACCGAAGAGCATTATCTGAAAGACCCTGCCGCTATGGTTGCTTTATTTGATGATTTGCCAGAAGCAGTGGAAAATACTGTAGAAATTGCCAAAAGATGCCATTTCCGTCCAAAAGTTTGTGACCCGCTCCTGCCCCGTTTCCAGAAAGGGGAAAAGAAAGAGGATGAGAAAAAACTTCTTGGCGAGGAGGCGCGCGCTGGTCTTGCCAAGCGGATTAAAGCTGGTATCTGGGAAAAGGAAGACGAATATCATAGCCGTCTGGAGCAGGAAATTAATATTATCAATGATATGGGATTTGCAGGATATTTCCTTATCGTTGCCGATTTTATTAAATGGGCAAAGAAAAAGGGAATTGCCGTAGGACCGGGGCGTGGCTCCGGTGCAGGCTCCATGGTTGCTTTTGCTTTGACCATTACCGACCTTGACCCCTTGCGCTTTGGACTTCTATTTGAGCGCTTCCTCAATCCCGAACGCGTCAGCATGCCTGATTTTGATATTGATTTCTGCCAACATCGTCGCGATGAGGTTATTCATTATGTTCGTGATAAATATGGCAAGGACAGGGTTGCCCAGATTATTACTTTTGGAAAATTGCAGGCCCGCGCTGTACTGCGTGATGTTGGCAGAGTATTGCAAATGCCTTATGGACAGGTTGATAAGCTTTGCAAAATGGTACCCAATAATCCTGCAAATCCCGTTAGTTTGGAGCAAGCCATTGATAGGGAGCCACGTCTGCAACAAGCCCGTAAGGAAGAAGAGGGCGTAGAGCGTTTGCTGGAAATTGCCCTTAAGCTGGAGGGGTTATATCGTCATGCTTCTACCCATGCTGCAGGTGTTGTTATTGGCGATAGACCATTAGAGGAGCTGGTGGCCTTATATCGTGACCCTAAATCGGATATGGCTCTTACCCAATTTAATATGAAATGGGTTGAAAAAGCAGGGCTGGTAAAATTTGATTTCCTCGGTCTTAAAACGCTCACCGTGATTGAGAAAACAATTTCCTTACTGAAAGAGCAGGGCATTAGGATTGATATAGATACGATATCGTTAAGCGATGAGAAAACCTTTACTATGCTGGCTGAGGGCGACACGGTCGGAGTGTTCCAATTGGAAGGGGCAGGCATGCGTGAAGCCATGGTTAAAATGCGCCCCGACTGCTTCGGAGATATTATTGCATTGGTGGCTCTCTATCGCCCTGGACCCATGGAGAATATTCCCCGATATAATCATTGTAAGCACGGAACGGAAAAGCCCGATTATTTACATCCAATGTTAAAACCCATTCTGGAAGAAACCTATGGGGTGATTATCTATCAGGAGCAGGTCATGGAGATTGCCCGCACACTTTCCAATTTCTCGCTGGGAGAGGCAGATATGTTGCGGCGGGCTATGGGAAAGAAAATTCAGGAAGAAATGGATGCGCAGAAAAAGCGTTTCATTGAAGGTGCCGTTAAAAATGGTGTGGAGGAGCGAAAAGCAAGTATTATTTTTGACCAGGTAGACCGTTTTGCCGGCTATGGGTTTAATAAAAGTCATGCTGCCGCCTATGCCCTTATTGCCTATCATACGGCATGGCTAAAGGCTAACCATCCCGTTGCTTTTCTTGCTGCTTCCCTTTCCCTTGATTTTGAGCGTACCGATAAGATTCAGACATTTTGCCAGCAGGCACGAAAGGCAGCTATTAAAATATTACCTCCCAATGTCAATAAAAGTGATGTCATGTTTTCCGTTGAAGGAAATGCAGTCCGTTATGCCTTGGCAGCGGTGCGTAATGTCGGCAGGGAAATGATGGAGGCATTGGTTAAAGAGCGGAAAGAAAATGGTACGTTCAAAGATATTTTTACCATGATGGAGAGGGTGGGTAGCACAAATATTAATAAGCGTTCATTGGAATATTTGGCAAAATCAGGGGCTTTTGATGAAATTCATGAAAATCGTGCCCAGATTATTGAGCATATCCCTAAGCTTATGGAAATAGCCCAGCTGGCACAGCATGACCGCGACACCAAACAGGACAGCCTTTTTATAGGAAATGAAGAGCAAATCGCCGTAAAGGAGTTACCTATGAAAGAGTCTTTTTCTTCTATGGAAAAATTATCCCATGAGTTTGAAGCCATTGGGTTTTACCTCTCCGCCCACCCCATAGAGGCTTACCGCAAGCAATTAAAACGGGTGCATGTCATATCCTATGCCGAGCTTATGGAGGGCGTGCAGGCGGAAGGCTTAGTTGCCGGAGCCATCTTATCCGTTAGCGAGCGGCGCTCTAAACAGGGAAATCGTTTCGCCTTTGTAACCCTTTCTGATGAAACTGGTCAGTTTGAGGCTGTAATCTTTTCTGACATTCTCGAAAAAATACGCCCTCTATTGGTTGAAGGCGAGCTGGTTGTCATGGGAGTACATATTGCGAGGGGCGAAGAAGAGGCACGTATTCGTTGCAATGGATTGCATGGCTTATCTAAAATCATAGAAAATGCACAAGCCGGTATGAGAATATTGCTGGAGAAAAAGGAAACGCTTCCTCTTATCGCAGAGCGCCTGCCTAAGGGAAAGGGAAGCGTTGAGCTTGTTCTGCTTGGTAAAACCCATGAGGTGGAAATGAAGCTGGAAGGCGGCTATTTGGTCGACCCAGAAATCATAAGTAAAATCAAATCCTTACCCGGCGTCTTGCAGGTTGAGGATTTCTAAAACAAAAAAGACTTGCCCAAAGCATAAAAACTGCCTATACCGCTTCCATCACACATGCGGGATATGGGTGATGTTAGGAGAGAAATCCTCCATCGCCTTCCGGTGTCATTATGACTTGAAGCCCGCAGAGGAGAAACTGGAAAAGGAGTATAATCATGGCACTGCCTGATTTTTCAATGCGTCAATTACTTGAAGCCGGAGTGCATTTCGGTCATCAAAAACATCGTTGGGATCCCAAAATGGAACCCTATATTTTTGGGGTGCGCAATAATATCCATATTATGGATCTTTCGCAAACCGTACCGCTATTGCACCAGGCATTGCTTGCCCTTCGCGATACGGTTGCAGGAGGCGGACGGGTGCTGTTTGTAGGCACAAAGCGGCAAGCCAGTGAAGTCATTGCACGTACTGCAAAGGAATGTGCGCAATATTATATTAATTTCCGCTGGCTGGGCGGAACGCTTACCAATTGGGAAACCATCTCAAACTCCATTAAGCGGCTTAATGAGCTTGAACAAATGCTTATGGAAGATGAAAGCAAGGGGCTTACAAAAAAGGAACGCCTTAACCTTACCCGTGAGCATGATAAATTGGAGCGCGCTATTGGCGGTATTAAAAATATGGGCGGACTTCCTGATATTATGTTCATTATCGATTCCAATAAGGAAGCCATTGCCATTCAGGAAGCCCGCCGGCTGAATATTCCAATCATTTGTGTATTGGACAGCAATTCCAATCCTGAGGGAATTACCTATCCTATCCCCGGTAATGATGACGCTTTGCGCTCTATTGAGTTTTATTGCCAGCTTGCTTCTCAGGCAGTCATTGATGGCATTGCCGAGGCGCAGCAACATGCTGGTACGGATATTGGGGAGATGAATGAAGCACCGGAAATAGACCTTGAGGCTGCTGAGAAGATTGCCAAGAAGGAAGCTGCAGAGGCGAAAAAGCAAAAAAGCGAGGAGCCGAAAGTAGAAGTGCAGAAAATTGCTTCTAAAAAAGCAGTTATGGAAAAGGCAGAAGTTGAAAAGGCGAAAAAGCCTGCGGTAAAACCGACTGCTGAAAAAGCTCCTGCTAAAAAGGCAGAGAAAAAAGAAACCGCTGCCGACAAGCCTGTAAAAAAGAAAGCGGCTGCAAAAAAAGAAGCAACAAAAAAGACAAGTGAATAACATGACCGAAATAACAGCCAGCTTGGTTAAGGAATTGCGTGAAAAAACAGGCGCAGGCATGATGGATTGTAAGGCTGCTCTTGGGGAGAGCGCAGGCAATATGGATGATGCTGTTGATTGGCTACGCACAAAGGGACTGGCTAAGGCGGCAAAAAAAGCAGGACGGATTGCCAGTGAAGGGCTTATCGGAATTGCTATTGCCGAAAAAGCAGGTGCTATGATTGAGTTAAACTCTGAAACCGATTTTGTCTCCCGCAATGAGGATTTTCAGAAAATGGTCGCCGAAATTGCAAAGCTTAGCTTGAAAGCCGGTGGCAATTTGGAAAAAACCCTGAAAACAACCATCTCTGAGGGTAAAAATATAGAGGAATATATTACGGAAATGGTCGGCACAATTGGTGAGAATATGACCCTGCGGCGGGTGGTAAGCCTTAGTGTTGAGGAGGGGTTGGTGATATCCTATATTCATGGGCAGATGGCTCCCAATCTCGGTAAGATTGGCGTGCTGGTAGCCCTTTCCTCCAAGGGGGATAAGGAAAAACTGGCTGCCCTTGGTAAGCAATTGGCAATGCATATTGCGGCAACCGCTCCACAGGCACTTTCGCAGGAAAGCCTTGATAAAGATGTCATTGAGCGCGAGCGTGCTGTGCTGATTGCGGAAGCAAAAGATAGCGGACGGCCTGATAATATTATTGAAAAAATGGTGGAGGGAAGGCTCAATAAGTTCTTCCAGGAAGTGGTGCTGCTTGCCCAAAGCTTTGTGATAGATGGCGAAACCCCTATCGTTAACGTGCTGGAAAAGGCAAGTGAGGAGCTTGGAGAAAAAGTTGAAATCTCAGGATTTTCACGCTTCCAATTAGGGGAAGGCATTGAAAAGGCAGAGGATGATTTCGCTTCCGAAGTGGCTGCCATTGCCAAAAGCTAAAAGCAAAATCAACTGGCATTTACAGGCAGTAAGACGCATACTCATCCCATAGGGAGGCAGAAAACATGCCAAAACCAAAACATGCCCAACGCATCTTGCTGAAAATATCAGGCGAAGCACTTATGGGGGAAAATAAATATGGGATTAATGTCCGCACGGTAGACAGGATAGCCGGCGAAATTGCCCAAGCTCTTAGCTTAAACTTACAGGTTTGTTTGGTTGTCGGGGGAGGAAATATTTTCCGTGGATTATCCGCCGAAGCTACTGGCATGGAAAGGTCTTCTGCCGATTATATGGGCATGCTTGCAACCGTTATGAATGCCCTTGCTATCCAAAGCTCTCTGGAGCGGCTTGGGATTGATACCAGAGTCCTATCCGCTATCCCAATGACCAGTATTTGTGAACCCTATATTCGCCGCAGAGCTATCCGCCATATGGAAAAGGGAAGGGTGACTATCTTTGCGGCAGGAACAGGAAACCCCTTCTTCACTACAGATACCGCCGCCGCATTGCGCGCAGTGGAAATGGGATGCGATGTGCTTATGAAGGGAACAAAAGTGGATGGTGTATATTCGGCTGACCCTGAAAAAGACAAAAACGCCATACATTATAAGGAATTGACATATATGGATGTATTATCAAAAGACCTGCGCATTATGGATGCTTCGGCTATAAGCCTTGCACGGGAAAATCATATGCCCATAATTGTATTCTCTATTGAGAAAAAAAATGCTTTCCCCGATGTTTGTCAGAAAAAGGGAAAGTTCACCTTGGTTACAGAGAAAAAGGGAGGCGAAAATGAGTGAGGCAATAAAACTTAATGAGCTAGCAAGACGTATGGAGGGTGCTATCTCAACGATGCGCAGTGAGTTTGCAAGCTTGCGAACTGGCCGTGCCAGTCCAAATCTATTGGATAATGTGATGGTGGATGTCTATGGACAGCAGACACCCATTCCACAATTGGGAACGGTAAGCGTACCCGAGCCACGCATGATTAGTGTGCAGGTTTGGGATAAAAATGCCGTGCCACAGATTGAAAAAGCAATCCGTGAAGCAGGTCTTGGGCTAAACCCCATGAGCGATGGGCAGCTTGTGCGCGTGCCTCTTCCTGAATTAAATGAGGAGCGGCGTGAAGAGCTTGCAAAAATTGCAAGAAAATATGCTGAACAGGCACGCATTGCTGTTCGCAATGTGCGCCGCGATGGCATGGAGCAAATTAAAAAAATTGAAAAAGAAATTGGCAAGGATGAACAAAAAATGCTCTCCGATAAAGTGCAAGCGCTTACCGATGACCATGTAAAGCGTATTGATGAAGCATTGGCTGCCAAGGAGTCTGAAATAAAGCAGGTATAATATGCAAAAGCCATCGCTGCACCATCTTGCTATTATTATGGATGGCAATGGACGCTGGGCAAGCGCACAGGGAATGGCGCGCATTGAAGGCCATAAAAAGGGGATGGAAACCGCAAGGCAAATTGTTATCCATGCTCATAATTGTGGCGTTAAGGTGCTGACCTTATATGGATTTAGTTCCGAAAACTGGAAGCGTCCGCAAGAGGAGGTAGAGGCACTTATGGAGCTTATGCGCTCGCTTGCAGGAAAAAAGCTGAAAGAGTTGGATAAGCTGGGGATTGCCATACATATTATCGGGTCTAGAAAGGCGCTTGCTCCCGATATTATAGAGCTTATTGAAAAAGTAGAGCGGCATACTGCCAAAAATAATACAATGCATCTTTTGGTCGCTTTTAATTATGGAGGGCGTGCAGAAATGATACATGCCATGCAGCTTATGGGAGAAAAAATCCGTGAAGGAACGCTTGCCCCACAGGAAATTAATGAAGAATCTTTTAGCCGACATATATTTACGGCAGGATTTCCTGACCCTGATTTGATTATCCGTACAGGGGGAGAGACACGCCTTAGTAATTTTTTAAGCTGGCAAAGCGTATATGCTGAACTTATTTTTGTCGACACACTTTGGCCTGATTTTACCCCTATGCATTTGGATAAAGCCATGCAGCAATATAAAAAGCGTGAAAGGCGTTATGGTGGAGTGGAAATGCAGGAAAAACAAAGAAAAGAGGGAAAATGAGCAATATAGAATTACGCCTTATAACGGGAATTGCTTTTATTGCCCTTATTCTTGCCGCCATTTTATTGGGACCGGTTACGCTTTATTTGCTGTTCATCCTATTGGCAATGCTTATGGCTTTGGAATGGGTGGCACTTGTGGGGTCTGCTGCAAATAAGAATATACAATTTTATCTCGCCGCCATCATCGGCATATTATTGGCAATAGCAGGAATTGGCGGGGTAGCCTTAGGGCTTATTGTTTTCTGTATTATGCTTCCGATATTAATAGCTATTTCTTACAGGCAGAAAATGGCAAAGCGGGTATTGGTCGGCGGAGTAAGCTATCTGACATTGCCTTTCTTTTCTCTGCTTTGGCTTTATGAGGGAGAGGGCGGGCGTGCATTGGTGTTGCTTATCTTCTTATCCGTATGGGTGGTTGATGTGTTTGCCTTTCTTGCAGGAAAAAGCATTGGTGGTGCAAAGCTCGCCCCGAAAATATCACCCAATAAAACATGGGCAGGGCTTATTGGTGGCGTGCTTGCCGCTTTTATTCTGGGAACGGTCTATCCTTTATTTACAGATATTCTCCCCCCCCTCCAGGCAGGCTTGCTATGTGTAGTCATGGCAGTATTGGCGCAGGGGGGTGATTTGTTCGAATCTGCCCTTAAACGAAAAGCAGGGGTCAAGGATAGCGGTAATATCTTGCCCGGTCATGGTGGGCTTCTTGACCGTATGGACGGGCTGGTAATGGCTGCAATGGGAGCGGGTGTCATTGCATTATGCGTATCGCTTTTTCAGCCCTCCAGCCCTGCACAGATGATAGAATTGTTCCGGTTGTGGTAGCGCGTAAGGTTAGCATATTAGGTTCTACCGGCTCAGTTGGGCAAAACATGCTCAGGCTGATAGAGGAGGGGCATGAGGTTGATATTCTTGCCCTGACAGCACAGGAAAATGTTCACTTGCTTATTGAGCAGGCTAAAAAGTTTTCCCCTGAGATTATAGCTATTGGTGATGGGGTCCATATGCCTCTTCTTAAAGAGGCTTTGGGCGACAGGAAAATAAAAATTCTTTCCGGCAGAGAGGGAATTTGTGAGGCTGCTGGTGCGGGTGCGGATTTAGTCCTTGCCGCTATTGTAGGAACAGCAGGGCTTGCCCCCACCTTAGCCGCTATTCAGGCAGGCTCTTCTATTGCACTGGCAAATAAGGAATGTTTGGTCAGCGCAGGGGATTTATTTCTACGCCAGGCAAAACGGCATAATGCCAATATTATACCGGTTGACTCGGAGCATAATGCTATCTTCCAGCTTCTTGGCGATAGACCCTTAACGGAGATAAAGGAAGTCGTGCTTACTGCCAGCGGCGGACCGTTCCGCGAATTATCTATAGAGCAAATGGCAAAAGTAACGCCAGAAATGGCGCTTAACCATCCTATATGGTCTATGGGCAGAAAAATCTGCATTGATAGCGCTACGCTTATGAATAAGGGGTTGGAACTTATTGAGGGCTATCATTTATTTCCTTTGCAGTTTGGGCAGTTTCAGGTGGTGATACATCCCCAATCCTTTATTCATGCGCTTATCCATTTTTGTGATGGAACAAGCATGGCTCATCTGGGACCGCCCGATATGTGTACGCCGCTCGCCCATGCCCTTGGCTATCCCGCCCGAATAGCACGCGAAGAAAAACCATTCTCATTAACAGAAATGGCGGATTTGCAATTCTATCCCCTAGACACAAAACGCTTTCCTGCCGTTTCCGTGGCACTTCATGCCTTGCAAAATGCCGGACACGCCCCTACACTGCTCAATGCTGCCAATGAGGTGGCAGTATATGCATTTCTGGATGGTAAAATAAAATTTCTTGATATTGTTCCATTGGTGGAAAAAGTCATAGAAAAGGGGATGATGAAAAGGGAAGCAGGTAAAACACCCGAAACATTAGAACAGGTATTGGAAATAGATAAAGAAGCTCGTATCAATGCAGAGCTGTTGATAAAGCAAAATAAATAAGAGGAAAATATGGAAAGCTTGGTGAATATTACAAATTTTGGTATCGGATATATCGTTCCGTTTTTATTTGTACTTACCGTAGTGGTGTTTTTCCATGAGCTAGGTCACTTCATGGTAGCACGCTGGTGCAAGGTTGATGTAGAGGTCTTTTCTGTCGGCTTTGGGCGCGCTTTATGGAAATGGCGGGATAAAAAAAATACAATATGGCAGATTTGTTGGTTGCCACTTGGGGGATATGTAAAATTTGCCGGTGACCAAAGCCCTGCCAGTACGCCTGACCGCGAAGAAAATGAAAAGCTTTCTGAGGAGGAGCGGGCAGGAAACTTCCATTATAAACCCCTTTGGCAAAGGTCTTTAGTGGTTGCAGCCGGACCTTTTGCCAATTTTCTGCTTGCCATTATCGTATTTGCCGGACTTTTTATGATCTCCGGACAGCAGGTAACCCTTCCTGTTATCGATGAGGTTATCGCTAAAAGTGCTGCTGAGCGTGCTGGATTGCAGAAGGGAGATTTCATTCAACAGATAGATGGGCGCAAGATAGAAAGTTTCTCCGATTTAAGACGCATTGTATCGGTAAGCCCAAACCAGTCATTAAATTTCCGCCTATTGCGCGATAGCCAGGAAATAGAACTTATGGTAACGCCTGATTTTATTGAGGAGCGTGACCGGTTCGGAAATGTTTATTCTGTTGGACAATTGGGGATACGCCGTATTCTTAATGCCGAAAATACCAGACATATACGATATGGTCCTCTCAATGCCATTACTAAGGGAACGGAGCAGACCGTTTTTATTATCACCCAGACCATGAAGGCTTTGGGGCGTATTATTACCGGGCGGGACAGCATGGAGCAATTGGGCGGCCCCTTGCGAATTGCACAAATTTCTGGACAAATGGCATCTTTGGGAATGGCGGCTTTGATGAATATTATCGCCATTATTTCGGTAAGTATCGGGCTTATCAATCTTTTCCCTATACCGCTTCTGGACGGAGGGCATTTGCTCTATTATGGGGTGGAAGCCGTGCTCCGCCGCCCGCTTAGTGCAAAATTGCAGGAGATTGGCTTCCGTATCGGTCTTGGTTTTGTTGCAGGATTGTTTCTATTGGTCACTTGGAATGATCTTGCTCAGTTAAAGGTGTTTGATTTCTTGCAAAAATGGTTTACCTAAAGGATAAAAAATGCCCACGCGAAAGCGTGGGTAAGTTTATGAAATTGAGAAAGTCTATGGTGCGATACACCGGTTTATTATTGTTTGCCTGTTTCATTTGGGCTTTTGCTTCTTCGCTTTCTGCACAGGAAGGCGGAGTTATTCGCAAAATTGAAATTAGTGGCAATCAGCGTGTGGAGAGCGAAACGGTGCGCGCCTATATGCGCATATCGGCAGGGCGGGCTTATTCTTCCTTATTGGCGGATAAATCCCTGAAGGCTCTATTTGATACCGGGCTTTTTGCTGATGTCAGTATGGTGTTTGAGGATAATGTGCTCAAAGTTTCCATAATAGAAAATCCTATCATTAACCGTATTGCTTTTGAAGGTAATGCCAGAATTGCAAATAAAACATTGGAGGAAGAGGTAACGCTTAATCCAAGAAGTATCTATACGCGCTCTAAGGTGCAGAGCAATGTACAGCGCATTGTTGAGCTTTACCGCCGCTCCGGACGATTTGCCGCCAAGGTAAATCCACAGGTTGTGCTACAGCCTGAAAATCGTGTTGATCTTATTTTTGAAATTAATGAGGGACCTATTACGAAGGTGCGGACTATCAACTTCCTTGGAAATAAGGTCTTTACCGATTTCCGCTTACGAAAAGAAATCCTTACCCGCGAAAGCCGCTGGTGGAGAATCTTTACCTCTAATGATAATTATGACCCCGACCGTGTCAGCTATGACCGCGAATTATTACGGCGCTTTTATCTCAGTAAAGGATATGCCGACTTCCGCGTTGAATCCTCTATTGCCGAGCTTACCCCTAAGGGTGATGAGTTCTTTATCACCTTCCGTATTGAGGAGGGGCAGCTTTATAGCTTTACAGATGCTACGGTGGCATCAAATCTTAAAAGCATTAATATTGAAGAGTTCAAGGCTCTCATCACGCATAAGCCTGGAGAGCAATATAATGTTAAAAAAATAGATGAAACCATTGCTGAGATGACCAAATTGCTTGGGGAAAAGGGATATGCGTTTGCAAATATCCGTCCACAGGTGCGGCGTAATCGTCAGGAGGGAAGCGTATATATCACCTATCGCGTGGAGGAGGGTCCGCGTGTTTATGTGCAGAGAATTAATATTAGGGGCAATTTACGAACACAGGATAGGGTAATACGCCGCCAGTTCCGTCTGGATGAGGGTGATGCTTTTAACCAGCTTCTGCTTGCTCGCTCCGAGCGCAATTTGCGGGGATTGGGATATTTCGCTGATGTGAAGGTAGATACTTCTCAGGGCAATAATCCAGACCAAACGGTGATTGATGTAACCGTCAGGGAGCAATCTACCGGCGAGCTTTCATTGGGGATGGGATATTCTACCTCCGAGGCACTGACTACGGAGATAAGTATTTTAGAGAGAAACCTGCTTGGTAAGGGATATTTCCTGCGCTTTCGTACCTCCGTATCTACAAGACAAACGGCTATTGATTTGCATTTTACCAATCCGCATTTCCTGGAGCGCGATTTGCATGGCTCTATTGATGTGTTTAGAAGCAGAACCGATTATAAATATGAAAGCGGCGTGCAAACCGCTCGTGCCGGTATAGGGTTTGGGCTTTCCTATCCGCTCTCGGATGATAGCCGGCTATCGCTTAATTATCGCCTCATGACCGACGAGCTTGTCAACCAATCCAGCAGTCGACAGGTGAACCCAAGCTATAGCAATTTCGAATCAGAAATTGGGTATAGTTATATTCTTGATAAGAGAAATGACAGAATTGAGCCTACTGAGGGGTGGAATATAGTCGTTTCGCAACAATTAGCTACCGCTCCAGGCGATACAAGCTATTTCCGAACCGTGCTTAATGGAAACCTCTATCATGAATGGAGAGAGGGCTTTGTGTTCCATATGAGGGGTGATGCCGGATATGTGTTCGGATTTAACGGAGATGATGTATCCTATGGTGACCGCTTCTTTAAGGGTGGAATTAGCTTCCGTGGCTTCCGCCAAGCCGGTGTTGGACCCCGCCAGGTCAGCACCAATTACTCGCTCGGAGCCAGAGCCTATGCACTTGGAACCATAGAAACTACAATTCCTAATGGTATTCCAAAAGAATTTGGTATAAAAACTACCCTCTTTACTGATTTTGGTATTATTGGTAAAAGTGATGCGCTAAGATTGGCTGGACAGGAAAGTGACATCCAAGATGATTTGGCATTTCGTGCTACTTACGGAATGAGTATATTTTGGAGGTCACCCATCGGTCCGGTACGATTTGATATGACTGGTATTATTAAACAGGAAGAGTATGATCGTGATCAGTCGTTTCGATTTAGTGTAGGAACCCGTTTTTAAATCGTAATATTAATATAAAAAAGGAGAAAAAATGTTGAAAAAAATATATATCTTTCTGGCACTCATCGTGCCACTTGCTTTTATGGCAGAAGCAAAAGCTGAGTTGAAAATCGCTACGGTGAATTTTGATACTATTCTTAAAACTTCTAAAGCCGGTGCTCATCTCAATGAGCAGTTGAAAAAGGAGTTGGATGAAATTCGTGCAGAAGCTGAAAATGCCCGCAAAGGATTTGAAGGAGAGGTGCAAAAATTGAATGCACAGCGTTCCCTGATTACACAGGAGGCTCTGCAGAAAAAAGTCACCGAATTGCAAGGAAAGCAGCAGGCAAAGCAGCAGGAGCTTAACGATAAGGTCCGTGCCGTAGAAACTGCCGCCCGAAATGCACAGCAGAAAATCGTGGAGCAGGTTGTCCCTATTATTGAGGAGATTACCCAAAAGGATAAAATTAATGTTATCCTTGAGGAACGCTTTATCTTTTATACAGATACCGATTTACGCATTACGGATGGTGTTATTAAAAAGCTCGACCGTAAGCTGAAAAGGGTAAAGCTGGAGATTGCTGACCAATAGGGAAACTTGTCTATGCCCTCAACGCGTTTTTATGACCGAAAGGGACCTTTTTTTCTAAAAGATCTCGCTGAAATTGGGCAGGCAAAGTTACAAAATCCCGCAATAGGCGATAGGAAGATTGAAGATGTTGCTCCTTTGGGGGCAGCATCTAATCTTCATATCGGATTTCTAAACTCTCCCGAATATGTAGACTCTCTTGCAAAAAGCAAAGCCGGAGCCTGTATTCTTGCTTCCCAATATGTGGAAAAAGCACCTGAAAGCATGGCATTATTGGTAAGCGAACAGCCTTATCATTGCTATGGACGGATTGCTGCGCATTTTTATCCTGATGCTTTTCCTGATAGTTCTGTCTGCACAGAGCCATGCCCTGATAGTGCCACTATCGGCAAAAATGTAAAAATAGGGGCAGGGGCAGTATTGGGAGAAAATGTAGAGATTGGTGATAATACGCATATTGGTGCCAATGTGGTGTTGGGGCAGGGCGTTGTCATTGGAAAAAATTCTATTATTGGTGCGGGAAGCGTTATTACCCATGCAATTATTGGTAATAATGTACGCATTTATAGTTCCGTTAGTATCGGACAGGATGGTTTCGGCTATGGGGTGGATTTTAAAAACCCCCATCTGCCTATACCGCAATTAGGCTGTGTGGTTATAGAAGATGATGTGGATATTGGCGCGCAATGTGCCATTGACCGCGGAACCTTGTTGGATACAAAAATTGGTAAAGGCTCTAAGCTGGATAACCTCATCCATCTTGCTCATAATGTGCAAGTGGGAAGCCATTGCCTTATCACGGCACAAGCGGGTGTTGCAGGTAGCGCCAAGATTGGTAACTTCTTTAGTTGTGGTGGGCAGATTGCCATTAATGGTCATATAGAAATTGGTGATGGGGTGCAGGCTATGGGGCGAAGTTGCATTATCCATGATATTGCTGATGGTGAGAAACTGGGCGGATTTCCTGCCCGTCCTGTCGCATTATGGCGCCGTGAAGTTGCCGCTATTGCAAGGCTGGCAAAGAAACAAAAGAAAACATAATGTGTTTCCGAACCTAAGGATTTTTGTGCTTATATTATCCTATGGAAGGAGAATATATGAGCAATATTCATCCCAGTGCTATTATTGAAAAAGGTGCCGAGCTTGGGAACAATGTAACCATTGGACCATTTTGTCACATCGGTGCAGGAGTGCACCTTGGAGAGGGGGCAGTTCTCCATTCGCATGTTACTATTGGAGGAAACACGCATATTGAGGAAAACTGTGAGTTCTTTCCTTTCGCTGCCATTGGTCATAAGCCTCAGGATGTCAAATATGGCGGCGAACCAAATCGTCTGGAAATAGGAAAAAATACAATTTGCCGCGAATATGTATGCGTACATCCAGGAACCGGCAAGGAAAAAGCACTTACAAAAATCGGAGCTCATTGCCTGCTTATGCTTTCCAGCCATGTCGGGCATGATTGCAGCATTGGTGAGCATGTTATTATTTCTAATGGCTCTCAGATAGGGGGGCATTGCCAGGTAAATAAATATGCCATTATTGGTGGCATGTGTGCCATACACCAGTTTTGTCGTGTCGGTGAATATGCATTTACGGCAGGGGGAGCCATTATCGTACAGGATGTTATTCCTTTTGGCATGGCCGTTGGTAATCAGGCACATCATGCCGGGCTAAATATTGTCGGGCTGAAACGAAACAAGTTCTCTTCTGCCGAAATACGACATATCCATGCTGCCTATACGGAAATATTCCATGGTGAGGGCGAATGGGCAGCACGGCTTTCTGCCGCAAAAGAAAAATATGCCGACATGCCACATATACAACGCATGTTAGATTTTATTCTTGAGCCTTCGGAGAGAGGTATTTGTTCTGCCCGCGGCGCCCGCGGGGTCAGGACAAGGTAGCGCCCATATGAATAAGCAAAACATGCCTTTGGGAATTATTGCCGGCGGGGGAGATATTCCTCTTATCCTTGCAGAAAGTCTGCACGCAAAAGGAAAGCGGCTTTTTATCCTCGCTATAGAGGGTGAGTGCGATAGGAAAATAGAGAAATATCCCCACAGCTGGCTCAATAGTATCGGGTGCATTGGCGAGGCGGTAGAGCATCTTAAAAAAGCAGGATGTAGGCAGATCGTCATGATTGGCTCTATGAAACGTCCTAATCTGAAAACGCTAAGGGTTGATAAGGAGGGGGTGAAGTTTTTGGCAAAGCTCCTTCCTGGCCGTCTGTTAGGAGATGACCATGTGCTTTCAAAGCTGATTGCATATTTTGAGAAAAAGGAGTTTGAGGTGTTGGGCGCAGAGCAAATATTGGAAGAGTTGACTGCCCCTCAGGGCGTATTGGGTAAATATAAGCCTAGCAAAGAGGCAAAGCAGTCTATCCGGCTTGGCAGGAAAATTTCCTTAGGTGTAGGTAAGTTTGATATTGGGCAGGCAAGCGTTATTTGTAATGGGGTAGTATTGGCATTAGAGGCAGCCGAGGGCACAGCAAAAATGCTTGAAAATCTTGCCTCTTTACCCACTGAAAAGCGTAAAGGCGGAGTGTTGGTAAAATTGCCAAAGCCCAATCAGGAGCGGAGGGTAGACTTGCCATGTCTTGGTCCGAAAACTGTAGAACTTGCTGCCAAAGCTGGACTTTCCGGCATTGCATTTGAGGCAGGCGGGGCATTATTGATACATGCTGAGGAGATGATTGCTCTTGCGGAAAGGGAGAGGTTATTTCTCATAGGTATTGCAAGAGAAGGGGCGGATAAAAAGTGAGTGCCCCTGAAAAATTACATATTATGATAGTGGCAGGGGAGCCTTCTGGTGATGTGCTGGGTGCAGAACTTATGGAGGCATTTGGAAAAATAACGGAAAAGCCGGAATTGCATTTTTCGGGTATTGGTGGGCAGGAGATGGAAAAGCAGGGATTGCAATCGCTTTTCCCTATGAGTGAGATTTCCCATATTGGTGTAACAAGTGTGCTGGCAAGAATTGTTCCGCTATTGGCTCGTATTCGCCAAACGGCAGAACATGCTATAAAAAAGCAGCCTGATATTGTCGTGATGATTGATAGCCCTGATTTTACACATAGGGTTGCTAAGCATATTCGTAACTATTGTCCTGAGCTTCCTATTATTGATTATGTCGCCCCAAGCGTTTGGGCATGGCGGGAGGGAAGAATAGCGAAAATGCGCAATATTTTCTCTCATATATTATCTGTTTTCCCTTTTGAGCCTGACTTTTTTGCCAATCATAATGGGCCACCCTGTAGCTATATAGGGCATTCTGCTTTGCAAAAAATACAAAACAGGGAAGCTGGTAAAGCGTTTCGCTTGCGCCATGATATCGGGGAGAAAGAAACCTTGTTAGCATTATTGCCAGGGTCAAGAAAAAGCGAGGTGGAAAGCTTATTGCCTGTATTTCTCAAAACCATAGAGCAATTACCAGCTGTGAAGGTTCTGCTTATCACGCCTGCGCCCTTGCCTGCATCTATAGAAAAGAAGATAGGACCCTTGCCTCTCCATATTATTCATGCCGATGAGCGTTATGAGGCATTTGCCGCTTCCAATCTGGCATTGGCGGCATCGGGAACGGTGGCATTGGAGCTGGCATTAGCCCGTATCCCTATGGTAATTGCTTATAAAATGTCTTTTCTAAACCAGTTTCTGTTAAGCCGTCTTGCTTCTATACCCTCTGTGGTGCTTCCCAATCTTATTGTAGGCAAGCCGATTATTGAAGAATTTCTGGGTAGAAGGTGTAAGCCTAATCTCATACGCCATAGCCTCTTACAATTAATGGAGGACAAAAAACATTATGAAAATTGCCTAAAGGGTCTTGATGAGTGTATCGCTCATATGCAGACAGTAAAACCGCCAAGCCTGTCGGCGGCAGAAAAAGTTCTTGAACTTGCACGGCATTAATTATTTGCGCTTATTTTCAAGAATATATTTCCTTTGCTTTTCACCAATATAAAGCTGGCGAGGTCTGCCAATGCGTTGCTTGGGGTCGCCTATCATCTCATTCCATTGGGCTACCCAGCCTACAGTGCGGGCAAGGGCAAATAATACGGTGAACATGCTCGTAGGAAAGCCCATAGCCTGCAAGGTTATGCCGGAATAAAAATCAATATTCGGATAGAGCTTCTTTTCTACAAAATATTCATCATTCAGAGCAATATTCTCTAATTCCTGTGCAATCTCAAGGAGAGGGTCATTTTTTATATTTAACTCCTGTAAAACCTTATGGCATTGTTTTTGCATAACTCGTGCCCGAGGGTCGTAATTTTTATATACGCGATGTCCAAAACCCATAAGGCGGAAGGGGTCATTCTTATCCTTTGCCCGTTTTATAAATTCTGGAATATTCTTTTTATGCCCAATCTCACGCAACATATGAAGCGTGGCTTCATTGGCGCCACCATGGGCAGGTCCCCAAAGACAGGCAATGCCCGCAGCAATGCAACCAAAGGGATTGGCACCGGATGAGCCTGCAAGGCGAACGGTGGAGGTGGAAGCATTTTGCTCATGGTCGGCGTGAAGGATGAAAATCTTATCCATCGCATCTGCCAATATCGGGTTCACATTGCTCGGCTCACAGGGAACACTAAAGCACATATGAAGAAAATTTGCCGCATAGCTCAAACTGTTTTCTGGATAAATAAAAGGCTGACCAATAGAATATTTATATGCCATAGCGGCAATAGTCGGCATTTTTGCAATAAGGCGGCGGCTTGCAATCTTGCGTTCCTCTTCATTATGAATATTTGTAGAGTCATGGTAAAAAGCAGAAAGTGCCCCTACAACCCCAACCATAATCGCCATAGGGTGAGCATCGCGCCGAAATCCCGTGATAAGCTTATGCAATTGCTCATGAACCATAGTATGTGTGGTAATGGCATTATTAAACTCTTCAAACTCCACCTTATTGGGAAGCTCACCATTTAGAAGCAAATAGCAGGTTTCTATAAAATTGCCCTTTTCGGCGAGATCCTCAATCGGATAGCCCCGATAGAGCAAAACACCCTTCTCGCCGTCAATATAGGTAATGCGCGACATGCAGCTTGCCGTAGAGGTAAAGCCAGGGTCATAGGTAAAGCTATTGCTTTGCCCATAAAGCGAAGTAACATCAATGACATCAGGACCTATGCTGCTTTCTTTTATATCAAGAGGATACATCTTATCCCGATAGCGCAGTTCTGCTGTTTTATTCTTACTCATATTATTATCCTAACTATAGATGCGGCAGTATAAGCATTCATAGTAATTCGTGCAAATTATAAACCTGTTACCGCCTGCGCATGGATACGGCTTATCGCTTCCTTTTTGCCAAGTGCTGCAAGCATATCATAAATTCCAACCGATATACTGCCCCCTGTCAGAGCAGCTCGTAAGGGTTGGGCAAGGGCTCCAAGCTTTAGGTCTTTTTCCTGTAAAAATGCAGAAATATGTTCTTCTATCTGTTTCGCCTGCCAGTTGGAAATATTCTCAAAATCTTCTGCCAAAGCACCAAGTAGCTTTCTTGCTCTGGGCTTATCTAAGATTTTTTTTGCTTGCGCATCCATTTCAAGGGGCGTTTGGGCAAAGAGAAATTTCGCTCCTTCTGCAATATCATGCAATGTTTTTGCTCGCTCCTGAAGAGCCGGTATGAGAGAGGCTAATTTGTCTTTTTGTTCCTCTGTGGTGAGAGATAATTCGGAACTTACCAGATCTATAAATTCTTTAGCGGGCGCATTACGAATATATAAGCCGTTAATATGGGTTAGTTTTGCCATGTCAAAACGGGAAGGAGAGCGGTTCAGCCCTTCCAGCGTGAACCATTTTACAAATTGCTCACGGGGAAAAATCTCATCATCTCCATGGCTCCAACCAAGGCGGGCTAAATAATTGCACATTGCGTCGGGCAATATCCCCATTTCCTTATAGGCTTCTACGCTTAAAGCACCATGACGCTTTGAAAGCTTTGCTCCATCACTGCCATGAATGAGAGGAATATGGGAAAAATGGGGAATGTTCCAGCCAAGAGCCATATATATCTGACTTTGTCGTCCTGCATTGGTGAGGTGGTCATCGCCACGTAAAATATGAGTGATGCCCATATCATAATCATCTACCACAACGCTTAGCATATAAGTCGGCGTGCCATCACTGCGAAGAATAATTAAATCATCAAACTGACTATTTTCTATTATGACCTTTCCCTGTACGCTATCCTCAATAATGGTTTGCCCATTTTGCGGAGACTTAAAACGCACAATATGTTTCTTATCCGCCCCATGCTCTTTATCACGACAAGTGCCATCATAACGCGGCGGTAGCCCTTTCTTCTGTGCCGTTTCACGCATGGCAGCAATTTCCTCAGCCGTGCAGGTGCAACGATAGGCGTTTCCTGTTTTCAGTAATTCATCGGAAATTTCCTTATGGCGCTGTGCGCGCCCATGCTGAAATATTGCTTCACCATCCCATTCTAATCCCAGCCATTTGAGAGAGGAAAAGATTGCATTTTTTGCTTCATCCGTAGAGCGACTACGGTCCGTATCTTCAATGCGTAGCAGAAACTTCCCCCCAAAATGGTGGGCAAATGCCCAATTAAACAGGGCTGTGCGCGCCCCTCCAATATGTAAAAATCCTGTAGGGCTGGGAGCAAATCGTGTAATGGGAGGGGTGCCGCTCATATTTTTATTATTCTCCTTAAAAATCCATATCCATTCTGATAGCATAAGCGGGAAGGGGGTGCTATGTGGATTTTTCGTTATTTTTATGAAAATCTAATTGCTGAGCAAAACCGTTGGTTTTTATTTGTCCCTGTAATTTTGGGCATAGGAATTTCCTTATATTTTGCTCTTATGCCGTCTTCCTTTCCTTTGGTAATAGGAAGTTCCACAGCTATTATAGTAGCGTGCGGGGTTCTATCCTGGCTCCTGCGTTCCAGCATTTGGAGATTGGTTCCCATTTGTATCGGGATTATAGCATTTGGAATATCTATATCCGCTTTGCGCATGGAAGAAATTGCTGCCCCAATATTAGATGAGAATTATAGCAGCAAGGAAGTATTGGGAGTGGTGGAGTGGGTGACACCTACGAGAAATAGTTTTCGGATTGATTTGCGTATCCTAAGCATTGAAGGGTTTAAGAAAGAGGAAGTTCCCAAACGCATTCAGCTTTATTGGAATACGGAGGAAGCGCATTCCCTTATACCGGGCTGTCAGATATATGCGAAAATGCGCCTTTTTGCATTGGAGGAAAGCAAGGTGCAGGGTGGATATGATGCCCGCTTCTGGAGGCAGTTTTCCGGTATTGGAGGGAGAGGGTCCATGAAGGAGCTTTTATATGCCGATTGCTCTAAGAAATTATCCTGGAAAGAAAAGATAAACCATATACGCATTCATTTAACGGATAAACTTTCAGGAAAAACACGTGCTTCCAACATATTGCCAGCCCTTGTTACGGGAGTGCGTTATAAAATAGACCCACAGGCACATCAGGCACTTCGGGATAGTGGGCTTGCTCATATTCTCGCCATATCAGGACTGCATATGGCGTTTTTTGCCATTATGATATTTCAGGGATTGGTTACTTTTCTTTCTGTGTCCTCATATCATATACAAAAATTTCCTCTGCGTGCCATATGCTCGGTTATAGCAATAGGCTGTGCTTTTGCTTATCTCCTTATATCGGGGTCGGGAATTGCAACACAAAGGGCTTTCCTTATGGTCAGCATTGGTTTTCTTGCCATTATCATGGAGCGTCCTGTATTAAGCATGCGCAATGCCGCTATTGCTGCTTTGGCGATTTTGCTGTGGAGACCGGAAAGCTTTTTACAGGTAGGGTTCCAAATGTCTTTTGCAGCAGTCATCAGCCTTCTTGCTGTTTATGAAGCCAGACAAAGGAGGAGAGTAGACAAGATTAAGCCGGGCAGAAGGCGTAAAAAGCGGAAAACTAGGTTTCAGCGCATTATGTTTTATTTCTATATATTGGCGCTTACTTCTATCATTGCAGGAAGCGCTACAGGATTATTTGCCGCTTGGCATTTTCACCGTTTTGTTATTTATGGTCTGTTTGCAAATTTATTGACCCTGCCCATTCTTGCCTTTGTTGTTATGCCCGCCATATTATTATCCATATTGCTTTTGCCCTTTGGCTTGGAGGGATTGGTTATTCCTATCGCAAATATCGGGCTTTCATGGATTTTGTTCATTGCCGAGCAGATAGCAAGCCTGCCTCATGCCGTTCAATCCGTAGCGGTAGGGGGAATGGCAAGCTTAGTTATCATGGCAACAGGGCTTGTGTGGTTATGTCTTTGGGGGCGGAGATGGAGATATATCGGTATATTGCCTTTGCTTATAGGCATATGGATGATGTCTTCTGCCCCTAAGCCTGTATTGCTATTTTCTCCAAAGCTCCAAATGATTGCGGCGCGGGATAAAGAAGGAGAGTTAGGGTTTAGCAAGATAGAGGAGAGGGATTTTCTGCTGATACAATGGCTGCGCCGTGAAGGAAAATCGGGCGAGCTTGAAGGCATTAAGAAAATTTCCTGTATTACTGCCTCTTGCACTATTTCTTTTTGGGCAGAAGGGGAAGCGCATATTTTTGTTCGCGTTAAAAGACGTGCTCAATGGCAAAAGGCATGTAAGGAAGCAAGCCTTATTGTAAGTTTTTTGAAAATTCCTGAAAAATGTGAAGCTCCTCACATCCTGCCTGCTCGCCTTTTTGAAAAGGGAGGGGAGATATTTTGGAAAGAAGGAGCTCCATATTGGCGGAAGCAATAGCGTTAATATTTACGCAATAAGCCGACAAGTTTTCCCTGTACGCGGACCTGGTCTGGACCAAAAATGCGTGTCTCATAGTGGGAATTGGCTGCTTCAAGCGCAATTCTTTCTCCCTTACGGCGCAAGCGCTTTAATGTCGCTTCCTCCCCTTCAATAAGCGCAACAATAATCTCTCCATTTTGTGCCGTATCACATTTCTGAATAATTGCGGTATCGCCGTTTAATATACCTGCATCAACCATGCTATCGCCTTCAATCTCCAAAGCATAATGTTCGCCGCCGCGCATCATTTCTATCGGCACGCTGACGCGATGGTTTTCATGTTGTATTGCAGAAATAGGCGTTCCCGCCGCAATTCGTCCCATAACCCCAATAGCCATAGAATGATTGTCACGGGCAGGTTGGGGCATAGGTGTCTGAGGCCTTTTTTCCGTCTGTGCCTCGGAAAGATTGGGAATAACACTTTCAGGCAAACGCAAAATCTCCAATGCCCGTGCACGATGGGGCAGGCGGCGGATAAATTTCCGCTCCTCTAAAGCACTAATCAGGCGATGTATGCCCGATTTAGAACGCAAATCAAGTGCATCCTTCATCTCATCAAAAGAAGGGGCTATTCCGGTTTCCTTAAGCCTTTCATGGATAAAAAGCAAAAGCTCATGCTGTTTTGGTGTTAACATTTTTCTCAACTCCTGTTTTTCTTACCAATTTGATAAAACTTATCCACAAGAACAAATCATCAACTTTTGTTCTAGTTTAGTTCGCTTTGTGGGTCAAGAGGAAACTATAATATAAGGTAATGCCTTGCCTTTAGGGGCTTTTTTCGCATGGGGAGGGCGGATAATCCAGCAATTTGCCCCTATAAGGGAGGAAAGGCAGGCACTATCCTGCTCTATGAGCGGGGTCAAAGCGCCGTCTTTATATATGCCCCGTAAATATCGCGCTTTTGCACCATTGGCAGGAAGGGATTTGGTTATTTTTGCCTTTTGGGGAGCGGTTTCCTCTATGGATAATCCCGATAATTTTTTTATAAGAGGGCTTAGAAATAATTCTGCACAAAGCAGTGCCGATACGGGGTTGCCCGGCAAGCCTAACAAAAACCGGTTTCCTCTTTTTCCAAAAAAAAGGGGCTTGCCCGGCTTCATGGCAATTTTCCAAAAGCCTGTCTTTATACCTTCTGCTTGTGCCGCCTGTCTGACAAAATCATGGTCCCCTATGGAAGCACCGCCAATGGTAATAAGGATATCCGCATGACGGCTTTTACGAATAGCAGCACGGATATCGGAGAGTCTATCAGGGCAATGTGCCTCAAAGCATGATACCGCTCCCCATTTTTTTATCATTGCTTTTATACCAATATTTGCTGAGGCAATGCTTTGATGGGGTTTGGGGAGTGTTCCTAAAGATACAAGCTCATTGCCATTGCTAAGGAGGGCAATTTTAGGGCGGCGGTGTAGAGTTAGTTTGGAAATTCCTGCCGCTGCTGCAAGGCTAAGCATAGGGGGGGTCAGCTTCATGCCCTTAGAAAACAGCTTTTGTCCTTTCCAGAAATCACTTGCTTTTTTACGGATATAAATATCCTTTTTTGGTGTTTGTTTTGCTGTCAATTTTTTAGCAGTGAAGGTGGCATCTTCTTTGATAAGAATTCTATCCGCTCCTTTGGGAAGGGGGGCACCTGTGGAAATATGCATGGCTTCCCCTTTTCTTAGCCTATAGGAAGGGAGCTTATCGCCTGCGGCAATTTTGCCCATAATATGCCATGTCTTTCCCCCGCCATTAAGGGCAAAGCCATCCATAGCACTTACATCATGGGCAGGCTTTGTGCATTTTGCCCTTTCTGCTTTGGCAATAACCCTATCCAGTGTTTCTTCCAATGGAACAGATTCTGCCACCAGGGGGCGTGCGCTTTGTGTTATTTCTTTTCGTGCCTGACTAACCGATTTCATCTTGTTCTACATCAGAGGCAATAAAATCTCCGCTCTTCCCCCCTGTTTTTTTCAATAAGCGTATCTGCTCAACATACATATTCTTATCTATGGCTTTCAGCATATCATATAAAATAAGCCCCGCCGTGGAAGCGGCGACCAAAGCCTCCATTTCTACGCCTGTCGGCGCAGTGGTAACCACACGTGCTATTACCTTAAGGGCAGCTTCTTCCGCTTCAATTTCTACCTCAATATGAGAAAGCGCTATGGGGTGGCAGAGAGGAATAAGCTCACTTGTGCGCTTGGCTGCCATAATGCCTCCAAGACGGGCAGGGGCAAATATATCGCCCTTAGGCGTATTGCCCGCTATGGCAAGCTTCAGCGTTTCCTTCGCCATGACAAGCCTGCTCATGGCAATGGACTCTCTTCGGCTTGCCTGCTTTTGTGATATATCCACCATAGCGGCTTGCCCTTTCTTATCTATATGGGAGAGCTTGCTCATCTCAGCAATGCCTCCAATGCTTTTCCAGGGTCTTCTGTCCGCATAAAATGCTCGCCAATAAGAAATCCTCTCACACCGCTTTTTTGTAAAAGAGCAATATCCTCTTTGGTTGATATACCGCTTTCACTAATCAGAAAAATATCTTCCCGCTCTGCTATCTGCTTTGCAAGGCTAAGCGTGGTTGTAAGCGTTGTCTCAAAATTATGAAGATTGCGGTTATTGATGCCAAGAAGGTCGGGTTGCAATATAAGTGCCCGCTCTAATTCTTCCTCATTATGTACTTCTACCAATATATCCATGCCCCATTCCCGACTATAGGAAAAGAGATCTTTGGCTTGGGCTTCATCCATCATGGCTAGTATTAATAATATGCAATCTGCCCCCCAGCTTCGTGCCTGAACAATCTGATAAGGGTCCAGAATAAAATCTTTGCATAATACAGGAAGCCCTGAAGCTTTTTTTGCATCTATAAGGTGATGTGGTTCTCCTCCAAAAGAGGGATTATCGGTTAATATGGAAAGGCAGGCGGCACCGGCGGCTTTATAGGATTTGGCAATTTTTGCAGGATTAAAGGCTTTGCGTAAAATACCTTTGCTTGGGCTTTTATGTTTTATCTCTGCAATAATGGCATGGGGTGCATATTGGCGCAGGTTTTGCAAAAATGCTTTTGGACTATTGGCAGCTTTTGCTGCTTTCTCCATGTCATCTGGATTTATCTTTTTTTTAGCTTCTTCAATTTCCTTATATTTATATTCAGAAATTTCTTTTAATATGTCCCTCATGATATATTCTCTATACAGACATTAAAGCGTTGTAAGTTTCTCAAGAGCCCCAAGCGCATGACCTTCATCAATGCTTTTTTGGGCAAGCTCTGCTCCCTCTTTTATGTTTTTTGCTTTTCCTATAATATAAAGCCCTGCGGCGCTATTTAATATGACAATATCCCGATATGCGTTTTTTTCACCCTCCAATATAGCACGCAGGGCTTTGGCGTTTTCTTCTGCATTGCCGCCTCGCAAGGCTTCCGGCTTTGCTCGTTCCAGACCTGCTTGCTCAGGGGTTATTTCAAAGCAGTTTATTTTGCCGTCTTTCCATTCTGCAACAAAACTTTTTCCTGTTATTGTCAGCTCATCCAATCCATCTTCGCCATGTACAACCCATGCACATTTTGCACCAAGCCTGCCCAAGGCTTCAGCAAGAGGCTCCAGCCATTTCTTGTCAAATACTCCCATAAGCTGAAACTTCGTATCTGCCGGATTACATAAGGGTCCTATCAGGTTGAAAATAGTCCGCCTGCCTAACTCCTGACGTATAGGAGCAACATGGCGCATGGCGCTATGATGGGCAGGAGCAAAGAGAAAGCCAATGCCCACCTCCCTTATTGCATGGCTAATCTCCTCCGGTTTCATATCCAGCCTGACACCAAGAGCCGCCAGCACGTCGGAAGAGCCTGATTGTGAGCTTACGGCTCTATTGCCATGTTTTGCTACAAATGCCCCACAGCCTGCCAGCACAAAGCCTACTGCTGTAGATATATTCCATGTATGTTGTCCATCTCCCCCTGTGCCACAACTGTCAATCGCATTTTCAGGCGCATCTACTGTTAGGGCCTTTTGGCGTAATATTTCCGCACCGGCAACAATTTCTTCAACACTCTCACCCCGCTCGGCAAGGGTTAATAAAAACCCCTTTATATCTTCAGCCTCAGCCTCGCCCGACATAATTCTTGTAAAGGCTTCTTTAGGGGGAAGTTCCAATAATTTACTCATTTCTTTTCCTTTGCCAACTCTAAAAAGTTTTTCAGTAAAGCGTGCCCATGCTCACAAGCTATACTCTCAGGGTGAAATTGTATACCATAAACACAATCTTCCTTATGACATATGCCCATAATATTATTATCTTTACTCCGAGCAATAATATCAAGCTCCGAAGGCAGGCTTTGCTCTTCTACAGTGAGCGAGTGATAACGGGTAGCGTTAAAGGGAGAGGGAATATTTGCAAAAACCCCGGCTGCTTCATGTTCAACCTCACTTAGCTTCCCATGCATGAGCCTATCTGCCCTTATAATCTTCCCACCATAGGCTTGCGCTATGGATTGGTGTCCAAGACATACGCCAAGCAGAGGGATTTTCCCCTTATTTTTTTGAATAAGGTCAACACAAATCCCTGCCTCATTAGGAGTGCAGGGTCCCGGTGAGAGAATAATTGCCTCAGGGCGGCGTTTCAGAACTTCTTCGGAGCCTATCCGGTCATTGCGAAAAACTTCTGCTTCTGCGCCAAGCTCACCCAGAAAATGCACTAAATTATAGGTAAAGCTATCATAATTATCGATGACAATTAGCACTGATTATCCTCCTCAAGGCTTTTTTGTGCCGCATGAAAAAGGGCTTTGCTTTTATTTACGGTCTCCTCATATTCATATTCGCTGGTGCTGTCGGCGACAATACCACCCCCTGCCTGTACGTAAAGCTGACCATCCTTCAAAATAGCTGTCCGTAAAGCTATGCAACTATCTATATCACCATTGGCAGAAAAATATCCGACACAGCCTGCATAAATGCCTCTTTTTTCTGCCTCCAACTCATCAATAATTTCCATTGCCCGTATTTTAGGTGCCCCTGAAACCGTGCCTGCGGGAAAGCCTGCACATAAAGCTTCAAGACCATCATATTCCTTGCGCAATTTTCCCGTAACATTGGAAACAATATGGATAAGGTGAGAAGTAATTTGCAGGTTAAATTGCTCGCTTACCTTTACGCTTCCTATCTCGGATACACGCCCCACATCATTGCGCCCTAAATCCAATAGCATTAAATGCTCGGCACGCTCTTTAGGGTCAGCAAGAAGCTCTTTGCCGATTAACGCATCATTTTTCTTATCCTCCCTTGCCCTCGTGCCTGCAATGGGGCGAATGGTTACATTTTCTTTCTCTAGTTTTACCAATGCTTCCGGACTGGAGCCGATAACACTAAAGCCTTCAAAATTGAGAAAAAATAAATAGGGGGAGGGGTTCACTTTACGCAAGCTGCGATAAAGGGAAAATCCACTTAACGGATAGGGACAGGAAAAGCGTTGGCTCAGCACTACCTGAAAAATATCACCAGCACGGATATATTCCTTCGCCCTCTCCACCATTTGAGAATATTCCTTACGGCTTATATTGGATTGAGGAGGGGCAAGGGTTTTGCCTTTTATCTCATTTTCCGCTTCTTGCTTTTGTGCAAGGCGTTTTTCCATCTCCCCAATCTGTGCTTGTGCTTTTTCATAGGCTTCTTTCGCACTTAGAGAAGTTTTACGAATAGGGGTAACAATGGTGATGTGATTGGTGTGATTATCAAATATGGCAATAATGGAGGGGCGCAAAAACAGGCTATCGGGTAAGCCCAAACCGCCGGATGGCTGGTCAGGTAAATGTTCCATCTCGCGCACCATATCATAGCTCATATAGCCAAATATACCTGCTGCCATAGGGGGAAGCTCGTTGGGAATATCTATCCGGCTCTCCGAAAGCAAGCTGCGAAACGCCTCCAAAGCCTTTCCAGAAATCTTGCTGAAATTCTTGCCATCTTCCGAGCGCTCCGCTTGTCCGTTTTGAATACGAAAAATAATATCAGGCAAAAGACCAATAAGAGAATAGCGTCCTCTTGTTTCTCCATCCTCTGCACTTTCCAATAAAAAACTATTCTTGGCACTGCCGGCAAGGTTTACAAAATCCGATAATACACTTTCGCGCTTTCCCTTTAATCTCTTCCATATAATCTGCGCACTGCCGGATTCATATATGTCAGAAAAAGTAGAGAAATCAGGGCTAGGCATTTATCAATATTCTGTTTGTCTGGTAAGTCTGTTGATAACAGCTTCATTTATCTTTACACCAAGTGATTGGCGTAAGCCTTCTATCAGCTGTCTATTAACGCTTTGACGATTTTGGTTTTCTACGCTTTGGAGATATTCTTCTGCTTCATCACCTTGGGGGAAGGGCGTTTCTATTATATTCTCCAGACGGAAAAGAATAACCTTTGCCTCATCGTTTTGGAGGCGTTCCAGTGAAACCTGACTGACAGTTCCTGCTTCCCCCTGTTTGAGGCTAAAGCTACGCAATACGCCCTCCGTGCCCAATATGGGATGTTCAGTAAAGCGGGTAAAGGCTTTGGTTTCTGCAGGGCTTGTTTTTAGCTCTTTGGCAATCGCTCCAAAAGATTCACCATTATTGAGGCGTTCCACTAATTTATATGAAAGACGCTCAACGCCAGCATGGTGTTCCAGCACATACCATAAATCGGTTATTTCATTTTTGACCTCATCCAGGCTACGCCTGCGGGGAGGGATAATATTGGTAAGCTCTATCCAATAAAAGCTTCCTTCTCTTGTTTCCTCCACCGGAAGTTCCTCATTGAGATTTGCAGAAAAAAGAAATCTTATGACTTGTGGGTGCTCTATAAGCAGCGTTACCGTTTTTCCATTTCTTGGATTTGTTGATTGCGCCGTTGCAGGGGGCAGGGTGTAGAGGGGTAGCCCAAATTGTTGTGCGGTTTCTTCTAGAGAGGCACCGCTGGCGCGTGCATCTTCAATGCGTTGGGAAAGGGCATAGGCACTTTCTCTTGCCTGCTCTAATAATATCTCTTCTCTTAGCCGGTCACGTAATTGCTGATAGCTAAATCTTTTCCCCTTATTTATCTTGCTTACCCTGATGATGAAATTACCAAAGCTAGTTGAAATGGGAGCGCTATGGCTTCCTTCTTGTAAGCTAAAGGCAGCCGTAGCAATTTCGGGGGTGAGGATATCGCTTTTCCTCAATATACCCAGAGAAACATTCTCCACGCTCAGCCCCTTTTCTTTCACAAGGGTTTCAAAACTTGTTCCTCTATCAAGCCTTTTAGCAGCTTTCTTAGCTTCTTCCGCACTGTTAAAGCGTATTTGTTCAATGCTACGGGTTTCTTCCTGATTATAGCTATCCACCCGCTCCGCATAGGCGGTGCGTAATTCGTTATCGGAAACAGAGAGGCTCTCTTTCATCTGATCCGGTGAGATGGTGATAAATTTTCCTTCACGCGCTTCGGCTATCGTAAAGGCATCGCTTATCTCCTCATATAAATTGGCTAAATCCGCATCACTGGGCGCAGAGGGGCGCTCTACCGCGTGAGCAGGGAGGGTAATATAGCTGACAATCCGGTTTTCATTTTCAAATTGCCAACTTTTTTCAACAAAGCTTTTCGGTAATTGTAAAGGCGCAAAAAGAGAAGAAAGCATTTGCGAACGCAATTGAAATCCCTGTTGCTCCTCTACATAACGTTGCTCATTGGTGCCGATATTGGCAAGTAGTCTTTGAAAATAAGCACGGTCAAAATCCCCTCCTGCCGTACGAAAACGGGGGTCATTGACAATCTGCTCGGCTATTGCTTTCGGGCTTACATATAAGCCCATTTTATTTGCTGCTTCATTCAGACCATATACCGAAATTAAATCACTGATGATTCTGCGGTCTAGCGCAAAGCTTTGTAATTGCTCATTGCTTAGCCTCTCGCCGAAACGTTGCTCTAAAGCCCGTACACTTTGGCGATATTGAAACTGAAATTCATCTGCAGAGATTTCACTATCACCAATCTTTGCAATTGTGCTGCGGGAATAGCCACGAAAAATATCCCCTATCCCCCATACGGCAAAGGAAAGAACCAAAAGTGCAATCAATAGCGCCCCCAAGACGCTCATAAGAATATGACGAAAACGCGCAAACATAGTAAAAATCCTTCCTGATTGGATGATAATATTTGACAGCAGGCTATCATAAAGCCAATAGTTTGCTAATCATAGGGGGCAGGATAAAATTTTCAAGAGGGCAATTATATAAAGCAAGAACTACTTATTCTATATGCTATGCTAAGAAAACAACAATAGAGAGAAGTATCTATGCGGAAAATATTGGCAGGAAATTGGAAGCTATATGGGCAACAGGCAGATTTGGCTAAAATTTCTGCATTTGCCAAAAAGGCAGCATGTCTTGGGAAAGAGTGTGAGTTGTGGATATACCCGCCCGCAAGCCTGCTTGCCAAAGCGGTGGAAGTGGCGGAAACGCCAATACGCATTGGCGCACAATATTGCTCTCGTTATGAGGAGGGTGCCTATACGGGTGAGGTCAGTGCCGCAATGATAAAAGATGCCGGTGCAGAAAGCATACTCATCGGTCACTCCGAGCGGCGCAGCCATTATCCCGAAGAAGATAGCGCATTGCACCAAAAAATATGCCTTGCTCATCGGCATAATCTGGAAACCATTTTATGCGTTGGAGAGCCAAAGGAAGTTAGGGAAAGGGGAGAGGTTTCTCAATTTATTACAGCACAATTGGAAGGGGCTTTGTCAGGGGAAGGGGTAAAGCCGGCATCCTTATCCATTGCCTATGAGCCGGCATGGGCAATCGGTACGGGCATATTGCCCAGCCTTCAAGAAATAGAGGAAGTTCTTTTCTTATTGCGTGAAAAATTGGCAAAGAGATTTCCGGATTGGGGAGAAAAAATCCCTCTTTTATATGGTGGCTCTATTAATGGGGAAACCTTACCGCCTTTGCTTTCTTCTTCTATTATCAGCGGTTTTCTCATTGGAGGAGCCTCTTTGGAGGTAGAAAGCTTTGGCGCCATTATAGAGCAGGCAGCAAAAGGCTGGTAATTTCTGTAAAACTAAGCTAAAAGCGTGCCAAATAAATTGAAAGCAGGAAAATATAATGAGTAATGTCGTTCTTATTGTCCATCTGATGATTGCTATCGCACTTATATTGCTGGTGTTATTGCAACGCTCTGAAGGCGGTGCGTTAGGAATTGGCTCTGGAGGTGGCGGTGGCATTATGAGCGGTCGCGGTGTTGGTAATGTACTTTCACGGGCAACGGCAATTTTAGGCGTTCTGTTTTTTATAAGTTCCATCACGCTTGCCATATTAAGTGGAGAGCGTGACGGCAAGTCTGTATTTGATGAGGTAACCCCCCAGCTTCCAATAGAGCAGGGCGATAGATTGCCTGCTCCAATACTGCCCGATATACCGCCTATTCCACGCCCTTAATATCTGTAAAAAATATTTGTCATTTCTGATAAATTATGTGTATACTATACCCCCATGGCGCGGTTTATTTTTATCACTGGCGGTGTGGTTTCTTCTTTAGGAAAAGGTGTTGCATCAGCTGCTTTGGGAGCTTTGCTCCAGGCGCGGGGCTATAAGGTCAGGCTCCGCAAGCTGGACCCCTATCTCAATGTTGACCCGGGAACTATGAGCCCCTATCAGCATGGCGAGGTTTTTGTTACGGATGATGGAGCGGAAACCGATTTAGATCTGGGACATTATGAGCGCTTTACGGGAACGCCTGCTTCGCAGGGGGATAATGTTACTTCCGGGCGGATATATAAGGAAATTATTCAAAAAGAGCGCCGTGGTGATTATCTCGGCGCAACGGTGCAGGTGATACCCCATGTTACCAATATGATTAAAGACTTCATTACGAGCGATGTGGAAGATGTGGATTTTGTGCTTTGCGAAATAGGGGGAACGGTAGGTGATATTGAAGCACTGCCTTTCTTTGAGGCTATTCGTCAATTGCGTAATGATTTAGGTCCGGAGCAGGTTGCTTATATTCATCTTACCCTATTGCCTTATGTAAGTGCGGCTCAGGAGATGAAAACCAAGCCGACACAGCACTCGGTGAAAGAGCTGCGCTCTATCGGTATTCAGCCTGATATTTTGGTTTGCCGTTGCGAATATCCTATCCCTGAGGGAGAGCGTCGCAAGATTGCGCTGTTTTGTAATGTAAAAGAAAGTGCCGTCATTGAAGCGCGTGATGTTGATGTGATTTATGCTGTGCCGGAGCTTTATAACAAGGAAGGTTTGGATAAAGAGCTTCTTGCCGTTTTCGGTATTAAGACAGAAAAAGACCCTGATCTATCCAATTGGAAAGAGGTTGTAAGCCGATGGCGCAAGCCTGAGGGAAAAGTAACCATCGGGCTTGTCGGTAAATATACAATCTTGCAGGATTCTTATAAATCACTGATTGAAGCCTTAGCACATGCTGGCATTGCTAATGAGGTGGAGGTGAAGGTTGAAGTAATTGATTCTACAGTATTTGAATTCAAGGGAAAGCGATTTGCGGCAAAAGATCCATTATATGGTGTCAATGGTATTCTGGTTCCGGGCGGGTTTGGCGATAGAGGTATTGAAGGCAAAATTGCGGCTGCCCGTTATGCGAGAGAAAAGAATGTTCCTTATTTTGGTATTTGCTTAGGAATGCAAATGGCGGTTTTGGAGGCGGCACGCAATCTTGCCGGAATTAAGGGGGCAGGCTCTACAGAATTTGGCAAGCAAAAAGATCCTGTGATTGCGCTTATGAAGGAATGGATGAAGGGGAGCGAGTTGGAAAAGAGAAATGCTGCAGGAGATATGGGAGGAACAATGCGGCTTGGGGCTTATGAGGCAAATTTGGCTAAGGGGTCGCTTATAGAATCTATTTATGGGAAAAGAAAAATATCCGAACGCCATCGCCATCGTTATGAAGTGAATATGAAATATAGAAAAGCACTGGAAGAGATAGGGCTTAAATTTTCAGGGATTTCCCCCGATGGGCTTTTGCCCGAAATTGTGGAGAATATATTTCATCCATGGTATATTGGAGTGCAGTTTCATCCTGAGTTGAAATCTCGTCCCTTTGCGCCGCACCCGTTATTTGTTTCCTTTATCGTAGCGGCAATGAAACGAAGCAGGTTGATATAGAGAGGCTAAGAATGGGCGCACAAAAAGAAATTGAATTACATGGTTTCCGCATTGGCAATGGCTTGCCATTTACATTACTTGCAGGACCTTGTGCAATGGAGAGCCGTGAGCATGCTTTGGAAATGGCAGGGGCGTTGAAGGAAATTACCGCCCGTCTTGGTATTCCTCTTATTTATAAAACCTCTTTTGATAAGGCGAACCGTACCTCTTTGAAAAGCGGGCGGGGTATTGGATTGGATAAGGCACTTTCCATATTTGCAGAAATTAAGGAGAGCCTCGGCATTGCCTGCGTTACCGATATTCATGAGAAGGAGCAATGTGCTCCCGTTGCTGAGATTGTGGATATATTACAAATACCCGCATTTCTCTGTAGGCAGACGGATTTATTATTGGCAGCTGCCAAGACGGGTGCCATTATCAATGTGAAAAAGGGTCAGTTTCTTGCGCCTTGGGATATGAAGCAGGTTGTTGCCAAATTGGAGGAGGGCGGTGCGGAAAAAATTATGGTTACGGAGCGTGGGGTGAGCTTCGGATATAATACGCTTGTCTCCGATATGCGTGCTTTGCCTGTTTTGAAGGAAATAGGGGTGCCTGTTGTGTTTGATGCAACCCATTCCGTCCAGCAACCCGGTGGGCAGGGAGAGCGCTCGGGTGGTCAGCGTGAAATGGTGCCGGTGTTGGCGCGCGCTGCCCTTGCCATTGGTGTTGGTGCCGTGTTTATGGAGGTGCATGAGGATCCCGATAATGCTCCCTCCGATGGTCCTAATATGGTTAAGCTTAATGAGCTGGAAGGTTTATTGCGTATATTGCAGGGTTTTGATTCGCTTGCTAAAGCAGGATAATTTCTATTTCTTTGTCTTTATCTATGAAAAATTTATAAGCTTTTGTTAATGTTTTCAAAAAGAGTAATAAAAAATCCTTTATTATCATTACGATAAGATGAAAGAAAAAAATCTTGCTATCTATTAATAATGAAATTATTATCTAGAACGATATCTAATAAGGAGAGGGTTTTACATAATATAGCATTCTTATAAAATGCTGTAGCATTGCTTTAAAGCTCGGGATAGAGATCATGCTCAAACTATTAATGATTATTGGAATAGTAATCGGTTTTTTGCCAGCAGGGTTCGCCCATGCCCAATTTACAGACTCTGGGGGTAAAAAAGGAATTATCAGTACGACGGATGGTGATGATAGTGTTCTATTTGATGAAACTGGTATATTTACTCTAGGTGATGGTGAGACTATTGATTTTGGCATGGGTGACGATATTCTAACATTGTCAGCTATGGATGTTGATCTAGTTATAGATGGGGGGCGCATAGATTTTGGGGCAGACAATGATAAGATAATCCTTAGGAATCTTTCTTTCCTCACCCTTAAGAATGGGGGCATAATAAATTTCGGTGCGGGTAATGATGAATTAACGATATCCACTGTTTCCGCTATTTATGGAATTGAAGGTGGCGGTACAATCAATTTTGGTGAAGGTGAAGATAAAATCATAAATGAAGGGAATTTCCAATTGGGTGATGGGAATCTGGTAGTAGATTTGGGTAGCGATGATGATGTTTTTATCAATAGGAATAATGTTGACAATATTTCCATAAAATTTGGGGAAGGCAATGACACGCTCACAAACTCAGGCAGAATTACGATACAAAACACGCCGGGAGATATGAATAGGGTTTTAGAGTTTGGGGCAGGGGATGATGTTTTTACCAATGAAGCAGGGGGTCATGTTAGCCTGGGTAACACGCTTAGTTTTGGGGAAGGCGATGACCGCTTTGAAAGCATAGGTGAATTAACGTTAATACTCAGCTCTTCTATTTTTTCCGATGGGGGTATGGATTGGAAGGGTTTGGAGTTATTTTTACTGCGCGGGGAGATTACTTTTGATTTTACAGGAGAAATCCCTGAAACCATTAGTAGCTTTTACAGGATTATTACCCTGGATAAGGGTGCAGAGTTTATCAATATGAATACGGGTATTACTATTGAAGACGATGCCGTTGCCGCCTTTACCAGTTTAGGAATTGCCAATCCTGAAATTTTTACTCTTTTTGAGAAAAATGATAAGGGGGAGTTGGATCAAGTTATTCTGGTGCGTGAAGGGGTAAGAGTTTTACCTGATAGGAGCTATGACATTGCGTCAAAGCCAGATATTGATTGTCTTGAAACCCAATGCAAGGGAAGTACCAGCTTTATTCCCGGAAGCATTGACAGTTCCACCTTTACCCTTGATTCCCGTGGGTTTGCTGTTGAAGAGGGTAAGTTTTATTTCAGTAGCGCAAACCCATTGCTTAATGTAGCGAGGAGCGGCATCACCAGTAAAGTGCAGATTGATGGGTTTCTTTATGTTGATGCTATAAGTTTGGATGGCGATGGTAATCTAGTTTTTGGTGATAATGGTAATGCTCGTTTTGCTGCCCTTACCAAGGAAGGTAACTTTGAGGTTATCAATTATGGTTATATTTATGCTTCCGGTCTCGGTGCTATTTTTGCTTCCACTATTAGTAGTCTGAAGGTTTATAATGAAGGGCAATTTCGTACCGATAAATCAGGGATTTCTGTTAATGCACCTGATCATGTTTTTGAACTTACCAATAAGGGTGGTATTCATTCCGGTGGTGAGGCTATTTATATAAATAGAGGGACGGTGACCATAGATAATGAGGGAAGTATTTACAGCACTATTCTTAACTCAAGCAATAGACTTCCTTACTGTGACTTCAACACCGCTATTTGTATAAAGGATACCAAAAGTGGAAGTGGTCCAGTTATTATTATAAACCGTAGCGGGGGAGAGATCCGTTATACTGTAGGGAGGACTTATAGCGGTACTCCTCCCGACGGAGCGGCAATTTCCATAGGCAATCGTTCTGATGTAGAGATTTATAATGAGGGCTTTATTGTAGGAGCACGTGCTTCCGTCACTCCATCAAAGCTCTATGGCATTATCTGGGAAGAAAGCCGTGGCTTTATCTCAAATAGCGGAGGGATTTATGGTGGAGACGGAGCTATAAAAATCGGTGATAATGAGGATGACCCCACAGAATCTATCATTGAAGTTCGTAATATAGGCACCATTGAAGCACGATTTCAGAATAGCAGGGCGATTGATATAGGAGAGGATACAGAGTTTACGCTTATCAATTATGACGGTGCTGAAATTACAGGGGATAGCTATGCCATTTATGCTAATAGTAAATATCATAGCATACATATCATCAATTATGGGTTTATCACTGCCCTTAATGGAGAAAGCATAGCCCTATCTTTACAACAAAATAGAGGAGAGGCGTTCACTGCCGATAAAACTATTATTCATAATTACGGGAAGGTCCGTGCAGCCACCGGCATTGAGATTACTGGTGGAGCGTTGATATTCAATAGTGCTATTGACGCTTCCATTAGCGGTTTTGATGGTTCCGGCATTCGGATTTCTTATGGTATAGGGCGTGTTGAAAATGGAGAGGGTCAGCGTGATGTTGCCAGCATTTTTAATAGTGGGAGCATTTTCGGTGAGCGTAATGGCATTTATTATGAAGCAGATACGAATACAAGCCTTTTGATTAATAATGAAGGCAATATCACTTCCAGGAATATTGCTATCCATGTTGATACCAGAAATAAGATCGGGGATTTTAATGTTTCTAAAATAGACATTCTCAATAAAGTGACAGGTGGTATTTATGGTAGAGATAAAGGAATTAGAATTACAAGTATCGGTGTCGGTGCCTCACAAATTGCTGATGAGAAAGTCTTTATTCAGAATGAAGGCGGCATATTGGGGAGAGGTATCGGTATTTCAATTGATACGCCGGTTAATTTTCTGGATATTACCAATGAGGCAAGCGGTGTGATTGCAAGTGAGGGCATTGCTATTGATATACCCACAAGCGGGGGCAATGCGGATAGGGGTAACTATTTAATCAGTAATTATGGGCGTATCCTTTCCGATAAAACTGCTTATCGCGATCTCGGTCAGGGGCAATTGCTCAATCAGGGTTTTATTCTCGGTGATATTATTATTGTCGGTGCCGGTTCTGTCGTGAATGAGGGTAATGCTGACAATGATTTCAAAAAGGATTTATTAGGCAGAATAGGGGGGCAGCTTTATTCTTATAAAACAAGTATTGATGTCGCTTCGGGCGTGATTGTCGGCAATATTTATTTTTATGATAATCGCAATGATGATAAGGGGGCGGCTATTGCGAATAAATTTATCAATTCAGGCACCATTTATGGCAATATTGATATGGCTAAGGGAGATGATATTTATGAGCATAGGGGCAATGGTCGTGTGGAGGGGATTATTGATCCGGGTGAAGGGGCTGATATCATAAAGATTACTTCCGGAGAGATGGTTCTTAATATTCTTAATAAAGCTAGCGTGGAGGGGCATAGGTTCTTATTTGACAGTAAGGATAAAATTCAGGTTCTAGAAAACGCCAGGCTTACTATTAATATAAGTGTTCCTGATAAGGTTACTATGATTAACTCCATCACCGCTGCAAGTGGTTCAGAGGTTTATATTGGTAATATCTCTTTGGGCAATCTTGTTGGGGCAAGCGGACCTATATTGGATATGGGGGATACGGATATTACTATTAATGGCGTGTTAGGGGTTCAGTTCCGCTTTGAGGCTCGCAGTTTATTTCACTTATCTGAGGATTACGATTTGCAGGATTTGGTTGGTCGCGAGATACCGCGAATTACACGAAAGGTAGAGCTGCTTACGACAACAGGCAACTTCACTATACCCAATGTGATAAGAAAACCCATTATTATGGATATTAGCTTTGAGGTTGATAGCACCAATAAGAAAATTTACATGACCTATAATGGGGTTGATTTTACCAATGTGGGTGAGCTTCCCAATGCGTCCGAAGATGTGCGCAAATTTGCTGAATATTTGCAACGCCTATTAGAGGCTGAGGAGATGGTCAGCTTGCCTGCGGGGTATAGCCTTCTTAGCTCTCTTATTACCATAGATACTCTGAGCGACTATATTGCCAAGCTGGAGGAGGCATTGGGGGTGGCGAATTATGACTCACTGCTTAGCGATTTAAGCGAGATTAGCGGTGTCAGTGGTTTTGTGGATGATTTCACCTCCGCCAATTGTGCCGTGCGCGATAGAAGCCATCAAAGCCTTGTGGTCAGCTTTGAGGAGAGCGGCTGTAGTTGGACTTCCTTTACGGAGCAATCTCTCGGGGATAGAGATGAGCAGGCTATTACAAGCGGGCGGCAGGCACCACTTGGCGAGCATTGGGTCAGCATGGTTGCGGCTCAATATAAGAAAGTGGAGCTTGTTGATAGGGTGGAAGGGCATGCCCGTGATAGTGAGACTTATCTGCTTGGTGCAGGGCTTCGCTCGCGCGCACCCATCGCCAATGTCGCTGATTTATCCGTTAGCTTGACTATGGGGCGGGGGGAGCATCGGCGTAATAGGGAATGGGCGAGTGTTCAGCAGGCTTCTATGCCGGAGATGAACTTCCAGATGGTGCGTATTGGGGCAAGTCGCAGTTTTGCATTGCCGCTCAAAGGTAGTTGGAAGATTACTCCGTCTACGGATTATAATTTGGTGCGGGTTGATGTTAGTGATTTACAGCATGAGGCGGTATCGGGTGAGAGTGTATTTGCGATAGATGATATGGAGCATAATCGTCAAAGTGTGCGTGTTGGGCTTGAATTGCGTGGGGAGCATGAAAGCGAGAGAGGCTCTAGCCTCACGGCTTTTGCCAGAGTTGGTGTTGAGCATTATATTACTGGTCGCTCGGCGGGATATACTATCCGCCTTGTGGGGGCGAGTGAGGGCTTTAGCTATTATGGTCGTCCGATTGATGAGAATGTGCTTACGACTTCCTTTGGGATTACCAAAGTGCGTGGTAAAGCGGTTAGCTTCCGTGTTTTCTATGAAGGGAAGCAGGGGATTGGCGGTATTTATGAAAACCATGAAGCCAAGCTGGAGCTATTAAAACGCTTTTAGCACCCGAATTGTTACGTTTTTGTTAATCTTTTTAATAATTTCTATAAAAAGTAATTTATATCAATGGGTTAAAAAGCAAGTTTCATTTGACATTAAACGGTTTTGTTTCTAGGCTAGAGTCGTTGCATTTTTAACGCCTTGAGGGAAATAGTATGTATAAATTAATAGCTATAGCAGGACTATTCACTAGCCTTTTATTTACAATGGGTGAAGCACGGGCGCAAAGTTTTGAGGATTGTGACCCTGCTACTGACACCTGTACACAAAACAAGGGCACGATAACTATTACCAATGATGAGGCTATAGAGCTTGGCGCAGGCGATAACATTATTAATAATGGTTTTCTTAGCGCTAGCGAAACTGTGGCTGGCACAATCAATATTGGTCAAAATGGCGGCTCTTTATTGCCGGGTCCGGGGGATGATGTTATTAATAATGGGTTTATCCGTGCTGGTACTGGGGGCGGTGCTGATGTTATCGCTAAGGGTATTATCAATATATATGATTTGCTTGACCTTTGTGCCGGTCATGATGTGCTCAATAATGAAAAGGGCAGTGAGATTAATTTTCTTTCGGGGACGTATTCAGGTGCTACAGGCAAGCTGCTTTTTGGAACGGAGGATGATGTCCTCAATAATAGAGGCACAATCACATTTAACAATGATGGTGCTGTTATAGATTTTGGAACAGGCAATGACAGGCTTATCAATGCTGAAAGCGGTGTCATTTCTATTGTGGTGGGAACGGCTAGCATTATCAATGGTGTTGTTGAAAATGCGGGCGTAATTTCTCTGCTTGCAGACTCAACGCTGGTTCTCAGTGAATATACAGAAACAGGAACAGGGAATGTTAAAATAAAATATGGTAGCACTCCTACCCTTGATATTAAGAAAGCAACCGACAGCCTGACGCTGGATATAGACTTCACCGGTGTCACGCCTAGCGGAACGAGCCATACTCTGATTGCTCTATCCAATAACCCTCTGAAAAATGTTAAGATTCTTGCCGCGGATGTCACTACATTGGGGCTTACCAATCCGCAAATTGTTTCACTGCTCACAAAAAACGCCGATAACACATTCTCGCATCAGCTGGTTGCGCGTGAAGACCCGACTGCTCTGCCCGCAATTGGCTATGATATAGCGACAAAGGCAGTGATTGATTGTGATACGATTCTTGCCTGTAAGGGTATTAATACTGCCATTGATACTAGTTCTGCTACGAATTTTGATAGCGCAAGCATTACGCTTGATGCCAATGGGTTTGCCGTTGATGGCGGTTATGCTTATTTTGCTAGATCCAATCCTCTGCTCACGCTTGCGACAGCGGTGGATAGTAAGGTTCAAATTCATGGGCTGGTTTATGTCGGTGATGTAAGCACGCCAGCAACACCAGGAACGGGGAACAATCCAGTAACTACCTATCCTCTGACGATTGCTAGCGGGGGTGATTTTGCCTTTGCCGCTATTAGCGGTGGGGGCAATTTTGAGCTTACCAATTATGGTGCCATTATCGGCTCCGGTGATGCGCTTATTTCTTTGACTGAGTTGGCAAGCGGAAAGATTTATAATGAGGGAAGCATTAGTGCCGCTAAAGCCGCCATTAAAATTGATGATACTAGTGGTGCTGAAACCTATCAGATTACCAATAAGGGTAGTATTGGCTCCGATGGTGAGGCTATCCTTGCAAAAGGCGGGGTGATTACCATAGATAATTCGGGCGGCATTGGAAGCTCCATTGAACTGGTGGCAGATGCCCAAGGTGGTGATGGGAAACATGCTACTATTCATATAGGGGAGGATGCTACTGCAGACGCTAATGCGGTTACCATTATTAACCGCAAGGGTGGCAAGATTAGGTATCGTATAGGCTCTCTTGATGGTAGCACTACTCCCGATAGCACACCGGTCTATGTAGCCAGTCTTTCCGCTTTGAAGATTTATAATGCAGGGGATATCATTGTCTCTAAAGGGGCAAATGCCAAAGCTGGTATAAAGGGTTACGCTATTTTCTGGAATGGCAATGATGGTAGCATTTCCAATACTGGCAGAATTATCGGTTTAGACTCCGCTATACATGTTGTAGGGTCAACAGCACGTGCTGTATCTGATATTGTTATCCATAATAATGGTCTTATCAAATCCAATGGGCAAACAATTAATATAGAGGGTGCGGCTCACAAGGTTAGCATTTTCAATTATGAGGGGGGTACGATAAGCACGGCTGGCACTGCTGAGGCTATTCGTGCGAACCAATATGGCGAGTTCTATCTTACCAATCACGGGCTTATCATTGGTGGTGGAGCTACGACATTATTCATGGGGGCGAACACAGCTTCCGGCACTGAGATTGTTGCCCATAATAATGTTATCTATAATACAGGCAGGATTGTAAATACAAAGGCAGAAGTAGGCAGGGCTATTAAGTGGACTGGTTCCGGTTTCTTGTATAATCTTGGAACTGATGCTCTTATTTCAGGAGCTAAGGAGGCTATTTGGATAGATAAGGGGCTTTCCAGCAATGCTGGGCGAGAAGTTTTCACGCTTATCAATAGTGGTAGAATTTTCTCCGAAAAAGGGCATGGTGTTCGTATGGCGGCAGCTACCAATACAAGCCTTAGGGTGGAAAACTATGGCGTGATTCAAGGTGCTCTAAACGGTATCTTTGTTTATGTTGATACCAAAACGCACAGCCCTGTAAATGCTAAAGTGGATATTTTGAATAGAGCAGGTGGTGGCATTTATGGTGATCAGTATGCTATTTATGTCTTTTCTCTTGGAGCCGATACTACCAAGAATACTGCAGGAGAAAAATTGGTCATTCATAATGATGGCGATATATTCAGTAAGGATATTGCCATTAATATATTGGAGATTATTGGGGCGCTGGATATTACCAATGGTCCCAATGGTGCCATTGTCGCCAAGACAAATGAGCTTTACCGTGAAGTAGAAGGGGAAGCCTATAAGGAGCTTGACCGTGATGTCTATGATGACACCATTGCTATTAATATTGATAATGCAGACTCAGGTCAACACAGCTCATATGTCAGCCGTAGAGGGCACGTTGCTCCGGGCAGTTATTTGATTACCAATAGGGGGCGTATCCTTTCCAATGGCATTGCGTATCGCGATCTCGGATCAGGGCATTTACTGAATACGGGCTTTATCCTCGGCGATATCATCATCGCGGGTAATAAGGTTACTCTTATGAATCTGGCTGACCCCAATAATGATTTCAATAAGGATTTATTCGGCAAAGTGGGCGACCGCAGCTATAGCTTCCTTATAGACCCAAGCAAAGTCGCCTCAGGTGTTATTGTCGGCGATATTTATTTCTATGATAAAGATGTAGGGGAAGCTGGCAGTGACAATCATGAGCAAAGGCTTACCAATTCCGGTATCATCTATGGTGATATATATTTTGGTAAGGGGGGTAGCGATAGATATAACCATCATGGAAATGCGCGTGTAGAGGGAACGGTTAGCCTTGGTGCCGGAGCCGATTTTTTGATAGTTCACAACGGCGGAACAATGTATCTTAATGTTAGCCGTGACCCCTCTGTCGTCGGAGACAAGTTTATATTTGATAGTGATGATGAAATCAGCGTTAACGGTGGTGGCACTCTGGTCATGAATATAAATGGTCCCGGAACAGCACTGAACGCCAAGAAGCTGAGTATAGGCCAGGGCGGGAAGCTCTATATCGGCAATCTTTCCTTACGGGATTTCATTATTGACGCCGAAAAGCCCTTACTGGATTTTGGGTCAACAGGGCTTTCAGCTGCGGGTAGTACGACGATTGGCGTTGCTTTCAAATTTGACGAATACTTCCTAACCCTTGCCAAATTATGGGAACGGTTTGGAGAGGTTGGAACCAAAATAGAATTGATTAAAGTAAGAGGTGGCAGTAGCAGTTTCGCAGTTACTGGTATTAGTTTTATACGCCCTGTCATTATGGATATTGATTTTGAGAAGGATATTCCCAATAAAACAATCTTTGCAACCTATAATGGGCTGGACTTCACCAATGCGGGTAGCCTTCCCGGTGCGCCCGAAGATGCCAGCAAGTTTGCTGACTATTTGGAGCGTCTATTGCAAGCAGAAGAGTTGGTGAGCCTTCCTGCTGGTGAAAGACTTATCAGCTCGCTTGTTCAGGTTAGTGATTTGGGCACCTATATTGCTAGGCTGGAAGAAGCATTGGGGACGGCAAATTATGACTCACTGCTGAGCGATTTAAGTGAGATTAATGCTGTCAGTAGCTTTGTTGATGACTTCACTTCTGCCAATTGTGCGGTGCGGGATAAAGCCTATCAGAGCCTTGTGGTGCGCCATGAGGAGAGCGGGTGTAGTTGGACTTCCTTTACGGAGCGTGCGGTTGGTAATAGAGATGAGCAAGCCATTACAAGCGGGCGGCAGTCGCCTCTTGGTGATAATTGGGTCAGCATGGTAGCGGGGCAATATAAAAAAGTGGAACTTGTGGATAGGGTAGAAGGTCATGCCCGTGATAGCGAAACCTATCTCCTCGGTGCAGGGCTTCGCTCTCGTGCGCCGATTGCCAATGTCGCTGATGTTTCTGTCAGCCTGACTATGGGACGGGGCGAGCATCGCCGCAACAGAGAATGGGCAAGTGTGCAGCAGGCTTCTATGCCTGAGATGAACTTCCAGATGGTGCGTATTGGCGCAAGCCGTAGCTTTGCTCTTCCCCTTAGAGGAAGTTGGAAGATTACTCCTTCCACAGACTATAACCTCGTGCGTGTTGGTGTTAGTGATTTACAGCATGAGGCGGTATCGGGTGAGAGTGTGTTTGCGATAGATGATATGGAGCATAATCGCCAAAGTGTGCGTGTTGGGCTTGAGTTGCGTGGGGAGCATGAAAGTGAGAGAGGAGCCAATATTACGGCTTTTGCCCGAATTGGTGTTGAGCATTACATTAATGGTCGCTCGGCGGGATATACCATCCGCCTTGTGGGGGCGAGTGAGGGCTTTAGCTATTATGGTCGTCCGATTGATGAGAATGTGCTTACGACTTCCTTTGGTATTACAAAGGCTCGTGGCAAAGCGGTTAGCTTCCGTGCTTTCTATGAAGGGAAGCAGGGGATTGGTGGTATTTATGAGAATCATGAAGCCAAGCTGGAGCTTCTAAAACGCTTTTAGCCTCTAAATCCTTAGGGCTTGATTAACCTTTTTAAAAAGATTAATAAAAATCCTTTATTATCATTACGCTAAGACGAAAGAAAAAATCTTGCTATCTATTAATAGTGCAATTATTATCTAGAACGATTCTGCTAAAAAGAAGGTTTTATATAATATAGCATTCTTATCAAGTGCTGTAGCATTGTTTTAAAGTTTGGGATAGAAGTCATGCGCAAACTATTAATGATTATCGGAATAGCCATCGGTTTTTTGCCAGCAGGGTTCGCCCATGCCCAAGGACTGCCTACCACCCAATCTGAGCTGAGCGATGAGGCTGATAGCGTTATATTTTCTCCTCTAGGAATAACGGAATGGACTGTGGGTGATGGGGAGGTTCTTGATTTTGGTGGGGGTGGGGACATGATAACATTGTCAGGTATTCAGGCTATCCTAACGATAGATGGAGGGCGCATAGATTTTGGTACAGGCAATGATAAGATAATCCTTCAGGGTGTTTATTCTTTCCTCACTCTTAAGAATGGGGGCATGATAAATTTCGGAACGGGCAATGATGAATTAACGATATCCGATACTGCCAATATTGTTGGAGATGAAGGGGGCGGCACAATTAATTTTGGTGCGGGTAATGATAAAATCTTAAATGACGGGGATTTCCAATCGGGTAGTGGAAGCTTGGTAGTAGATTTGGGTGATGGTGATGATGTTTTTATCAATAGGAATATCGTCAATAATATTTCCATAAAATTTGGGGCAGGTGATGATGTTTTTATCAATGAAGCAGAGGGTAGTGCTACGCTGGGTAGCACGCTTAGTTTTGGCGATGGCTATGACAGGCTTATTAATGAGGGTGTTATTATTTTTGAAAGCCCCTCAATCCAAAGCCAATTTGTGTTTGAACAGGGGGCTAGTGGTAGCTTTTCTCTGGTCACTGGTTTTGAAAAAGCCACTACTGCTCCCATTTTCTTTACCGATTTGGAAAGCTTATTGCTTGATGGTGTTGTCAATCTTGACTTTACAGGAACAGCGCCCGCTGAAGTCCCCGCAGAATATAGAGTGATTGGCTTCCACCGAGAGGCGGCGGTTCATATTGCGAGCGGCTTTAGGCTCGTTATTTCTGAGACCAATCTCGGCGCTTTGGGAATTGCGAATGTGGATGTTATTCCCACCATTAGCTCAACGGGGCAGTTTATCACATTGCGTGAGGACCCGAGCATAGCACCGGCGCGCATTTATGATATAGCAGAAAAGGCAAGCCTTGATTGTGATACGGCGCTTGTCTGTAAGGGTAGCACTGAGAGTCTCAGTTCTTTCAGAACTTACAGGCAAGGTGAAATGTTTAGCAGCGAAACGTTCACGCTTGATGCTAACGGGTTTGCGGTTGAGGGGGGTCATACTTTCTTTGCTTCTCCCGCCTCAACTTCGCCTATGATGCTCACCCTTTCAACGGCTGTGGATAGTAAGGTTCAGGTTCATGGTCTGATTTATGTCGGTGATGTAAGACCGCAGCACTCCCACATTGAGCAATTTTTTATTGCCTTCAGCAAGCTGGTTTTTGGTGAAAATAATAACCATGCCTTTGCCAATATTAGCGGTGGGGGCAATTTTGAGCTTACCAATTATGGTGGCATTATCGGGTCTGGTGCTGTGCTTATTACTCTGACTGATTTGGCAAGCGCAAAGATTTATAATGAGGGATTTATTCAAGCCGATAAAGTAGCCATTGCATTTGATGATGCTACAGGGTCTGAAACCTTTGAGCTTACCAATAAGGGCAGTATTCGTGCCAGCGGGGAGGTTATTCATATAGATGGCGGGGTGGCGACCATAGATAATGAGGGAAGTATTTACAGCTCTATTCTTGCCGCCGCCGACCGCCATTCCAGCGGTGCTATCAATGCCGCTATTGCGATAGACAGCGCCGCTCTGGAAAGCGATGCGCTTGTTATTATTAACCGCAAAAATGGGAGGATTATTTATGATGTGGGGGCGACTTATAGCGGGGCAGGGGGAGCGGGGGCGGCGGTTTTTGTCAATAATCGTTCCGATGCCAATCTTTATAATGAGGGTTTTATTTTCGGCAGGAAGGGCAGAACCATTCCTTCAGCCTCGCTTACGGCTCATGGCATTATCTGGAAGGATAGCACCGGTATCCTTGCCAATAGAGGCGGGATTTATGGCAAGGATGAAACCATAAAAATTGAAGGTGCTTCCGATATTACTCTTTATAACAAGGGAATTATTAAATCCGCCAATAAGGCGGCAATTGAGATAGGTGGGGGTGGTGATGTTACCCTTACCAATTATGGCAATGGCGAGATTAGCGGAAATAGTTATGGGATTAATGCCCTTGCTTATAGTGGCGTTTATATTACCAATCTGGGAGAGATACGGGCTGCTACCAAGGGGGGCGTGGCGCTCTCCTTTAGACAAAATGCCGCACCTGAAGGCACCAAAGGGGCTGCTCTGATTGACACTAAAACGTTCGTCTATAATTTGGGGGATATTATCGGTGCCACAGGCATTTATCTTGCCGGTGGCGGTGTTATCCATAATCATGGCGCAAATAGCCTCATTTATGGTGCCGATAAGGCTATTCATATCACGCATGGAAGACCACGCTATGACGGCGGGGCGCAACGAAACAAGATTACAATTTTTAACGCCGCAGGGGCGAAAATTAACAGTCCTGTCTATGGCATTTATGTTGATGCGGCGCAGAATACCGACTTTATCCTCAATAATAGGGGCGATGTTTCTGGAGATGGTATCTCAGGCTATGGGCTTTATGTTGATATTGATGAGACAAAATCTGGCGCTAGTTTTAATGGTGCCAAGCTGACCATTACTAATCATGTGAGGGGCGGCATTTATGGTAGGAGTGCGGGCGTGCGTATTGTCAATATTCTGGATAATGGCAAGGCTCAGACTGTTGATGAAAAAATTACCATTCAAAATGCAGGCGGCATATTGGGGAGGGATATCGGTATTTTAATTGATGAGCCGATTAGTTTTCTGGATATTACCAATGAGGCAAGCGGGGTCATTGTCGGCGAGAATATCGCTATTCAGATGCTGAGCGGAAGCCCGGGTGGTGCTAATTCGGCGAATTATTTAATTACCAATAAGGGGCATCTTCTTTCCGATACTATAGCGTTGCACAATCCCGGGCAGGGGTATTTTCTCAATCAAGGCTTTACCCTCGGCGATATCATCTTGGCAGGCGATGGCAGTACCCTTACCAATAGACCGTATACCAATAATAATTTCAATACGGATTTATGCGGTATTGTGGGCGAGCGCAGTTATAGCTTTGTTAAGGAAGCAATAGGCAAAGTCGCCCCAGGTGTCATTGTCGGTAATATTTATTTCTATGATAAAGATGTAGGTGAAGCTAGCAGTCCCGATGCTTCGCAACAGCTTTATAATTACGGAGTTATCTATGGCAATGTATATTTCGGTAAAGGGGATACTGATAGATATAGGCATTTCAGAAATGCGCGTGTAGAGGGAACGGTTTGGCTTGGTGACGGCGCTGATTTTTTGATAGTTGAAAGAGGCGGAACAATGTATCTTAATGCTACCCGTGCCCCCTTTATTGCGGGCGACAAGTTTATGTTTGATAGTAATGATAAAATTACCATTAACTATGGTGGCACTCTGTTCCTGAATATAAATGGTGCCGGAACAGTAATGAGAATTGATGACCTGCAAGTAGCCAGCAATGGGAAGCTCTATATCAGCAATCTTGCCTTACGGGATTTCATTATTGACGCCGAAAAGCCCTTACTGGACCTTGGGGCAGGAAGAATTGAGGCTTTTGGGGATGCTAGGATTGGCGTTGCTTTCAGATTTGACGAAGAGTTCATATTATGGGCACAGCATGGTGAGGTTGGAACCAAAATAGAATTGATTAGATCAAGCCGTAATCACGTAGCTGCTCGTACTGTGTTTCTAAGACCTGTCATTATGAATATTGACTTTGAGTTTAGTGGCACAAAAATCTATGCAACCTATAATGGGCTGGACTTCACCAATGCGGGTAGCCTTCCCGGTGCGCCTGAGGATGCCTCCCGCTTTGCTTTCTATCTGGAGCGTTTATTGCAAGCAGAAGAGTTGGTTGCCCTTCCTTCTGGTCAAAGCCTTCTCAGCTCCCTTATTCAGGTTACGGATTTGGATAGCTATATTGCTAGGCTGGAGGAGGCATTGGGGGCGGCGAATTATGATGCGCTTCTCAGTGATTTAAGCGAGATTAGCGGTGTCAGTGGTTTTGTGGATGATTTTACCTCTGCCAATTGTGCCGTGCGCGATAAAGCCTATCAGAGCCTTGTGGTGCGTCATGAGGAAAGTGGTTGTAGCTGGACTTCCTTTACGGAGCAATCTCTCGGGGATAGAGATGAGCAGGCTATTACGAGCGGGAGGCAGGCGCCGCTTGGGGAGCATTGGGTCAGTATGGTAGCGGGGCAATATAAGAAAGTGGAGCTTGTTGATAGGGTGGAGGGGCATGCCCGTGATAGTGAGACTTATCTGCTTGGTGCAGGGCTTCGCTCGCGCGCACCCATCGCCAATGTCGCTGATTTATCTGTTAGCTTGACTATGGGGCGGGGGGAGCATCGTCGTAATAGGGAGTGGGCGAGTGTTCAGCAGGCTTCTGTGCCGGAGATGAACTTCCAGATGGTTCGTATTGGGGCAAGCCGTAGCTTTGCATTGCCGCTCAAAGGTAGCTGGAAAATTACTCCGTCTACGGACTATAATCTGGTGCGGGTTGATGTTAGTGATTTGCAGCATGAGGGTAGTGCAGGGGATAGGGTTTTTGCGGTAGATGATATGGAGCATAATCGTCAAAGTGTGCGTGTTGGGCTTGAGTTGCGTGGGGAGCATGAAAGTGAGAGAGGCTCCAGTATTACCGCTTTTGCCAGAATTGGTGTTGAGCATTATGTCAATGGTCGCTCGGCTGGATATACCATCCGCCTTGTCGGGGCAAGTCAGGGCTTCACCTATTATGGTCGTCCGATTGATGAGAATGTGCTTACGACTTCCTTTGGGATTACCAAAGCGCGGGGTAAAGCGGTTAGCTTCCGTGCTTTCTATGAAGGGAAGCAGGGGATTGGTGGTATTTATGAGAATCATGAAGCTAAGCTGGAGGTTTTAAGGCGCTTTTAGCCTCTGAATCGTTTGGGTTTTATTAACCATTTTTAAAAAAACTATAAAAAGCTAGCTTCTTCAGTATATTAGGGGGGCTTTTTGGTGATTGCTTTTTCTATGTTCGCAATTTAGAATAAAGGGAGTAATAGTTTGCTTTCTATTAATGTTTAATAGGGTTAGGGTGATATGGTGAAGGCTAGTTTTTATAAATTGTTGAGCTTGGTTGTGATTGCCGGTTTTTTGGCGGGTTCTGCTTATGCTGCTGTGCCTAGTCAAAGTGATCTGACGGAGGATGATGATAGTTTTATACTGGGCTTGTCGGGTGCATTGGTGGAGACCTTGACGATAAGTGATTCTGAGACACTTGATTTTAAGGGGGGTGCTGACAGTTTGTCGGGTGGTAGTGGCTCCATCACGATAACGGGTGGCACGTTAAACTTTGGGGCGGGTGCTGATAGGCTTACGCTTGATGCTGGTTTTACGCTTAATCTTGAGGCGGGAAGCAGTAGGGGAGGCAAGATAGAGTTTGGGGCGGGCGATGATGTTTTTGTGAATAATTTTGTGGTTGGTGGAGCCAATGGCGAGATTGATTTTGAGGCGGGCAATGACAGGCTAGAAAACCGTGGCACTGCTCTTGGTGTTTCTGATAATACAAAGATTTTGAAAATAATATTTGGAGCGGGGGATGATGTTTTCATCAATGCTGCCAAGTCTTATGCTTCGCTGGATTTTGGGGCGGGTAATGACAGGCTGACAAACTCAGACCTGATTGATGTGAGCAACCCTAGCGGGAGTACGGATAAGGTTATAAAATTTGGCGAGGATGATGATGTTTTTATTAATGAGGCGGGTGGTATCGTAAGGCTTTCGGGCTTGTCCATAGAATTTGGTACGGGCAATGACAGGCTGGAAAATGCCAGCGCTAATTTTGGTACTGATGTTGCCGCCGAGCTTTTGAAAGTAGAGTTTGGGGAAGGCAATGATGTTTTTATCAATACGGGTACCTCTTATGCTTCTTTGGAGTTTGGGGAGGGTAATGACAGGCTTGTGAACTCAGGCACGATTTATATCAATGAGGGGGGTAGTCATGGGAAGGTGCTAAGTTTTGGGGCGGGCGATGATGTGTTTATTAATGAGCTTGGTGCTCTTGTTCTGCTTGTCGGTGTGCCATTGACATTTGGGGAGGGGCGTGACCGTTTTGATAATAGGGGTACTTTAAATCTGTTTGCGGCGATTTCTGACACTACTGCTGTTGGCTCTTCGGTGGGGATTAACTGGGATGATTTGGAGATTTTCACCAATAGCGGCACGATTGGTATTCAGCTTAGCGGGGACGCTCCGCTGACGCCGCGTGTGAGATATAGGTTGCTGAGCCTAGATGTGGGGGCGATTGTGGATATTGATAGCATTATTACTTCCATTACCATTGGCAATGCGGATTTAACTAAGTTGCAGATTAGTGATGCACAATATCTTCCTATTATTGATAAAGTCACCGCTACCGATGGCACGGTGAGGTTGAGGGAATATATTATTGTTCAGCAAAGGGATGCGCTTCTTGCGGCACCGGTGCGGGTTTATGATGTGGCGACAAAGGCGAGCCTTGATTGTTCTACGGCACTTGTTTGTAAGGGTGGCAATACCCCCCTTACCAGTATTGATAGCGCAACGATTAGCCTTGATGCTAATGGGTTTGCGGTTGAGGGTGGTATGATTTATTTTGTCAAGCCCAGTGGTTATTTGCTTTCTGCAATATCGCAGGACATAACTACTAAAATTCAGATTCATGGTGTGATTTTTGTCGGTGATATAAACGTGAGCTCAACAACAGTAGGCGACCCGCCTGTGACTAGTTATAGCACGTCTTTTGGTAGCGGGACTAATCATGGTTTTATTGAGGCTGGTGGTGGTGATGGCAGTTTTGAACTTCTTAATTATGGCGTCATCATTGCTTCTGGTCGTTATGGTGCTATCTCATTTGCTGATGCGGATAGTGTAAAAATATATAATGAGGGTTCTATTCAAACTGCCCATACGGCGATTAAGTTTTCAAATGAAACTACAGGGACTTTAGAGATTACCAATAAGGGCGGTATTCGTGCTGGCGGTGAGGCTATTTATGTAGATGGCGGGGTGGTGACGATAGATAATGAGGGAAGTATTTATAGCTCTATTCTTAACCCTGGCTATACCCAATCTCCCAGTGCTATTAATGCGACTATTTCTGTGGATAGCCTTTTAAATCGTAGCGGGGCGCTGGTTATTATTAACCGCAAGGGCGGGAAGATTATTTATACGGTAGGTGATAGCTATAGCGGCACGGAGCAGGCGGGGGCGGCGGTTTTTGTCAATGGGCGTAGCAATGCAAGGATTTATAATGAGGGTCTTATTGTCGGCGGTGTGAAGCAGAGCGTTCCCTCCATCCTGCTTACTGCTCATGGCATTATCTGGCAGGGTAATACGGGGACGATTGCCAATAGGGGAGAGGTTCATGGGCATGATGGGGCTATAAAGATTAGTAATTCTGGCAGTTCGTTCACGCTGAGCATTCATAATGACGGGCTTATCAGGGGCTATGAGGGGTATGGGATTGAGCTGGCAGATAAGGCGGAGGTTCGGATTACCAATTATGTTGGCGGGGTGATTATTTCAGATGATAATCATGGCATTTATGCGCTTGGATATAGGGGTGCTTATATTAATAATTTCGGGCGCATTACCAGCAAGGGTAAAGCAGGGGTGTATTTATCACAGGGGGCGAGTGCTGACCTTTCTTCCGATAAAACGGTTATTTATAATTTGGGCGAGATTTTCGGCTGGGATAGCGGTGTTTATGTTGAGGGGGGCGGCTATATATTAAATAAGGATGCGGACGCCATTATTAACGGCTATGCGCAAGATGGTGTTCATATTGGTGTCGGAAAAACGCGCACAGATAGCGATAATGCTAAATTGCGTGATATTTTATATGTTTATAATAGTGGGCAGATTTCAGGCGGTCGCCATGGTATTCATCATGCGGCAAATACCAATACCAGCCTTTTTGTTGATAGTGTTGGTCAGATACATGGTGGTGATAGTGGTATTGTGGTTAATGCGGGGAGCAGTAGCACTGGCGGGTTTGGCAAGAGCAAGGTGGATATTATTAATAGGGAAGGGGCGGGTATTCATGGGTTTAAGAACGGTATTTATATCGCAAGTCTTGGTGATGGTGCTACGCCTGCTGTGGTGGATGAAAAAATTATCATTACCAATCACGGCAGTATTCTTGGTGGTCGCAGGGGTATTTTGATAGAAGAGGCGACGGCGTTTCTGGAGATTATTAATAGTCCTTTGGGGGTGATTGCCGCTAAGGGTGTCAATGGGGTTGCTATTGATATTAATGCGGCGGGCGGCAAGGGCGGCACTTCTGGGCGCAATCAATATTTCATCAATAATCAGGGGCGTATTCTTTCCGATGGGATTGCCTATCGTGATAAGGGGGCGGGGCAGTTTCAGAATACAGGCTTTGTTTTTGGGGATATTGTCATGATTGGTGATAGGGGTAGGCTTGTGAATCAGACTGATCCCGATAATGATTTTACAAAGGATGTTATGAATGTCAGTGTAAAGAGAGATTCTTATAATTATTCTTATGGTTATCAAGCCCTTTCGGAAAATATTGGCTCAGGGGTGATTGTCGGCAATATTTACTTTTTTGATAATAGCAATGGGCTTACAGACCCTGCGAGCGAGGGGACTGATCAGGATTTGAGTAATGGAGGCATTATCTATGGCAATATATATTTCGGTAAAGGAAATGGTCAGTATAGACATTTTGCCGGTGGCAAGGTGCATGGCATTATTAATTTTGAGGGGAATGGTGATATGTTAGGAAATTCAGGGAGGTTGGTTATTAATCTTTCCCACAATTCCGAAATAGAGGGATATAGAGTAAAAGCTGGTGGTAACTTTAATATTTTAGCAGGGGATGGGCGCACTGGTGCGGTGACGGTTGTCAATATAGATGGTCCCATGAAGCCTAATGTTCACACGTTAAATACAGGCAGCCATGCAAATCTTTATATCGGCAATATTAATATGAGAGATGTTCTGTTTCCCTCTGACAAGCCTTTATTGGATATGGGAGATAATAATATAAATCTGGATTTTGGAGCCTTTTTGGGGGTTGCTTTTCGTTTTGACAGGGACACGATGAATTATCTCAGAGTTCCCCCAACCGAAGCCAAACTAACTTTGCTTACAACAAATGACCCCATTGATTTTGTCTGGCTTTTCTATGGTCAAGGAGGAGGGATCAAAAAGCCTGTGATTATGGATATTGATTTTGAGGTTGTTGAGGTTTTTCCGTATATAGAGGATTTGGGGTTTAATGCGCAGCGTATAGAAGGGGTTTATATGACCTATAAGGGGCTGGACTTTACCAATGCGGGTAACCTGCCCAATGCCCCTGAAGATGCAAGCAAGTTTGCCGATTATTTGGAGCGTTTATTTGAAGCGGAAGAGACATTTTCAATCCCTGCCAGTGCCAGCCTGTTAAGCACATTTTTCCAAGTTGATGATTTAGATGAGTATATCGCCCTGCTGCAAGAGGCATTGGGGACGGCAAATTATGATGCGCTGCTCAGTGATTTAAGCGAGATTAGTGGGGTCAGCGGTTTTGTGGATGACTTCACCTCCGCCAATTGCGCCGTGCGCGATAAAGCCTATCAAAGCCTTGTGGTTAGCTTTGAGGAGAGCGGGTGTAGTTGGACTTCCTTTGCCCAGCGTGCGGTTGGCGATAGAGATGAGCAGGTTATTACGAGCGGGCGCCAATCGCCGCTTGGCGAGCATTGGGTCAGCATGGTAGCGGGGCAATATAAAAAAGTGGAACTTGTGGATAGGGTGGAGGGTCATGCCCGTAATAGCGAAACCTATCTGCTCGGTGCAGGGCTTCGCTCGCTGGCTCCCATTGCCAATGTCGCTGAGGTTTCTCTCAGCCTGACTATGGGGCGGGGGGAGCACCGCCGCAATAGGGAATGGGCTTCTATCCAGCAAGCAAGCTTGCCGGAGATGAACTTCCAAATGGTGCGTATTGGCGCAAGGCGTAGCTTTGCATTGCCGCTCAAAGGTAGCTGGAAAATTACTCCGTCTACGGACTTTACTATGGTGCGCCTTGATATTAAAGATTTACAGCATGAGGGCAGTGCAGGGGATAGAGTTTTTGCGGTAGATGATATGGAGCATAACCGCCAAAGTGTCCGTGCCGGTATTGAGTTGCGTGGGGAGCATGAAGCCCAAAGAGGCTCCACCATTACCGCCTTTGCTAAAGTTGGCGTTGAGCATTATATCAATGGTCGCTCGGCGGGATACACCATCCGCCTTATCGGTGCCAATGAGGGCTTCACCTATTATGGTCGCCCCATTGATGAGAATGTGCTTACCACCTCGCTTGGCTTTACAGCAAAACGTGGTAAGGTGGTTACTATGCGTGTCTTTTATGAAGGAAAGCAGGGGATTGGCGGCATTTATGAAAACCATGAAGCTAAGTTGGAGTTTTTGAAACGGTTTTAATCAATAAAGGGAGGGAATTATATAATGTATAGACTGGTCTTATTTGTGGCTTTATTTTCCGGTTTTGCGTTAAGTGATGCCTCCGCCCAGATTGTCAATGGGGATGATAGCGATAATATATATACAAACTCAATAACCGCACCTGTCGCAGTAAGCAGAAGCTATGGCGGGGGGGATGATATGCTTACCAATTCAGGAACCGTTAATATATTCATTGCCGGTAGCCTTGACTTTGGCACAGGTGATGATGTTCTCGTCAATGAGGCGGGCGGTATAGTCGCCATATTTGGCTCCTTGCTTTTCGGGGCGGGGGATAATCGCATTACCAATTCAGGCATCCTCAATGTGTGGAATAATGCTCGTGTCAGTTTCGGGGCGGGGACAGACCGTATCATTAATGAAGCGGGCGCAAACCTCAATATAGGAAACGGAAATAATAGCAATAAAACAGGACATGCGGTGCTCAGTCTTGGGGCGGGTGATGATAGCCTTAGCAGTAGCGGGGCGGTCAGAATTGGCTTTGTGGATACATCAAATAGCATTGATGTTACCGCCAATCTTGATTTTGGAGAGGGCGATGACAGCTTTACAAGCTCGGATAGCGTTATTATCAATCCGGGAAGTCAGGTGAGCTTCGGTGCTGGCGATGACAGCCTTGTCAATACAGGCACCGGCACGCTCACGATGAGAAGCAATGCGGCAATCAGCTTCGGAGCAGGCAATGATGCCATTACCAATGCCGGCATTGTCAATATAGAGGGTACGAATAACTCCAATTTGGGGCGCATAAGCTTTGGCGAGGGCGATGATATATTTACCAATGAAGCAGGCGCAGTGCTCAATGTGAAGGGTAGCGCCGAGCTGCTTCTTGGCGCTGGCAATGACAGGGTTATCAATGCAGGGGCGATTACCATAACAGGATTTGGCGAGATAGATCTGGGCAGCGGTGATGATATATTTGAAAACCGACAAGGGGCAAGCCTCACCATAAGCCAACGATTTGAAAGGCTCGTCTTTGGAAAAGCAGGGGCGGATGGCTATGACAGGCTTATTAATGATGGTGCTATTATTTTTACAAAAGCCTCCACCCAAAGCCAATTTCTGGATGTGTTTGAACAGGGGGCTAGTGGTAGCCTTTCTCTGGTCACCGGCTTTGCAACAGCGACTACGGCAGGCATTCTTTTTGCCAATCTGGAAAGCTTATTGCTTGATGGTGTTATCAATCTTGGTTTTACAGGAACAGCGCCCGCTACTATCCCCGCAGAATATAGAGTGATTGCCTTCCACCCAGAGGCGGCGGTTCATATTGCGAGCGGCTTTAGGCTCGTTATTTCTGAGACAAATCTCAGCACTTTGGGAATTGCGAATTTGGAAGTTATTCCCACCATTAGCCCAAGCAGGCAGTTTATCCTATTGCGCGAGGACCCAAGCATATTGCCCGCGCGCGTTTATGATGTGGCAACAAAGCCAAGTCTTGATTGCTCCACGGTGCTTGTCTGTAAGGGTAGCAATGCCCTTAGCAGTATTGATAGCGCAACGATTACGCTTAGCGCCAATGGGTTTGCGGTTGAGGGCGGGATCGTTTATTATGCCAAGCCAACTGGTTTTTTGCTTTCTTCGTCATTGCAGAACATAACTGCTAAAATTCAGATTGAGGGCGTGGTTTATGTCGGTGATGTAAGCCTGGATGATAATAATAAGCCGGCTCTTGGTAGCGGGACTAATCATGGTTTTGCTGAGCTTAGTGGTGATGGCAGCAGTTTTGAAATTCTCAACTATGGCTCCATTATTGCTTCTGGTAATTTTGGTGCTATCTCATTTGCTGCTGTGGATAGTGTAAAAATATATAATGAGGGTTCTATTAGCACCGCCCATACGGCGATTAAGTTTTCAAATGAAAATACGGGGACTTTAGAGATTACCAATAAGGGCAGTATTCGTGCTGGCGGTGAGGCTATTTATGTAGATGGCGGAGTGGTGACCATAGATAATGAGGGAAGTATTTATAGCTCTATTCTTAGCGACCGCTATACTCAGTCTCCCAGTGCTATTAATGCGACTATTTCTGTGGATAGCAATCTTCAACGCAGCGGGGCGCTGGTTATTATTAACCGCAAAAATGGGGAGATTATTTATACGGTAGGCGATAGCTATAGCGGCACGGAGTATGCGGGGGCGGCGGTTTTTGTCAATGGGCGTAGCAATGCAAGGATTTATAATGAGGGTCTTATTGTCGGCGGTGTGAAGCAGAGCGTTCCCTCCATCCTGCTTACTGCTCATGGCATTATCTGGAAGGAGAGCACCGGTAGTATCAGTAATAGAGGCGGGATTTACAGCAAGGATGAAACCATAAAAATTGAAGACCTTTCCGATATTACTCTTTATAACAAGGGAATTATTAACTCCGCCAATAAGGCGGCAATTGAGATAAGCTCGGCGGTAAGCAATAGGAAGAGTACTGTTACCATTACCAATTATGGCAATGGCGTGATTAGCGGAAATAGCTATGGGATTAATGCCCTTGCTTATAGCGGCATTTATATTACCAATCTGGGAGAGATACGGGCTGCTATTAATGGGGGCGTGGCGCTCTCCTTTAGACAAGCTGCCGGACCTGCTGGTATGAAAGGGGCGGCTCTTATTGACACTAAAACGTTGGTCTATAATTTGGGGGATATTATCGGTGCCACAGGCATTTATCTTGCCGGTGCCGGTGTCGTCTATAATAATGGCGCAGATAGCCTCATTTATGGTGCCGATAAAGCCGTTCATATCACACATGGAAGACCACGTTATGACAATGGGGTGCAACGAAGTAAGATTACGATTTTTAACGCCGCAGGGGCGAAAATTAACAGTCCCGCCTATGGCATTTATGTTGATGCGGCGCAGAATACCGACTTCACCCTCAATAATAGGGGCGATGTTTCTGGAGATGGAGCCTCAGGCTATGGGCTTTATGTTGATATTGATGAGACAAAGTTTGGCGCTAGTTTTAAGGGTGCTAAGCTGACCATTACTAATCATGCAAGGGGCGGCATTTATGGTAGGAGTGCGGGCATACGCATTGTCAATATTCTGGATAATGCCGCTGGCACGGTGCAGACTGTTGATGAAAAAATTACCATTCAAAATGCGGGCGGCATATTGGGGAGGGATATCGGTATTTTAATTGATGAGCCGATTAGTTTTCTGGATATTACCAATGAGGCAAGCGGGGTCATTGTCGGCGAGAATATCGCTATTCAGGTGCTGAGCGAAAACTCGGGCGGCTCCGATATGGCGAATTATTTGATTACCAATAAGGGGCATATTCTTTCCGATACTATGGCGTTGCACAATCCTGGGCAGGGGCATTTGCAAAATACAGGCTTTATCCTTGGCGATATTGTCATTGTAAAAGCAGGCAGTGTGGTCAATGAGGCTAGTGCTGACAATATTCTCAAAAAGGATTTATTCGGCAGGATAGCAGGGCAGCTTTATTCTTATAAAACCGCTATTGATGTCGCTTCGGGCGTGATTATCGGCAATATTTATTTCTATGATGTTAGCGGTGATGATAAGGGGACAGCCATTGCACATAAATTTGTCAATTCCGGCACCGTCTATGGCAATATTGATTTGGCTAAGGGAGATGATATTTATGAGCATAGGGGCAATGGTAGCGTGGAGGGGATTATTACTCCGGGCGATGGTGCTGATACGATAAGCGTTGCAAGCGGCGTGATGGCGCTTAATCTTTTCAATAAGAGGAATGTGGATGGCGACAAGGTCATATTTGACAGCGCCGATAAAATTGAAGTTGCCGCCAATGCCGCATTGATTATGAATATCGCCAAAGCGGGCGAGGTTGTTAGCACTATTGCTTCCATGAGGGGAGCGGCGGAATCCAGCGTTTATATTGGCAATATTTCTCTGGCGGAGATTTTCAACTTCACTAAGCCCATATTGGATCTGGGTAGTACGAATATTGATATTCAAGGCTCGCTTGGGGTGCAGTTCCGTCTTGATAGGGATAGTTTATTATTCTTGCCAGTGGCGCAACCGCAAAGGGTGGAGCTTCTTACGACGAGCGGAAGCTTTAGCATTGCCGATAGCATGAAGAAGCCGATTATTATGGATATTAGCTTTGCATTGGATAGCACCAATAAGAAGATTTACATGACCTATAATGGGCTGGACTTTACCAATGCGGGTGAGCTTCCCAATGCGCCTGAGGGGGCGCACAAATTTGCTGAATATTTGCAACGCCTATTAGAGGCTGAGGAGATAGTCGGCTTGCCTGCGGGGTATAGCCTTCTTAGCTCTCTTATTACCATAGATACTCTGAGCGACTATATTGCCAAGCTGGAGGAGGCATTGGGGGTGGTGAATTATGATGCGCTCCTCAGCGATTTAAGCGAGATTAGCGGCGTCAGCGGTTTTGTGGATGATTTTACTTCTGCCAATTGTGCCGTGCGCGATAGAAGCCATCAAAGCCTTGTGGTGCGCCATGAGGAGAGCGGCTGTAGCTGGACTTCCTTTACGGAGCAGTCCATTGGCGGTAGAGATGAGCAGGCTATTACAAGCGGGAGACAAGCCCCGCTTGGTGAGCATTGGGTCAGCATGGTTGCGGGGCAATATAAGAAAGTGGAGCTTGTGGATAGGGTGGAGGGTCATGCCCGTGATAGCGAGACTTATCTGCTTGGTGCAGGGCTTCGCTCGCGTGCGCCCATTGCCAATGTCGCTGAGGTTTCTGTTAGCTTGACTATGGGGCGGGGGGAGCATCGGCGTAATAGGGAATGGGCGAGTGTGCAACAGGCTTCTATTCCTGAGATGAACTTCCAAATGGTGCGTATTGGGGCAAGCCGTAGCTTTGCATTGCCGCTCAAGGGAAGCTGGAAGATTACTCCGTCTACGGACGTTAATCTGGTGCGGGTTGATATTAGCGATTTACAGCATGAGGGTAGCACAGGGGATAGGGTTTTTGCGGTAGATGATATGGAGCATAACCGCCAAAGTGTGCGAGCCGGTATTGAGCTTCGTGGGGAGCATGAAAGCGAGAGAGGTGCGAGTATTACGGCTTTTGCGAGAATTGGTGTTGAGCATTATGTCAATGGTCGCTCGGCGGGGTATAGCATTCGCCTTGTGGGGGCAAGTCAGGGCTTTACCTATTATGGACGGGCGATTGATGAGAATGTGCTTACCACTTCCTTTGGCATTACCAGCAAGCGTGGCAGAGCAATCAGTATACGTGCCTTTTATGAAGGGAAGCAGGGGATTGGCGGTATTTATGAGAATCATGAAGCCAAGCTGGAACTGCTAAGACGCTTTTAGCCCTCAAATTGGTAGGATTTTGTTAACCTTTTCAAAACCAATAAAAAAAGTCATTTATATCAATGGGTTAAAAATATGTTTTTATTTGACATTAAGCGGCTTTGTTTATAGTCTAAAATCATCTAATTTTTAAAACTACCTTCGGGAGGGGGAAATCATGTATAAATTAATAGCCATAGCAGGACTATTCGCAAGCCTTTTATTTACAACGGGCGAAGCACAGGCACAGACTTATGAGAGTTGTACTCCTGTTGATTTCCAGACCTATACTGATTTTGCTTCCGAGGTCTGTAGCACAGTGACTCCTAGTTTAAGCGGTACTGCTAATAGTATAAGTTCCAGTAATAGCATTAAGCTTACCAGCTCTCTTGATTTTCTTGGTGGCGATGACGTGATTGAGCTTACCGCTAACTCAGATAGCTATCAATCACATATTAGCATAGGCGATGGTGTGATAGTTAGTTTTGGCGCCGGCAATGATAAGCTTGATGTGATTTATGCTAAAACCAATCTAGAGGTGAATGCAGGGGGGCTGATTGATTTTGGTGCGGATGATGATGAGTTGATCTTTAAGGGTGCTCTGGCAGATATATACGGTACAATAAACTTTGGCACCGGAAATGATGTGCTTGAAAACTTCCACATATTTACTGTTGAGACAACTGGTAGGGTAGACTTTGGGGCAGGGGATGACACATTTTATGTTTATCACCATTCTATTAAACCACTTGAAAGCTTTATTATAGAGGGTGTTGTAGACCTTGGTGCGGATAATGACCGACTTTATAATGAAGGTGCTATTGTTCTATCAGGAGCAGGAGCTGCTAAACTGCTATTTGGTGCAGGCAATGATGTTTTGCATAATGGCTTTGATGTTAATGGCAAGGGTGATGCCAATAGCGTTACTGCTTTGATACATCTTGAACCCGGAGCTGTTGCAGACGCGCCACCTGTTATGGATTTTGGTGCCGGCGATGACATTATTAATAATGGTTTTCTTAGCTCTACCGTAAGTGCAGATGGTACAATAACGATTGGTGATACCGGACATGCTTTCCTCTTGCTTGGTGCAGGGAATGACATTATTAATAATGGGTTTTACCGTGCCGCCCAAGGTGCCGACCTTGAAGCTTTCGGCAAGGGTATTATTAACATACATGATGTGCTTGACCTTGGTGCTGGCGATGATGTGCTCAATAATGAAAAGGGCAGTGAGATTCATTTTAAATCGTTTTTTCACCTCACAGTTTCCCCTGCACCTAGTCTTCTTTTTGGAGCGGGTGATGATGTTCTCAATAATAGAGGCACAATCACATTTCAACAACACGGTTCTCTTATAGATTTTGGGACAGGTAATGACAGGCTTATCAATGCTGAAAGCGGTGTCATTTCTATTACAGAGTTTGGATTTGATGCCGCCAATAATATTATTCCTTATGATGCTGGAACATTTAGCATTATTAATGGTGTTGTTGAAAATGCGGGTGTAATTTCTCTGATTGTAGGCTCAACATTGGTTATGGATACATATATAGAGACAGGAACAGGGAATATTAAAATAAAGCCTGACTTTAGCGGTGCTGGTTTTGTTAATCTTGATATTAAGGAAACCCCCGCCCGTATTACGTTGGATATAGATATAGGCAGTAGCACAATAGCTGCTGGAACAACCAGCTTTACTCTGTTTGCTCTATCCAAATATGAGATTATGAAAAATGTTAGGCTCAATGCCGCGGGTGCCACTGCGTTAAGGCTTACCAATCCGCAAATTGTTTCGCTTATGGTGAAGCAGTCTGATAACACATTCTCGCACCAGCTGGTTGCGCAGGAAAACCCTCTTGCTCTGCCTACAATTGGCTATGATATAGCGACAAAGGCAAGCCTTGACTGCTCCACTGCTCTTGTCTGTAAGGGTATTAATACTGCCATTAGCAGTACGGTTTTTGATAGCACAACGCTTACGCTTACTGCCGATGGATTTGCCGTTGATGGCGGGCATGCTTATTTTGCTAAAACCGCCCCTTTGCTCACGCTTACAACGGCGGTAGATACTAAGGTTCAAATTCATGGGCTGGTTTATGTCGGTAATGTAAGTGCGACAGCAGTAACAACAAATGCGGGAGAGGCGAATGAAGCAACTACCTATCCTCTGACTTTAGGTGCTGAGACTACCTATGCCTTTGCTGAAATTAGCGGTGGGGGCAATTTTGAGCTTACCAATTATGGTGCCATTATCGGCTCCGGTGATGCGCTTATTTCTCTGACTGATTTGGCAAGCGGAAAGATTTATAATGAGGGCAGTATTAGTGCCGCTAAAGCCGCCATTAAAATTACTGACGCTACCGGTGCTGAAGTCTATCAGATTACCAATAAGGGCAGTATTGGCTCCGATGGCGAGGCTATTATTGCAGAAGGCGGCGTGATTACCATAGATAATTCAGGCGGCATTGGAAGCTCCATTGAACTGGTGGCAAATGCCCAAGGTGGTGATGGTAAACATGCTACTATTCATATAGGGGATAATGCCACGGCAAATGCTAATGCGGTTACCATTATTAACCGTAAAGGTGGCAGGATTGGATATAGAATAGGCTCTCTTGATGGTAGCACTCCTCCCGATAGCACTCCGATTTATGTAGCCAGTCTTTCCGCTTTGAAAATTTATAATGCAGGGGATATTATTATCTCCAAATCTTCAGATGCCGCCAGCAATACAGCAGGGTATGCTATTTTCTGGAATGGCAATACTGGTAGCATTTTCAATACTGGCAGAATTATCGGTATAGAATCCGCCATACATATTACAGGGTCAACAGCAAGTGCTACATCTGATATTACTATCCATAATAATGGTCTTATCAAATCCAGTGAGGACACGATTAATATAGATAATGCGGCTCATAAGGTCAGCATTTTCAATTATGAGGATGGTACGATAAGCGGTGGTGGTGCAGGTGAGACTATTCGTGTGCAGAGTCATGCCGAGTTCTATCTTACCAATCACGGGCTTATAACTGGTGGTGGAGCTTCAACAATACTCCTGAATACGAACAGAAATACCAGTAATGCGGTTGCTGCCCATAATAGCGTTATCTATAATACAGGCAGGATTTTAAGCTCAAAGGGTGAAAGAGGCAGAGCTATTCAGTGGAGAGGTTCAGGTTTCTTGTTTAATATTGGAACTGATGCTCTTATTTCAGGAGATGCAGAGGCTATTTTTTTAGAGAGGGGGCGTTCCAGCAATGCCGACGACCGAGAAGTTTTCACGCTTATCAATAGTGGTAAAATTCTCTCCTCAGTAGGATATGGTATTCGTGCGGCGGGAAACACCAATACAAGTATTCTTGTGGATAATGTCGGTGTGATTAGCGGTGCTACAAGCGGTATCTTTGTTAATATCACTACCGCACAGCACAGCATTGTAAATGCTAAAGTGGATATTTTGAATAAAGCGGGGGGTGGCATTTATGGTGATGAGTCGGCTATTCATATCGTTTCTCTTGGAGCCGATGATACCAAAAATACTGTGGCTGAAAAATTGGTCATTACTAATGATGGCGATATATTCAGTAAGGATATTACTATTAATATAGCTGAGATTATTGGGGCGTTGGATATTACTAATGGTCCAAATGGTGCTATTGTGGCTAAGACGAATGAGCTTGACCGTGAGGCTTATGATGGAACCATTGCCATTAATATCAGCGATGCAGGCTCAGGGGGTGCGGTAGCAAATTATGCCATTACCAATATGGGGCGTATTCTTTCCAATAGCATTGCCTATCGTGCGCTCGGAATAGGGCATTTGAACAATACTGGCTTTATCCTCGGCGATATCATCGTGGCGGGTGATGGCTCTACCCTTATCAATCGGGTTGATGCCGATAATGATTTCAAGAAGGATTTATTCGGCAAAGTGGGCGACCGTAGCTATAGCTTCCTTAGAGACCCAAGCCAAGTCGCCTCTGGGGTGATTATCGGTAATATTTATTTCTATGATAGAAGTCTCATCACCGTGGTTGAGAACGCTGATGGTACCTTTACCACTACCGATACCAATACCGCTAAGGGGCAAACGCTTACCAATTCGGGAATTATCTATGGGAATATAGATTTTGGTAAAGGTAACGATACCTATAACCATGAAGGAAATGGACGCGTGGAGGGAACGGTTACGCTGGGTGCAGGAGAAGACACTTTGAATGTTAATAGCGGAACAATGTATCTTAATGTTGCCCGTGACCGCCTTATCGCTGGAGACAAGTTTATATTTGATAGTTTTGATAAGATCATCGTTAATAATGGTGGCACTCTGGTCATGAATATAAATAGTGTTGGAACAGTATTTTCTATCACTACCGTGGACGTAAAAAGTGGTGGAAAGTTCTATCTCGGCAATCTTTCCATGAAGGATTTCATTATAAACACCGGTGATACGTACTTAATAGACTTTGATGGAGCAGCGCTTACCCTTCCTACGGGTGCTACGTTTGGTCTTAATTTCCGCTTTGACGACGATTTTATGCTTTGGGCACAGCTTGGAGATAATGCCCCCAAAATAAGATTGATTACCACAGCGGGTGGTTGGGACGTTGCTAGCCCCACACTTGCAAGCCCTGTCATTATGGATATTGACTTTGAGGTGAATAATAACAATGAAGCACTCTTTGCAACCTATAAAGGGCTGGACTTCACCAATGCAGGTAGCCTGCCCGGTGCGCCTGCAGATGCCAGCAAGTTTGCTGATTATCTGCAACGTCTATTGCAAGCAGAAGAGTTGTTCAAGCTTCCTGCCGGTGAAAGCCTTATCAGCTCCCTCATTCAGGTTGATGATTTGGGCACCTATATTGCCAGGCTGGAAGAAGCATTGGGCACAGCGAATTATGACTCACTGCTCAGCGATTTAAGCGAGATTAGTGCCGTCAGCAGTTTTGTTGATGACTTCACCTCCGCCAATTGTGCCGTGCGTGATACAGCCTATCAAAGCCTTGTCGTCAGCCATGAGGAGAGCGGGTGCAGCTGGACTTCCTTTACGGAACGCTCCGTTGGTGGTAGAGATGAGCAAGCCATTACAAGCGGGAGGCAGTCGCCTCTTGGTGATAACTGGGTCAGCATGGTTGCCGCTCAATATAAAAAAGTGGAACTTGTGGATAGCGTGGAAGGTCATGCCCGTGATAGCGAAACCTATCTCCTCGGTGCAGGGCTTCGCTCTCGTGCGCCGATTGCCAATGTTGCTGAGGTTTCTGTCAGCCTGACTATGGGACGTGGCGAGCACCGCCGCAACAGAGAATGGGCAAGTGTGCAACAGGCTTCTATGCCTGAGATGAACTTCCAGATGGTGCGTATTGGCGCAAGCCGTAGCTTTGCATTGCCGCTCAAAGGTAGCTGGAAGATTACCCCTTCCACAGACTATAACCTCGTGCGCGTTGATGTCAGCGATTTACAGCATGAGGCAGTAGCGGGTGATAGTATCTTTGCCATAGATGATATGGAGCATAACCGCCAAAGTGTGCGTGCCAGCCTTGAGTTGCGCGGTGAGCATGAAAGCCAAAGAGGCTCCACCATTGCCGCCTTTGCCAGAATTGGCGTTGAGCATTATATTACTGGTCGCTCGGCTGGATATAGTATCCGCCTTGTCGGTGCCAGTGAGGGCTTCACCTATGCTGGGCGGGCGATTGATGAGAATGTGCTTACCACTTCCTTTGGTATTACCAGCAAGCGGGGCAAAACAGTTAGCTTCCGTGCCTTCTATGAAGGGAAGCAGGGCATTAACGGCATTTATGAAAACCATGAAGCCAAGATGGAACTGCTAAAACGCTTCTAATTACCTACCACGATAGGGGGGGACATCCTGCTCAGGGATAAATATATCCTGAGGCTTTTGCCCCTTTTGCCAGAATATATCTATCGGAATACCACCGCGGGGATACCAATAGCCTCCAATCCTCAGCCAGTGAGGGGAAAGGTGCGAAACCAGCTTCTTGCCTATCGCCAAAGTCGTATCCTCATGAAAAGCACCGTGATTGCGAAAACTGCTCAAATATAATTTCAAAGACTTGCTCTCCACAAGCCAGCCATCGGGAACATAATCAATCAGAAAATAGGCAAAGTCAGCCTGCCCCGTCACCGGACATAGACAGGTGAACTCAGGAGCGGTAAAGCGTACCGCATATTGACTGTCAGAGTGCGGGTTGGCAAACCGCTCAAGCTTGGCATCATCGGGGCTTTGGGGCAGGGGGGTGGGAACACCTAATTGCTTCAGCTTATCCGCCATTTTGCTCCCCCTCATATATGCAATGCTCCTGACAGCTATCGCGGTGTAGCTCTATGCGTGAGAGGGCGGGAAGCTGTGGTGATAATTCGCTCCATAACCAGAGGGCGATATTCTCTAGGGTCGGCACCTCCAGACCCTTAATGTCGTTCAGATAATGATGGTCCAGCTTTTGCTTCACCTTATCCAATATGCTCCCAAACTGGGCAAAATCCATAACCTGCCCCGCCCCATCCGGCATCCCGCTCAAAAACACAGAGGCGCGAAAAGAGTGCCCATGCATCCGCCGATAACTGCTATCCTCACCGCCAAGCGATAAGTGATGGGCTGCCTCAAAATGGAACTCACGCATAATCTGCATTACGGTATCCCTATGATTTTATGTATCTGCAAGCTTAGCTTCCATTGCGGGTGTGCATCGCAATAGCGCATTGCCTGCTCTATCGTTGTATGCTTATCCTGCTTTTTATCCACAGGGTCAAGGGGTTGCAGAAAAAAATAATCAAAGGGCAAATGTTCAAAATCCTCGGGCTGTATCGTCTTTTGCGGATAGACCAGCTTCAGCTCATTGCCCGTGCGCTGCTCTAATTGCGAACAGCCTTGCTTGGGGCTTACGCATATCCAATCTATGCCATTGGGCAGTTTTTTGGTGCCGTTGGTTTCTATCGCAATTTCAAAACCGCGCGCTTTAACCGCCTTGATGAGCGGGCTATCCAGTTGTAGTGCCGGCTCGCCTCCCGTAAAGACGACATAGGGCTTGCTGTTGGTGTTCTTTGCGCCCTTTTGCCATGAGTGGCTAATCGCCTCCGCCAATGCTTCGGCAGTTGGGAAGCTACCGCCGCCATTGCCATTTGTGCCGATAAAATCCGTATCGCAAAAACTGCATATCGCTTGCTCCCTATCCTGCTCACGCCCCGACCATAAATTGCAGCCCGCAAAACGGCAGAGAACACTATTGCGCCCTGAGCGGGCGCCTTCGCCTTGTAGGGTGAAATATATTTCCTTAAGCTGATATGCCATTTTTATATTCTTCTACACCTTTCTGCCTTAATATGCAGGCGGGACACGCTCCGCATCCCTTGCCCCAAGAGTGAGGGCTTTGCTCACCCCTATAGCAGGAATGGCTGTGCTCCATTATCATCGCTACCATCTCCTTGCCGCCAAGCTGCTCGGCAAGGTGCCAGCTTTGGGCTTTGGTTATGTGCATGAGGGGTGTTTCCAGTTTTATCTTGCTTCCTAGACCCAGTGCCAAGGTTTTTTGCAATGCTTCCAGCGTCTGCTCGCGGCAGTCTGGGTAGCCAGAATAATCCGCCTCGCACATGCCGCCTACCAAAACAGAAATATCTTGCCGCCATGCCCAAGCGGCTCCATAGGTGAAAAATAACAAATTGCGCCCGGGAACAAAGCTATTGGGTAGCCCCTGCTTGCCTATCCCTATCTCCTTATCCTCGGTCAGTGATGAGCCGCCAATCTGCTCCAGTGCGGGGAGGCTTAGTTGCTTGTCCCGCCCAAGTTTTGCGCCAAATTGAGGGTAATGCTCCCTTATCAAAGCAATAATGTGCTGGCGTGCCTCCATTTCTACACCATGGCGCTGACCATAAGAAAAACCAAGCGTTTCTACCCCCTCATAGCGAGAAAGCGCCCATATCAGGCTTATCGTGGAGTCCTGTCCGCCTGAAAATAAAACCATTGCTCGCTTTTTCTTACGCATTTTCTTTTGCCCTTTGCTCGTTTATTCTATAGTAAAGTATCATAAACAAGTTTTCGCGCTTTTCCAGAGGAGAGCTATATGTTGGATATTATTGATATTCGTGCCCGCGAGATTATAGATAGTCGTGGTAACCCTACGGTGGAGGTGGATGTGTGCCTTGATGGCGGCGCAGTAGGGCGGGCGAGCGTGCCTTCGGGGGCTTCTACCGGAAAACATGAAGCTGTGGAGCTGCGCGATAATGACAAAAAACGCTATCATGGAAAAGGCGTGCTGCAAGCGTGCCAAGGCGTGGAAAACGAAATCTTCTCCGCATTATCTGGCATGGCGGCTGATGAACAGGGAAAGATTGACTCCATATTATGCGAGCTTGACGGCACCGCCAATAAAGAACGCCTCGGGGCAAATGCCATTTTGGGCGTCTCCCTCGCCACCGCCAAAGCCGCCGCCCAGGCACTTGAAATACCCCTTTACCGCCATATTGGCGGAGTGCAGGCAAATATATTGCCTTGCCCGATGATGAATATTCTAAATGGCGGGGCGCATGCGGATAATCCTATTGATATTCAGGAGTTCATGATTATGCCCAGAGCCGCATCCAATGTGAAGGAGGCTATCCGAATGGGGGTGGAGGTGTTTCATACCTTAAAAGCATCGCTTGCGAAGGCGGGGCTTTCTACTTCCGTGGGCGATGAGGGCGGCTTTGCTCCCGATATCTCCTCCGCAAATGAGGCGTTGGACTATATTATCAAAGCAATAGAACAGGCAGGTTTTACGCCGGGAAAAGATGTCGTTCTTGCCTTGGATGTCGCCGCCAGCGAGATATATAGCAAGGGAAAATACCACCTCAAAGGCGAAGGAAAGACACTCAGCGCTCAGGAGATGATTGGGTATTATAAAAAGCTTATCGGTAATTATCCCATAGTTTCCATTGAAGACGGGCTGGATGAAGATGACTGGGAGGGCTGGAAGGCTCTCACCGAGGCGCTTGGAGATAAAGTGCAGCTTGTGGGAGATGATTTATTTGTCACCAATAGCACCCGCTTGCAATCCGGTATTGATAAAAAAGTAGCCAATGCCATTCTGATAAAAGTAAATCAGATAGGCACATTGACCGAAACGCTAAACACGGTGGAATTGGCGCGGCGCTCCGATTATAATGCCGTCTTGTCACACCGCTCCGGAGAAACGGAGGACAGCACCATCGCAGATCTTGCCGTTGCTACATGCTGTGGACAGATAAAAACAGGCTCCCTTGCTCGCTCTGACCGCCTTGCAAAATATAATCAGCTTATTCGTATTGAGGAGCAATTAGGCAAAAGCGCGCGCTTCTCCACTTTTAAGATATAAAAAAAGCTTGACGGCGGGAATCGGTTTGTGATTCGCTGGAAATATGGTTCGTTTTATTCGATATACGCCTCTTATCTTACCCCGTGCCTATGGGCGCATGCAGTTTCGTCTTAGTGGTCTTATTTTATTCATGCTTGTTGTTCTGTCGCTGACCTATCTTAGCTATCAAATTACCAGCGGTGATGCTGGACTTCGTGCCTGGCAGGATTTGCAGGCTAGCCTGGAAAACCGCCAAACCTATTTAGCTGAACTTGAAGAGCATAATATCTCTTTAGAGCGCGATATTGAAGGGCTCGGTGGAGGGGATAATCTGGACCTTGACCTGCTTGATGAGCGTGTGCGTACTGTGCTCGGTTATGCAAACAGGCATGAAAAAATTATCCTATTAGATTAAAAAATACAGATTCTTTACTCTTTGGGTTCTAAAGTTTCAAACTATTTATGATTTGCGCAAGATTGCGTTTTTTACTCATTTTCCTTTGTTTTTCAGAGACACAGGGCTTATGATTATGTAGGACAGGGATAGGGAAAACATTATTCCTGAGACATTTATCTGTATAGGGATATTTGTAGGAGTAAAAAAACTATGGCAGAAAAGAAAACAGCAAAAGCCCCAAAATTGTTGGAGCTATATAGAAAAATGTTGCTTATTCGCCGCTTTGAAGAAAAAGCAGGACAGCTTTATGGCATGGGACTGATTGGGGGATTTTGCCATTTATATATCGGGCAAGAAGCTGTCATTATTGGGGTGCAATCTGTTTTGAAGGAAGGGGATCAGGTTATTACGGGCTATCGTGACCATGGACATATGCTGGCTTGTGATATGTCGGCAGGGCGGGTAATGGCAGAGTTATTAGGTCGCGCAGAGGGCTATTCCGCAGGCAAGGGCGGGTCAATGCATATGTTTAGTGTCGAAAAAAACTTTTTTGGAGGGCATGGAATTGTCGCTGCACAGGTTCCCATTGGTACAGGGCTTGCTCTTGCCAACCATTATCGGGGTAATGATAATGTATCCGTTACATATTTCGGTGATGGTGCCGCTAATCAGGGGCAGGTCTATGAAAGCTTTAATATGGCAAAGCTTTGGAACTTGCCCGTAATTTATATAATTGAAAACAATCAATATGCAATGGGAACAAGTGTAGCGCGCTCCAGCGCACAGACGAAATTATATAAGCGTGGTACCGGTTTTGATATTGAGGGAAAAGAAGTGGATGGCATGGATGTTGAGGCAGTACGCATGGCAGCAAGCGAGGCGGTAGCACATTGCCGTGCAGGAAAGGGACCTATCATATTGGAGATGAACACATATCGCTATCGCGGGCATTCTATGTCAGACCCTGCCAAATATCGTGAGCGGGAAGAGGTGGATAAAATACGCAATGAGAAAGACCCCATTGAATCCATTAAAAACAGGCTTATTAAGTCAGGGCTTGCCAGCGAGGATGATTTGAAAGCAATGGATAAGGAAGTTCGTGCTGAGGTGATTGAGGCAACCGAATTTGCTCAAGCCTCACCTGAGCCTGATGCAGCAGAATTATATAAGGATATATTGGTGGAGTAATGGCAAAGAAGATGAAAATACCTACACAGCCCTTAGCTGTAGCGGATGAATGGTTTGTACCCGATGGAGATACGCCTATGCGCGAGATTACGGTGCGTGATGCACTATGCGAGGCAATGGCAGAAGAAATGCGCCATGATGAGCGTGTATTTGTAATGGGAGAGGAGGTTGCAGAATATCAGGGGGCCTATAAGGTAACACGTGGGCTATTGGATGAATTTGGTACCCGCCGCGTGATAGATACTCCTATCACTGAGCATGGTTTTGCCGGTGTTGGCATTGGCGCAGCTATGGCAGATTTACGCCCTATTGTAGAGTTTATGACTTTTAACTTTGCAATGCAGGCTATGGATCAGATTATAAACTCAGCCGCTAAAACACATTACATGTCCGGGGGGCAGATTACTTGCCCAATCGTGTTTCGTGGACCTAATGGTGCCGCTGCTCGGGTGGCAGCACAGCATAGTCAGGACTATGCCGCATGGTATGCGCATATTCCTGGATTGAGGGTCATTGCCCCTTATTCTGCAGATGCAGCTAAGGGATTATTAAAGGCAGCCATACGCGACCCTAATCCTGTAGTTTTTCTGGAGCATGAAATTTTATATGGGCATAGTTTTAATCTGCCCGATATAGATGATTATATTGCTCCTATTGGTAAGGCACGGATTTTGCGTGAGGGAGAGGATGTAACGTTAGTAAGCTATTCCAATGCCATGACGCATACATTAGAGGCTGCAAATATATTGGCGGAGGAGGGCATATCCTGTGAAGTTATAGATTTATGCACATTGCGCCCTCTGGATATGGATACAGTGATAGAATCAGTGCAAAAAACCAGCCGCTTGGTCACAGTGGAAGAGTGCTTTCCTATATGTGGCATTGGTGCCGAAATTTCTGCTAATGTGGTAGAGCATGCTTTTGATTGGCTGGATGCAGAGCCAAAGCGTGTTTCAGGAGAGGATGTGCCCATGCCCTATGCCGCAAATTTAGAAAAACTTGCTCTTGCCAGTGCCGAAAAGGTTATAAATGCTGTAAAGTCGATATTATAGGGAGAGAAGAATATGCCTATATCAATTTTAATGCCTGCTTTATCCCCAACTATGGAGGAGGGCAAGCTTGCCAAATGGCTGGTGAAGGAGGGAGATAATGTTTCTTCGGGAGATATTATTGCAGAAATAGAAACTGATAAGGCAACCATGGAGTTTGAAGCTGTTGATGAGGGTGTTGTCGCAAAGATTTTAGTTGCTGAAGGCACAGAAGGGGTAAAAGTAAATAATCCGATTTGTATATTATTGGAAGATGGGGAGAGCGCCGATGACATTGGTGATGTAGAAGCTCCTCCTGTTGCAAAAAAGGAAGAAACACCCACAAAGGAAGCTCCAAAAGAAGAAAAGGAAACAAGCCCCGCCTCTAAAGCAGCTACCCCTGCGCCACCGGCTCCTAAAACCAGAGACCATATTGCAGCAAGCCCGTTAGCAAAACGTATTGCAAAAGATAAGAATATTAATCTTGCCACTGTGCAGGGTAGCGGTCCAAGAGGGCGTATTGTCAAAGCGGATGTAGAGAATATTGGGGGAGCAAGTACAAATATTGCCATGCCCGCTCCCTCCGGTGCTGTAGATGCACGCAGTTTCTATGCACCAGATAGCTATGAGGAAGTACCACTTGATACAATGCGGGCAACAATTGCGCGGCGCCTGACGGAAGCAAAACAACAAATTCCACATTATTATCTCAGCATGGATTGCCGTTTGGATGAATTGTTAGAGGCAAGAAAGCGCATTAATGAAAAGCTGAAGGAAGGCAAAGTCAGCGTAAATGATTTCCTTATGAAGGCTACTGCGCGGGCACTTATGGACCATCCTTCCGTTAATGCAAGCTGGGCGGAAAACGCTATATTACAGCATAAGCATGCAGATATTAGTGTTGCCGTTGCTATTGAGGGCGGGCTTATTACTCCCATTATTCGTGCGGTGGAGCAAAAGGGTTTAATAGAAATCTCCCAAGAGGTTAAAGATATGGCCACTCGTGCTAGAGAGAGAAGGCTTAACCCTGATGAATATGAAGGCGGAAGTTTCAGCATTTCTAATCTTGGTATGTTTGGTATTCGTGCCTTTAGTGCCGTGATAAACCCTCCTCAGGCAGCTATTTTAGCTATAGGAGCTGGAGAAAAGCGTGCAATTGCTGATGAAGCCGGTAATCTTACTGTTGCTACAATGCTAAGCTGCACGCTCTCTGCTGACCATAGAGTAATTGATGGTGCTGCTGCAGCAGGCTTTTTACAATCGCTCAGGGAGTATATTGAGCACCCTGCAAGCATATTACGCTAGGAGGCACATAAATGGCAGAGCAAAGCTTTGATGTTGTTGTGATTGGATCTGGTCCTGGAGGCTATGTTGCCGCTATACGAGCTGCTCAGCTTGGAAAAAAAACTGCAGTGATAGAGCGTGATGCACTGGGTGGCATTTGCCTCAATTGGGGCTGTATCCCTACAAAAGCCCTGCTACAAAGCGCACATGTCTATCACCAATTGCAAAGATTGCAAGAATATGGGCTTTCTGCCCAGAAACCTGCCTTTTCTTTAGAAAAAATTGTAGAGCGCAGCCGCAGCATTTCTGCCAAATTATCAGGGGGTATTCGTTATTTGCTTAAAAAGAACAAAGTGGAGCTTATTGAAGGGGAAGGGAAGCTAATAGGCAAAAATGAGATAGAGATTGGCAAGAAAAAGGTAAAGGCAAAACATATTATTTTGGCAACAGGAGCCAGAGCCCGCAGTTTTCCAGGAATTGAGCCTGATGGTAAGCATATCTGGTCCTATAAAGAGGCGCTTTTACCTGATAGCCTGCCGAAAAAGCTACTTGTAGTAGGATCTGGAGCAATTGGTGTAGAGTTTGCCAGTTTTTTCAATGCATTAGGTACAAAAGTAACGATTATAGAGCTTTTGGATAGAATTGTGCCTGCAGAGGATGAAGAAATATCAAATATTGCAAAGAAAGAGTTTGAAAAACAAGGAGTTAAAATATTTACTTCAACTAAAGTATCAAATATAAAAACAACAGCTTCAGGGGTAACCGCAGAGATAAGTTCAAAAGAGGGTAAGCTAAGCAAGGAAAGTTTTGACCGTGCCATTATTGCTGTTGGCGTTCTAGGAAATATTGAAAATCTGGGGCTGGATAAAGTCGGGATAAAAACAGAAAACAACCAGATTTGCGTTAACGCTCTTTGCCAGACCAATACACCCAATATTTATGCAATTGGTGATGTAGCCGGTGCCCCCTGGTTGGCTCATAAGGCAAGCCATGAAGGCGTGTTGGTGGCAGAGCATATTGCAGGGAAATCCCCTCATACACTTTGCCGTACCCATATTCCAGGCTGTACGTATAGCTTTCCGCAAATTGCTTCTATTGGTATGAACGAGTTGGAGGCAAAGGAAAAATTAGGAGCAAAGGGAATTAAAGTTGGGCGGGCTCCTTTTCAGGGTAATGGTAAGGCTTTGGCATTAGGGGAGAGCGAAGGGCTGATTAAGACCATATTTGATGCTAAAACAGGAGAGCTTTTAGGAGCCCATATGATAGGTCCTGAGGTTACGGAGTTAATACAGGGATTTGTGGTAGCTCGTGCTCTGGAGGCTACGGAGGAGGCACTTATGGGAACCATCTGGCCGCATCCCACGCTCTCTGAGGCTATGCATGAAAGTGTGTTGGAGGCATTTGATCAACCGATTAATCTATAGGTAAAAAATGGCAGTAATTGTAGATATTATGAAACAACGCCTAAGGCATCCTGAAAAGGCGCATAAGCCTGATACGCCTATTTTACGAAAGCCTGACTGGATACGGGTGAAATCGCCTAACTCTCCTGCTTATGCCGAGACCAGCCGTATCATTCGTGAGAATAAATTGGTAACGGTTTGCCAAGAGGCAGCTTGTCCCAATATTGGTGAATGCTGGGCAAAAGGTCATGCGACTATGATGATTATGGGGGATATCTGCACGCGTGCCTGTGCTTTTTGTAATGTACGCACAGGAAAGCCAATTGCTCTTGATAAGGATGAGCCCCAACGTGTTGCAGATGCTGTTGCTAAGCTTGAACTTAATCATGTGGTGATTACTTCCGTAGACCGTGATGATCTGGAAGATGGCGGTGCCCAACATTTTGCAGATGTGATTGCAGCCATCCGTAAATGCTCCCCTAATACGACTATTGAAATTTTAACTCCTGACTTCTTACGCAAGGAGGGTGCATTAGAAATTGTTGTTGAGGCAAAACCGGATGTTTTTAATCATAATCTGGAAACCGTGCCACGCCTTTATTTAACAATACGTCCAGGCGCTCGCTATTTCCATTCTTTGCGTTTGCTCCAGCGTGTGCGCGAGTTAGACCCCAATATGTTCACGAAATCCGGGATTATGGTCGGACTTGGTGAAACGCGTGAGGAGGTGTTGCAGATTATGGATGATATGCGCACTGCCAATGTAGATTTCATCACCATTGGGCAATATCTCCAGCCTACACGCAAACATGCGGCTGTTGATAGATATTTACCGCCTAATGAGTTTCTGACCTATGAAAAGACCGCATGGGCAAAAGGTTTTTTGATGGTGTCTGCAAGCCCTCTGACCCGCTCCTCGCATCATGCAGGGGAAGATTTTGCTCGCCTTCGTGCTGCTCGTGAAAAGCAAAATGGATGATAAAAGCGTAAAATTTTCCCGTACGCTTTCTTATACATCGGAGCAAATGTTTGCTCTTGTTGCTGATATTGATAGCTATTCCGATTTTCTTCCCTTTTGTAATATTTCTAATGTTCAAAAAAGAGAACAAAAGGCAGAAGGGGAGTGGTTAGAGGCCATTCTTGGTATTTCCTATAAGTTTATTAAAGAGCAATATACAAGCCGTATATTGCTGGATAAAAAAAATATGCAGATTAAAGTTGAGCAAATCTCAGGACCATTAAAATATTTATATAATTTCTGGAACTTCTCTGATGTTGAGGAAGGTTGTGAAATAAGTTGCGAAATATGTTTTAGCTTTAAGAGCCGTTTCTTGGCCATGATTTTAGAGCCTTTTTTAATGAAGGCCGGGGAGATGATGATTAATGCATTTGAGAAACGTGCTATGGAGTTTTATGATAGCAATTGATTGAGAAGGGCAAGCGCAGCTTCTACACTTTCCTGTCTTATTTTTAATCTTGTACCGGAAAAATGACATTCTTTGTGCAAGGTGCCCTCTTTACTGGCAGCTGCAATATGCACCAGTCCTACAGGCTTTTCTCTGCTACCGCCTTTCGGCCCAGCAATACCTGTAATGCTTACAGCAATATCTGCATCTGCTTTTTCTCTTGCCCCTGTGGCCATAGCAAGGGCAACTTCTTTGCTGACGGCTCCTTTTTCTTGTAAAAGGGCAGGGGAAACGCCAAGAAGGTCAGTTTTTGCTTGATTGGAATAGGTAACAAAGCCACGTTCAAATACCTGACTTGCTCCTGCAATATCGGTAAGTGTTGCAGCAACCATACCGCCGGTACAGCTTTCCGCCGTTGTAATGCGTATGGCTTTTTGGCATGCGGCTTCTATAATTTGTCCGGCAAGTTCGTTCATAATAATTTTGCGCCCAGCACAAGGTAAATAAGTCCTGCTGCCATGCTTCCTGCTATTACATCATCCAACATGATACCAATTGCATCTTTACGCCTGTCGGCTAGATATACCGGCCAGGGTTTTATAATGTCAAAAAATCGAAATAAGCAAAATGCAATTGCCAGAGAGAATATATCCAGACCATAAGGTGCAATGGCAGCCATAGCAATCCATTGCCCAACAAGCTCATCAATAATAATGCTTTGCGGATCGCTGTCTTTAGGGCTTGCTATTAACCATCTATGGCTTGCCCATAGACCGGTGCAGAGAGCGATTAAAATCGCAATCAGCAATACCCAAAGGGGGGCATAATGATAAATGGCATAGCCTGTGGGTAGCGCTATTAAAGACCCTATTGTGCCCGGCATTTTACGGACAAAGCCAATACCGGCAAGGCTTGCTAGGAACACTGAAGGATACCAAAGGCGTAAGGAGGGGGGAATTTTTTGGAACATTATTTTTTTTCCCTTACACTGAGGATAATTTGAGCGGCAATTCCTTCTCCCCGACCTGTCCAACCCATGCCTTCTGTTGTAGATGCTTTTAGCCCGATATTTGCAGGCGATATATCAAGAAGGCTGGAAATTTCTTTTTGTATTGATTGAGCATGTGGCGATATAGAAGGAGCCTGGCAGATAATGGTGCAATCAACATGTATTATCTCAATCCCTTTTTCTTTTACCAGCCGTAAAGCATGTTGAACGAAATCCTTTGAGTTTCTATTTTTATTTTCTGGCTTACTATCAGGGAAATGTGTGCCGATATCCCCTGCACCAATTGTACCAAGCAAGGCATCCGTCAGGGCATGGAGAAGAACATCTCCGTCAGAATGGCTTTCAATACCATGCGTGTGGGGAATATTGATGCCGCCTACTATAATTTTATTTCCTTCAGAAAAAGAGTGAGCATCAAAACCGCTTGTTGTTTTATAGTGCATTTCTTCTCCAAAATCCTGGGGATAGGTTAGTTTACGATTTTTCACTTCTCCTGCAATGCTTGTTATTTTCATATCTGCCTGCTCGGCAATCGTGCTGTCATCATCGGCTTCTATCTGTGCGTTTTGATAAGCAGTAAGGATAGATTTGAAATGAAATGCCTGCGGTGTTTGTACCAAAGCATATTCTTGGCGTGGGAGGCTGTTTATCTGGTTATTTTTCATTTGTTTTAGGCTATCTGTCATTGGTAATAAGGGGATAATTGCTTCTTCTTTTTTCAGTTTTTCTAATAAGGCATCCAGCATATTATTGGAGAAAAAAGGGCGCGCAGCGTCATGGATGAGTACATAATCCGGATTATATTTTGCAATTGCTTCCAGTCCCGAATATGCAGATTGTTGACGGCGCAATCCGCCATAGGCAGAAGGGAAGCATTTCTCAATATTTTTTGAAGCCTGCTCATAATATTTTTCATCCCCCTTAGCAATCATTGTGCAAATGCCATTAATTTTTGGATGTTTGCTTAAGCGCAGCAGGCTATGGCGAAGCATAGCAATGCCTTCTATAGGCATATATGCCTTAGGAAGGGTCTGCTTTGAACGCTCTCCCTTACCTGCTGCCAGAATAAGAGCAATGGTTTTCATAGAAGCAGTCTACCCTTTTCTTATAAATTTTACGAGTTAATGCTTTTCTTTTCCCCACCAGCTATCCGGTCTTATACCATAAAGAGAATGCTGAGCCGGCATTGCAATGTGGTTCCAATAGGCAAGCCATTGATGCTTCTGGTAATAAAGGGGAATAAAATATGTTCCTGACATGAGCAAACGATCTAAAGCACGAGTAGCATCGGTGAACTCGTCTCTGTTTTTGGCAGCAAGCAAATATTCTATCATCCTGTCTATCCCCTTATGCTTAATTCCTGCATAATTACGGCTACCTTTCGTATTGGCAGCATCTGAGCTCCAATAGAATAATTGCTCATTTCCAGGAGATAGAGAGGCATAATAACGATAGAAAATCATATCAAAATCAAAATCTGTAAGCCGCTGTTGATATTGACTGGAATCAACATAGCGGATGTGAGGCTCTATGCCTGCACGTTTTAGCATGCTGGCATAGCTAAGTGCCAGGCGTTCATCCTGTTTATTGACTACCAATAATTCAAAAGAAAAGGGTTGTTGTGTTTTTTTATTTATTAGCACACCTTTTTTTATTGTATAGCCTGCTTTACTAAGTAATTGTAATGCCTCCCGCCTTGCTTTGCGGTTATAACCATCTCCGCGGGTTTTGGGAGCGGTATAGCCATTTTTTAAAATTTCTTTTTCTACCTTATATGGTTTCAGCCATTTTCTCTCCGTTGAGCTTGCTGCTACATTATGGGAAGAGAGAGGGGAATTATCAAAATAGCTTTGTGTACGGATAAAGCTGTTATTATAAAGATTCTTATTAATCCATTCAAAATCAAATAAAAGCTCCAAGGCTTTCCTTACCCGAACATCCTTAAATATATCGCGCCTGGTATTAAAAACCAGTGCGTTTAATCCGGAGGGAAGAGAGGTTACAATTTTTTTCTTTAAGACTTTTCTCTCTTTTACAGCCTGAAATCCAAATTGTTCGCTCCAGCGTGTAGGATCGCTTCCAACCCAAATATCCGATTTTCCTGCCTTAAAGGCTTCAAAAGAAGTGTTTTTGTCACGGTAATATTCGCGGATAATTTCTTTAAATGCAAAACGCCCCTTATTCACATTAAGATTCTTGCCCCAATATTCAGGATTTTGTTTAAGAACCATGCGGGAAGGAACATCAAATGAAGAAACAATATAGGGACCGGAGCCAAGTGGAGGGCGGAGATTTACCTCATCAAATCGTATATTTTCATAATAATGTTTTGGTAATACAACCATTAGCCCGATAATGAGGGGAAGCTCCCTGTCATTTTTTTCTTTAAAGAAAAAGCGGATAGCGTGCTTTCCTATACGCTCATAGTGAGAGACTTTATTATAATAAAACCGGTGGTTTGGACGACCTTCTTTTCTTAAAAGATTAAAAGTGAATATAACATCTTTCACGCCCAATCGGGTGCCATCGGAAAACCGTGCCTTGGGGTTCATCCAAAATGTAACAGAGCTACGGTCTTCAGGAATTTCTAGTTTTTCTGCAAGCAGTCCATAAAGAGAGAAGGGTTCATCATAGTTACGAGCTGTAAGGCGCTCAAAAACAAAGTCAACAAGACCTTTCGCTGCATTTCCCCTTGTGACGAAAGGATTGAAATTATCAAAACTTCCAATTTCAGCAAGCCGTAAGGTGCCTGCATGGTCTATATTGGGTTGCGTATAGGGAAAATGTGAAAACCCCTCCTCTAAGGCAGGCTTGCCATGCATTGCTATTCCATGAGCCGGCATGGCATTGGAGGGGGAAGTACTGCTATTTGCTACAATAAAACAGACCAGCAAAAGGCAAATGAAGCAAATCTTACTCTTACACATTAGCGATAGATACGTTGTGTTGTAACCATTTCTCCGCTAGAGAGGCATTCCATCACAATGGTTCCATCATTGACCCATACTTTGATGGTGTATTCCTGCGGAGAGTCCTCTTCCACACGCACGGGGTAGCGACCACGAAGCGGGCTGGTAAGTTGATTAATTACTTGCTGACAGGCACCAAATTCTATCTGCTGTTTATTCGTATCTTTCACTTTACCTTCACGAGGAAAGCTTTTCTTTTGATATGATTCCATAAGCTGTTCAGGGGTAAAAACTTTTTCTGCCTTTGCTTCTGCTATAAAACTGCCAAGTAGAAATATGATGCTTATTCCTATTTTTGTGTACATAATTATACTCTCTTTTTCCTAACGTTAAGGGGGGTTAGACTATCCTAAGGGTTAGCTATAAAAAGGCAATAGTTTTTTCTTGCTTAGGCTTGTGCTAATAGGGGCAAGTGAAAAGTGGATGGGTGGCCGAGTGGTTGAAGGCACTGGTCTTGAAAACCAGCAGGTGTTCACGCATCTCGTGGGTTCGAATCCCACCCCATCCGCCATTTGAATGTTATTCTTACTATTTGGCAAATAGGTAGAGAAAGGATATATTCTGCCAGAACTTGATAAGAGAGAATCATTTTGCAAAAAATTTTATACAGAACATCTCTTTTGCTGATTATGGGAGGCGTCTTGTTTGCCTGTGCATCCTATAGTACGGATACGGCGCGGCAGGCAAGAAATAGTGCAGGGGGAGTATATAAGATAGGCACGCCCTATGTAATTGATGGGAAGAGTTATATCCCAAAGGTGGATACCAGCTATGACAAGATTGGCGCCGCCTCCTGGTATGGTGGGGAAGACCATGGCGATTTGACAGCAAATGGTGAAAGATTTGATATGAATGGTTTGACGGCAGCCCATCCGACATTGCCCATGCCAATCCATGTCAGGGTAACAAATCTTGAAAATAATCGTTCTCTTATTTTAAGGGTCAATGATAGAGGACCCTTTAAGCGAGGCCGTGAAATAGATTTATCCCGCCGGGCAGCCGAGATACTTGGTTTCAAGGATAAGGGAACAGCAAAAGTGCGGGTTCAATATATAGGACCCGCTCCTCTTTATGATAAGGATGGGGTGAAGGTATTAGGAAAAAAAGCAGTGGTCAGCTTTTTTTCTAAAGCACCCAAAACGGAGGAACGGTTCCGTGCTGTAAATGCCGCTCCTGTTTCACCCGTGACCATAAGCCCTATGGGAAAGAAAGAAGATACATATCAGACAAAAGGGAGAGTTTCCATTCCCCTCATGCGTAATCAAATTGTCATTGACCCTGAAGGGCGGTTTTTTGTACAGGCAGGTGCTTTTTCCGATAGAAATAATGCGTATCTTATCCATAAGCGTTTAGAAGGGTTTCCAGGCCTTGAACTATATGCAGCAGAGAAGAATGGCACAAAGCTGTGGCGTGTGCTATTAGGACCTTTTGGAGAGCGTGGCATGGCAGAGAAATTATTGCACCTTATATTGGAACAGGGGCATCATGATGCTTTCATTATGACGCAATAATAGGCTAAAATCATGAAGATAAAGGTCAAAAAATTATGAAAAAAGCAGGGCGATATATAATATTTATAGGGGTATTATTAGGGCTGGCATTGTCTTTTACCAGGCTGGAAGCACAACTTTTACAGACCAAAGCCGAGCAGGCTTTTCTGATGGATGCCTATAGCGGAGTGGTGCTTTTGGAAAAAGATTCCGATGTGCTTATGTCCCCTGCAAGCATGAGCAAGCTTATGACCAGCCTGTTGGTATTTGAAGCATTGGAAGATGGGCGTATTAAGCTTGGCGATTTATTCCTTGTCAGTGATAATGCCTGGAAAAAAGGGGGAGCCCCATCGGGGGGGTCTACCATGTTTGCCAAGAGGGGATCGCGTGTGCCAGTGGACGCTTTATTGCGTGGTGTTATTGTGCAGTCAGGCAATGATGCCAGTATTGTGCTTGCTGAGGGACTTGCTGGCAGTGAAGAAGTTTTTTCCCGTCATATGACCGAGCGGGCACATGAATTGGGGCTAACAAAATCCAGCTTTGTCAATGCAACTGGCTGGCCAGATCCCGGACAAAAAATGACAGCGCGTGAGCTTGCTGTTCTTGCTAAATATATCATCAAAAATTATCCGCAATATTATGGCATGTATTCTGAAAAATCATTCACATGGAATGATATTAAACAGCAAAATCGTAACCCTCTGCTCTATGCCAATATTGGAGCGGACGGGCTTAAAACCGGACATACGAAAGAATCTGGCTATGGTTTGGTTGCCTCTGCCGTATCCGGTGAAAGGCGGCTTATTCTGGTAATTAATGGTCTAAAGAGCAAACAAGACCGTGCCCAAGAAGCACAGCGCATTATGAATTGGGGGTTCCGCAATTTTAATAATTATAAAATATTTGACCGTGAGGAGGGCGTATTGCGTGCTCCTGTTTGGCATGGTGAATATAGAACCGTTCCTCTTATTGCACAGAAACAATTTAGTGCAGTCATTCCTCGCCGCTTATTCCGAAAAATGTCTGTAAGCGTAGAATATAAATCCCCCCTGATTGCTCCTTTGAAAAAAGGTGAGGTTGTTGGTGAGGCGCGCGTATTTGTACCAGGCATGGAACCACAAAAAGTACCTGTTGTGATAGGCATGGATATGGAGCGCAAAGGATTTTTTAGAAGAACTTTCTCATCTCTCATTTATCTTACTCTGGGCAAGATATGATATGGCAATAGGTAAAGCACGCTTTATCACATTAGAGGGTGCAGATGGCACAGGAAAATCAACCCAGTGCCGTTTATTGGTAGAATATTTGCAAAAAAAAGGGCATCAAGTGATTACAACTCACGAGCCATATGGAAAGCTGCGTGAGATTTTGCTTTCACAGAAATGGGAGCCTATGAGTGAAGCATTGCTCATGACGGCAGCACGGATACAGCATGTTGCTGAACTTATTTTGCCAGCTTTGCAGAAAGGGCAATGGGTCGTTTGTGATAGGTTTCTTGACTCAACTCTTGCCTATCAGGGAAGCGCAAGAGGGCTTGGCATAGAGCGGATGGAGGCATTGCAGGAAGGCATATTGCGTCCTGATTTGACATTATGGCTAAGCCTTCCTGTGGAGATAAGCCTTAGACGCTTACAGGAGAGAAAAAAAGAGCAGAACCATAATCATTTTGATTTGGAACCCATTGCCTTTCATGAAAAAGTAGCAAAAGGCTTTTCTGAATGTGCTGCCCGTGCAGCAGAGCGGTTTCATATAATCAATGCTGATGCCAGCGAAAAAGAAGTATGGGAACGGATTGAGAAAATCATGCAGCAATTTGAGGAAAAGAAATGATCCAATCTATGATAGAAGAGGGGCAGACTGGAATAGAATGGGTTGAAAAACTATATGGACAGACACGTGCCGAGAAGGAGTTTCTGGAAAGCGTTCAAAGCGAAAATATACATCATGCATGGTTGCTAAGTGGAAAAAAGGGAGTTGGCAAAGCAAGTTTTGCTTATCGTGCGGCAGCGTTTTTATTGCAGGGTGAGAGAAACTTTGATAGCGAGAATGTAAAGCTGGATGAGCAGAGCCGTGCTTTGCCTTTGGTGAAGGGATTGTCCCACCCTGATCTTCTTGTTCTGCGCCGTCCCTGGGACGAAAAGAGTAAAAAATATAAAGAAATGATTACAGTAGAAGAGTCCCGCCGTGTCAGTGCTTTTTTTGAACATCACGCAGGTTTTGGCGGTTGGCGGATTTGTATCATTGATGCCCTTGATGAGATGAATGAGACGGCAGCCAATGCACTTTTGAAAACATTGGAGGAGCCGCCTGAGAAATGTATATTTTTTCTTATATGCCATTCTGTCGGCAATATATTGCCTACAATTATTTCAAGATGTCGTAAGCTTGCATTTCAGCCACTTACGGAAGCAGATATTAGTGAGATATTGCGGATAAAAGATGCTAATGGTTTATTTTCTGAAGATGAACGAATGGCTTGCTCTTTTCTAGGGGAGGGTAGTGCGGGGCGTGCCGTGGATTTATTGGAAAATAATGGGTTGGAGCTTTATAAGCAAATGGTCACGCTCCTTATGACTTTGCCTGATTTACCTGCTGAGCAATTGCATGAGCTGTGTGATCGAGTAAGTCAGGACAAGAACAGCTTGGCAAGTTTTATTTCTCTCTATAGCGATTGGTTACATCGTCTTATTCGCTATGCTGCTACAGATATTTCCCCAACCCCACTTTTTGAAGGAGAGGAAAAGTTATATTTGCGCCTTAAGGATACATTGCCTTTAGAAAGGCTGGTGGAATTATGGGAGAGCTTGCAAAAGGAGTATTCCCAAACCCTTGAGCTTAATCTGGATAGCAGGCAGTTTTTATTGGAATGTTTTTTCTCTCTTGCCAGCCAATGGCGGAAGCGTTAACCAAGAAGCATGAAGCCATTTTATATTACAACCGCTATCTCCTATCCTAATGGACCTCCCCATATCGGTCATGCTTATGAAGCAATTGCAACAGATGTGTTAGCACGCTTTTGGCGTCTTAAGGGCTATGATGTATTTTTTCTAACCGGTACGGATGACCATGGACAAAAAATGGTTCAAACAGCTTCAAAGCAAGGCAAAACCCCTGAGCAGCTTGCTGATGAGATGGTACCTGCTTTCCGAAAAATGGTGAAAGACTGCTTATGCAGTAATGATGATTTTATTCGTACCAGCGAAAAGCGCCACCATGATGCGGTGATTGAAATGTGGCGGCGCATGGAAGAAAAGGGAGATATTTATCTTGACCATTATGCAGGCTGGTATTGTGTTCGTGATGAGGCATTTTATACGGATAGCGATTTGACAACCAATGAGCTCGGAGAAAAAATTGGCCCCAATGGCAATCCGGTGGAATGGATGGAAGAGGAAAGCTATTTTTTTCGACTTTCTGCCTATCAAGACAGGCTTTTGGAGCATTATAAAAAACACCCTGAGTTTCTGCAGCCCAAAAGCCGCATGAATGAGATTGTCAATTTTGTAAAAGGGGGATTAAAGGATTTATCTATTTCCCGTACAAATTTTGATTGGGGGGTAAAAGTTCCCAATAATGATAAGCATATAGTATATGTTTGGGTGGATGCATTAACAAATTACATTAGTTCTCTTGGTTTTCCTAATGATAAAAAACAATATTTTAATAAATATTGGCCTGCTAATTTACATATAATAGGGAAGGATATTACCCGGTTTCATGCTGTTTATTGGCCTGCTTTTTTATTTTCAGCTGAGCTTGCTTTACCAAAAACTATTTTTGCACATGGTTTTTTAAATCTTAAAGGCAAAAAAATGTCAAAATCTTCAGGAAATGTGCTTTCTCCTGATGATATGTTGGAACACTTTGGGGTGGATCAAACCCGCTACTTCCTTATGCGTGAGGTTATTTTTGGTGCTGATGGAAGTTTTAGCGATGAGGCTATAACACAGCGCATTAATGCAGATTTAGCGAATGATTTAGGAAATTTAGCACAAAGATGCCTGTCTATGATTATGAAAAATTGTGAGGGACTTATTCCTAAGCCTGCCAAGTTTTCTGCACAGGACAAGGAAATGCTGGAAATGGCGGATAATCTTTTGGAGAAGGTAAGCACCCATATGGAGCAGCTTGCCCCTCATCATTATCTTGCAGAAATATGGGAGTTAATAGCGGAAGCAAATCGTTATTTTGCTATGCAAAAGCCCTGGGAACTGAAGGAGTCAGATATAGATAGAATGAATACTACGCTTTATGTAACCGCCGAATTAATTCGCCAAATTGCAATCTTGGTGCAGCCTGTTGTACCAAAGGGGGCAGAAAAGCTGTTAAATACGCTAAATATTGAAAAAAATAGCCGTGATTTTGTATATTTGGGTAAAAAAGGTCGCCTGGCTGGCGGTATAGCTCTTGCCGATATACCCGAAGGTGTTTTCCCCCGATTGCAATTAAAAGGATAATCGGCAAGTTTTCTCTTGCCATTCTTCGCGAATAGTAGTGTCATTTATACCACATATACGTTGTATGTAGGCAACAGGTAGAGGCTAATAGGCTGGATCTTCAATGAAACGCTATATAAGCATTCCTCTTTGGAAATGGAATTTAGGGAATAGGGCTTTCTCCCAATTGGGAGAGATATGGAAACGCATATTCAGCTTTGCTGACCGGGCACGCCTTATGGGAAGCCTCTCGGCTACTATTGTTTTGCTCGGCATTATGTCCGGCATTGCTACCTATATCATTCTCTCCGGCTTTACCGCAATCAAGCCAACAAGAGAAGTCGTTGCTCTCCTTTTTGTCACCAATCTTGTGCTGGTGCTCACTCTTGCAGGGCTGGTGGTACGACGCCTTGTTATCTTATGGATTGACAGACATAATCAGGTTTCTGGCTCCCGATTGCACACACGCCTGGTGACATTATTTTCTATTATCGCTCTTATACCTGCAGCGATTATGGCTATCTTTGCCATTTTCACGCTTCATTATGGATTAGACCGATGGTTTAGCCAGCGCACACAAACGATTATTGATAATACGGCTACCATTGCAGATGCCTACCTTGATGAACATCGTCAAGCACTGAGGCGTGATGCGACTGCTATGTCTTCCGACCTTAATCGTGATGCGGCTATATATAGCCGTGATAAGGAAAAATTTAAGCGCCTTATTAGCGCTCAGGCAGTGCTTCGCTCTATGCCTATGGCCGTTATAATTGATAAAACAGGGAAAGTGTTATCTCAGGCAAGGTCCAATAGAGGCAGCCCTCCTTTTGCTCCTCCTTTGAAAGCCTTTGAGTTGGCAGATGAGGGAACCCCTGTCATGATGACTTTCAGTGACGAAAGTCAGGTGCGGGTGCTTAGCAGGCTTAATGCTTTTGCCGATAATGCCTATCTTTATGTAGCACGCTTTGTGGATGCCCGTGTGTTAGAGCATTTGCAACGCATTGAGGTTGCAGAAAAGGAATATTCCGATTTTGCAGGCAGGCGCACCGAAGTAGAAATAACCTTTGCCCTTATTTATGTCGGTATTGCCTTTATGATTTTGCTTTCTGCAATTTGGCTGGGGCTGTGGGTAGCGAACCGTCTGGCAAGCCCGATTGGTGAGCTTATCCATGTTGCAGATAAAATCAGTCATGGAGATTTATCTGCGCGTGTAAAAAAGCTTTATGGTAATGATGAATTATCAGAATTAGGCGGAAGCTTTAACCGCATGACGGAACAATTAGAGACCCAGCGTCGAGAGCTTATAGAAGCACATGGTGATTTGGATGAACGCCATCGCTTCACCCATGCTGTTCTGGAAGGGGTAAGCTCTGGTGTGATTGGGATTAATGCTAAGGGAATTATAGACCATGCCAATGAGGCAGCAGAGAGATTAACAAGAAGCACTCAGCTTATCGGGAAAAAAATTGAACAAGTTCTGCCTGCTTTTACTTCTTTGCTTATGCGTAGCCAAAAAATGAAAGGGCAGGATATAAAGGGGCAGATTGTGCTCCGCGATGAGAATGGAGATGAACATTATCTTATGGTGCGTGTTACAAGTGAGGTCACGCAAAAGGGACTTACCGTTCTGACTTTTGATGATGTTACCAGCCTTCTTTCTGCACAACGCTCTGCCGCATGGGCAGATATTGCCAGGCGTATTGCTCATGAGATTAAAAACCCTCTCACGCCTATCCAGCTTTCTGCTGAGCGTTTACACAAAAAATATTCCAATAAAATGGCAGAGAATGAAGATGTGTTTGAACAATGTGTAACTACAATTGTCCGGCAAGTGAAAGATATTGGAAAAATGGTAGATGAGTTTTCCTCTTTTGCGCGCATGCCTTCTGCCGTTATGCGCGAGTTTGATATTTTGGATGTGGTGAAGCAGGTATTATTTTTACAAAAAGTTGCTTATCCTGATATTGATTATGCCCTTGATGCTCCAGAAAGTGTAGAGAGGGTAATTGGTGATAGAAGACAATTTAGTCAGGCATTGACAAATATTTTGAAAAATGCGGCAGAGAGCATCGCTCAAACAACTCTTACCGAAGGAAAAAGAAAGCATCGGATTGAAATGTGGGTAAAACCTGTTGGTAAAGGCGATGGTGAGTTAGAAATTTCTGTATTTGATACCGGATTAGGACTTCCTAAAGAACGTGCACAGCTAACCGAGCCCTATGTAACCAGTCGAGAAGGGGGGACAGGCTTAGGGCTGGTCATTGTGAAAAAGGTTATGGAAGACCATGGTGGCAGACTTATCCTTAAGGATGCTCCCTGGGTAGAGGAGGGGGAAACAGGGGCCGCAGTTATTCTGCGTTTTCCTATGAATGCAAGCAATATGAATAGTGAGGATAGCGTTAAATCTATAAACAGAGAAAGGAAAAGCATATGAATATGGGACCGGAAATACTCATCATAGATGATGAGCAGGATATTTGTGAATTGGTAGCAGGAATTTTAGAGGATGATGGCTTTCAAACCCGCAGTGCTTATGATAGTGCCGGTGCCATTAAAGAAATTACTGCCCGCCAGCCAGATTTAGTTTTGCTCGATATTTGGCTACAAAACAGCCATATGGATGGGTTAGAGCTTTTAAAAGAAATAAAAAAATGTGCACCTAACCTTCCTGTCGTGATGATTAGTGGACATGGCAATATAGAGACTGCCGTTACAGCTCTGAAAAATGGTGCGCATGATTATATTGAAAAGCCTTTTGAAACAGAAAAATTATTATTGGTCATTAAGCGTATTATAGAAAGAATGGCTCTTAAGCGTGAAAATGATGAGCTTCGTATGCGCGCAGGCATTCCTCTCAAACTGATAGGAAGCTCTCGTATAGTAGAGCAATTGCAAAATCATATTAATAAAATTGCTGTTACGGGAAGCCGTGTATTTATTCAGGGAGAAACAGGGTCCGGTAAAGAAGTTGTCGCTCGCCTTTTATACAAGCAATCTTCCCGTGCAGATGGTCCCTTTATTGCAGTAAATTCTGCCGTATTAAGCTCTACGCATTTAGAGGAAGTTTTATTTGGCCGTATTCGAAATGGCAGGGTGGAGCCGGGTCTTTTTGAGCGTGCTCATAGGGGGGTTTTGTTTTTTGATGAAATAGGTGAAATGCCGCTGGAAACGCAAGGTAGAATTGTACGCTTATTGGTGGAGCAGAAATTTACCCGCATTGGTGATTCTACACCTGTTGAGGTTGATGTCAGGGTCTTTTCATCCTCTACCCATGACCCACAAAGCCTCATTGATACTGGCAGACTACGTGAGGATTTGTTTCACCGGCTTAATGTGCTTTCTCTCCATGTGCCTCCGCTTTCCAAAAGGCGTGAAGATATTCCAGACCTTATCGAATATTTTAGTGATGAATTGAGCAGGATATCAGGTCTTAGCAAATGTCCGATTAGCAAGGAGACCCTGTCTATATTGCAATATTATAAATGGCCCGGCAATGTCCGCCAGCTACGCAATTGCCTGGAGCATTTATTCATTATGGCTTCGGGTAGCGGTGTAGAAGAAATTACCCCTGATATGCTTCCTGCCAATATTCGTTCTGTCACTTCTATGCAGGCAGGCAGAACGCAGGATAATCACATTATGACCTTGCCGCTTCGTGAAGCACGGGAATGCTTTGAAAAAAAATATTTACTTACCCAAATTGATAGATTTGATGGCAATATATCACGTACCGCCTCATTTATAGAAATGGAGCGTTCTGCTCTACACCGAAAGCTGAAGGGACTTGGTATTGCTTCCCAAAAAAATAATGAAGAAGATGGCGAAGAGGAAGAAATAACTACAGAAATAAGGAAAAAAGCATGAAGTTAATTATCTGTGGAGCCGGGCAGGTGGGCTATCACCTTGCGCGGCAATTATCGCAAGAGGGTAATGAGATTACAATTATTGATAATCAGATAGAAAACATTGAGGAGGTTAATAACTCGCTTGATGTTCGTGCAATTATTGGACATGGTGCGCATCCAGATATTTTAGAAAAAGCAGGTGCCAGAGAAGCAGATATGCTTATCGCCGTTACGCATTCCGATGAAGTGAATATGATTGCTTGCCAGATTGCTCATACTCTTTTTGAAATGCCGCGTAAGATTGCCCGTATTCGTCAACAAAGCTATTTAGCAAATGAGTGGAAAAATTTATTTCGGCGCGACCACATGCCTATTGATGTGATTATATCTCCAGAGTTAGAGGTTGGACGGCTCGTTTTGCGGCGCCTTGCTATGCCAAGCGTTTTTGACAGTGAGCTATTTGGAGAAGGGAAAATATATATGCTCGGCTTGCGGGTGGATGAAACCTGCCCTGTATTGGATACCCCGCTTATCCAATTGACAGGATTATTTCCTGACCTTGGGGCGATTGTTGTGGGAATTATTCGTGATGGCGCTCTTTTTGTTCCTAAAAGTGATGATTATATGCAGGCAAATGACAGTGTGTATCTTATTACCCCTGAAGAGGATGTAGAGCGCACCATAAATATTTTCGGCTATTCACAATCTGAAGCGCGGAATATTATTTTAGTAGGAGGGGGTAATATAGGAAAATATGTTGCCGAGCAGTTGGATAAAGGAAGCGGAGCTGGCTCCCTGCGTGTCATTGAAAATAATCCAGAAAAAGCCCGTGAATTAGCAAGAAATATTGAGAAAGCCATTGTCCTGGAGGGAAGTGGTCTTGACCGCGATATTCTTGTGGAAGCGGGTGTGCGTGGAGCAGAGTTGACTGTTGCACTTACCAATAATGATCAGGTGAATATTCTTACCTCTCTTATGGCAAGGGAGGAGGGCTGTCCTCATACACTCTGTCTTGTCAATAATCCTGATTTTGTACCTATGATATCCAAGCTTGGTGTTGATGATGCAATTAATCCAAGGGCGACAACCATTTCCTCCATATTACGCCATATCCGACATGGAAGAATTTTGCAGGTTTATTCCGTAGCAGATGGGCAGGCAGAAATTACGGAGGCGGTTGCTCTTGGCTCTTCTCCGGTTATTGGTAAGGAGTTAAGTGAAATATCTTTTCCGGATGGGGTAATGGTTGGGGCTATATTACGTGAGGGGAAGGTTCTTAAACCAAGAGGGAGCCTACGCATAGAGGAGGGAGACCATGTGGTGCTTTTTGTTCTTTCTTCCAGCGTGCAGGCAGTAGAGCGTATGTTCCGCGTGAGCCTTGAATATTTTTAGAACAATATTATGCCGCTTGCTTCTTTTCTATATATATTTGGTTGGGGAACCTGTTCGCTTGCATTGATAATGCTTGCCCCTTTGCTTGTGGCTTTAGGAGGTGTAGAGCGGGAATTTGCTCATATATTTTTATATAGTTTTCTGCTTACCAGTTTTGTGGGAGGCGCATTAATTTCTATTGGTACGCCTCCGCAGGGTCGAGAGAAGAATATGGCTGCCATGCTATTATCGGCAGTTTGTTATTGGTTAGTCCTGCCTTTATTGGCGGCCATACCTTTTTGGGCAGGAATTGAAAACTGGACGATTACCCGCGCTTATTTTGAAGCGGTTTCAGGACTTACGACAACCGGTATGACTTTGCTACATTATCCTGAAGGGGAGCAACAAAGTATTTTACTTTGGCGAGCAATGTTAAATTGGTTGGGGGGTGCATGGACATTATTTTTTGGCATGGCTGTATTTTCACGCCTCGGCATAGGTGAACTGGTAGGGCGTGGAATTATATTTGACCGTGCTCGGAAGGGGGTATTTTCTCCATTATTGGTAGCTATTGGCTGGCTTTATGTGCCCATTAGTATATTGGGCATTGCTCTATTATGGGTTATGGGTGCTCCTTTTTTTGAAGCGATTTGCTTTGGTTTGTCAGCAATATCAACAGGTGGTTTTTCGCCCATAAGTGGTGGTGTAAACACCATATTTCCTCCTCTTGCTGAGCTTGTTTTATGTCTTATGATGTTATTTGGCGCCATTGGCTTGCCTATACATATTTTTCTTTTTCGGGGTCGGTTTCAAATTTTATTAAGCGATGAAGAATTACGAGGCTTTTTTGTTTTTCTATTGCTGCTCTTTGGAATATTCCTTTTAGCAATCTTTTTTTCCGAAGGATGGAATATTTCTAAGATTTTTTCTGCCTTTGTCAGTGCGGTTTCTTTTATTAGCTCTACCGGATTTGTTATGGCGGAGGGCGCACCTTGGGGAGTGCCGGTTATTTTACTTGGCATTATTGCTCTTATTGGAACAATGGGATTATCTACGGGGGGAGGGGTAAAGTTATTTCGGGTGCTTATATGGATAAAAAGCATTGCCAGCCAATTGCGTTTATATATTTTCCCCCATGCATCACAAGAAATTATGTTAAGTGGGCGGGTGCTTTCTCAGAATGCATTGCATAGCCTATGCCTTTCCCTTTTACTATATCCTTTTTGCTTTGCCTTACTTATGGGAATATTAGGAATGACAGGGGTTGATTTCTATTTGGCATGGATAGGGCTTGTATCGGCTCTTGGGAATATGAGCGGCATATTCCTTCACAGCGAGGGGGGAGCTCACTGGCTTATGCAGAGCAATTCTTCCTCGCTCAGTGTGCTTGGTCTGGCAATGGTTTTAGGAAGAATTGAGTTTTTAGCTTTTCTGGCTTTGCTGAACCCTGCATACTGGCGAAGATAGGAGTAAATATGTCAAGAATTGCATATGTAAATGGTCGCTATGTGCCACATTATCAGGCAGGGGTACATATTGAGGATAGAGGCTATCAGTTTGCTGATGGTGTTTATGAATTTTTTTCAATACGCCGTGGTAAATTACAGGATGAAAGCCTGCATCTGGATAGATTGGAATATTCCCTTAGTGAGCTTGATATAAAAATGCCGCTTCCCCGAAAGGCTTTGGAGTTTGTTTTGCAGGAGCTTGTAGCCTGCAATCGTATAATATGCGGCATGCTTTATGTACAGGTAACAAGAGGGGTAGCAAAGCGTAATCATAATATTCCGGAGGATGCAGAGCCTGTTCTTACCGCTACTGCATCACCAATAGATGAAAAGGAAATGCAAAGGAAAAGTGAGCAAGGCATTTCTGTCATTACCCTTCCTGATTTGCGCTGGGAAAGATGTGACATTAAAGCTATCGGATTGCTTCCTAATGTATTGGCACGCAAGCTTGCTGTGGAGAAAAAAGCGGATGATGCTTGGCAAGTAGGAAAAGAAGGCATGATTACTGAAGCAAGTGCTGCAAATGCCTGGATTGTTGATGAAAACAATATGCTGCGCACCCATCCTGTTGGGAATAAGATTTTAAATGGGATAACAAGGCGTGTTTTATGCAGAATTATAGAAAAAGAAAAAATAAAATTCTCTGAAACCGCCTTTACTCCAGAAGAGGCGTATAGAGCAAAGGAAGCCTTTTCTACCGCTTCCAGTTTTACCCTCCAACCTGTTGTGAAAATTGATGGTCATAAAATCGGTGATGGAAAGATAGGAACTATCACCCGGAAATTAGCAAAGCTCTATGGGAAATATTCTTAAGAAAAATGAAAATCGTGCTGTGCTTGTTGTGCCTGTTATGGCGCATGAGAGAAGGGAGCGTAGCATTGAAGCACAATGTAAGGAAATAGGGGGGCTTGCCTGTGCAATTCATTTAGATATTGCCTGTATTGAAGCAGTAAAAATTTCACGCATTGATGCCGGCAAGCTATTTACAGCCGGGGGAGTAGAAAAAATTTCCATATGGGCAGAAAAATATGGGGCAGGGCTACTGATTATAGACAGCTCTCTTACCCCTATCCAGCAACGTAATTTGGAGCGGGAGCTGAAGATGAAAGTGCTGGACAGAACCGGTCTTATTTTAGAGATTTTTGGTGAAAGGGCACGCACCGCAGAAGGGCAATTGCAGGTGGACCTTGCTCATTTGATTTACCAGAAAAGCCGCCTTGTTCGAAGCTGGACTCACCTTGAGCGACAACGTGCAGCGGCAGGCTTTATGGGTGGTCCGGGAGAAACGCAGATTGAGGCAGATAGGCGGCAAATTCAGACACGTATTCTTAGTATTCGTAGAAAGCTTGATAAGGTTAGAAAAACAAGGGCTTTGCATCGCAAACAGCGCCGACAGGCACCATGGTCTGTTATTGCGCTGGTCGGCTATACAAATGCAGGAAAAAGCACATTATTTAATACGATAACCAAATCTGAAGTAGTGGCAGAAAATATGCTTTTTGCAACCTTGGATCCGACATTGCGTATGGTAAAGTTGCCGGGTGGCCGTAAGATTATGCTGGCGGATACGGTGGGGTTTGTTTCTGCGCTTCCAACGGAGCTTATCGCTGCCTTTCGTGCCACATTGGAAGAAGTATTGGAGGCGGATATTATCCTGCATATACGTGACATATCTCATTCTGATAGTGCCGTTCAAAAGCAGGATGTATTGAAGGTTTTAGGTTCTTTGGGTGTTCAGGAGCATGTTCCCATATTGGAGGTTTTAAACAAAAGCGATTTATTAGATGAAACAAAGCGTAGCTTTTGGGGGGATGGCTTGCTGGTCTCTGCAGAACAAAATGATGGAATGGATAGACTTTTAGAAAGAATTGAGCAGGAATTATCAAAAAATATAGTCAATATCAGCCTGGAACTTAGTGTAGAGGATGGTCAGGCACTTGCATGGCTACACCGTAATGGGGAAATGCTTTCTGAAAAGGGGAGGGAGAATGGTAATCTGCATATTACAGCGCGATTGGATAAGGTACAGCTTGGTCGTTTTTGTAAAAAATATCCTCATTACCATCCTAATAAGGTTTCTTAGTAGACAAGATAAACTATTTCTATATTTCAATAGTTTATAAAATATTTAGCGCATAATATATATTATGACAAATTATTATATAGTATAAATTATCACAAATGCTCACGGTTTGGAGATTATTAAGATTTATAGGAAAGAATAGCTACTTAACCCGGCATATATTCGGATGGTCCGAAGCTGGCTAATGATGATCATATATAAAGGAGTTATGCTTATGAAGGTCACGTTTATAAAACTAATGAAAGATGAAAATGGTGCAACAGCTATTGAATATGGTCTGATTGCAGCTGGTATTGCGGTTGCGATTGTGACTGCTGTTAATCAGATCGGTACAGATTTGACAGCCATGTTCACTGCAATTTCCGGTAAAATTACAGGAAATACGCCAAGCTAATGGCCAGAGAGCAAAAATTGCAAGGGCTTGAGGCTTTGTTGCTTCCTGCCTTTGCCTTTTTTGTAGCAGTCTGATTTATGTTTTCCGGGGCTTGTCCCTTTTTCCAATCTTCTCTTCCCCATGGGATTAGGAAAAGTCCCGGAAAACCCCTGCCTGCTCTCTTCTTAAGGCTTACTTAGCGCGTGAAAATAAGGAAAAGAAGTTTTCTGTAGTAGTCCGCGCTACATCCTCCAGGCTTATATGCTTACTATCTGCCAGGCATTGTGCTGTGTGGCGTATAAAAGCAGGCTCATTGCGCTTTCCACGATAAGGCACCGGTGCAAGATAAGGCGCATCGGTTTCAATAAGCAGTCTTTCCAGTGGGATATCTGCAAGGACATCCCTTAAATTCTGGGCGTTTTTAAAGGTAACAATCCCTGAAACCGATATATAAAAACCAAGCGCCAATGCCCTATCCGCCAATTCTTTTGTTCCTGTAAAGCAGTGAATTACTCCGGAAATCTCCCCTTTTTGCTCCTCTAATTGCCGACAGGTTTCTTGCTCGGCTTCGCGTGTATGGACGATGAGAGGAAGTTTTGTCTGTTTTGCTGCTTCAATATGCACTGCAAATGCTTGGATTTGTGCTTCTTTTGGGGAATTTTCATAATAAAAATCTAATCCAGTTTCTCCCAAAGCAATTACTTTACTGTGTGAGCTATACTCTATAAGCTTTTCTAAAGTAAGATTATTTTCTTTATCTGCTTCATGCGGATGTACGCCGATACTGGCATAAATATGGGGATATGTATCGGCAATCTTACAAATCCGCTCTATATCACTAAGGCGCGTGCAAATGCTCAGCATATTGGATACTTTTGCATCCCCTGCCCGCTTAATCACTTCTTCCCTATCTTCGCTAAAATCAGGGAAATCTAGATGACAATGGCTATCTACAAACATGGAAGAACTCTAGCATTTCAGTCTTGGTTATAAAACTCTTAAACTATTCATCTTATCATAAAATTCAGTTCCTATAAATCTATCTCATGAAGAGGTTTCATGATTCATTTCAAAGATTTAGCCAATGATGAAAAAGGCGCAACTGCCTTAGAATATGCTTTAATTGCAACCCTTATCGGGGTTTCTATCATAGCGGGTATTACTTCGCTTAGATCAAGTACCGTAGAAAATATGGAAAAAAGTTCAGGAGCCATTACCAGTAGCACACCTGCACCACCTAATCCGGTAAGCACCCCTGGTTTCCCTGTAAGACCACCTGCAGATTAAGAAGTATCATATTCATCCTGATGCTGCTGCATATGGTTAAGGTGCAAAAGGCGTTGTAAAAGGGGCGTATTCTTGTTTTCAGGGGGCTTTGTTGCTCCTTCTATCCATGCAATAAGCTCCGTATCCTCACAGGCAAGAATTTCCTCATATATATCCAATTCTTGCTCACTCATATCTTTAAGAAAGCAATCCGCAAAGCGCCCAAGGATAAGGTCTAATTCCTTTGTGCCTCGATGCCAGGAGCGGAAATGTAATTTTTTGCGTCTTATGTCCATAATGCCTACCCATTATAGCAAAAAAAAGCTAGATTTAGAGCATGATTATTGCCTGATTTTTTGGTCTTCTTAATAAATGCGTCCAATTTCTTTGACTTCTCTTTTTGCTCCCCTATCCAGCCTGCAAGGTGTTGGTAATAAAATGGAGGAAAAATTGCGTTTGCTTTTTCAAGGCGACCGTATTGTTTCCATAATCTGGCATGTTCCCAATGATTATATAGACCGCAATCATGTCAGCAAGGTCAGCGATCTTATTGAAGGACAATTGGTGACCCTCTATATAGAAGCTCTTTCTCACAAGCTCGCAAGGCGAAAGGGATTAGCACATAGGGTTCAATGTAGTGATGAAACAGGAGAAATAGATCTGGTATTTTTTCACGGTAGCGGGAAATGGATAGAGGATGCTCTCGCTATAGCTGAATATAGATTTGTAAGCGGCAAGGTAGAGAAATATCAGAAGCGGTTACAAATGGTTCACCCCGACTATATCCTTACCGAGAAACAAAGGGAAGAAATGCCAAAATTAGAGCCTATATATCCGATGATGGCGGGCATTGGTAAGCACATATTACTTAAGACAACAAACCAGATGATAGAGAAGCTACCTTCATTACCGGAATGGCAAAATCCCTCATGGTGCAAGCAACAAAACTGGCCTTCATGGAAAAAGGCAGTCACATTGCTCCATCGTCCGAAAAAGCTGGAGGATATCAAAGAAAACGCCCCTGCCCGTGAGCGTCTTGTCTATGACGAGTTGCTTGCCAATCAGTTGGCATTGCGCCTGACAAGAGCTTTTGGGAAGAAGCATAAAGGCAAGTCCTATAAGGGAAATGGTGAGATGAGAAAAGCTGTGCTTTCCGCCCTGCCCTATGAGTTGACCCCATCACAGGTAAAAGGCTTGGATGAGATATATGACGCCCAAAAGCAAGAAGAAAAGCAAATACGCCTTTTACAGGGAGATGTTGGCTCCGGAAAGACATTATTGGCTCTTCTGGCAATGCTCAATGTAGTAGAAACCGGAGCACAGGCGACCCTTATGGCACCGACAGAATTATTAGCCTGCCAGCATTTTAAAAATATAAGCCAAATATGTGCTCCCCTTAATATAGAAATAGCCTGCTTTCTAGGGCGTGATAGTGCAAAAGAGCGGGAAGAAAAAAGAGAAAAATTAAGAAAGGGGCAGATAAGTATTGCTATTGGTACACATGCTTTGTTTCAGGAAGGGGTAGAGTTTGCTCAATTAGGTCTGGCCGTGATTGATGAACAACACCGCTTTGGAGTCCGTCAGCGCATGGCATTATTAGAGAAAAACAGGCAAAGCGATGTCCTGGTGATGACCGCTACCCCTATTCCAAGAACATTAAGCCTGATTGAATATGGAGATGTGGACGTTTCTTATCTTTTAGAAAAGCCTCCAGGGAGAAAGCCTATAGAAACCAGAACAATATCTCTTTTGCGCCTTAATGAGGTAGAAGATGCGCTTTCGCGAGCTATTCAGCAAGGCAATCAGGTCTATTGGGTTTGCCCTGCTATTGAGGAAGATAGTGGGCTTGCTGCGACTGAAGCGCGTTTTAGGGCACTATCCGCCCGTTTTAATAAGGAAAAAATAGGTTTTATACATGGGCAGATGCCAAGCCATGAGCGGCAATTGGTGATGGAGAAGTTTTTGGCAGGAGAGATTACTATATTGGTTGCAACGACAGTGATAGAGGTGGGTGTGGATGTGCCCTCTGCAAGTATTATGGTGATTGAGGAAGCAGAAAGATTTGGTTTGGCACAATTACACCAATTGCGAGGGCGAGTTGGTCGCGGCGATAAGAAGTCAAGCTGTCTGCTATTGTATAAATCTCCCTTAACAAAAAATGCCCGCACACGTCTTGAAGTATTACGAAAAAGCGATGATGGTTTTTTTATCGCTGAAGAAGATTTACGCTTGCGGGGTGCAGGAGAATTATTAGGGACACGCCAGAGCGGTTTGAGCAATTTCCATTTTGCAGATTTGCCATATCATGAAAAATGGCTCTTGCTTGCAGATAAGGAAGCACAGAATATTATTGAAGAGGATAAGGAGCTGACAAGTGCTCGTGGAAAATCTCTACGCATCCTGCTTTATCTATTTCAAAGAGATGAAGCCATAGGCTGTTTATGTTCGGGTTAGTCTACAACCCCTGCCGAAATAACAAGCCTTGCGCCCTCCTCGGCATTCATATCAAGTTTGACAATGTCCTTGCGGGGTACAAAGAGCAAAAAGCCGGAAGTAGGATTGGGGGTAGTCGGTAGAAATACAGAGACAAGCTCATCATTTTCAAGCTGTTTTGCCACCTGCCCTTTCACTTTCTCTTGTGTAACAAAGGCAACTGCCCAGCTTCCCTTTCTTGGATATTCTACCATTACGACTTGATTAAAGCTTTTTTTATCCTGATTAATAATCGTCTCAAAAATTTGCTTGAGAAGAGAATATACTTTTCCTGCAACAGGGGCATGGGATAAAAGGCTTTCTCCAAAGCGGAGCAGCGCACTACCAAAGAAGTTAGCAGTAATAGCACCAATAAAGGTAAGCAATAAAAGCGCAATAATCACCCCAAGTCCGGGAATAGATACATGAAGGTCAGCAGCTTGCGGAATAAGCGGTGTGAACCATCTGTCTAATAGGCGCACAAAAGCAATAATCAAATAAATGGTGATGCTTATTGGACCGACAATAACAATACCGGTCAGAAAATAGTTTCTTAACCTTATAAAAAGTCGCCGACGTTTGCTTATTTTCTGCTTTTTCATGTTCTGAACCTATTCTATCTTAGTTAGAAATGCAACCCGATAGAAAATTGTGCCCGCTTATTTTCTAAATCTTCAATGCTATATTTATGTGTTTGCGTGATGGTATTTTCACCCCGTTCTATATCCACGGTTCTGTTGAAAAGAGAAGAGCTATCATAATTAATGAAGTTAAGTTTGAAACTTGCAAACCACTTCTTACTAAGCATAGTCTTTATACCAACACCGAGGATTAGTCCTAAATTTTCCTCTTCCAGTTCTGTGATGCTTGGGTCATAAAAAGGATTGCCGCCCTTATCGGTATGCTTAAAATTTGCATTAAGGAGAGATGCTCCAAACTCACCAAAAATAATCGTATCAGCACGCATTTGCCAGCCAAGTTGTAGGGTAAGAGAAGTTTCTTCCTCAAGCTCAAAGAAATAATTATCCCTTGAGTTCAGCTCACCTTTCACATCAGGCTTACGAATTCCTAGCTCTATACCGGCATAAAGCCCCGGCAATAGCTGGCGGTCATAACCGATGATAAGCCCTGTTCCCATACCATCCAAAGAGATTTCTCTCTGAGAATATAGGGTATCCTGATTGCTGTCGCTGCTTTCGGGTGTATAGGTAACCTTTTCAGCATGTGCCCCGCCCATAATCATTCCTTCAACGGCACTATACCAGCCATAGTTCCAACTATATTTAGGTTTGGGCATGCTATTGCGATTTTGCCCTTTGCTTAACTCATAGATAATTTCAACAAAAAATCGATTTTCACTGGATTGTAAAAGATCAGCAAGAGCAGTAATCGGTGATGTATCATCTAACCCTTCAATATCGGTTCCGCTGGCATCTCTTGTGCAGATTGCTTCATCATCCCCGCTTACATCGGGTTGTGTATTACACATCCATTGTCCATCGGATAGCCCATCCTCCACAAATCTATCTCCCCATTTTACACGCATCCATTCTACGCGCATTGAAAGCAGTGGTGTCAGGCGTGTTCTAAGACCCAGTCCGAATATGTTTCCCTTCACATCAGGAAAATATTGGGTCAGGGTGGCATCTCTGCCGACATTTATATAATTATAAGTTTCATGCTCATCATCCGAATTGCCTTTTGTGTCATCACTACCGGGGCCGGTATAATAATCCCCTTGCTGGCTTGCGTTATAATATGAGAAATTTGCAAGGATATTTGTTTTTGTCCGCCCTAGCCTGCCAAAAAGCAATGTATTTGCATTGAGAAACCGCCCTAAAATTAAAGATTTTCCATAGGTGGTTTTTTTCCGTGCAAAATTTATGTCACTATAAAAATTTTCTCCTAAAACAGTTTGTGAGGATTTCAAGTTTTTACTGGAATAAGGACTTTGACCGCTATCGGCTACGGCACCAAGCTCTACCCCTAAATACAGGCTTCCTCTTGTACCAAAGCCTGCTCCTATTGAGCCACGAAATGTTGCGGAGCTATTCCCAAACTCATCTATATCACCATTATATCTTTGGCTACAGGCAGGGTTATCTCCGGCACCTTCAGGGCAATTTGTAAGTGTTGAAGTTGAACTATCTATAACATTGTCAATTAATTGAGCATCATTCTCGCGCACAATACGCTGCCCTTTTATCGCGGAGCCGCCAATGCCAACGCCTATATAGGCCCCATCAAATGTATCAAAGACCTCTGCCTGCACAAGGGGAGCAGTCAGTAATAATATCAATAGTGCGAGGAGCATATGCCGCATAAAATATATCTCCAAATTCTTTCTGTATGGGCAGAGTTATACGACACTCTTTATGATTATTCAAAGGGAATTGCAAAAATACTGCCTGAAATTAGAACTGCAATTTAAGGGAAATAGAGAAGCTTTCCGTATCCAGTGCTTCATCCTGTGCTGCTTTGCGGCGATAATTTATGTTAAAGCGAGAGCGGTCGCCGCTAAAGAAGTTTGCACCAATTTGGGTATGGACAACAAGGTCATCTCTAGCTTCCTTAAAGGTGAAGCCCTTATCATCCAAGCTGCTAAAGCGGGCATTAAGCGTGGTAGATGGGTCTTGCGGATAATAGAGAACACCAATCTCAATATATGGCATGAAGATATTGGTTTCACCGAACTTACCATTAAGAGCAAATGAGGTTTCTACATTATAATAGGATTTTGAGAAACCGGCGATATCAAGAAGTACTACTTCGTTATTGCCCTCTTCTTTGACGCCATCAGCTTTCAGATATGTGAAGTTTGCACCGGCACGTTGTACAAACTGCCATTTTTCGGAGAAGCGTGCGATGTTCTCAAGGGTAAGTTTGAGAGAGACAAAGCTTTGCTTAAAGACAGAGGAAATTTGTCCAGTTGCTATGTCTGCGCTACGGCTAACATCATCTTCACCGAAGCCAATCATAAGCTGTGTTTTCAGGCGGGCTGGGTTGGATTTGTTGCTTATTTTGTGGCTCAGTCCGAAAGCTAGGGCTGCTTTTATTCCGTTTGAGCTACTATCTTCTGAGGTTACTTCGCTTTCTTCATATACGACCATGCTAGTAAACTTTGCGTCTTTTTCAGATTTTAGCAGAGGCAGATATATCCCGCCGGAAATGCTGGTTGATTCAATATCGGTACCAGACCTTCCTGGTTTTGCAGCAAACTTATCCTCTCTGACGATGGCTTGTTGCCAGATGCATTTTGTATCTTCATATTCGTCAAAGAGCGAATATGCCCCGCAATTTGCAGCTTTTGCATGGCTTTCAATATCTTCAATGGCGGATATGCTTCCTCCGATGAGGCTTGCATAGATATCGGGTACGAGCGAGCGAACGGATTTGTGCAGAGCAGCCTCTCCACTACTTAGATCTAAATTAAGCATGGCATAGATGGCGTTTGAGGCAGGTAGCTCCATGTCAAGGTAATCTGCAAAGCCACGGAGGCTGTCCGGCAATGCGCCTGCAAATTTCAGAGGCGTATTTGGATTTTGTTGCAATGCAATATATTTTTTATTCTCTGCTTCATTTTCAATAATGACGAACTCAGGATCGGTAATCTTGAGGGCGTCAAGGTCTGCCTCTGTCACGGTAATGGCGTCAGCATTATTGAAAGGAGCATTTTCCTGATTGGAGAAGCTATGGCTGGGACCTCCTCTTGCCTGGAGGATATTGATGATGGAATCACCGGTCAGCTCAATGAGGTAATAGGCGAGCGTTGCTGAGTGGGCGGGTATGTCAATGGGCGGGGGCAAAGTGAGGTCTATGCTTCCATCTGCCAGTGAGATTATGGTTGAGCCGGAGAATATGAGCTGGGCGTTGGTAACATCCGCAAAGTCAATGGTGAAGGTAATTGTACCTGTTGAGGTAAATCTTTCCAGCCCCATTATTTCCATTTTTGCTTTGACTACGATTGTTCCGTCACTTGTGAAGCTGTCAAATCCGGTGGAGAAGTCTATTGCGCTGCCGCTCTCAAGGTTAATGATACCGCTATTTGTAAACACGTCATCGCCTATACCAAACGTAAGCGCATCGGAGAGCGTGATGGTTCCTTCATTAACGATGCTGTCATCGCCTGCCCCGAAGCTGAGAGCGGCTTCAATATTGACGAGACTTCCATCACTATTTGTAAGGCGGTCATTTCCTCCCATGAAGTCAAAATCATCACTAACGGTCCAACCGGCGGTAACGGTAGCGACATCGCTTCCTGTTGTAGCGGTTGTGGGCGAACCTGGATTGTCGCGGAGATAGATATATTGCTTCCCGTCGCTTTCTGTAATGATTCCAATCTCCTGCTGGGCAATTCCAAGACTGGTGAGGTGTGCGCTATTAATGTTTGCGGTTATGTCAATATTTGCGAGGCTTGCGGGAAGCTCAAAGAGGTAATAGGTGAGCGTTCCTGAATTGCTTGTTTTGCTTGCAACATTGCCGATATTAATGGTTCCGCCAAGGGAGAAGTCGCTTATCCCTTCCAAGACAAGAGCGGTATTTGTGGGTGTGCTGAAGTCAAGGTTCAGGGTGATTGTGCCTGAGGAGGAGAAGCTTGCAACATTGCTGATGGTTTTCTCGCCACTGGTTACGGTTATGGTTCCGCCATTGATGAAGGCTCTTACGCCCCCGCTTCCGAAGTCCATATTGGCATTAAGCGACATGGTTCCGCCCACTTTGTTATTGAGGGTACCGAAATTGCTAAATGTCACAAGATTATTGACATTGAAAGTGCCTGTATTATTGAAGGTTTCTATGCTTGCAATGCGGGCATTTGGGGACAAGATATTAAATGTTCCTGCATTCTCAATGGTGTCACTATCGGCACTGCCTTGCAGGCTATTGAAAAGGTTCACCGTACCGCCGTTGTTGAGGGTGTCATCACCTGAGCCGAGCCTCAGCGTATTACTGATATCAATGGTTCCGCTATTATTAATAATGTCATCACCGCCGGCAGTATCAAAGGGGTTGGCGTTAATCGTCCATCTGTCAGCGCTGGTAATCGTATAGGTATCGGCATTACCTGTTGGGGTAGCGGGGGTATAGGTAGGCAGCTCAGTGCTTGGGTTTTGGCGCATCACGATGATGGTTTTGGACGCATCATTGGGGTCTGTAATAGCGATGATTTGGACATCGGTATATCCTAATGCCGCCATTTCTGCGTCAATGTGGGTTGCGGTGAAGGTTGTTATGCTACCCAATGCGAGGGGTATTTCCATGAGATAATAGGTATCACCATTTGTAAGCTTGCCTGAGATATTGGCGATGGAAATCTCGCTGTCAACCACGCTGAAGCTGGTTGTTCCTGTAAAGACAAGATGCGGCGTGAGCGGATTGGCAAAGTCAAGATTGAAGGTAATTTTACCGCTAGAGGTGAAGGTTTTGAGATTGGTGAGGGTTTTTTGCCCTGCCCCGATTACCAAGCTACCTGAATGGGTGAAGGCGTTTATATCATTGGCATCATTTACGGCGAAAGTAAGATTGGCGTTCAGATAAATCACAGCACCGGTTTGATTATTGAGGGTTCCGAAATTGTCAAATGCCAGCGCATTATTGATGTTAAGGGTCTTTGAGTTTCTGAAGTTTCCTACCCCTTCAATTTTAGCGGCGGCATTGGTGATGTTGAAGATGCCTGAATTGTTAATTCTATCGCTTCCGCCCTCGGCGTTGATGGTATTGCTGAGGTTGATGGTTCCGCCTGAATTATTGGTCAAGACATCGTCGCCTGCGCCCAGTTTCAGGGCGGCATTAATATGGATGGTTCCGCTATTGGTGATGGTATCGGCACCCGTGCCCAAATCATATTCGCTGGAGATGGTCCATATCCGCCTTATCGGGACAACAACCGCATCTATTCCGCTACTGACAGCAGGGGCTGTAAAGGGCTGGTCTGAGGTATTTTCGCGCAATATGATAAGGGTTCTGTTGGCATCATTGGGGTCTGAAATGGCGACGATTTCAGCGAGGCTATATCCCAAAGCGGTTACGATTGTGCTGGAGATATTTGGTGCGGTGAAGGCTACATTTGCAATGGCGGTTTCTATTTCCATGAGGGTATAGGCGATGCCGGCGGTAGTTCTGGAGGCGGCATTGGGGATGGTTATGCTGCCACCGCTAATGCTAACACTTGCTACGGAACCTGAGAGCTTGAGGCGTGCGACGGTGGGATTGGTAAAGTCTAGGGTAAATTGGATGATACCGCCAGTGCTGGTAAAGCTTTGAATATTGGTCAGCACCTTCTGCCCTGCCCCGATAATAAGCGTTCCTGCATTGGTAAGGGCTCTTGCGCCACTGCTACCGAAGTTAATATTGGCGCCCAGTGTGAGCGTTCCCGTTCCTGCATTGGTAAAGGTTCCAAACCCTGCCAAGGTCAGCGGATTATTGACATTGAAGGCGCCTGTATTATTGAGGGTTTCCACATTGCTAATCTTGGCGCTTGCGGCGGCGATATCTATGGTTCCCGCATTATTAATGGTATCGGTGGTGCCTACCCCTGCATCTATCTCACCGCTGAGCGTAATAGTACCCCCTGCATTATTGATGGTCTCATTTCCAGCCCCGCCCTGTAATATGCCCGCCGCTTCAATAATAATGGTTCCCGCATTGGTAACCCTATCATCGCCAGCAAGCAGGTCATAAGTGGTGGAGAGCGTCCATGTCTGGGTGCCTCCAATGGCAAGATTGTCAATAGTGGCTTGCGCCCCTGGCGGTGTGTAAATTGCTGGTGCAGGCATTTCACGAAGCACGAGATAGGTTATGGAACCGCTTCCTGCCTCAAGCGCAATCTGTGCAGCGAGGGTGTATCCCAAATCGCTTGCCACTTTGGCGGCATCGCTAAGGGTGGGGACGGTGAAGCGGAGATTGGTGGTATCAGTAGAAACTATGGGGATCTCTATGAGGGCATAGGTGACCCCTACGGCATCATTTGAGCCTCTATCGCCGGAATTGGTTATGGTTATGGTACCCCCGCTAAGCGTGAAGCTGTTTGTTCCCGTGAGCTTGAGGCGAGCGGTTGTGGGAGCGGCAAAGTTCAGCGTAAAGGTTAGCGTTCCTGAGGAGGTGAAACTTGTGACACCGGCGAAGGTTTTCTGCTCTGTTCCCCCAATGGCGATAGTGCCTGTATTGGTAATGGTTTCAAAAGCACTGATAGGGCTAGATTGCGTTGCAGTGGGGAGGATGTTTAGGGTTCCCGCATTACTGAAGCTGTCAGTGCCAGTCCCGCCATCCAGTTGCCCACTAGCCCCGCCAATATTGATAATGCCGTCTGCTTTATTGGTAAGAGTATCCCCATCTTCGCCCATGCTGAGGAGATTATTGGCATCAATGGTTCCGTCATTATTAATGATGTCAGCCCCTGCCATTGCGTTGAAAGCTGTTGCTATCGTCCATAAATTGCTGATAGGAACGGCAATGGTTGCCGCTGATGTGGTGGGTGCGGTCGGGGTGAAGGGTGTGCCGGGTGATTGGCGAAGTACGATAATGGTATTGGAACCATCTGCAAGGGCAACAATCTCATAAGCGGTATATCCCAAAGCGGCGGCGATTGCGTCCGAGATGGTCGGAGCGGTGAAGGTCGCACTGACAGTACCGAGGGGAAGCGCTATTGATATGAGGGTATAGCTAGCCCCTGCTATGCTTCTATCGCCTGGATTGGTGATATTGATGACCCCGCCACTGGCAAGAGTGAAGCTGGTTGTTCCGGTAAGCCTGAGGCGCGCCACTGTGGGAGCGGTATAGTCAAGGGTGAAGGTGAGCGTTCCTGAGGAGTTGAAGACTAAGACATTGGTAAAAGTCTTCTGCCCTTCCCCAAAAGTGATGGTTCCTGTATTAACAAGCGACCTTGTATTTGAGACGTTATTTGTGCTGGTATTTGTAAAGCTGACATTGGCATTAATGTTCATATTCCCGCTATTGGTGAAAACATTGACGCCTTTCACCACGAGATTGGCATTAACATTAAATCTGCTGGAGTTATTAATGGCTTCAAAATCTTTAATTTGCTCTGTTATAAACACCCCTGCGAGTGCAGCATTAATGTTGATAATCCCTTCATTGTTGAGAGTATCAGTGTGATTGCTGGCATCAAGCTTCCCCCATGCGCCAATATTGATTATGCCTGAGTCTTTATTATTCAAAGCGTCATTGTCTGAGCCGAGGTTTAGAGAGGCAACGGAGTTTGTTCCTTCTATAGTAATGGTTCCCTCATTATTAATCGTGTCAGTGCCACTGCCTGTGAAGTAGTCCGATTCTCCTATAGACCATAGAGTGCCAGCAGTAACGGTAAAAATATTATTCACCCCCGAACCGCCACTGGGAGGCGGGGTAAAGGCTGTGAGGGGAGCTTGCTGAAGCACGATAAAGCTTTGGTTTCCGTTGCCTGCAATGAGGGCAATTTGTGCGGCGCCAGTATATCCCAAATCGCTTGCCACCGTAGCGGCATCGGTAAGGGTGGGAAGGGTTAGGACGAAATTCGTGCTATCAGTATTGAGTATGGGAATCTCTATGAGCCTATAGGTAAGCCCTACCGCCCCTGAGCCTCTGGCATCGGCATTGGTAATGGTAATGGTGCCACCGCTCAGCGTGAAGCTGGTTGTTCCCGTAAGGAGCAAGCGAGCGGTATTATGTGCACCGCTGGTAAAGTCCAGAGCGAAGCTGAGCGAGCCTGTGGATGAGGAGTTGAAGCTTATGAGATTGGTAAAGGTCGTCTGCCCTCCAAAAGTGATGGCTCCTGTATTAACAAGCGCCCTTGTGGTGGAGCCTGAAAATCTGACATTGGCATTAATGTTCATATCCCCGCTATTGGTAAAGGTTCCCATATCTTGGAACTCCAATGGAGCATTCACAGTAAATGTGCCTGAATTAGTAATGACTTCAAAATCGTTAATTTGGTCAATACTTCTTGAACTGCTGAGGATATTTATGGTTCCCTCATTGATAAGGGTATCGCTACTGTCCTGACTGGAAGCGTCTAGCTCTCCACTTCCCCCGCCAATATTGATTATGCCTTTATTGGTAAAGGTGTCATCACCTGAGCCGAGGCTTAAAAAATTATTGATGTGAATGGTTCCGCTATTAGTAAGCGTGTCAGCACCGGAGCCTAAATAGGTCTGCCCTGACACTGTCCATACATTATTGAAAGGAACAGTAATGTTATTAACGCCTATCCCATTATTGGGTATAGTCGGCGTAAAGACTACTGGAGCGGTGACTACCATTTCCCGAAGCACGATAAGGGTTTTGCTGGCATCATCGGGGTCTGTAATCGCCTCAATTTCCATATTCGTATATCCCAATGCCGTTGCAAGTGCGCTGGCACCGCTAATGGTCGGAGCGGTGAAGCTGACACTTCCCAGCGCAAGCTCTATATCTATGAGCGTGAGGGTAGCGCCATTATTTCCGGTGCGGGCAGAGGCATCAATAATGATGGTGCCACCGCTCAGCTCAAAGCTGGTAAGGGAACCCAGTCCATTTGCGCTAAGTGTGAAAGGTGCGGTAGTGGAGCTACCGCTACCAGAAAGAACAAGACTAATGGTGCCACCTGTGGAGCGGAAGCTTAGCAGACCGAACATGCTCACACCAGCACGCTGTGCGTTCAATCTTCCTAGATTGACAAAGGCTCTGGCACCGCTGGTGGAAAAAAGTGAATTGCTGTTCATATTGAAAATACCGCTTGCCTGATTGGTAAAGGTTCCCATCCCTTGAAAACGAGTGCTGCTCTTAATGTTCCATATACCTGAATTGGTAATGGTGCTAAAGCCCACATATCTGGCACCGCTATTTGAGTTCACCATTCCCCCCTCATTATTATCAATACTATCCGCCCCGCTAGTCGTATTAATCCAGTTGCTGACATTCATGATGCCGCCTCGCAGATTATTAATCTGATCATTGCCCCCGCCCAAACTAAGCGCCGCCCCTATGGTGAGGGTTCCGCTATTATTAATGATGTCAACACCGCCCATAAGGTTAAAGGCGGCTGATACATTCCATGTCTCCCCGCTATTAATCGTAACGGTTTCGGCAGTATTATCCCCTGCTGGTGGGGTAAAGCCTGCGGGTGGGGGGGCGTCTACTTCCTTAAGCACGATAAAGGTTTTGTTAGTGTCGGAGCCTGTTCCTGCAATGATGTCAATTTCTGCGGCGCGGGTATATCCCAAATTACCTGCGACCGTAACGGCATTGCTAAGGGTGGGAGCGGCGAAGAGGATGCCAGCACTGGTGGAGACAAGCGGTATCTCTATGAGATAATAGGTAAGCCCTATGGCAGCCCCTGCGGTGCTTCTACCGCCCGAATTGGTGATGGTTATGAAACCCCCGCCAAGCGTGAAGCTGGTTGTGCCAGTCAGCTTGAGGCGCGCGGTTGTTGGAGCGGCAAAGTCCAGCGCAAAGGTCATCGTTCCTGTGGAGGTGGAAGCGAAGCTTAACGCATTGGTGAAAGTTCTCCCCCCTGTCCCGACAGCGAGCGTTCCCGAATTGCTAAAGGCTCTCGCCTTATTGGAGCCAAAGCCTATATCGGCATTCACATACAGCACACCGCCTTCTTGGTTATCAAAAAGCTCAAGCTCATCGATAATGGTCAGCGCATTATTGACATAGAAAGCGCCTGTAGCTTGATTGACGATGTTTTCTGTATCCTTAATCTGAGAAGCACTGCTGACAGTAAATGTGCCTGCATTATTGATTATATCCGCAGTACCGGCATCGCCATCAATGGAGCCACCGTCCAGATCAATGGTTCCGCCATCCAGATTATTAAACATATCATTACCTGACCCGCCTCTCAGATTTTTAGTGATATTAATGGTTCCGCTATTGCTAATAATGTCAATGCCCCCGTCAAAATTAATATCTGCGGCAGATACATTCCATATTTGTCCGACAGGGACAGTAAAAACTTCAGGGTCGTTTGTTTGAGCAGGCGGGGTGAACTCTACAGGAGCGGGGGTTTCTTGAAGCACGATGTAGCTTAGATTGTTTGAGATTGCCTCTATGGCAATTTGTGCGAGGCGGGCATATCCCAATTGGGTTGTGACCGTAGCGGCATCGGTGAGGGTGGGAGCGGTGAAGATGAGCGCGGTAGAAATCATGGGAATTTCTATGAGCCTATAGGTAAGCCCATCGGCAGCCCCTGCGGCGGTTCTGCCGACGGCATTGGTGATGGTAATGAAACCACCGCTCAGCGCAAAGCTGGTTGTGCCTGTCAGCTTGAGGCGCGCGACTGTGGGAGCGCCATAGTCCAAGGTGAAGGTGATTGTTCCGGCAGAGGTGAAGATTTTATTATTGATAAGTTGCTTCTGCCCTGCGCTAACATTGATGGTTCCGCCCACATTATTGTTGAGGACGTTGTCTGTGGTGGTGCCCTGGGTGTTAGAAAAAACAATATTCCTGCTCAGGTTAAGTATTCCTTCTGCATTATTATTGAAAGTTCCGAAATCCTTAAGCGCAAAATTAACACTAAGATTGACTGTGCCGGTATTATTGAAGGCTTCAAACTTTACAAGATCGGTTGGCGAGGAATTGCTGCCGTGATCGAGGACGTTAAATGTTCCTGCATTATTAATGGTATCATTCTGGTTACTACCATCAAGCTCACTTCTAAGCTCAACGATACCTGTTGAGCGGACATTAAGATAATCATTTAGATTACCAAGGCTTATGTAAGCATTGATAATAAAGGTTCCTTCAACATTAATGGTGTCAGTGTCACCGCCCATAAGCAGTGTAGATGTTCTGTTCCATATCCGCCCAGCAGGGACAGTAACGGTCGCAGCACCACTTGGAATTGAAGGATTAAAACTGGGGTCAAATTCGCGAAGCACGATATAGCGGATGGCACCTGCTGTCCCCTCCACGGCAAGCTCGGCGTCATTGGTGTATCCCAATCCGGTTTTAACATCCCCTGCGGCGGTGAGGGTGGGCAAGGTGAAAGTGAAGGTGCTAGCAGTGGCGGGAATCTCTATGAGCCTATAGGTAAGCCCTGCGGCAACCCCGCCCCTGGCGGCTGTGGTGGCATTGGTGATGGTGATAGTACCACCGCTTATCGTGAAGCTGGTTGTGCCAGTCAGCTTGAGGCGTGCGACTGTGGGAGCGCCATAGTTCAACGTGAAGGTGATTGTTCCCGTAGCGGAGGAGGCAAAGCTTTTGACACCCGCCATGGTCCTCTGCGCTGTTCCGGTAACATTAAGCGTTCCGCCCTCATTATCAAAGGCACTTGCAAAGCTACCACTATTTATGAAGTTGAGGTCGGCATCCAGATTGATAATACCCGCCCCCCCTGAGGCACCCGCTATCTGATTATAGAACGTTCCAAAATCCTCAAGGTCAAGCTGATGGTCAATATTGACTATGCCCGCATTGCGAACTTCTTCCACCGTTTTGAAGCTGGCATTAACATTGGAAGCACTACCAGCAAGGGTGTGAAGGGTTCCCCGATTGAACACTTTATCCGTACCGGCACCGCCTAAAATCACATGGTTAAGATTAATAATCCCGCCCGCCAGATTATTGAAAATGTCATCTCCTACACCAAGCCCCAGCTCTGCATTTACATTGATAATTCCGCTATTGTCAACGGTGTCAACACCCGCCCCTGTATCAAATCCTGACCCGCCAATAATCCAAGTAGAGCCGGCAGGGATAGTAAAGGTTTGAGCCACGCCTGTTACTGCAGGGGGGGTATAGGTTATGATGGTAGCTTCCCGAAGCACGATAAAGGTTTTGCTACTATCGGAGCCTGTTCCTGCAATGCGGGCAATTTCTGCGCCATTGGTGTATCCCAAATCGCTTGCGACCTGAGAGGCATCGGCGACGCTTGGGGGGGCGAAGGTGATGCTGGTGAGGAGGGGAATTTCTATGAGCCTATAGACCTGCCCTGCGGGAGCCGAGCCTCTATCGCCGGAATTGGTGATGATGATAGTGCCACCGCTCAAGGTGAAGCTACTTATTCCCGTCAGCTGGAGGCGTGGGGTGTTGTGTGCATTGGCGGTAAAGTCCAGCGTGAAGGTGAAGCCGCTCCCTGCCCCTGAGGAGGAGAAGCCTTTAGCGCCAAAGGTTCTGCTTCCCGAAACAACGAAGGAGCCTTGATTAACAAAGAGACTTGGGGTGTTTGCACCTATATTACTAAAGTCTGTATTGACGTTTAGGGTAAATATTCCCCCTGCTTGGTTAGTAACAGTTCCTATATTACGAAACGTAAAACTGGAATGACTAATAGTGAAACTGCCTGAATTATTGACAGTTTCAAAACCGCTCATGTAGGGACCAATACCATGACGACTCTCGCTCCCGGCAAGAACATCCACTGTACCCCGATTAGTGAAATCATCATCACCCGAACCGCCGCCGAATAAGCCTTCTATGGTAAGATAGCCTGTTGGGCTATTGATGAAGAAATCATCACCAGGACCCAAACCGACGGTAGAGCTCGCAAGAAAAGTTCCGTGATTGGTAACAGTATCAACTCCATCACCAAGCTGAAACGTATCATAGTTCTGCATCAAGGTTGCTCCTTTGGGAATGGTAACCTCATCAACACCTGTTGTTCCAGGGGTGATAGCAAATGTGTTTGGACGAAGCACGATAAGGGTTTTGCTAGGATCACCGTCTTTAGGAATAGCGACAATCTCTGCTCTAGTATATCCCAAAGCGGGGTAATTATCGTAATCAAGGCGAGGCGCAGTGAAGTTGAGGCTGGCAAGGGCAAGGGGTATTTCCATGAGGGTATAGGTGCCGCCGAGGATAAAGCGCTGGACAGCATTGCTGATACTGATAATGCCACCGGGCGCAATGGTAAAGCTGGTTAGTGCAGTGCCAGTAAAGGCAAGCCTTGCCGTGTTAGGATTGGCAAAGTCCAGAGCGAAGGTGAAAAGTCCCGAAGAGCTAAACAGCTTGGCGTTGCGCACTCTTACAGGTTTTGCTCCCACTGTAATCCTGCCCTGACTGGTAAGGCGGTGCAGACCAGTGCCTGTAAACTCAAGGTCATCATATAGGACGAGGTTCCCCCCTGCCATATTGGTAAAGGTGTCAAAGTTTTTAAAAACTAATGCGTCCGTTGCAGTTGTGCGCGCCTCAAGAACGGTAAAACTGCCATAATTTTCAATGGTTTTAATATCTGTAAAGGTGGGGTTATTATTGAGACCACGTCTTGTTTCTACCCGCCCCCTATTGATAAGTTTATCATCACCGCCCTCGCCATCAAGAATATCATCAAGGGCGAAAACACCGCTCTTTTCAATAGTGATAGTATCATTCCCTATCCCCAAATACATAGTCCTGAACACCGTCAATGCCCCCTCAACGGTGATGGTGTCATCACCCCCTGACAGCTCAGGTTCGGTATCGGTATCCCATGTCTGCCCAAGCGGAACGGTTATATCATCAGCATTGCCTGTGAGGGTCGGCGCCGTCATTTTATTTTCCTTAAGCCGGATATAGGTTATGTTTCCACTTCCTGCCTCTACTACAATTTGAGGGTTGTAATAGCGCAAAGCTCTCTGTGTTTCGGGATCCAATGTCGGAAGATTGGTAGCGATGAAAGTGGCGGCATTGCTGGCAAGGGGTATTTCTATCAGGGTAAATGTTCCACGTGGATCATATGTTTCTAGCACGCCGGCGGGATTGCTGACAATGATAGTGCCACCATTAAGGGTGAAAGCGGTGATGGCTGTGAACTTAAGATTGGCGGTTCCAGCACCGCTACCAGTGGTATCAAGTGCAAAGATGAGAATACCGCTAGAGGTGAAACTGCCGGCACCGGTAACGCTTTTCTGCCCTGCGCTCAGAGCAAATGTTCCCGTATTGGTAAAGCTACCGCCAATATTGAGCGTATTTTTGAGATTGAAAATACCCGCATTGGTAAAGGTGGCACTGCCGAGGTCTGTAGTGCCACTATTGGCATTAAAGATACCGCTATTTGAGATTGTTTCAAAGCTAAAGGTACCACCTGCGGCATTAATAACCCCCCCCGCTTTATTGGTGAGGCTGTCAGTCCCCCCATCACCATTAAAGGCGAAATTGCCCAGATTGATAACCCCGCCACGCTCAATAATGAAACTATCATCATCAGTACCGCCACCAAATACGCCATTTATATTCGCTGTTCCATAGACGGTGAAACTATCAGCACCAGCACCAAGAGTGTCCGTACCATTGCTGGTTGTCCAGGTATAACCGACAGGAATAGTGACGGCACTAGCGGTTAATGTTGCGGTATAGGCAATTGCCGTAGCAGGGTTTTGGCGAAGCACGATAAGGGTTCTGCCGGGATTGTTCGGGTCGGGAATGGCGACAATCTGATAATCGCTATATCCCAAAGAGGTAGCGGTGGCGTCAGCAATGGTTAGGGTGTTGCTGATACTGACATCGGCAAGGGGAAGGGGAACATCCATAAGGACATAGACACGGGCAGCTATGGTGCTACTGCTAGCATTGCGGATAACAATCTCACCGTCAAGGGCGAAGCTGGTTAATATGTCATCTGTATAGATGTCATTGCCAAGGTAAAAGCGTGCTGTGCTGATATTGTTGAAGTCAAGCTCAAGCGATATGATGCCTGAGGAGGTGAAGGTTCTAACACCGTGAAATCCACGCCTTCCATTTGGTGCTACGATTATGCTCCCTGCATTGCTAAAGGTTCTAGAGCCTCCAACAAACTCAATTACGCTAACATTCAGATTGACAATCCCGCCTGCCTCATTGACGAACTGGTTAATAGTCTCAAAGTCCATATTTTGTCTGTTGAGGGTTATCGTGCCGAAGTTTCTGACGGTTTCAAAACCAATATCGGTACTGCCTGAACTATCTGTGGTGATGGTTCCCCTATTGATAAGGGTATCCTCGCCGCTCCAACCGTCAAAAGTGCTGCTTACAAAGACGGTTGCGCCCACTGCATTGGTGAACATGTCATCGCCCTCACCCAAGCTTAGCGTTGTATAAATTTTAACCGTCCCCTCATTGGTGATGTGGTCATCACCATCAAGAAGGCTATAGACTGCTCCTCCTGCTGGTATATTCCATTCCACCCCGACTCCAACGGTGAAGGCGTCATCGCCTGTTGTTGAAGGGGGGGGCTGGAAGGCAGGGTTCTGCTTAAGCACGAGGACGCTTTTGGTAGGATCATCGGGGTCTGTAATAAGGACTATATGTGCATTGCTGAAGCCCAAGCTTGTGGCGGTGCCAGAGGCAATGCTTGGGGAGTTAAACCCGACCTGTGCCGTGGCGAGCGCAAGCGGTATATTTATGAGATGATAAACGGCAGTGGCACTAGGCGTGGTGATATCCCCCGCATTGGCAATAATAACTTCCCCACCATTAATGGTGAACGTATTTATTGTGCCTGTAAGCACCAGACGTGCTGTTGTGGCAGCAGCGCCAAAGCCCAGCGAGAAGGTCATCTTTCCTGTGGTGGTGAACCTTGCTATATTGGTCAAGGTTCTTGGAGCACCAGTAACGATGAGCGAGCCTCCCGCATTGTTCAAGGATCTTGTTCCGCTAGTGCCAAAGTCAATATTGGCGCCCAGTGTTAACGTTCCGCCTGAAACATTATTGAAGATTGTCAATCCTGTCAGCGTCAGCGCATTATTGACATTGAAATCCGCCCCTGTGCCTGTATTATTGATGGTTTCCACATTTTTAATATCAGCAGTTGCGGCGGCGATAGTTATGGTTCCCCTATTGGTTATGGTATCGCCATCAGCGCCCAAATCAATATCCCCGCTCAGGCTTATAATCCCGCTTGCCTCATTGGTGATGGTGTCGCCCCCTGCCCCGCCTTGCAAGTTCCCCGCCGCTCCAATCGTAATCGTGCCGCTATTGGTGACACTGTCCGCCTCACCCGCAAGGTCAAAGGCGGTGGAAAGCGTCCATGTCTGCCCGCTCCCAACAATGATATCATTCACCGCATTTGTCCCCGCAGGCGGAGTAATCGCAGGGTTTTGAGTCAATATAACAAGCGTTGAGCCACCGCTTTGCATGGTCGTAACAATTGCACCACCACTAAAGCCAAGCAGAGCCGCATCTGCCGCATCAACAGTCGGCGCACTGGTGAAGGTGATAGATGCCATCGGAATGCTTATGAGCGTATACGTCTGCCCCGCCACATTGGAGCCAAACTGCTCAGCATTGGCAATGGTAATCGTGCCACCATCAAGCTGAAAGCTGGTGATTGTCCCTGACATTGTCAGGGGGACATTTGTGGGAGCGGCAAAGTTCAAAGTAAAGGTAATCGTGCCTGTTGAGATAAAACTTACGGCATTGGAAATAGTCCTCTGCCCCGTAATAACAAGCTTGCCCTTATTATTAAAGGCGCTGGTGCCAGCAGTTGTCGGATAGTTAATATTGGCATTAAGGTTAAGAACACCGCTCAGCTCATTATGTATCTCCTCATCACCGACAGTATGATAATTCATATTATTGGTGATATTGAATATGCCTCTATTTTCAATTCTATCTACATTGAGGAATAAGTTGTTACCCAGCACATGAATGATACCGCCAGCTTCATTATTTAGGATATCGTCACCTGACCCCATATTGAGCGAGTTTTGCACATTGATGATACCGCCGTCTTTATTATTAAACCTGTCATCCCCGCCACTGGTCTGGAAGACTCCGTTTATAGTAATGGTTCCGAGATTATTAATAATATCAGCGCCACCGCCCATGAGAAATCCGCCGGTATTCCATACTTTTCCTGCAGGAACACTATAGGTAATAGGCGTAATCCCTGAGGGGCTGGGCGGGGTGAATAAGGGGTTCTCCCGAAGTGCGATAATCGTACCGCCACTGCCATCTGACATGGTGAAAAACTCAGCATCCGTATAGCCAAGAGCCGTAGCATCTGCGGGATCAAGCGTAAGCCCTGCTATGGTGGTGACAAGATTTACTTTTATAAGATGATAAACGGCGGAGGCATCGGCAGTGGTGATAGCCTCGGCATTGGGAATAAGCACCGTGCCGCCCGTAATGGTGACAGCCGTTGCACTGGTAATGGTAAGGCGCGCGACTGCGGGAGCGGCGAAGTCCAAAACAAAGCTGAACGTCCCCGTCTCATTGGTGAAGGTTTGGACATTGGTAAGGGTTCTCGCCCCGCTAACAGCGATGGTTCCTAAATTGGTCAAAGTCCTTGTTCCAGTCGCACCAAAGTCCATATTGGCGCCAAGCGTTAACGTTCCGCCGACATTATTATTGAAGGCGTCCAAATTGGTGAAAGTAACCAGATTTTCAACATTGAACTCGCCTGTATTATTGATGGTTTTCACATTTTTAATATCGGCAGTGGCGGCGGTTATAGTAATGGCACCGGCATTAGTAATAACATCATCTCCGCTGCCCCCCTCAATATCACCGGCGAGATTGATAGCGCCTGTTCCATTATTGGTAATCGTGTCGTCATCATCGCCAAGGTTCAAAATGCCTGTAGCGGTGATGACGATGGTGCCATCGTTCATGACCTCATCAGCTCCAGCGAGCAGTTCTTGAGTATCGCTAATGTTCCACTCCTGACCGGCAGGCACGGTGATGGTGTCGGCATTGGCGCTTTTATCGCTTGAGTCTGGCACGAAGAAGGGTGTTTCCTGAAGCACGATAAAGGTTTGATTGGCTCCGCCAGACTCAAGGGCAATCGCCGCACTGCTATATCCCAAAGCGGTTTGAAGAGCGGCGAGGTCGGCGATACTCGGAGCGGTGAAGCCAGCTTCTACGGTAGCAATAGCGAGCGGTATTTCTATGAGCCTGTAAATGGCGTCTGCATCGGGGGTGGTGATATCCTCGGCATTGGTGATGATTACCGTACCCCCGCTAAGCGCAAAGGTGAAGCTGTTTCCCCCCGTCAGCTTGAGGCGCGCAATGTCTTTTGCACCGCTAGTAGTAAAGTCCAACGTGAAGACGAAGGTTCCGCCGGTGGAGCTGAAGGAGCCAGCGTTAATGGTTCTCTGCCCGCCCATAACGGCAATCCTTCCCGTATTGGTAAAGCTAGTCACAGTACTAAACCCGCCATTGAGATTGAGAACACCCGCATTGCTAAAGGAGGAAGCAGACGGGAGTCCGGTAGCGCTTAGATTTAACGTGCCGGAATTGACATTAATGATACCAGTTGCTTCATTTGTAAGCGTTTGGAAGTTAGCTAGCTCCCTGCCGGTTGTATTAATAACCCCCTTATTGGTAATACTATCAGTGCCTGTGCTTCCTGAGACTGTACCGCTGGAAACGTTCAGATTTAAAACCCCACCAAGCTCAATAATAATATTAGAACTGCCTGCACCGCCAATAACATTAGCGCCTACAGTCATTATCCCCCGAACGGTAATCGTACCAGTCTGAAGAGTATAAGCACTTCCTATTGCCCAAGTCTGCCCGACAGGCACAGTGAAGGTGCTGCCTGATGGGGTAAAGGGAATTGCCGTGGCGGGGTTTTGGCGTAGCACGATGAGGGAGTGTCCCGGATTATGGGGGTCGTCAATAACGGCTATTTGAGCGGCGGTATATCCCAAAGAACTAGCGGTGGCACCGGCAACGCTTGGGGCGGTGGTGAGGACTACCTCGCCGGAGGGCATGGGAACTGCCATGAGGACATAAATCTCGGCATCGGCGGCTTGTGTGCTTCTGTCGCCATGATTGGCAATGATAATCTCACCGCCGGTAAGGGCGAAGCTGGTTGTTCCGACGAAGTTGAGCAGAGCGGTTCTGGGCGTGGTGAAGTCCAGCGTGAAGGTCATTGTTCCTGTGGAGGTGAAGCTTTTGACATTGGTCAGCGTTCTTGGCGCCCCACCTGCAACGGTGATGCTCCCTGCACTGGTCAATATTCTTGTTCCGGTTGCGCCAAAGTCAATATCGGCGTTGAGGTTTAGGGTTGAGCCTGCATTATTATTGAAATTGGCAATACCGCTGAAAGTGAGCTTCTCCTCCACATTGACGACACCTCCACTATTATTATTGAAGGTGGTGACATTGGCGGTGAAGGGATTATCAACATTGAAAACCCCTGTATTATTGATGGTTGTTATATTGTTCAGCCCGGCGGTGTTGGCGGTTATATTGATGGTTCCGGCATTAGCAATGGTATTGGCTCCCGCCCCGCCCTCAATATCGCCGGAGAGGTCAATCACGGCAAATTGATTATTGGTGATGGTATCGTCATCATCGCCCAGGTCTAAAGCACCAGCGGCGGTGATGAAGATGATACCGCTATTGCTAACCTCATCAGCACCTGCGAGCATTTCTATTTCGGTGGTAATGGTCCATTGCTCTCCCAAACTCACGGTGATGGTATTGGCAGTGGTGTCTAGGGTGGTGGTAAGGGTGAAGATGGGTGTTTGCTGAAGCACGAGGAAGCTTTGTGTGCCTGTGCCGGGAACGAGGGCAATTTGTGCGGTGGAGGCAAATCCCAAAGCGGTTTGCAATGCGCCGATATTGGCGATGGCAGGCGCAACGAAAGCACCTGCAATATCAGCATGAAGAGCGGGGATTTCTATGAGCCTATAAACGGTTGCATCGGGGGCAAGTGCGCCTCTATCGCCAGCATTGGTGATGATTACCGTACCCCCGCTAATGGTGAAGCTGGATGTTCCTGTAAGCTGCAAGCGGGCAATTGTGGGATTTGCGAAGTCCAGCGTGAAGGTGAGGCTACTATCATCGCCTGAGGATGTGAAGCTTGTGACCCCGCCAAATATTCTGCCCTCCTTGACAATGAAGGAGCCTGTATTGACGAAGGCAGTCATGGTATTGGTTGTATCAACATTTAGGTCAAATATACCGCCGACTTGGTTATTGAAAGTTCCTATACCAGTAAAGGAGAAGGCTGCATTATTAATGGTGAAACGCCCTGAATTATTAACGGTTTCAAACTCGGTAAAAATTGGTATACGGCTGATGCCAGAAGGTGCCAAGAATACACCCTGATTATCAAAAAGGTCATCACCCGCCCCGCCATAAACGCTGCCTGCCATAATAAAGAATCCTGTTGGGCTATTGGTAAGGATATCATCATCAACACCAGTCTGCCCCAAGCGAAGCCTATTGGCGACGAACAGAGTTCCGTGATTGGTAATGGTATCAGCACCCCCGATATAGCGAGTGTTGGTAGTGATATGCCATGTTTTTCCTTTGGGAATGGTAACCTCATCAACACCTGTTGTTGGGCTTGTTGCGGTGAAAGTGTTCGGACGAAGCACGATGAGGGTTGTGGTGGTCTCTGCACCGGTTTTAGCAATGGCGGCAATTTCTACCTTGCCGTTAAATAATGCCGATAAGCCGATAGTATTGGCGATATCAAGGATGGGTGCGGAGAAATCAACGCTGGCAAGGGGTAGCGGTATTTCCATGAGGGTATAGGTGCCATTATCGGTAGTGTGGTCGGCGAAATTGCTAATGGTGACAATGCCACCGGGTGTGATGGTAAAGTCTGTTAGAGCGGTGCCGGTGAACTGGATAAGAGCGGTGGAGGCACTGCTATAGTCAAGGGCGAAGGTGAAAAGTCCCGAAGAGCTAAACACCTTAATCCCATCAATTTCTACAGCTTCTGGACCTGCTGTAATTCTGCCTTTACTGTCAAGGCTGAGCAAGCCACTTCCTTTAAATTCAATGTCATCCTGCAGGATGAGATTCCCGCTTGCCATATTGGTAAAGGTGTCAAAGTTGTTAAAAATTAATCCGTCATCTGCACTAAAGGTGCCATAATTCTCAATGGTTTCAAAGTTTCTAAACTCTGGCTTATTGTCAAACTCGGCTGTTTGTACCCGCCCCCAATTGATAAGCTTATCATCACCGGTATCGCCATCAATAAAAGTATGAAGGGAGAAAATACCAGTTTCTTCAGTAATGATAGTATCATCCCCTGTCCCCAACCCCAACTCCGATACTTCCACCGCCAAGCCACCCTTAATGATGATGGTGTCATCACCGCCGCCGGTGCTAGGGGCGTTAAATTCGGTATCCCATGTCTGCCCGAGCGGGATGGTAAGCTCATCATCATTAGTGTTTGAGAAGGTCGGCTGTGCCATTATACTTTCCTGAAGCACGATAAAGTTTTTGCCATCATCGGCGCCTGTTCCTGCCTTCACTAGAAATTGGGGATTTAAATAGCCCATAATCGCCTGTGTTTCGGCATCCAATGTCGGGGCGGTGGTGATGGTGTAAGCAATGGGTATTTCTATCAGGGTAAATGTTGCACGTCTACCATGTGCTGAGGTGACGGCGGCGGCATTGCTAACGGTGATAGTGCCACCATCAATGCTGAAAGTGGTGACGCCTACCAGTTTAAGATTGGCGGTTCCTGCACCGCTACCGGTGGCATCAAGTGTGAGGCTGAGCACTCCTGTGGAGGTGAAGATTTTGACATCGGTAAAAACCTTCTGCCCTGCGCTAAGAGCGATGGTTCCTGCATTGATAAGCGACCTTGTGCCGGAGGTTTCAAAGGTAAGACCGCCCTTAAGGCTAAGGGTTCCGCTTGCCTGATTGGTAAAAGTGTTAATCTCGGCAATTCTTAAGGTTATATCCGCATTGATTGCTCCTGAATTGATGAAGGTTTCAAATGAGCCAATATGGCTGGCGGCTGCGCTGGCGAGAATATTAATAGTTCCCTCATTGGTGAAAGTGTCAGAGTCAACGCCCCCATAAATTTCCCCATAAGTCGCGCTAATATTGATTATGCCTGTGGCTTTATTATTAAAACGGTCACCACCAGAGCCCATGTTCAGCCACTCAGCTACATTGATGGTTCCTTCATTATTAATTGTGTCCCCGCTCGCCTCCAAGTCGTATCCTGATGATATAGTCCATTCCTGACCTGAAAGAACATCAACGGTCTCAACACCTGACCCTGGATTAGATGGTGGGGTAAAGGCGGTGCTGAGCGGACGAAGCACGATATAGCTTATGCCTGTTGTTCCTGCTACCAGCCCAATTTCTGCACTGCTGGTATATCCCAAGCCCGTTGTGACGGCGGCGGCATTGGCGACGGTCGGAGCGGTGAACATGACACTTGCACTATCAAAGGCAAGGGGGATCTCTATGAGCCTATAGGTAAGGTCTGCCGCCCCTGAGCCTCTGGCGGTGGTGGTGGCATTGGTGATGGTTACGGTGCCACCGCTAATGGTGAAGCTGTTTGTGCCTGTCAGCTTGAGGCGCGCGGTGTTGTGTGCATTGGTGGTGGCAAAGTCCAGCGTGAAGGTCATCGCTCCTGAGGAGGTGAAGCTTACCGCATTGGTCAGTGTTTTTTGCGTCGTCCCTGCAACAATGAGCGCACCCGCATTGCTAAAGGCTCTTGTGCCAGTGCTACCAAAGTCAATATTGGCGCTAAGGGTTAGCGTTCCGCCTGCATTATTATTGAAGGCGTTAATCGCACTGAAAGTGAGCGCATTATTGACATTGAAAACCCCTGCATTATTGACGGTTTCCACATTGCTAAGCGTAACGGCGGCAGAAGTGGTAATGGTTCCCTTATCATTAGTGATGCTGTCAGTACCCGCAAGAAGGTCAAGGTCTGAGGCTAGAGTCCATGTCAGCCCACTTTTAATGTTGACGTTATCACTGCCTGTTGTTCCAGTGGCGGGGGCGGTGAAGACAGGATTGTTTCTAAGCACGATGAAGCTTCTGGTGGCATGGTCAGGGTCATTAATAATGGCTATTTGTCCAATACCGAAGCCTAAGGCGGTGGCGGTTTCCTCGCTAACGGTCAAAGCGGTGACCCCCTGGGTTAGCCTAATATGTATATGGATGAGACGATAAACGGCATCGGCATCAGGCGTGGTGATAGCGTCCGCATTGGCAATAATAACCTCCCCACCCGTAAGGGCGAAAGTGGTGTAGGCTGTCAAAAGCAAGCGGGCTGTGCTCGGAGCATCAAAATCAAGGCTAAAGGTGAACTTACCACTAGAGGTGAAGTTGGCGACAGTAAGCAAGCTCCTCTGTGCTCCTGCCCCAACGACAATATTGCCTGTATTAGTTAATCTTATTGTCTGGTTAAGGTCCCAAGTAGCATTAAGATTGATTGTGCCTGCATTGGTCATGAAGTCAGTATTTGAAAAAGTCAACGTGCTATTAACATTGATAACGCCTGTAGCATTATTATTGATAGAAGAAATATTGGCAAAACTGGAGGCGTGGTGGATAGTAATGGTTCCCGCATTATTCAAAATGTTATTACCGAGACCGCCATCAAATTTAGCCGCAGTACTCCCTACAGCGGCTAGCAAAGCGTGCGCCCCTGCATTGATATTAAAAGTGTCAACCCCAGTCCCGCCCACTATACCGGCTCCGCTTAGATACAAGCCACCATCCAGATTGAAAATATTAACGCCGTTACCCAAACTAAAATCTGTGCCAGTATTATATGTCTGATGGGATTCTATGGTGATGGTGTCGTCGCCAGCCCCTCCTGCAGTTGGGGCAGTTCCCGCCCGAATGATAAGAACGCTCTTGCTCGTATCGCCACTTTTGCCAATGACAGCAATCTCCGCCAGACTATAACCCATCCCCGCCGCATCAACAGGGTCAAGGTGAGGAAGCTTGGTCTCCGTCACAGAGGCAACGGCAAGCGGTATCTCTATAAGATGAAAAGTCGTACCCGAGCTAGTGGTAGCCCCTGGATTGGAAACCTCTATAGAACCACCATTAAGCGTAAAGCCCGTAAAACCACTTCCTGTCAAAATAAGGCGCGCGGTCGTGGCGGTGGTGGAGGAGGTAAAGTCAAGAGTAAAATTAATCACGCCATTATTATTGGTGAAACTGAGGATATTGCTAATGGTCTTCTGCCCCGACGCAATAACAAATGTGCCCTCATTGACAAAATTACCACTATCGGCGGTTCCGTCAGAATCAAAATCAAGGTTGGCGTTTAACGTAAATGTGCCACCCGCCTTATTGGTAAAAGTGCCGACATCAGCAAAACTAAAAAGACCGGCAGTAGAAAAACTGCCGTAATTATCAATACTCGTCCATTTTTCTAATGAGCCTGCCTCACTTGCTGTAAAACTGCCATAGTTTTCAAGTCTATTAGTGGAGCCTCTGCCGTGAATTAAGCCCGATGTGGTAATGGTGCCATAATTGGTAAAGAAGTCATTGCCCCCGCCCATAGAAAACTCAGCACCCCGTAACATCGTAAAGGTAGCACCCTTCAAATTGATAAATCTGTCAGTGCCCGCACCAAACTCTATCGCACCGGGAGTAGCAGGACTGCCCGGTGTGCCAAGGTTAAAAACCCCCGCATTGGTTATCTCATCATTGCCCGCTTTCAAATCCTGCTTGCCGTCAGCAAACACTATCTCCCACAACTCACCTGCAGGAATAGTGAAAACCTGAGCCGTGTCATCAAAGTCAGGCGCCGTAAAGAAATGCGAGCTTAACTCCACAGCCCCAACCATATTCTCATTAATATAGTTCTCTGCCCTTGCCCCCTCTGATAGGAATCCCAATAGAAGGAAACTCATTAAGAGAGTGAAAAAATACCTGATTTTCCTTAATCCCATTGCCACCCCGTTCGCTTCCCTTACCTAAAATCTTGAAATGCTAACCGCTAAAATACCGATTCTTAAACCAATTTTCAAGCAATGTTATCGTTTTCTTATAGAAATGTAAAGTTTCCATTCATAAATTTTTATCCCCCCTTTTTAGCAGGAATATAGGCTTTTTGGACAATACCGCTCCCCACGCCTAAAAATAAAATCCACAAGGCTTGCCGATATGGCAAAAATGCCACAGGTTTTTGCCCTAAAAACGGTGCTTAAAAGAAAGCGAAAAGCTTTGAGAGGAAAGGGCTTCCTCAGAAGCATTTTTCACCCGATAGCTGAAGTTCAATTTAGAACTTTCCCCGCTCACCACATTCACCCCAATCTGCGCCTTAGTGACAATGTCATCTTTCGCACTCGCAAAACTAAACTTGCCCCCCTCCACATTATCAAATCTCGCACTAAGCACAGGGGCGGGATTATCCAAATAATAAATAAAGCCAACTTCAAAATAGGGAAGAAAGGCTACCCTCCCCTGCCCACCGCCCAGCTGTCCGCTAAGCCCAAAACCAGCTTCAAGAGTATAAAAAGTCTTGCGGTAGCCCTCCAAATGGAGAGCGGCAATATTGCCCTTCTCACGGCTTGCCGAGGTCTGCAAATAGGTGATACCCAAACCCAGACTTTGCAGAAGCTGCATATTATTACGAAGCCGCTTCTTGCTATGAATACCGCTTCTCAGTGCAATGAAGGTTTGGCGAAAGTCAGAGCTCACCACATCGCTAATGCCATTGACCTTGACATCACGGCTGACAGTATCATCGCCGCTACCAATGAGAAGCCCCGCCTTAAAGCGAGTCGGCTTGCGCTGATTACCCAATTTTCTACTAATGCCCAATTGCACCATCACCCTGCCCGAAGAAGCAGTAGCGTTCTCCGTAGTCATCTTATTGCGCTGATAGATAAGGGCGGTATTCATGCGGGTTAGCGCATATTTGCGAATGGGAAAATATCCCCCCGCCGCATAATCGGTGGACTTTATATCCGCCCCGCCCTCAGCCTTTGGACTATTACCATAATTTTCCACCCGCCTCGTCACCTGCTGCCAGAAACATTTTTCCCCCGCCCCATCCGCAAACGGCAAACGGTCATTACACTGAGCATTATCACTATGCGCCTCAACATCCTCAATCGCCGAAAGGCTCGCATTTATCAAATGCCCATAAATATCCGGCGAAAGCCTCCGCAACCCAGCTTGATAATCAGCAGGATTATTCGCCTGCACCAGCTGGTTCAAATGATTGGTAATAAGGCTCGCCTCATCAAGATTTTCCAGATAATTGACAAAGGAGCTATAACGCCCCCTCTCCTGTGGCTGGGAAAGCTCATCCAACGCATCGCCAAGCGTCTTATTCACGCTGGAGAGAACAAGAAAACGCGAGCCGCCCGAATCCAAAATACTAAATACAGGGTTGTTCATGCCAAGTGCGGCGGCATCAGCCGCAAGCAAAACAAAATCCTCGCTTATGGAAACAACCGCCGTGCCACTTTTCAACTCAATCAGATAATAGCTTACACTATTCGCCCCCTCCGGCACGGTGACACCCTCAAGGGCGATATCCAACATGCCACCGCTCAGCGTGAAGCTGTTAATGGTGCCATCAAGGCTCAAACGCGGCGTGGTCGGGTTGGCAAAGTCAAGGCTCATAATGATAATGCCGTCAGAAACAAACTCCTCCAGCCCCATTATCTCCTGTGTATCCGTAATGGTCAGCATGCCATTATTGACAAAATTATCGGTGTTGCCGGCAAAGTTAATGCTATCCGACAAGGTCATGGTCAGCTCATTGGCAATGCTGTCATTCCCCGCAAAAAGATTAAGCGCAGAGCTTATAACCCAGTCGGCAGTGTTAATAATCGTCTCCGCATAGCGGGTGAAGGGGATATTCAGCGAGCCAAAGCTGTTGCTCATATTCAGTATACTGATACCGCCAACGCTCACCGTGCTGTTAAGGAAAAAATGAACATCCTCATTGGTAGCCGTGATATTGGCATTGGGTCCAATTGTCAAATTGATAAGCCCGATATTGGCATTATTAATGGCGGTCATATAAACCCCCTTATTGCCAACATTAATCGTATTATTCAGATAGATACTAACACTGCGCCGCTCAGTCGTATTAATCGTCAAGCGCACCGCATGACCATTGGCATTAATAGTGCCGCCGTTAAGCTCAATATTAATCTGCGTGCTATTGGGCGCCGTGCTAGAATCGCTCGGCGTATTGCTTTGCAGAATAAAGGCATTATACGTACCCGCCGCACTTGCAGTCGTAATCACCCCATTATACATGCGGATATTCATATCCCCCCCGCTCGTCACCACCACCGCTCGCCTGACCGTGTTGATACTGTGATTATTGGTCGGGTAAAGAATTAAATCCAGCGGTCCCCTGCCCATTGTATTAACAAAATTAATCGCATCATTGCTAACACCTTTGATGCCTCCCGGAATGACAAATTGCTGAATAGCAAAGTTAATAACCGCCAGCAAAGGCTTATCCTTAGTAGCAGCATTTGCCGTAGCACTAACCCCCTGCATAAAAAGCGTCGCACTGCTGTCATGTTGGTCTAGCACAATCAGATGATCCCAACTAGTCAGCGTTACCTTGCCCGGGGACACACCGGAGCTGGAACTTGCCATGGTTGCTTCCGTACAGCTTATCGCCGTGCCTATGCTATTGCCGCTAATCACATCACCAAGATATAGGCTTATGCTTGAGCCATCACTCCCCCTGGGGTCGTCATAGCTGGTCTTTGCAGGGTCTAGATAAGTCGCCTGAGTAAGAAATGTAGGAGGAGTGGCTTTATTTGCTTGCCCGCCAAAGAGATAATATCTGCCATTATAGGTATAAACCCTTGCCGTAGTAATGCTAGAGGGGGGAGCTGTAATGGTCTGAGGGTTCCTTGCGGCACCAGCACCGCTGCTGCCAAAGGTACAATCATTATTCAAATCTTGTGCAAGACTTTGCCCCGATAGCAGTAAAACCCCCGCCAGAAGAAGAGAAAATATAATAAATTGCAAAGAAACCCACCTCAAAACCATAAACCGCTCTCCTATTTTTTACGCTTTATAGTAAGGTTTGTTCTGGCAATTGCAAGACTTCCAGACTTCACGTTTTTATCAACTACCGAGCCTGCGGCGATATAGCTTGCCTCGCCTATGCTTACAGGCGCAATCAGGCTCGTATTGGAGCCAATAAACGCACCCTCCCCTATCTCAGTCTTATATTTCCGCTTGCCGTCAAAATTGCAGGTGATGACACCCGCTCCAATATTAACACGAGCCTCCAGACGCGCATCGCCAATATACGCCAAATGCCCCGCCTTCACACCCGCGCCAATCTCAGCGTTCTTCACCTCCACAAAATTGCCAATCCGCGCACCCTTGCGGATAACACTCTCGCCCCTCAAGCGCGCATGAGGTCCAATCTCAGCGCCAGCCTCAAGCCTGCTCCCCTCAATATAACTAAACGAGCGAACCCGAACCCCCTCGCCAATGCTCACACCACGCCCAAATATCACAAAAGGCTCAATCTGCGCCGAACCCCTGAACTTGGTGTCATACGCAAAGCTGACATGGTTCGGCTCCACCATCACAACACCCTTGCGCCACGCCTTTTTGCGCAACTTCTTCTGCATGATAAGCTCGGCGCGCGCCAACATCTGGGGGCTATCCACGCCCAGCATCTCCTCCTCCTGCCCCATAATCAGCCCAATCTTGCGCTTTTCCGCATGGGCAAGCCCTATGCAGTCGGGGAGATAATACTCCTTGCTCTTATTCTTATTATTGACCTTTTTCAAAAGCCTCTCCAGCACCTTGCGCTTGGCAAATATCGCCCCGCCATTGCAAAGATTTATCTTTTTTTCCTCTGGGGTTGCGTGCTTATATTCAACTATTTTCTGAGGTGTCTTATCGGCACCCATCACCACCCTGCCATAAGCAAGCGTTTCTGTAGGGCGAAAGGCAAGGATTCCTATATCCGCCTTGCTTTTCAGCATGTTCCGTATCGTTGCAGGGCGCAAAAAGGGCGTGTCGCCAAAGATAATCACCAGCTTTTCCGCCGTTTTCGGCAGTTTTTTCAACGCATGTTTGACCGCATCCGCCGTCCCCAAAGGCTTGGGCTGGTGGGCATATTTCATATTGGGGGCAATATCGCCCATCTCCTCCTCAAAAGCCGCCTGATATTGCGGGGAAATAACGCTGATATGCCTCGTTATCCCAGCCTGTTTCATCGCATCATATACATAACCCAAAAGCGGGAAGTTCGCTATCTGCTGCAATGATTTCGGAATGTGAGCGGATCCCATACGGCTACCCTGCCCGCCCGCCAGAATAATCCCATAAACTTTTGATGTCGCCGCCATTCTTATCCCTTACCTAAACTCTCCCTCAACATAGCCTATAAGCCTCTCAACCGCATCATCTATATCGCATTTCCCCGTGTCAATCGCTAAATCAGGCGCAAGCGGCTGCTCATAAGGGGCTGATAGCCCCGTAAACTCCTTAATCTTGCCCGCCCGCGCCTTCTTATACAGCCCCTTGGGGTCGCGCTTCTCGCAAGTCTTTAAATCCGTGCTTAAATAAATCTCCCGAAAACCCTTGCCACCCGCACTCCGCGCCTGCGCCCGGTCGGAGCGATACGGCGAGATAAAAGCAGTAATCACTATCAGCCCCGCCTGCGCAAAAAGCGCCGCAACCTCACTCACACGGCGGATGTTTTCAGACCTATCATCAGGCGAAAACCCCAAATTGGCGTTCAACCCCTGCCGAATATTATCCCCATCCAGCACATAGCAAACAAATCCACGCCGAAAAAGCTCCTGCTCCAGCCGCACCGCCAAAGTGCTCTTGCCCGAGCCAGAAAGCCCCGTAAACCACAAAACCCCGCTCTTGTGACCATAACGCTCTGCCCGCTCCTCGCCCGTCAAAGCATGGCTGACAGATTGCAAGTTCTTGCTCTTGCTGCTCAGCTTTGCCGCCATGTCAGGATATTCGCCAAGCGATAATATCCCACCGCCCGCAATATCATAGCCATCTATCAGCACAAAGCGCCCCGTCTGCTGATTATCCGCAAAATCATCAAAGCTCAGTACACGGCGCGCTCGCAAAACCACCTCGCCCACCTGATTGCGCTTAATCTCAGCCGCCTTTTTATGCTTGAGGCTGCCCGTATCAATAACCCGCTCCACCCGCTCCACGCTTATCTGCGCATGGGTCGTGCCAAGCTTGATGTGATATTTATTCCCCTCCCGCAAAGGCTTATGCCCAAGCCAGAATACCCGTGCACGGAATATATCCGATAACAGCGGAAGTTTTTTCTCATGACTGACAAGCTCGCCCCGCTCCACAAAAATCTGCTCCTTCAAGCTAATCCCCACACTCTGCCCCGCCTCTGCCTTGAGCGGCGGTGTCTTGGTCTTTGGCCATTCCTCAATGCCCGCAATCTCCGCCTTTTTATTGGAGGGAAGGAAAACAATCTCATCGCCAACAGCAAGGCTGCCCGTCTCTATGCGTCCGGCAATAATACGCCGCTCGTCAAATTTATAAATATCCTGAACTGGCAAACGCAATGGCTTTTTATGCAATAAAACCGTTGACTTAAAGCTATCCAATGCCTCAACAATATTCTTGCCCTTATACCAGCTCATATTCTCACTAAGCGCAGAAATGCCATCGCCCTCTTTGGCAGAAACAGGAATAAATATATCCGCCTTCACACCAATAGACGCAAGATAAGCACGATATTGCTTCTCTATCTTGCGAAAGCGTGCCTCATCATAATGAACCGCATCCATCTTATTGACCGCAACCGCAATCTGCTTAACCCCCATGAGATGCAATAAATAGCCGTGGCGACAGGACTGCTCCTGAACACCCTCCAGCGCATCAATCACCAGCAATGCCGCATCCGATTGAGCGGCACCGGTGACCATATTTTTTAAAAACTCCTTATGACCGGGAGCATCAATAATTGTATAATCGCGTTTTTTCGTCTTGAACCAAATTTGGCTCGTATCAATCGTAATCCCCTGGTCGCGCTCGGCTTGCAGCGCATCCATTAAAAACGCCCATTCAAAAGCAACACCCCGCTTCTTACACATGGCTTCTATCGCCTCAAACTTGCCCTCCTCAAGTGAGCCCGTATCATGAAAAAGCCTGCCAACAAGAGTGCTTTTACCATGGTCAACATGACCAACAATCACTATGCGCAATAATCCTCTTTGTACTGACATTTTACATATACCCATCTGCACGAAGGCGCTCAAAGGCATCTTCGCTTTCGTGATCCATCGCCCTTCCGGAACGCTCCGATATTTTTGTCGTCCTTAATTCTTCAATAATCTCATCCACATTGCCCGCCTCGCTCGCAACAGGGGAAGTAATATCCTCATCCCCCAAAGAGCGATAACGCTTTCCATTTTTGGAAAAATATAAATCAATGAGAGGAATATTCTCACGCTTCGTATAAAGCCAAATATCAATCTCCGTCCAATGAAGAAGTGGATGAATACGAATATGCGTGCCGGGTGGAAAATCGGTCTTATACTGATCCCAAAACTCCGGCGGCTGGTCACGGAAATTCCATGCGCCATCCTTACCGCGCGGACTAAAGACACGCTCCTTTGCCCTTGTTGCCTCCTCATCACGCCTAATGCCCGCAAAAAGCGCATTGAACTTATATTTCTCCAAAGCAAGCTTTAACCCCTCCGTCTTGCGTGCGGCACTGCGTGCCGCCGGCGGTAGCGAGCTATCGGTCTGCTCCAGCGGGGGGCATTCTTCCCGCAGAAAGTTCAAACCCCACTCCTTCGCATAACGGTCGCGAAAAGCATACATCTCCTTAAACTTCTTGCCCGTATCCACATGCATAACCGGAAACGGCACATGTCCAAAAAACGCCTTGCGCGCAAGCCAAATCATCACATTGCTGTCCTTGCCCAATGACCAAAGCATCGCAATGTTCTCAATCCGATTGAAAGCCTCACGAAAAATATAAATGCTCTGGCTCTCTAACTGATTTAAATAATCCATATCATCCTCTATTTCACATCAAAAATATGATAAATAAATAACAATCCACTTTTTATGTGTATTTATTATTCTTTACGCAAAAGTGCAAGGCTTTTATTGAGATAATCTTTCCTGAAAGAAAATACATGGTAGGCCGGGCGGGTCTCGAACCCGCGACAACTCGATTAAAAGTCGAGTGCTCTACCAACTGAGCTACCGGCCCTCTCATGCTTTGTAAAAGTTCTATAGCGAGGCTTGGCTATTTTGCATAGCATTTTTTCTGAATTCTGCACGAAAATCCTCAAATTTATCCTCCGCTATGCTCTGCCTTATCTGCTTCATGAGCCGCTGATAGTAAAATAAATTATGCCAGCTTAGTAACATAAGCCCTAAAAGCTCCCCCGATTTCAACAAATGATGCAGATAAGCGCGCGAATAGCTATTGCTGGCGGAACAGTCAAAATGCTCGGCAAGCGGTCTTTTGTCGGAAGCAAAGGCGCTATTTCTTATATTCACCTTGCCTTCGTCAAGATAAGCCCTGCCATGGCGCCCTTCTCTTGTGGGCATGACGCAGTCAAACATATCCACGCCCCTTGCAACTGCCTCAACCAAATCGGAGGGCGTGCCAACCCCCATCAGATAACGAGGCTTTTCTTGTGAGAGAGCGGGCATGGTAAAGTTCAGAACCTCCAGCATTTTCTCCTGCCCCTCCCCTACAGCAAGCCCGCCAATGGCAAGCCCGTCAAAAGCTATTTGCGAAAGCCGCTCTATGGATTCTAGCCGCAAGTTTTCATAAACCCCGCCCTGCACAATGCCAAAAAGAGCGTTTTTATTCTTATAGCCTTCAAATGCCTTTTTGCTTCTTTCTGCCCAGCGCATGGAAAGCTCCATAGAGCTTTTTGCCTGCTGCTCGCTTGCTGGATAGGGAGTGCATTCATCAAATGCCATGACAATATCCGCACCAAGCAGACTTTGTATCTCCATGCTCCGCTCCGGCGTCAGCATGTGGCTGGTGCCGTCAATATGAGACTGAAAACAGACCCCATCTTCACTGAGCTTGCGAAGCTTGGCAAGCGACATCACCTGAAAACCCCCGCTATCGGTCAAGATAGATTTTTCCCAATTCATAAATTGATGAAGCCCACCAAGTTCCGCTATTTGCTCCGCACCCGGACGGAGCATGAGATGATAGGTATTGCCAAGCACTATGCTTGTATCCATCTCTGCTAATTGTTCAGGATATATACCCTTGACACTCCCCGCAGTGCCAACAGGCATAAAGGCAGGCGTGTCAATAATGCCATGTGCCGTCTTTATCTTGCCAAGCCGGGCCTTCCCACTTTGTCGATCAATCGTAAATTTCATTTCGCTCTCTCCAGCAAGCAGGCATCGCCATAGGAATAAAAACGGTATTTATTCGCAATAGCATGAGCATAGGCCTGCTTCATCCGCTCCGTACCACTAAAAGCACATACCAGCATGAATAAAGTAGATTGAGGAAGATGAAAATTTGTCATGAGCATATCCACTATTTTGAAAGAATAGCCGGGCGTAATGAAAATATCCGTATTGCCCTCAAAGGGGTGCAATATGCCTTTCTCGTCAGTGGCGGTTTCTAAAACACGCAGGCTTGTCGTGCCAACAGCAATAATCCTTCCCCCCTTCTTGCGTATTTCATTGAGACTATTTGCTGTTTTGGCGGTAAGCTTTGCCCATTCGGAATGCATTTTATGGTCTTCAATATTTTCTACTTCTACCGGCAGAAAAGTACCTATTCCAACATGAAGGGTTAGGCGGTGTAGGTGAATGCCTGCCTCTTCTATCTGTTGAATAAGGGAGGGTGTGAAATGTAGTCCTGCAGTCGGAGCTGCAATTGCCCCGCTCTTATTGGCAAATATGGTTTGATAATCTTGCCTGTCTTGCTCATCGGCTTTTCTTTTAGAGGCGATATAGGGAGGCAAAGGCATTACCCCATCTTTTTGTAGAGCCTCATATATATCTTTTTCAGAAAACTCCAATAATAATTCCGTACCCTTTTTCTGGACAAGCTTTGCTTCCAGCCCTCCAAAGATAAGCCTGTCACCTTCTTTAAGTTTTCTACTGCCTTTAATAAGCACTCGCCATATATTTGCTTGCCAGGGAGCGATGAGTGTTGCTTCTATTTTTGCGTCCCCTTCGGGGCGGCGTCTTATGCCATGAAGGCGGGCGGGTAAGACCTTAGTATCATTGACAATAAGGGCATCTCCTGCCTTTAAAAAACTGCTTATATTATATATTTGTAAGTCCCTAAAAGCTCCCTGCTCTGGTATCACAAGCAGTTTGGCTTCTTCTCGTGGAGAGTGGGGGCGAAGAGCAATATGCTCAGCAGGTAAGCTAAAATCAAAGCTATCTGTTCTCACAAAGGAACTTACTCTTTGCTAAGAGTCATTGAAATAATTTTATCCGGATTTGCAGGTGGTTCACCGCGGGCAATCTTATCTACATGTTCCATGCCCTCTATCACTTCACCAAAAATAGCATATTGCCCTTTAAGCCAGGGTGCGGGAGCAAAACAGATATAAAATTGGCTGTTCCCGCTATTGGGGTCAGCTGCCCGTGCCATAGCAACTGTACCACGCTTGAAATCCTCATTTTCACTGAACTCACCGGGTACATCAGGCAAGCTAGAGCTACCCCTTCCCGTGCCGGTTGGGTCGCCTGTCTGTGCCATAAAGCCGTCAATCACACGATGAAAGACGACTCCATCATAAAAGCCTTGCTTGGTAAGCGTTTTAATCCGTTCTACGGTTTTAGGTGCCAGGTCAGGGCGCAGCTTGATTTTTACATTTCCATCTTTTAATTTTAAGTTCACAATATTCTCCTGTGTCCAGAATGTCCAAAGGCTTTGCTCTCCTCCAGCACTTTTGCAGGCAGCAAAGCCAAAAATACCAGCAAAGATAGCGGTGAAAACCACAATAGTTATTATTTTCATTTTTTCTTCATAAAATTTCATAAAAACTCCATATATCTATTTGATTTTAAATCTTTTTTCTATTGATTCATAAGTTTTTTCAGGTACAAAAGCACGAACATCACCGCCCATTATAGCAACTTGACGAACTAAATGCGAGGAAAGAAATTTCCTTTCCGGAGAAGGAAGCAGGAAAATGGTTTCAACACCGGCATTTATCCTTTGATTGGTTGCTGCCATAGAAAATTCATAATCATAATCATCACCATTTCTAAGTCCCCGCAAAATAAAACTTGCCTCCTTTTCGCGGGCTAGATCCATAAGAAGTCCTTCAAAATAGCATATTTCCAGCTCTATGCCTGCCTTTTGGGCAAGGGGAGTAATATCCTTTTTGATAAAATCTATGCGCTCCTCTGTTGAAAAAAGGGGTTTTTTATCGGGATTTACCCCAATCGCTATAATCATTTTACTCACAAGCTTCATCGCACGGGTGAGAATGTCTATATGCCCTAGGGTCAGAGGGTCAAAACTACCAGGATAGATTGCTATGTTTTTCATTCCTCCTCTGTTCCTTCCTCTTCTTCTATGATTTCTTCTGTTTCCACTGAGCTTTCTTCAACATCTTCAGGGAGTTCTTCCTGCTCATCATCTCCCTCCTCTACTTCGCCAATACTGATAACGGAAACAACCTTATCCTCTTCTCCCATACGGAAGATAGTCACCCCTTGCGTATTTCGTCCTGCAATACGAATATCTTTCACGGGACAACGAATAAGCTGCCCATTATTTGTAACTAGCATAATCTGGTCTTCATCCTTTACAGGAAAAGAGCCAATAACCGGACCATTGCGCTCTGTGGTGGTTATGGCAATAATCCCTTTGCCTCCACGCCCGGAAATACGATATTCATAGGAAGAAGAACGCTTGCCAAAGCCATTTTCACTAATTGTTAGCAGAAATTGTTCAGATGCAGCCATTTGCTGATACCGCTCCGGAGAAAGCGTTATCTCTTCTACCGCTTCTTCATCAGTATCAGGAATATCCTCTGCAGATTCTTCACGGCGGGCTTTATTGGCCTGCTTAAGATATGCTGTCCTCTCCTCTGGGCTTGCATCAGAGGTGGAAAGAATTGCCATTGAGATAACCTTGTCATTCTTTTCCAGCTTAATGCCCCGCACACCGGTTGAGTTACGGCTTTTAAACACGCGAACTTTTTCTACCTGAAAGCGAATACAGCGCCCCTGATGGGTGTTCAGCAATACATTATCTTTCGGCTCACAAATATGCACATCTACAATGCTTTCATCTTTATCAGGTTTCATCGCAATTTTACCATTACGATTAATACGGATGAAATCTGAAAGTTCATTTCGTCTTACACTTCCCTTAGAGGTAGCAAACATGACATGGAGTTTCTCCCAGCTTTCTTCCTCAGAGGGCAATACCATAAGGGCAGCAATTCCTTCATCCTCTTGGATGGGTAATATATTGACCAATGCTTTGCCGCGAGACTGCGGGCTGCCTTGGGGCATGCGCCATACCTTATGTTTATAAACCATGCCTGTAGTTGAGAAGAAAAGCATCACATCATGCGTATTGGCGATGAAAATACGGGTGACAAAATCTTCTTCCTTTGTCGCCATGCCTGCCCTGCCCTTACCACCGCGCCTTTGGGAGCGATAGGTAGAAAGCGGTACGCGTTTAATATAGCCACTATGGCTTAATGTTACGACTACATCTTCAGAGGCAATGAGATCTTCTTCATCGCTTTCAAATTCACTTTCTATAATCTCGGTACGGCGAGGGTTTGCAAAATTTTCATTTATCTCTTTTAACTCATCGCGGATAATGCTTAGCACACGCTCTCTATTGCGTAAGATATCAAGCAAATCTTCAATTTTCTCGCGCAATTGATTAAGCTCTTCATCAATCTCATCGCGTCCTAAAGCAGTAAGGCGCTGCAGGCGGAGCTCTAAAATTGCTTTCGCCTGTATTTCGCTCAGCTTGCAACTTTTTCCATCCTTATTAATATGCGCATTGGGATCATCAATAAGCTCAAGCAATGAAGCAATATCTCCTATAGACCAATCACATTCCAATAATGCTTTTCGTGCCGATTGAGGATTAGGTGCAGAGCGGATAAGTTTTATCACCTTATCAATATTGGCAACGGCAATAGCAAGCCCAACCAGAATATGAGCCCGCTCACGGGCTTTGTTTAACGTAAAACGACTGCGCCTTGTAATGACTTCTTCACGGAAGGTTAGGAAGCATTCTATCATGGTCCGCATATTCATTAATTGCGGACGACCATTATTCAGCGCCAGCATATTGGCACCAAAGCTTGTCTGTAATGGAGAGTAGCGATATAGTTGGTTGAGAATAATCTCAGGAACACTATCCCTCTTCAACTCAATGACAACTCGCATGCCTGTTCTGTCTGATTCATCACGTAAATCACTAATGCCTTCAATTTGTTTATTGCGCACAAGGTCTGCAATTTTTTCAATCATGGATGATTTATTAACCTGATAGGGAATCTCAGTGATAATAATGGCATATCTGTCTTTACGTATCTCTTCAATCTGGGCGCGTCCGCGCATAATGATAGAGCCACGCCCTGTAGCAAAAGCACTTTTTGCGCCTGATCTTCCGAGAATAAGTCCGCCTGTAGGAAAGTCAGGAGCAGGAATGGTTTCATATAATTCTTCATCGCTTAGCTCAGGGTTATCTATAAGCTTAAGGCAGCCGGAAACAACCTCACCAAGATTATGGGGCGGTACATTGGTTGCCATGCCCACAGCAATTCCCCCTGCCCCATTAACAAGGAGATTAGGGAGAGAGGCAGGTATGACAACAGGCTCTTGTTCGCTATTGTCATAATTACTCTGAAAATCAACCGTATCCCTATCTATGTCCCTAAGTAGCGCATGGGCAGCTTTTGCCATTCGCACTTCCGTATAACGCATGGCAGCGGGAGGGTCACCATCTACAGAGCCAAAATTGCCTTGCCCATCCAATAGAGGCAAGCGCAGGGAAAAATCCTGTGCCATTCGTACCAATGCATCATAAATGGATTGATCTCCATGAGGGTGATATTTACCAATAACATCACCAACAACACGGGCAGATTTCCGATAGGGCTTATTATATTCATAGCCGTTTTCATTCATGGAATAGAGGATGCGTCTATGGACAGGTTTTAGTCCGTCCCGCACATCTGGTAAAGCACGGCTGACAATTACGCTCATTGCATAATCAAGATAGGAGCGACGCATCTCCTCTTCAATCGTGATAGGGCTTACATCAAAATCATCCCCTATCCCACCATTTTCCGGTGGAGGAGCATTATTTTCAACCTGCTCCTGTTGATTTTCTATGTCCTTATTTTCCGGCGGTTCTGCCACAATTATTCCTTATAATTTGCTGCAAAATTATTACAATTTTCTCTCCAAAATATAGCAAATTTTACGCGCTTATACCAGCACGGATATAGGCTAAAAGCCATAGAAAATAGTGATATATCTCAAATGCTTATAGCAGAGTTAAAAGGGAATATCGTCATCCATTTCATCTGCAGGCGGGGGAGGAGAACTTTTCCCCTTTGAAGACGAATCATCGGTGTCAGGAGAAGGGGCAAAATCACCACCTCCCCCGCCACGGCTGTCCAGAGCGATTAGAGTGCCGCTAAAGTTTTGCAGGACAACTTCCGTAGAATATTTATCCTGATCCTGCCATTTACGTGTTTGTAATTGACCTTCAATATAAAGCTTTGCGCCTTTTTTGATATATTGTTCAACAAAACGGCAAATCCCTTCCTGGAAGACAACAATCCGATGCCATTCCGTTTTCTCGCGGCGTTCTCCCGTATTCTTATCCTTCCAGATGTCACTTGTAGCAATACTAAAGGTTGCGATAGGACGCCCATCCTTAGTTGTACGTATTTCAGGGTCTGCTCCGAGATTGCCTATTAAGATAACTTTATTTACACTACCAGCCATTGTCTTACCTTCCCCAGCTCAAATGAGCTTATTTGTTAACATTATATAGGTGAGTATGTGGAAAAAAATACAAAAATGCAAAAGCAATTTTCAAAAACAGGTAAAAAGTTTATTTCTGTCATGGGGGCAAGGGAGCATAATCTCAAAAACCTAACCCTCAAGCTACCTAAAGAAAAGCTTATTGTGATGACCGGGCTTTCCGGATCAGGAAAGTCCTCGCTTGCTTTTGATACCATATATGCAGAAGGGCAAAGGCGTTATGTGGAAAGCCTATCCGCTTATGCAAGGCAGTTTCTGGAGATGATGCACAAGCCGGAGGTGGATAGAATTGATGGTTTATCTCCTGCTATTTCCATTGAACAAAGAACCACCTCCCGTAATCCGCGCTCTACTGTAGGAACGGTGACGGAGATTTATGACTATATGCGTGTTTTATTTGCGCGAGCTGGCGTGCCCTATTCTCCTGCAACCGGTTTGGCAATTGAAAGTCAATCCGTGCAGCAAATGGTAGAGCGTCTTATGAAACTTAAGGAGGGAACAAAGTTTTACCTTATGGCTCCTCTCATAAGAGGTCGTAAGGGGGAGCATATTTCTTTATTGGAAAGCTTACAAAAACGAGGCTTTGACAGGATAAGGGTTGATGGGAAGTTTTATGAAACGATAGAGGATATACCATTATTGGATAAGAAGCGTATCCACGAGATTGAGGTGGTCGTAGATAGGCTTATTATCAAAAAATCTATAGAAGCAAGGCTTGCTGATAGCTTAGAGATTGCTTTAGGGCTTTCTGAAGGCTTGGCAATTGCAGAATTGGTCGGAGAAAAGGAGAATATTATATTTTCCTCCCGCTTTGCCTGTCCTATATCTGGATTTACGATTGAAGAAATTGAACCGCGACTGTTTTCTTTTAATAGCCCTTATGGTGCTTGTCCTGTTTGTGATGGTCTTGGGGTGCAAACAAGAATTGATGAAGGGCTTGTTGTGCCTGACCCTTCCCTATCTTTGAATAAAGGGGCACTTGCACCATGGAAAAATACCTCTGCCCCCTATATTTATGTAGCTCAAACGTTAAGTGCACTTTCAAAGCATTATGGGTTTTCTCTAGATGCTCCCTGGAAAAAGCTACCCATAAAAATAAGAAAAATACTTCTTCATGGTAGCAAGGATGAAGAGGTTTGCTTTAGCTATCATAGTGGCAAAAGATCCCATGAGATTAGGAAGCCTTTTGAAGGGTTTTTAGAAATTTTAGAGCGCCGCTATCGTGATAGTGAACATAGCGGGTTGCGTGAAGAAATAGAAAAATATTACAGCTATCATGACTGTAAGAAATGTAATGGCTATCGTCTTTCCGATGAAGCGCAAGCCGTAAAAATTGATGGCAAGCATATTGGAGAAATATGTGCTCTTTCTATTAAGGAGCTCGTTATCTGGTCTAAGGAAGTAGAAAAAAGCTTCACCGCTCAAAGAAAGAAAATTGCCGCTCCTCTATTACGGGAAATTAGGGAGCGCATTGGTTTTCTAAATGATGTTGGGCTTGGCTATCTTACATTATCACGTTCTTCAAGAACATTAAGCGGAGGAGAAGCACAACGTATTCGCCTTGCCTCTCAGATAGGGTCAGGGTTGACGGGGGTGTTATATGTATTGGATGAGCCTTCTATAGGGCTGCATCAGCGTGATAATCAGCGTTTATTGACCATGCTGAAAAAACTAAAATCATTGGGAAACACACTCATTGTTGTAGAGCATGATGAAGAGGCAATCCTTGCTGCAGACCATGTTGTAGATATTGGACCTCTTGCAGGCATTCATGGCGGAAAAATTATAGCGGAGGGAACTCCAAAACAGATTATGCGTGCTAAGGGCAGTTTAACGGGAGAATATCTTTCAGGAAAAAGAGAGATTGCTTTGCCTAAAAAAAGAAGAGAAATAAATCCAAGAAAAACAAAAAGCCTTTATGTAAAAGGAGCAAAGGGGAATAATTTAAAAAAAGTAGATGTTCGCCTTCCTCTTGGATGTTTTAATTGTGTTACTGGAGTTTCCGGCTCCGGTAAATCCAGCTTTCTTATTGATACATTATTTCGCTATCTCTCTTCTCATCTCCATAACACAAAAGCAGATGCTTTACCTTTTCGTAAAATAGAGGGGCTGGAGCATATTGATAAGATTGTAGATATTGACCAGTCCCCTATTGGTAGAACACCACGGTCTAATCCGGCAACATATACAGGTCTTTTTACCCCCATTCGTGAATGGTTTACCTCTCTGCCTGAATCAAAGCTGCGTGGTTATAAGCAGGGGCGGTTTTCTTTTAATGTGAGGGGTGGACGTTGTGAGGCCTGTCAGGGCGATGGAGTGATGAAGATTGAGATGCACTTCCTTGCCGATGTTTATGTTGAATGCGACCTTTGTAATGGAAGGCGATATAATAAGGAAACCCTACAAGTAAAGTTTAGGGATAAATCCATTGCCGATGTGCTGGATATGACGGTAAGCGAGGCACTTATATTTTTTAAAGCTGTACCCGCTATTCGGGATAAGCTTTCCGTGCTGGAGCGTGTCGGGCTTGGCTATATCCATCTTGGACAGCAGGCGACCACCCTTTCTGGTGGAGAAGCACAAAGGGTAAAGCTTGCCCGTGAGCTTTCCAAGCGTGCTACAGGGCGTAGTGTTTATATTTTGGATGAGCCGACTACGGGGTTACATTTCCATGACGTTGCCAAGCTTCTGGATGTGCTGCATGAAATGGTAGATGCAGGGAATAGCGTATTTATCATTGAGCATAATATTGATGTTATAAAAACAGCCGACTGGATTGTAGATTTTGGTCCTGAGGGTGGCGATGAGGGTGGCGAAGTTATCGCACAAACCACACCAGAAGAGCTTGCAAAAAACAAGAAAAGCTACACAGGCAAATATCTTGCTCCCTATCTAAAAAGAAAAAGGAAAAGAAGTACCTAAAATATATTTTGGGCAGCTACCATTGCCAATAGCATTGGAATAGAAAGCAATGTATTGGTGCGGGAGAAGAGCATTGCCCTTCTTGCTGAAGCTGCTTTTGCAGCGGCATCAGCCTCTACAATTCCAAGGGCGCGCTTTTGATTTGGCCAGATAATGAACCAAACATTGAACCACATAATTATGCCAAGCCACATGCCAATACCAATTGCCATGTCTTTTTCTACACCACTTTGCAATCCAAGCATGAGGGAACCATGTAGATAGCCATTTTCCCATGCCAGCGCCAAGCCTGTCAGAATAGTTGCCATAGCACCCCAGCGAAACCAGAATAATGCAGCAGGGGCAATGACCTTGCTGATGGCAGGCTTCTGCTCATCGGGGATTTTTCCCATATTGGGGATTTGCACAAAATTGAAATACCATAACAAACCAATCCACATAACACCTGAAAGCACATGTAACCAGCGCAACGCAAAAGATATATCAAATGCACTTCCCAATGATTTCATAAAGAATAATAACAACCCTATAGCCAGCAATATGCCTAGAATAATGGTGTTCCGTAGTGAAGAAAGAATTCCTGTCATTATGTTTCTCCTTATAATGTTACCATTCTTGTTGTTTCCTTGACCTTAGACGATTTTTTCTTCCAAGGAAAACCAATAAAGGGGCCGCGATAAATATAGAGGAATATGTTCCAATAACTACTCCCCAAATCATGGCAAAGGTAAATCCACGAATCACCTCACCACCTAGAGTATACAATGAAATCAGTGCTAATAAAGTAGTCACTGAAGTCATAACTGTACGGCTTAGGGTAGCATTGATGGAAAGGTTTAATAATTCCAGCAAATCCATCCTTTTATATTTACGTAAATTTTCACGCACACGGTCATATACGACCACCGTATCGTTCATAGAATATCCAACAATGGTAAGAATTGCCGCAAGAATAGGCAGTCCAAAGTCTAATTGAAGCACGGAAAATATCCCAATCGTCAGAATAACATCATGCATAAGTGCAATAACGGCACCAACACTAAATTGCCATTCAAATCGTAGCCAGATATAGAGCAGCATTAATATGATAGCGAGCAGAACCGCTATTGTACCACTTTGAATAAGCTCCCCGCTCACTTTAGGACCAACAATCTCTACACGGCGAAACTCTACGCTATCACCCAGCTTTTCTCGTACCTTGGCAACGCTTGCCAAATCACCTTTTGCATCTTCTCCCTGCAATGCAAGGCGGATAAGTACATCATTGGGAGCCCCAAACTGTTGAATGCTTACTTCACCAAGACCAAGAGTGTTAAGTTTTGCTCGTAAGTCAGCAATATTTGCAGGCGTTTTCGTATTAATCTCAATAAGAGTACCGCCCTTAAAATCAATCCCGAAATTTAATCCCTTCACGCTTACTAACGCTATAGAAGCAAGCACCAGTAACAAAGATAATCCCAAGCTTAGCGAACGAAATCTAAGGAAGTTAATCTTTGTATTATGAGAGATAAGGCGTAATTTCCACATAATTGCTCTCCTACATTGGCAAAAGTGCGTTACGGTTTCGTTTTGCCCATAAAGCAACAAATACTCTTGTCAGTGTAAAGGCAGTAAAGAGCGAAGTGATGATGCCAATCCCCAATGTTACAGCAAAGCCACGAATAGGTCCGGAACCAAGCTGAAAAAGAATAATAGCAGCAATCAGTGTCGTAATATTGGCATCCAATATAGTATTGCGCGCACGCATATAGCCGGCTTCAATCGCAAGAAGCGCATTTTTGCCCGCCCTCGCCTCTTCCCGAATACGCTCAAAAATGAGCACATTTGCATCCACTGCCATACCAATCGTCAATACAATACCTGCAATGCCGGGAAGGGTTAATGTTGCTTGCAGAAGAGAAAGTACCCCAAGAATAAGGGCAACGTTAATAATCAAAGCGATATTTGCAAAGATTCCAAATAATCCATAAGCAAGGGTAATGAAAATAATAACCGCGGCAAATCCTACCTGCACAGCAATCTTGCCGGCAGCAATGCTATCCGCCCCAAGACCGGGCCCAACGGTGCGCTCTTCCAGAACGCTTAATGGTGCCGGTAGCGCACCAGCACGCAATAATATTGCAAGATCATTTGCAGATTCTACAGTAAAGTTTCCGGTAATTTGCCCTGAGCCCCCTAAAATAGGTGATTGAATAACAGGAGCGCTGATTACTTTACCATCCAATATAATGGCAAAAGGACGCCCGACATTTATTCTTGTTACTTCCCCAAATTTTCTACCACCACTTGTATCAAAGCGAAAAAATACAGCAGGCTCCCCTGTGCGTTCATCAAATCCTGTCTGAGCATCTACCAGCTTGTCCCCACTAATCATGACTCTTTTTCGGATAAGCCTTTGATTGCCGTCTTCAGAAGGTATCCAGCGTGAGCCTGCAGGAATAATAGCTCCAGCAAGAACATCAGCCTCTGAGGGGTCAACAAGATGGAAATTTAGCTTTGCGGTTCTTCCCAATAAATCTTTTAGCCGTGCAGGATTATCCAGCCCCGGAACCTGAACCAGAACGCGCCTTTCTCCCTGACGCTGAATGCTTGGTTCAGTAGTACCCAACTCATCAATACGGCGGCGAATAATTTCTATGCTTTGCTGCACTGCCTTATTATTACGCTCAATAAGAGAAGCTTTGCTGAGAGCTAAGCGTATAATATTGCCGGGCTCATCTTCTATGATGAGGTCAACATTGCTCCCTCCCGAAAAAATATTAAGCTGAGTGGGGCGGACAATATCCTGCAATACTGAAAGTGCTTTTGCTTTTTGCTGACTGTTTAATATTTTTACCCTTACGCTCTCCCCTTCAATACGAAGGTGGCTATATTTTATCCGCTCTTTGCGCAGGCTAAGCCTTACATCAGAAAGAACAGTTTCCAGCCGCTCGCGCGTAATCGTTGCTACATCAACCTCAAGCAATAAATGTGAACCACCGCGTAAATCCAATCCTAAATTCAGAGTTCTTTCCGGCAGGAGAAATGAAAAATTATCCCTCATCTGGGAAGGTAAAAAATTAGAAAGACATAGCCAAGTGCCTATCAGCGCAATGCCGAAGATAAGCATTAATTTCCATCTAGAAAAAAATAGCATAAAACTTACCTTGCGCCCTATTTTCGTGGTTCAGTTTTAGAGCGTACATCAAGAATAGTAGATTTAATAACTCTTATTCTTGTCCCCTCCGCAATCTCTACTTCGCATTCATTATCTTCTACTTTTGTTATTTTCCCAAGCATGCCGCCTTGGGTTACAATATTATCTCCCCTCTGGAGAGCTTCAACCATAATTCGGTGCAGTTTTTGGCGTTTTTGCTGAGGGCGGATAATAAGAAAGTAAAGAATGGCAAAGACAAGTAAAAGCGGAAAAAGGCTAGTGATAAAGTCCCCTCCAGATCCAGAAGATGCAGTTTGAGCATAAGCAATAGAAATCATAATTATTCCTCAAGAAATGTTTTCATAATCAATAAGAGAATATGCCTTGAATTGGTTTGATTTGCAAACATCTAAATAAGATCTTTTGGGTCTATAGCCTGAGAACCTTTTCGTATTTCAAAATGAAGCTGACCGCTTCCTACATTTCCGCTTTTGCCGGAATGGGCGATGACTTGTCCTTGCTGAACATTTTGCCCCGGATTGACGAGCAGCTTTGAGTTATGTGCATAGGCAGTGATATATCCATTTGCATGGCGTAAAAGCAGGAGTTTTCCATATCCTTTTAAGGCATTTCCTGCATAGAGAACGATAGCGTTTTCGGAAGCACGAATTGGAGTGCCAATAGGCAGGGAAATATTAATGCCATCATTATGTATTCCATCCCCTTTTGCTCCAAAGGGGGAGATGATTTTACCTTTGGCAGGCCAGATAAAGCTTCCTGCTAAGGTAGGTGTAGTCTTGGCAATTCCTTCTTTTTTTGCAATGGAAAGAGATTTTTTAGGCAATATGTTTTTTACAATCAACTCTTGCCCCAATTTTATTTGATAGGGGTATTTTATTTTATTGAGCTTCACAATATGCCTTATGTTCATTTGATATTGCTGGCTTAGGCTATAGAGCGTGTCTTCTTTGTGGACAATATGAATACGCCTTTCTGGAGGAAGCCTAAGCTTTGTGCCTGCTACCAGCTTATAGGGGGGCTTAGCATTATTGGCTTCCAGTAAATATCGCAAATCCACTTTATGGCGAGAGGCAAGCTGGTAATAGCTTTCTCCGCCTTGAGCAATAACATATCCGACATTGGCTTTAATATTCCGTTCATAGCGATATTTTGCGGTGCTATCAAACCATTGCCCTGAGGATATGCATGCGGATAGGGAGATAGCAAGAATGGATATACCCAAAAAAAAGCGCATAAGATTATTCCTTATTTGGTTTAAGCTTTTTTATCCCTCCCATATAGGATTGTAACGCTTCAGGAATAGCAACGCTACCATCCTCTTGGTAATTTTGTTCTAAGATTGCTAGTAAAGTACGCCCTATAGCAAGACCTGAGCCGTTAAGTGTATAGACATATTGCGGCTTTTTTTCTCCTTTTGCACGAAAGCGGGCTTTCATACGGCGTGCTTGAAAATCTCCACAAAGGGAGAGGGATGATATCTCTCTATAGCATTGCTGTCCTTTTAGCCAGACTTCTAAATCATAGGTTTTGCAGGCAGAAAAGCCCATATCTCCTGTGGAAAGCAGAACAACACGATAGCTAAGATTGAGCCGTTTTAATATTGCTTCAGCCGCCCCTCTCATGCGTTCAAGCTCTTCTTCTCCCTGCTTGGCAGTGGTGATGGATACCAACTCAACTTTAGAGAATTGATGCAGGCGCACCATGCCTCTTGTATCCCGCCCTGCTGCTCCCGCTTCAGAGCGAAAGCATGCTGTATGGGCAACAAAGCGTAGCGGTAATTGTTCCTCTTCTAAAATCTGCTCGCGTATAAGATTGGTAAGGGGAACTTCAGCTGTGGGGATAAGACCAAAATCTTCCTTGGTAAAAAACAAATCTTCTCCAAATTTTGGTAATTGCCCAGTCCCCTCTAATGCAGCTTTCCTTACCAGAAGCGGAACGGAACATTCTTCATAGCCAAACTCGTTACCATGTATATCCAACATGAAGTTTGCCAACGCCCTCTCCAATCTTGCTAGTTGATTGCGTAATATTACAAAGCGGGCACCTGATATTTTACCAGCAATTTCAAAATCCATTTCCCCAAGCGATGCTCCTATCTCAAAATGCTCCGGTGTTTTATTGGAAGAAGCCTCTCCACATTTGGCAATCTCTTTATTGCTTTTCTCATCTTCGCCAATAGGCACATCCTTCATAGGCAGGTTAGGCAATTGCATAAGTGCTAAATTTAATGCCTCACGATGCTTGCGCTCTTTCTGCTCAAGTTCTTGCATTTTGCTTTTCAGTGTTTCCACTTTACTCATAAGCGTTGAGACATCTTTACCCTCTGATTTGGCTTTGCCAATATCTGCACTGATTGAATTGCGCTGGTTTTGAATTTCCTGTAGCTCGGTGACAATAGATTTTAACTTCTTATCCATTTCAATAAGCTGTTCAGCACAAGGAGCAACACCCCGTGAAGCCAGCCTGCTATCCAGTTCTTTAGGGTTTTCTCTTATATATGCAATATCAAGCATTATTTTTTGCCTTCTTTTTTCTCAACTAATTTTACTGCCAGAATAGATAATTCATAAAGCAAAAGGGTAGGAATACTAAGCCCTAATTGACTGATAATATCAGGAGGGGTCAGAAAAGCAGCAATTAAAAATATTATGATAATTGCATAACGGCGCTTTTCCTTTAGCCCTGCACTGCTCACAAGCCCTGCATGTGCCATAAGCGTTAGGATAATGGGTAGCTGAAAACATATTCCAAAGGCAAGCATAAGCACCATAACAAAGCTTAAATATTCACTTACTTTCGGAAGCATGGTGATGGAAGCAAGTGCCTCTGCACCGGGTTGCATATTTATAAAAAATTGGAGTGCTAAAGGAAGTACTCCAAAAAGAACCGTCACCCCGCCAAGCGTGAATAAAACAGGTCCGGCGATAAGATAGGGAATAAATACATGACGCTCCTGCTTATAAAGACCGGGTGCCACAAAACGATATATTTGCCAGAGAATAAAGGGGCTGGAGAGAAAAATGCTGGCAAAGAGGGCAAGCTTTACATAGGTAAAAAATAACTCAGGAGGGGCAGTAAAAATAAATTCAGGCTGATGATTAAAATTTATGAAAAAACTTTTATAGGGCAATACAAGCAGCATAAAAATATCTTCTGCAAAAAATATGGTGACCGAGAAGAAAATAATAATTGCAATAAGACAGGCAAGCAGACGTTGGCGCAATTCCTGAAAATGCTCTAATAAAGGAGCAGAAGCTTCTTCCTGCTTCTTCACGAGCGGGTACCTTTGTTTTTAGAAGATTTAGGCTTTGGCTTTTCTTCTAATTTTGGCAGAGAGTCTGAAATATTATTTTCTTCTTCCTCAACCATTTCCTCTATCGCATCACGGAATTGCTCCATATTGCGCTTAAGACGCCCAATAATACGCCCTAACATGCGCAATGTGCCAGGCAATTGCTTTGGTCCCATAACCAGTAAGACTAATACGCCAAGCAGTATAATTTCTGACCAGCCCAGATCCAGCATAATGCCCTACTCTATTCTTCTTTATCCTTTGAGTTTTTTTCATCGCTATCGTCTTTCAGACCCTTCTTAAAGCTACGAATGCCGCGTGCAACATCTCCCATTAGAGAAGAAATACGCCCCCGCCCAAAAAGTACGATAAGTAAAGCGACAACAATAAGAATTTGTATCCAACTTGGTGACATAGAATTATTCCTTTTTTGTTTTTATAAATTTCCAGTCTGCCATGTTTATCCTGTTCGGGCAATGGGGGAAGCTGAAAGCATTTCTTTTGCTTTCCCAAAGGCTGTAAGTCTGCCCTGTTCTATAACCCCTACATGCTCTGTAATCACAAGCGCATCTTCCGGGTCATGGGTGACCATAAGACAGGCAATATTGCTTTGCTGGAGAAGCTCAAGGGTGAAGCTCCGCATTTCATGGCGAAGAGGGGCATCCAAGCCGGAAAAAGGCTCATCCATAAGAATAAGCCCGGGAGCAGGAGCAAGAGTGCGGGCAAGAGCAAGCCTTTGCTTTTGTCCTCCGGAAAGTGAGCTTGGATATGATTGTGCCTTTGTCTGCAAATATACCCGCTCTAATAAAGCCTCTGCAATGCTATGGGCTTTATCACGAGGCATGCCGTTAAGACCAAAACAAATATTTTCTATGGCTGTAAGGTGAGGGAAAAGCGCATAATCCTGAAAAATAAACCCTATATTCCGCTTGTGAGAAGGAATAGCACTTGCTTCCCTGCCCTCCAGCCAAACGGAGCCTGCATCCGTATCAATAAGCCCTGCAGCAATCTGCAATAATGTTGTTTTCCCTGCTCCTGAATGTCCTAATAAACAAAAACGCTCTCCTTCCATAAGTTGAAAGGAAATATCCGATAACGCCTGACTATCCTTAAAGCTCTTACAAACACCATCAAAACGAATAAGAGGTGCTACTATTCCTGCCACAATTCTTCTTCCTCTCCCTCAGAAGGGTCATAAGCATCTTCATCCTCTGCAAGTTCATCGCTGGGATTAGGCACTTCAAAATCTTTAGGAAGTTGTGCATCTAAAAGACCTGCCGCTTTTAACTCATCAAAGCCGGGCAGATGGTCTAACCCCTCTAAGCCGAAATAAGAAAGAAATCCATCACTTGTGCCATAGGTCACAGGGCGCCCGGGCTGGCGCCGCCGACCACGAATACGAACCCAGCTACTTTCCAGCAATACATCCAATGTGCCTTTAGATACGCTAACACCACGAATATCCTCAATCTCCGCACGCGTTACAGGCTGGTGATAGGCAATAATAGCCAATGTTTCCAATGCCGCACGGGAAAGCCGACGAGGCTGAACAATATCTTTTTGTAAGGTGAAAGATAAATCAGAAGGTGTTCGTAAACTATATTTATTCCCAATCTGCACAAGATTTACTCCACGCTGAGCATAAAACTCTTTCAGCTCTTCTAACAAAGGAGAAATTTCTACCCCCTCAGGTAAGCGCTCGGCAATGGTTGCCTCATCCAAAGGCTCACTTGCGGCAAATAATACCGCTTCAACAATACGTAAATTTTCCTCATGCGTGTTCTTCATATCGCCCTATCCGCTATTTTTCTCTCTGGATGCTATTTTTAGCTTTCCTCTCCGAACATATAAAGGAGCAAAATTTTTCTGTTGCCGCAATTCTACGCGACCGGTGCGTGCAAATTCCAATGCAACATTAAAGGAGCTTGCTAAGGTAGAACGACGCTTTTTACTTGCCTTTAGCTCCTGAGCAAAAAGATTGTCCAATCGGTCCCAATCCTGAATTTTTCCAAGCATTTTTTCCAGCCTTTTGCGTGCTTGCGATAGAGAATATACAGGGAGTGATTTTGGATTCCATTTTGGTGTTTCCACTTGCAAGCGGCGGTTAGAATAGGAAATAAGCAAATCATATAATGATGCTTCATATTTGGTTTCACGGTTAATATGAATGCCCTCCGGCATGCCTCGGGCAAACACATCACGCCCAAGCAAATTGCGCTCCATCAGTTTTTGAGAAGTCTCCCGCATTGCTTCAAGACGCTGCAGGCGAAAGCGCAGACGCGCATCCATTTCTTCCCTGCTTATTTCTTCTTCCTCTTCATAGGAAGGCAGCAGCAAGCGGGATTTCAGATAGGCAAGCCAATATGCCATAACAAGATAATTTGCAGCAATATCCAACGGCATCTCTCTACGAATGAATGCAAGATATTGCTCTGCCAATTCCAGCAAAGATATTTGCATCAAATCCACTTTTTGGTTTCGGGCTAAATCAAGTAAAACATGCAATGGCCCTTCATAGCCATCTAGGGAAGGCTCAAAGCTTTCCTCCTCCTGTTCTATCGGGGGAGCAAAGAAGTTATTCTCTTCACTATCTGCCATATTCATTCCTTTATCCTATTATCCTTATCATGCCAGTAATTTCTTCCACTTTTCTACATCTTCTTGAGTAGCAAGGTGATGTTCGGCAAGCCATAGAGAGGAAGCTTGCTCTGCCCGCATTAGAGATTTATCTGCAAGATTGATGGTTTTGTTAGCAATTTCAAGCATTTCTGAGAGATTTCCTGTGCAATGAAGTGCAATATCACACCCTGCCTGCAGTGTCTTTTCTGCTCTTTCTCCCATGCTGCCCTGTAATGCTTTCATGGCAATATCATCGCTCATAATAAGACCGGAAAAGCCGATATGTTCACGAATCACTTTCTTTATAATTTTTGATGAGGTGCTGGATGGGTTATCTTTATCCAGCGAAGAATAGAGAATATGTGCCGTCATTGCCATAGGTGAATTATTGAGCTTATGGAAGGGAAGAAAATCAGTTTGCTCTAAAACTTCTTGTTCTTCCTCTATGACCGGCAGGATAAGATGACTATCGGCATTAGCACGCCCATGACCCGGTATGTGTTTTATAACAGATGCAATGCTGGCTTGTTCCATCCCCTTCTGAAATGCTGTAGCAAGGGTGACAATAATTTCCGCTTTATCAGAAAAAGCACGATTGCCAATAATTGGGTTTGCATTTGGAAAGGCGATATCAAGCACAGGAGCACAATTCACACTAATACCAAGCCTGCGCAAAGCACTGGCAAGGATAAATCCTCCAAGCATTGCCGCTTCTATAGATTTTTCCTTATCCTGATTATATAGCTTGCCATATTGAGCGGCAGGGGGATGGTTATCAATAAGGGGGGGTGTTAGACGTTGAACACGCCCGCCCTCCTGATCCATGAGAATAGGCGTATCTGCACGCCCTGAAATTTCCCGTAAATCATTACATAACGCAATAAGCTGGTTGGCGGTTTCTATATTGCGGTCAAAAAGGATATATCCCCAAGGGTCACAATCACGAAAAAAGGCTTTCTCTTTAGGGGATAATTGTCTGCCTTCCAGACCAAATATGAAAGATGCAGGCATTAGTTTTTTAGGCGACGCACAAGACAATCCTGTCCTGCAGCGGCAAGCTGTTTACACATATTTCTGGCAGTTTCGTGCTTGGCAAAGCCATGCAATTGGACACGATGAAAAATGCCTCTTTCTCCTAAGTCAACAGATTGGATAGAGAGCGTGTAATCACTAAGCAAGCTCTTATGCTTTTGAGCGATTTTTTGTAAGCTTTTCCTTGCCAGTTCCTGGGTGCGCTGAGAGGCAAGCTGGATAACGAAGTTTCCTTTTATTGGGGCAGGCTTTTCTTCCTTTACTATATCAGGCTTTTTACGCTTAGAGGGTGGTGAAGCAAGGCGCTTTGCTTTAGGGGCGGTTTTATTGACAAGACTTTCTATCTTATGAGCGGGCTTGCTGACAGTTTCAGATAGAGGGGCGCTTGGTTTGAGCGTGTCAGGAAGTTCTGTACGGCGAATAGTCAACTCTTTATTTGGCTGTTTTTCGCCCGTAACCATCTTAAACACACTTATGTCTTGAAAAGGTATTTCCTGCCCTCCTGGATCATCAGGGTTTATTTTAATGGGAGTTCTATCTGCCAGCAGAACCGGCGGCAGAAGGCGTTGTCCATGATGAAATCCTGTAATGTAAAATATGGTGCAAATCAGTAGTAGAAAGAATATTTTCAATAGCCAACGCAACCAGCCAGGCAAAGAAATAGACTGAAAACGATAACGCAAAGAGAAAAAATTTTGTTGCATTGCTTACATCTCCTCCTCTGCCTCTACGCCTAATATAGCCAGTGCATTTCTTATAACAATTTGGCATGCCTTAATCATCTCAAGGCGAACAAATGCAAGAGCAGGATTGTCTTTTTGTAAAAAACGCAATTTCGGTTCATCCTTGCCCTTATTCCAAAGTGCATGAAAATCGCTTGCTAAATCATTGAGATAAAATGCTATTCTATGTGGCTCATGGCTTGCGGCTGCCATTTCTACCATGCGCGGATATTGGCACATGGTTTTGATAAGGGATAATTCTGCCGAATCGGTAAGAAGTTCATATTGCTCAGTTCCTGAATATAAAAAATCATCTGCATTACGCAATACAGAGCAAATGCGAGCATGGGCATATTGCACGTAATAAACAGGGTTATCACGGCTTTTCTCTACAGCTTTCGTAAAATCAAACTCAAGAGGTGCCTCATTCTTGCGGGTAAGCATAGTGAAGCGTACTGCGTTTTTTCCCACCTCATCAACAAGATTGCGTAACGTAATAAACTCTCCACTGCGCTTTGACATTTTTACAGGCTTGCCATCACGCATAAGCTTTACCAGTTGGCAGATTTTTACATCTAACTCAGCTTCACCACCGCTCATTGCTTCTATAGCTGATTTTATACGCTTAACATAACCGGAATGGTCAGCACCCCAAACATTAATCATATCGGTAAAGCCCCGCTGGAACTTATCAAAATGATAGGCAATATCCGCTGCAAAATAGGTAGGCGTGCCGTCAGCTTTCAGCAATACGCGGTCTGTGTCATCTCCAAATTTACTGGAGCGGAACAAGGTCTGCTCTTCGGCTTCCCAATCGGGAGGTGGCTCTTTGCCCTTTGGGGGTTCAATGATGCCTTTATAAACAAAGCCCTTTTCAGTGAGGTGCTGAATGGCTTTTTCTATTTTTTTCTCTTCATGTAGCTTTTCTTCAGAAACGAAAACGGCATGCTTTACGCCAAGTGCTTCCAAATCTTCTCTGATAAGCTCCATCATCGCTTCAACGGCAATATTTCTCGCTATTCCAATCTGTTCCTGCTCCGGCTTCTTGCTTAAGGTTGCACCATAATCCTCTTGCAGTTTTTCGCCGACGGGCTTCAGATATTCTCCAGGATATAACCCCTCCCCTATCTTTATCTTTTGCCCTAAAGCTTCCTCATAACGGAGCAAGGCAGAGCGGGCTAATATGTCTATCTGCGCACCGGCATCATTGATGTAATATTCACGGGTAACATCATAACCGACTGTTTCCATTAAATTAGCGAGAGCGTCTCCAAATACGGCACCTCGTGCATGTCCTATATGCATAGGTCCTGTTGGATTAGCGGAAACATATTCAATATTTACTTTTTTACCGCTTTTTGAGCTTGTTTTACCATAATCCCCATTCGTATTATTGATATATGATATAAAGCTTGCCCAGGTGTTTTCTTTTAGTCGGAGATTGACAAATCCGGGCGCAACAATTTCTATCTGCTCAATATGCTCAGCAATACGGTTTTCCATACCCTTTTTAATTTTCTCCGCTATATCCAAAGGATTACATCTAAACTGCTTCGCTGCCAGCATGGCGGAGGTAATAGAAATATCGCCATGCTTCGGATTATGGGGAGGTTGCACGCTGGATTTTGGCGGGACAAATTGCTCTCCAAGCTTTATTTCCTTAAACAGCTCAGCCACATGCTGCCAAATATATGTATATATATCCGTATTCATAGAAGCTAGACTATCGGGAATCGCAATCAATATGCTATAAATATTTTATGAAAATTACAGTTTCAGATAAAGCTGCCTCGCAGATTGCTCAGATATTAAAAGAGAACACAGAAGCAGATTACTTGCGCCTTCGTGTTATTGGCGGAGGGTGCTCAGGTTTTTCCTATCAGTTTGATTTAGAAACAGAGCGCAAGGAGAAGGATGTCTTCATAAAGCATGGAAGCGCTAAGGTGTTGATAGATAGCACCAGTGCTGGTTTTTTAGAAGGATCAGAGATTGATTGGTTAGACGAGCTTGTCGGAGCACGTTTTGAGGTAAAAAACCCTAATGCAAGTTCTTCTTGTGGTTGCGGCACATCATTTTCTATCTAAGGGGAAGCCATGAAAATAGCGACATGGAATGTCAACTCTGTAAAGGCACGTTTGCCCAATATTCTAAGCTGGTTGAAGGAAGCCAAGCCTGACATTGTCTGCCTGCAGGAAATTAAATGCATAACGGAGGCTTTTCCGAGCGAAGCATTTGGGGAGCTTGGTTATAATATCGCAGCCTTTGGGCAGAAGACCTATAATGGAGTAGCAATTCTCTCTCGTTTGCCTTTGGAGGATATCAAGACAGGTCTATATAGCGAGGATGAGCAGGCACGCTATATTGAGGCTCTTATTTCTGTGAAAGGAGGCGTGATACGGATAGCCTCTATCTATTTGCCCAATGGAAATCCTGTTCCCGGCGAAAAATATGAATATAAACTTCGCTTCATGGCAAAGCTGGAAGAGCATATTAAAGAACTTCTCTCTTATGAAGAGCCTCTTATATTAGCAGGGGACTATAATGTAATCCCTGAAGATGAGGATTGCTATGATTCTGCTTTATGGACAGAGGATGCCCTTTTCTTGCCTGAGACCCGGGCGGCATTTCGGCGGATTATCCACCTTGGGCTACATGATGCTTTCCGTGCCTGCAATTCGTCGGCCGAGCAATATAGCTGGTGGGATTACCGTGGTGGCAATTGGGAGAAAAATCATGGTGCACGCATTGACCATTTGCTTCTTTCCTCTCAGGCTCTTGATAAGCTTGAAAATTGCTGGATTGATACGGAGCCTCGTGGGAAGGAAAAACCCTCTGACCACACGCCTGTTCTGATTCAAATATCTGCATAGCAATGGGTTTCTTTTCCACCGCCTGGATGAGTGGTTGCCCCTTTTCTTGCACTTCCTACAGTCTGGGCATATTTCCAAAGTGTACCACTTTGATAATCGGTCTTTCTGCCTTTCCATTCTGCTTTACGCTTTTGCAATTCTTCGTCACTTAGCTTGACACCCAGCACACCTTTTTCAGCATCAATGGAGATAATATCTCCATCCTTGATAAGCCCGATAGGACCTGCTTCGGCAGCTTCCGGTCCCACATGCCCGATACACAGACCTCTAGTGGCACCGGAAAAACGCCCATCCGTAATAAGAGCGACTTTGTCACCTTTTCCCTGTCCATAAAGAGCAGCCGTTGTTGCCAACATTTCGCGCATGCCCGGTCCTCCTTTTGGTCCTTCATAGCGAATAACAAGCACTTCCCCTTCTTTAAACTTTCCCTCTTCAACGGCTTTAAAGGCATCCTCTTCACAATCAAAACATCGCGCTGGTCCCTCAAATTGCAATTTTTCCATGCCTGCAACTTTTACAATCGCTCCATCAGGGGCAAGATTTCCCTGTAATCCGACCACACCACCTGTAGGAGATAGGGGATTGCTCACGGGATATATTACATCTTGCTTTTCGTTAAATGATACCCCTTCCAGATTTTCTGCAAGGGTTTTACCCGTCACGGTCATACAGTCACCATGCAGATACCCGCCATCCAATAGCGTTCTTAATAATATTGGCATGCCCCCTGCCTCATACATATCCTTGGCAACATATTTCCCGCCCGGTTTCAAATCGGCAAGATAGGGTGTTTTTTTGAAAATCTCAGCAACTTCCATCAAATCAAAATCAAGCCCTATCTCATGTGCCATAGCAGGAAGGTGAAGCCCTGCATTGGTAGAACCCCCTGTTGCCGCCACAATGGCGGCTGCATTTTCAAAAGCTTTTTTGGTTACAATATCCCTTGGGCGAATATTCTTTTCTATTAATTGCATAATCATTTCACCCGATGCCCTGCAATACTCATCCCGACTTTCATATGGTGCGGGGGCTGCTGAAGAAAGGGGCAATGCCAATCCAATCGCTTCTGAAACACAAGCCATGGTATTGGCTGTAAATTGACCACCACAAGCCCCTGCTGAAGGGCAAGCTACACATTCCAATGCATGCAACTCCTCCTCTGACATATTGCCTGCCTCATATTTGCCAACCCCTTCAAAGACATCCTGAACTGTCACATCCTTGCCTTCATATCTTCCCGGCAGGATAGAACCGCCATAAATGAAAATGCTTGGTACATTCAAACGTAACATTGCCATCATCATGCCCGGCAGAGATTTATCGCATCCAGCAAGCCCGATAAGGGCATCATAGCAATGCCCTCTCATGGTTACTTCTACGCTATCTGCAATCACTTCACGGCTTACCAAAGAAGACTTCATGCCCTGATGTCCCATGGCAATTCCGTCTGTTACGGTGATGGTACAAAACTCTCTTGGTGTTCCTTTCGCTTTTTTTACCCCTTCCTTGACTGCCTGTGCCTGGCGCATAAGGGTAATATTGCAGGGGGCAGCTTCATTCCAACAGGAGGCAACGCCAATAAAGGGTTGAGCAATCTCTTCTTCACTCATCCCCATTGCATAATAATAGGACCGATGCGGTGCTCGGGAAGGACCAACAGAAACATGACGGGAAGGAAGCCTGTTTTTATCTATCTTGGACATGGGTTTCTTGTAAGCCCTTCTTGCCAATCACGCAAGAGTGGCAAAGCGAGTTTTTGCCTCTTCCAAGCGTGCCAAGTTCTGTTCTACCTCATCCAGTCGGGCCTGCTGTTTCGCAACTACGCTTTCAGGAGCTTTTTTAACAAAATCCTTGTTGTTAATACGCCCTTCCAGCTTCGCCTTCTCCCCTTGCAGTATGTCTATCTCTTTAGCAAGACGAGCAAGCTCGGCGGAAATATCAATCACCTCACTAATGGGAAGGGCAAGTGTATAGGCACCATGCAAAATTTCTATGCTGCCTTTGGGAGCCTGCTCAGCCAACTCAATGCTTTCCAGCCGTGCCAAGCGTAATAATAAGGCTTTATGTGTTGCAATATAGTCTTCTATTTTTTTATCTGCCCTCAGGATAAGCAGAGGAAGTTTTGCCCCGGCTGGCACACGCATTTCTGCCCGCACCGAGCGAATGCGCTCTATGGCTCCGATAACCCATGCAATCTGCTCATGTCCTTTTGTATCACTGGCTATGTCTATTTGAGGCCAATTTGTAGAGATTAGCATGTTTTTTTGTTCGGTTACTTGCCATAGCTCTTCCGTAATAAAGGGCATGAAGGGATGTAATAGTTTCAGCAATTGCATGAGGCTCCATTGCATTACACCTTGTATTTCCCGTTTTGCTTCTTCATCTTCGCCATTAAAAATCGGCTTGGCAAACTCAATCGCCCAATCACAAAAGACCCCGCGTACTAACCGGTAAATTGCATTGGCTCCATCATGAAAACGATATGCCTCTAATGCCTGCTCTATTTCTTTCTTACCCATAGCAATTTCTGTAACCATCCATTGCGATAGAGCAAGTTTTGTTTTTTCCGGGTTAAAATCTTTTATTGCAAAGCATTTATTCATCTCGCAAAAACGAGCGGCATTCCAAAGCTTAGTGGCGAAATTACGATAGCCTTCTACCCTTTGCTTTGAAAGCTTAATGTCCCGCCCAGGCACTGCCATAGCACAAAGGGTAAAGCGCAAAGCGTCCGCACCATATTCATTAATAAGCTCTAAGGGGTCGATAACATTCCCCTTAGATTTAGACATTTTTGATCCCTTTTCATCGCGTACAAGAGCATGGATATAGACCTCCCGAAAGGGAGCTTCTTTCATGAAATGAAGCCCCATCATCATCATGCGCGCAACCCAGAAGAAGATAATATCAAACCCTGTCACCAACACATTGGTAGGGTAATATGTTTTACAATTCTCTATATCCCCTGGCCATCCCAACGTAGAGAAAGGCCATAATGCAGAAGAAAACCATGTGTCTAATACATCCTCATCGCGCTTAAGCAGAACTCCCTTTCCTGCTTTCTTTTGTGCTTCTTCTTCGCTTTCAGCAACATAAGTATTTCCTTTTTCATCAAACCATGCCGGTATTTGGTGACCCCACCATAATTGCCGTGAAATGCACCATGGTTGAATATTATGCATCCATTCAAAATATGTTTTCTGCCAATTCTCCGGTACAAAGCGAACACTTCCCTCCTCTACTGCTTTGATAGCAGGCTGTGCCATTTTTTTAGCGTTTAGATACCATTGTTCCGTGAGCATTGGCTCTATCACCACACCGGATCTGTCACCAAAGGGTTGAGATATTTTTTTCTCCTCAATTTTTAACAAAAGACCAAGTTTATCAATATCTTCTACAATCTGCTCTCTTGCTTCAAAACGGTCTAGTCCACGATATTTTTCAGGGATGTAATCCTCCTGCTTCATCTTGGCTTCCTTATCCATCAACACATAGATTGGGATATCGTTACGGCGCGCTACTTCATAGTCTTTAAAATCATGGGCTCCGGTAATTTTCACAGCTCCAGATCCGAAATCGGGGTCAGGATATTCATCTGCAATAATTGGAATATATCTATCTGCAAGAGGAAGCAGACATTTTTTACCAATAATCTTTGCATAGCGTTTGTCAGAAGGATGAACTGCCACCGCACCATCACCCAGCATGGTTTCGGGGCGTGTGGTTGCTATAGAAATATAGTCCCGCTCTTCCCATTCTGTAGGCTTGCCCTCTTCATCATATGCAATAGGGAACTTATAACTTTGACCATTTTCCAGAGGATATTTGAAATGCCAAAAATGCCCCTGAACCTCACATGCTTCTACTTCAAGGTCAGATATGGCTGTCTTCAATTTAGGATCCCAATTGACAAGACGGGTATCTCTATAGATAAGACCCTCTTCATATAGTTGAATAAAGGTTTTGATAACGGCCTTGGACAGACCTTCATCCATAGTAAATCGCTCTCGTGACCAGTCACAACTGGCTCCAAGTCGCCTTAGTTGACGGGTAATCTCCCCTCCGCTTTCCTCTTTCCATTGCCATATGCGTTGAACAAAACCATCACGTCCCATCTCATGGCGAGAGGTTTTCCCTTCCTCTGCCAATTGACGCTCTACAACCATTTGCGTTGCTATTCCCGCATGGTCAGTTCCACACTGCCAAAGAACATTCTTTCCCAGCATACGCTGCCAGCGAACTAAAATATCCTGCAGGCTATTATTAAGCGCATGCCCCATATGCAAACTGCCGGTTACATTGGGCGGGGGAATAACCATAGAAAAAGCTTCACCCTTCCCGGTCGGAGAAAAAGCTCCACTACGCTCCCATTTCTCATAAAGGCGCGTTTCTATAGTTGCAGGGTTATAGGTTTTCTCAAGCATAGAAGCTGGTTACACCATGCTTCTCCTATCTGCAAGAGCAAGTGGTTTTTCTAGAGATCCTTTTGATTGGTATATTGCTCTACCCGCTCACGCATAATACGCTCTACCAGCTCGCATAAATGATTTTCAATCCAGCTGGTAAGGAGAGGCGTAAGCAATTCTTCCATCTTTTTTTCCAGCTTTTCTTCTGGAATTTGCATATTGGCAATGGCTTTCTCTAAGGAATCAGAAGAAGCGCTGCTCTCCACTTTTTGCTTTCCTTTCGGAGTTTCCTCTACAATCTGGCGCTCTGAAAGCTCCAGAACCTCACCATCTTGTTCATCCATGGCAGGGGCTACGGCATCACTATTACCATGATTGCCTACAATCTGGCGGATATCAGACATAACCTCTTTCATGTTTTTATTGTCTTTTTTTGCTAATGTACTCATTTTTTACCTCATAATATTAAGAAAACGCTATGATTAGCAGCAATAGGTTATCAATTCCTTACCAATTTTCAGGACTTTGCAACCCAAGCCTTTTCGGTGTTAGTTTACCCATAATTGCAAGCAAGGTATAGCTTGCAATGAACTGGTCACGCTGTACAAGCAAAAGGTCAAGCTCAGAATCTAAAACTTCTTCTTCTGCATCAAGTACATCAGATATATTTCTTAAACCAATTTCTGTTTCTGCTACAACACCATCCAAGGCACTTTTTGTTGCCTTGACCTGCTCCTTAAGAAAACGCAAGCGCTCTTTTGTAGATTCAAGCTCATACCATGCGCTAACCAATTGCCTTTCCAGTAAACGAGAAGCATTATGTATCTCTAATTTGCGCTGAGCATTAATTTCTTTAGCCTCACGAAGACTAGCCTTATTTCTGCCTCCTGCGAATAGCGGGATTGTAAGCATTGCAGAAATGCTATCACTCTGTTCATCCGTATCATAGGCATTGACAGGGTTGCTTTTACTTTTTGTGCGGGCGGCGCTAAGGGATACGGAGGGAAGGAAGCTGGCAGAAGCAATTTTTACCCCATATTTAGAAGCTTTTTCAGCTAGGCGGGCGGCAAGAAAGGAAGGGTTTTCTGTCCTGGCAATCTTTAATGCCTCCTCTTTGCTATTGGGTAGCTCAGGAAGGTTAGTGGGCGCTTCAATATTATTTGGAGCAACACCAATAATTCTTAAATATTCGGCTTCTGCCGTAATAACCCCTTGTTGCGCACTTGCTAATGAACTGCGGGCAAGAAACACTCTTGATTGTGATTGAGCAAGGTCGGTGCGGGTAAGCTCTCCTAACTCAAAACGGTCTGAAGTTGTTTCCAATTGTGATAACAAGCCTTTTAAATGGCTTTGGCTTAACTCAAGACGGTAGCGGGCATGAATAACATCCATATAGGAGCGGACAACAGAAAGTAAAAATTGCTGCTGTGTGTTCAGAAACTCCGCTTTTTTTTGTTCATAAATTATTTTTGTCCTTCGAAGACTATTTAAATTTTTTCCTCCTGCAAAAATGGATTGCCTGGCAGATATGGAATAATTCTCTCTTTTCGACTCTGGTGTAGAGAGTCCCTTCACCCCATCATCATCAAAACTATATCTTTCTGATTCGCTGGAAGAGCTACTTGCAGAAGCATTAATCTGTGGAAGCAGGTTTGCCCGTGCTTTAGGAATGGATTGAGCATTTGCACGTAAAGAAGCTTGTGCTGCAGCAAGAGAGGGATTGTACAGCAATGCCTCTTGCATAGCATCTTTAAGCGTTCCTGCTGCATAAATAGAAGGGGCGTTTGCAAGTAGCAAAAATAAGGAAAGCAGAAATATTTGTGTTTTGCTCATAGTTGAAACTGTTCTTTTTCTTGAAACTCAGCAAGTCTTGGTGCTGCTGCCGGATTTGCTTCATATATATCCATCGCTTTTGCAGTCTTTGTTAAGCATATAGCTTTAGTGGTTTCTCCCCCCATAAAACAGACAAGCCGCCCCCCTTCTACAAGCTGTTCCAATAGCATAGGAGGGATATGCTCTATTTTACCGTTAATGAGAATAACATCATAAGGCCCTTCCCCTAAAAAACCTTCCTCAAGAGGTCCCTCCACAAACATCACATTATCCATATCAAGCCCTGTGCCTGTTTTTCGTAAATGCGGCTGACTTTCCAATCCGACAACCATGCCGGCCAGACGGCTTAATATTGCACTTGAATAACCACTTCCACAGGCAATATCTAAAACCAAAGAACTTTCATCGGGCTTTGCTAATTGAGCAAGAAGGGCAAAGCTTGTTGGAGAAAGAAGGCATCTTACATTGTTCAACATAATTTCATTATCGCAATATGCTATGGATAGCTTATCTTTCGGTACAAATAGTTCGCGAGGTATGTTCTCCATAACTGCCAAAAGCCGCCTGTCCTTAATACCCGCAGGCATTAATTGCTCCTCTACCATATGCTTTCTTGTTATATCAAAATCTATCATTGCTATTTATCCTCAATAGAGGCTTATATGCCATGAAAGCATATATATGCAAAGAAGAATGCTAATCATTGAAAGGCAAAGATTGCTTTGCTATATACGCCTCCAATGCAAGAGGCCACGTGGCGGAGTGGTTACGCAGCGGCCTGCAAAGCCGTGGACCCCGGTTCGATTCCGGGCGTGGCCTCCAAAAACCATATATAAAAAAACTATTGGCATTTTATTTCTAGCTTTGATATACCGCTAAAACTTTCTGATCCCCAGTAGCTCAGTTGGTAGAGCAAGCGGCTGTTAACCGCTGGGTCGCTGGTTCGAGTCCGGCCTGGGGAGCCACTTCACTTTATGAGATAGCTCAGCTATCACATAGGAAGCTAAATATTCATATGCTACACCAGGATTTAGAATCAGCTGTCGGTAATACCCCTCTTTTGAAACTGCAAAAGGCTTCAGAAGAAACAGGATGTACTATCTTGGGAAAGGCAGAGTTTTTAAATCCCGGTCTTTCGGTAAAAGACAGAGCTGCCCTCTATATTATTCGTGATGCTATGAAAAGAGGAGCTTTAGAAAAGGGCGGGCGCGTTGTAGAGGGCACGGCAGGAAATACAGGTATTGGTCTGGCTCTCATTGGTAACTCTTTGGGCTTGAAAACAACGATTGTCATTGCACGTACACAGACTGAAGAAAAAAAGGATATGCTCCGCATTGCAGGCGCCGAATTGGTAGAAGTGGATGCCGTTCCTTTTAGTGACCCCGGCAATTATGTGCGTGTTTCCGAACAGCTTGCAAAGGAATTGGCAAGCACAGAAAAACATGGTGCCTATTGGGCCAATCAATTTGATAACACTGCCAATCGTCTTGCGCATATTGAAACGACTGCAGAAGAAATATGGAAAGATACAAATAAAAAAATAGATGGATTTTGCTGTGCTGTCGGCACAGGGGGTACATTGGCGGGCGTTGGTATAGGGTTAAAAGAAAAAAATCCTGATATTCAGATAGCGGCAGCTGACCCAATGGGAGCTTCAATTTATAGCTGGGTGAAAACAGGAGAGCTAAAAGCTGAAGGAAGCTCCATTGCTGAGGGGATTGGCATGACACGCATTACAGGGAATTTAAAAGATGCACCTATTGATGATGCCTATCAAATTGATGATAAAGAGGCTCTTCCCATTATTTTTGATTTGCTAAAATATGAAGGATTATGCATGGGGCTTAGCACAGGCATTAATGTTGCCGGAGCTATTCATATGGCAAAGAAAATGGGACCGGGTCATATTATCGTAACGATATTATGCGATTATGGTACACGCTATCGGAGTAAATTATTTAATAAAAGCTTCTTACAGGAAAACAATTTGCCCTATCCTGACTGGCTATAAGCTAGTGTTGCAATATCTGACTTAGAAAAGCTTTTGTTCGCTTATGGCGGGGATTTTCAAAAAATTCTTTTGGGCTTGCTTCCTCTACAATCTCACCTTCATCCATAAACAAAACTCTATTCGCTGCCTTACGGGCAAAGCCCATTTCATGGGTGACACAAAGCATTGTCATGCCTTCTTTTGCAAGAGAAATTATAATATCCAAAACTTCTTTTATCATTTCAGGGTCAAGAGCAGAAGTTGGCTCATCAAAGAGCATAATATTGGGCTCCATGCATAATGCACGGGCAATAGCCACTCTCTGCTGTTGCCCCCCTGATAATTGTTCGGGATATTTCAATGCCTGCTCTTCAATATGCACACGCTTTAGAAAATGCATGGCAATTTCTTCTGCTTTTTTTCTAGACAGTTTTTCTACCCATATTGGTGCAAGCATACAGTTCTCCAATACGCTCATATGGGGGAAAAGATTAAATTGCTGAAACACCATGCCTATATTTTTCCGAATTTTTTCTATTTGGTGAATGTTTTTGCCAAGCTCTTCTCCCTCTATAACAACCCTGCCATCCTCCCAGTCTTCAAGAGCGTTCATGCAGCGAATAAGCGTGCTTTTTCCTGAACCCGAAGGTCCACAAATTACAATTCTTTCTCCTTCTTCAACCTCAAGATTAATATTTTTAAGAGCCTGAAAATTTCCAAACCATTTATTCAATCCTGATATTTCAATCACTTTTTTCATATTAATCTTCCCTTAGCAGTATTTTTTTAGAACCGGTTTTTCTTTCTACATAGCGTGAGTAATGAGACATGCTAAAGCAAAATACCCAAAAGACTAAAGCAGCAAATAAGAAACCTGTCATTGCCGTTTGTGGTGTTGCCCATTGGCTATCAGCATAATTTGCCTGCACAATACCAAGCAAGTCAAATAATCCAATAATAGAAATAAGAGTGGTGTCTTTAAATAATCCAATGGTTGTATTTACAATCCCTGGAATTACCAGGCGCAGAGTTTGAGGCAAAATAATATGATAATGCATGCTCCAATAGGACATGCCTACTGCACGGGCAGCTTCATATTGCCCTTGGGGTATTGCTTGCAATCCCCCTCTTATTACTTCCGCCATATAGGCAGAAGAAAACAGCATAACGACAATAAGGCATCGCAAAAGTTTATCAAAGCTGGCTCCTTCCGGTAGGAATAATGGCAACATTGCACTTGCCATAAACAAAACAGTGATAAGCGGAACACCCCGCCAAAATTCAATAAATCCAATAGAGAACATTCGTATAACCGGCATTTCAGACTGCCTACCAAGAGCAAGCAAAATGCCTAAAGGCAAGGAGCCAACAATGCCAACACTTGCCACCACTAATGTTATCAGCAAACCGCCCCAAAGGCGGGTTTCTATTTTCATAAATCCAAAGCCGCCATAAAGCAGAATAAAGGCAAGGATAGGATATGCTGTGAGCATAGCAACACCAACTGCCTTTTTATGCTTCATAGCCGGATACATAAGCCAGCCTAATCCTAAAGCCCCTAAAAACATTACAATATTGACCCGCCAACGGGATGCTTCCGGATAGAACCCATAGATAAATTGCCCAAATTTATGATACACAAATGGCCAGCAAGCCCCCCTGTTTTCCTGCAAACAGGCTTCGCGTGAGCTTCCTGTCCAGCTTGCATCGAATATCATCCAGTTTAGGCTGTAATATCCTATCCAAAGGACAAAAATTGTTGCCAGAATAGTTAGCACGCTATTATATCCGGAAGAAAATAAATGCGTGCGCATCCAAAAATATGCCTCTTCCCTCTTCATTGGCGTGTCCTGTTTATTCGTCGGTTATAAAAATTCATAATAAGAGAAACCGTAAGACTTAATCCCAGATAAATCATCATGGTGATAAATATTATTTCTACCGCCTTGCCTGTTTGGTTAAGGGCTGTGCCTGCAAAGGCACCAACAAGGTCAGGAAAGGCAATGGCGGCACCTAATGAAGAGTTTTTGGTAAGGTTTAAATATTGGCTGGCAAGAGGAGGAATAATAACCCTTAATGCCTGTGGTAATATGATAAGGCGAAGGCTTTGCCTGCGTGTTAAGCCCAAAGAACTTGCTGCTTCACTTTGTCCTTTTTTCACGGATAAAATTCCTGCCCGCATAATCTCGGCGATAAAGGCGGCAGTATACATGCTTAAAGAAAAAACAATGGCAACAAGTTCAGGGGTGCACCTCATACCACCCTTGAAGTTAAACCCTTGCAAATGGGGAATATCAAGCTCAAATTGATGCCCTCCAGCAAAATAACAAAGGGTTATAATAGCTAAGGATACAAAAATTGTAACACGCCAAAAGGCAAAAACCTTTCCTGTTTTATTTTGTCGATTTTTTGACCATATCCATAGGCCAATACCGACAAGAACGCTTGTTATTATTGCTCCTGCCCACCAAAAAGCGGCATTACCTTCAAAGATGAGAGCAGGCAGAGAAATGCCTCTCTTATGTACAAATATACTATCAAAAATAGATATGCTCTGGCGTGGAAGCGGCAGGTTTCTTAGAACGCCGATATACCAGAATAATATTTGCAGAAGCAGGGGCACATTACGAAAAAACTCAATATATGCTCCTGCAATATTCCTTACCAGCCAATTGGAAGAAAGACGCAATATACCGATAAAAAGCCCTAATATAGTTGCAAAAAAGATAGAGATAATTGCAACTAATATAGTGTTTAGCAAAGCTGCGACTAATAACCGTGCATAGCTATCACTTTCTGAAAAGGCAATAAGAGAAAAATTAATGGAAAAGCCTGAGCGTTCTTTTAGAAAACCAAAACCAAGGGAGGCGTTTTGTCCTCCCAGATTGGTCAGCATATTATTGCCTAGCCAAAGAAACAGAGCAAGAAGTCCCAATAGCAGAGCTACTTGTATCCCCCAGCCGCTATAGGCTATTGGGCGTTTATTCATTGCCCGGCTATCTTATGGGTGGGGCGTAAAGTAGCCCACCATTGGTCCAGAGTGCATTATTACCACGTTCAATTTTTAAGGGAGATCCCATTCCGACATTGCGTTCAAAACTTTCTGCATAATTTCCTATCTGGCGTATAATTTGAGCAGCCCAGTCAGGGGAAAGACCTAATACTCTTCCAAAATCGCTTTCTCTGCCTAATAGTCTTGCAATCGCAGGGTCATTAGAGGAATACATCCTGCGTAAGTTCCGTGAGCTGACGCCAAGCTCCTCAGCATTTAGCATTGCCCAAAAGCTCCACCGCACAATGCTTTCCCATTGAGAATCACCTTGGCGGACGACAGGACCAAGCGGTTCTTTTGAAATGATATCAGGCAATACAATATGGTCTTTCGGATTGGCCAAGCGCAAACGGTGTGCATAAAGGGCACTATGGTCTGTAGTATAGGCATCACATCTGCCCGAATCATAGGCAGCAACTGCTTCATCCGCTTTTTCAAAAGTAACCAATTCATAAGCAATTTTACGAGAGCGGAAATAATCAGCAGCATTTAATTCTGTTGTTGTTCCTGAATTTGTACAGATGGATGCACCATCCAACTCTTCGGCATGCTTGATACCAAGATCTTTTCGTACCATAAAGCCCTGGCCATCATAATAATTTACTACCAAAAAGCGTGCACCCAGAGCTGTATCACGTTGCATTGTCCATGTAGTATTGCGTGATAAAATATCTGCTTCCCCTGATTGTAGCATGGTCCAACGTTCTTTAGAGGATACCGGCACAAAGCGCACGGCATTTTTTTTACCAAATATCGCTACGGCGACAGCACGGCAAAGGTCTACATCAAGCCCCCGCCAGTTCCCACGATTATCAGGGTAAGAAAATCCAGGTAGCCCCTGGCTTACCCCACAGCGCACAAAGCCCCGTTCTCTAACATTTTCCAGAGTGGATTCTGCAGCCTGTGCAGAGAGGGTTGCGAAACTTAATCCAAAAAACATAAATGTTGCAATCAATCTCATATTATATCCTTGCTTATGGAATCAACTATTCTGCCTATATTACTAAAGATTAGTAAAATCTCAAGAGCAAACTCTTGCTCCCAATTTTATAAAACCGCTATTATAGTAATGTTATGGATGACAAAACAAAAATTCTTCATAAAGGGCGTATGAGCAAAGAGCATTATGGGATTATCAATCCTCCGCTTTATCGTGTCTCTACCATTTTATATGATAGTTATGATGAGTTTTTGGGTAAGAAGCCAAAAGAATATGTCTATGGAAGATATCATACGCCAACCACCCATGCGCTTTCTAAAGCCCTTTGTGCTTTAGACGGGGGAGAGGAAGCATATCTTTGCCCTTCCGGTTCTGCTGCAATAGCTACAGCCCTTAGTGCTTATGCAGAAACTGGAGACCATATATTATTAAGCGATAGCGTATATGGTCCTACACGAGATTTTGCCGAGCAATATTTGCGCCCAAAGGGAGTTGAAGTAGAGTTTTATGACCCTAAGATTGGAAGCAATATAGAAAAACTTTTCCGTAAAAATAGCAGCCTGGTATTTATTGAAAGTCCAGGGTCTCTTACTTTTGAAATACAGGATGTACCTGCTATCAGCCATGTAGCTCATAGCAAGGGGCTTGTTGTGATTATGGATAACACATGGGGCAATGGGCTACATTTCAAGCCTTTTGTCCATGGGGTAGATGTGTGCATACAGGCTTTAACGAAATATGTTGGTGGTCATTCTGACCTTATGATGGGCGCAATTAGTGTTACCCGAAAAACTAAGGCAAAGATTGCACAAACACATCGATTATTTGGGCAATGTGTTAGTGGTGATGAGGCATGGCTTGCTCTTAGGGGACTACGCTCTCTAGCTGCACGCTTAGCAATGCATGAAAAAAACGGGTTAGAAATTGCTAAATGGCTTGCAAAACGTAAAGAGGTTATAGAAGTTTGGCACCCTGCCCTCCCCAGTTTTGAAGGTCACAAATTGTGGAAGCGTGATTTTACCGGATCCAATGGGCTATTTTCCATTTTACTTCGCCCCTGTGCGGAAAAGGCATTAGCCGTATTTCTGGACAGGCTGGAATTATTCAAAATAGGCTATAGTTGGGGAGGCTATGAAAGTCTTATTCTTCCTAAAAACCCTGCATCGGAGCGTTCTGCGGTACCGTGGCAGAGAGAAGAGATATTATTACGGCTCCATGTTGGATTAGAGGATGTAGAAGATCTCAAAAAAGATTTAGAAAATGGATTCTCTAAAATGGAAAAAATAAATGTTTAGAAGTATTTATTTATTCTTATTTATCTTTTTTATTAATATATCATATGGATATGGGGCTTCCCCTCCCCCGCTATATGTTTTTGCAGCAGCCAGCACGAAATCTGCTCTTGAAGAGGTTATTCATAGCTATCATCAACAATATGGTACAAGAAAAGGCAAAATCATTCCAAGCTTTGCTTCTTCAGGCACATTGGCAAGCCAAATTTCCAAAGGAGCTCCTGCCAGCCTTTATCTTTCTGCAGATCCCTCATGGACAGGCTATCTCCGCCAAAAGCAGTTGCTGACCTACCCTTCAACAAAGCTTTTTGGAAATCGGCTTATGCTTGCCTATTCCAGCGGGTATAGAGGACAAAACGGTAAGTTAGCCTATCCGCTTGGCATTGGTAACCCACGACATGTGCCTGTCGGCAGATATGGGCTAATGGCATTGAAAAATATGAATATTCCTATTCATGGTAGTCTTGTCTATGCGCCCTCATCCTCTATATTGCTACATTGGTTATTACAGGGTGAGTTAGAAGCGGCTATTCTCTATCATAGTGATGTAAAAACCAGGAAGCTAAAGGCTATTTATCTGACTGGACCCCCTATTTCCTATTCGCTTGCCTTACTGGATAGCTCTCACCCCCAGGCAAAGCAATTTTATGATTTTCTACAAAGCAAAACAGCTTTGGATGTATTTTATAAGCACGGCTTTGAAAAGATTACCTCTAATGCTTACTGAATTTGAGATAACAGCCCTATTATGTTCTTTGAAAATTGCAAGCATAGCAATTTTATTTTCTTTGCCGATAACGATTGCACTTGCTTGGGTTTTGGCAAGAAAGCAGTTTATAGGAAAAGTTTTTTTAGAAACTTTGGTCTATGCGCCCCTATTGCTCCCTCCTGTTAGCGTTGGCTATTTATTATTACTGGTTTTTGGTCGCACGGCTCCCATTGGCGCATGGCTTTATAATGGATGGGGCATATCCTTTGCTTTTGATTGGAAAGGTGCCTCGCTTGCAGCAGCGATTATGGCAATGCCACTTATGGTTGGGAGCTTTCGTATCGGTTTTGAAGGCATAGACAAAAAGCTTGAGGCAGCTGCACGAACATTGGGAGCTTCTCCCAAACGTGTGTTCTTTGCCATTAGTATTCCTCTGGCTTTCCCTTCATTATTAACAGGTAGCCTGCTTGGTTTTGCCCGCGCTTTAGGAGAGTTTGGCGCAACGATTGCTTTTGTTGGTAATATTGCAGGCGAAACGCAGACCCTTCCGCTGGCTCTTTACACACTTTATCAATCGCCTTATGAGGAAACACAAGCAACACGCCTTTTGTTCCTTTCTCTTGCTATTGCTTTTGGAGCAATATTGCTTTCTCATGCTATACGTAAAGTTTTTCTAAGGGGTACAAAGTGAAAGAACAAATTTTCATTGCCGTTATCGCAGACACAAGACAGGTTATGCATAAAAAATTTCAGGCGGTGAATGAATATTACCTCCTTGCGCTGAATGCTGGGGTAGAGGACATAAGCATTATACCCTTTATCATTCCTACCCTGACATCAAAGAAAGAGATTGTTGCTCCCCTATTAAGCAAAGCTCATGGGCTTATGCTCATTGGTAGCGACAGTAATGTTCACCCTTCCTATTATGGAAAAAAGGGAAACTTTGCACCTTATAATGTAGAACGCGATGAAATGGCCTTTGCTTTTATACAAACCGCCTTTGAAAAAAATATTCCTTGTCTAGGTATTTGTCGCGGCATACAGGAGATGAATGTCGCTTTTGGAGGGTCTCTTCACCATGAAGTAGAGAAGCTAGAAGGGAAAGCTAAGCACCACCCCGCATCTAAAGCAAGTGAAGCAGAAGAATATAGCTGCAGGCATAAAGTTCGTTTTTCTGAAAAAGGGCTTCTTATGCAAGCAACCGGTTTAGAGGAGGCTGATGTATATAGCATTCACCTCCAGGCTATAGATAAGCTTGCTCCCAACCTTGTTTCGGAAGCCATTGCAGAAGATGGTACGATAGAGGCTGTTAGCGCTCCAGAGGTAGATTTTATGCTGGGCGTACAATGGCACCCTGAATATAAAGCGGAAGAAGAGCCTGTATCGCGCTCTATCTTCTCTGCTTTTGCAAAAGCAGCTCTTGCCTATAGCAAAAGATAAAAAGTGGCGACCCCGGCACGATTCGAACGTGCGACCTACGGATTAGAAGTCCGTTGCTCTATCCAGCTGAGCTACGGGGCCAGAAGTTAATGAGTCCATTGCTCTTTTCTATCTGAGCGGAAATTGTCTGAATATAGCTTAGGCTTTCTCCTTACCCTATACTCCTTTTCCACACGATAGGGAATATTATGCTCTTTGGCATATTGTTCTGCAGCTTCACAACTGGCAAAGCAAATTTCCAACTGACGAAGCATGTCCTCCATGCAGGATTTGTCCCTGCGGGGCAAAAAGCGCAAAACCCATGGTTTCTCTGCCTGCCCTGACTGCATCGCATTTTTCACTGGCTTATATATACGGGCTTCCATTTTTCTACCTCTTGTTCAATGGTCGGGGCAGCTGGATTCGAACCAACGACCCCCTGCTCCCAAAGCAGGTGCGCTACCAGACTGCGCCATGCCCCGAATTCTTGAAAATGCAAATTAAGAGTAATCATCTTATATTGCAAGCTTGCAATATATATCCCAATATATCATAAATTTTATATGCCTCAATCTGCTCCCCCTCTTCTCCGCTTAGAAAATGCAAGCCTGAGTTTTGGAGGAAAATGCATATTTCAAAATATATCGCTGGATTTGCCTAAAAATCAGTTTTCCTGCCTTTTAGGAAAAACAGGGATAGGAAAATCCTCTCTCCTTAGATGTCTTGCAGACATTCTCCCTGAACAAGCAAGCTTTCAAGGCAAGATAAAAGCACAAAAACAAGGCTTTGCCTGGATGGCACAGGATGATTTGCTTCTTCCATGGGCAAAAACCATAAAAAATATTGTAATTGGAGCAAAACTTAGAAAAGAACAGCCAGATTATAAACGTGCAAAAGAACTGCTTATGCGGTTAGGGCTTTCAGATAAACAAGACGCCCTCCCCCATGAACTATCCGGTGGAGAACGGCAAAGAGTAGCTTTGGCAAGAACCTTATATGAAGCACGTCCTATTGTGCTTATGGATGAGCCATTTTCCAGGCTTGATGCCCTCACTCGTAGAGAACTTCAGCTGATTACAAAAAACCTGCTCAGAGAAAAAACGGTTTTGCTTGTAACTCATGACCCTCAGGAAGCTCTTTTTATGGGTGGAGATATTTACATTATGAAAAGTACGGGCATAAAAAAAATCATAGCAGGGTCGCTTACAAAAACAGAGGATATTTTGCAGGAGTTAGAAGGATGAAAAAAGTGCTTACAAGCCTATGGGTGTTTTGTTTTTTCATTTTCCTATGGCAGCTTGTTATATGGCTTGCAAGCCCCCCTGCCTTTATTTTGCCTGCACCTATAGAGGTAGCTCGTAAATTATTTCAGGAATATGCCTATATAGCCTATCACGCAAAAATAACGCTGATAGAAATTATTCTAGGTATGGGAATAGGCATTTTGCTTGGGGCGCTTGCTGCTTTAGTTATGATTAGTTTCAAAACAAGCAAAAAATATTTACTGCCCATATTGGTTGTAAGTCAGGCTATTCCTGTATTTGCTCTTGCTCCTTTACTGGTACTTTGGCTAGGCGTTGGGCTTGCTTCTAAGATTGCTATGGCGGTACTTATTGTTTTCTTTCCAGTTACCAGTACTTTTTATGACGGATTGCAACGTGTTCGCCCTGATTATCTTTGCATGGCAGAAATCATGGTAGGGAAAAAGCAAAACCCCTTTATAAGAAACTTCCAAATATTATATTTCTTGCGTTTGCCTTCTGCGCTTCCTGCTTTTAATTCCGGCTTAAAAATTGCAGCAGCAACCGCACCTATAGGAGCAATTATTGGAGAATGGGTTGGCTCAGGTGCCGGGCTTGGCTTTTTAATGCTCCATGCAAATGGAAGGATGCAAACGGATATGCTCTTTGCCGCTCTTTTTACATTAACTATTATTGCGCTTGCTTTGTATTTTTCCGTTAATTATATCACCAGTAAGATTTTATTTTGGCCTTCTCAAGGTTAGCTCAGTCATATAGGTAGTTCTTATGCGTATTCTTATTTTTCCTTTTTTTCTTTTCTTTTTCTCAATCAATATTGCCTATAGTGCGGAGCGGATTAGTTTGCTTCTAGATTGGTTTGCCAATCCAGACCATGCCCCTATTTTCATCGCTCAGAATAAAGGCTTTTTCCGTGAGGCAGGATTGGAGGTAAAACTGATTGAGCCTGCAGATCCAAGCTTGCCTCCCAAGCTTGTTGCCGCAGGAAAAGCGGATTTAGCGATAAGCTATCAACCTCAATTACAACTTCATGTTGCAGAAGGGCTAAAAATCACTCGTATTGCTACCCTTATTGCCACCCCTCTCAACTCTCTGGTTGTGCTTAAGGATGGTCCGATTGACTCCATTAAAAAATTACGGGGCAAAAAGATTGGCTATTCTGTCGGCGGGTTTGAGGACATATTGCTTGGGGCAATTTTAGAAAAGGAAAATATCGGATTAGACGAAGTTCAGCTAATAAATGTAAACTTCTCTCTTACTCCCTCTCTGCTATCAGGAAATGTAGATGCTGTTATTGGTGCTTTTCGCAATTTTGAATTGACTCAAATAGAACTGGCAGGCTTTCAGGGAAAAGCTTTTTTCCTTGAGGAGCATGGTATTCCTAATTATGACGAATTGATTATCGTAGCGAATAGCAAAAAAATAAAAAATCATGCCTATCGTCAAAAGCTTATAGCATTTGTGGATGCGTTGGAGCGAGCGGTTACCTATCTTATTAATCACCCAGAGGAAAGCTGGAAGCTATTTATTCAAGACAGAAAGGATTTGGATACGGAGCTTAATCGCCGAGCATTTTTTGATACCCTGCCTCGTTTTGCACTTCGCCCTCATGCCTTAGATGAAGCACGCTATATTCGGATGGCAAAATTTTTAAAAAATCGTGGACTTATCCAACATATTATTCCTCTCAGAAAATATGCGGATATCCTCAATTAATGTAAAGTCAAAGCGACCCCGTCAAATAATCTTTTATTCCATAGAAAATGTACAAATATGCTTGCTGCATAGCCAAGGGCAATAACAGGCGTCCAGCGTAAATGTGAGAAGAACGTATATATTCCTCTTGCCTGCCCCATAAGAGCAACCCCTGCTGCCGAGCCAATAGAAAGCATGCTTCCTCCAACACCTGCGGTTAATGTAGCCAGCAACCACTGCCCCTGATCCATAGCAGGAAACATGGTCAATACGGCAAACATGACAGGAATATTATCTACAATTGCCGATAATATCCCAACCAGAATATTGGCAATACTTGCTCCCCAACCCAAATACATAAGCTGTGATATCTCTGCTAAATATCCAAAACTTGCCAGACCTCCAACGCACATAAGAATGCCATAGAAGAATAAAAGTGTATCCCATTCCGCATAGGCAATATTGTCAAAAACATCCATGGTTTCGTGTTTGCGGATATAGAAACCAAAAAATAAAAGCAGACCAAGTCCTGTCATCATTCCAAAGACAGGGGGCATATGTAAGAATTGATGCCCTGATACCGCCATTGCAATCGTAAGCAGAAACAGGGCAATAATACGCTTTGCTCCCCATTTCATCGGGACAACCTTGCCTCCTCCTTCAGGAGCTTCATCAGGAATAGCAAAATGCATAATCGCTGCAGGGATTAATGCATTTACTACAGAGGGAACAAAAATATGAAAGAAATCAAAGAAAGGCAACACACCCTTCTGCCAAACCATTAATGTCGTTATATCTCCAAAGGGGCTAAACGCTCCCCCTGCATTGGCACAAACCACAATATTAATACAGGCAATCACTGTAAAGCGGTGATTATTCTTACCAACAGCCAACACCACGGCACACATGAGCAGAGCAGTCGTTAAATTATCCGCAAGAGGAGAGATAAAAAACGCTAATATGCCTGTTATCCAGAACAGCTTACGAAAGCCAAATCTTTTTGCTACAAGCCAGGAGCGCAGTGTTTCAAAAACACCCCGTTCCGTCATAGCGTTAATATAACTCATAGCGACAAGAAGAAATATGAATAGCTCTGCAAATTCCAGAAATGTATGCTTGAAGGCTTCTTCAGCCAGCTTTGCGTCCACACCGGCTTGATGGCTAGCAATGGCTACCAGCATCCAGATAACACCTGCGGCAACAATTACGGGCTTGGATTTACGAAGATGCGTAAACTCCTCTAGCATTACCAACCCATAAGCAATAACAAAGCTCACAATCGCAGCAATGCCGGCTAAAGACGTAGTCATAGATAAATTTAATAACAATGGATTATCCTCCTTTTTTGTTTGTGGCACGCCCTAGGGGAATTGAACCCCTCTTTCCAGGTTGAAAACCTGGCGTCCTAACCGATAGACGAAGGGCGCATAACAAACAGACCAAGGCTCTATATCTTTATATGATAGATATTTCAAGTCTTAGCACCCTAAAATCCATCTTTAATAACAAGCTGCACCCCTCTTTTACCATGGAAATCATCAGCCTGAAGCTTGCCTATAACATGCATAGGCATACGGTTTTCCAGCAATGTTTTGCCCAATGGCGTGTTTGCAGAACCAAAACATATTGCCTTTAACCTTCCCTGCTTTGCTGTAGAGCTTATTGAACAGCGCACATGATTCTCTCCTACAATATCAGCATATTCTACTATAATATTGGCAAATAAAAACTTAGGAGTTGGATTTCCTGCACCAAAAGGACCAATTGCCTCCAAGCTATCGAGAAAATCCCTATTTACCCCTTCTGGAGAAAGGGCTGCATCAATCTGTAATTCTTGCGTTTCTGGTATATGCAGCTTTTGCATCTCTTTTTCTAAAAACTTTTGAAAGCCTTCTAACTGGCTTTCTTTAAGACTAATACCTGCGGCCATTTTATGTCCTCCCCCATTTTCAATAAGCCCTAAGCTTAAGGCTTTGCCTATAAGAGCACCCATATCCAGCCCATCTACAGACCGTGCCGACCCCTTGCCTTGCCCTTGCTCGTCAAAAGCAATCACAATAGCAGGACGGCGAAATTTATCTTTCACTCTAGCCGCTACAATACCGATTACACCTACATGCCATTGTTTTTGTGCAATACATATGATTTTAGGGAGCTTTGTTGCTTTCAGATTTTTTTCTATTTCTAAAATTGCTCCTCCAACAAGCTCTTTTTCTATTTCCTGGCGTTTACTGTTATATTCATCAAGTCGCATGGCAAGAGCAACTGCTTCCTCACCGGAGGTGCTTGCAAGCAGCCTTACTCCAAGATTACATTCCCCTACACGTCCGCCGGCATTTACTCTTGGTCCCAGACGAAAACCCAAATCATAGGGAGTTGGTCTAGCTGTTAGTTGTGCATTATCCATAAGTGCCACTAGCCCTTTATTCTGCCTTTTTGCCATGATTTCCAAGCCAGTGTGTACGAATGCGCGGTTCAGACCCTTTAAGGGAACAACATCACAAACCGTACCAAGGGCTACCAAATCCAGCCATTGCATCAAATATTTATTATCTTTTTCGGAAATCCCTAATTTGCGGCTTAACGCCACCACAAATAAAAATACAACACCAACAGCGGCAAGATTATCCATGCCACTTTCATCATCAATACGTTTGGGGTTGATAATAGAGCTTGCTTCAGGAAGCGTATCACCACTTTGGTGATGGTCAATAACAATAACCTCCATATCAAGGCTCATAGCATGCTTTAATGCGTCATAGGCCTGCATACCGCAATCCACGGTAATAAGAAATTCTATGCCCTGCTTGTGAAGCTTTTCTACAGCATTTGGGTTAGGCCCATAGCCCTCTTTTACCCTGTCAGGAATATAAATGCTTACCTCCACGCCAATATGAGAAAAAAAGCGTTTCAGTAAGGCAGAGGAGGTGGCACCATCTACATCATAATCTCCAAAGACAGCAATTTTCTTTTTACGCTGTATTGCCAATGCCAATTGTGCAACTGCCTGCTCCATATCTTTGAAACTAAGCGGGTTGGGCATTAATTTTCGTATAGTAGGCTTTAGGAATTGCTCCACCTCTTCAAGTTTGACCCCGCGGCCAACTAATATACGGGCAATTGCCTCCGGTAATGAGAACCTCTGGGCTATGCCTGTCGCTAAGGCTTCATCCTGATTACGCCATTTCCAGTGATAGTTATTAAGTGAACACTCTACGCCTAATACCGATTGCTCCTTGCTCATATTTGTTCTTTCGAGTGAAAAACCGGCCAGAGGACCGAATGGTTGTTTTTCTCAATATGCTGCAATGCATCGGTAACATGACTGCGCGGAACTTCATGGGTGATAATTACAACAGGTAGAAATCCTTTCTCCTCTTCCTCAGGGCTTTGGAGAATCTCTTCAATGGATATATTATGCTTTGCAAGCTCTGCAGTCAGCTTTGCCATAGACCCTGGCTCATCTGCAAGAGAAAGGCGAATATACCATCTCTGCTCACTTGCCGAAGAGGCTGTAAAAGGAACAAGTTTTTCTGCTGCTACACCAAAAGCATTTGTTTTCCCTACTGAAACGCAATCTAACAGGTCAGATAAAACCGCAGAAGCGGTTTCCCTACCTCCTGCACCCGGACCCTGCAAAAATAACTCTCCTATCATATCTCCCTCTATCAATATACCATTAGAAGCACCCTCTATTTTTCCAAGAGAGCTATTTTTCGGTACCAATACAGGTTCAACTATTTGAGAAATGCCACCTTCCTCCTTCTGTGCCATGCCAAGCAAACGAATAGAAAAGCCAAGCCTGTTTGCCAAAGAAATATCAATCGGCTCCACTGCCTCTATACCTTCAATATGGATATCTTTGATAGAAGGTCGTACACCAAAACTCAAAGCACTTAATAATGCCAGCTTGTGAGCACTATCCATGCCTCCAATATCAAAACTTGGATCTTCTTCCGCATAGCCCAACTCTTGTGCTTTTGCCACGGATGGTAAAAGCTCTCCGCCATGCTTTTCCATTTGGCTCAAAATATAATTACAAGTTCCATTGAGAACACCACAAATACGGTAAATCTGATTGCTCCTTAGCCCTTCCTTCAGCATTTTAACAATAGGAATAGCTCCTGCTATCGCTGCTTCATAACCAAGAAAGAGATTATTTTTTTCTGCCAGCTTTGCGAGCATTACTCCTTTCTGTGCAAGCAATGCTTTATTGGCGGTAATAACATGTTTCCCATTTTGTAGTGCTTTCTCTATGAGATTTTCAGCAATGCCGGTTTCACCACCAATGAGCTCAATAATAATATCTATATCTAATTCCGCGAGTTTTTTTGCATCTTCATACCAATCCAATGCATGAATATCTGCTTTTCTTTTTTTGTCTTTGCTTCTTGCACTAACCGCAACAAGCTCTAATCCATATTCAGCCCCCTGCTCTTGCAACCATAGAGCAACTTCATCGCCTACTGTTCCTAATCCTGCAATTGCAATTTTCATTATTTTCCTCCCAGAAATAGTTTTAAATTTCTAGCGGCTTGGCGAATTCTATGTTCATTTTCTACCAAAGCAATACGAACATATTTATCACCATATTTACCAAATCCAATCCCTGGAGAAACAGCAATTTGTGCCTCTTTTAACAGCTTTTTAGAGAAAGAAAGAGAGCCTCCTTTTTCGTATTTTTTTGGTAATTTTGCCCATACAAACATCGTTGCAGGCGGAGGAGAAATATCCCAACCGCTCCGAGAAAAGCTTTCTACCAGGACATCTCGACGCTTTTTGTAAATATTACGAATTTCCTGAGCTACATTAGGAGGGCTATCCAATGCGGCAATTGCTGCAACTTGAATAGGGGTAAAATTACCATAATCCAAATAGGATTTGATACGCTGCAATGCTCCGACTAAATCCTTATTCCCTACAGCAAACCCAACACGCCATCCCGGCATAGAGAAGCTTTTGCTAAGCGAGGTAAACTCTGCGGCAATTTTTTTTGCTCCCCTCACCTGCAAAATAGAGGGTGGAGGCATATCGTCAAAATAAATTTCTGCATAGGCAAGGTCAGAAAGAACAATAAGCTCCTTTTTCTTTGCATATCCAATTATCTCTTTATAAAAATCAAGTGACGCTGTTTGCGCAGTAGGATTAGAAGGATAATTCAGTACTAAGACTTTCGGTTTAGGGCGTGCTTTTTGATAGGTCTTATCTAAAACGCGCATGAACTCTTCACCAGGACTTCCAATAACAGGTACAGGCATGTGGTGAATTTTAGCTCCTGAAAAAATGAAGCCAAAAGCATGTATAGGATAGGTTGGGTTTGGAACCAAAACACTATCTACTTTAGAGCCTATGGCTTGCGCCATATTTGCAAAGCCTTCTTTAGAGCCAATGGTTGCAACAATTTCCTTATCTGCATCCAATTTTACACCAAAACGGCGCTCATAATAACGTGCCTGTGCCTTTCTTAACCCTGCAATGCCACGTGAAGCAGAATAGCGATGGCTTTTAGGGTCACGCACTGTTTCAACAAGTTTTTGTACGATATGCAAAGGGGTGGGCAAGTCTGGATTACCCATCCCAAAGTCAATCACATCCCTGCCTTCCGCCCGCTCTTTGGCTTTCAGCATATTGACCTCTTCAAAAACATAGGGAGGCAAATGGGGAATATCAAAGCTTTGTTTCACCATGTTATATCCCTAAGGCATCAGCGCCAATTGAGTTAACCCACAGCTTTCTTCCAAACCAAAAAGCAGGTTGAGATTTTGCACAGCCTGACCGGCAGATCCTTTCACCAAATTATCTATTGCAGAAATGACAACTGCCCTTCCCTTAATTCTGTCGTCAAAAGCACGAAGTTCGCATCTATTGGACCCCCGCACCTCTTTTGTAGAAACAGGAGGAGCTCCCAAAGAACCAACACCTATAAAGGACTCGTTCTCATAGGCATTATTCCAACAGGAAATAATATCTTTTGCCGATTTTCCCTTATCCATTTTTACGTAAGCACTAACAAGTTCACCCCTACTCATAGGTATTAAATGAGGAGTAAAGCTAATCTCTACCGGCTTTCCTGCTATTTTGCTTAGCTCCTGCTCCATTTCAGGAACATGCCGATGTGTAGCGATAGCATAGGCACTTACACCCTCTGCCGTTTCACAAAATAAGGTTTTTTGCTGTAAGGATCTTCCTGCACCAGAAATGCCAGACTTAGCATCAAGCACTATGTCTTCACTGCTTATAAGCCCTTCCTTTATAAGAGGCAAAAGAGCAAGCAGACTTGCCGTCGGATAACAGCCGGGGCAGGCAATGATGCGTGCTTTTTTAATTTTCTCTCTATATTGCTCGCATAGACCATAAACAGATTCATCCAGAAGCTTAGGAGATTCATGGGGCGTTTTATAATGTTGCTCATAAGCATTTTTATCCTTCAGCCTAAAATCCGCTGACATGTCTATAATTTTTATATTTTCAGGAAGCGTGCCAACCACCTGCTGAAAGCTACCATGTGGGAGAGCACTTATCACCGCATCAGCACCGGAAAAATCTATCTCCTCTATTTTTTGTAGTTTTGGCAAATGCAAATGTGCAAATTGTGGCCATATCTCGCCAAGCTCCTTGCCTGCCTGTTTCTGGGCTCCCAAAGCAATAATGTTAAAATATGGGTGCATTGCAAGCAGCCGAATGCTATCGGCTCCCGTATAGCCGGAAGCGCCTAAAATTATAATTTTATACTTCTTATCTGACATGGTTACATATTCCTTGTTTCAAAGCCTATCTGAAAACACAAGAGAAAAAAAGGCATTGTGCAAATGCCATTTCTTTTATTGTAAAGAAAAGGGCTGGGGAATTATCGCTTAGAGAACTGGAAGCTACGGCGAGCCTTACGACGACCATATTTCTTCCGCTCAACTACACGGCTATCACGAGTGAGGAAGCCACCCGCCTTTAATACCGCGCGTAGCCCCGGCTCATAATGCACTAACGCTCGCGAAATACCATGGCGTATCGCCCCTGCCTGACCGGAAAGCCCGCCGCCTGTCACCGTGCAAATAACATCATATTGCCCTTCCCGCTCAGCTGCCACTAGGGGTTGGCGCAAAATCATTCGAAGAACGGGACGTGCAAAAAATACTTTCTCTTCACGCCCATTGACTGAAATTTTTCCTTGACCAGGCTTTAGCCATACTCGTGCAATAGCATTTTTACGCTTGCCAGTAGCATAAGCCCTTCCTCTTTCATCAATCTTTGGTTCTGCAATGATTGCAGTTTCTGTTATTTGTGAAGCAATCTCCGTAATTTCTACCATTAGCTTTCCTTTATATTCTTACGGTTAAGCTTGGCAACATCCAGGACTTCTGGATTTTGTGCCATATGAGGATGCTCTTCACCCTTATATACACGCAAATGAGTCAATTGCTGCCTGCCAAGCGGACCTCTGGGAAGCATACGCTTTACAGCAAGGTGAATGATACGGTCGGATTTATCATCCGCAAGCAATTTCTCTGGCGTTGCAGAACGAATACCCCCTGGATACCCGGTATGGTGATAATAAATTTTATCACGCATTTTATTGCCGGTAAGCGAAATTTTATCTGCATTAATAACAACGACATGGTCACCCATATCCATATGAGGCGTAAAAGATGGCTTGTGCTTGCCCCGCAAACGCTGAGCAATAATTGCAGCGAGCCGCCCTACTACAAGATTTTTTGCATCTATTAATACCCATTGTTTTTGAATATCTGATGGCTTAGCAGAATAGGTTTTCATCTTTTCATACCCATAGTAAACTTATTTCTGGAGGCGAGTTTTAAGTAAGCATGCACATAAAGTCAATCATAAAAAGTCTTAAAAGATGCTTATATCTTAGAATATTACGAATATGGTATTATAATACCATATGCTTAGGGTGTAGAAGATTCCATAAATGCCACAGGCTAAAACCAAAAACAATTACTGCCATTATCTGATGCAAACTACCAAGCCATAAGGCAACACTGGAATATAGGGTGAAAATACCAAGCAGGCTTTGCCCTAAAAGAGCATATAGTAGCCATTTTGCACTTGAAACACGCCATTTATAGAATTGCCATATTACAATTCCTATTAAAATATAGGCTATCAGACGATGGGAAAATTGTATGAGTACAGGATTAAAGAAAATATTTTGCCAAAGAGGGGTGAAAACAAACATCTCATTTGGAATAAGTTTTCCGTCCATAAATGGCCAATCCGTAAGTATTTTTCCACCATCCATGCCTGCTAATAAAGCGCCTAAACTTGCCTGATAAAATAAAAGAATTACAATGATTACGGCACACCAAACCGAGTAATTCCATTGATAGACAGGCAGCAATATTCTCCCTCCAATAAGGCTAAATCCAATCCAGAGACTGAGAGAGAATATAGATAGGGCAAGCAATAAGTGCATCATGAGAAATATTGGGCTGACATCAACCCTCTCACTTAGACCCGTTTTTACCATGAACCAGCCTAGAACACCCTGTGACAGACCTAAAGCGAATAATAAAAGCAAATATTTCATACAGCCCTTTGGTATTTCCCTCCTTCCCCAAAACCATAAAAAGGGAAACATAAATAACAATCCTGCTCCTCTTGCCAGCATGCGGTGTGCCCATTCCCACCAGTAAATATGCTGAAACTCGGCAAGGCTCATAGTATAATTGATAAGCTGAAACTCCGGAATTTGCTGATATTGCAGAAATGCCTCTTTCCACGCATTTTCTGTTAAGGGAGGCAATACACCTGTTATAGGAAGCCATTCCGTGATGGAAAGCCCTGCATCCATAAGGCGCGTAAGCCCCCCTATCGCTACAACCAGCATCACATAGCCAGCCAGAGCAAAAAGCCAATAGGCTATTCTCTTTTCCGATTTCATTTACGCATCCATTTCAAAATTTGTATCGCAGGCCATATCCATAAAAACCCGGCCAAAAAATAATATAATATGGCCCAGCCTTCTATTCCACGTTCCAAAAAAACTTTGGCACCCAAAAGGGAAGCAAAAAAGGCATAAAAACTTAAAAAAGTCAGAAGCCCTAACAAAGCAAGCAATTTTCTTATTTTTGTTATCATGTTTCATATATAGCAGTTTTTTGTTATATGAAGAAACTGGCTTTAGGAGGATATATGTTCCCAAAAAGAAAAATAGGAAAGACATCACTGGAAACGACTATTCTTGGTTTTGGTGCTGCCCCTTTAGGAAATTTATACCGTCCTGTAGAAAATAATCTTGCCAAGGAAACGCTTGAAGCAGCTATTGGTGCAGGAATAGGATATTTTGATACAGCACCCTATTACGGATTTGGATTATCAGAAAGGCGTATAGGAGACGTTCTACGAAACCTGCAGGAAAATGAATATGTGCTTTCTAGCAAAGTAGGACGATTGCTGACACCTATAAGAGGATATTCAGGTGTGAAAGGACGGCATGGTTATTGTTCACCCATGCCCTTTGAGCCTGTTTATGATTACTCCTATGACGCAATTATGCGCTCCTATGAGGATAGCCTTCAAAGGCTGGGGCTTGCCAAAATTGACATTCTGCTTGTACATGACATTGGCACAATGACCCATGGTGAAGAAAATGATCTCCATTTCAAAACATTTATTGAAAGTGGCTATAAAGCACTTGATGAACTTCGCTCATCAGGGGAGATTGCTGCAATTGGACTTGGGGTTAATGAATCCGAAATTTGTGAACAGGCGATGGAGCATGGGAGCTTTGACTGTTTTCTATTGGCAGGACGTTATAGCCTGCTGGAACAGGATGCGATGAATAGCATGCTCCCCAAATGTGAGAAACATGGAGCCAGTATTATTATGGGTGGCATTTATAATTCGGGCATTCTTGCAACAGGCACAAAAACAAGGAAACCCTCATATAACTACAAGCGCGCTCCTAGAGTAGTTATTAAAAAGGTTCGCAAGATTGAAGAAGTTTGTAAAGCCCACAATGTTCCTCTGCCGGCAGCCGCATTACAATTTCCGCTGGCTCATAAGCTTACCTGCTGTGTAATACCAGGCATAAGTTCTCCTAAGCGTGTTGAACAAAGTATTGATCTGTATAAGCATGAAATCCCGACTGATTTTTGGAAAGAGTTAAAAGAGCAGAAGCTTTTACGAGAGGATGCGCCTACGCCGTAAAATAATATGATTGATGCCCATCAACATTTCTGGAAAATTTCACGGGGAGATTATGGTTGGCTTACCGCTGATCTGAAGGAGTTATATCAAGATTTTCTTCCCTCCAATCTTGCCCCCCTCCTTTCTAAAACAGGCATAAAGAAAACTATTCTTGTGCAAGCCGCTCCAACCATTGAAGAAACATATTTTCTTCTTGAGCTTGCCGAAAAGACACCTTTTATTGCCGGTATTGTAGGCTGGGTAGATATGGAAGCCGATAATGGACCGGAGCAGATAAAAGACCTTGCAAGCAATCCTTATTTGCTAGGGCTACGCACAATGATACAGGATATTGAAGATATAGATTGGATGTTATCCCCTATTCTTACAAAAAGCTTTGAGGCTATTATAGATAATAAGCTTTGTTTTGACGCTTTAGTTTTTCCAAAACATCTTCCAAATTTGCTGCGCTTACTTAAAAAGCATCCAGAGCTTTCTGTTATTATTGACCATGGAGCAAAGCCAAATATTAAGGAGAATGCATTTGAGGAATGGTCTTATGCCCTTCAACCTCTTGCTGAGGAAACAAATGCCTATTGCAAAATTTCAGGACTGCTAACTGAGGCACAAAAAGGAGCCGGGCAAGAAGATATTGCTCCTTATATAGAATTTCTCTTGGAAAAATTTGGAGAAGAACGCCTTGTCTGGGGCAGCGACTGGCCGGTTCTCAATCTTGTAAGTGACTATGAAAGCTGGTACAAAATGAGCCGAAAAATTCTTGCAAAACATTCTAAAAAAATCATGGAAGAAAATGCCGCTAATTTTTATGGAATAAAAGAAAATGAGTAACGCCTTTCTCCTATTAGACCCTTCCGATACTGTGCTCATATGCATCGCTGATGGTCATATGGGAGATAAAGTTAACATAGACAGTGAGATAACCCTTAAACAAGAAGTGACCATTGGACATAAAATTGCCCGCAATGATGCAAAAGCAGGCAGCAAAGTGTTGAAATATGGGGTGCCTATTGGTAGTCTTATAAAGGATGTGAAAGCAGGCGAACATGTCCATACGCATAATATGAAAAGTGATTATATTCCTGCCCATATGAGAGAGTAAAGCCCATGAAGGGATATCTAAGAAAAGACGGAAGAAAAGGCATACGCAATGTAGTACTGGTTGCTTATCTGGTGGAATGTGCTCACCATGTGGCAAGGCGCATAGTAGATAAAACGGATAATTCTGAAGTGCAACTTATCGGCTTTCCAGGCTGCTACCCTAATGAATATGCTGCTAAAATGATGGAACGCATGGCAACACACCCCAATGTAGGAGCAATATTGCTTATCTCTCTTGGCTGTGAAGGGTTTAACCATAAAGCTCTTTATGAAGCAGCCCAGCAAGCAGGCAGAGGCGTAGAAACACTCATCATCCAAAAACAAGGGGGGACACAGAAAACCATTACTGCAGGGTTAGAAGCCGTCCAGCGTTTGCAAAAACAGACCAGTCAGGCAGAGCAAGTAGATATGGATATGAGCGAGCTTGTTATCGGTACGATTTGCGGTGGCTCAGATGGAACCTCAGGCATTAGTGCTAATCCCGCTGTAGGAAAATGCTTTGACCGCCTCGTAAAAGAAAATGCTATATGCATATTTGAGGAAACAGGTGAGCTGATTGGCTGCGAAAAAGTAATGGTAAAAAGGGCAAAAACCCCTGAGCTTGGTGTCGAAATAGAAGCATGCGTAGAAAAGGCAGCCGAATATTACAAAATACTTGGATATGGCTCCTTTGCTCCAGGTAATGCTGAGGGGGGGCTAAGTACTCAGGAAGAAAAATCCATGGGTGCCTATTCCAAATCAGGCAATAGCCAAATATCAGGCTTATTAAAACCAGGAGATATCCCTTCCCATGGTGGGCTATATTTGCTTGATATTGTACCCGATGGTGAAGTGCGTTTTGGTTTTCCAAATATTTCAGACAATGCCGAGATAGTAGAGCTTATTGCTTGCGGTTGCCATATTATATTATTTACAACAGGGCGGGGTTCGGTTGTTGGCTCCAGCATTTCACCCGTTATTAAAATATGTGCTAACCCTCAAACCTATGAACGCCTGAGCGATGATATGGATATTAATGCTGGACGTATCTTAACCGGAAAAGCCTCCCTTGATAAGGTAGGAGAAGAGATTTATAATTACGTCCTAAGCGTTGCAGAGGGAACGCAAAGCAAGTCAGAGGCTCTTGGTCATCAGGAGTTTATTTTAACCTATAAGCAATTTGAACCTATCGGTCCCTCTTGCTTGCCCCAATAGAAAAATCATGAATCGTCTCAAAGGAAAAAAGGCACTGATTACAGCCGCAGGACAAGGCATAGGTCTTGCTACTGCCAACCTTTTTGCAAAAGAAGGCGCCCATGTCATTGCAACGGATATAAATTCAGAAGCATTAAAGAGCTTTACTCAGGGAGAAACAGCTATTCTTGATGCCACTAATGATAAAGCAGTTAAAGCACTGGCAAAAAAGATTGGTGAGATAGATATTTTATTTAATTGCGTAGGTGGGGTGCATAGCGGAACCATACTTGATTGTTCCCTTGAGGATTGGCAACTTTACAATAATCTCAATGTAAGCTCCACCTTTAACATGGTGCAGGCATTTTTACCTCTTATGATTGAAAATGGAAACGGTTCCATCATTAATATGTCTTCGGTAGCAAGCTCCATCATTGCTGCTCCCAACCGATTTATATATACGGTTACCAAAGCGGCTATTATTGGATTTACCAAAGCCATTGCAGCCGACTTCATTACAAATAATATACGCTGTAATGCTATCTGCCCGGGGACAATAGATACCCCCTCCCTCCAGCAAAGGCTTCATGAGGGAGGAAATTATGAAGAAAATAAAAAGAAATTTATTGCCCGCCAACCCATAGGACGCCTGGGAAAAGTAGAGGAAGTCGCTGAACTTGCCTTATATCTGGCAAGTGATGCTTCCAGTTTTACTACAGGACAAATTCATATCATTGACGGGGGCTGGAGTAACCATTAAAAAGAGGGATAAACCACGGGAGGGCAAATGACAAAAAAACCATTAATTGAGAAGAAATATCTTCTTGCCTTTATTCTTGTAACCAGCATGTTTTTTTCATGGGGTCTTGCCAATAATATGACCGATACGCTCTTGGCAGCGTTTAAAAAAATTATGAGCATGTCTGATTTCCAGACAACATTTATTCAAAATGCTTTTTATGGTGCCTATTTTTGTTTCGCTCTTCCTGCTGCATTTTTTCTAAAGCGATATAGCTATAAAGCAGGTATTCTTGTTGGCTTGGCTATGTTCATTACCGGTGGCTTGCTGTTTTATCCTGCCAGTCAAACTATGTCATATGGGCATTTTCTTATTGCCCTTTATATTTTAGCGGGTGGATTATCATTTCTTGAGACATCTGCAAATCCCTATATCGTAAGACTTGGTGAGGAAGAAACCGGTCCCCGAAGATTAAATTTTGCACAAAGCTTTAACCCTCTTGGCTCCATTATGGGTATTGGTCTAAGCGGTATATTTATCCTTCCCAATCTTTATGAAGCTGATGCTTCCGAGCGTGCCACTATGGCTGCCAGTCAGTTGGAAATGATCCAGCAAGAAGAGCTATCTGCAGTGATGAGTGCCTATGTTGGTGTAGCAATTGTGCTTATCATTATTTGGATTATGATTTATCTGACATCCATGCCGCATAGTAAGGAGAAAAACACCAAGCTGGAGTTTAAGGCTTTTGGCAGATTATTCCGCAATAAAAATTATATTGCTGCCGTAGGAGCACAATTTCTTTATGTCGGGGTGCAAATAGGGGTTTGGTCATTTACCATTCGCTATGTGATGGGCGAGCTAGGTGTGAATGAAGCAGGGGCAAATAAATATTATCTTGCTTCTCTCATATGCTTTCTTTTAGGGCGTTTTGCCTGCACATGGCTCATGGGCTATATCGCCCCTACCCGCCTCCTTTATATACTCGCCCTCATGGCAGCAGGGCTAACACTTATTGTGGTCTTTGGTTCGGGAATGACAGGAGTGATAAGCCTTATATTAATTTCTGCCTGTCTGTCGCTTATGTTCCCAACCATTTATGCGCTTGGTATTCGCAATCTTGATGAAGATACCAAGCTTGGAGGCGCAGGGCTTGTTATGGCAATTATCGGGGGTGCCGTTCTGACCAATATTCAAGGGCTGGTTTCAGACAGTACAAATAGTATTCACCTTGCTTATTTAGTGCCTTTCATTGCCTTATTATTTATTGCTCTATATGGATATAAGGTTGATAAAAATGTCTAAAAACACACAAAGATTTTGCATGGCTCTTGATTTAAAAGAGGATGCCGAGCTTATTCGCCAATATGAAGAATGGCATAAAAAGGGAGCGGTATGGCCTGAAATTTTGCAAACTCTCTATGATGCAGCTATTTCTGACCTTGAGATATATCGTGTAGGAAACAGAATGTTTATGATATTGGAAGCCGATGAAAATTTTTCTCTTGAGGAAAAAGGAAAGCAAGACGCTAACAATCCCAAAGTCCAGGAATGGGAAGATAAGATGTCGGAGTTTCAGAAGCCTCTTCCTTTTGCCAAAGAGGGAGAAAAATGGTTGCAGATGAAGCGTATTTTTTCACTAAAAGCAGAAAAAGAATAATAGATGAAGCTTATTCGTTTTGGAAAAAAAGGAAAAGAGCAGCCTGGTCTAATGGACAAGGATGGCAATATCCGCTCTCTTGCTGAATATGTAGACGATATTCACGGCCCTAGCCTTTCTCCTTCCGAGATTGCCAAATTACAAAAAATAGACCCTGACAGCTTGCCTCTTATAGCAAAAGACACACGCATTGGAGCATGTGTTAGCAATGTCGGAAAGCTTATCTGCATCGGTCTTAATTTCGCAGACCATGCAAAAGAAACCGGAGCGGATATTCCGCTTGAGCCTGTCGTATTTATGAAAGCAAGCTCCGCCATATCTGGGCCGAATGATGATATTCTTATCCCCCGCAATTCTGAGAAAACCGATTGGGAGGTAGAACTAGCCTTTGTCATTGGTACAAAGGCCAAATATGTATCCGAAGCAGAAGCAGAGCAGCATATTGCTGGATATTTTATCTGCCATGATGTTTCTGAACGCGCCTTTCAACTGGAGCGAGGCGGACAGTGGGATAAAGGGAAAGGCTGCGACAGCTTTGGCCCTATTGGTCCCTATATCCTTACCAGAGATGAAATGGGGGATATCAGCAATCTCAATATGTGGCTGGAAGTAAATGGCAAGAGATATCAGGACGGAAACACCAAAACCATGATTTTCAAGCCTGCCTTTATTGTAAGCTATTTATCACATTTTATGAGCCTTCACCCCGGTGATATTGTGACAACAGGTACCCCGCCTGGTGTTGGTCTTGGACAGAACCCCCCAATATTTCTTAAATCCGGCGATGTTGTTGAGCTTGGTATTGAAGGTTTAGGAAGCCAAAGACAAAATGTAAAGGCAGATAGCTAATCAAGAAATATGGTTATTTTTTTAGGTCCATGAGCCCCTATGTGAATTTTTTGCTCTATATCTCCTGTTCTGGAAGGACCACTCATAAGAATAACACTGGAGGGAATATTTTTACCGGCAATGTTCAGCGCCTCCCATAACTGCTCCTGATAAGAGAGAATATTTTTTTTCTTTAGTAATACATCCAACTCTTCTCTAAGAAAAATATCAGCAATCTCCGCCCTTTTCCCCGTAAAAACAAGAGTGCCTGTTTCTGCAATACCAAAGCATGCCGAAACAAAAGCCACCTCCCTATCTAAATCTGTCAAATGCTTCACCTCTGCTCCTGTAGCTTGGGCTTCTCTTATAAAGTGCTTTTCTATATCGCCCTTAATTTTAGGTTGAACAGGTGATAGAGGTGGAAGAGCTTTTTTTCTTACTCCCGCAGCTTTTATTTTTGCTAAAATTTCATCCCTCATCGCTTCACCTTTTTCTTTTTCTCCACTGTTTCTGAAAACTTCCTCCCTCTGGATTGGTTAAATCTCTATATTTCGTCCAGCCCTGTATAAAAAATACACCGCGCATAGTTCCATCCTTGCGAGCAAGTAATTTTGTAGCCAGCCATATGATAAAATGAGTGAGGTTTCTGTAAAGAAAAGGCACACGAGCCAAGCACATAAATCCCTTTACCAGCCATCGGGAAGGCTTCCATTGCTGCCCCCTTCCCTCATCATTGCGCAATTGACGCATAAGCTCCGGTAAAGGAATAGATACGGGGCAAACCTCTTCACATCTACCACAGAAAGATGAGGCATTAGGAAGAGCATAATCTTCTTTTTCCCCACGCAATAAAGGCGTTAATACCGCCCCCATGGGACCTGCATAAATACTCTGATAAGCATGCCCTCCAATGGTTTGATAAACAGGGCAGTGATTAAGACAAGCTCCACAGCGAATACATTTCAACATATCCCGATATTTGCTATCCAATATCTCAGTGCGCCCATTATCCAATAATATCACATGAAAGCTTTGCCCTTTCTCCGGAGTATAAAAGGAGCTATAGGCGGTCATTGCCTGCCCTGTTGCTGAGCGCCCTAATACACGCAATAATGCACTTGCCTCTTGCCATGATCCAATAATTTTTTCTATGGATGCAGTGATAATATAAGTTTTTGGAAGACAGACGCTTAAATCTGCATTTCCCTCATTTGTGACAAGCACAGCACTTGCCGTATCGGCAATTAGAAAATTTGCTCCTGTAATCCCTGCATCTGCCTGTAAGAATCTCTCACGAATAATATCTCGAACTTCCTCAACAATGCTTTCTACAGTTTTTAGTTTTCTTTTGCCTTTCTTGTGTTGCTTTTCAAATAAATCAATGACTTCTTTCCTTGTTTTATGCATAGCGGGCACAACAATATGGCTTGGGGTTTCCTTAGCCAGTTGCAATATATATTCCCCTAAATCTGTTTCATAAGGAGTGATACCGGCACTTTCTAAGGCTTCATTTAGCCCGACCTCCTCTCCAATGATAGATTTTCCTTTGCTTATCGTTTTTACTTTTTCCTGCTTACAAATCTCAACAACTTTCTTACGCATATCTTCTGCTGTTTTTGCAAAATGAAGCTTACCTCCTCTTGCAATTAATTCTTTCTCAAAACGTATTATGTTCTCATAAAGAGCATCTAAAGCACGATTTTTAATCTCCGTTGATTGGGAACGTAGCGCCGGAAAATCTTCCATATCGGCAATGATATTTTTACGGGAGTTCACAAAACCTGTGCGTATTGTATCCAATGCGGTTTGTAGAAAAGCATCCTCTATGCCCTCCCCTGCTTTTTTATGAAAGGGTTTCTTATTTTCTGTTGTTTTATCTAATGCACTCACAGGCTTTCTCCTATAGGAGCAATGTCCAACATTCCTGCCGCTACTTCTGCAAAATGCCGTATTTCCAATTTTTGTCCTATTCTCTTTGCCTTTCCGGCAATATTCAGCAGACAGGATAAATCGCCACCAAGAAGCATATCTGCTTTCAAAGCAGCAATATCTTCTAATTTGCGCGTAACCATATGGTTGGAAATATCAGCATATTTGACACAAAACATACCTCCAAAACCACAACATTCTTCCCTATTTGCTAAATCCATCACCTCTATTTTTGCGCAATCCCTTAATAACTTCCTTGGGGCTTCTATAATTCCACCCTCCCTCATTCCTGAGCAACTATCGTGATAAGCACAAGCCCTCTTGGAAAGATTGCAAAACGGCATGCTCGGCTTATAGCTTGCTATATTTTGTAAAAAACTGGAGAGCTCATATGTTTTTGCACTGAACTTTTGCACCTGCTTTATACGCTTATCATTTGCAAAAAGTTTGGGATAATGATGCTGCATCATGGCAGCACAGCTTCCTGAAGGTATGACAATATATTCATATTCTTTGAATAGCTCTATATGTTTCCATGCAAGCTTCTTTGCTTCTTCCGGCTCGCCTGCATTATATCCTATTTGCCCACAGCAGGATTGGGGAGGGGCTTCTACTTGATATCCAGCATCTTCCAAAAGTTTTACAGACGCAAAGCCAATACTGGGGCGCATTAAATCTACGCTACAGCTTACAAATAACCCAATCATGCCTTTATCCTTATTCATAAGCTCATATTTAGCATAATTGCAGGAGCTTAGCAGTAACTGAAATATGGTCGGAGCGGCCGGATTTGAACCGACGACCCCTTGTCCCCCAGACAAGTGCGCTAACCGGGCTGCGCCACGCTCCGACAATTGGATGAAACTATTTAGTTTTTATAGCTTTTGCAATAGTGAGTTAGTTTTTCTTTTCTAATAAATCTTTAAGGCTTACCAAATCATCCATTATTTTTTGCAAATCAGGCTTTACAGCTTCTAAGCTGGTTGAAGCATTTTTCCCTTTTGGGTTTTCTATAGGAGCAATTTTACCTTCTAACACTGCCTTCATGCCTTGCTTGTTCAGAATTTTCTGCACGCCCTTAATCGTGCGTCCTTCAACACGCAATAAGTGATAAATAGCCTTTAACAATATAATATCATCCGGAGAATAGTAACGACGCCCACCGGCACGCTTAATAGGTTTTATTTGGGTAAAGCGACTTTCCCAAAAACGTAATACATGAGTAGGAACTTTTACCTCCTCTGCAGTTTCACTGATCGTACGCAGCGCAGTATTGGATTTCTCCAACATTATTCCTCCAGCCGAATATTCTTAAGCTATTCGTTTATTCTTTTTCTTAATAATCTTGAAGCGTGAAATAGTAACACTTTGCGTGGCTGTATGATTACTTCCTCACCTGTTTTAAGATTACGCCCTATATGAGCCTTTTTATGGCGAACGGAAAAGGTACCAAAACAAGATAGCTTCACCTGCTCTCCACCAATTAATCGTTCAGAAATTTTATCAAGGACACTATCTACTAATGTAGCACTTTCCTGATAGGAAAGCCCTACATCCCTATAAACAGCATTACTTATATTTGCGCGTGTAATTGTTTTCAAAATCTTGCCTCCTTATCCTCTTTTTTATTAGATAAGCACGATAAGGGGTATGATTTCAATATCTTATCTATATATTCTTAAGATTTATTCTCATGAGGTTAAAGCCTAAAAAGGCAGGAACCCCATGTAAATCCGCCCCCCATTGCTTCTATAAGCACAAGAGAACCTTTACTTATCTTTTTATTCTCCATCGCCCAATCCAGTGCTAAAGGCACGCTGGCGGCAGATGTATTTGCATGCTCACCCACCGTTAACACAAGCTTTTCATCTGCCAATCCCAATTTTTTTGCTACCATATCCAGAATGCGTTTATTTGCCTGATGGGGAACAAAGCAATCAATTTCTTCAATTTTTACATTGTTTTCTTCTAATAATTTTTCAATGCTTTCAGAGATATTCTGCACGGCATGGCGAAAAACCTCTCTGCCCGCCATATGGATAAATTTGTTTCCTCCCTTCATTGAAGGTCCTCCATCTACAAATAATTTATCACGGTATTTTCCATCACAGCGCAAATGGCTTGCCTTTATTCCTGAAGAAGCAAAGCTGGCATCACCCTCTTCTATACCAAGCACAACAGCACCAGCACCATCACCAAATAGCACACAGCTATTTCTATCTTCCCAATCCATGATGCGGGAAAGCGTTTCTGCTCCTATCACCAATGCTTTTGTACCAAGTCCTGCTTGCATCATGCTATTGGCGATACTGAGGGCATAAACAAAGCCTGTACAAACCGCCTGCACATCAAAAGCGGCACCTTTACGAATACCAAGCTTGTCCTGAATAATTGCTGCCGTAGCAGGAAAAATCTGGTCAGGCGTGGTTGTAGCAACAATAATAAGGTCAATTTCTTTTGTAGCTATATTTGCTTTCTCAAGAGCTTTCTTTGCTGCCTGAAAACCTAAATCCGAGGTTAGCTCATTATCATCCGCTATGTGACGTTTCTTGATACCTGTCCGCTCCTGTATCCACTCATCACTTGTATCAACCATTTTAGAGAGGTCATGATTGCTCATTATCTTTTTAGGGAGATAAGACCCTATACCCAATATGACCACATTTTTTGCCATTCTAGCTATCCCCATTTAGCAATTTGTCTAAATCAATCTTTTTCAAATCAGAATGGATGTAATCACGAATATTTGCCTCTGCAACATCATCTGCTACCTCAATCGCCATGCTATATCCTTTAGCATCGCTACCACCATGGCTTTTCACCACGACACCATTTAAGCCTAATAACATACCTCCATTGGAGTTATTAGGGTCTATATTTGCTTTCATTTTTTTCAGAGCGCTGGAAGCAAAAACTGCTCCAATGCGTGCCATGAGAGAACTATGAAGGGCTTCACGAAATAGATGCGCCATTTGACGGGCTGTGCCTTCAGCCGTTTTCAAAGAAATATTGCCACTAAAACCATCCGTAACAATTACATCCGCCTCACCACGGCTAATACCATCACCCTCAACAAAGCCGACAAAATCTATTGGAAGTTTTGACTCCTTCAAAATGCGAGCGGCATTCTTCACCTCTTCCGTACCCTTTATATCCTCAATACCGATATTCAGAAGCCCTACCCGTGGGCGGTCCATTTGCAATCGTATCCTTGCATAAGCCTCACCCATAATCGCAAATTGTACCAATTGACGGGCACAAGTGTTTACTGTTGCTCCTAAATCCAGAACAACAGATTGACCTTTAATTGTAGGCCATATTGCAGAAATGGCAGGACGGTCTATCCCTGATTGTGTTTTAAGAATAAGCGTTGACATTGCCATTAACGCTCCAGTGTTTCCGGCACTTACTACTGCCTCTGCCTGTTTTTCTTTAACGGCACTGATAGCCTGCCACATGCTGCTTGTTTTCCGACCCCTGCGCACGGCTTGGGTGGCTTTCTCATCCATGGTAATAGCTATTTCACAATGGATAATATCACTTTGACTATGGAGCTGCTTATGACGCTCCAAGAGAGGCATAATCTCTTTCTCATTACCATAAATACGAAAATGAAGATTGGGACGCCTTAAGCAAGCAAGAGCAGATCCCTCTATCACCATAGAAGGACCCAAATCACCGCCCATACCATCCAGAGCAATAATGCGTTTTTTTATCACCCCTTTACTCCTCTTCCCGCAAGTTAAATAATTCCTCACAAAATAGCCTATGCAGAGGGCAGGATACAAGCAAGCGGTCTTTTGTGAACATGTATTGAGCTATCTTTACCATGTTTTTAGAGGGCTTTTCGGGCTTTATTTGATAGAAATGCTCTTCCAATAAAATTGCAAGCTTTTGGGTATTTTGGCTATCTAATGCCCTATCATATGCAGCAGAACGATTATAGAAAACCGTTGCCATATTACGAATTTTTTTTCCAACGGAAACATCCCCTACCCCCATTTCCCGCAAAGATTGATCCATATCTGCAAAAAACAAATCAAAAATTTGTTGAGATATTTCATATGCCTTTTTAAGGCGCAGATAACGAATAAGCAAAAAGACATGAATAATCACCATGCCATAACGCCCCTCCGGACTATCAGGTACCCCATTATTTTCATAAAAGCTCTTCTGGCGTGCAGCAGCGACTAATTGTGCATAAAGAATAGAAACCTGCCCCTGCACATTTTTTTTAGAGGAAAACATAGATTTTAAAAAGGAGAACATCATGCCTCTCAATAATAAAAAAAACTTGCTATTCACTTGGTCAATGAATAGTAAGTAGTGATGAACTATAGCAGTAAAAACAAACAAATTCTATTGGCTTGTATTGCCAGCCTCTTTCTTGTGGCTCTTACAGCCTGTGGCAAGCCTATTTTGGACCAGAGAGGCTATTTATTTGAGAAAGAGAAGCTGGCTCGTATTAGCAATGGTATGCCTCAAAGCCAATTCTCAACCATTATGGGAACACCATCTATGATCTCTACAGATAACAAGATTTGGTATTATGTTTCCATAAGCTATGTAACAGAGGAATATCGCGCCCCTAAGGAAACGAAAAGAAAGATTATGGCATTTGTTTTTGATGATGCAAATACACTTATTCAGCAAGTTGAATATGGCAAAGAGGATGCACAGAAAATTGCCCTTGCTCAACAGGTAACACCAACAAGAGGCAAAGAGCTTGGTGTATGGGAACAATTGCTTGGTAATTTAGGGCGCTTTAACAATCAAAGCACTTCGGGTCTTGGAAATGATAATATTGAACGCTAGGCTACCAGGCTTTTTCAAATATTAACCCAAAAAACGGGGTTGCTTCATCATAGACATCCAATATATCAATGAAGAAAATGAAGTCAGCAAAGAATAAAGTCCGACGATAATCGGCACGGATATTTAATACATCATTATCCTCCTCAAATTTTCCATTTTTTTGTATTACCTTTTCACCGATTACAAATTTCTCTGAATCTTCAACCTGCTCAACCACATCCTCCGGTCTTCCAGTTTGATATTTCCACCTTGCCCCCAGTTTCCAGCGGTCATTAACCTCCCATGAAGTACCGATACCAAAGGCATGCTCTCTACTAAAGTCAGCACGATAATCGCCTTTTCCATCATTATCATTAAGCATAGCATCATTAAAGGAATAGGTAATATCAACCAACCAGCCATCAGTAAATTTACGGGAGAATACAACATCAACCCCCTGAGATGTTCCCTCTCCTTGATTACTGGTAGCAAAAGTTTCTTCATCTGGATCTATCACTAAACTATCTAATTGCTGATGATAGGCTTCTAAAATCATGCTCCAATCGCGGTTAATTCTATAAGTAAAGCCGGCACTAAAATGGTTGGTTTTTTCATTTTTCAGCTTGTGATTTGCTTCATCCGAAGCCCTGACTAAGAAGCTTGGAGATTGATAAAATGTGCCTGCAGTAAAAGAAAAGCGCAGTCCCGACCGATAATGCCAATTGGCAGCAAAGCGGGGGGAAATTAGGGTTTCATCAGAAAAGCCATCATATGCATAACGAAGCCCTGCCCGAAAGTCCCAATCGTTTTTATTAAAAATTTGCTCAACATAGGCAGCATAATGAAGTTCACTTGTTTTCAGGCTTGCATCATAATTGTCATCGGTAATGGAAATATGATCTTTATCACTACCATCATCTGTGAAAAAGTGGTCCTCAACGCTGTCTTCATGCAAGGTATGAACGATATCTATAGAAATATCATTTGCCTGTAATCCAGCAGAAAGAGTTCCCCATTTATTATTGTGAGTAAAATCAAGACGAATACCTGTTTCGCTTTCTTTTTCTACAATTTCAAATTCAGGATTAATAATTTTGTCTTCTGGAACATCCGAAGCAGTAAGGGGATCTGACTCGTCGGGTACTCCTTCTGGATAAATTTCTCCCTGCTGACTATCTTTGTCACTTTTTCTATAATAAAATGCGGTTGTTAATTCTCCATTTTCTCCAACAAGTTTTTTCCATGTTGCCCCCAGCAAAGAGCTATCCTGTGTAAAATCAAACAAAGCGCTATCTTCAAAATAAGGTCCCGCACGGTGGCTATTTAGAACATGTTGAACATCACGTTTATAGTTTTCCTCCGTTTGGATATAAAGCAATTCAAATGTATTTTGGCTGTTAATGACGGTATGGCTTTTGAAAATAATATCACCAAGGGCTACTTCCCCTACATCATCTGAAAACTCTTCTAACAAATCAGTAAAGTCTAACTCGCGAATAGACAAAAGGAGCGTTGTATCCTTACCAATACGACTTGGACCATCATAGGTCATCTCCCAGCCGGTAACATCATATCGCAGAGTTAAGGAAGGGGTTGGGTTTCCTTGTACAAGGTCTAATTTAAGAAGGGAGGCTCCCTTACCACCATAGGCAGCAGACCAGCCACCAGGAGAAAACTCAACGCCATCAACAATATTAGGGGCAAAAATAGAAAAACGACCACCTCCCTCAAATCCCGCATTTTCTGAATCTTCCCCAAGCGATGCATTAAAATGGACAACTTTGTCAAAAGGCAAACCATCAACAAAGAATAAATTGTCATCCTGCCCCCTACCTCTAACACTAAAGCTTGCAAACTCATCATCAGAAACCAGCCCCGGCATACCGTCCAAAGCGCGCAACACATCACTACCACTCCCCGTAGCACTACGCAGCGCTTCACGGTCACGATATACAGCTCCTACTGAGCCAAAACCATCTGCTTTAACCTGTTCGGCAGTAACCACAATCTCCTCAATTTCCTCATCTGTAAACAGCATAACCAGGCTTATTGGCGTTGTTTTATTCGCTACAATACGAAGGCTAGGCTTTTCAACTCTGGCAAATCCCTGATGGAAAGCCGCAAGACTATAAAGTCCAGGTGACAACCCTTCAACGAAAGCCACCCCGGAACCATCACTCTTTACTTCATATTTTTTGCCATCTCTTGCCTCTATAATAATAACGGCATTGCTAAGAGGACGGCGTGTGTCACTACGAGTAATATTAACTTGCAACTCACCTGTATTTTCGTTTTGTGCATAAGCAGGAAGAAGAAACGCACTAAATAATATCAGCAATAATGCTCTACTATATATTTTGGAAGCCATAGCAATACTCTATCAAAAACTTCAAAGTTACACCAAGAAATAAAGCTTTTCTTTTAAGTTGTAAATAGTGAAGATTTCCTTACCGTATTATCAATACGAAAGAAAAGCCAGCAATAAGAGAGCTACAATATTTGCAATTTTAATCATGGGGTTGATAGCAGGACCAGCAGTATCCTTATAGGGGTCACCAACCGTATCACCTGTAATGGCAGCTTTATGAGCTTCTGAACCCTTACCTCCACAATTACCATCTTCAATATATTTCTTGGCATTATCCCATGCCCCGCCCCCTGCTGTCATAGAGATTGCAACAAAAAGCCCTGTGATAATAATCCCAAGTAGCATAGCTCCCAATGCAGAAAAGGCAGAAGATTGATCGGCTATAGCCCAAACAATAAAAAACCATATAATGGGAGACAATACAGGCAGGAGAGAAGGAATAATCATCTCCTTAATCGCCGCTTTCGTCAATATATCTACAGCACGCCCATAATCAGGTTTTTCCTTACCCTGCATAATGCCTGGCTTTTCCTTGAACTGACGGCGTACTTCCTCAACGATTGAGCCAGCCGCCCTGCCGACAGCCATCATGCCCATAGAGGCAAACAGATAAGGTAGCATGCCGCCGACAAATAATCCTGCTAGAATATAGGGATTATCAAGAGAAAAACTAACATTCATACCAAAATGCCGTAACTCTTCCGTATAAGCAGCAAATAAGACTAATGCACCAAGACCGGCGGAGCCAATTGCATAACCCTTTGTAACTGCCTTAGTCGTATTGCCTACCGCATCCAGAGCGTCTGTGCGTTTTCTTACCTTTTTGTCAAGCTTTGCCATTTCTGCAATACCGCCAGCATTATCCGTAACCGGACCAAAAGCATCTAGAGCAACAATCATACCCGCAAGGGCAAGCATGGTCGTTACACTAATAGCAATACCAAACAGACCTGCCAGCTTATAGGTAGCAATAATCCCGATTATGATAACAATTGCAGGAAGTGCTGTTGCTTCAAGGGATACAGCAAGTCCCTGGATAACATTTGTGCCATGCCCTGTATTGGACGCCTTAGCAATAGAGCGCACGGGGCGGAAAGACACACTGGTATAATATTCAGTAATCCAAACAATAAGCCCCGTAACGACAAGCCCCACCACGCCACATAGATATAGATTCATGCCGATATCCATACCAAGAAGGAAATAAGTAACAAGATATAGCCCAATCAAGGAAAGAACCGCCGATGCAATAAGCCCCTTATATAATGCACCCATAATATTTTCGCTTTTACCAAGCCGCACAAAAAAGGTGCCAATGATAGAGGTCACAAGACATACGGCACCAATTGCAAGAGGGTAAATCATGAGCTCAGCACTTAGTGAAGAATCATAAAAGAAAATTGCAGCTAACACCATGCTGACCACTACGCTAACCACATAGGTTTCAAACAAATCTGCTGCCATTCCGGCACAATCACCAACATTATCACCAACATTATCTGCTATTGTCGCAGGATTGCGTGGGTCATCTTCAGGGATACCTGCCTCAATTTTACCGACCAAATCACCACCGACATCAGCGCCTTTGGTAAAAATACCACCACCAAGACGAGCAAAAATAGAAATAAGGGAGGCACCAAAACCAAGCGCAACAAGAGGATTAATTACCTCACGAGAATTGCTTTCCAGACCAAGCCAACCGGTCAATATGGCATAATAGGATGCCACTCCAAGTAAAGCGAGCCCTGCTACCAAAAGACCGGTAACCGCACCAGCGCGAAAGGCAATAGAAAGCCCTGCAGCCAGACTTTTGCTGGCAGCCTGGGTAGTCCTGACATTTGCCCGCACAGAAACCAACATACCAATATACCCTGCTGCCCCACTTAAGACAGCACCTATCACAAAACCAATCGCAACTTTAATCCCAAGCAATATAGCCATAAGAATGGCAATCACGGCTCCGACTATAGCTATGGTAGTATACTGACGATGGAGATATGCTTCTGCACCCTCCTGAATAGCACCGGCAATATCTTTCATTGCCTTATTACCGCTATCAGCACGTAGAATGATACGGCTTGCCCATACACCATAGGCAATAGATAAAAGCCCTGCTAATAAAATGAGTGTCATTGTGATTGCCATTGTTTTTTCCTTTTTTATCAAAATGATTTAAGGCGCAACATGCCAAAATCACTGGCATTTATCAATGCCTAAAGTGATAAAATATGTTGATAACCAAGTCCAGCCGCCCCACCATTTGCCAACTTATACACTTTACCCCCTATAGAGAGGCTTGGTGCTTTTGTTGCTTTGGTAACCTGCCCGATTTCATGAATATCCGTTTCATGCATTTTAGCAAGGCGGAATGCTTCCTCTTTCCGGTGAGGGTCAATGGTAAAAGCAATCTCATAATCATCTCCCGCTCTTAGTAAAGCATCTACCCCTCTACCCTTCTCTATATACTTTTTTGCAAAAGAAGAGATAGGGATAGCATCTTTTCTTAATTTTATTTCTACATTAGAAGAAAGAGCGATTTTCCCGATATCTGCCAGTAATCCATCAGATATATCTATCGCACTATGGGCAAGGTCTATAAGGGCTTCTCCTAACCCATTTCTTGGTGTTGGCTGCAGAAAACGCTGTTTTAAGAAAGCATTTTGGTCTTTTATTTTTCCTTCTATCATTAGCCGCCCAATATATGCATCGCCAATAGTACCGGAAACAAAGACGCTATCGCCCTCTTTTGCTGTACTTCTTTTTATCATTTTGCCATGTGGCACCGTACCAAACACAGTCAGTGAAAACATTGGAATATCGCCTGATACGCTATCACCGCCCCATAATTCCCAGCCCAATTGCTGCTGATATGCTTCTAAAACTTTTACAAAAGCCTGAGCCTCCTTATCCGGCATATTTGCTATAAAGGTTAGAAAATAGCCTTTGGGTCTTGCTCCTTTTGCAGCAAGATCGGATAAATTAGAGGCAATAAGCCGCCTTGCAATATCTTTACCCCCAAGCCCCTTTGGATAATGTACCCCCTCCAATAAGGCATCTGTGCTGACTATCCATTCTTCATTCTCTAATTTTGGCAATATTGCTGCATCATCACAAAGCCCAAGGGCAGGCTTACCCGACAAAGGGGCAAGCAGTTTTTCAATCCATGCGGACTCTTTCATTCAGCAATTCCCTCTAATACGGCATTGGTAAGACCAATTTGAGGTCCATCAAAAAAGGCATTTGCCATATCCGTATATTCGCAAATAACAACTTTCGCAGGAACTTCCTCACAAAATAAAACCTCCCAACATCCTGCACGCAAAATGGCACGCAAAATAGTGTCTAATTGCGGAAGTTTCTTCTTCTCGGAAAGCTGCATATTAATACGCTTATCAATCTGTTTTTGATTTTCAATAATGCCTCTTAATATCAGCCTAAAATATTCTATATCTGGGTCAGTTAATGGCATATCTTCTAACACCTCATCCAGGCGATGATGGGTGAACTCTTCAATAATATCTTCTAAGGGAGCCTTTGTCATTTCCATCTGGTAAAGGGCACTTACCGCCCAAAGGCGTGCTGCTGAGCGTGCTTGGAAATTATTACTCATTTGCTCGGCTCTATCTGCTCTCTTGCTTTTAATAGCTGAGAAAGAGCATGGACCGCATGAACTGCCTTACTATCTATCCGCTCTAAAGCCTGCTCTTTATTTTCTACAGTCTGTATAGCATTAATAATGGCTAGCTCATTATGGATAGATAAATCCATAAGCCCCCGTGCAGATTGCTTACAAACAATATCATAATGAATAGTATCGCCCCTTATAATGATACCTAATGCCAGATACCCATCATATCTTCCCCCTTTAGCAGCATAAGCAATTGCACCTGGAACCTCCAAAGCACCCGCCAGGCATATATATTCCCATTGCAGCTTTGCTTTTTCCAATTCTGTTTTTATGTTTTTATAAAATCGTTCCCCAAGATCTTCATAAAAACGTGCTTCTACCACTAATATTTTTGCCATCTTATTCTACTTCTATTGTGCGTTGTTCAACAATCTCCAGCCCATAGCCTTCCAGTGCTACTATATGCCGCTTTGTATTGGAGAGAAGAATAATCTTCTCAAGACCAAGTTGCACGGCAATTTGTGCGCCAACACCATATTCCAAAAGGGGCAGCATATTTCCTTTTGCAGAAGTTTTTTTGACCTCCATATTTTTAGGCAATATTTGTTTAGCATTTTTACTAATGAGCACCACCACGCCACTATTTTTTTTATCAATCATTTTCATAGATTGATGAAGCGCACTTCTATGTGTTTTATCCTCCGAAAGGGCAACACCAAGGGCATCTTCCAATAAGTTCAATGCATGCATACGCACCAGAACGGGTTCATTTGCACTAAGCTTACCCTTTACCAATGCTATATGCTCATATCCATCTATATGGTTACGAAATATATGCATTTTCCACTTGCCGCCATATAAGCTTTCTACAGCCCTTTCTTCAACAGGCTCAATAAGGCTGTCATGGCGTAAGCGATAGGCAATTAAATCAGCAATAGTGGTAACTTTTAAACTATGTTTCTTGGCAAATTTCAGTAAATCATCCATGCGTGCCATTGTGCCGTCTTCATTCATAATCTCGCATATTACTCCTGCCGGCAAGAGACCTGCCAGCCGTGATATATCTACCGCTGCCTCGGTATGACCTGCACGAACAAGAACCCCACCCTCTCTTGCTACCAGAGGAAACACATGTCCCGGCGAAGCAATCTCACGGGCAGTTTTTTCAGGGTCAATCGCAACAGCTATTGTATGTGCACGGTCATGAGCTGATATGCCTGTGCTAATGCCCTCCCTTGCTTCAATAGAAACCGTAAAGGCAGTCTGATGGCGTGACTGATTGCTTGCTGCCATAAGTGGTAATTTTAGATATTCTGCCCTTTTCTTTTCCAATGCCAGGCAAATAAGCCCCCTTCCATGCTTTGCCATAAAGTTTACTATATCAGGCGTAGCCATTTGAGCAGGGATTACCAAATCTCCCTCATTTTCTCGTTGCTCGGCATCAACAAGGATAAACATTTTACCATTGCGAGCATCTTCTATTACTTCTTCTACGGAACAAAGTTTGGTCATTTTTTTTCTTCCAAAATACGTGCTATTGTTCGGGCAAATATATCAATCTCAAGATTTACCTTATCGCCCTCCTTGGCTTCTGCCCATAATGTTGTTTCCAGCGTGTGGGGGATAAGGGTAATGGTAAAGTTTTTCTTCTCTATCTCATTAACAGTAAGCGATGTTCCATTTAGGGTAATAGAGCCCTTAGAGGAAATAAGAGAAATATGTTTTTCTGGTGCTGAGAAATGCATAATTTTTGAACTTTCCTGCTTTTCTATTTTTGTAATTTCTGCCAAACCATCTATATGACCGCCAACCATATGACCTCCTATTTCATCTCCCATTTTTAACGCACGCTCTAAATGCAGGCGGCTTTTTTCTTTCCATTCCCCTGCATTGGTTACCGCAAGAGTAGATGCGGTAACATTCACAGAAAACCAGCTTTGCTGTGCTGCTTCGCCTTTATCAATAACGCTTAGACAAATACCGTGACAAGCAATGCTTGCGCCCATTTTTATTTGTCCATGTGGATAATTACAGGCAATCTTGAAAGTTTTTTCTTCCTTGCCGGCAATTTCAAGAACTTCTCCAATATCATCCACAATACCGCTAAACATGTTCTTTTATCCTTTTTTAAATCCCAGCCAGTTATCTTGCCCTAATTGGTGCTTATACAAAAGCTGAAATCCATATTTTTCTTCTAATTGCTTTTGAGAAAAGCCTGGAAAGGGAGCATGTCCCTCTCCTATTTCCTGATTAGATTGAAACCAGTTCAAACTATCCACTACTTTACTCTCTAAAAATGAGCGGGCAATCTCTATACCCCCCTCCACCAAAAGATTATTGATGCCCCTCTTAGCAAGATGTCTACCTACCAGCTCTATATCTTGCCTCCCTTTATCGCAATCAAGCTCTATACATTCCGCTCCTTCAGCCTCCAGCCTTGTCCTGGCCTTATCCGTTGCTTGTGAACCATGAAAGATAAGCAGCTTGTCCCTCTGTAGCAATTTGCTACCAAGCGGTAGGCGTAATGTACTATCCAATAATACAGGAAGGGGAGAATAGCTCTCGAGCCCTTCAATTCTACAATCTAAGCTCGGATTATCGGAAAGTGCTGTTCCTATACCAATTAAAATTGCATCATGTTCCGCACGCATTAGATGAGCAAAGCGGCGGGAAAGCGCATTGCTTATCCATATTTGTTTCTTATCCTTGCCTGCCATAATCCCGCGAGCATCTGTTGCAAACTTTAGGCAAATTGCAGGTCTGCCCTTTTTTATACGGAGAAAAAAACCATGATGAGCACTTTCTGCTTTCTCAGCCAGCACACCCTCCATAATTGTTACACCGGCTTTCTGTAATATTTCTATACCCTTAGCTGATACTCTTGGGTCAGGGTCACGAATAGCACAAACAAGCTTTGCAATACCTGCATCCCTTAGGGCTTCCGCACAGGACCCTGTTTCTCCCCTATGCGCACAAGGCTCCAAAGTAACATAAGCAGTCGCTCCTTTGGCTTGCCTGCCTGCCTGCAATAGGGCTTCCGTTTCTGCATGAGGTCTGCCTCCGGCTTTTGTCCAGCCCCGCCCAATAATTTTCCCTTTTCCGTTTGTTAATACACAACCTACAGAAGGGTTAGGAGAGCATGCTCCCATCATACGCTTTGCTAAACGCAGAGCGATATCCATATATTCTTCTGGCTTTTCTGCCATATCCAGTTTTCCAAAAATTATTCTTCCGAATTATTATCTTCAATTCTGTCTAAAAATGCACCAAAATCACGCGCTTCACGGAAATTACGATATACGGAAGCAAAGCGTACATAAGCAACCGTATCCAACTCAGCAAGTCCTTCCATAACCAACTCGCCAACAATTTTAGAGGGAATCTCACTTTCTCCCATATTTTCCAGACGGCGTACAATGCCGCTCACCATGCGCTCTACTCTATCAGGGTCAACGGGGCGTTTGCGTAATGCAATCTGAACGGAACGCATAAGCTTATCTCTCTCAAATGGCACACGCTTTCCCGAAGATTTAACCAATATAAGCTCACGAAGCTGAATGCGCTCAAAGGTTGTAAACCGCCCTCCACAATCGGAACATTGGCGACGGCGGCGGATAGCAGTATCCTCCTCTGTTGGACGAGAATCCTTCACTTGCGTATTTTCACTTGCACAATATGGACACCGCATTTTTACCCTCTTTCTATAAATATGTGTACAGAGGAAAATCTGCACAAAGCTTTTCTACCTTCTTACGCACCTCTTTTTGTTTCCCTGCACTGACCTCACCTTTATTGGCAAGAATATCATTTAATATCTCACCAATCCAGACACCGATTTCAGTAAACTCCCCTTCCTTAAATCCCCTTGTTGTACCTGCACTGGTTCCAACACGAATACCGGAAGTGATGGTAGGCTTCTCATCATCAAAAGGAATACCATTTTTATTACAGGTAATACCCGCACCTTCTAATGCTTCTTCAACAAGCTTTCCTGTCAATCCTTTAGGACGCAAATCAACAAGAGCAAGATGTGTATCCGTTCCACCTGAGATAATTTCTACTCCCTGTTTTTCTAAAGAAGCAGCAAGTGCCTTGGCATTGGTTACTACTTGCTTGGCATAGTCCTTAAAATCATCGCTAAGTGCTTCCCCAAAGGCAACGGCTTTGGCAGCAATGACATGCATAAGCGGACCACCTTGAATACCGGGGAAAATTGCTGAGTTAATCTTTTTTCCAATCTCCTCATCATTAGAAAGCACCATGCCCCCCCTTGGTCCACGCAGTGTTTTATGCGTAGTTGTTGTTACCACATGGGCATGAGGTAAGGGGCTGGGATGTATATCTGCTGCAACCAATCCTGCAATATGTGCCATATCTACCATTAAATACGCCCCTACCTCATCGGCAATCGCGCGAAAAGCAGCAAAATCAAGAATGCGAGAATATGCACTTGTTCCTGCAATAATCATTTTTGGTTTATGCTCTAAGGCAAGCGCATGCAGAGCATCCATGTCTATCAGATAATCCTGTTTGCGGACACCATATTGTATTGCATGAAACCACTTACCGGACTGGTTTGGCTTTGCTCCATGAGTAAGATGACCGCCAGCATCCAGTGACATGCCCATAATCGTATCACCCGGTGATAATAATGCCTGAAACACGCCCTGATTTGCCTGTGAGCCGGAATTAGGCTGGACATTGGCATAGTTACATTTATAGAGCGTACAGGCACGCTCTATTGCCAGCTTTTCTGCAACATCCACAAAATTACAGCCCCCATAATAACGCTTGCCGACATAGCCTTCTGCATATTTATTCGTTAAGACAGAACCCTGTGTCTCCATAACAGCACGCGAAACTATGTTTTCTGAAGCGATAAGCTCAATCTGGTCACGCTGGCGGCCAAGCTCAAGGCTTAGAACCTTTGCGATATCAGGGTCGTGCTGCTCAAGTTTCTCTGAAAAAAATCTTTCTTTTGTGTTAGACATTGAGTACTCTCCGAAATCTTCTCATGAAGTAGGCATTGATACACTAGATTATCCACTTTGGCGAGAGGAGATAACAAAATATAGATAAAATGAGTAAAAAAAATCAAACTTTATTTGCAAAAGGAGGCTATCCAGCCATTAGAATGCGCCGCAACCGCAAGGCTGACTGGGTTAGAAGGCTCCTGGCTGAAAATATGCTTACGGTAAATGATCTTGTCCTTCCCCTATTTGTCCATGAGGGCAAGAAAAAAAAGACAGCTATCCCCTCAATGGTGGGCATAGACAGGCTCTCTATTGACCTTATGCTGGAGGAAGCAAAAAAGGCGTATCATCTTGGTATTCCTGCCATTGCCCTTTTTCCTGCCATTGACCCTGAACTTCGCAATAAAAAGGCAAGTGAAGCCTATAATAAGGATAATTTAATTGCCCGCAGCATTCGGGCGGTTAAGCAGGAAGTACCGGAAATCGGGGTGATTTGCGATGTAGCTCTAGACCCTTATAACTCTGACGGACATGATGGCGTTTTGCGCAATGGCAAGGTTGATAATGATGCTACGATTGAGATACTTATTCGCCAAGCAATAATGCAGGCAGAAGCCGGCTGTGATGTTCTTGCCCCTTCCGATATGATGGATGGTCGTATCGGTGCAATACGCCACGCATTAGAGCAAGAAGGACATGTAAACACCCAATTGCTTGCCTATAGCGCAAAATATGCCTCTTCCCTTTATGGTCCCTTTCGTGAGGCGGTCGGTACAAAGCAATTATTACAAGGGGATAAAAAAGAGTATCAAATGAACCCTGCCAATAGCAAAGAAGCTCTTCGTGAAATAGCATTAGATATAGAAGAAGGGGCGGATATGATTATGGTAAAGCCCGCCGGTTTTTTTCTAGATATTCTTGCCCTTGCCAAGCAAGAATTTGCAATACCGCTTTTTGCTTATCAGGTTTCAGGAGAATATAGCATGCTACAATCTGCTGCAAAAGCAGGACATATTGAGCAGGAAGCAGCAATGATGGAAAGCCTCTTATCAATAAAACGTGCAGGTGCTGACGCCATATTTACTTATTTTGCTATGCAGGCAGCCGAATTATTACGCTAAAAACGCTCCTGAAATATTGCCAATAAGGAGAGCATATTCTTACTTCGTACATCATGGCCTACATCATGTGTAAGGCGAACCCCAAATAGAATACTGCCATGTTTATCTTTATGCTTTAGCATTGCTTCAAAAAATAATTCTCTGCCTTTAGGCACAAGGGATAAAGTCTCCGTTTCCATTTTTATCTCCCCTTCTGGTGTCCTGCTCTTTGCAAGGTGTAATTTCATATCCCCCTCTATGATACGCATGGGTTGAGCAAAGCGAAACTGCAACTGCTTTTTAGCGTTAAGGCTATGAGTAAAGCGGGCTTCAAAGCCTGCCCATATAACAGGAGATAATTCCAGAAAGGAGGAACCCCTTTCCGCTGAGCTTACCCCCATTTGCATGTTCCAGTGTAAAGCCTGACGGGAAGAAAACTGAATATGCCTACGCAGAGAAAGAAACATGCTTTGATGATAGCCCCCTATTTCAAAAGCACCGGCTCCACGAATACCTTTTTCCCCTGCACGTGCCAGTCCCTGCCTTGAAAAATTAATTCCACTCATAATGCTTACGCCCTTTTTGACCCGCTCCATATATATTCCTCCCTCAGCAAGCATGCCCTCTTCATCCATTCCTATACTTCCAGTAAAGTTCCAACTCTTTGTAGCCGTCAGCTTTTTCCTAAGTCTTACTGGCAAAAATCCAAGCCCCATTGCTTGCATTTGCTGATAGCTCTGCTCTCCTTTCTTCACTTCGCTTATCCATTTTGTAATATGTTCCCCCCTTCGCTTTGGTAGAAAGTTTTTTAGAGAAATTTCAAAAGGTGCGCCCAACTCATCAAATATGGTGAACGCAACGCCCTCTAAATTGGCAAGCACTCCAGAGCCAAGCCCATCAAGCAGTAATGCGCTTTGTGAAACGGCATAAGCCGTGGCAGTAGCAATATTGCCATTAGAAATAATCTGGCTTTCCCCTACAGGTCTTGTTGCTGCCTCAAGGTCTACCAAACCCTGACCATAAATGCTCTTCTCCTGATATATGCCCTGCTTATTGGCTGTAGCAAGAAGGCGAGCTAAAATATCCTCATTACTTAATTGTCCAGCAAATAAATGCTTTAATAATGCCAAAGCACCGCTAATGTGAGCGGCAGCAAATGATGTTCCAAACACGCCTCCATATTTTCCCTCTGGCATGGCTGCCGTTACCATTCGCTCATCATAACCACCAGGAGCGCTAATGCACCAATCAGCAAGACTTCCACAATGATTGCTTATGCTATCTATTTCCCCTTCTGCATTGACTGCAGTGACGATAAGCATCTTATTGGAAAGCTCTGGAAATAATAGAGGAAGAGCAGCGGTACGCTTTACTTCTGCCTCCCCTCCATTTCCGCTTGCCCAAACATAAATAATATTTGCCTGCTTCATAACCTCTAATGCATCACCAAAATACCATTTTAGAAAATCTTGACTTGCAGAAATTTCCTCTGGCTGGAAAACCAGGCTTGTTGCCCAACTATTATTAATGATATCGGAGCCTGCATTACCAAGCGCCGTATAGGCTTTTTCTAAAATATTTGCATTTAGTTTTAGATAACCATTATCTTTTAACAGTAGCTCCCACATGGCGATATCCGCCTCATAAGCAACCCCATGCATATTCTCTCCTGCCAGCCTGCTTCCTGCGGCAAGGCTAACAACTTTTGTAGCATGCTGCTGATGCTCGGCAGTTCTTTCCGTTTCCTCATAAGCTGTCTTGTCATGAAATATAATTCGCCCATCAGAGAACTCTTCATGTGTATTGTCCAAAGCCGTGTCAACAAAACCTATCGCAACGTCTTTTCCTGAACCTCCCTGTGAGTAAGCAGCCGCTGCTTTCATCATGCCCAGCCCCATTTGTCCGATATATTGGCTGTTTTCAACAAATTGTGTTGCGCTATCGGCTTCTTTAGTGCTTTGTGCTTGGGCTTGACTTCCTGTGCTTGTTAAAGAAACATCTATTGTATTGCCCCCTGAGCTACATCCTGCAAATGTGACCAATATAAGAGCGGTCCATAGGCGGGAAAAATGAAAAAGAAGCGTGCGCAAGAGCGGTTTTCCTCAGCTTTTTCTCATTTCCCATGGCAGGATAGAACACCATAAAAAGCTGAAGGCTCAGTTAACACTCTTGTGAGAGATAGCTTCACCCACTTCACACTCATGCAAGCTTTGTGCTATGCTTTCAAACTGAAAGAGCCAATTAGGCTCTTTTTCAATAGGGGAAGGAGGGATTATGAGTTTCCAGATCCATATGTGGATTACATTTGCAGTTATCTTATCTGCGATGATTGCTTTTGCTTTAGAGCGTCTTCGTATGGAGATAATCTCCCTGCTTATTATCATCACATTAATGCTGGTCTTTTATTTCCTGCCCTTAGAAATAGAGGGCAAGAATTTATTAAATGCCGAAGTCTTTTTGCGTGGTTTTGGCAATCCTGCACTTATTTCTGTGATTGCCTTATTAATTATGGGTCAAGGGTTATTCCATTCTGGTGCCTTGGAGAGTGTAAGCAAGAGCCTAGTTAAGCTTGCAAGCAACCGCCCTTTTCTGGCTCTTGGATTTATCTTTCTGTTAGCAATTATAACAAGCATGTTCTTAAACAACACGCCTGTTGTAGTGATGTTTATTCCCATCCTCTCTGCCGTAGCTTTGCGTAGCAAGCTAGATGCCTCTCAGGTAATGATGTCTTTGAGCTTTCTATGTATTCTTGGAGGATTTACCACGCTCATTGCCTCCTCTACTAATTTGTTGGTAGCAGGCGCAGTAGCAACCCATACAGAAATACCCCCTATTGGCTTTTTTGACTTCACCCTTCCAGGTCTTTTTCTGGCAGGGGTAGGCTCTATCTATGTATTTCTTATCATGCCGTTTCTATTTCCCAAAAGGGATAAAAAAAATACGACAGAGACGGTAAAAAAAGAACTGCCCTATATTGTAGGCATACGCTTGCGTTATGGCGACAAGCTTGTTGGCATAAAAGCGGAACAGGGAAAGTTTCCAGGTCTGGAAACAGCAGATATAAAACTTATTCTTCGTGATAATCAAAAAATACTCCCTCCCTTTGACAATGTTACATTAAAGACAGGGGACAAATTATCCGTTCTTGTTACCCGAACAACACTTACCGATGCATTAAAATCAAGCTCCAATCCTTTGGGAGAAATTATCACCCGCTCTGGTAAAAGCCTACTTCACGCATTGGATGAGGAAGAGCAAGAAAGCTTTGCGCCCACATTGGCAGAAATTGTTGTTGCTCCAGGCTCTTCCATGTCAGGGCGGACGATAAACCAGCTTGCTTTTGAGTTTGAAACCCATTGCCGCATTTTAGGTATCCAAAGGCGTGGACGCATACTTCATGAGGATATAAGCATTATGCGCCTTCAACCAGGCGATGAACTGCTTGTTTTGGGGAAGGAAAACCACGTACAGGAGCTTCGTAATAATCATGATGTATTATTATTGGAATGGTCAACTACCGAGCTTCCTAATTTTTCTCATGCCGTCAAAGCAAGGCTTATTTTTCTTGGTACTATTCTGCTTGCTGCATTTAACATTGTGCCCATTGTTATTGCTGCTCTTTGTGGTGCAGCGGCAATGTTGCTTAGCAATACCATTACGCCCCGTCAGGCTATTCGGGCAATAGATATTCGTATATTCCTTATCATTGCCGCCTCTATTGCCATGGCAAGTGCATTGGAAATAACAGGGGGAGCAGAATTTTTAGCGCATAGCTTTATCAATGTGTTTGCAAACGCCCCCATTCCAGTAATTCTTTCTATCTTTTTTCTGATTACCGCCCTTATGACGAATATATTAAGCAATAATGCAACCGCCCTCCTCTTTACGCCAATTGCAATTAATCTATCCCAGCAATTAGGCATTGACCCTATGGCATTTATCTTTGCGGTTCTCTTTGCCTCTAACTGTTCCTTTGCAACACCCTTTGCATATCAAACAAACCTGCTTGTGATGGGTCCGGGCAAATATCAATTCCGTGATTTTTTACGAGCAGGTCTTCCGCTTGTAATTATCATCTGGATAACCTATTCCCTCTTTGCCCCTTATTATTATGGTTTATAAAAAGATAAGTCTTATGAGCAGTAAAAAGATAAAACGCCGTGATTTTTTAACAAAAACAAGTCTGCTTGCAGGTGCAACCGGACTTTCCCTTCCGAATATTGCTCGTGCACAGAGCAAACGCCGCCTTAAAATGGTGACAACATGGCCAAAAAACTTTCCCGGTTTTGGAACAAGTTGTGAAGCATTAGCCAGACGGGTAAAGCTTATGAGCAAGGGCAGTTTAGAGATTAAAATCTATGCTGCCGGCGAGCTTGTAGGTGCTTTTGAAGCCTATGATGCAGTTTCTACAGGAGCGGCAGATATGTATCATGCTGCAGAATATTATTGGCAAGGAAAATCCCCTGCTTTTAATTTTTTTACTGCCGTTCCCTTTGGCATGACCCCTCAGGAGATAAATGCTTGGATATATTGGGGCGGGGGACAAACATTATGGGATGAGCTTTCCTCACGCTTTAATATACGCTCCTTTTTATGCGGAAACTCGGGAATGCAAATGGGGGGCTGGTTTAACCGTGAAATAAACCAGATTGAAGATTTTAAGGGGCTAAAAATAAGAATCCCCGGGCTTGGTGGAGAATTATTACACCGTCATGGTGCTTTGGCTGTATCTCTGCCTGGTGGAGAAATATTTCCCAGCATGAAAAGTGGTGCCATTGATGCAACTGAATGGGTGGGACCATGGAACGACCTTGCCTTTGGATTATATCAGGTAGCAAAATTTTATTACTGGCCCGGCTTTCATGAGCCGGGTCCTGCAATCTCTGCAGGTATTAATTTAGAAAGCTGGCAAAGCCTATCCACGGAGCATCAGGAAATATTGCGAACAGCTATGGAAGCAGAAAATAATAAAATGTATACTGAGTATGAATATAGAAATGCTGTCTCTCTCAAAATATTAATTGAAAAGCATAACGTAAAACTGCGCCGTTTTTCTCCTGAAATTTTGAAAACTCTTAAGAAAACTTCAGAAGAAATATTAGAAGAAATTGGTTCCCATGATAATATTTCCCACAAAATTTATAAAAGCTTTCGTGAAAATATGGCACGCAGCAAAGAATGGACAAAAATATCCTCTATTGCATATTATCAAACAAGGGATGGGGAATAAATATGAAAACCCATCAGGCTTTGCATTATACAAATCAAATTAATCGTAAAATTGGAAATATAATATGCTGGCTTCCCCTGATAATGGTTTTGCTACAATTTACTATTGTTATTATGCGCTATGTTTATGGCACGGGATCTCTCATTCTACAGGAAAGCATGCTATATATGCAGGGATTGCTTTTCATGCTGGCAGCGGCAGAAACCTTACGCCGTGATGCACATGTGCGAATAGATATTTTTTATGGTAAAAAGAGTAAGAAGTTTCGTCTATGGGTAGATTTGCTGGGAAGTCTATTTTTCTTGCTGCCTTTTTCTATTTTCACTTTTATTATTTCCTATCCCTATATACGCCTATCATGGATGGTACGTGAAGGCTCCCGTGAAGCCAGCGGGATTGAAGCAGTATATTTGCTAAAAACCTCTATCCTGTTATTTGCTCTTTTGCTGGGATTACAAGCCATTTGCTCTATTGCTTCTTCTATTTTGCATCTAAGGAGGCAAGAATAAATGGGACTTGATATTCTCATGTTTCTGGCTGCGTTCCTGCTCTTAATGGCAGGATTTCCTGTTGCCTTTACGCTTGCCGGTGTCGCCCTTATTTTTTCATTTCTGGGCATAATGACAGGAAGCTTTGACAGTAGCTTTTTGCAGGCATTTCCCCAAAGAATTTTTGGCATTATGAATAATGAGATATTGCTAGCGATACCTTTATTTATTTTCATGGGAAGCCTTTTAGAACGCTCCCGCTTAGCAGAAAGTTTACTTACAGGCATGGCATATCTCCTGCGCCATGTACGAGGAGGCTTAGGCATATCGGTCACCATTGTCGGTGCCTTGCTGGCGGCATCTACAGGAATAGTGGCGGCAACAGTGGTAACAATGGGGCTTCTTTCCCTGCCTAGCCTTATCAAGCGGGGATATGACCCTGCTTTCGCAACAGGTACGATTAGCGCAGCAGGAACATTAGGGCAAATTATTCCTCCCTCTATCGTGCTTATTCTGCTTGGAGATATTATCAGCAATGCCTATCAGCAATCTCAATTGCAAAGGGGTATATTTGCACCGGAGACCGTTTCTCTAGGAGAGCTTTTTGCAGGAGCCTTGCTGCCAGGATTAGCTCTGGTAGGCTTATATATTCTTTATCAATTTTCCATGAGCCTGTTCCGCCCTCACCTATGCGGTCATAATCAAGTAAATGAAGATAGCGAACTGAACATGCAAACAGTTCTATTAGGGCTTATCCCTCCTATATCCCTTATCATTGCTGTTCTGGGATCTATTCTTATGGGATTAGCTACCCCTACGGAAGCAGCCGGTGTCGGTGCACTTGGTACCATATTGCTTGCAGGCATGCATATTCGTAAGAAGGAAAATTTTCTTCCTCAAGCAGGTATTATTTCCCTGTTGATTTTACTGGCAATGGGAATAGCTTTTGACTTCAAATTATTACAAAGCCCTGCCCATCCCCTATTTTGGCTATCTGTTATTTGCATGGCTATATTTTTTGTAAGCCTTGCCTTCACCCTTATCGCATTATGGAAAAGCAATATGCTGCGTGAAGTTATGCACAAAACTATGGAGATGAATGCCATGGTTTTCACTCTCCTTATTGGTGCCGCCCTTTTTAGTCTAGTCCTTCGTGGCTTTGGCGGAGATGAAACCGTGCAATCTCTGCTGGAAAACATGCCGGGGGGAGCAATGGGTGCCATGATTGGAGTGATGTTGGTTATGTTTATTATGGGCTTTTTTCTGGATTTTATAGAGATTACTCTTGTCATTGTCCCTCTTATCGCACCCATATTGCTAAGCATGGGTTATGACCCTATATGGCTTGGTGTCATGATTACCATTAATCTGCAAACTTCTTTTCTTACGCCCCCCTTTGGCTTTGCCCTTTTTTATCTGCGTAGCGTTGCACCAAAAAGCATAAAAACGGCGGATATATATAAGGGGGTTATTCCGTTTATTTTTATTCAATTATTGATGTTGGGGCTATTGGCGTATTTCCCACAAATGGCATCTTTTTTACCGGAATTGATATTTGATTAGGTTTTTCTTTTGCTATAGACTTTTCATATGCGTGGTTCTCGTCGTTCTTTTTTGACCTTATTAGGAGGGGTTGCAGGCTCTTTTTCTTTAGGAGCTATTGCTCCCTCATCATTATTTGCACAAGAGGGAATAGAAAAGATTGATAATTTTTCCCGACCAGACGGCCATTCTTTAGGCAATGCATGGGAGGGATTAAATCCAGGATATTGGAAAATAGAAAATAAGAAATTGCGCCGTCAGCTAAAAACCATTGGTGAGCGGGCACGCAAGACAGGTTTTCCTTTTCATTATGAAACCCATAAGAAAGGCAAAATGGAAACCCATTATGACCCCTCTCTTCCTCTTGGCATTTTATATGCCCGTGAATGGTTTTTTGGCGATGGTTATGAGATAGAAATGGATGTCAGAGTAAAAAATCTGACCCCTGAAACCATCCCTGAAGGTGATGATAAAAATTGGAAAATGTATAATCCGGATTGGGGAGCTATTGGTATTTGCTTTGGTGCCAAAACACAATTTGAAAGCTTTTACCCCTCCACCAATGCCTCTCTTATGCTGATATTAAAAGAAAGCGGAGAGTTTGGTTTTATGCGTCATACAAATGATGCTTTTGAGAAGATTGGAAAAATTGGCAGGCTTAGAAGACCATTACGAAAAAATGACAAGCTCAATTTTCGTCTGCAAATTTCCCCTCGTGCAAATAATCAAGCACGCATTGTCGGTACACTTAATCACAATCGGGAAACACCTATACGGATTGTTTATAATAGTGAAGACAGGAAAAAAGAGGCGATAGGATATAGCGGTATTGCAGCACGCGGATTATTGGATATTGAGATTGATGATATCCATACAAATATTTCTCCCCGCCGTAAGCTAAACGCTCCTCTTAATGAATGCCATGTCTGTTATGCACTTGGTGACAGCTTGCGGGAAGAAAATGGTGAATATAAGGTCCGCTTCGTATCCCTATTTCGCAATAATGGAAGAAGGGCTTTCATTCGTGTCAGTGAAGAAGAAAACCCTAAAGGAGGTTGGAAGCGTGTGCCTGTAGCGGGGAAAGCCAGCATTATTAATAATGATTTCCGTCGCAATAGTGCCATTATTGATGTAAAGCTTCCTGCCAATCCTGCAGAAAAAACACTTTATTATACCATTTGGAAAGATGGTCAAAATGTCACCGCAGACCCCCGCCCCGGTACAGAAAGCGTTGGCATGGGTACAGGCTTGGTCGGAGATATTCCCTCAAATGGGCAATATGTTGGCAGATTGCCAAAACTTACCGCTCCCTATCGTATTTGCGGGCTAAGTTGCCATGCAGTGCATACCGCCCGCCATTCCGACCTTCCCCAATCCGGTATAAAGGATAGAAAAGAAAACATTCCCCTACCCTTTTTTGTCCATGACCAGCCCTGCTATGGTGCCTTTGAATATTTGGAAGATTATGAATTTCAAATTATGCTCTGGGATGATGATGTGTTTTATATGGAGCTTTTGCTCTATCCTCCCAGCACAGATGATGCCTATAGGTTAGTAAATCATACACTTGGTGGTCCTACAACTCGTTGGCAGATGATGCGCCACTGGAATGTTCTCAATCCTGGAGACCATGATTTTGGTATGGATGATATAAAGGGTCCTGAACAAATATTGCTCCGTAATAAGAATAAACTTGGACAGGATATTGAATATCTTCAACGCAATTTTCAAATTGTCTTTCATGTAATGATGGGAGAAGAAAACCCGACAAAAACAGATAATCCAAAACGCTGGCGTAAATGGAAAATGCCAAATCACGACTTTTCCCTTATGATTTTAGATAGCAGGCTTTGGCGAAACTCTCAGGATACGGATATTTGGCAGAACCATGGCTGGGCAGGCATTAAAAATCTTTACTCCCGCCATGACCCGACACGTTCCCTATTGGGTGAAGAGCAATTTAGCTGGTTACAAAACCAATTGGCTACAGATAGCTCTCCCCTTATTTGTCTTACGGGGTTAAACAGCATGCATAGTATTTTTTCTAATAGGGATGGCGAATTTAAGGAGCGTGACCGAGTAGTGGCAGATTTTGCCTCATGGGTTTCGGCAGGCGTGGATAGAGTTCTGCACCTTATGAGTGGGCGCAAAGGCGTGGTAAGCGTTGGAGGAGATGTCCATGTCGGCTCCATTATAAAGAATGAGGATTTGAACCTTTATGAGTGCTGCTTTGGACCCATTGGGCGTTGGGGCGGAAGGCGTCCTAAGCCTGGATTTGGAAGAAAAATGGAAGATTATGAAGGAAGGAAAATTACTTGCCATGCTTTTTACCAGCAGGAATATAATGACCCTGATTTACGCCCCCTTCGCGGTCCCTCCTATTGGAACTTTTTGGAGATGGTTTTTAATCCACTTGAAAATGGTGGTGAAGTAGACCTCGCCATACGCAATATTGTTGATAAGCCTGCTATTGAACCTCGTGGAGGCGGATGGGTAAAGCGTGCACGTGCCAATGAAATGGGGCGTGAGATAAGCGCACGCCTTCCAAAGATTAAAACACTGGCAAATGCAGATATTTTATTCCTACGCCCTGACAGCTCACCAATCACAGGCACAAGAAGTAATGATAAGGGACTTATTACTCTAAAGGGTCTTATAGACATCGCGCCAAATACCACAATCCTTATGCTTGCCCGTGCTGAAGGCAAGACAGAAAGCAAGCTTATACGGACAACATCTCCTTAGCCCTCTTTCTTTGGTGCTTCCTGCCAGATTAACATGCCCAATGTTCCGTTAGAGGGGAATCCTTTAGGTCGTTTTCTTCCTGCTTGAGCACGCTTTCCTTGCCAATCATCAAGCTTGTTAAAAGCTTGCTCACGGCCAGCACTGTCATATATTTTCAGCCCTTCCTTTTCTATAAAACTTCTAACATCAGCTATCCCCCCTTGCTTATAGCTTTGCAATTTTATCCCTTTGCCACGCGTCATTTGGGGTATTTCTTTTATAGGAAATATCAGTAATTTTTTATTTTCTCCTAATACCGCCAAACTATCCCCTATAGCAGGAACACAAATTGCAGCCTCCTCCTCGCTAGCCAGATTTAATATCTGCTTTCCAGCACGCCTGGTGCTAATAAGCTCACTTTCAGGCACAATAAATCCATATCCCTTATTGGAAGCAACCAGCAGAGAACGTTTTGAATTATGGGAGAAAATCTGTAGGATATCCTCACTCTCATCCAACTCAATCATCAAACGTATTGGCTCGCCATTTCCCCTACCACCAGGAAGCTTGTTCACATCCAAGCGATATGCTCGCCCATTTGACGCAAAGAGAACCAATATATCTCTTGTATAAGCATGCAGAACCAATCCCTCTTTATCTCCGGTTTTATATTTAATTTCCTTATTTTCTAAATGTCCCTTCATCGCCCGTATCCAACCCTTTTCTGAACAGATAATGGTGACAGGTTCCTGTTCAATAAGAGTATTGGCATCAATCTCCATTTCTTTTGGAGCCTCCTCTATTTTACTGCGTCTTTTTCCAAGATCGGTTTTTTTACCAAACTGCTCCAATAATAATTTTATCTGTGAGGATATTTCTTCCCACTGCATTTCATCTGATGCCAGCAAGGTTTTTAGGCGTTTTTGTTCCGCTTTATGTTTTTTGTGCTCAGCACGTATGGTTTCCTCTTCAAGCTTTCGTAATGCACGAAGGCGCATATTGAGAATAGCCTCGGCTTGGCGTTCCGTAAGCTTAAACTTCTTGATAAGGGAAGATTTAGGGTCATCTTCCTCGCGGATGATATGAATAACTTCATCAAGGTTCAGATAAGCAATGAGATAACCTTCCAATATTTCAAGCCTTGCCTCTATCGCATTAAGGCGAAAACGGCTTACCCGCCCCAATACCTCCTGGCGGTGCTCAAGCCATGCCTTCATTATCTCCTTCAGCCCCATAACGCGCGGCGTTTGGTTGGCGTCAAGCACATTCATATTAACGCTTACCCTTACCTCTAAATCGGTCAGGCGAAACAGCATGGCCATAAACTGCTCAACATCTACCGTTCTGCTTTTAGGTTGCAGAATAAGGCGAATATCCTCGGTTGATTCATCCAGAATATTTTCCAGAAGTGGTAACTGCTTTGCATGTATGAGGTCGGCAATTTTCTCAATTAAACGGGCTTTCTGCACCTGATAGGGTATTTCTGTTATTACGATTTGCCAACCACCACGTGTGGTATCTTCCTTTTTATAACTTGCCCGCAGGCGTAACCCTCCCTTCCCAGTTTCATAAATTTGCTGTAATAATTCAGCATCCTCTAAAATAACACCCCCTGTTGGAAAATCGGGAGCAGGCACGAAACTCATAAGTTTTTTTAAACTTGCATTGGGTGCCTTAATAAGATGAAGAGCACATTTACAAAGCTCTACTATATTATGTGGTGGAATATTTGTTGCCATGCCGACAGCAATGCCGCTAGCTCCATTAGCCAGAAGATTAGGAAAATTGCCCGGCAATATAACAGGCTCTTTATCTTCCCCATCATAGGTTTCTCTGAAATCTACGCTATCTTCATCAATATTGGATAGCAAAAGATGAGCAACAATTGTAAGCCTTGCTTCCGTATAACGCATAGCTGCAGCATTATCACCGTCAATATTTCCAAAGTTTCCCTGTCCATCTATTAGCGGATATCGCACGGCAAAATCTTGTGCCAAACGCACCAAAGCATCATATACAGCTTGGTCACCATGAGGGTGGTAGCGTCCAATGACATCACCTACCACGCGGGCAGATTTCTTAAAGCGGTTTTCAGGATTGAGCTTTAACTGATGCATTGCATAAAGTAGCCTTCTATGCACAGGCTTTAGCCCATCACGCACATCAGGCAGAGCACGGTGCATAATTGTTGCCAATGCATAGGATAAATAGCGTGTCTCCAGTGCTTGGCGTAGTTCTACTTCAGAAGCTATTTTACTCATGGAGGCGTTATAGCAAGATTCTATCAATTAGATAGAGCTAAGAAGCTTTATCAAACGCTCTCTGGAGGAAGGAAATTGCTTATTTTGGGGGGCAAGCAGCCTTTGATTTAGAAAATAGCCCGTAAGCTTGAGCCCATTTAGAATATCCTGATGGCTTTCGGCACAGCTATCATCACGCAAAAACTCCGGCAATAACAGTAATTTCTCCGCCCAAGGTGCCCCCTTTTCCCTACTTACAACCTGCCCACTCTTTGGAGAGATATAGATAAGATCCTCCCTACCTCCACCGCCGGCACATTCAGATAAATCAAGCCCAAAGCCTGTTTCCTCCAATAAAACCCATTCAAAGCGGACATAATGCTCTCTCCAAACATCACTATCACCCAATGCTTCCATAAGATTAGTAAAGTGAGTATATAGGCGGGGATAAGCATGATTTTCCGGTAAATATCTTGATAATATTGCCGCACTTTCCAATGCCAATAGGCTGGTGTGATGATTTGCAATTTTTGCATATACGGTTTTACGGCTTTCCAGGGAGAAATTTCCTAAATGCTCCGCCAACCTTGCAGACCATGTTGCAGAAACAAGATTTCCCATTTGTAGAATATTTTCATTTTTACGAGAGCGGCGAACAAATCCTGCCACCCTGCCCCTCTCATATGTCAAAAGTTCAACAACATGTCCGCTTTCCCCATGCTTTCGTAAAGCCAGAACATATCCCTCCGCCTGCCAACGCATTATCTCTCCTTAGGGAAACTAAGCCCCAAAGAGGCATAACGCTGTGGGTCGTCCTGCCAGTTTTCTCTATGTTTCACAAATAAAAATAAATTTACCTTCTTCCCAAAAGCTTTTTTCATTTTTAGCCTGGCTCCGGTCCCAATTTGCTTAATGGTTTCCCCTCCAGCACCCAGCACAATCGCTTTTTGCCCCTTACGGCTTACATAAATCGTCTGATGGATATGTATTTCTTTTTTACTTTCTTTCCATTTTTCCGTCTCTACACTGATTGCATAGGGAAGCTCCTGATGCAAACGCAAAAACAAAACCTCTCTGGTAATCTCAGCAGCCAATAGACGAAGGGGAATATCTGCTATTTGCTCTTCAGGATACATCCACTTCCCCGGAGGAACCGAGCAAGCCAAATATTCCAATAACTCCTCAACCCCATCATTCTTAAGGGCAGATATCATGAAGCTTTTTTCAAAATTATATTTTTCATGCAAAGCTTTAGAAATTTCCAAAAGCTTTTCTTTTTTTACTAAATCTATCTTATTGAGGATAAGAAATATTTTTTTATTAATTTTTTTTATCTTTTCTAATATATGCTCCACTTTTTCACTTATCGGCTTACTTGCATCAAATAAAAAAAGTAGAAAATCTCCATCTCCAGCCCCTGCCCATGCCTCATCTATCAGTGCACGCTCAAAGCGCTTGCTTGCCTCAAAAATACCGGGTGTATCAATAAAAATGATTTGGCTTTTTTGCCGATTGGCCACTGCCCGCAATCTTAACCTTGTTGTCTGTGCCTTATGGGTCACGATAGCTAATTTTTCTCCGATAAGGGCATTAATAAGCGTTGATTTTCCTGCATTGGGTGCCCCGATAAGGCTTACAAATCCACATTTTTCTTCCTTACTCACTCCCTTACCTTTCCAAAAGCTTAAGCAAAGCTTCAGCCGCTTTCGTTTCTGCTTCTTTTCGTGTGCCTGCTTTTGCTCTTGCACTCTCTCCGCTGTCAAGGCGCACCTCTATCATAAAAACAGGATTATGGTCGGGTCCCGACTGCTCAATTATTCTATATTCGGGAAGCGCTTTGTTTCTGCCAGCCAGATATTCCTGCAGGGATGATTTTGCATTATGGGTAATATCCAATAAAAGATTTTTCCAATGATACAGTATAAATTTTTTTGCTTTTTCTATCCCACCATCCAGATAAATTGCTCCAATAATAGCTTCACATGCATTACCCAACATTGTAGGGCTTAGCGGGCCGGTTTTATGTAAATATTTATCCAAATTCCAGCTTTTTGCAATTTCTACACATACCTTTCGTGCGACTAAACTATTATATCGAATGCTTAGTTCCGCCGGTGGAGCCTTTTCATATTCCTCATATAACCAGGATGCAATAACAACACCAAGCACCCTATCACCAAGAAATTCCATCCGTTCATTATCCTGCTTACCTTTACGCATACTGGCATGTGTAAGTGCTTCTTCCAGCAATTTATTCTTTCCAAAAGAATAGCAGAGTATTTTTTCTAATTCCTTATACATTTTTTCACTCATTCTATTCTTTTCAGAAAGCGTGAAAAGCGAATGGCATTAGGCCATTTCCAAAATTGCCAGAATCTCACTCCTTCCTTTAATGAAAAAAAGATAATTTCTGCACGTCCAATAAGATTTTGTTTTGGCAAAAAACCTACACCATATTGAGAACGGCTATCGCTGGAGTTATCACGATTATCCCCCATAACAAAATAATGCCCCTCCGGTACAAAAAACGGACCAACATTGTCGCTGTGACTATTTTCACGAACATCCAGCGTCATATAGCTTTTTCCACTAGCCAGTGTTTCTTTATAGCGTGGAACAGAAAACTCTTTACCATCCTCATATATAAGATAGTTTTCTTCCCTGTTTCGTTTTACAAGCTTTCCATTAATATATAGCTCTCCGTCTTTCATCTCAATTCTATCACCGGGAAGACCTATAAGCCTCTTAATATAATCTGTTTTATTGTCACGTGGTAACTTAAACACAACCACATCTCCCCTTTTAGGAATTTTTTCAAATACCCTTCCCTGAAAAAGCTTTATTCCAAAAGGAAATGAATAACGCGAATATCCATAACTATATTTAGAAACAAATAGATAATCCCCGACATGAAGCGTAGAAAGCATAGAGCCGGAAGGTATGAAAAAAGGCTGAAATAACAGGCTGCGAACAAGGAAAGCAATAAATAGCGCCCAAGCCATAATATGCAGGTTTTCTTTGACCGTTGAACGAGTGTTTTTTTTCTTCATAATCTATCCTATGATATCTTGCAGGCGCTTACGATAACGGTAGCTTGCGCAAGAGGAAACTCATCGCTAAGGCTTACATGAATCTGCTCCCTATATCCAGCAGGAAGAAGTTTCCCTATCTCTATCTTAGCCTTTTCAGAAAGCAGCAAAGCAGGTTTATTCTTTTCATCGGATATAAGCTCTATATCAAGCCATCCAAGTTTTTCCCCAATGCCACATCCCACCGCCTTGGCAAATGCCTCCTTGGCAGCAAAACGTTTTGCATAGCAAGCAGGCGGTTTATAGGCAGAGCAACATTTTTCCTGCTCTTTTTTTGTAAAAACACGTGCTAAAAACTTTTTTCCAAACCGTGTATATACTTTTTCTACCCGCCGAATATCGGCAAGATCATTACCAAGCCCAATAATCATGCGCTAACCTTTTTTTCACGTGCTTTATCCATAAGCGAGCGCATACGAATAATACTATTTTCCAACCCACAGAAAATTCCTTCTCCTATAAGGAAATGCCCAATATTTAACTCCATAATCTGTTCTATATTGGCAATCGGCATCACCGTATCAAAATCAAGCCCATGTCCGGCATGTACCTCCAAGCCTAATTTATCTGCCTGCTCGGCTGCTTTTTCTATACGGGCAAGCTCGGTAGAAAAAGCAAGCTTATCCCCTGCATGGTGCGCATGGCATAAGCTACCTGTATGAAGCTCTACCACATCGGCATGAATTTCTTTTGCACATTCAATTTGTGTATTGTCCGGATTAATAAATAGCGACACACGAATACCAGCATGGCGGAGAGGTTTTATAAATTCCTGCAAGTGTTTTTTTTCGCCAATAACATCAAGCCCGCCTTCTGTGGTTAGCTCTTGGCGTTTTTCTGGAACAATACAGCAAGCATGTGGGTTATGAGCCAGGGCAATTTCACTCATTTCACTTGTTGCCGCCATTTCTAAATTAAGGGGCAGAGAAATCTTATTACGCAACCGAAGAATATCCTCATCGGAAATATGACGCCTATCCTCCCGCAAATGAGCGGTAATACCATCGGCACCTGCTTTTTCAGCAAGAAAGGCTGCCCTCAATGGAGAAGGGTGCTTCCCGCCTCTAGCATTTCTTACCGTTGCAACATGGTCTATATTTACCCCTAACCGTAAACTCATTCCTCTTCCTTTTTCTGTTTTTCCTCAGCACTTCCCCTATAGGCTTTGACAACAAAAAAGACAATAAAATAGCATAAAACTCCCAAAGTCAGCCCTAAAGGAATAGAGCCAATAAGCACAGGTTTTAAAAGATTTGCCATAGTATTATCAACATTTATAAATATCTCTCCAAACGACATGCGCTCTATAACTATACCTGCATCATCAACAGAGTTTCCAACCAATAGACTGCCTAATTTATAATTAAGGAAAATAAATATTGGGAAGCTTACAGGATTACCAATAGCCGTGCTAAGGAGAGCCGCCAACATATTGGCTCTTAATAACCATGCTATGACAAGGGTCAGAAAGACATGAAACCCCAAAAGTGGCGTTACAGAAATAGCAACACCAATGGCCACTCCAAAAGCGATAGCATGAGGGGTGGCATGTTGTCGCACCATACGCCACCAAATATATCGTACCGCCCTCCCCCAGCCACGCTCGGGCCATATTAGGCTCATAAGCCTTCGTGATTTCCGGCGGCGAAACATTATGCTTTTATCTCATTTCGTGATCCCGGTTTTATTACCGGTATTTTTTCAAGATCTTCTGGCAAATTATCAGGAGAGAAGGTTTCCAGCCTCATTTCTGCCAATGCCGTTAATGGTATGGGCAGGGAAGCAGTTCCCTCCGAGCGGTCTATAAGACAAGCAGCGGAGATAACCTCACCACCGGCTGCCTTGATTGCTTCAATTACCTCACAAGAGGATAAACCTGTTGTTACAATATCTTCTACCATGAGACAAATGGCACCCTTTTCAATCTCAAATCCTCTTCTTAAGGAGAAGTTGCCATTGGAGTTTCGCTCAAAAAATATAGAGGGAACTTCCAATTGTCTGCCTATTTCATAACCGATAATTAATCCCCCCATAGCTGGAGAAACAACCATATCAATTTTACCCGTTAATTCACTTCCAAGCTTTTCAACCAGTGCCTTTGCAAGTTTTTCAGAACGCTTTGCATCCATGAGCACTTTGGCGCATTGTAAATATTGACGGCTATGCAAGCCTGAGGAGAGAAGAAAATGTCCCTCCAGCAAAGCACCCGCTTGGTAAAATTCTTCTAAAACTTCTTTGTTATTCATTTATCCTCCTCAACCAATACACGCTCAGCCTTGCTAATAAGACTTAGCCCCCGCAATGCCGCCAATAGACGGCTTACATGCTGTAGGTCATGAACTTCAATATCTAATTGCAAATCATAAAAATCTTCATCTCTCTGCCGTAATTCAAGATTGATAATATTTGCTTCATAGTCAGCAATCAATGTAGCGACAACACCAAGGGCTCCTATTTTATTGGCTATGCAAAGCTGCAAACGTGTAGGAAAAAACATTTCTTTTTGACTTTTTTCCCAGCTAAGAGCAACCCAACGCTCCTGCTGTTTATCAAACTGACCAAGATGAGGGCTTTGCAGAGGATGTATCTCCATTCCCTGTCCCGGCATTACAATACCGATAATCTGATCTCCAGGCAATGGGAATGCCCCCTTTGCAAAACATACCCCAATACCAGGCTCCAATCCGGCAATAGGAATGGGTGTGTTTTCTGTTTTCTTTTTTCTCTTTCTGCTCAAAGCCCGCAAAGCGGAAGATATTTTATTACGCTGCCCCTTTTGAGGATATACTTGGCTAAGCACCTCATTCCCGCTTAAATGACCGCTACCAATGGTTGCATATAACTCTTCCAGACTTTCTTTTTCAAAAGGCACCAATGCACGCTCTGCAATATTTTCTTCAAAACGCCGACCATTAGCAGAGAACACGCTTCGCAATATTTCCTTGCCTAGCACTTGATAATCCTTATCTCGTCTTTCCCGTAGTGAACGGCGTATAGCAGCACGTGCCTTACCGGTTACAACCAATTGTTCCCAGCTTGGCATAGGATGTTGCGCCTCCGAGCGAATGATTTCCACCTCATCTCCATTTTCAAGCTTTGTCCTAAGCGGCACAGTTCGACCATTTACCCGCACCCCCACACAACTATCCCCTATATCCGTATGAACGGCATAGGCAAAATCCAACACCATCGCTCCCATAGGAAGAGCGATAAGCCTGCCCTTTGGCGTGAAACAAAATACCTGATCATGAAATAATTCCAGCTTGGTATTTTCAAGAAACTCTTCTGCATTATCGCCCACGGTCATTTGTTCAATAAGCTCCTGTATCCATCGAAATGGTTCTATTTCCGACAAGGCGGAAGCAGACCAATCTATGGCATCGCTTTTGCTGTTTTCCTTATAATACCAATGGGCAGCAATACCATTTTCTGCAATCTCATGCATTTTTTTTGAGCGAATTTGCATCTCCACCCTCTGGCTGGAAGGTCCGACTACGGTAGTATGAATAGACTGATAGCCGTTTCGCTTTGGTGTAGAGATATAATCCTTATATCTGCCTGCAACATGGCGCCATTTTCTATGTATGGCTCCTAGCGCCCGATAACAATCTGCTTCATCATCTACAATAATACGAAAACCAAAAATATCGGAAAGCTGTTCAAGGGCAATAGATTTTCTTTCCATTTTACGCCAAATGGAAAAGGGTTTTTTCTGTCGCCCTATTATTTCTGCCTTAATATTATTTTCTTTCATAAGGGTAGCAATCTCAGAAGTAACCTTATCCGTAAGACTTGCATTATGCTGGCTGAGGCTCGTGAAACGCTCTAAAATCATATTGCGTGCCTCAGGGTTTAACTCCTGAAAAGCCAAATCCTCCAACTCATCACGAAACCGCTGTATCCCCATCCGTCCAGCAAGGGGAGCGTATATTTCCATTGTTTCTCTTGCAATGCGCTCGCGTTTTTCAAGGGAAGAAATATGGTTCAGAGTACGCATATTATGCAATCTATCGGCCAGTTTTACCAAAAGCACTCTTATGTCATGTGCCGTTGCAAGTAGTAATTTACGGAAATTTTCTGCTTGGCGGCTTTCCTCTGAGGCAAGTTCTAAACGGGTAAGCTTTGTTACCCCATTGACAAGGCGGGCAATTTCCTCTCCGAAAAGCTTAGATATCTCTTCAAAGCTGGCGTCGGTATCCTCTAATGTATCATGCAAAAGCGCAGTAATGATACTGGCACTATCCAGCTTTAAGCCTATGAGAATATCGGCAACCTGAACGGGATGATAAAAATATGGCTCTCCTGATGCACGCTTTTGCCTAGCATGCATACGCTGGGCATATTCATAAGCCCCCTCCAGCAATTTACGATTTAGCTTAGGTTCATAAGAGGCAATATTGTCAGCAAGCTCAGAAGGCGTCAACATAATGAGCCTCCATATGCAATCTTACCGACTACCACCATCACGGCCTCCAGATGAAGCCTCCAATGCCTCCATTGCTTTTAAGAGGTCTTCCTCGCTCATTGGTGCCTCTGCCTGCTCTTCAGCAACAGGTTCCTCCTTGCTGGAGATAGCGGCAACCGGCTCACGGCGGCGTGCCCGATATCCTTCCTCTACCACCTCCTGCTCAGGCTCATCAATATCAATATGCTTCTGCATGCTTTCAATCAAGCTTTCACGAAGTGTTTTTCCTTCAATTTTTTTGTCTGCAATTTCACGCAGGGCAACAATAGGATTTTTATCATTATCACGCGGTACCAAAAGCTCTGCCCCCGCACGCATAATTCGTGACCGATGCGCAGCATATAAAACCAAATCAAATCGGTTAGAAACCTTATCTACACAATCTTCAACCGTAACTCGTGCCATATCCTATTCTCCTTATATGCCCCAAATATACCAGGACTTTATGGGCTTTTCTATAGTCTTACGAAAGAAAGCGCAAGAAAATTATTCCTGCAGCCGAACACAATCCAAGCAAGATTGCTTGGGAAGGCTTGCTATCAGGCTATCAATAGAAGCTCCGCTTTGCGGATGTACCCATTGGGGGGCAACTTCCTGCAAAGGAAACAACACAAATGCCCGCTCACTAATTCTTGGATGAGGAAGGGTCGGGTTTTTCTTGGAAATATGCCCCTTATAATCCAATAAATCCATGTCCAATATACGCGGTCCCCAACGCATTTCCTTATTCCGGTCCCGTCCAAACTCTGCCTCTATATGATGAAGCAGTTGCAATAATTGCGGGGCATGTAAAGGCGTATCTATCCTTGCTACACTATTATAATAATCCGCTTGCTCAATTTCACTTACCGGCACACTACGGTAAATTGCAGAGCATGCTTTTACCTCTATGCCATTCTCACCAAGTGCCTTCAAAGCTGCAGGCAAAGTGTATTGAGGACTTTTGTGATTGAGAGGCAGATTTGCCCCAACTCCGATATAAATCATATAGCCCCTTAGCCTTTCCTGTTATATGCTGAGATAAATTATAGAGAGTTTTTTCTTATGTCATCAAGTGAAGCTGCCAAAGATTGCCCATTATGCCCCCGCCTTGTGGCATTTCGGCAAGAAAACAGGCAGAAATACCCAGACTGGTTTAACGGTGCTGTCCCCTCCTTTGGCAATAATAAAGCAAAACTGCTTATTGTAGGGCTTGCGCCTGGCTTACAGGGGGCAAACCGTACAGGGCGACCCTTCACAGGTGATTATGCCGGCGATTTACTTTACAAAGCCCTTGATAAGTTTGGCTTTTCAGAAGGCAGTTATGCCCGACACAAGGAAGATGGATTACGCTTGAGCGATGCAATAATTAGCAATGCCCTACGCTGTGTACCCCCTGCCAATAAGCCTTTAGGGTTAGAAATTAGGACTTGTCGGCAGTTTTTACAGGCACAGATAGAATCATTGGAAAACTTGCAGGCAATTTTAGCCTTAGGGCGTATTGCCCATGAAAGCATATTGTCTTGCTATGAGGCAAAACGAAAAGACAACCTGTTTGCTCATGGTGGAAAATATAAGCTAGGGAGTATAAATCTCTTTAGCAGTTATCATTGTTCCCGTTATAATACCAATACAGGAAGATTAACCGAAGAAATGTTTTTTAATGTTTTCAAGGATATAAAAGAATTTCTTAAATTATAACATTATTTTTTATTTTTTAATAATCGTGCCTTATCCCTTGCCCAATCTCGTGCCTTTTCTACCTGTCTTTTATCAACCAGCTTCCTTCCCTTTCCCAATCCCAACAGCACTTTTGCACGACCTGCCTTGTTAAAATATATTTTTAGAGCAAGAAGCGTCTTTCCTCCCCTTTGGACAGCGGCGGCAAGCTTATTTATCTCGCTCCGATGAAGTAGAAGCTTGCGTTTTTGCTGTGGGCGATGATTGCGGCTATGAGCTCCATCATAGGCAGAAATATTGGCATTAATGAGATATAACTCTCCTCCCTCTTCGCGGGCATAGCTATCATTAAGGCTTGCTTTTCCTTCTCTCAGGCTTTTGACCTCACTACCGTGCAATACAAGCCCTGCTTCAATGGTTTGTTCTACCTCTATCTCACGGCGTGCCTTCCGATTTTCAGCAACCAGTCTATCACCCTGCCTCTTTTTTCTCCCTCCATGGCGCGAAGACATAGAACTACGCCTCTATTGCGCCGAGGTCCTTTAATACCTGGGCTAATATTTTGCGGGTTTTGCTCTCTACAGGCACAAGAGGCAAACGCAATATGCCTTTACAAAGCCCCATCATCTCTGCTGCCGCTTTAAGTGGAGCGGGGCTTGTTTCTAAAAATAGAGCCTGATGCAGGGGTTGCAGCAATTTGTCTATAATCTCAGCCTCCATCATATCCCCTTCAAGACAAGCTTGCTGAAAGCGAGCACATTTTGCAGGCATGAGATTAGCGGAAACGGAAATACAACCCTTACCGCCTGCCTTATTAAAGGCAAGCGCCGTACCATCTTCGGCAGAAAGCTGGAGAAAGTTGCTTCCACAATGATCGGCTTGCTCTTTTATGCGCCCCATATCGGAAGTTGCATCCTTCACACCAATAATATTTTCTATTTTTGCCAGCTTTCCCATTGTTTCAGGAGTAATATCTATCACGCTCCGTCCAGGAATATTATACAATATGATAGGCATATCAGATACGGCATGAGCAATTTCAGTGAAATGCGCAATTATTCCTGCCTGTGTGGGCTTGTTATAATAGGGGCTGACGCTAAGCACGGCATCGGCACCTGCTTTTTTAGCATGTTGGGTAAAGTGAATGGCTTCTGTGGTGCTGTTGGAACCCGCTCCGGCAATAACAGGCACTCGTCCCTGTGCTGCCTCCACGCATATTTCAACGACACGCATATGCTCCTTATGCGAAAGCGTTGGGCTCTCCCCTGTCGTACCACAAGGCACAATCCCATCGGTACCCTGCTCAACATGCCAATCAACAAGTTTCGCAAGGATAGACTCGTCTACTCCCTTATCCGTAAAGGGGGTCATTAATGCTACGATAGATCCTTTAATCATGCTCTTCTTCCTATTCAGCAAGATACGCCCTTTATCCAGCCAATGCAATCCATTGCTAATATCTTGACTTCACATGACTAAAAGCTCTCTGCACTTCTTACGTGTCAAAGTTATCAAAAACTATATCGTTTCTATTAAAATATTTTTCCCTTATTCTGCATTCTCAAGATAATAGAATATTCCGCTTTCTCCATCGGAACGCAAAGCAAGGGTTCCTTTTAAAGTAATCGGGTCATATGAAAATTTTATAGGTTTTTTAGCGAATATCTCAATCAACTGAACAGGCCCTACATAATAGTGAAATGGGCAGCTTAACGGATATGGACCAATGAGAAAGTTTTTTTGTTTTTCTGATTGCTCTAAAGGAAACATATACCCCATTAAGGTAACCTCTTTTCCATCTAAGTTTTTAACATCATCACTATATTCAGCTGTGATAATACAGTGGTCAAAACCTTCTTCATTTTTTTTGCAATCCTCTGTTACCATTGTTTTAGAAAACACATCCCAAGGAATAGCATCACCTTTTACCTCAATTGGTTCCCAATAGTTCCTAGAAGCCTTACTATGAGCTTGTGACATCTCCTCAAAAGTGAAAGCATCTGCTCTCTCTAAAAAAAGGAATGGAAGCAAAAATAAGAACCATAAGAAAAATTTATTCTGATATTTTTTCTGCATTGTTAAGGCTGTAAACCATCCCTGTTTCTTTTTCATCTCTGGTAAGTAATAACATTTTTATGCCCACCTCAAGCTTAAACATGTGTCAGCGTATTCCATATATCAGTTTTATATGCCTCCCATGCGGGTATCAGGCAAGCCAGCAATGAAAGCAGCAGGACTATGCCCCATACTATCCAAACCGCTGGAAGAAAAAATAATCCTTCCAATCCCATTTCCATCCCTTTTTCAGTGAACATCCCAATAGCTTCCATAAGACCGTGCCCAAGCAACAAGCCAGCAATGCTACCAATAAGAACAATGGTCATGCCTTCCATAATGACAAGAAGCAGAATTTTCTTTCTGGATGCTCCCAGCGTACGGAAAATAGCAAGATCATAGCGGCGGGAGCGAATATTGTTCAGTAGCCCAATAAAAACTCCGGCCAGCGATACAGCAATTAGAAATCCACTAAACATCATCATGCTATCAGTTCCTATGCCAACCAGGTCAACTAGTCGCGCCATTTCAAAGGCTGGACTTGCCGCCTGCATGGATGTCTGCTGATTAATCTGGCGCGGGAAAGAAAATGCTGCTGCCCGATTTCGATAACTCACCAGCAAAGCCGTGACTTCACGCTTGGAACTATCCTCGCTATGCTTTTCTTCTGCATGTAGCCTCCACACGCTATCCAATGAGGTGACGATGAGGCGGTCCAATACCGTGCCTGTGGGCTTCAACACACCAACTACCCGATAGGGATTATCACCATGGCCATGCCCTCCTGAAACCAGACCATGCACGCCTACAAAACTATTACCGACCTTAATACCGGTTTGCTGAGCGACTTTAGCCCCAACCACCGCCTGCATGCTTTTATTCCAGATATTGCCATCTGCAAATTCAGCTTTGAAATGTTTCAAATAGGAAGGCTCGGTGCCGACAATTCGAAACCGTTGATAATTATCACCCAAAGAAATAGGAATAGCCTGTCGGATATATCGGTGGTTTTTGATACGCTCAGCTTCTGAAAGCAGGATATTACCAGTTGGAATATCCATATGCTGAATGCTGGAAAGAATCAGTTGTAATGGGCTACCTTTTGCCCCAACCACCAAATCAATTCCGGCACCATCACGATATAACCGCTCCTTCGCCTGATGGCTGAAGAGTAAAAGCACAGTTATCATCATGACGCCTAGCAACATTAATATGATATGCAATAAGCTGTTTGACCATTTGGAACGTAAATATGCCAGTGCAAGGGAAAAGAGGTTCATGGTGTACCTCCCAGCATCAATATATGCTGCTTATCAAAAAATGAAGTAACCCGTTTATCATGGGTGACTACCACTAAAGACGCTTTGCAACGGCTAGCTTCTTCCTCCAGCAAGTTCAGCATAGCCTTAGCATTGTCATCATCCAGTGCGGAGGTAGGCTCGTCACATAAAATCCATTTTGGGTTGCCTATCACAGCGCGTGCTACAGCAAGGCGCTGCGCTTCTCCCACGCTTAACTGTGCTACATTCTGGTGTGACTTGTCCGCAAGCCCCAACCGGTTCAGTACATTATAGATACGGGATTCATCAACAGGCTTTCCCGGCAAGCTTTGCGCCAATAGAAGGTTCTGCCTAACCGTTAAAATTTTGACCAGATGAAAGGTCTGGAAGAGAATACCCAATTGCTCACCACGAAAATAATCGCGTTCAGTTTCACTGAGACTATACAGCACCTTATCATCATAGCATATTGTGCCTATATCTGGCTTTTTCAGACCGGCCAATATAGAAAGCAATGTTGTTTTCCCACAACCCGAGGCACCAAGTACTAGCAGATGTTGTTTGGGCTTAAGTGTGAAGTCAATATTATCTAGAACACAGCTTCCTTCAATTGTGATAGATATCTTTTTGCATTGTAACATTTCACTATTCTAAGCATTTTTTAAGATTTTTTGCCAGGTTACGGAGCAAGTTTATATATAATTCAGGGCCATTTTCTAACCCTACTCCTAACGGGTCAAGTATACCGCTCTTGGCATTGCTTCCTTCTATAACCGTATTCACGAGGCGGTCAGAAAACTGAGGCTCTCTAAAAACACATTGAGCACCTGTTTGCTGCAATTTGGCACGCATTTCCCTTATGCGGTTTGGTGAAGGGGATTCATCCGGCTCAAAAGTGATGGAGCCAACACCATTGAGGGCGTAAGCGCGCTCAAAATATTGATAGGCATCATGAAATACGATAAAGGGCTTATCCTGCAGGCTGGCAAGTGATGTTTTTAACTCTCTATCCAGCATATTTATTTTCTTAATATATTTCCGTGCATTTGCTTTGTAAGTGTTACGGTTTTCGGGATAGATAGCACTTAGCTCTTTGGTGATGGATTTAATAATCCTGCGTGCATTTTTCAGGTCAAGCCAAACATGCATATCATGATGTCCATGGTCATGATGTTTTTCCTCATGAGCATGGCTATCATGACCATCCCCCTCTTCCATCTTATCTTCATGTACCTCATGTTCGTCCCATGTTTTACCTTCCCGATGGGCAAGCACAGTCAATCCTGCCTTTTGTGCTACTGCAAATTTTCTTATATGCTTTGGCAGATTTTCAAACACACTATGCAGAAATGTTTCAAAACTATCATCAATGTAGAAAATCACATTTGCTTTCTGCATTGCTCTTACCTGTGAGGGCTTTAATTGGAAATCATGCGGAGAAGTATTGCCTCTCAACAATAATTTTGCTTCTCCCGTATCACCAATAACTGCACTAACCAGTGAATGTAACGGTTTGATAGTAACAACAACACCCTTGGTTTCTTTAGCCGATACATGAGCGGATAAGAATAAGGACAATATAAATATGGATATAATAATTCTTATTTTCATGCTTGCTCTTTTTTATGCTTGTGGAATGTATATTATGTTATAGTATAACATTTATTAGTCAATCTATTTATGAGGCAATCATGCATCTATGTATTAACCATAACTCCTGCATTGACGAAGCAGTGCATAAAGCAGAAATGATCTGTCAGGATAAAGGCTTGCGTTTTACGGAATTGCGCCAGAAAATATTGAAAATGATTTGGGAAAATCACAGACCCGCAAAAGCCTATGATATCCTTGATAAGTTAAAAAAAGGCAGATATTCAGCAAAGCCCCCTACCGTCTATCGCACACTGGATTTTCTCCTGGAGCACGGATTGGTACATAAGTTAGCCAGCCTTAATGCTTATATAGGGTGCTCCCATCCTTTAAAACATAATGAATGTTATTTTCTGATTTGTAGGAAATGCGGTGAGATTAGCGAATGTTGCAATAGTAAACTGGCAGAGGCTATTATTGGTATAACCAATAGAAATAAATTTCGTTCCAAACACATCACCCTGGAAATTGAAGGGGAATGTCAGGGATGCATTAAAAAGAAATAGACCATGAACGAATTAATTGCTGCAGAAAACGTAACCGTCATTTGTCAGGGAAAGCATATTCTTAAAGATGTTTCCGCAGTAATTGGCATGCGTGATTTTATCACCGTAATCGGTCCAAACGGAGCGGGTAAATCCATGCTCTTGAAATGCCTGATGGGATTTTATCCTCCGGATAGCGGTAGAATTACCCGAAAGAAAGGGCTGAAGATAGGCTATGTGCCACAAAATCTTTCGCTGGATTATACCATGCCACTTAACGTGAAGCGTTTTCTGACGCTTCGTAAAAAAGTTGATAAATTTTCTGTACAAAAAATAGCCGAAGAAACCAATATTGAAGAAGTTTTAATGAAGCCTCTTACCGTACTTTCTGGCGGCGAATTACAGAGGGTATTACTGGCACGCAGTCTGCTGAATAATCCGGAACTATTAATATTGGATGAGCCTGCACAAAATCTAGATATATCCGGACAGCTAGGTTTTTATAAATTACTGGAACATATTTATAATGAACGCAATTTAAGCATATTGATGGTGTCCCATGATCTGCATATGGTCATGGCCTCAAGCAAGCAGGTAATCTGCCTTTTTCATCACATATGTTGTTCCGGCGAGCCACAAGCGGTGACCAAAGACCCGGAGTTCATCTCGCTTTTCGGCCAAGACATGGCACGCATGATGTCGGTATATCAACATAGCCACAATCACACACATAAGCGAGGGGATGATGTTTGATCCATTTATTACACGTGCTTTAATTGCCGGCATTGGTGTTTCGCTCATTGCCGGCGTTATCGGATGTTTTGTGGTTTGGCGGCGCATGGCCTATTTTGGTGACTCATTGGCACATAGTGCATTATTAGGCATTGCACTTGGACTTGCCGCAGGATTTAGTACTAATTTGGGTGTGGTAATAGTCTGTTCCACATTTGCTGCCTTGCTTCTCTGGCTACAGCAGAAAAAAGTTTTGGCTACCGACACACTGCTTGGTATTCTAGCACATGCAGCATTATCCATAGGTATGGTAACAATAAGCGTATTGAACCAGCGTATAGATCTGTATTCCTATTTATTCGGTGATATTCTCACCGTAACTCCGACTGAGTTGTGGTGGATTTATGCTGGAGGTGCCATTGTATTGGTTACACTTTTACTGAACTGGTCTTCTTTGGTACTGATGACGGTGCATGAAGATTTGGCAAGAGCAGAAGGTGTAAAAGTGTTTTTTACCCATTTAATGTTGATGTTTCTGATGACTATTGTGGTAGCGGTTTCTATCCGCATTGTTGGCATATTGCTGATAACATCCATGCTTATTATCCCTGCGGCTACGGCACGACAATTGGTACGCTCTCCTGAGGCTATGGCTGTTGTCTCATCAATCTTGGGGATAGCAGCCGTTATAATCGGTATTTATGGCTCTATTAAGCTGGATACCCCCTCCGGACCTTCCATCGTTGCAGCGGCGGCGATAATTTTTGCAATACTCTTCTCCCTTTCAACGCTCCTATTACGAAAAAAATAAGCTTTTAAAATACAAGCAAGGAGAAACAAGACTTGATTAGTTTTAATGTTATATTATAACGTAACATAAATTTAACAAGTAAACAGGTAAGAGGGATAAAGATGAAAAACAGGCTATTCACAAAATTGCTATTAAGTATTGTAGCTATTCTAGTTGCATCACCAATCTTTGCAGCAGACGGTCATGACCACGCAGCTCATGCTGGAGACAAACCATTTTACGGTCATCTTGATATTCGCATTCATAGTAATAGCATTATTGATGCTGAGGAAGAGGACGAAAAATTTAATGAAACCTATTCTCATTCACATCTTGAACTGGGCGTACAATTTAATAATGGGTTCTCCATTAATTCCAATATCAAACTGGAAGGCGAGCCAAGCGGACATGACCATGGGCATGGCGAAGGTGAGGGGGAGAGTGAAGCTGGAGGAGATCGTTTCCTTGAAGACCACCCTCTTTTCATTTCGGAACTGACCTTGAATTATGACGGTGATTATTTTTCTTCCTATATTGGAAAGTTTAATCCTGCTGTTGGGCTTGATTATCATATTTTCCCCGGTATTTTCGGCTATCACATTATTGAGGAATATGCCATTCGTGAACGAGTTGGTTTTGGTGTCGCTGCCAAGCATAATGCCGGTGATTATGGTACACATAGGCTTGAAGTAAGCACATTCTTTGCGGATACCACCCCATTAAGCAATTCCCTTATCTATCAGCGTGGTCATACCAGCGAAAAGGATGGAGGTCTTTCAAACACGGAAGACTTTTTCTCCTCTTTTGCAATCTCATTGAGCGGTCATGATTTCTATTCTTTGAATAATAATATTGTTGAGGGACTTTTCTACCGTTTGGGCTATGCCAAACAAGAGGCAGGTACTGGAAATGAGGATAATGAAACACGCTATTCCTTTTCACTGGGATATGAGCAGAAAATTACACAAGATATCAATATGACACTGGTAGCAGAGCATATGGACATCACCCATCTTGGCGGTGAAGAAGCACATGACCGTGCATATAGCACCTTAGCATTACGTTTAGACTACCAAAAATGGAACCTTGGCGCTTCCTATACCAATATTAAAAACGAGGCTGAAGAAGAAGATGAAAACCATGATGGAAGCATTTTACAAATTTCTATCGGCTATAATTTTGACAACGGCATTGCTCTTGGCCTTGGCTATCAAAGCGCAGATCAAGAAAACGAAGTCACAGACACCATCGGCGCCCTATTAAGCTATAGCTATGCGTTTTGATAGCAATATTTACTGACAACCCTGTCTGTTTCTTAGCTCAGTTTTTGAAGCTTTTTAGATGAATGGCGGAGAGGAAGGGATTCGAACCCTCGATACGCGATGAACGTATACTCCCTTAGCAGGGGAGCGCCTTCAGCCACTCGGCCACCTCTCCGTGGGAGGGTGTAGCACAAGAGAAATCGCAAAAAAAGGGCTAATAGCCCTAGCTTTAGATTATTGTAATGAAAGCGCATCCATTATCTTGTTTTCCTATACTATTTACATTTTTTCTCAAGTCTATGAACAGCTTCAGCAAAATCTTCTCCCATACGCAGATAGCTTTTTGATGTGTAATGCAAATTATCGGGTAGCATTTTATAATCATCAATTTCTGAAACAAGGTGAGCGCAGACATCATTTTCAGCAAATTCCTTCTGTTTCTCCTGCACAATATGCCCATAGGCAAGCTTTGGCTTCCCTCTTTTAGTGATGGCATTGCTTGTTTTGCCTATCACCACAGGAATATCATCAAGACGCAAAGCAGCACGCAGGGCATTCATGAGGCGCTGTAAATTGTCCTTATACGCATTGGAAGATTCCACCCAACGAGAATCCGCCTCACCCTGCATCCAGATAATACCGGAAGGGATAAGCGTATCACGCTCTCCATCACCATCAATATCGGATATAGCAAAAGCATTGCGGATGGTATCAAGAGCATAATCATATTGATTAAGCCCTTCAAAATCCTCTGCCCAATTATTACGCTCTTTTGTGTTGTAAAGCGCAGTAGCCCCTCTGGCATATTTAATAATTGCAATTTTGCTATTGGGGTTCAACGCAGCGATTGTTTTTCCAAAGCTCAATTCTGCCCCAAAGCGTTTTACATATATATTGCTTTTGCCATTGGAAGAAAATCCACCGCCATGCCCCTCTCTCAGCTTGCTCCACTTGCCCTGCCCTGCCCGAAACTTTTTGGGGTTATAAGGCATATTATCAACACCGGTCGTGCCATGAAAAATCATCACATTGTTAGCCTTACCCTTATATGCACGAGGCAAATCTTCATTCTTACCAAGCCCCACCATATTGGACTGCCCTGCAAGCAGATATAACTTATATTCTTCTGCCTTTATGGGCAAAGCCAGGATTGAGCAGAAGAAAATAAGGGACAAAAAAAATCTCATAATCCAGCTCCTTTATTTACAGCTTTTTTCTAACATATAAACTGCCTTAGCAAAGGCAATACCCATTTTAATGTATCCCTCAGAACTATAATGAGCAAGATCGGGGCGCATTTTATAAGTATCGGTTTCCTCTACCAGATGAGCACAAACATCATTTTTTGCAAAAGCCCTCTGCTCATTCTTGACCACATGCCCATTTTTTCTTTTTGGCTTTCCCTGTTTGGTGATGGCATTGGTAGTCATGCCGATAATAATGGGCAAATCATCCCTATGTAAGGCTGCCCGCAATAGACCCATAAGATGGTGCAGGTTCTCCTCATAGGCTTTTGCAATTCTTATGTCCCCGGAATCAGATTCGCCCTGCATCCAGATAATACCGGCAGGGATAAGCGTATCACGCTCTCCATCGCCATCAATATCGGATATGGCAAACGCATTGCGGATGGTTTTCAGCGCATAATCATATTGGTTTATGCCCTCTGCTCTCTGATCCCAATTATTACGCTTAGGCTTGCCTTTCCGCTTAGGCATATTATAGAGGGAAGACCCCCCACGGGCATATTTGATAATCGCAATTTTCTGGTTGGGGTATAGCTTTTCCAATGTTTGCCCAAAGCTGAGCTCCGGTCCGAAGCGTTCGCCCAGATAACTATTTTTTCCATCTGACATGGAACCCCCTGCATATCCGGGGCGTAATTTCCCCCATACCCCCATAGCGGCTATGCCTCTTAGCTTGTGAACAGGCTTATTATCATCACCTGGATTTCCTCTAAAAATCATAACATTTTCTGAGATATGGTTATATTTTTTCGGCAATTCATTAATAAAACCCACCCCGACCATATTAGATTGCCCCGCCAGAAAATAGAGCTTGTAAGTTTCTGCCTTTGCAGAAAACGGGATACTATAAAAAAAGATAGGCAGCAAAATTACTGAAAAGATATTTTTTATTAGCATGTGATTTCCCCTACACACAGCCGGAAAGTTTATTGGTAGCTATCGTCACCACATCACTTTGACGATAACCATACCGTATCGCTTTGGCTTTTATTATTTCTTCCATAACAATCGGCTCTTTATAAAGTTGCCATTGTTTTTTGCCTTCTTCATCAAGAAAATGATATCCGATGGAGGCTCCCTTTGTTTTACTTTTCAACATAATCTCTCCCCCCTTTGTAAGACAAGCTATTGGCTTTGCAGTATGTGGCTGAACATTATCAGGCCATATTGTAGCAAGAAAGTCTTTTTCTGGCAAAGCGCTGAGGTCGCCTATACGCATTACCCATTCTGCCAATGCCATGCGTAACCGTTTCATTTGTGGAGCAAATTTAGGATTATTGGCAAGATTATGCACTTCATCAGGATCATTTTTTCTATCATAAAGCTCCTCTTCAGGGGAAGGCGTTGCAAGAAACTGCCTTTGACGTTCGGATAAAGACCCCTGTTGGAACTTTCGGTTAAGCTCCGCCATGATGGGGTTCATATCCTGATATCCGATAGAGGCTATCCGAGGCTGTGCAGGCATATAGTTGCGAATATAGGTAAAGCGTCCGTCATATACCGCCTTAATGCGCCCGACTTGCTCGTCTAAACGGTCAGCGGCGGCATAGATATATTTGCGGGGGGGATCTTTTTTATCTCCAATGATAATGCGCCCCTGCATCCATTTGGGAACATCTATTCCGGCCAGAGATAAAATTGTCGGCGCAAGGTCAACAAAACTGACAAGATTCTTATCTTTTGTGCCGCCTCCCCTTCCATCAGGAAAGCGGATAAGCAAAGGCACATGCAAACCGGAATCATAAAGCGTACGCTTTGCACGAGGCAGCCCATCACCATGGTCAGTAGTAAAGATAATAATGCTGTTCTCAAAATATCCCTTTTTGCGCAAATCTTGGAGAAGAGCCCCTATCTGCTTATCCAGAAGCGCAATATTGTCATAATGACGGGCAAGGTTTTTTCGTGTAGCGGGACTATCAGGATAATAAGCAGGCACTTTGACGGAGGCAGGGTCTGTGAAATAGGTTTTTTTTGCATCTGCCTTTTGGTTTCGTGGCAACACCTTTTTTGCAGCAGGATGTGCCTTACTTCCATTAGGAGGCCATGTATAGCTTTCATGAGTGATATTGTAATTTATCATTGCAAAAAATGGTTTTCCCGAAGGGACATTTCCGATATTGGCTTTCCCACTATTTTTATCCCAGACTGTAAAGGGATTTCCAAACTGGTAATCCGTCTTGCTACGGTTCAACGTATAATATCCAGCACGGCGCAACAGCTCAGGAAAAGCTTTGACATAAGCAGGAGGTATAGCCTCATAGGGCTGCCCCTCTTCCATATTCACCCCAAAGCTGGATGTACGCATATGCATCGTGCCAAGCGTTTGCTGATGCACACCGGTTATGAGCGAGGAGCGACTTGGCGCACATACCCCTGCCGTAGTAAATGCATTGGTAAAAAGAACGCTTTCCTCCGCCAACGCATCAATATTAGGCGTATGCGCAAGCTCATCCCCATAAGCACCAATACGAGGGCTCAAATCTTCCGCCGTTATAAGAATAATATTAAGAGGTTTTTGCCCAGATTTTTCTGACGTTTCCGGCAAACAAGCAAATAAAAACAGAAAGCAGATTAAGATTGAAAAATATTTATGCATAATCTCTCCCCTTAAAGATTATGATACCGAATAGGACTTCGTGTTCCTGTTAGATTATTTGGCAAGTTTTTCCCTTCATAGATATCACAAATTTCTTTGGGGGCTTTTCTTCCATCAAACCCCCACCTTCTGTGAGGAAAATCCTTTTCATATGATTTAGGAAAGTTTTCTTTAGTCCACTCTAACCATTTCTCTACTTCATAAACGCCAACAATCAAGCCATGTTCCGCCGCCAATACAAAGTCAGCTTGGCTTGCTCTTTCAACATTAATCCTCCACGCATAACGAGTAGCACTATAAATATCTTTTTTTTCTATCATGTGGTTAATTGTTAAAATAACAAGCTTATGTTGCAGTTCTGCTATTTGAGTCATTTATAATCCTCCCTTATTATGAATATAATAGCCTATCCAAAATTTATAAATCTTCCTAGCCTTTTTACCTGCTAATTTTTGTGATATGGGTATTCAAGATTTCAGGAAAGGGAAAAATATGACAATAAAACTTAGCAAGCTGGAAAAGGTTGACTTGCGGAAGGTTTGGAAGAAAGAAGATAGAGATTTCACCCCTTGGCTCGCCAAAGAAGAAAACATTGAACGGCTGGCAAATACAATCGGCATGGAACTTGAAGTAGAGGAAGAAGAAAAGTCTGTTGGTTCATTTTCTGCTGATATTCTATGTAAAAATTTAGAAGATAATTCATGGGTTGTGATAGAAAATCAGTTGGAACGAACTGACCATAAACATCTTGGACAATTGCTTACCTATGCTGCAGGTCTGGATGCCACCACTGTTATCTGGGTAGCTGAAAACTTTACAGAGGAACACCGAGCAGCACTGGACAGATTAAACGAAATTACCAATGAAGATTTTCACTTTTTTGGACTTGAAGTGGAATTATGGAAAATTGGTGAATCTCCACCTGCTCCGAATTTTAATATTGTTTCCAAACCTAATGACTGGAAGAAAGAAACAAAGAACAAAAGAAATTACTCAGAAAAGGAGATTTTTCGTAAAAAATATTGGGCAAATTTTGTTGACTATATGAAAAAAGAACAAACCCCCCTAAAACTCAAAAAGCCTAAACATACCCCATGGTATACATTTTCCATAGGTAAGGGAGGCTTTTGGTTTGCAACTCTTATGCAGACAAGAAATAAAAGAATTGGTGTTGAGTTGTGTATCTATCAACCTATAACTAATAAAAGCTTCTTTAGTCAGTTACAGGATAACAAAAAGCAAATTGAAGAAGAAATCGGGTTTAGCTTGGAGTGGCATAAAAACCCAGATAAAAATACTGCAAAAATTCAAATATGGAAAAATGTTGACTACAGTAATCAGGAAGATTGGAACAAACAATATAAATGGCTTAAGGAAAAAATTGAAGCTTTTTACAAGATTTTCTGCCCAAGGATTATAAAATTAAATTCTAAAGAAAACAAAAATTTAGAGGAAGAAAGTGTAGATGGATAAAATTTTAAAAAAAACAAAAAAACCTTCAGAAATAAATCCACTACCTAAAAAAAATACTCTTATTCCTTACCAAAGAACCTTTAGCCAAACAGCATATGAACTCCTTTCTTTTGGGTTTATGCCTAAAAGCATGGATGATAGATGGCTTATTTATATGGATAATAAGACTATTTTCTTTCATCGTAGTTGGACTGGTCATTGTATATACAAAGTCATTTTAGAAAAAAAAGGTGAAGAGTTCATTGTCAAAGAGGCACGCGCTAATAGAAACCCTAAAGAATTTACAGGAAAAGATGAGCAAAGGGATATAAAAACAATAAATGCACTAATATCGTGGCATACCCCTCTCATTCTAAACAATATACGTATTGTAGGTCTAAGTTATCCTTCTACTTCAGGAAAAAGGAGAGGAGAACTTAGACACAAGATTCTTCATGAAATAAAAGATAATGAGAGAGTGGCTTTAATGCGTGAACCAAATAACAAGTTTGACAAAAATGCTATTCGTATAGATTGGAAAGGGTGTGATATTGGTTATATCGCTAAATATCAAGCGAAAGAAATAGCGCCTCTTTTAGATTTAACGGTAAGTACAAACGCATTTTTTAATTTTTCCAATATTTCCATTAAAATATGTTTTTTTTCTCGTTGCTTAGATAACTTTAAAAATTCAGCTTCTTCTTAATCAACTCACTAACCGCTTGCGGATTTGCCTTACCCTTTGTCGCCTGCATGACCTGTCCGACAAACCAGCCTGCCAATTGTGGCTTTTCCTTTGCCTGCTTAACCTTTTCAGGATTGGCAGCAAGCACCTCATCCACCGCCTTTTCAATCACGCCCATATCGGTAACCTGTTTCAAACCACGCTCTTCAACAATTTTATCTGCTGGCTGACCAGTTTCAAGCATGACCTCAAATACATCCTTCGCAATACGCCCTGAGATTGTATTATCCTCAATCAAAGCGATAAGACCCGCCAGCGCCTCTGCACTTATCGGCGATCGGCTTATTGCTACGCCCTGCTTATTCAACACCCCAAATAATGACCCGATTACCCAATTTGCCGACAGCTTGGCATCACGCCCCTTAGCAACCGCTTCAAAGAAATCCGCCCGCTCATGCTCTGAAACCAAAACACCGGCATCATATTCGCTAAGACCATATTGCTCTTGCAACCTTGCCGCTTTGGCATCAGGAAGCTCAGGCAAGCTCGCCCTAATCTCATCAACCAAGCTTTGCTCAAAAGTAAGCGGAAGCAAATCAGGGTCAGGAAAATACCGATAATCATGAGCTTCCTCCTTAGACCGCATAGCGCGCGTTTCTCCCTTTTGCGGGTCAAATAAACGCGTCTCCTGTCTAATTTTTCCCCCTCCCTCAATGACCTCAATCTGGCGGCGTGCCTCATATTCAATTGCCTGCCCGATAAAACGAATAGAGTTCACATTTTTAATCTCGCACCTCGTGCCAAGCTCCTCACCGGGCAAGCGCACCGATATATTAACATCCGCCCGCAAGCTCCCCTTTTCCATATTGCCATCACATGTATCCAAATAGCGGACAATAGAGCGTATCTTGCGCACATAGGCTTGTGCCTGTGCAATACTTCCTATATCGGGAAAAGAAACAATCTCCATAAGTGCCACGCCCGAGCGGTTCAAATCTACAAAGCTTTGCGAAGGGTGCTGGTCATGCATGGACTTTCCTGCATCCTGTTCCAAATGCAATCTCTCAATACGAACTGTTTTATGCTCCTCCCCCTCAGGAAGAATAGTAATTTCTCCCTTCCCGACAATAGGCTGACTAAATTGCGAAATTTGATACCCTTGCGGTAAATCAGCATAGAAATAGTTTTTTCTATCAAATACGGAAAAACAATTTATCTCCGCATGTAACCCAAGACCGGTTCGGATAGCCTGCTCAACACATTTCCAATTAATAACCGGCAACATTCCGGGCATGGCTGCATCTACAAGGCTTACCTGCGTATTCGGCTCGCTACCAAACTCCGTGCTTGCCCCTGAAAACAGCTTGGCGTTAGACTTCACCTGTGCGTGAATTTCTATCCCAATGACAAGCTCCCATTTATCATCTATCAAAAAATTATTACTCACGACAGCCACCATGGGTTAGGGCGATGCTGAAAGCCTGCCGCTTCCTCTAAGGCATAAGCAGTTTGAAATAAAACTTCCTCTCCAAAGGCAGGTGCCATAAGCTGCAAGCCTAAAGGCAAACCCTGCTTATCCAGCCCCGCAGGCACCGAAATTGCAGGAATTCCAGACATATTGGCAGGCACGGTGAAGATGTCATTAATATACATGGAAAGCGGATCATCCATTTTCTCCCCCAATGCAAAAGCCGCATTTGGCGTGGTAGGCGTGAGGAGAACATCCACTTTTTTAAAAACAGAATGGAAATCATTGGCAATAAGACGACGGATTTTTTGCGCCTTCACATAATAAGCATCATAATAGCCTGCCGATAACACATAGGTTCCCATAAACACACGACGGCGCACCTCATCGCCAAAGCCTGCTGCCCTAGTATTTTGATACATCTCCTCCAAACTCTTCCCCTCAACACGAAGCCCATATCGCACCCCATCATATCGTGCCAGATTAGAAGAAGCCTCCGCAGGTGCTACAATATAATAAGCAGGCAAAGCATATTTCGTATGAGGAAGGCTTACTTCAATAATTTCTGCGCCCTGCTCCTTAAACCATTCCATGCCCTTTTCCCAAAGTGCATTTATCTCCTCAGGCACACCCTCCATGCGATATTCTTTTGGAATACCAATTTTCATCCCCTTCACATTTTTGCCAAGCATTGCTTCATAATCAGGAACGGGGCAGTTAATACTGGTTGTATCTTTAGGGTCATGCCCCGCCATAGATGTTAGCAATATGGCGCTATCACGCACCGTATTGGTAATGGGACCCGCCTGGTCAAGCGAACTGGCAAAGGCAATCATGCCCCAACGTGAACAGCGTCCATAGCTTGGCTTCATCCCTATTGTGCCTGTAAGAGCTGCAGGCTGGCGAATAGAACCACCGGTATCGCTTGCTGTTGCCCCATATCCGAGCCTTGCCGCTACAAAAGCAGCCGAGCCACCAGATGAGCCACCCGGCACTAATTCTTTATCACTATTCTTTGCTTTCCATGGGTTCACCACCGCACCATATTTGCTGGTTTCATTGGAAGAGCCCATTGCAAACTCATCCATATTGAGCTTCCCAAGCATTACCGACCCTGCTTGCCATAAATTATTGGTTACGGAAGATTCATAAGGAGGCACAAAGCCTTCCAGAATGTTAGAACACGCTCCAGAAGCTATACCCTCCGTGCAAAATAAATCCTTCACCCCTATCGGTATGCCCTCTAACGCTCCGCCATCCCCCTTATTAATTTTTTCCTGCGCACGCTCAGCCATTTTCAAGGCACGCTCTGCACATAGCGTAATCACTGCATTTAAAGCACCAGCGCGCTCTATTGCCTGGAGGGAAGCATTTGTCAAATCAAGCGCAGAAAACTCTTTTTTCTCCAGCCCCTTTCGTGCTTCTGCAAGAGTTAGATTTGTAAGATCTGCCATTTGCTTTATTCCACCATTTTAGGAACAGCAAAAAAACCATCATCTTTTTGGGGAGCATTTTCCAAAATTTTATTTTGTATATCCCCATCATTCACCACATCCTCACGATGGGGAATGACTGCCTCTACCGCACTTGTAAGAGGGGCTATATTTTCCGTATTGACCTCGCTTAGCTGCTCAACCCAATCTACGATTTTGGATAGCTCCATTGCCAATTGTGGAACTTCCTTTTCCTCTATCTTGATAGCTGCAAGGGAAGCAATATGGCGTATTGTTTTTTCATCAATGGACATAGAAATCTCCTAAGAGTTGCGCCAAGCTAGCAAACTGCCCCCTCTAGCGCAAGAGGAGCAAACAGACTAAGCTAAGTTTATGGCACTTATAGAAATAGCAAAACTGGACACAGTCATAGAGAAACAAAAGAAAGTTCTAGGGCTTGACCTTGGCAGTAAAACCATTGGGCTGGCTTTGGGTGATTATATACATTCTATTGCAACACCGATAGGAACCATAAAAAGGAGCAAGTTTAGCAAAGATGCAGAAGTGCTTTCCAAGATTATCAAAGAACATGATATTGGCGCCCTCATTATAGGGCTTCCGGTAAATATGGATGGCACTGAGGGTGCTCGCGCACAATCTACCCGTGCTTTTGTGCGTAATTTTCTGAATATTTATGATATCCCATGTGCATTTTGGGACGAAAGGCTCTCTACAAAAGCAGCGGAACGCATTTTATTGGAAGCAGATTGTTCAAGGGTGAAACGTGCGAAAAATATAGACAAAATGGCGGCTTCCTTTTTGCTGCAGGGCGCATTGGACTATATAAAGAATAATTCTTCCTTGCCAAAAGAGAACCATGAGCATATAAATTAGCTTTTAATGACAAAAGAAGTTTTACAAAGCATTGATTTCCCCCATAAACACTTATTGGGGATTGAAGCCCTTTCGCCAAATGACATCACAATCCTGCTTGATTTAGCGGATAAATATGTAGAGCAAAACCGTCGGGCAGATAAGAAATGTGACTTATTGCGTGGTCGTACGCAGATAAATGTATTTTTTGAACCCTCCACCCGCACGCAAAGCTCTTTTGAGCTTGCTGGCAAAAGGCTTGGGGCAGATGTTATGAATATGCATCTCTCCTCAAGTGCTATTCATAAGGGTGAAACCCTGATTGACACGGCAGCAACATTAAATGCGCTTAACCCTGATTTGCTGGTGGTACGCCATGGGGCATCAGGAGCGCTGGATTTGCTTTCCAAGAAGGTTTCCTGTGCCACGCTTAATGCAGGAGATGGCATGCATGAACACCCGACACAAGCACTTTTGGATGCCCTTACCATTCGCCGCCGCATAGGGCGCATTGAGGGCTTGCGCATTGCTATTTGCGGTGATGTTCTCCACAGCCGGGTAGCACGCTCCAATATATTGCTCTTGCAGATGATGGGAGCAAGCCTTCACCTTATTGGTCCCTCTACCCTTTTGCCTTCTTATACAACCCGTCTTGGCGTAAAAATATTCACTGATATTCGGGAGGGGTTAAAGGGATGCGATGTGGTTATGGCACTGCGCATTCAGAAAGAGCGTATGACAGGTAGCTTTCTGCCTTCCATTAGAGAATATTACCATCTTTATGGGCTGGACCATGAGAAGCTTTCCTATGCGAAAAAAAATGCGCTTGTCATGCACCCTGGTCCTATGAATAGGGGTATTGAGATTAATAGCCTTGTTGCAGATGACCCCAATATCAGCCTTATCCATAAGCAGGTAGAGATGGGCGTTGCCGTTCGCATGGCAACATTGCATGCACTGGCACAAAGCAGGGGGAATAAAGCATGACGCTGTTTTTTGAAAATGCCCGCTATGTAAATCCCCAAAATAGCAAATTGGAGAAAACCCATATTCTTGTAGAAAAAGGCAAGATATCGGCTATGGGAGAAAAAATTAAAAAGCCTGAAGGCGCAAAAATTATCTCCTGCAAAGGGAAAATACTATTGCCGGGCCTTGTGGATATGCAAGTATTTGCGGGAGAACCTGGTGGAGAGCACAGGGAAACCCTTGCCTCCGCCTCTCATGCAGCAGCGGCAGGGGGTGTGACCAATATGGTTACAAGCCCTGCTACCAATCCGACAATTGACAGCGTTCCCCTTGTGGATTTCATTATGCGACGTGCAAGGGATACGGCGATTGTTCATGTGCACCCTATGGCATGTATTACAAAAAATATGGAGGGAAAAACTATGACAGAGTTTTCCCTCCTTAAAGAGGCAGGTGCCACCGCCTTTAGTGACGGAAGCAATACACTTATGGATGCACTGGTTATGCGCAGAGTTATGGAATATGCCGCTATGCTGGACGCATTATTGGTACAGCATGTATGCGATGCCTCTTTGGCAGCAGCAGGTTGCATGCATGAGGGAGAGCTATCCTTACGGCTTGGTCTGAAGGGTATCCCAGACGCCGCAGAGCTTATGATGATTGACCGCGATATACGCCTTATAGAGCAAACAGGTGCCCGCTATCATATCGCGCAAATTTCATCAGCAAAAAGCGTAGAGACCCTCCGCAATGCTAAAGCAAGAGGGCTAAAGATTACGGCTTCCGTCTCTGTCCATCATTTATTATTAAATGAAATGGATGTTCAGGAATATCGTAGTTTTGCCAAACTTGACCCTCCGCTACGCAGTGAGGAAGACAGAATTGCACTATTGGAAGGGGTTAAAGATGGCACGATTGATACGATTATTTCTGCCCATATGCCACAAAGTGAGGAAGCAAAACGCCACCCCTTTGAGCATGCTGCCTATGGCTCCATTGGCGTAGAAACTCTGCTACCTGCCGCCCTTTCCCTTTACCATGAAAAATCTGTTCCCCTCGCCCGCCTTATTGATGCCCTCTCTACCCGCCCTGCCAATATTTTACATATTGACGGTGGCAGCTTAGAAGCTGGAGCACCGGCAAATATGATTCTTATAGATATAGACGCACCCTTTATTGTGGATACAGACAAGCTTCATTCCAAATCCAAAAATGCCGTGCTGGAGGGCAGACACCTTCAGGGTATTGTAGAAAAGACCTTTCTCAATGGTAAGGAGATTTATAGCCATGCCTGATCCAATAAATTGGGGGCTTTCTTTTCCTTTTTTTGCTCTTGCCTTTTTTATAGGCTATGGGCTTGGCTCTATTCCTTTTGGATTTCTTTTTACAAAATATATAAGCGGCAGGGATATTCGCAAAGAAGGCTCCGGTAATATTGGGGCAACAAATGTTCTCCGCACAGGAAAAAAACCTTTGGCATTGCTGACCCTCCTCTGTGATGGAGGCAAGGGCTATCTCGTAGTAGTCTGTGGTCTGTATTGGGGAGGCAATGATATTGCCTTTTTTGCAGCATTAGGAGCATTTTCAGGACACCTCTTTCCTATATGGCTCCTCTTTCGCGGCGGCAAGGGCATTGCTACCTATATAGGCATATTGCTCGCGCTCTCTCCCTTTTCTGCGCTTGGTTTTCTTTTACTATGGATAATTATATTTTTTCTATGGCGCCTTGTATCCTTAGCCTCAATCATTGCCTGTCTTAGCGTTCCTATATTTATGTATATGGTTTCATCTTTTCAATTTGTAGAATTATCTCTTCTGCTGAGCATTTTATGCATTTGGGCGCATCGGGAAAATATAGTAAGGATTATGCGTGGTGAGGAAAAACCAATTTCTCTCAGGAAATAATAAGGGGGGCATATGCCAGATAATCAATCAAAAAATCTCTCGGAAGAAGAACGCATAAGCTGTTTACAACTTTACCGCAGCCAAAATGTAGGCCCGATAAGTTACCGCCAGCTTCTTATGCGCTTTGGCAGCCCCAAAGAGGCAATAAGAGCCATTCCTCAATTGGTAGGACAGGTAAGCAGAGGAAGGAGGGTAAAAATTTGCTCTTTTTCCGATGCAGAGAAAGAATATAAAGCGATTAAGAAGCTTGGCGGTATATTGCTTGTTTCAACTGATGATAATTATCCTGAATCCCTTGCTGCCATTAGTGATGCTCCTCCGGTTCTTACTTTATTGGGACATGCACATTTACTTCGCCGTCCAATGGTTGCCTTTGTTGGCGCACGCTCTTGCTCAGCAGCAGGGCTAAGAATTACAGAAAAGCTTATTCAAGGATTATATGGCACGGAATATGTAATTGTTTCCGGTCTTGCCAGCGGGATTGATACAATGGCGCATAAAACTGCTTTGGAACAAGGCACGATTGCTGTGATTGCTAATGGTATAGATAGTATATATCCGAAAGAAAATGCCGAGCTTTTTGCAAGGATGAAAAATCAAGGGCTGATAATTACTGAAAACCCTATCGGCTCAAAACCATTGTCACGATATTTCCCCCGCCGCAATCGTATTATTTCTGGTCTTTCCCTTGTTGTTATTATTGTGGAGGCAAGTTTGAGGTCTGGCTCTCTTATCACGGCAAGGCTTGCTGCCGACCAAGGTCGTCTTGTGATGGCAGTACCAGGCTCTCCCTTAGATGCCAGATGTCATGGCAGCAATAAATTATTGCGTGAGGGTGCCCAGATAGTAGAGCGCAGTGCCGATATTATTGACGCCCTAAGCCCTATGTTGCAAACCCCTCTTACGGAGCCTTCCTATGAAGCCTCTATTCATAATCAAGCTCCAGAAGAGCCCACACAAAACATTAGGGAGAAGATTATCGGACTGCTTGGACCAACACCTATTGAAATTGATGTTCTTGCTGAGCAAAGCGGGGCACATATTGGCGAGGTGCTTTGGGTTATTCTCACATTAGAGCTTGCAGGGCAGATTTCCCGCTCTCCAGGTGCCCGGGTGAGCCTTATTAATTAAGGCTAAAAACACAGAACACTTGACAGCAAGGGTTTTTATTGCACAAGTTTCGCCTCTATATAGTTATAAAGGAATACAGGAAGCATGGATGTAATTGTTGTAGAGAGCCCTGCAAAGGCAGGAACGATTAATAAATATCTTGGTTCAAACGCTAAAGTGCTTGCCTCTTTTGGGCATATTCGTGACTTACCAAATGTCAATGGCTCGGTTGACCCTGCAAATAATTTTGCGATGAAGTGGGAAGTTTCCCCAAAATCCTCCAAGCATATTAAAGAGATAAGCGAAGCGATGAAATCTGCTGACAGGTTGGTACTTGCTACTGACCCTGACCGCGAGGGGGAAGCCATTTCATGGCATGTTTATGAGATATTGCAAAAAAAAGGATTGCTGGAAGGAAAAGAAATCTGCCGAGTTGCTTTTAATGCCATTACCAAGACTGCGGTTTTGGAGGCGATGAAACATCCGCGCGAGATTGATAAAAAACTGGTGGATGCTTATCTTGCCCGCCGTGCTCTTGATTATCTTGTTGGCTTCACGCTCTCACCGGTATTATGGCGCAAATTGCCGGGGTCGCGTTCGGCAGGGCGGGTACAATCTGTAGCTTTACGTCTTATTTGCGAGCGGGAATTTGAAATTGAACGCTTTCAATCACAGGAATATTGGAGTGTAAAAACAAATTTTTCCTCACCGGATAATAAAGATTTCATTGCCAGCCTTACCCATTTAGACGGCGAGAAATTAGATAAGTTTTCTCTTACCAATTCCGAGGACGCCAATAGAGCAAAAAATAATATTGAAGCAGGCAGCTTTAGCGTTACCAAGGTTGAACAAAAGCCTGAAAAGAGAAGACCAAAAGCACCCTATACCACCTCTACCCTGCAACAGGATGCATCCACACGGCTTGGTTTTTCTGCAAGCGTTACCATGCAAATTGCACAAAGGCTTTATGAGGCAGGACACATTACCTATATGCGTACAGATAGTGTGCAAATTATCCCTGAAGCCATAGAAACCATACGCCAAGCCATAGAGAATAATTTGAGTAAGGAATATATTCCCGCGAAACCAAATTTTTATAAAAGCAAGGCAAAAAATGCACAGGAAGCTCACGAAGCTATCCGCCCTACTCATCCCGAGAAATCCAAAGAAGAAATGAAAGCCCTGCTTGATACAGACCAATTTCGCCTCTTTGAGCTTATCTGGAACCGTACACTGGCAAGCCAGATGGAAAATGCACAAATTGAGAGAACCATTGCAGAAATATCTTCTCAGGATGGAAAAACAAAGCTTCGTGCTAGCGGTAGTGTAATTACTTTTCCAGGCTATCTCAAACTATATGAAGACAGGGTGAATAAAAACAAACAGGAAGAAGATAAAATTCTCCCTGCCCTTCAGGAAAATCAAGCCCTGCAGATAAAGGAAGTGCTGCCCGAAGAGCATCACACGGAGCCACCCCCACGCTATGGCGAGGCAAGCCTTGTAAAGCGCATGGAAGAGCTTGGTATTGGACGCCCTTCCACCTATGCAAGCATTCTCTCAGTTCTTCCCAAACGCGGTTATGTAAATCTTGAAAAGAAACGTTTTCATCCAAGCGATAAGGGAAGGCTTGTTACTTCCTTCCTTGAAAACTTTTTCACCCGTTATGTGGAATATGATTTCACCGCAGAGCTGGAAGAAAAGCTGGACAAGATTTCTAACGGAACAATTAACTGGCAGGATTTGCTGAATGATTTCTGGAAAAAATTTGAAAGCAATGTCAATGAAGCAATGGAGATACGCACGACAGAGATTTTAGACCGCCTGAATGAAGTTCTAGCTCCTTATATTTTCCCCGATAAAGGCGAAGGCGACCCCCGCCAATGCCCCAAATGTAAAGAAGGCGAGCTAAGCCTGAAAACAAGCCGTTATGGTGCCTTTATTGGCTGCACCCTTTATCCGGATTGCAATTTTACCCGCCCCTTTGCCGATAATGGTGACCAAGCAGATATAGAGCGTGAAATAGGCAAAGACTTAGAAAGCGGTAAAATTATCTTTTTGAAAACGGGGCGTTTTGGACCCTATCTCCAATTGGGAGAGGTAGAAGAAGGGGAGAAGCCTAAAAGGGTTTCCATTCCCAAAGGGATGTCCCCAACCGAGATTGATTTTGATACGGCCGCCAAGCTCATCTCTCTGCCTCGGATAATCGGCACCCATCCTGAGACAGGAAAAGAGATTATTGCCAGCATTGGTCCCTATGGACCTTATCTCAAGCATGAGACCCTTTATGCCAATTTAGACGATCCGATGGAGCTATTTGACATTGGCGTCAACCGAGCGGTTACGCTTCTGGCAGAGAAAAAAAGCAAGGGCAGAGGAGCCGGCAATGCTACGATTAAGGAGCTTGGTGAACACCCTGAAAATAAGAAGCCTATACGTGTTATGAATGGCCGCTTTGGACCCTATGTGAAGAATGCAAGCATTAACGCCACCATTCCTAAGGATGAAAACCCTGAGCAGATTACAATTGAGCGAGCTATTGAGCTTATTGCAGCACGGGCAGCTAAGGGACCACGCAAAAAGAAAAAAGCATCAAAAAAAACCAAAGCGAAAAATAAGTAATGAGAAGAAAATCAATTTCTTCCGAACAAGCAAGCCTTCCCTCTGTTGGTGTCATAGAGATTGCAGAGCAGGATAAGGAGGGCATGTTTCATGCTCACGCTCTTTATAAGGGACAAAAAAAGAAATCCATTGACGTTCTGATTGTTTCTACAGGAAGAACAAGAAGGATAGAAAAAGGTGCCCGTGCCCTAGCACGCCTTAGACAAGTTTCAAAAAGAAAATATGAAGCAAAAATTATTCGTGTTTTTGAAGAAGAAAATCATAGCTTTCTTGGTGTCGTCCGCAAAAAGGGACATGATTATATTCTTATTCCTACCGATAAAAGAGAACGCCGTGAGTTTCTACTAATCGGAGAGGGAGCTGAGAAGATAAAAGAAAACAGCCTTATCCGTGCAGAAAAGATGATATCCCGCAAATGGGAGAAGAAAAAAGCCCGCTTTATTGAATATATTGGCAATATAAAAGAAAAAAATGCTTTCAGCCTGATAGCCCTTCATGAATATGGCTGGCATATAGATTTTTCTCCTCAATTATTGGAAGAAGCGGCACAAGCAAAGGCAAAAACAGTTAAGCGAGAAGATAAGCGGGATATCCCCTTCATCACCATAGACCCTGCCAATGCACGCGACCATGATGATGCCGTATGGGCCGAGGAAGAGAAAGATGGTTTTACGATATTTGTAGCCATTGCCGATGTAAGTGCATATGTGGCAGAAGGCAGTGCTCTTGATAAGGAAGCAAAAGAGCGTGGCAATAGCGTATATTTGCCTGACTGTGTCATTCCGATGTTGCCGGAGCATATTTCCAATATTCTCTGCTCGCTAAGAGAGGGGGAGGACAGACCCTTTCTTGGTGTGGAGATAAAGATTGATAAAAACGGCAAGAAAAAACAGCACCGCTTTGTAAGAGGTCTTATGCGCTCCCATAGCAAGCTTTCCTATGAGCAGGCAGAGGCGATTATACAGGGCAAGGAAAAAACAAAGGATAAAAAGCTGGAAGAGGTTCTGCTTACCTTATCTAAGGCATATAAATGCCTGGAAAAGGGTCAAAAAAAACACCCTCCCCTTAACCTGAATATTCCTGAAACCGAGATTACGCTGGATAAGCAAGGCAAGGTGAAACAGGTAAGCAAAACGAAACAATTGGCAACACATAAGCTCATTGAGATGTTTATGATAATTGCCAATATTTGTGCTGCCGAAACATTGGAGAAGCATCAACGCAAATTTATCTATAGAGTGCATGATAAGCCTGTCCGTGAGAAATTGACAGACCTTGCCGAGATGTTGAAAGGCTTTTCTCTACGCCTTGATTTAGGACAACCCATCCGCCCCGATGTTTTTAATCATATTATAGCGAAAGCAAAGGGGAAAAATATTGAACACCTTGTCGGTGAATTAATATTGCGGTGCCAATCTCAGGCGGTATATAGCACCCGAAATTTAGGGCATTTTGGATTATCCCTTGCGCATTATTCCCATTTTACCTCTCCTATCCGGCGCTATAGTGATTTGACCTGTCACAGGGGTCTTATTGCAGCATTAACGCTTGGTGAAGATGGGATATCTGCAGGTGAGGAGAAGAAATTGGAGAAAATAGCGGAAAGCTTATCCGAAAAGGAACGCCGCGCCATGATGATAGAACGCTCCTCTGCCGACCGCTATCTGGCAAGTTTCCTGGAGCATAAAACAGGCGAGATTATGGAAGGTCGTATTCAGGGGCTAAACCGTGCAGGAATTTTTGTAGAGCTTGAAGAAAGCTATGCGCAAGGATTACTCCCTGCCCGCAAACTTGGCGCAGAGCCTTTTTACCATGATGAAGCCTCCTCCTGTCTGCGCGGCAGGAATACGGGGCTATGCTTTCGCTTAGGGGATAGAGTAAGAGTAAGCCTTGATAGCGTACAGCCTCTTTCCGGCGGGATAATTTTCGGGCTTGTGGAAGGTGGCAAGCGGGAGAAGAAACTGCCTCGCCCTACCCGCATGAAACACTATCGCAAAAGACGATAAGGCTTGACTTATGCGGGATAAGTAGCGTAATTTTTGGCGGACTTACATATAGGGTTTAAGAATATGGCAAAAGCAGCAAGCATTAAAATTAAGCTGGAAAGCACCGAAGGTACGGGATATTTCTATGTAACCCGCAAAAATGCGCGCACCATGACAGAAAAAATGACTGTCCGCAAATATGACCCTGTTGCCCGCAAGCATGTTGTTTTCAAAGAAACAAAGATTAAATAGCTTCCGCAAAACGCTCCACGGTTTCCAAAAACAGATCTACAGGAACAGGCTTAGAAAGATAAGCATCTACACCCAATTTGCGGATACGTGCCTCATCACCGGACATAGCAAAAGCGGTAACCGCAACAATAGGGGTGTTTTGTAATTGCTTTATTTTTTTAATTTCCTCAATGGCAGAATATCCGGATAGCTTTGGCAGCCGAATATCCATGAGAATAAGGTTTGGATTACATTCTCTTGCTATATCCACGCCCTCCCCTCCATCTTCTGCACGCAATACTTTATAACCATTATATTCAAGCAAATCGGTAAAAAGTCGCATAGATAATTCATTATCTTCAACAACGAGGATTGTTTTTTTGTTATTTTTTCCCATAGTTTCCTTCCTTAGGATAGTGGTTGAGAGTATATTGTGAGGCATAAGGCTTATTGCGAGGTTAAAATGAAGAGAGAAGATGCAGAAATTTTGGGATTATTATTGCTGACCTATATAGCGGGCAATGAGGATTTATTCTCACGTTTTCAGGCACTAAGCGGGTTAGACACGGCAAGTCTTAAAGAACGGGCAAATTGCTCGGAAACGTTAGCTGGCATCATGGACTTCGTAATGGCAGAGGAAAAGGCGATAGAGGATTTTTGTACAAAGAACAATATCAGCAATGAAACCCTGATAGAAGCACGCAACTTGCTCCCTGCAGGTGCAAATCCCCATTGGACATAAAATGATAAAAAATTTAGAAGAAAAGTTAAAAAAACTGGGGCTTTCGCTGCCCGAAGCCAATGCGCCCATTGCTAATTATCTGCCCTATAATGCGCACCCTCCCCTTCTTTATGTTTCAGGGCAGCTTTCCACCATATGCGGGAAGTTAGACAAGGAGCTGAGCATAGAGCAAGGGCAAGAAGCCGCTAAAGAAGCCGTCCTCCATGTTCTTGCTCAGGCACATAAGGCAGAATTAGAAGTCACAAAATGTATAAGATTAGCAGGATATATAAATGCAAGTGAAAGCTTCACCGAACATGCACAAGTAATGAATGGCGCCAGCGATATCATGGCAAAATTATTAGGGAAGCATGCAAGGGCTGCATTTGGTGTAGCGAGCTTGCCGCTTGGTGCAGCAATAGAAATTGAGGCTCAATTTGAGATAAAAGGAGCATAAGCCATGTATGATAAGGAAAATATTTTTGCTAAAATTTTGCGGGGAGATATCCCCTCCACCAAAGTCTATGAAGATGAATATACGCTTGCCATTATGGATGTCATGCCACAAGAGCAAGGACATGTTCTTGTTATTCCCAAGCTGGAAAGCGAGAATATTCTTGATGAGATGGGTGATGAGCATTCCTTAGCTCTCATGAAAGCGATGCAGAAAATTGCCCGCGCGACAAAAGAGGCGATGCAAGCTGACGGAATAACCATCCATCAGTTTAATGGCGAGGCAGGCGGACAAAGTGTGTTTCATTTGCATTTTCATATTATTCCACGCTTTGACGGAAAGCCCCTTGCTCCCCATAGCGAAAAAATGGCAGACCCTGGCGAGCTGAATGCAGTTGCAGAAAAAATAAGAAGCGCAATTCGCTAACCACAGCAATTATGCTAATAGACATGCAAGGAGTTTCTTAGAAAATGAGCAAAGCAGTGCTAGAAAATATAAAGCAAGGCAAGCTGGATACCATAATTATCTGTGCGCCTGACATGCAAGGGCGGCTTGTTGGCAAACGGGTTACAGGCAAGCATTTTTTAGAACATGCCCGTCATGAAACGCATGGTTGTAACTATTTGCTCACCGCTGATATGGAGATGGAGCCAGTGCCGGGTTATAAGCATGCAAATTGGCAGGATGGTTATGGCGATTTCATTTTTGTACCGGATATGAAAACGCTTCGTGAAATTCCATGGCAGAAAAATACAGGGCTTGTTCTTTGTAACTGGATAAGTGAAAAGAAAAAAGCAATAGAAGTCGCCCCCCGCAGAATTTTAAAAAAACAAATAGCCCGTCTTAAAAGCAAGGGGTTTCTATGCAATATAGCGTCCGAGCTTGAGTTTTTTCTTTTCAAACAAAGCTTTGAGCAAGCAGCGACACAAGCCTATCGCAATTTGACACCAAATGGTTGGTATATTCAGGATTATCATATCTTTCACACAAGCAAGGAAGAAGAATATATGAGAAGTTTGCGCAATGGTCTTATGGGCGCAAATATTGAAGTGGAAGGCACGAAAGGAGAATGGGCACACGGACAGAGCGAGATTAATCTCCGTTTTCAAAACCCTCTTACTATGGCAGATAGCCATGTTATCACGAAAAATGCCGCCAAAGAAATTGCATGGCAATATGGGCAAGCAGTTACCTTTATGGCGAAATGGAGTGAGAAGCAGGCAGGAAATAGTTGCCATATCCACCTCTCCCTTACCGATGAGAAAGGGAAGAACCTCTTTTATACGCCAAAAGGCAAAAATAATATGTCAGAGATTTGTCAAAATTTTCTGGCAGGCATGATGATGTATAGTCGCGATATTCTCTTATTTCTTGCTCCCTATGTTAATAGCTATAAACGCTTTGTAGAAGGCTCTTTTGCTCCTACGGCAATTGCATGGAGTCATGATAATCGCACGACCGGCTTTCGCCAGATTACCCAAAAGGAAGCCTCTCGTATTGAGTGCCGCATTGCGGGGGGAGATGTGAACCCCTATCTTGCCTATAGCCTTCTCATGGCAAGTGGATTGGCGGGCATAGAGCAAAAGCTGCCCCTTCCTAAAGAATATCGTGGCAATGCCTATGAGGATGATAGAATAGATAAGCTGCCCAAAAGCCTTTATGAAGCGATTAACCTTGCCGAGCGTTCAAGCTTTTTGCGCGATGTGTTGGGAGAAGATGTTTTGGAGCATTACCTTCACGCTGCCAAATGGGAGCAGAAGCAATATAATGCTCATATTAGCGACTGGGAAATAAAAAGAGGCTTTGAACGCGGATGAGAACCCCATCTGCAATCAGCGCATGGAATGGAGAGAACATTAATTGGGGCTTGCCTGCACCGATATATTTTGGCGCAGGTCGCATCAATATGCTTCCAGCCCTTGTTAAAGAATTGGGAATGACCAACCCCCTCCTCGTCACGGATACACATATCTCCACCCTGCCCTTTTTCAAAAAACTGCAGGGATATAAAACTTTCTCTTCTTTCTCCCCCAATCCAAAAGAAAGTGAAATGGAAGCTGGCATTACAATATATAAGAAAGGCAAGCATGATGGCATTATTGCACTTGGCGGTGGTGCGACATTGGATATAGGAAAAGCCATAGGCTTTATGCAGGCACAGAGCAAGCCGGTATGGGATTTTGAAGATAAGGACGAAAAATGGAAGCAGGCTAATGATAAAGGATTAGCCCCCCTTATTGCCATTCCTACCACTTCGGGTACAGGCTCAGAAGCAGGCAGAGCCTTTGTATTAACCCGCGAGAAGGATAATTGTAAAAAAATTATTTTTCATCCCAAAATCATGCCCAATCGCATCATTCTTGACCCTGAGCTTACGGTGAGCCTGCCGGCAAATATGACGGCGGCAACTGGCATGGATGCACTGAGCCATTCTCTGGAAGCCTATTGTGCGAAAGGCTTTCATCCCATCTCTCACGGTGTAAGCATTGAGGGTATAAAGCTTGTCCATGATTGGCTTCCTGCTGCCTATCAAGACGGCAATAATATAAAAGCCCGCGGGCATATGATGCTTGCCTCCATCTGTGGAGCCGTCGCTTTTCAAAAAGGGCTGGGTGCCGTGCATGCTATGAGCCATCCCTGCTCAAGCCTGTTTGATACCCATCATGGATTGACCAATGCGGTTATCCTTCCCTATGTGCTGAGCTATAACCGCCCTGCAATTGAACAAGCAATTATGACACTGGCAGCATATTTAAATATAAGCTCCAGCTTTCAAGGCTTTCTGCAATGGGTGATAGAGCTAAATCATGAACTACAAATTCCTCATCAATTATCGGATATGGGTATATCCAAAGAGAGCCTTCCCCTTATGGCAAAAATGGCGAACCAGGATCCCTCCAGCACAACCAATCCCCGCCCTATGGGAGAGAAGGAATATTTGGAACTATATCAAAATGCATTTTATGGCAGGATGGAGAGATGAAAATACTTCATTCCCCCAATGAGCTGGACATTGCCCTCAAGCCCCTTCGTAAAGAAGGAAAGCGCATTGGACTGATACCCACTATGGGCGCATTGCATAAGGGACATCTCTCTTTGGTAGAAACATTGCGCACCAAAACGGATATTCTTATGGCGAGTATTTTTGTAAACCCCACTCAATTTGCTCCTCATGAAGATTTTGAAACCTATCCCCGCAATGAGAAGAAAGATTTAAGCTTATTGGAGCAAAGCGGTACGGATTTTGCTTATATACCGGAGATAAAACATATATATCCGCAAAGCCTTGCAACGGAGATTATTCCCACAGGAGCAGCCGACGGGCTGGAAAGCATAAACCGCCCGCATTTTTTTGCAGGAGTTGCGACCCTTATCCTTAAATTATTTTCTCAATGTCAGCCGGATATCGCCATATTTGGTGAAAAAGATTATCAGCAATTATTGGTGATACGGCAAATCGTAAAGGATTTAAATTTGCCGATAGAGATTGCTTCCGCTCCCACTATTCGTGAAGTTGATGGGCTTGCGCTTTCATCGCGCAATCAATATTTGACTGAGGCAGAACGCCAAATTGCGCCCAAACTGTATGAAACCCTTTGCTCGCTCGCTGAGCAGGAAAGCCCTGAACAGCATATAGAACAAGCCAAAAGCAAACTGGAAAAAACCGGCTTCAAGGTGGATTATTTGGAACTACGCAAAGATTGGATGCGCCTGCTTGCGGCTACATGGCTTGGCACAACAAGGCTTATTGATAATATCGCCCTTTCAGATAAGCCCTAGCCTGCTCAACTCCTCACGCATATCTTCGGGCAAGTTTTCTGCTCCCCTTGCCTCTATGTCTTTGGGAGCCGCCTCCGGTTTTAAATAGCGCCAACCCTGAAAGGGGCGATGTTTTTTATATTGTGTCGGGATAATCTTTTTTCCTAAAACAATCTTACAGGCGGAACGCCCTTCCTTATCTTTTATTTTTTTTAGCCCTGTAATTTTTTGGCGGGCACAAATTTTGCCTTGCATAATCCAATAAAGCGACCCTGCTTCCAATAGCTCCTCGCTTCTTTTAGGAAAATTGCGGGTAATATGATAGCTTCCCGTTCTCTGCCGCCAATTTGCTAATTGCTCAATCGTATTAATACCTACACAAAGTTTAACAAGATGAACCGCCATCACAATAACACGATTGTCGCAAAGCCAAGAAAAGCAAAAAAGCCTATAACATCCGTAACCGTTGTTACAAACACGCTGGAAGCAAGAGCGGGGTCTATTCCTAAGCGATATAAGCCAAAGGGAATTAAAATACCGGAAAGCGCAGCCACAAAGAGATTGACAATCATTGCCATACCCAACACGCCGCCCAATACCCAGCTATCAAACCAAATACCTGCCAGCCCTCCCATAATCACGGCAAATAATAATCCATTTAAAATTCCAATCATCAGCTCACGGAAAATAACCCTTAACACATTTGCACTAATAAGCTCATGAGTTGCCAATGCGCGCACCGCAATCGTTAATGTCTGTGTACCCGCATTTCCTCCCATAGAGGCAACAATCGGCATTAACACGGCAAGGGCAACCATTTTCTCAATGCTTTCCCCAAATGCCGCAATGACCATGCTTGCCAATAGGGCTGTTCCCAAATTAACAAGCAGCCAAGAAAAACGCCCCCGCGTTGCACGCAATACGCTATCCTCAACCGTCTCATCACCAACACCACCAAGGAGGCGAATATCCTCTTCTGCCTCATCGGAGATAACTTCAAACACATCATCAGCTGTAATCACACCCAATAAATGGCGTTCTGCATCTACCACACCAACCGAGACCAGATTATATCGTTCAAATCGCCTTGCGACTTCTTCCCTATCCATATCCACAGGCAAAAGGGTTATGCTTTCCTCCATCACCTCGCCTATTTGCAGAGAGCGGTCTGCCCGAACAATTTTATTCAGCGCAACCACTCCAAGGGGTTTGAAGGAAGGGTCAACGATGAATATTTCCAGAAAATCCTCAGGTAAATCAGAGCTGGAGCGCAAATAATCCAATACTTGCCCTACATTCCAAAATGGCGGCACGGCAACAAGGTCAGAACGCATAAGACGACCGGCACTATCCTCGGAATAATCCAGCGACCGCTGCAATATAGCACGGTCAACCTCAGGAATTTGTTCCAGAATTTCCCTTTGCTCCTCCTGTTTCAAATCATCCAATAAATCAACCGCATCATCGCTTTCTAAATCACGCACCATATTCACCAAAACACGCGAAGGCATATACGCAACCAATTCTTCGCGCACAGGAGAACCAAGCTCGGTTAAAATATCGGGATCAAAATCATTACCAAGTAATTTCACAAATTTTTCACGCTCATAGCTATTTAACAGCTTCAGCAAATCAGCAAGCTCCACAGCGTGCATATCCTTTATTAAATCCTTTAATGCCGCCTGTTTATCATTTTCCAGCACCATTCCCACGGCACGCAAAAACTCGCCATCCATATCCCCATGCATAGGCGCAACAACAGGCTCCGCCATTTGGGGCATGTTATGGACAGCACACTTCACCTCTTGAGGCTTCGCTTGTTTAGGCTTAGCTTTTTTGGTCTCTGTTTTTGTTGGTTTCTTGCTCATTGCACTATCATAGCCAAAAAGCTGAAATAATCCAGCCCCTGCCCTTTGCAGGGGGATAGCCTTATTTTAGAGATATGGTGCGGTCGAGAAGACTCGAACTTCCACGGGTTTTATCCCACAGCGACCTCAACGCTGCGCGTCTACCAATTCCGCCACGACCGCATGAGCTATGGCGGGTTTAGCACCTCCCCCTAAGAACTGCAAGCCTCAAAAAGGCATAAATCTGCCCTTTATTGCCGTGCTTGTTTTGGGTAAGGAAAAGCATTATATTTCGGCTATGAAATGGATATTGCAGATAGGTGTATTCCTGCTTCTGGTTGTACCGGCTTATGGGCAGAATATAGAGAAAGCGCTTCAGGCTTTTGAAGAAGATAATCTACCGGCTGCGGTAGGTGAGCTGGATGCGATTGCCAATCGCGGGGATAGTGATGGGCAATATGCACTAGGATTGCTTTATTATCACGGGCAAGGTGTTACACAAAGTTATGAGCAGGCTGCAATATGGTTTGAAAAAGCAGCCCGTCAGGATGAAGTCCGTGCAATGATGAATCTTGGCTGGATGTATGCCAATGGGCAAGGCATTCAAAAAGATGAAAGACAAGCAGCCTATTGGATGGGGCGTGCAGCAGCACAAGGCGATATGCAAGCACAGTTAAGCTATGGATTATTTTACAGACATGGCAGAGGCGTACAAAAAAACCATGAAAAAGCAGCGATTTGGTATCGCAAATCGGCAGACCAAGAATATCCAAAAGCACAAACCGTGCTTGGCGCTATGTATTATATTGGTGAGGGAGTGGACCAGAGCTATAAGCGTGCTGCCTATTGGTTTCATAAAGGGGCAGAGCAAGGTGAGCCGGGTGCGCAATATTTACTTGGGCTTATTTATGAGATTGGTGTCGGTGTAAAACAAAATTTCGAGAGAGCCGCTCACTGGTATGAGCAAGCAGCAATACAGGGCTATGAAGATGCCCGCTATGAGCTGGATGCCCTTCATGCAGAAGGTTTTGACGAATAGCTTTTGCGCTATGCGCTACTTTCTTTATTGATATTTTGCTTTTTGGTGTAAATATAAAGTGGCTTAGCAGCCCCCTCTACAACTTCCTTGCTGATAACAACTTCCTCTATACCTTCCTCCGTAGGAAGCTCAAACATTGGGCTTAGTAATATGCTCTCTAATACGGAGCGCAATCCCCTTGCGCCTGTTTTACGACCAATGGCCGCACGAGCAATGGCAGCTAACGCATCATCCGAGAAGGTAAGCTTTGCATTTTCCATGCCAAATAAAGCCTGATATTGCCGTGTAAGTGCATTTTTAGGCTCCTGCAAAACTCTTACTAAAGAGGCTTCATCTAAATCCTCAAGCGTTGCAACGACAGGAAGGCGTCCGACAAATTCTGGAATCAACCCAAATTTGAGCAAATCCTCCGGCTCCAATTGCTGATAGAGAGCCTTTAAGTCACGCTCTTCCGATACCTCTACGCTTGCTCCAAATCCGATAGAACTTTGCTTTCCTCGTGCAGTAATAATTTTATCAAGACCGGCAAATGCACCACCACAAATAAATAGAATATTCGTAGTATCCACTTGCAAAAACTCCTGCTGAGGATGCTTACGCCCCCCTTGGGGAGGAACCGAAGCAATGGTACCTTCCATAATTTTCAGAAGTGCCTGTTGTACGCCCTCTCCGGATACATCACGGGTAATGGATGGATTATCGCCCTTGCGGGAGATTTTATCTACCTCATCAATATAGACAATGCCCTTCTGCGCCCGCTCAACATTATAATCAGCCGCTTGCAGCAATTTGAGGATAATATTCTCAACATCTTCCCCTACATAGCCCGCTTCCGTCAAAGTGGTCGCATCAGCCATAGTAAAAGGAACATCTAAAATCCGTGCCAATGTTTGTGCAAGCAGGGTCTTGCCGCACCCCGTAGGTCCGATAAGCAGGACATTGGACTTAGCAAGTTCAACATCATCCACCTTTCCCTGAGGTTGAGCCAGACGCTTATAATGATTATGCACGGCAACGGATAATACCTTTTTGGCATGAGCCTGTCCGATAACATATTCATTCAGTACTTTTTCAATTTCCTTTGGTGTCGGCACATTATTGTCAGATTTCACAAGCGTGCTACGGCTATCCTCACGGATAATATCCATGCACAGCTCAACACATTCATCGCAGATAAAGACAGCGGGACCTGCGATAAGCTTCCTTACCTCATGCTGACTTTTCCCACAAAAGGAACAATACATTGTGTTTTTATTTTCACCATCGGCGCTAATTTTGCTCATCAGCCCCACTCCTTAAGACAAATTGTCTTCCCCACAATTTCAGATATTTTCATTTTTAATGGTAAAGAGCAAGTATTGTTATTTTTTTTGCTTATTATTTTTGCCTTCAGGCTGCTCTCTTGTGTCTATTACCTCATCAATAAGCCCAAAATCCTTAGCTTGTTGAACTGTCATAAAAGTGTCACGCTCCATAACTTTTTCAATATTTGCCAGTTTTTGTCCCGTATGATGAACATATCGATTGTTCAATCTTTCCCGCAAATCAAGAATTTCTTTTGCATGACGCTCTATATCGGAAGCCTGCCCATGGAACCCTCCGGAGGGCTGATGTACCATAATTCGTGCATTAGGAAGTGCAAAACGTTTTCCTTTTGCGCCCCCTGTCAATAAGAGCGATCCCATGCTTGCAGCCTGTCCGATGCAAAGTGTGGATACAGGCGGGCGGATATATTGCATTGTGTCATAAATTGCCATGCCCGATGTTACAAAGCCGCCCGGCGAATTAATATAAAGGAAAATTTCTTTTTTAGGATTTTCTGCCTCCAGAAAGAGTAATTGTGCGGTGATGAGGCTTGCCATATAATCTTCAATATTTCCGGTAACAAAAATAATTCGCTCTTTCAGCAGGCGTGAGTAAATATCAAAGCTCCGCTCACCTCGTGCGGTTTGTTCTATAACAATGGGCACCAGGCCTTGCGGACGATTTTCTTCTTGCTTGGATTTACTCACTTTTTCTCTCCTTTTTTCGCAGATGATTTTTTTGCTTTAGAAGTTGTTTTCTTTTTTGGTTTTTCTTCCGCTTCAGCAAAAAGCTCCTCACGGCTCTGCTGCTTATCTATTAGGTTCACCTTTTCCATCACAAGGGCTATGACTTTGTCTTCAAATAAAGGAGCGCGCAATTGCATTCTGGCTTCAGGACTATTTTTGAAATATTCCATCACCTGCTGTTCCTGTCCCGGATATTCTCTCAATTTCTGATGCATAGCCTTTTGCATTTCCTCTTCACTAATCTCCACCTTATTGCGATAACCAATTTCAGATAGCACAATGCCCAGCTTAACACGCCTATCGGCAAGCTCAGAATATTCTTTTTCCCAAGTCTTTTTTTCTTCTGCCGTATAATCCTCCATTTTCTTTCCCTGCTGAGCAAGCTCCTGCTCCAATTGATGCCACATATTCTGATATTCTGCCTTCACCATGCTTTCAGGTAGCTCAAAGCTGTGAAGCTTATCAAACTCGTCCAATATATTGCGCTTTACTTTCATAAGAGAAGCCTCGGCAAATTCTTTTTCAATTTGCCCTTGAACAGCTTCCTTTAGCTCTTTGAGATTTTCCAATCCAAATCTTTCTGCAAAAGCATCATTTATTTCAGCCACTTTAGGCTTGCAAACCTCATGAACGGTAACTTCAAAAACAGTCGGCTTTCCTGCCAGCTCAGCCTTATCATAATTTTCAGGAAAGGATACGCTAACATCCAGCCTATCCCCTGCCTTAGCACCGATAAGCTGCTCCTCAAAGCCCGGTATAAACTGCCCTGAGCCAAGCTCTAATTGATGCCCCTCTGCGGCTCCCCCTTTAAAAGCGGTACCATCTATGCGCCCTATAAAATCTATTGTAACCCTGTCCCCCTTTTGAGCGGCAGCCGTTTTTGGACGGGGAGTAAACTCTTGATTATGGATAGCAATATTTTGTAAATGCTCCTCTACTTCCTTATCCGTAACTTTTGTCAAAGGTCGCTCTATGGATATCTTACTGAAATCGGCAAGTTTAATATCCGGAATAACTTCAAACATCACATCAAATATAAGGTCGCTTTCCCCCTTCATCACAGGGTCTATCTCTCCTTGAATTTTAATCTCCGGCTGATGTGCTGCCCTATATTTTTTTTCCTCTATCGCCTTTTGACTGGCTTGGCGCACCTCATGCTCAATGATCTCGCCCATAACTTGCTGTCCATAAATACGCTTTAGATGGTCTGTAGGCACATGTCCTGGACGGAAGCCTTTAATTCTAACCTCATCCTTCATTTTCTTAAGCCTTACCATTTGTGCATCTACCAAGATTTTCATAGGTAGGGTTATGGTAAGCTTGCGAGATAATCCCTTATTCTCTGTTTCTTTGACCTGCATTTTTTGTCCTATCATCTGGTGCGGACGGAGGGAGTCGAACCCCCACGCCTTGCGGCACGAGGACCTAAACCTCGCGTGTCTGCCAGTTCCACCACGCCCGCTTAGTTTGTATCGGCGTCTGTCTATAGCAGAGTTTTATCCCCTTCTTCCAGTAAAAAGGGAGAAAATTTTATTTTTTTAATAATTTTGGCATCTGATTTATCTTTTTCCCTTGCATAATAGACGGGATATGTGGCAATAAATAAGAAGGTTCTTTTAAGGAATAAAACTAATTCTAAAATTCACTCACGGGAAACATGATTTTCACAAAAATATCAATGACTTATTCTACAGCATCGCCGAATAGCTTGTTGTGGTTTTAGGGTCGGCTTATTATTTGTTGGAAGATAGAGATGAAAAAAATAGAAGCGATTATTAAGCCATTTAAGTTAGATGAGATAAAAGATGCTCTTCAAACGGCTGGTATTGGATATGGCAAAATATTTGTTATCCCGATTGAAGATGCAATTCGTATTCGCACCAGTGAAAAAGGTAACCAGGCAATTTAACCCCCAACCATAGAAAGAAAGAAGAATAAAATATGTCCTCTGCAAATAAGATACAAAAGATGATAAAAGACAATGAGATAGAGTTTGTTGACTTACGTTTTACGGATACAAAAGGTAAATTACAACATGTTTCGTTTCATACCAGCGTTGTAGATGATGATTTTTTCTCTAAGGGGGTTATGTTTGATGGCTCTTCCATAGCAGGCTGGAAGCCGATTAATGAATCCGACATGATACTTATGCCGGATACAGAAACAGCTCATATGGATAGTTTTTATGCCCAGCCCACCCTTGCCATATTCTGCTCTATTGCAGATCCAAAAGATAAGAAGAATTATAACCGCGACCCCCGCTCCACTGCGCTCAGGGCGGAGGCATATCTTAAAAAAACTGGTATTGGCGACAGCATATTTCTTGGTCCTGAGGCTGAATTTTTTATTTTTGATGATGTCCGTTTTTCTGCTGAACCCTATAGCACGGGCTTTGAGTTGGATAGCGTGGAGCTACCCATTAATGATGGTACGGAATATGAAGCAGGTAATTTAGGACACCGCCCCCGTATAAAAGGAGGCTATTTTCCTGTGAACCCTGTAGATAGCGGGCAAGATATCCGCTCGGAGATGATTAGCACCATGGAGCAAATGGGAGTAGAAGTAGAAAAGCACCACCATGAGGTTGCTGCCGCTCAACATGAGCTGGGTATTAAGTTTGAGCCCCTGACCCGTTCCGCAGATAAATTACAGATTTATAAATATGTAGTTCATAATGTTGCCCATGCTTATGGAAAAACGGCAACTTTTATGCCAAAGCCCGTCTATGGTGATAATGGTACGGGCATGCATTGCCACCAATCCATTTGGAAAAACGGAAAACCCCTCTTTGCTGGCAATGAATATGCAGGACTTTCTAAAGATTGCCTATATTATATTGGTGGGATTATCAAACATGCCAGAGCACTAAATGCTTTTACCAATCCAAGCACCAATAGCTATAAGCGCCTTGTGCCTGGCTTTGAGGCTCCTGTATTGCTTGCCTATTCGGCAGCCAATCGCTCCGCTTCCTGTCGTATTCCCCATTCCGATTCACCAAATGGCAAGCGTGTAGAAATTCGCTTCCCCGACCCGATGGCAAATCCCTATTTTGCCTTTAGCGCAATGCTTATGGCAGGTCTTGACGGGATTAAAAACAAGATTGATCCGGGCAAAGCAATGGATAAGGATTTATACGAGCTACCTGAAAGTGAGTTAAAGAAAGTTCCCACTGTCTGTAGTTCACTTCGTGAGGCATTGCAGGCTCTGGATAAGGACCGTGACTTTATTAAGCAAGGCGGTGTCATGGATGATGACCAGATTGATGCTTATATTAAGCTGAAAATGGAAGAGGTTATTCGCTTTGAGCACACCCCTCATCCGGTAGAGTTTGATATGTATTATAGTTTATAGCTTTAAAGCAATGGGGGTCTTCTGTTTTTAGACAGAAAAACCTAGAGAAGGGTCGGAAGCAATTCCGACCCTTCTTGCCTTCTAGCGATTAGATGGCTAGAGTTAAGCGCATTATGATACGCATTGGCATATTATTTTTACTTTGTATTTTTGCTGGCACTGGTCTTATGGCACAGAGCTTTAGCAAGGGTGCACAAGCATATAAAAAAGGGGAATATCAGGAAGCATTAGAGGAATGGGCTCCTTTGGCAAAGGGTTTGCCTCAAGCACAATATGCATTGGGGCTTATGTATAGCAAAGGAAACGGCGTAAAGAAGGATTACCGCCAGGCTGCCTATTGGTATCGCAAAGCAGCAGATCAGAACTTCACTCTTGCCCAGTTCAACCTTGGACTTATGTATGAATATGGCAATGGTGTCCCCAAAAGTAAGAAAGCGGCGATTAAATGGTATCGTAGAGCCGCAGCACTTGGCGACCTTGATTCTCAAAATCGTTTGGACGGGCTGGAGTAATGGTATATATAGGGTTTTTAAGTACGAATCATTTGATAATAAGAGCCTTATATTGATAGGACATATACTATGCGTTTTCTTTTTGTGACATTTTCCGCTTTGCTGCTTTTTGCCCTACCGGTAAAAGCTGCGGATTTTACTGATGGTGCCTATTACTATCTGATAGGCAATTATCCCAAAGCACTAAATGAATGGTATCCTCTCGCCAAAGCTGGTGATGATGATGCGCAATATAATCTTGGTCTTATGTATTATAGCGGCGAAGGGGTAGAAAAAAATGATGATAAGGCAGCCTATTGGTATCAAAAGGCAGCAGAGCAAGGGCATGCGGACGCTCAGTTTAAGCTTGCCACCATGTATGATTATGGCGAAGGCGTAAAACAAAGCTACGCACAAGCTGCTTATTGGTATAACAAAGCGGCAGAGCGTGGTGATGCAGACGCACAATATAATCTTGGTGTTATGTATCAGCTTGGCGAAGGGCTGGAGAAAAATGCGTCGCTGGCACAAAGATGGTATAAATCAGCTGCTGAGCAAGGGCATATACGTGCCAAAAACAGCCTGAATATATCGGAATAGCTTTATGGCAAATAAAAAAGATAAGAATAAAGACTTATTTGACATAGCCCCCCCCTCCCCTGGCAAGAAAAATAAAGCATATACGGCAGCAGATATTGAGGTTCTTGAAGGTCTTGAGCCGGTACGCCGAAGACCAGGCATGTATATTGGCGGCACGGATAGCAATGCCATGCATCATTTATTTGCTGAAGTTATTGATAATTCAATGGATGAGGCACTTGCTGGCCATGCCTCTCATATTGAGGTTGTGATGGAAGAAAACGGCTCTATCACAGTAAGTGATAATGGGCGGGGTATTCCTACCGACCCTCATCCAAGCATGAAAGGCAAATCTGCCCTTGAAGTGATTATGACCACCCTCCATGCAGGGGGTAAGTTTGGCGGCGAAGCATATCAAACCTCAGGCGGGTTGCATGGTGTTGGAATATCCGTTGTCAATGCGCTCTCTCAAGAATTATATGTAGAAATTGCCCGCAATCAGAAACTATATAGTCAAAGTTTTTCTCGTGGAAAAGCAGTAAACAAGATGAAAACGCTTGGAGAAGTAAAAAACAGGCGGGGTACGAAAATACGTTTTCTTCCTGACCCAGAGATATTTGGAGAAAAAACCCGATTTGACCCCAAGCGTATTTTTGCCATAAGCCGCGCAAAAGCCTATTTATTTGGCGGGATAGAAATAAGATGGCAATGCTCCCCCTCTTTAGCAAGCACAGAGGTTCCACAAGAGGCAAAGTTCCTGTTTTCTGGTGGATTAGCGGATTATCTGCAAGACCAGATTGAGGGAGAAACCCGTATTGTGCAGGATATTTTTGCAGGAAAGCATAGCACCGAGAAAAATCATGGCAGTGTAGAATGGGCATGTAGCTGGATTGGCACCGGCAAATCATATCTGCGCTCTTATTGTAATACCGTGCCTACTTATGAAGGGGGAACCCATGAGCAGGGGCTTCGCAATGCTTTAACAAAAGGGATTAAGTCTTATGGAGAACTAGTTGGAAATAAAAGCATTTCTTTAGTAACATCAGAAGATATTATGGCAAGTTTTTATGGCATGGTATCCGTATTTATCCGCGAGCCAGAGTTTCAGGGACAGACCAAAGAAAAGCTATCCACCCCTGAAGCAAGCCGTATTGTTGAGCAGGCTATCCGTGATCCCTTTGACCACTGGCTGGCAGGCTCTCCCCAGCAGGCGAATAAATTGCTGGAATGGATTATTGACAGGGCAAAGGAGCGACAAAGAAGAAAGCTGGAGCGTGATATATCGCGCAAAACAGCGATAAGAAAGCTCCGCCTTCCGGGCAAGCTCGCAGATTGCTCACAAAGCGCAGCAGAAGGCTCGGAATTATTTATTGTAGAGGGGGATAGCGCCGGTGGGTCTGCAAAACAGGCACGCAACCGAAAAAATCAGGCTATTCTGCCCCTTCGCGGTAAAATTCTTAATGTTGCCAGCGCAACAAAGGATAAAAAGCTTGCCAATCAGCAATTGCAGGATTTATCGCAAGCCCTTGGTTGCCATACAGGCAATCATTATGATGAAGGCTCTCTTCGCTATGAGCGTGTTATCATTATGACGGATGCAGATGTGGACGGTGCCCATATTGCCTCTCTTCTGATTACTTTTTTCCATGAAGAAATGCCCGAGCTTATCTTTAACAGACATTTATATCTGGCAGTTCCTCCCCTTTACCGCCTTTCTCAAGGGGATGATGTCGTTTATGCCCATGATGATGCCCACCGTGAGCAATTACTGAAGGATTATTTCAAAGGCAATGGCAAGGTTGAGGTAAGCCGTTTTAAGGGGCTTGGTGAGATGATGCCCGCTCAATTACGCGATACCACAATGAAGCCCGAAAACCGCATGCTTCTGCAGGTAAAGATAGATAAGAATGAGCGTGAAGAAACGGCAAAAACCATAACTGAGCTTATGGGAAACAAGCCGGAATTGCGTTTTGCTTTTATAAGAGAGAATGCCGCTCTTTGTGAAATGCATGATATTTAATTGACATTCTGCTGATAGTTTCTATTTTCACCTTATGAGTTTTGACAAATTAGGGTTAGACCCTCCCATCCTTCAAGCTATATCGGATGCAGGCTATGAGCATCCAACGCCCATTCAAGAGCAAGCAATACCGCTTATCTTGGCAGGGCAGGATGTTTTGGGTTTGGCACAAACCGGAACGGGAAAGACAGCGGGCTTTACCTTGCCCATGATTAACCGCCTGGCGCATGGCCGCGCTCGTGCCCGTATGCCCCGCACCCTCATCCTTGAGCCCACCCGTGAGCTGGCAGCACAGGTTGCAGAAAGTTTCACGACTTATGGCAAAAACAGCAAGCTTAGCATGGCATTATTAATTGGCGGCGTTGCCTTTGGCGAACAGGAGCGTGCATTGGAGCGTGGTGTGGATGTATTAATCGCAACGCCTGGGCGTTTGCTTGACCATTGTCAGCGGGGAAAAATATTACTACGCGGAGTAGAAATGCTGGTCATTGATGAAGCAGACCGCATGCTGGATATGGGTTTTATTCCGGATATTGAACGCATTGTGAAACTTATCCCCTTTACGAGACAGACTTTATTATTTTCTGCAACCATGCCTAAGGAAATTGAAAGCCTTGCCGCTCAGTTTTTACAAGCACCTGCACGCGTAGAAGTATCTCCTCCCTCTTCAACTGTAGAAAAATTGGAGCAAAAAATATTATGGACAGACGCAAAGAATAAGCAGGATATTTTATACTCCCTCCTTAAAGAAGAGAATATCGGCAATGGTATTATTTTCTGCAACCGCAAGCGGGACATATCGGGTTTGGCGCATTTTCTGAGAAAAAAAGGCATAAGCCTTACCTCGCTGCATGGGGATATGAACCAACATATACGCATGCAAATGCTGGAAAAGTTCCGCAATGGAGAATGCAAGTTTCTTATTGCAAGCGATGTCGCCGCCCGCGGGCTTGATATTCCCGATGTTACCCATGTATTTAATTTTGATGTTCCGATAAATTCTGAAGATTATGTACACCGCATTGGTCGTACTGCTCGCGCAGGAAGGAGCGGACATGCCTATATGCTGGCAAGCAATCATGAGGGAAAATATGTAGAAGCCATTGAAGCCATGCTCGGCACCTCTATTCCTTCAGAAAAAGCAGACAGGCAGAAACAAAGAACAAGCAAGAAGCAAGCGGATAAAAATACCAAAGAATCCCGCCGCCGCCTACCCAAATCTTTACAAAAGCGCAAACAGGAAAAAGGGGAGCGAAGAGACAGCTTTGATGAAAAAAGCACGCCCTCCTTTCTACAGAGAAAATAGGCTCCGTGTATTACTTCCTCTCCATATTAAATCTATTCGTGGAATGTTGCTGGTATTTGATAAAATTGTTTTGGTATTATTTTCATTTTTACTACCTCTTTATTGCAGGATGGACGTTTATCTTTACACGGGGTTTTCTACGAAGCCAGAGAGGCAAACGTAATCTTAAGCGCATATTGCATGAAATAGAGCAGAAGAATGCAAAAGCACAATATGAGCTTGCCTCATTATATATGAATGGAGAAGTTGTGAAACATAGCTATGAGCATTCTGCCTATTGGATGGAAAAAGCAGCAATGGAGGGCGTAGCTCAGGCACAATTTCAAATAGGTCGTTTTTATCAATGGGAATTTGGTGTTAAACATAATAATGTCCTTGCCGAGCATTGGTTACGCCGCGCCGCAAGTCAAGGACATGGCTGGGCATATGACAAAGCCAATGGTTTTAACATTGCAAGAGAAAAGGCTGCCATAAAACTGCAGGAAAGGCGAATGGCAGGTGAAGAAGTTGAGGAAAAAAAGATAGTAATAAAGCCTCCTTCCAAAAAGGAATTATTGGCACATATGCTTACCCCTGAAGCTATAAAAATACGCGAAGAGAAAAGGCTAAAGAAATAATTTATTCCATTGCCATTTGCCAGAAATCTGCTTCCAATGCAGAGGCTTTGTCAAAAATTCGGGCGATGCTTTCAAAGCGCTCCTCGCTAATGCCCTCCCCTAAATAGTCTAATCGCCTCTCAGCAGCATGAGCAATTTTCTGATATTCCTTGCTTGCATATTCTTCAATCCATTGGTGATAGGGATTATGGTTATGGTTTTTCTGCTCCAGCAATGCTTTTGCTATATGAGCATATCCAATTACACAAGGGGCAAGAGCAATATGCAAATCCAGACTATCTCCCTTCTCTCCGCAGGATAACACATAATCCGTATACGCTTTATTTTGTGGGAGGGGCTGGGTTTTCATTAACTCCGCCTCAGAAATTTCCCATTCGGCACAAAGGCGGACATGCAGTCCCATCTCCACCTCCATGATAGCATGAAGCGTCTGCTCAACCTCACGCATTTCTTCAAGAGTTTTTGCCCGAAATACTGCCAATCCATAGGCACGAGAAAACTCAACCAAAAACACATAATCCTGCATAAGATATTTCTGAAACATTGCTTTGGGCAAGCTCCCTTCTCCAAGAAGGCGCACAAATTCATGTTCCGTATAGGCTTTCCAGTTTTTCTCAGTAGTTTTTACAAGTTTTTGAAATAAGGTCATTTTTGAGCTGGATGTAGCATTACCGACGCTCCACAACCACAGGCATCTGTCTGATTGGGATTATGAAAGACAAAGCCATGAGAAAGCGTGCTTTCTTCAAAGTCAATTTCCGTACCCAATAAGAATAATATGGATTTACTTTCAATAAACAGCTTCACCCCATTTATTTCCACAAGCTCATCCGGCTCAGAAGGCTTATGAACAATCTCCATCACATATTCCATACCTGCACAGCCTGCATTTTTGACGCCAAGGCGAATACCTTCCACCTCACCCTTTTGTTGGGAAAGTATATCTTTGCAATGAGATAATGCTTTTTCTGTCATAGTAATTGCTGCCATTTTCTTTCCTCAAAACATATTAAGAGCCAAGCGGGCTTCATCTGACATTCGGCTTGGATCCCATGGGGGGTCAAATACCATTTTTACTACCACCTCCCGCACTCCTGCAATAGCACGTATAGCATCTTCAACCCATATAGGCATTTCGCCGGCGACAGGACAAGCAGGAGCGGTCAATGTCATCTCCACCGCCACATCACATTCATCGCTAACCTCAATCTTATAGATAAGTCCCAGCTCATAAATATCTACAGGAATTTCAGGATCATAGATATTTTTCAATGCCTCTATCACCTTATCGCTTAACAGTTCGGGTGTTTGTGTATTACTCATATTTTGCTTTCTCCAAGTTTTTTGAAAAAACCCTGTGTTCTCCTTGTTGCCTCAATAAAACGTTCAATCTCTTCACTGCTTGTATATAAAGCAAGGCTTGCGCGCACTGTTGCGCTTACCCCCAAATGCTCCATAAGAGGTTGAGCGCAATGATGGCCGGCACGCACCGCAATACCCTCACGGTCAAGAAGGGTTGCCACATCATGCGGATGTACACCATCCAACAGAAAGGAGAGAATAGACCCTTTAGGGCTTTCTGTACCAAGCATGGTTACTCCCTGAATATCAGAAAGCCCTGACTCTGCTAATGCCAATAATTTTTGTTCATGTTTTCGAATATCCTCCACACCAATCTCAGTGATATAATCAAGTGCGGCATGAAGCCCAACTGCTTCTATAATGGGCGGTGTCCCTGCCTCAAAGCGGTATGGCAAGCCCCCATAGCTTATTTTTTCCTGCGTAACCTCCTTAATCATCTCGCCCCCCCCCTGAAAAGGCCGCATGCTTTCCAAATGCTCTCTCTTGCCATAAAGAACACCAATCCCCGTCGGACCATAAATTTTATGCCCTGAAAACACATAGAAATCACAGTCAAGTGCCTGCATATCTGCCCCCAAATGCACCGCCCCCTGGCAACCATCTACCAATACGGGGACATTTTTCTTATGGGCTATTTTGATAATTTCATTCAGCTTTGTAATTGTACCAAGCACATTGGACATTTGCGTTATAGCGAGGATTTTTGTTTTAGGGCTTAGTGCCTTCTTCAGCGCATTTATATCAAGATTGCCCTCTGCATCGCATTTCACCCATTTGAGGATAGCTCCCTTGCGCTCGCGCAGAAAATGCCAAGGCACAATATTAGAATGATGCTCCATCACAGAAAGAACAATTTCATCACCCTTTTTAATTTGCGGCTCAATAAAGCTGTAAGAAACAAGATTAATCCCCTCCGTTGCCCCGGAGGTAAAAATAATCTGCTTCTCACTTTCAGCATTGAGAAAACGGGCTACCCTTTCCCGCGCCCCTTCAAAAGCATCTGTTGCCCTATTACTGAGAGTATGTAGCCCTCTATGCACATTGGCATATTCTTCCTTCATAAATTTTTCCATATGGGTAATAACCTGAACAGGCCGTTGCGCAGAAGCCGCACTATCAAGATAAATAAGCGGACGGTCATGTATAGAGGTTTTGAGAATGGGAAAATCTTCCCGAATTTTATGTATATCCATACTCATATTTATGCCTCCCCCATCATTTCGGAAAGCTTATGAGTAATTTTTTCTTCACATGCTTCTCTCAGGCAAGGCGAAGGGAGAGCGGCAAAAGCCTCATTTAAAATTCCTTTAATAAGCAAGGACTTAGCCTCATATTCAGGCAGACCACGAGAGCGGAGATAAAACAATCCCTCTTCCGATAATCCCCCAATCGTAGAGCCATGTGCGCAGATAACTTCATCAGCATAAATCTCAAGTTCAGGCTTAGCATTCATCTCCGCAAGCTCATGAAGCAGGATTGCCGTTTGCTTCTGCTCGGCCTCACTGCCCTTTGCCCCCTTTTCTACAAATACAGAACCCTGAAATACACCGCGCCCCTTTTCGCCTATAATATTACGGGCGGCAAGATTGCTTTTGCAATTTGGTGCCTTATGTAAAATTCTAGCGGTTAAATCCATATGCTGCCCTTTACCAATCAACATAGCGGAGGAAATATCAATAGAGGCATGCTCGCCCATAAGATGGCAATCATACTCATCTCTGCTTACCTTGCCTCCCAGCCCAAGCAATCTGACATCATATTTTGCCTTTTCCGCTATTTGTGTGCGGGTAAAAGAGAAATGATAGTGGTTTTCACTGCCTTCATATATTTTCACATGGGCAAGTTCTGCCGCCTCATCCATGATAATTTTATTGACGGCATTATGCAGCCCTGCCCCCAAATGCGTTTCAATAATTTCTATTTTTGCTCCTGCTCCAATATGGATGAGGTTGCGCGGGTGCGCTGCCTGCTTACCGGTTTCAAAAAACACAAGCTCAATTGGCTCATGAAGCTCTATTCCCTCTTGCAAAAACAGCCCTATGCCATCCTGTGTAAGGGCAAGGTTAAGCGCAGCGAGGCTATTTACATTCGGCTCATTAATCTTTGATTTTGTTTCTTCACAATTTTGTATAAGTACTTCATTTAAACTTTTGATATATAAACCATTTATATTTATTTTATCAGATGAATTTTTTTGTAAAATACCGTCTATAAAGATAAGCTGTAGCCCTCTTTTTGGAAGCCTATCTGGAAATGTTAGGAATGGTTTTTGGGAGGGTAATTTTCTTCTGCCCAATATTCGTGATGCATCCGTATATCGCCATTCCTCCAAATGACGAGAGGGAAGCCCCTCATTTTCAAGGCGCGATAATGCTTTTTCACGCAATGCCATTATTGCCTCCCCGCCAGGCAAGACAGGGCGCAATGCTTCAAATTCTGTACGATACTCACTCATATTGTCCATATCCTGTTTTTTCCAATTCTTTGGCAATTTCAACACCCCCTGAGCGAAGAATTTTCCCTTCACATAGAACATGCACAACATCAGGAACGATATATTCCAACAAACGATGATAATGCGTGATAAGTAAGAACCCCCTCTCATCATCACGAAGAGCATTTACTCCTTTGGCAACGACTTTAAGGGCATCAATATCTAAACCGCTATCTGTTTCATCAAGAATAGCAAGGCTTGGCTCCAATAGAGATAGCTGTAAAACTTCGTTTCGTTTTTTCTCCCCGCCGGAAAATCCAACATTGAGATGACGCTTAAGCATTTCATCATCCATGCCAAGTGCTTCTGCTTTTTCACGAATAAGGCGCAGAAAATCAGGGGCAGAAATTTCTTCTTCTCCCCTTGCTTTACGCTGAGCGTTAAAAGCGGTTTTAAGGAAGTTAATATTACTCACCCCGGGCACCTCCACCGGATATTGGAAGCCAAGAAAAACGCCCTTTACGGCACGTATTTCCGGCTCTAAATCATTTAAATTTTCTCCCTTATAAAGAACCTCTCCCCCCTCCAACCTATAATTCTCATGGCCAGCCAATATATTGGAAAGCGTGCTTTTCCCTGACCCATTTGGTCCCATAATTGCATGCACTTCGCCTTTTTTTATTGCGAGATTGACCCCCTGCAAAATGGTTTTATTTTCCACGCTTACCTGCAAGTTTTTTATTTCCAAGAGCATAGTCATCCAACACTTCCTTCCAATGAAATTCCTACAAGCTTTTGTGCCTCTACAGCAAACTCCATGGGCAAATGTTGCAATACTTCACGACAAAATCCATTTACGATAAGAGCAATGGCCTCCTCGCTATCAAGTCCACGCTGTCGGCAATAGAAAAGCTGGTCATCACTGATTTTAGAAGTCGTTGCTTCATGCTCAATAATTGCCGTTTTATTCGCAGCCTCCATATAAGGAATGGTGTGAGCAGAGCTATCCGCACCGATAAGCAGGCTATCACATTGCGTAAAGTTTCTTGCATCTTTCGCCTTAGGGTGTACACGAACAAGTCCACGATAGCTATTGGAAGAACGCCCCGCACTTATGCCCTTAGAGATGATACGGCTGGAAGTATTTTTACCAAGATGGATCATTTTCGTTCCGCTATCTACCTGCTGAAAATTATTGGAGATAGCGATAGAGTAAAACTCACCCTTTGTATTATCTCCACGCAGAATACAGCTTGGATATTTCCAGGTAATAGCAGACCCTGTTTCCACCTGCGTCCAGGATATATGCGCATTTTCTTCTCGGCAATCTCCCCTTTTGGTAACGAAATTATAAATCCCGCCCTTGCCCTCCTTATCGCCGGGATACCAGTTCTGCACGGTGGAATATTTAATTTTAGCACCTTTAAGCGCGACCAGCTCCACCACGGCGGCGTGTAGTTGGTTTTCATCTCGTTGTGGGGCGGTGCATCCCTCTAAATAGCTGACATGGCTTGCTTCTTCTGCAATGATAAGAGTACGCTCAAACTGCCCTGTATTGGCTTCATTGATACGAAAATAGGTACTAAGCTCCATGGGGCAATGCACCCCCTTAGGGAGATATACGAAAGAGCCGTCCGAAAAAACAGCGGAGTTAAGGGCAGCAAAATAATTATCCCCCTGTGGCACAACCGAGCCAAGATATTGCCGGACAAGTTCGGGATGCTCCTGCACCGCCTCAGAGAAGGAGCAGAATATTACTCCCTTTTCAGCAAGTTTTTCCTTAAAGGTCGTAGCCACAGAAACAGAATCAAACACCACATCCACAGCAACACCGGCCAATACTTTCTGCTCCTCTAAGGAAATGCCAAGTTTTTCATAAGTGCGCAATAATTCCGGATCTACCTCGCTAAGAGATTTCGGTTTATCCTTCATGCTTTTTGGTGCGGCATAATAATATAAATCCTGATAATCAATGGGCGGATAGGAAAGCTTAGCCCATTCTGGCTCTTTCATTCTTTTCCATATGGCAAAAGCTTCAAGCCGCCATTCAAGCAACCATTTTGGTTCTTTCTTCTGTGCAGAGATAAATTTTATCGTCTCTTCCGAAAGCCCCTTAGGTGCTTTTTCAGAAGCAATATTGCTTACGAAACCATATTTATATTCCCCGCCTAATTGCTTTACCTGCTGGCGGGTTTTGGGATTTAGCTCAACCATAACTTCTCCTCCCCCGCTCATGAATAATTTCTGTAAGCGCATGAGCAAAATACATGCCATCCTCCTTGCGGCTATTCCAACCAAAGGAAACCCGCAAAGCATTTCCTGATAAATGCTCATCCACCGCCATAGCGGCAAGCACATGGGATTTGCTTATTTTCCCCGATGAGCAAGCAGAGCCACTACTGACACTGAACCCCGCAAGGTCTAATGCCATAAGCAAAGCCTCAGATGAAAAGTTAGGAATGGCAAAGCATGAAGTATTGGGCAAACGCTCCTGCTTTTTGCCAAAAATAACAATATCTTCGCAATGCTGGCTTAGCAAATCTTCCATCTCATCACGCCAAAGCCCAAGCTCTGCCATGCGGGAAATACGCTCTTTTTCGCAAAGCTCTATGGCGAGGGCAAAGCCGGCAATGGCAGCAAGATTTGGCGTTCCGGCACGGCGTGCCATTTCCTGCCCTCCCCCTATCATTTGCGGTGTGACATCTATATCCCGACCAAGAATAACAGCCCCCACACCCTGTGCGCCCCCTATCTTATGTGCAGAAAGCGATACTATATCTGCATCCAAAGTGGTGATATCCAGCTTTCCCAATGCCTGCACCGCATCACAAAATAGCAAGGCATTATTAGAGCGGACACAAGCAGATATTTCCCCCATGGGCTGAATAATACCGGTTTCATTATTTGCCGCCATGACACAAACAAGTGCGTTTTTCCTCTTTTGCAATTGTGCCTCCAGCTGAGTAAGGCAAAGCATGCCATCCTCACGGACAGGCAGAACTTCCACCTTTTTTCCCAATGCCATAGCACCCTCTAAGACACAAGCATGCTCAGTGGCGGCGACAAGAATATAATCAGGCTCTTGCTTGCCGCGCTTACTATATAGGGCAAGATTGGCAGCTTCCGTACCGCCGCTTGTAAATATAACCTCACTAAGCTGCTCAGGAAGAGCGGAGCTTACCGTTTCGCGCGCCTGCTCAAGCACGGCACGCGCCCCCCTTCCCTCCATATGCACTGAGGAAGGATTGCCTTCAATGTCAAGCACCTCCATCATGCGTGTTTTCACTTCCGGGCGCACAGGGGAGCTTGCATTATGGTCAAGATATATCCGCTTATTCATAGCGCCACCTTCTCGCTCATAGAAGAAAGAAGCAGCTTGTGCTCAAGCACATCATTAAGCGAAACAGAATTGAGATAGGCATCAATATGCTGCCCAAGCTTTTCCCAAAGGTCATGCGTTAGACAACGCGCATGGTCTGCTCTACAGCCGGAAGGCGAGCCTGTTACACAGCGGGTAATTTCCGTTGGTCCTTCCAAGGCAAGCACAACATCACCAATACGAATATCCTCAGGCTTGCGCGAAAGCGCATAGCCTCCCTGTGCCCCTCTTACGCTATAGACAAGCTCGGCACGGCGAAGCACAGCAAATATTTGCTCTAAATAGGCAATGGAGATATTTTCTTCTTCTGCCAGGCTTCTCAAGGAGACATGTTTTTCTCCCTTAGCAATGCGTGCCAGTTGCACCATTGCCATTACTCCATAGCGTGTTTTTGTAGAAAATTTCATATTTATTCGCTTTTACTTGCTTTTTGCCCCCCTCTTTGTGCTAAGAACAAAGCTTATTGGGGAAAGATGAAGTATAGCTTACTATTCCATAGTAAAATAGTCAACTATAATAAATGGTATATCTCTCTGATTTTCCTGATTAAATTTTTTTTATTTTGTTTTTTTTAGACAATTTATTCAGGAATGAGAAGAAGCAATGCCCGAGATTATCTTTAATGGACCGGATGGAAGGCTGGAGGGGCGTTATTCCATTAATCCGAATAAGAAGGCACCGATTGCGCTTATTCTCCACCCCATGCCTCAATTTGGCGGGACGATGAACCATCCTGTTTCCTTTCAACTATATCAAAGCTTTTTGCAATCTGGTTTTTCTGTTTTGCGTTTTAATTTTCGTGGCAGGGGCAGAAGCCAAAATCATTTTGATGGTGGGATAGGCGAGCTTGCCGATGCAACAGCGGCACTGGATTGGTTGCAAGCCCTTACCCCTGATACGGACCAATGCTGGATTGGGGGCTATGGTTTTGGAGCTTGGATAGGCATGCAATTATTAATGCGCCGGCCTGAGATTAATAGTTTTATTTCCATCGCTCCGCCTGCACAGGAACATGATTTCAGCTTTCTTGCCCCTTGCCCGTCCAGCGGCATTATTATTCATGGTGACAAGGATAAGATAACTCCAAAAGAGAATGTAGATGAGCTTGCAAAAAAGCTCCAAAGCCAAAAAGGTATTGATGTGGAATATGCAAATATACCAAATAGCTCCCATTTTTTTGAGAAAAAAATAGAGGCGCTGGATAAGATTGTTCAGCAATATATTCAAAAAAGGCTTGCCGAGAAAGAGGCTTAGGGTGCGGGAAAAATATCTCCTCCGCAAACAGCTTTGCTTGCCCCTGTCGTAGAGGGCAGGCTTGTCGGTAAGTTTTTAACCCGCCGTACCCCAAGCCATGCAAAACAAAGTGCTTCCATCTCATCGCCTATATCGGAAGATAGCACTTCACAACCAAGCCGTGATGCCAATTCCTTCATAAGTGTTTTATTATGCCGCCCTCCCCCACAAATTATTGCACGCAGGGGATAAGGCGAGAAGCTTTTTGCAGCCTGCCCAATAGCCTCCGCCGTAAAGGCAACAAGGCTTGCAGCACCATCTTCCGGGGATAATGTTTCCAGCCCTTTCACCATTTGAGCAAGCTCTCCTCTATCCAATGATTTTGGCGGAAGGATAGAAAAATATGGATGCGCCAACCAATCTGACAATAACGCTTCATCGGGCTTGCCCTTTGCAGCAAGCTTTCCTCCTTTATCCAAAGGCGTGCCAAGATGTTTTTCTGCCCACTCATCCAATAATGCATTGCCCGCCCCTGCATCAAATGCCCATACGCCTTCTGCATTGACATAGCTCACATTAGAAATACCGCCTATATTCACAAATAATACGGGCAAAGCCATGTTTTCAGAATATGCCAATGCTTCATGAAAGAGAGCCGCTAATGGTGCGCCCTGACCACCTGCCTGCATATCAGCATTACGAAAATTACAAACCGTGTCTATTCCCAGAGCCTGCGCCATTATCTCCCCATTTCCCAATTGCCAAGTTCGTTTATATTTCGGCTCATGAAGAATGGTTACACCGTGAAAGCCAATTACATCTATTTCTGTATTAGACAATTTGTGTTTTTGTAAAAAATCCTCCACTGCCTCTATATGCCATTGGGTAAGGCTTTCCTCTAATCGCTGAGCCTTATCCATATCCCCCTCTCTTGCTAAGCGGCAAGCATGTTCAATCTCCCCTCTTTGCTTCCCGCTATAAGCGGATGGCAGAAAGCCAAGAGGTTTTATCTTATTTTTTCCATCTGTTTCCATGAGGGCAATATCTATGCCATCCATAGAAGTACCGCTCATAAGACCAATTGCACGCATATCTTTCTCCTTACCCGTTTAGAAACACTTGACCAATGGCTTTCTTTCCCATACCCATCATATTATGGGTATTTTTAATTCTGACTTCATGCGTCTTATGCATTCCCGTGGTGCTATCCATCAGGTTAGCGCAGAAGGCGAATTAGATGAAGTGGCTAAAAGCGGTATTTGTGGTTATGTAGGCTTTGACTGCACGGCAGATAGCCTGCATGTAGGCAATTTACTGACGATTATGATGTTGCGCCGCCTTCAGCAGGCGGGCGGCAAGCCTATTATATTGCTGGGAGGGGCAACCTCGCTTATTGGTGACCCTTCAGGGCGTGATGAGAGCCGCAATATGCTGGATACGAAGAAGATAGAGGAGAATAAGTCCAGTATTATAAAGGTGTTTGAACGCTTTGTGCATTTTGGCGATGGGGCAGGGGATGCCCTTTTGGTAGATAATGCAGACTGGCTATGTGATCTGAATTATATTGATTTTCTTCGTGAATATGGAAAGCATTTTTCTGTAAATCGGATGCTTGGCTTTGACTCGGTTAAATTACGCCTGGAGCGTGACCAGCCTCTTAGCTTTCTTGAGTTTAACTATATGATTTTTCAAGCCTATGACTTTTTGGAGCTTTATCGCCGCTATGGATGTCGGCTGCAAATGGGAGGCTCGGACCAATGGGGAAATATTGTTAATGGGATAGATCTGGGGCGCAGGGTGGATAAGGCTGAGCTTTTTGGATTGACAACCCCCCTCATCACAACATCAAGCGGTGCCAAAATGGGCAAGACTGCAGAAGGGGCAGTCTGGCTAAATGAAGATAACCTTTCCCCATTGGAATATTGGCAATTTTGGCGCAATACGGAAGATGCCGATATAGGTCGGTTTCTGCGTCTTTTCACCGAACTTCCAGAGAAAGAAATTGCAGATTTGGAAAAATTGGAAGGCAGCGAGATTAATGAGGCAAAGAAAATTCTTGCTACTGCCGCCACCACATTGGCTCATGGGGAAGAAAAAGCAAAAGAAGCCGAGCGCACTGCCAAAGAAACTTTTGAAGGTAGCGGCAAAAGTGATGGCTTACCAAGCCTTGAAATTTCCGAAAACACAGGTCTTTTACATGCTTTGGTTGCAGCAGGGTTTTCGGCAAGCAATTCGGAAGCAAGAAAACTTATACGCTCAGGTGGTATACGGATTAACGATGTTTCCTGTAAGGATGAAAAATTTCATTTTGAAAAAGAGCATTTTAGCAAAGGCTCCCTAAAACTTTCTGCGGGTAAAAAACGCCATATCTTATTAATGCTCAAGGGTTAGCGCCCTCTTTCTGCTCAAGCTTTTTTGGAATCATCCTTCTGTTTTTTCTGAAACCATGCCCTTTTTGTGGCACAGGACGCGTAGAAAACACTTCAAAAATTTGACGAAAACGCCCCGGTGCAAGCAAGGAAAGCGGGTTTACATTAAGCTCAGGAGCAGAAAGATTACCATTAATCTTATAGCTAATACCCAGCAACCCTTTATCCCCAATGAGCAAGGGACCAAGAATAGGAATACTGCTAAAAATACTATTCAACGTATAAGCAGGAATAATATCGCCGTTCATAGCAAGTGTTTTTTCCTGCCAATTTATCTTGCCCTTTAAGGTTACCCCAACCCCTGTTCCATAAGCATAAAATCGGGTTAAATTTGCCTGTTTTGGATTATTTTCAAATTGCATTTTTGCAACACGAAACTCCATGCCATCACGATATAACGCATCTGCCATCGCTGTCAGCGAGCCAAGAGCAAGCAGCTTTCCAAAAAAGGGAACATCCCTGACCGCAAAGTTCTCAATCAGCATTTCGCCAGAAGAAGCTTCTTCCCCAAGGGCAACATTAATTGTTAAATCCCCCCCCCGCATGCTGGGAATAATATCCATAGCCCGTAAAATATGCGAGGCATTGGGCGAGGTGATTGTTAATTCCCGCAATTCTGGAGTCTTGCGTATAAGGCTCAAAAGAATAGAATCTCTTTTATTATCCTCCTCCACATAGGCAGAAATCCCAGCAATTTCGTAGCGTTTTTTGACATAGCTTGCTTTGCCAGAAACATTTATAGCCGAAACATTATTATTTGCATGCAGATTTTCTATCGTAAAATCATATTCTACATTATCCCCTAAATATGCATTAATATTAAATTTCCCTCCCCGAAATTCTTCTGGTTTTTTAAGTTTTAGAAAATAGGAGGCATCAAAATGACGAGCATTTAATGTCGTATAGACAATATTCTGTCTGGTAGAAATTTCTATAATGCCACTATTTTTCTCCCCAAGCTCAAAGGGGTCAAACTTCATTGTCTCTATACGCCCATCTTCCAAAAATTCTATCTTCCCATTAAGATTAGCCTTTTCCCCTATTATCTGCAGCTCTATGGTTTTAAGCTTTTTCTTTTGATTAAAAAAGGATAGCTCCGCTTTTAATTGTGCCTGTTCATGGGGTGGTTTCATCCAGGAAAAAGGATAAGCAAAAAACTCCACCCCCGTCAGATTGATAGAAGCCTCCCCACGGCGCCATATACCAAGCCCGCCCTCCAATGTGATATCCATTTCCGCCTTATCCCTAATCCTGCCCTTAGCAATATTCAACCCAAGCCTAGCAAGGTCATTGCCATTAAACGCCCCGATAATTCTTATCTTGCTGCCCTGTCCACTTGGGCTGGTAAAGTTTTCCTGCCATTGGAAACGGCTTACAATCCCCTCCAGCGCTCCGACACCCTGTACGGAAAGAGCCTTTCTATCAGCTTGCAATGTAATCTGCCCATCACTTAGCGACTTGCCCGGAAAAATATTATTGATACGCAATGCCTTGCTTTCTGCAGAAACATTGACCTGCACATCGCTTAATTTCATCGCCTTTTTTATAGGAAAGCGAATATTTATCTTTCCTTCCACCCTGCCCTGTACATTTTTCGGACTTATTGGAAACCGTTTTAGCAGGGATAATGGTTTTTTAGAGATGAAGGTAAGAATATCTTCGCCTGCACCAATAATATTTGTATCCACATTTGCATTTGCTCCCCGAAACTTATCCACCGAGAAGCGTCCGGAAGAAATGGAAACACCCTGGCTTTCCTCATCGGGATAGACTGTTGCCTGCGCAACCCATGCATCAAATGTTGTAGCACTGAGCAATGCATTTCCCCGCAATTTCTGCAAGGGCGGCAATGTTGGCAAATATTGAATATTTGTGTCGCTTAGAGTGAAGGCAAGCTGGATCATTTCCGGGCGCAATGCTTGTTTATTATGAATATTTTCCCAATCATTTTTCTGAATATCCAGCTTCACCGTACCGCCTGATATTTCACCGCCATTGACATTTTTGACAACCCATGCCCGCACTCTTGGTGTTAGCGCTTCCGGCCATAGGCTCTTAGCCATAGATAAAGGAATACTGGAAAGCTGCCCCTCCATCTCAATAATAGGAGGTGCGGTAAGCCCAAGCTTTCCCTTTAGAAATAATTTTCCCTTTTCCTTTTCTCCCATTTCCATCTGCAGTCGGCTTAGCAATATATATTGCTCAACAAGGTCAATTTCTGCATCCAATCCGATATTGTCAGGGGCAAGATGAAAGGAGAAAAGATTGGTTAAATCCAGCACTGCCTCTTTTCCTGAGGCATAAACAAACAGCTTGGAAAGCAATCCATTGGGCAAAACTTCATAATCTATAATTCCATAAAGCTGTGCTTTATTTTCCCCAAGAACGAAATCAAATTTTTCCATAGAAATACTATTCTGAGTAAAATCAATTTGTCCCTTCATAGAAAAGCTCTCAAGCTTCATAGGGCGCCTAGCAAGAAGGCGGGCAGGGCCTGGGTGAGATGCCTGGATTTCAAAATTAGCAAGAGAGAAGTTTCCCTCCTCATTTAACTCAATAATAAAATTACCGCTAAGGGGTACTTCTACAGAGGTAAAAAATGTTTGCTTTGAGAAAATTCCTGCCAACATATCCGGACGCAATGCCGTTATTTTTCCTGAAATAAGCCCCGCCTCCCCTTCATTACGCCGCACATCAAGGGCGATATGCTCTCTCTCCCCCTCTTTATCTATCCAGCCAACCCAAAGCTTTGCGTGAATGGCATTATTATTTTTTTCAAATGAAATGAGAGCATCTTCACTTTTCCAACGCTCGCCCGTTTCTTTATCCAGAATGATAATCTCCATAGCGGGAATATCTATTTTATGAATATTATGTAGCCAATCGGTTTCCTGTTTTATAACTTTCTCAGAAGCGATGAGGAAGGATTGAATATAAGCGCTGATATTTTTCCGCTCACTTTGTTTAGATTTAGATGGACTGGCAGGCAAATGACTATTTTCCATAAGGATAAATTTTGCCGCTTTTGCATCCATTGAAATTGAAAAGGGATTATTACTCTTATCCTTTTTCCAGAAAGTAATAAGAGTTAGTTTTTCAAACTCGGCTTGCAGCCTATCCCTATAGTCAATTTTCATTGTTGCGAAAGAGAAAGATAATGCCTTTTCCTCCGAGCGCCATTCCAGCCTTCCCCCATCATAGCGCAGCTCTTTGGCACCAAGTCCAAGGCGAATAATGCTATGGGTAATTTTCCCATCCAGCTTGAGCGGTGCATAGGTAATCCGCCAAAAAAGCCCGGCAGCAAAAAGCAGAAGAGACATAACTATTATGCCAATTGCTATGGAAGAAAATTTTAGTATTTTTCTGGACAAAATATGCCTTCCTATCCTACCCGATTATATAGCTTATTATAGTCATAATATGAGACCCATGGAGTTTCTTTATTCCTTCTTGCTCGTGTTTTTTCCGGCAAGCTGTGCCAATGCGGCAGCCATAAAGCCATCAAGGGCACCATTTAGAACTGCGTCTGGATTACCAATCTCTACCCCTGTTCGTAAATCCTTCACCATCTGATAGGGCTGGAGTACATAGGAGCGAATTTGATGCCCCCAACCAATCTCGGTTTTATTTTCTTGTGCTTGGCGTGCTTCCTCTTCGCGTTTTCTTAGCTCTTCCTCATAGAGCCGTGAGCGCAGCATTTCCCATGCACTTGCCCGATTTTTATGCTGTGAGCGCTCGCTCTGGCACTGCACAACAATATTGGTAGGGATATGGGTAATCCGCACAGCACTATCCGTAGTATTAACATGTTGCCCGCCTGCTCCGGATGCACGATAGGTATCAATACGCACATCCTGGTCAGCAATATCAATTTCAATGGTATCATCAATAACAGGATATACCCCAACAGAAGCAAAGCTGGTATGGCGGCGTGCATTTGCATCAAAAGGAGAGATACGAACCAGACGGTGTACCCCAAGCTCGGTTTTCAACCAGCCATAAGCACTATTCCCCTTAACCTGTATGGTAGCCGATTTAATCCCTGCCTCCTCCCCTGCAGTCTCTTCAATAATCTCGGTTTTATATCCCTTCCCCTCTGCCCAGCGCAGATACATACGAAGCAGCATTGCCGCCCAATCCTGACTTTCCGTACCCCCTGCGCCCGCATGAATTTCTAAATAGCAATCATTACCATCGGCTTCCCCCGAAAGCAGCGCTTCTACTTCCCAAAGCTTTGCCTTTTCCGCCAGCTCTTCCAGAACACGCTCGGCTTCTTTTGCAATTTGCTCCTCTCCCTCCTCATTAGCCATTTCAATAAGGTCAATCTGCTCCTTTACTATTGCGTCCATTTTCTGCACACGCTCTATCGCCCCCTCCAAATGCGTACGCTCACGCATAAGCTTTTGGGCGAGCTCCGCATCTTCCCATAATTTAGGATTTTCAGCTTTTTCATTTAATTCGCTAAGGCGCAGCAAAGCATTATCCCAGTCAAAGATGCCTCCTGAGCAAGGCAATTGAGCGTTGGATAGAATCTATAAAATTTTGCGTTTCAGCACGCATAGCTTTTCTCCTTTGAGAAAAGAAAAATAGACAAGAATATGCCTGAAGTCAAAGCCCAAGCCTAACTCTATTGCGTGGGGAGTTGCTGGAAATATGCATCAATTGCCTTTACAAATTGCTTGCTCACCGTGCGATGCCAGCCTTTATTTCGCAATTTTTTCTGATCCTTTCTATTGGTTAAAAAACCAAGCTCCACCAGAACGCTTGGAACATCAGGAGCTTTCAGGACTCTAAATCCGGCAAAACGATGGGGACGCTCCAATAAGGGCGTTACTTTTTCTGCTGATTGTAATAATAATTGCGTAAAGCTTACCGAAAGATTTTTTGTCTCCCTCTGAGCAAGGTCAATAAGAATATCGGTCACCTCCTGTGGTTGCCCCTCAAAGTTAATGCCGGCAATAATATCCGATCTGTTTTCCTTGCGTGCCAAAGAAGCCGCTTCATGGTCGGAAGCTTTTTCAGAAAGCGTATAAACAGAAAGCCCATTTGCCGTATTTCGTTTAACCGCATCGGCATGAATAGAAATAAACAGGCTTGCTTTTTGTTTTCTTGCCATTTCCACCCTTTGGCGCAGACCAATATATACATCCTGATTACGGGTAAGGCGCGGCTCATATCGCCCTGTGGCTTTAAGTTGCCGATATAGCTCTTGTGCAAAGAAAAAGACAATATCCTTTTCCTTTACATGGCGGCTGGAAGCGCCCGGGTCTACGCCTCCATGACCGGGGTCAATCACAATGATACGGCGTATAGGCTTGGATTTAGCTTGGGTGAGCGGAGATGGTCTGGGTTTTTGAGAGATTGGGCTGGAAACGAAATTTGCAGAGCTTGTTTCACCAATATCAACCACAAGCCGATGCGGAAAGCCTGCCTGAGGGTCAAGCGTAAATTTTCGCAATAATTTTATAGGCGATTGAGCGGTAAATATGATTTGTTGTGTTGCTCCAAGCCTATTATGCTCCATCTCCTTAATAAGCCCCTTAGGCAAGACAGGTCCCCGCAAAGCCCATTTTGTGTTGATAACCTCAACAATCAGACGATAAGGGTCAGCACGAATATATATTTTTTCCTGTGCCTTTTCGCTCAATTCCAGGACAATACGGGTATGCTGGCTATTTTCGCCGATACGAATATTGGTTATCTTTCCCTTTGCCCATATAGCGGATGCAAAGCAGGATAAGAACATTGCCACTGCCAGTATAGGGATGATATGCGCTCGGTTCACAATATGGATAACCATTATTTTTCCCTTGTTTTCTGTTGTTTTGCCTGGATTCGCAATAAAACGAAAGAAGCAAAAGAAATTGATTGTCTTTTCACTAGCTTATGGATGGTTCTTGCACTTTAGCCATTGCTGTCGTAAAGTAAAACTTGCCGGGAGGATATTCTCACGGAGAAATTTTGTTCCCCTCATTGAGCAGTCATATTATTCTGGTTATGGGGGGTGTTGGTTAACTAGCCCCAAGGTATATAAGTGAAACAAATTTATATTTCTTTATTCAATTTTCACGCAAATCTAAGAAAATGGTTTTGCGAAGGGGCCTTTATTGGCACGCTTATGACAGGAAAAAAGACTTTCCTTTTGCCAGCGCGTCCTTATGGAGATTTTTATGACAAATATTATGCTGATCGATTCGGTTCACAAGGAAGAAACCCGTACGGTTCTGCTTTCTAAAAAGCGAGTAGAAGAATTTGATTTTGAGAGCGAAACCAAACGCTCTTTAAGAGGAAATATATATTTAGCGAAAGTAACACGCATTGAGCCCTCTCTGCAGGCAGCCTTTATTGAATATGGAGGCAATCGGCGTGGTTTTTTAGCGTTTAACGAGATTCATCCTGATTATTACAATATCCCCATAGAGGATAAGCAGAGGCTTTTGCGTGAGCAGGAGGCGGAGCAATTAAAGGATGAAGCCGATGAGGATATTTCTGCTCATATAAATGATGATAATGATGATGAAAGCTCCATCACCAATCTTGGTGGCAAGGGAGAAGAGGAAGACGGTGTCAGTAAGAAACCCCGTACCCCTTCTCATAAATATAAAATCCAAGAAGTTATCAAGCCCAATCAGATTATTCTCATTCAGGTTGTAAAAGAGGAGCGGGGCAATAAGGGTGCTGCCCTTACCACCTATCTTTCTCTGGCGGGGCGGTATTGTGTATTAATGCCAAATACCGCACGGGGAGGAGGGATATCGCGCAAAATATCCAACCGTACCGATAGAGAAAAATTGAAAAAAATAGCGAAAAGCCTGGATGTTCCTAAAGGCATGGGGCTTATTATTCGCACCGCAGGAATGAAGCTGACCAAAGCGGAGATAAAACGCGATTATGAATATTTAATCCGCATGTGGGAGAATGTTCGTGAACTGACGATTAAAAGCACCGCACCCTGTTTGGTATATGAGGAAGGCAGTCTTATTAAAAGATGCATACGCGACCTTTATACTAAGGAAACCGATGAGATTATTGTAGATGGCGAGGAAGCTTTTTCTCACGCCAAAGAATATATGAAAATGCTGATGCCAAGCCATGCCAAGAAAGTAAAACTTCATGATGGCAAGCAATCTCTTTTCCAGCAATATGGTGTAGAGTCACAAGTAGAGGCAATGTTCCACCCCATTGTCTATCTGAAATCGGGCGGCTATATGGTCATTAATCCGACGGAAGCCCTTATTGCCGTAGATGTGAACTCAGGCAGAGCAACAGGCGAGAGCAATATAGAAAGCACTGCGCTTAAAACCAATTTGGAAACCGCAGAAGAAATTGCCCGCCAAATGCGCCTTCGTGACCTGGCAGGTCTTATTATTATTGACTTTATTGATATGGAGGATAAGCGGAATAATCGTGCTGTGGAGCAAAAGCTCAAAGAATGTCTCAAAAATGACCGCGCCCGCATTCAAATAAGCCGTATAAGTAATTTTGGTTTATTGGAAATGTCCCGCCAACGCATGCGCTCAGGCGTAGTAGATGCAAGCTCCATACCCTGCCCCCATTGTGCAGGCTCAGGCATGATACGCTCTATTGAGAGCCGGGCATTACATGTATTACGCCGCATAGAAGCGGAGCTTGTGGAGAAGCATTTCAGCTCCTGCCATGTGCACCTTCCGGATGAAGTGGCACATTATTTGCTTCATCAGAAGCGTAGTTATCTTGACCAGATAGAAAGCAAGATGAAGGTAAAATTATTTATCCGCACGGATGAAACCCTCAATATGATGGAGATGTCCATTCAAGGTAATGGTCAGCAAAACCCTAAAGTAATGCGTATGGACGGTGCGCAGGAAATGAGAATGGAGCCAAGCAAAACCCGGCGCAGAAGGAACGGTCAAAAGACAAAAGAAAGTAATGGCGAAGCAAAGCCACGCAAAAGAGGCAAGCGCGGGGGCAAAAACAGAAATGCCAATCAAGAGAAAAAAGAGGAAACTTCAGAGGCAAAAAATACCCCATCCCCTGAAAAGCCATCGCCTCCACCGCCTCCAACTCCTGCCCCGCCTGCCCCTATCGTGCAGGAAGCTATTGAAAAAGATAAGCCAAAACGAAAAGGCTGGTGGAAACGTTAGGATTTGTGATGAGAAAAATATTTTTTTATAATTCTATAGTATCTATTTTTGCCCTTGCCTTTCTCTTGGTAACAACACATAGCTCTCATGCACAGGGTGTTATTCGTGATGCAGAGATTGAAACCTTGCTTATGGAATATAGCCACCCTATTTTTGTAGCAGGTGGACTTCCTCCCTCTTCCGTTAATATTTTTATTCTTAATGATACCACCCTCAATGCCTTTGTTGCGGGAGGTCGCAATATTTTTCTTAATACAGGGTTAATTTTTGACACCGACACTCCGGAAGTTCTGATAGGGGTGATTGCCCATGAAACAGGTCATATTATTGGTGGGCATTTGGCACGCACACAAGATGCGCTTGCCCGCTCAAGCAAACCTGTTCTTTTTTCCACTCTTTTAGGACTTGGTGCCTTGCTTGCGGGAGCGGCAGACCTTGGCATGGCAGTATTGGCAGGGGGGCAAACCATTGGCGAGCGAAGCTTTCTTGCCTATTCGCGCACACAGGAAAGTGCCGCTGACCAAGCGGCTTTGCGCCTGTTAAAACACAGCAAAATTTCGCCACGCGGTCTGGAAAAGCTTATGGAGCAGCTAAGCCATGAGGAGATTTTATCCGAAGAGCACCGCTCTCCCTATACCCGCACCCATCCTCTTTCTCAGGAGAGGTTAAACATTTTTCGGCAGCAAATAAAACGCTCACGCTATTATGATAAGCCCACCGATAAAAAATTGCAGCACCGCCATAATATGATGAAAGCAAAGCTTTACGGCTTTTTAAGCCCCATTAGCGAAGTATATAGGGAATATAGGATTGAGGATAAAAGCAAGCCAGCACGTTATGCGCGCGCCATTTCACAATATCGTATCGGTAATATAGATAAAGCATTGGAAATGATGACAGGGCTGATTGAGGAGGAGCCAAAAAACCCTTGGTTTTATGAGCTTAATGGTCAGATTTTATATGAATCCGGTCAAATTGCCCGCTCACTTCCCTATTATGAACGTGCGTTAGAGCTTGTTCCCGACCAGGCTCTCATCATGATAGAGCTTGCGACCGCAATGCTTGCCCTGCAAAAGCAGGAAAAAATTCGTCCGGCAATCAATTATTTAGAAAATGCGCTTATTTTAGAAAAAGAAAACCCACGCGCCTATCAGCAGCTTGCCATTGCCTATTATCGGCTTGGTGACCAGCCAAGGGCGGATTTAGCAACAGCAGAGCGTTACTTTCTGCTGGGAGATAAAAGAACGGCAAGAGACATTGCCAAGCGAGCACAAAAAGGCATGAAACGCTCATCCATACAATGGTTACGTGCTCAGGATATTATCACCTCCGGTAAGGATTTGGAGGAGGGGAGTAAGAGGGAAGAGCAAAAAACAAAAGGGCGCAGACGCTCGCCCCGCAATAGATAAAAGGAGCCTTGAGCCTATGTATAAGATGTATAAGAATTTCTTTACTGGTGTTGCCCTCACCCTCACCTTTTGCTTTTTAAGCTTTGGTGCAAAGGCACAATTTAACATTCCAAGCATAAAGCCCGTGCAAGAATATATGGAGGATAAACAGCAACCCAATGTTCTAAAGAGGCTTGCTACCCGTTATGACATGCGAGATACGAAGCGTGAATTAAAGCGCATAAAGAAGCTCATTAAGAAGAATCACGATGCTCTTTTTGAAGATAAGGATGCTATTATTATCGGCAATCCGAGGGCAAAGATTACGATTATAGAGTTTTTTGATTATAATTGTGGCTATTGCCGAAGGGTTTTGCCTTCTCTTATCAAGACATTAAGAAAAAATAGTGATGTCCGCCTTATCCTTAAGGAGCTTCCCATTTTAGGAAAAGGCTCCGAAGAGACAGCATTACTTGCATTGGCAAGCAGAGAGCAGGGAAAATATTTCCCCCTTCATGCCGCCTTGCTCAGCAATAGAGAAAGGCTTAGCGGAGAAAACAGCTTAACCATTGCCGGGCAGATAGGAATTGATATTCAAAGGCTTAGGGAGGCATCCCAAAACAGCCGCCATTGGGAGCATTTGCAACGCAATAGGGAGCTTGCCAATAATTTGGGAATACGGGGTACGCCTTTTTTCATTATCGGGGACAGGTTTTATCCAGGCGCCCTTGATGAAAAAGCCTTTGCCCATATTTTATCCGAAATACGAAAATAAGAAGCACTAAATAAGCCCACCCAAAGGAGAGCTAGGGTCAGCATATTTGCGTTTTTTCATACGCCCTGCAAGATAAGCCCGCCTTCCCGCCTCCACAGCAAGCCTCATGGCATGCGCCATTTCTATAGGGTTTTTTGCTTCGGCAATTGCCGTATTCATAAGCACACCATCACAACCAAGCTCCATTGCAATAGCAGCATCCGATGCCGTTCCAACCCCTGCATCTACAAGAACGGGGACTTTGCTTTGCTCAACAATAAGACGAATATTGACCGGGTTCTGAATACCAAGACCCGAACCAATAGGGGCAGCAAGCGGCATGATAGCCACGCACCCCATCTCCTCCAACGCTTGGGCGGCAATAGGGTCATCATTGCAATAGACCATTATCTGAAATCCCTCTTTCATAAGCATTTCTGCCGCCCGAAAAGTCTCCGCCATATTAGGATAGAGCGTTTTCTCATCACCCAATACCTCCAGCTTAACCAGCTTCCACCCTCCGCCTTCTCGGGCAAGCCGCAATGTTCGGCAAGCATCCTCAGCGGTAAAACAACCTGCGGTATTTGGTAAATATGTATATTTTTTGGGGCAGATATAATCTGCAAGCATTGGCTCATCGGGATTGGAAAGGTTCACCCTCCTTATGGCAACGGTTACAATTTCTACCCCTGCTGCTTCCGCCGCTTTTGCATTTTGTGCATAATCGGCATATTTTCCGGTGCCGATAATCAGCCTGGAGCGGAAAGTTTTTCCGGCAATGATTAGATTATCCTCTTTGCTCACTTTTCCTATCCCCCACCGATAAAATGTACAATTTCAATTTTATCCCCCTCCTCCAATATGGTATCGGCATAATTGGCATGAGGGATAATCTCCAAATTGCGCTCAATGGCAATTTTCTCCATAGGGAGCGAAAAATGTACAATCAGCCCCTTAAGAGTAAGCCCTTTATTGAGCTTATGTGATATGCCATTAACCTCTATCTTCATCTGCAAGCGCATCATGTATCAGCAGGCATTAGCTTTGCAAGATACTTTTTTTCTTCTTTGAATATGCTACTGTGATGCGGAAGAAAGATCCAAGAGGATAGACCAAGAGGATAGAAATGCCTAAACCAGTAATATTTGTATTAAATGGTCCTAATCTGAACCTGCTGGGGGAGCGGGAGCCTGATATATATGGCAGCACCACCCTTTCTGATATTGAGACTAATCTGGGCAAGCTGGCAGAAAAGCTTGGGCTTGAAGTTTCCTGTTTTCAAACCAATGAGGAAGGAGAGCTGGTAACGCTTATCCAAAAGGCGGGCAAACAGGCAAGCGGGCTTATTCTTAATGCGGGCGCTTATACGCATACTTCCGTAGCCCTCTTTGATGCGCTACAAACCCTTGCCATACCGGTTATGGAAGTGCATCTTTCTAATATATTTCGGCGTGAGTCTTTTCGCCATCATTCTTTTGTTTCTCCTGCCAGCGAAGCAATTATTTGCGGTTTAGGGGCAGACGGGTATAGCATAGCGCTAAAATCTTTGGCGAAGATAATCAAGAAGAAAGGGTAGCTTTATGAGCAAAGAAGATAGTAAAGGAGAAATTATCCAGAATAAGCGCATTCGCAAGCTGGCGGATATATTAAAAAAATATAATCTGGGTGAGATTGAGATTGAGATTAGTGACCTGCGTATCAAGCTTACCAGCAAGCAGGAAACCGTAGAATATAGCCCCGCACCAATAGCTGCCCCTATTGCCGCCCCTGCTCCTGCTTCCCCCGCTCCTGCTCCCCAAATAGCCGAGAGCGAAGAGCCCAATGATTTTTCCACTCATCCAGGGGCGGTATCCTCTCCTATGGTAGGCACTTGCTATACGGCACCGGAGCCAAATGCCAAGTCCTTTATTTCTGTGGGGGATAGCGTCAAAAAGGGTCAAACGCTCTTTATTATTGAAGCCATGAAAACGATGAATCCGATATCGGCACCAATAAGCGGTACGGTGGCTCATATATTGGCAGAGAATGAACAACCGGTAGAGTTTGGCTCTGTACTTGCCGTGATTGAATAGGGTAAATGGAATGATTTCCAAAGTTCTGATAGCCAATAGAGGGGAGATAGCCCTTCGGGTGATACGAGCCTGTCAGGAGATGGGGATAGCAACCGTTGCCGTTCACTCAACTGCTGATGCTCACGCCATGCATGTATTGCTGGCGGATGAAAGTGTTTGTCTTGGACCCCCGCCTGCCGCTCAAAGCTATCTCAATATTGCTTCCATCATTTCTGCTGCCGAGATTACCGGAGCCGATGCCATCCATCCGGGTTATGGATTTCTCTCGGAGAATGCGAAATTTGTAGAAATATGCGAAGCCCATAAAATTATCTTTATCGGACCTACTTCCGAACATATCCGTATTATGGGCGATAAGATTGCCGCCAAAAAAACAGCGATAGATTTAGGCATACCGGTCGTTCCCGGCTCAAAAGGTGCGGTCAAGAGTGTAGAAGAAGCCATGAAATATGGCGAGGAGATTGGATATCCCGTTATTATTAAAGCAGCAAGCGGGGGTGGTGGCAGAGGAATGAAACTTGCCAATAGCAAAGAGGATGTAGAGGAAGCATATTCAACCGCAAGAAGTGAGGCTAAATCTGCCTTTGGCGATGACACGATTTATATGGAGAAATATTTAAACATCCCACGCCATATTGAGATACAGGTCATGGGCGATAAGCATGGCAATGCGGTTCATTTAGGCGAGCGTGACTGCTCGCTGCAACGCCGTCACCAAAAATTATTTGAAGAGGCACCGAGCAGCATATTGACCCCCGCCCAGCGTGAGGAGATAGGAAGCATTGTCAGCAATGCAATATCAAAAATGGGATATGTCGGGGCAGGAACGGTTGAGTTTTTATATGAGAATGAAACCTTTTACTTTATTGAGATGAATACAAGACTTCAGGTAGAGCACCCAGTAACCGAGATGATTACAGGCATAGACCTTGTCCGAGAGCAGATAATGGTTGCCTCAGGGGAGAAGCTAAGCGTCAAGCAAGAGGATGTTACCCTTGATGGGCATGCTGTAGAATGTCGTATTAATGCAGAGAACCCAGAGACCTTTACACCCTCGCCGGGCAGGATAGAAAGTTTCCACCCGCCTGCGGGTCCTGGCGTTCGTGTAGATGCCAGTGTTTATACGGGCTATAACATTCCCCCCCATTATGACAGCCTTATCGGCAAGCTTATTATTCACGATAAGACAAGAGAGCAATGTCTTATGCGGCTACAAAGAGCACTTGGGGAGTTTATTATTGAAGGCGTGGATACAACAATCCCTCTCTTTCAACGCCTGTTAGAACAGGAAGACTTCCGCAAGGGAAATTATAATATCCACTGGCTAGAAAAGTTTTTAGGCATTTCTTAGGGAGTTGTTTTGTCACTTTTGCTGGAGGTGCTAAACACAGCACGGCTGATAAGGCTTATAAAATCTATCGCCCCCTGTGTATAAACAAGCTCACCACCAGCTGCCAAATATTCCTCCGAGCCACCTGCGGTCAGTGATATATATGTGCCCCCCAAAAGCCCCTCTGTTGCAATCTTCGCACTGCTGTCATCAGGCAATTTAACCTCTTTGGCAATACTCATCTTCACTTCAGCCATATAGGTTTTGGGGTCAATATTCTGAGCGGTTACCGTTCCTACTTTAATACCCGCCATACGCACATCAGAGCCTATGCTTAAGCCATCAACACGGTCAAAGCTTGCGGTTACAAAATACCCATCCGTAGAGCCTACATTTACGACAGAATAGCCATAGGTAATAAAAGCTCCTGAGAGAATGATAACGATAATGCCAACAAGGGTTTCAATAAGATTATTTCGCATAAATTACGCTCCTTTTATTTAGGTTGCCATGATTGATAGGAAGGGGTGCCCTTTTTGCTCTGATCCAATGGGTTATGTTTGGGGTGATGAGCGTTTTTTGTTCCTGTTTGATTGAGCAGATGAGGCTTTTGCCATTTATAGGAGAAGGAATTATCTTCAGGAGGGTTTTGCTCGGTATGATGTATCCACCCATGCCATGATGCGCATATGGCTGAGGCTTCTGCCTCCCCTGCAAATATGACCCACCGCCTGCCATCCTTGCTTTGATAATAGCGATTGCCAAGACTATCCTTTCCGACCAAAGAGCCCTTTAAGCAAGTATAGAGCCATGTGCCGATAGTTGTTCCTGCCCACCAGGTAAATATAATCTTTAGTAATTTCATTGCTCTTCAATATGCCATTGAGAAGGCTATGGTTGCAAGTGCTATGATTTTTTCGGCGGAGGAATAAGGCGAAGCGTAAGCTCACGCAATTGCTCAGCGCTCACCTCGCATGGTGCCTGCATGAGCAAATCCTCTGCCTGCTGGTTCATGGGGAACATAATGACCTCACGAATATTTTCCACTCCGGCAAGAAGCATGACAATACGGTCAATGCCAGGCGCAATCCCCCCATGGGGCGGTGCCCCAAAGGATAAGGCTTCCAACATGCCCCCAAATTCGCGCTGAATATCATTTTTATCATATCCGGCAATGGCAAAAGCTTTTTCCATAATATGAGGGCAATGGTTCCGAATAGCACCGGAAGAAAGCTCCACACCATTGCAAACAATATCATATTGCCAGCCGAGAATATCCAACGGGTCTTTGCTTTCCAAAGCCTCCATCCCCCCCTGTGGCATGGAGAAAGGATTATGGGAGAAGATAATTTTTCCCGTTCCCTCCTCACGCTCATACATAGGAAAGTCCACAATCCAGCAAAAACGAAAGGCATCCTCTTCAATAAGCTTCAGTTCCTTGCCAATATGCTCGCGCGCAAGAGCAGCAAAGTCAGAAAAAACCTTTGGCTTTCCCGCAATGAAAAACACACTATCGCCATCATGGAGGTCTAATTGCTTGGCAATAGATTTTGTACGCTCTCCTCCGATATTTTTTGCTATAGGACCGGCACCCTCCCCCTCCCGAAAGAATATATAGCCAAGACCGGGCTGGTCTTCTCCCTGTGCCCAATTATTCATACGGTCACAAAAAGCACGGCTTCCGCCGGTTTTTGCAGGAATTGCCCATACACGCATTTCCTCATCTTTTTCCAAAAGAGAGGCAAATATTTTGAAATCCGACCCGCGAAAATGCTCACTGACATCCTCCATTTCAATGGGGTTGCGCAAATCGGGCTTATCGGTTGCATATTTTTTCATAGCCTCTTCATAAGGGATGCGCTCAAATTGGGAGCTTATTTTTTTGCCCTTACCAAATTCTTCAAAAAGCTCCCGCAATAGAGGCTCAATCACAGCAAAAATATCCTCTTGGGTAACAAAACTCATTTCCATATCCAATTGATAAAACTCTCCAGGCGAACGGTCAGCGCGGGCATCCTCATCACGAAAACAGGGAGCAATCTGGAAATATTTATCAAAACCCGCCATCATAATCATTTGCTTAAATTGCTGCGGTGCTTGAGGAAGTGCATAGAACTTGCCCGGATGCAAACGGGAAGGGACAAGAAAATCCCTCGCACCCTCAGGGCTGGAAGCCGTAAGGATAGGGGTTTGATATTCCAAAAATCCCTGCTTGCTCATTTTTTGGCGGATAGAAGCGATAATTTCAGACCGCAACATAATATGGGCATGCAGACTTTCGCGGCGCAAATCCAAAAAGCGATATTTCAGCCTTATTTCTTCAGGATAATCCGGCTCAGCAAATACAGGCAGAGGAAGCTCTTTTGCCTCAGAAAGCACTTCCATTTTGGACAGGTAAATCTCAATCTCCCCTGTTGGTAGATTAGGGTTTATCGCCTCTTTGTCACGTTTTACGACCTTTCCCTCAATATGAAGCACGCTTTCAGCTCGTATGGATTCAGCAAGGGAAAAATAGGTGTTTTCAGGCTCAATCACTAATTGCGTGCGCCCATAATGGTCACGCAAATCAATAAATAACAACCCGCCATGGTCGCGCTTACGATGTACCCAACCGCTGAGATGAACAGTTTTTCCCTCTTCTTGAGCGGTTAACTCTGCGCAATGATGGCTCCGATATTCATTTCTGGCTATGCTCATATTACTTTGCTCTCATTGTGCCTCATGATATGCACTTTTTCACAAACTTACGCAAGACAAAGCAAGACACATAGGATAGACTGCGACGGCAATGAAAATTATTAATGATACCGAAAGTCTGAAATTGCTATGTAAGGAGTTTTCAAAAGCACCTTATATCACTTTAGATACGGAGTTTATACGGGAGAAGACCTTTTTTGCAAGGCTTTGCCTTATTCAAATAGCCTGCCCCGGCGATGAAGCAATTATAGACCCTCTTTCCGAAAATATTGACCTTAAGCCTTTTTACAAGCTTCTAAAAAACAGCAAGCTTATGAAGGTGATGCATGGCTCAAAGCAGGATATTGAAATTTTTAATCAGGAGGCAGGCATCATCCCTGCCCCCCTTATGGACACACAGATAATGGCAATGGTTTGCGGCTTTGGTGATAGTGCAAGCTATGAGGCTTTGACGAGGCAATTAGCCAATAAGAAAATAGATAAGACCTCGCGTTTCACGGATTGGGGACACCGCCCCCTTTCGGAGAAGCAATTAGAATATGCCTTAGGCGATGTAACATATTTGCGTGAGATTTATGAAAAGCTTTTAGAGCAAATTACCCATAATAAGCGAATGGGCTGGATTGAGGAGGAAATTGCTACCCTTCTTGATAAGAAAAGTTACTGTCAGGATCCCAAATCTGCATGGAAGCGTCTTAAGATTCGCAATTTGAAATCACGACAATTGGGGGTGTTTATAGAGCTTGCCCAATGGCGGGAATCTTGTGCTCAAAGCCGCAATATTCCCCGCAATTGGGTGTTAAAGGAGGAAGCTCTTACCGAATTGGCACGCCAAGCACCCGAAAGCTTATCAAGCTTAAGCAGATGCCGTGCCGTTCCCAAAAGTTTTGCTCAGAACCCTAAGGCTCATAATCTTATCGCAGCGATTAAGCGGGGCGTAGCAAAAAAAGAGGAAGATTTGCCAAAGCTCCCCTCCCCTCCCGATAAAAAACCAGGCACAGCCCCTCTGACAAAAATGCTCAAGCTCTTTATGGACCAATGCTGTGAGGAGCAAAAAGTTGCCCCCAAGCTTGTTGCCAATGCCAGCGATATTTCCCGCATAGCCAATGAGGATAAGCCCGATATTCCTGTTCTCAAGGGCTGGCGATATAAAATATTCGGCAAAAGTGCTTTGGAGATAAAAAGTGGAAAAATGGCACTTGCCGTAGAAAATGGAAAAGTAATCGTTATTCCTCGGTAAGCAATTTGCGCAATAATGCCATAGTAAGCTCTTTTTTTTCGGTTCCTATCGCATAGTCAATTTTTTCTATAAGCTCCGCCACCGCCCCCATGCTTCGCTCCATGCGTGGCAAAAGATAAGAAAGCAGGCGGGGGGAAAGCTTCCACTGCCTGTCCTGGCAAAGCTTCAGCAATAAAGCCCCCAATAGCTCATCTTCAGGGGCTTCAATTCGTGTAACCGGCACGGCTTTCAAGCGGGAGGCAAGGTCAGGAAGCTGAAAAGAGCAATGCCCCATCTGCTTTGATGAGGTTAATAATAAAAAACAGTTTTCCTCACGGGCTGCATTAATAAGATGAAACAGCTTTTCCTCCTGCTCTCCAGAAAGCTCGTCTATTCCCTCAATCACAAGTGCCCTTTTCTGCAAAAGCTCCGCTATCTCGCCCCGCAATTCACGAGCCTCTATAGAATTAGCCCCTGTTTTTTCCTGCCATAACTGAGCCAAATGTGTTTTTCCGGCACAAGCAGGAGCGACTAAAAGCTGCACCGCATCCGACCAATTGGGCCATTCATTGATAAGGCTAGCCGCTTGCTGATTGGAAGGAGCAATAAAAAAGTCTTCCTTTCCCCAAGCAGGAAGAACAGGAAAAGAAAAAAATAATTGCTTTGCCATAACTGCACCAAGATAGGATATATTCCTGCTTATAAGCAATGCGCCTATAAGCAAATTGCCACACTATCCACAAGCAAGTTTTATATAAAACATAAAACAAGGCTTGAAGGCATAGATAGGGGGCTTTACGATAACAAGATGAAAAAGAACAAGGCTTCCCAAAGCTATAAAGATGCGGGTGTTAATATAGAGGCAGGCAATGCCCTCATAAGCAAGATTGCGCCACTTGCACAAGCAACCCATAGAAAGGGTGTAGCAAGCGGGCTTGGGGGCTTTGGTGGCATATTTGACCTTTCGGAATGTGGGTTTAAAGACCCCCTTCTCATTGCCACCAATGATGGTGTCGGCACTAAGGTAAAAATTGCGATTGCAATGGGAAACCAAAAAAGCATTGGCATTGATTTGGTCGCCATGTGTGTAAATGATTTGGTGGTGCAGGGAGCCGAGCCTCTTTTCTTTCTGGATTATTTTGCCACCGCCCAATTAGAGATTGATGAGGCAAAGGAGATTATTGGCGGGATTGCTGAGGGGTGTAAATTATCGGGCTGTGCCTTGCTTGGCGGCGAGACGGCAGAAATGCCCGGCATTTATGCTAAGGGCGATTATGACCTTGCAGGCTTTGCCGTTGGGGCGGTGGAGCGTGATAAGCTTCTCCCCCGCCAAGATATTGCAGAAGGAGATATAATTCTAGGGTTAGCCTCGGACGGTTTTCATTCTAACGGCTTTTCCCTATTGCGCCATCTTATAGAGCAAAATGGCATAGCGCTAAGCGCGCCCTGCCCCTATGACAAGAATAAAAGTTTTGGAGAAGCCTTGCTGACCCCGACAAGAATTTATGTAAAAGCACTTTCACAGGCATTGGAAACAAACGACATCAAAGCCCTTGCTCACATTACAGGCGGTGGTTTGCTGGAAAACCTGCCCCGTATATTGCCCCAAGAGTTAGCCGCTCATATTTCTCTTTCCTCATGGGAGCTACCCCAAGCCTTCCAATGGGCAAGGCAGATAGGCAATATCAGCCAGGCGGAAATGCTAAGGGTTTTTAATTGTGGCATTGGCATGGTTGTGATTACCGATGCGGATAGGGCAGATAGCCTGCGTGCCAAATTGCAGGATTGTGGTGAAACAATATATTGCTTAGGCAGGATAGAGAAAAGAACGCAGACAGCCGTTCACATAGAGGGCAAATGGCAATAAAGGTAGGTGTTCTTTTTTCCGGCACGGGCAGTAATTTTGAGGCATTGGCAAAAAGCTGTGCGGCTCCAGATAGTGCGGCAAAGATTATGCTCGCCATTTCCAACCGTGCCGATGCAGGAGGTCTCACGATTGCTGAAAAATATGGCATAGCGAGCCTGGTGATTGACCATAAGGATTTTGCCCATCGTGAAGATTTTGATGCGAAGCTGGATAAGGCATTTACCCAAGCAAACATAGAGCTTATCTGTGCGGCTGGTTTTTTACGGCTTCTCACCAAAGGCTTTGTAGAGAAATGGCAAGACAAGATTATCAATATTCACCCCTCACTGCTCCCCAATTATAAAGGTCTGGATGTGCATAGAAGAGTACTTGAGGCGGGCGAAAAAGAAAGCGGCTGTACAGTGCACTTCATGCGTGCAGAAATGGATGAGGGTCCGATTATTGCCCAAGCCAAGGTCAAAATAGAGACTGGGGATACCCCCGAAACCCTTGCCGCAAGGGTACTTGAAGCCGAGCATAGGATATATCCTGCTGCCCTTCAGGCTGTAGCACGCGGAGAAAAGAAAATTGCTTAGCCGGTAATTTCGCTATTTTCAAAAAAGAACGCAATCTCTTCCGAAGCCGTTTGGGCACTATCGGAGCCATGCACGCTATTTGCCTCTATGCTTTGGGCAAAATCTTTTCGGATAGTTCCCACCTCAGCCTCAGCAGGGTTTGTAGCACCCATAATTTCACGGTTTCGGGATATAGCATTTTCTCCCTCCAGCACTTGAACGACAACAGGTCCGGAAGTCATAAATTGCACAAGCTCTCCAAAAAATGGACGCTCTCTATGCACGGCATAAAACCCCTCTGCCTGTTCTTTAGAAAGACGAATACGCTTCTGAGCGATGATATGCAATCCCGCTTCTTCAAATCGGGCAATAATTTTTCCTGTCAGATTTCGTTTTGTAGCATCAGGTTTAATGATAGAAAGGGTGCGTTCAACTGCCATAATGTTCTCCTTCAGCAATAAGATATGCGTTTAGCCTTATATCCATGAAATTTTTTCTTTGCAAGCATTGATGGGGGTTATTTTTCTTTATCAAAGCCGCCTTTAGCATTTTCCTTCCAATAGGTAATGCTATGCCCTTCCTTATTGAGCTCCTTTTTTTTCTGCTCTATTTCGTTTAAGGATTTTTCATCACTGCCATCAAATAGAAACACAATACGGGAAAACTCTTTGAGCGTAGAGCGCAATGCTCCATCTGTCAGAAACAGCACCTCCGCCTTATTGGGATTGCCCTTTGTTTCCTCGCTTAAAAATATAGGCTGCTTTTCATCAAATCCCTTTCCCTTGCTTCCATGAGGGAAAAAACCATTAGGCGGGTGTTCCCATAGATAGGCACTCATTGCCCGAACCCGCTCAGGGGATCCCATTTGCACCAGAGAGCGCCAATTTTTCTCCAGACATTGTTTTAACAGATACGGCAATATTTGTTCTAATTTGCGCCGCTCCAAATGATAAAACAGAACCTCACTCACTTGGCTTTCTCATAATATTTACGCACAAAGCGGTCAAGCAAGCGCACGCCAAAGCCACTTCCCCAGCTTGGATTGGTCAGTGTTTTTGGTGAGCCCATAGCAACACCGGCAATATCAAGATGCACCCAAGGTACTTTATTGACAAAGCGCTGGAGAAAATGTGCCGCCGTTGAGGACCCTGCCCTTCCCCTGCCAATATTTTGCACATCGGCATTTGGCGTATCAATCATCTTATCAAATTCGTCACATAACGGCATACGCCATAGACGCTCGCCCTCTTTATCGCCTATTTCAACAAGCCTTTTGCTTAAGGTATCATTATTGCTGAAAAGACCAGCATATTCCTGCCCAAGTGCCACGAGAATCGCACCAGTAAGCGTTGCCAAATCAATCATAAATTGGGGCTTAAAGCGTTTCTGCGTATACCAAAGCGCATCGGCAAGCACCAAACGCCCTTCTGCATCGGTATTTAATATTTCAATGGTCTGCCCTGACATGGAGCGGACAATATCTCCGGGACGCGATGCTTTTGAAGAAGGCATATTTTCTGCCAGCCCAATAACACCCACAATATTGGCTTTTGCCTTCCGAGAAGCAAGAGAAAGCATAAGCCCCGTAACACAAGCAGCACCGCCCATATCTCCCTTCATCTCATCCATACGAGCCGAAGGCTTAATGGAGATTCCCCCCGTATCAAAACATACGCCCTTACCAATAAAAGCAAGCGGCTTTTCTCCCTTGCGCCCGCCGTTCCATTGCATAACGACCATTTTGCTTGGCTGTGCGCTACCCTGCCCGACAGAAAGCAATGACAACATGCCGAGCTTCTTCATTTGTGTTTCATTGAGCACTTCTACCTTTACCCCCTTTGCCTTTAATTTTGCTGCCCGCTTGGCAAATTCGGAAGGATGCAGCACATTTGCAGGCTCATTAACGAGAGAGCGGGCTAAAAACACCCCATCGGCTACAGCGCTAAGCTCGCCATTATATAGCTTACGGGCAGCAAGAGGATTAGCCGCCGCAATGCTCATGCTTTTCGGACGGGTATCTTTTTTCTTTTTATAAATGTCAAAAGAATAGCTTGCGAGCTTTGCCCCAAGGGCAATATGCGCTGCCAGACTGCTTGCCTGTATCTTGCTTGTTGCAGGAGGCTCGGCAATAACACAAAGAGAGCCGGCAGCTTTGCCATATAATTTTACTGCATGGCCACCCATATTTTCAAAGCTTTTCAGGGTTAGTTTTTTTGCGTCACCCACGCCCAGCAATAGCACCCGCAGGGCTGTTTTTTTATGGGGTATCATTAAGGAAACATATTGCTCCGGCTTTCCCTCAAATCCTTCCAGACGCATAGCGGAGCGCAATAATCCCCCACTTTTTTTGTCCAGCTTTTCTGCTGTTTTTCCAAGTTTTTTATTGCTTGTTACTCCAAAGACAAGCGTTCCTTGCTCTGTAAGTTTTAAGGGAATAAAAGAAATTTTCATAAAATCCTCCAAAAGTGTTGCCAAAATATAGGGCGAACCTATTGCTTTGTGGTAAAGAGATATAACTATATATGTAAAGGATATAAAGCTCAAATGCCAAAACTTTCAAAATATCTTTTTATGCAAATGCTGGGGGCTACGCTTATCGGGCTGATAATGCTTGGTGGCATGGCGTGGATGACTCAGGCTTTGAGGATATTGGAGCGTATTATCGGGCAAAGTTCTTCTGCGATGCTTTATCTTGAATTGACGCTTCTCTCCATGCCGAGAATGTTGGCGATTATTTTCCCGATAGCGTTATTTTTCGGGATTCTCTATGTTTTGAACCGACTTTTTCAGGATAGTGAGCTTATCGCAATCTTTGCCTCCGGCATTAGCCCCTGGCAAATAGCACGCCCGGTATTATTACTGGCGTTCATTACCTCCCTATTAATCGGTTTATTGAGCCTATATGTTTCTCCCCATATGATGCGTATTTTATATGCCCAACAAAATGATTTACAAAATGCGATTGCGGCAAATTTGGTGCGTGAGGGCAGTTTTACGACGCCTAGTGAACATTTGACGGTTTACGCCCAATCGCGCACGGGTGATGGTGCGATTCGGGGTCTTTTGGTGCATGACAATCGCGATGCCAAGCACCCTGTCACCTATCTTGCCGAGGAAGGCGTTGTGCTCCGCGCAGCAAATGAGCCGCCTCGTTTTCTTCTGCGCAATGGTAATATTCACCGGCGCACGGAAACCGGCATTCAGATATTGAGCTTTAGCGAATATTCCTATGACCTCTCGCCCTTTATCGGGGGCAGTGTACGAAAAGGGATGCGCGCCTCGGAGCGTTTTCTTCCACAATTACTGTTTCCCAATATGGATAATGAATATGACCGCCGCCGTGCCCATAAGCTTCGGGCAAATGGGCATGATAAGATTGTTTCGCTTCTCCACCCCATCACCCTTGCTTTGATTGCGCTTATTACCTTCACCCATAGCGGTATGAGCAGGCGGCGTTATGGAAGGCGCATTATGATAGGCAGCATGACGGGGCTTGCTTACAGGGTCTTATGCTTTGCGGTTGTCGGGCAAAGTGCCAAGGCAGATGCGGCGATTTGGCCGATTTACTTTGTTCCTGTTTTTTGCCTTATTCTTTGCATAATTGTTATGAGCTCTTCGCAGCATAACCGATGGGCAAGCAAGCTTTCTTTCGTGAAGGGAGGGGTATAAATGTTCCCGCCAAGTGTATTATTTCGATATTTAGCCCGTCATTTTCTGGTTTGGTTTTTGTGGAGCATATTTGCCTGCACGGCTGTTTTGCTGATAGGCGACTTAACCGAAACCATAAGGCGCACGGCACATATTGATAGCTTTGGCATTGTTCAGCTTTTTTCTTTGATACCCTTAAAACTTCCCAGCCTGTTAGAGCAAGGGCTACCCTTTGCGATATTATTTGGTTCCATTGGCGGCTTTTTGCAACTTTCCCACTCTCGCGAACTTGTCGTGATACGGGCTTGCGGTATTTCAGTCTGGCAATTTTTGTTAAGCCCTCTGCTCGTTGCCCTTGGCATAGGATTATTTATGGTTGGTCTTTTTAACCCCTTTAGTGCGACGCTTATGCGCGAATATGAGGTTTTGGAAAATCAATATATTAAGGGACAAACGAACCTATTTACCGTTTCCGATAATGGGTTATGGCTTCGGGAGGGAGAAGGTGCCGAACAATCCATCATCCATGCCCTACAGATAGCCGACCCGCATATTATGCAGTTAAATGATGTGATTATATTTGATTTTGGTGATGGCAATCGTTTCAATCGCAGAATTGATGCCAAGACAATGACCCTCAATGATGGCTATTGGCGTGTGGAGGAAGCCAAAATTACCGATAGGAATGGCAAACCGCTACAATTATCGCAGATAGATATCCCCACCACATTGACGCCGGACCAGATACAGGAAAATTTTGCGCCCCCCCATACCATCTCCTTTTGGGATTTACGAGGGTTTATTCGCACGGCAGCCAGCACAGGATTTCCAACAGAAAAATATGTAATGTATTGGAACTCCCTTATCGCCTTTCCCCTGCTTCTCATCACCATGATATTTATTTCCGCCAGTTTTTCCCTTCGCTATAATCGGATGGGACGAACAGGCATTTTAGCCTTTCTTGCAATTATTGCCGGTCTTGGTTTTTATTTTATCAATGATTTATTTTACACGCTGGGAAGCTCCCAAGCCTTTCCCTCTATTTTAGCGGCATGGCTACCGGCAGGGATATTTTCCCTTATCGGCATTGTTGCCCTGCTCTATCAGGAGGATGGCTAATTTATGCGTGTCTTTCTTTTTTTTATCGCTCTCTATTTCCATGCGAGCCTAGGGCTTGCACAAAGCCAGGACCCTGTAAAGATTAAAGCCGATGAGCTTTCCTATGAGGAAAGCACAAAGATTTTAAATGCCATTGGCAAAGTTGAGGTCAAGCAGAATGAGAATATTGTCAGGGCAGATAAGATTATCTGGAATAAGGAAAAGGATACAATCTCTGCGGAAGGAAATTTTCAATTACAGGTTCCGGGACATATTACGCTCTATGCGGATAAAGCTGAGCTGGAAAATAAAATGCGCGCGGGCAGCTTTCAATATATCAATGCTACATTGGACAATCAGGCACATATTCGGGCAAAAACTGCCCAGCGCGATATTAATGGCAAGGTCTCCTTCACCGATGCCCGCTATACCGCATGCAATACGAAATGCGAGGATACTGGCAAATATAAGAAGCCAATATGGCAATTGCGCGCAAGCAAGCTTACCCATAATCCCCAAAAGCAAATGGTGTTTTACCGCAATGCCCGTATTGAGTTTTTTGGTATTCCCACCCTTTATATTCCTTATTTTGCGCACCCCTCACCGGAAGTAAAAAAGAAAAGCGGCTGGCTTGTTCCCGACATTAATAATGATTCGGATTTAGGTTTTAACATTGCCCTTCCTTATTTTTTCAACCTTGCGCCCAATTATGATTTGATCTACACGCCGCGCTTTACGGAGAATGTAGGGTTTATTCATAGCCTTCGCTGGCGTCATCTCACCCGCAATGGACATTATTGGCTGGACGCACATGGCACATGGCCAAAGCAGGGCAAGAAGCAATTTGATGTAGATAAAAACTTTCGTGGCAATATAGAGGGCAAAGGCAATTTTCAATTTGGCGAGCATTTACAATATGGCTTTGCGCTGGATTTAATCAGTGATGATAGTTTTCTGCGGCGCTTTGATATAGGCTCACGCAATGAGTTAGAGAGCAATGCCTATATTCGCCATTATTATGACAATTTTTCAATTCATGGGCGCCTCATCCATTTCCGTAGCACGCTTTCCAGCATTAATGATAAGCAAACCCCTTTAATTGCCCCCTATATTATTTCTCATTATCGTCCTGATAAGGATTTTTTCGGCGGGAAGGTAGAGATTAATACCAGCGCATTAGGGCTACATCGTGACATAGGCACTTCAACGGAGCGCATTTCCTCCAGCGTGGATTGGCATAGGGATTTGCAAACAAGAAACGGGCAGTTTTATAAGTTTTTCACCCAATTGCGTGTGGATAAATATTGGAGCCGCAATGTCATAGACACAAAAGACCCTGCTTTTACTTATGAGCGTCCTATCCAAAGCCGCCTTCTTGGGCTGGCAGGAGCACAATGGCGCATGCCTTTTGTCAAATATAAGAATAAGAGCTTTCATATTCTTGAGCCAATCGGGCAACTTATTATCTCTCCCAATCATATGAACGAGGGCAAAATTCCCAATGAAGACAGCCGAAGTGTAGAGTTTGGCGTAGATAATTTATTCAGCATTAACCGCTTTCCGGGCATTGATAGATGGGAGGATGGCACAAGATTTAATCTGGGTATAAATTGGAGCATATATAGTCCGAAAGGTCGCCATAGCCATATTCGTATCGGGCAAAGTTTTCGCTTACGGGATACGGAATTATTTACCTCAGGCACAGGTCTTAGCAATAAAACTTCGGATTATGTATTTTCTATCACCATCCAGCCGTCAAATTTTCTTTATTTACATCAGGAATTGCGGGCAAGAAATGAAACTCTGGAGATAGTCCGCAATGAAAGCAGCCTCTATTATAGCTATAAAGACAAGATAAACCTCCATTTAGGCTATTTATTTCTGGACAGTAAAATATCCGGCGATTTAGAGGAACGCCAAGAGATACGTGCCGGCATGTTTTATCAGATGAACAGCAATTGGGCGGTTAGTGGCAATATTCGCTATGATTCCCATAGAAATCAGCGCATTCGCAATTCTATTGGCGTTGAATATCAAGATGAGTGTATCACCGCCCAGCTTATTTTCAGCCAGAATTTTGTGCAGGATAGGGGAATTGAAGCAAGTAATAGCCTGAAGCTAAGGCTGGTATTGGCAACATTAGGCGGTCAGCCCAATATTCGTGATAATTTTCGCCAATATCGTGAACAAATTTGGCAAGAGTGATGTTGAAAAGATTATATAAATAGCTATGCTCCCAGACATGAAATATATCCATCATATTTTTATCATATTGATATTTGCTTTTATGCCTTTCCTGCCTGCACAGGCACAGGACAAGCAGGGCATTGCGGTTATTGTCAATGACGACATTATTTCTCTATTTGACGTCCAGCAAAGAGTAAGCCTGTTTCTGGCAAGCTCTTCCATTCCAAGGACAGAGGAAAATATTAATGCGGTTCGGGCACAGATTTTGCGCACCCTTATCAATGAATATGTACAGCTACAAGAAGCAGACCGTCTTTCTGTAAAAGTTTCCGACAGGGAGGTTGATAATGCTTTTGCTGAGCTTGCCAAGAATAATAAGATGTCAACTGACGAGATGAAAAAATTTCTCAGCGATAATAATGTGACATTAGAAACCATGAAGAAAAAGATGCAGGCTGAGCTTAGCTGGTCCTATCTTGTTCGTGGCCGTTTCAGCAATCAGATAAATATTAGCGAAGATGCCGTAGAAAAGATATTTTCAAGAAACCTTCAAAATGTAAATAAGCCCCGCTTTTTCGTCAGTGAGATTTTGCTGCCAATAGACCGGGGCAATAGCGAGGCGGAGGTAAAGAAATTTGCAGAAGATATGATTAAAAGGCTTCGTGGGGGTACGGATTTTGGAGCGATTGCGCGTCAATTTTCGGCATCGCCCTCTGCAGCAAATGGCGGGCGTATTGGCTGGGTCAGCAAGGGTGAGCTTTCTCAAAAGCTGGATGAGGCGTTAGGGAAGATGGAGGTAGGGCAGGTATCAGAACCCATTCGCATTTTTTCTGGTTTTGCTATTTTAGCACTCAATGATTCCCAAAGTGCTGCTCAAATAGACCCCAAGCGCAATATATTTGACCTCTATAGCATTATATTCCCCAACCCTGATAAAAAGGCGAGCAAGAGGGAGCTAAGCACAATATCAAAAAGGATAAACAGCTTCCGTAAGGAGGTACGTAGCTGTGAAAATCTTGGGGAGATTTCAAAATCTTTCGGAGCAAAGAAAAGCCAACGCATTTCAGAGATTATCGCTTCCCAATTACCCCCCTCTATTTATGACAATGTGCAGGCAACACAAATTGGCGAGTTTACCGCTTCGCGCGATACCAATGAAGGCATTGAGATGATTTTTATATGCAATAGAACCAATGATACTGGCATTACGCAAACGCGTGAGCAGATAGAAGAAAGCCTTTACTCTCAACGCCTTAATCTTATCGCCCAGCGCTATTTGCGTGATCTGAAAAGAAACGCTGTTATTGAGTTGCGTTAATATATGCCGCTCCCTCCCCTTAAAGAGGTTATTTCTGAATATGGGTTAAGCCCGCGCAAGGGATTGGGGCAAAATTTTCTGCTAGACTTAAACCTTACCAGACGGATTGCACGGGCAGCGAATAATGATAACTCGCTGGAAGGCATGAATTTTTTAGAGATTGGCGCAGGACCTGGCGGACTAACCCGCGCCCTTTTTATGGAAGGAGCCTCTCACCTCACCACCATTGAGCGCGATGCAAGGTGCATAGGCGCATTGGAAGAGATTGGCAAATATTGGCAAGGCAGGCTGACCATAGTGCATGGGGATGCCCTTGAGGAGCAGAATACTATTACCGCAAAAGAGCCCTATCATATTATTGCCAACCTTCCCTATAATATTTCCACTCCCCTTCTCATTGGCTGGCTACAAAACAAAAAATGGCCGCCTCCATGGCAAAGCATGACCTTACTTTTCCAACAAGAGGTTGCCAAACGCATCCTTGCCGAAACCTCAAGCCGTGCCTATGGCAGAATAAGCGTGCAGGCACAATGGCGTTACACAATAAAAAAATGTTTTGATATTGACCCCAGGGCTTTTCTGCCTGTGCCAAAAATTACCTCCAGCCTATTGCATTTTACGCCCAAAATAATGGTACCAAAAGCAAACGAAAAATGGCTATATCTCTTGCTGGAAAAGGCTTTTGGGCAAAGGCGCAAAATGCTTGGCACAAGCCTAAAAGGAATAACTCCCAATGCAGAAAAGCTTATTGAAGAAGCAGGATTGGACGCAAAAGCCCGCCCGCAGGATATCTCCCCTTCCGGTTTTTGTACCCTATCTCTTATTTTTGCAAAACAATTAGGCTAGAGCTTTTTACGAAGATTATTAACGAAATCAGATAACCCCTCTTGACGCGAACGCTTTAGACGCTCAGCAATAAGAATGGCATGTAACTCTTCAATGCTTTTTTCAAAATCATCATTAATGATAATATAATCATATTCCGCATAATGACTAATCTCATCATGCGCTTTACGCATACGGTCTTCCACCACTTCCTTTGCATCTTGGGCACGGCTTTCAAGCCTTTGCTTTAATGCCACCACGGAGGGGGGAAGCACAAATACCCGCACAAGGTTCTTTGGAGAGCCTTCCTGCAATTGTTGCGTTCCCTGCCAATCAATATCAAATAACACATCCAGCCCCTTGGAAAGGGCTGCTTCTATGGGTTTTTTAGGCGTAGCATAATAATTCCCAAACACACATGCCTGCTCCAAAAATTGCCCCTCCGCCCTCATGGTCGCAAAGCTTTCTTCGCTGACAAATACATAATCTCTATTCTGCTCTTCCGCCTCACGCTTTGGTCTGGTTGTAACGGAAATGGAGAGGGTTATTTTTTTATCCCGTTGTAATAATTCACGGCACAAGCTTGTCTTTCCTGCCCCTGAGGGTGAGGAAAGCACAAGCATTATTCCCCTTCTATCAATTTTGGCCATATAGGCTATTCCTTTTAGCGTTAAGACAAAGCTTTAAAAATGAGCGAGGCATTGGTTCCCCCAAAGCCGAAGCTATTGGATAGTGCTATATTTATTGTATGGGCTTTCTTTTTTTGTGGCACAAGGTCAATCTCACTTGGCTCCGGATTTTCCAGATTTATGGTTGGCGGAGCCATATTATCTCTGATAGCAAGCAGAGAAATAACCGCTTCAACAGCCCCCGCAGCACCCAGCAAATGCCCGATAGAGGATTTTGTAGAGGACATGATAACCCCATCCCTATTCTTTTCAAAAAGACGCTCAATGGCCCTAAGCTCAATCACATCGCCAAGCGGAGTGGAGGTTCCATGTGCATTAATATAATCAACCTGCTCCGGCTTCAGCCCTGCCGATGCGAGGGCATTTTTCATGGCACGATAGCCACCATCTCCATCCTCCGAAGGCGAGGTTACATGATAGGCATCTCCTGACATGCCATATCCGACAATTTCGGCATAGATTTTTGCCCCCCTTGCCTTTGCCTTTTCATATTCCTCAATAACAACAGTGCCACAGCCCTCGCCCATGACAAAACCATCTCGCCCCTTATCCCAAGGGCGTGAGGCAAGCTCAGGCGTATCATTATAATTTGTAGAAAGCGCACGGCAGGCAGCAAAGCCGGCTATGCCAAGCCGCGTAATGGCAGCCTCAGTGCCCCCTGCCAGCATCATATCCGCCTCCCCACATTGTATAAGACGGGCAGCATCGCCAATGGCATGAGCACCGGTAGAGCACGCCGTCACGACGGCGGAGTTTGGACCTTTGAGATTATGGCGTATAGAAATCTGCCCGCTTGCCAGATTAATCAATGCTCCAGGGATAAAGAAAGGACTTATCTTTCTTGGTCCTTTTTCAATAAGTTTTATGGTATTTTCAGCAATGGAGTTCAGCCCGCCAATACCGGAGCCGACCAATACGCCTGAGCGTTCCTGTTCTGCGAGGCTTTTGGCTTCAAATCCGCTATCCTTCATCGCCATATCGGCAGCGATAATGGCATAGATGATAAAATCATCAATACGCTTTTGCTCTTTAGGCTCTATCCATTTATCAGGATTTAACTCACGCTCCCCCTCTCCCCTTGGGACAGCACAAGCGATACGGCAAGGCAAGTCATCGGTTTGAAACCCTTCAATATGCCCTGCTCCAGACTTACCTTCCAATAAAGATTTCCAGCTTTCTTCAGCCCCGCAAGCAAGCGGACTTATCAGCCCTATACCTGTGACAACTGCCCGCTTCATAAGATTTCAATACTTTCTCTATAATAGAGAAACTTCCCTTATGACGCCTGGTCAATAAAAGAGATAGCATCTGCCACAGTAAGGATTTTTTCTGCGGCATCATCGGGTATTTCGACATCAAAGGCTTCTTCAAATGCCATAACCAACTCGACTGTGTCGAGGCTATCTGCTCCCAGATCATCAATAAAGCTTGCGGTTTCGGTCACTTTACCGGCTTCAACGCCAAGGTTTTCAACAATGATTGCTTTTACACGTTCTGCAGTTTCGCTCATATTTTCCCTCAATTCTAAAATAGTTAACTTCAAAATGACTTAAAACAAATCGGTGACTCATGCAATAGCAAGAAACGCTTTATTTTACGAATCGCCTTTTCTGCCTTTTACCTTAGAACGAATTCTACCTAAAGAAAAAGCAAAAATTCTCTATATCATTGTCATTCCGCCATTAACATGCATGGTTTGACCTGTAATATATCCGGCTTCTTTGCTGGCAAGATAAAGCACGGCGGTAGCGATATCATTGCTTTCTCCAAACTGATTTGCGGGGATATTTGCGAGAATTGCGCCTTTTTGCTCATCGGTAAGGGCATCGGTCATGGGTGTTTTGATGAAGCCGGGAGCGATACAATTGACAGTGATATTGCGGCTGGCAACTTCTTTGGCGAGCGATTTGCTCATGCCGATAATTCCTGCTTTAGAGGCGGCATAATTTGCCTGTCCAGCATTTCCTGTGACACCGACGATAGAGGTAATGGAAATAATTCTTCCAAACCGGTTCTTCATCATGCCCCTAAGGCAAGCCCGCGAGAGGCGAAAGGCAGCGGTAAGATTGACAGCAAGCACCTCGCTCCAATCTTCATCCTTCATGCGCATCATAAGCGTATCTCTTGTGATACCGGCATTATTGACCAGAATATCAATGCCCCCCATTGCCTCCTCTGCAGCCTTTATCAGGGCTTCTGCCCCCTCTGCCTCGGAGAGATTTGCAGGCACGGCATACGCTCTTTCTCCCAGCTCAGAGGCAAGGCTTTCCAATGCCTCCTTTCTCGTACCCGCAAGAGCAATTTCTGCCCCCGCTCCATATAAGCAATGGGCAATGGCGCCGCCAATCCCCCCTGACGCTCCTGTCACCAATGCTCTTTGTCCACTTAACTCAAACATAATTTTCTCCTTTATAGGCTTTTCATAAATGCATCAATATCTTCTTTTTCGGCAATGGAACATGCTTCCATTTCCGGAACAATGCGCCGTACCAGACCCGATAATACCTTACCCGCTCCAATTTCCACAAGCCCTTGGCAGCCCTGTTTTGCCATAAACTCAATGCTTTCCCTCCAGCGCACCGTGGCAACCACCTGCTCTACCAATTGTCGCTTAATCTCTTCAGGCTCACGGGAAGGCATGGCGCTTACATTAGCGATAAGGGGTATGCAAGGCGCTACTATTTCTTCCCCCTCAAGGGCTGCCTGCATGGCTTGGGCAGCAGGGCGCATAAGCGAGCAATGAAACGGGGCGCTTACCGCAAGCGCTATGGCACGCTTTGCCCCTTTTTCTTTAGCAATTTCCATAGCCCGCTCTATAGAAGCGGCATGTCCTGAAAGCACTACCTGCCCATTGGCATTATCATTTGCAGCAGAACATATTTCATCGCCCTTAGCAGCAAGAGAGGCAATTTCTTCTGCAAGCTCAAAGCTTACCCCAAGCAATGCTGCCATTTTACCAACACCTACAGGCACCGCTTCCTGCATAGCATTGGCACGAATACGCAAAAGGCGTGCCGTCTGTGCAATGCTAACACTTCCTGCCGCTGCCAAAGCAGAATATTCCCCCAGACTATGCCCGGCAACAAAGACAGCATTTTCAGCAAGACCGAACCCCTCTGCCTCCATGCTTCTCAATATGGCAAGGCTTACCGCCATAAGAGCAGGCTGTGCATTTTGTGTAAGCGTCAGGGCTTGCTCATCCTCTCCCCAGATAATTTCAGAAAGTTTTTCCGAAAGTGCCTCATCTACTTCCTCAAATACGGCTTTTGCATGCGGGCAGGCACGTGCCAATTTGCGCCCCATTCCTGGAAACTGGCTTCCCTGTCCGGGGAAAACAAAGGCTCTTTTCATAGTTATTTCCCTTTCAAATTCTCTTCTTTTTTAGCCATATAGGGCTTTGTTCTCAAGCATAATCGGGAAAAGGCTTGCCAAGCAGGAAAATCCTATGCTATTTCACCTTCACCCATAGTAAATATGGTTGATAATGGTAAGAAAGGATATGGAAAACATGGCACTATATGAGCATGTTTTTATTGCGCGTCAGGATATTTCTGCAGACCAGGCACAAGCGCTTGGCAAAAGCTTTGCTGAGGTTCTTTCCGAGCAGAAAGGCAAAATTGTTAAGACGGAATATTGGGGATTAAAAAGCCTTGCATATCGTGTAAAGAAAAACAGGAAAGGTCATTATATTCTTATGAATATAGACGCCTCCCCTGATGCGGTAGCAGAGATGGAACGCCGCCAGCGTCTTCATGATGATGTGTTGCGTTTTTTAACAATAAGTGTGGATAAGCATGAGGAAGGACCCTCTGCCCCGATGCGCAAGCGAGAAAGCCGCCCCGGTGACATGGAACAGGAAGCAGAGTTATGATTCCAACTTCAAAGCCCTTCAGCAATCGTCGCAAGAGCTGTCCCTTTAGCGGGGACCATGCCCCTATCATTGATTATAAGGATGTCCGCCTTTTGCAGAGATATATCTCGGAAAGAGGCAAGATTGTCCCAAGTCGCATATCTGCTGTATCGGCGAGCAAGCAGCGTGCGTTAGCGCGCGCGATTAAGCGGGCGCGTTATTTAGCATTATTGCCCTATACAAATGGGTAAGGGATAGGAAGTTCATGGAAATTGTTCTTTTAGAGCGTATAGAGAAGCTTGGTCAAATGGGCGATGTTGTAAAAGTCCGTGATGGTTATGCGCGCAATTTTCTGATACCGCAAGGCAAGGCATTGCGGGCGAATAAGCAAAATCTGGAGCATTTTGAAAAAGAGCGTACCCAATTGGAAGCTCGTAATTTGAAGCTAAAAGGCGAGGCAGAGCAAATTGCCAAAAAGCTGGATGGCGCCAACTTTATTGCGATACGCCAATCCAGTGAAAGCGGACAGCTTTATGGTTCCGTTTCCAGCCGTGATATAGCCGCATTGGTAACGGAGGGTGGAGCGAGCATTCAGCGTGGTCAAATATATCTGAGCCATCCCATTAAAGCATTAGGCGTATATAAGGTAAGCGTTTCCCTTCACCCTGAAGTAAATGTGGAGATTGAAGTCAATGTTGCCCGTAGTAGCGAAGAGGCAGAACGCCAAGCCCGCGGAGAAGATGTGTTAGCCGATGCCGAGGCAAAAGAGCAGCAAGAGGAGAGCATTGCCGTTGAGGAAGTATTTGAGGAAGAAGTATTAGCCGAGCAAAAGGCAACTGAAGAAGCCCAAGAAGCTAAGGAAGCAGAAGAAGCCCAAGAGGCAGAAGAAGCCGTTGAAAGCGAGACAGAAGCAGATAAAGAAGAAGCCCCCGCACAAGAAAAAGACTAACGCTAAAAGCACCCCCAAATCTTCCACACCAACTTCCCCCCCCAACCCCATTTAACCCTTTCCTATCCCGACATGAGTTCCTATTAAGGATATCATGGAAGCGGAACAAAATAATCTCACCCCAATATCAGGCACCAATACCCCCAAAGAGGAATATCGTGCCCTCCCCCATAACATAGATGCCGAGCAGGGATTATTAGGTGCCTTACTGATTAATAATGAGACCCATGAACAAATTGCTGATTTTTTGAAGCGTGATCATTTTTTTGAGCCTTTACATGGGAGGATTTATGAAGCGATTAACACGCTCATTATAAGTGGCAAGCTTGCCTCTCCGATTACATTAAAAACCTATTTTGAGAATGATGAGGCGTTGAAATCCGTAGGCGGCTCACAATATCTGGCAAAGCTTGCAGGCTCCGCAACGACGATTATCAATGCGAAGCAATATGGGCAAAGCATTCATGACCTTGCCGTTCGCAGGCACTTAATCATGATTGCCGAAGAGATGAGGGATAATGCCTATGAAGCCGAGATTGATGCAGATTCACGCAGTCAGATTGAAGAGATAGAGAGCAAGCTCTATCAGATAGCGGAGAATGATTCTCTCAAAACAGGTTTTATGGATTTTGCGGAGAGCCTTACAACAGCGATTGATATGGCAGGCAGTGCCTATAAAAGGGATGGGCATTTATCGGGTCTTGCTTCCAATTTTCGTGATTTGGATAAAATATTGGGAGGACTTCAGCCCTCTGACCTTTTAATTGTTGCAGGAAGACCGGGCATGGGGAAGACGGCTTTTGCGACCAATATTGCCTTTCATGTTGCAGAAGCCCATGCACGAGCAGAAAGGGAGGGCAATATTAAGCAGCATGATGACGGCAGGGTAGAAGTATTAGACGGTGCGGTTGTCGGTTTTTTCTCACTGGAAATGTCTGCCGAGCAATTGGCAACCCGTATCATTTCCGAGCAAGCAAGAATATCCTCACAAAATATTCGCACAGGCAGGATTAGCGAGCAGGAATATGGCGAGCTTGTCAATGCAGGTAAAACCCTGCAATCCCTTCCTCTTTTTATTGACCATACTGGTGCGATTAATATTGCAACCCTAACAGCACGAGCCAGAAGGCTTAAGCGGCAACATAATTTAGGGCTGATTGTGGTTGATTATATCCAGCTTGTCCGTGCCAATATGCGTATGAATGACAACCGTGTTCACGAGATAAGCGTAATCACACAGGGGCTAAAAGCATTGGCAAAGGAGTTAAACATTCCCGTGATTGCCATTTCCCAGCTTTCCCGTCAGGTGGAAAACAGAGATAATAAAACGCCGCAATTATCGGATTTGCGTGAAAGTGGTTCCATTGAGCAGGATGCCGATGTTGTGATGTTTGTCTATCGGGAAGCCTATTATAAGGAGAATGAGAAGCCGCAGGAGGGGACGGAGGAGTTTATACAATGGCAGCAGGATATGGACAAGCTACATGGCAAGGCGAAACTTATTATTGGCAAAAACAGGCACGGACCTACAAGGTCTATTGACCTTGCCTTTGAAGCACAGTTTACTCGTTTTTCAGATTATATCGGAGACGAATATTTACCGGAAGCGAAAGATTGAGCGACGAGATATTTTCCTATCATGGTGGAGAAAGCGCCCATTTGACTATTGACCTTTCGGCAGTGGTGGAAAATTACAAATATTACGACAAGCAAAGCAAGGGGCAAAGTGCCGCCGTTGTCAAAGCCAATGCCTATGGCTTGGGCATGGAGGAAGTTTCCATGAGCTTGCTCAAGGCAGGCTGTCAGCATTTTTTTGTTGCCGAGCCTGCAGAGGCGATGCGCTTGCGGGAGATATCCGATAATGCAGAGATTTTTGTCTTTAACGGCTTCCCCCCCCAATATGGGGAAGCCCTTGCAAAAGCACGCCTTACTCCCTGCCTGAACAACAAAACACAGATAGAGGAATGGATAGCCCTTTGCCAAAAGACAGGGGTCGCCCACCCTGCCTGCTTGCACATAGATACAGGCTTTCACCGGCTTGGCATAAGCATGGAGGAATATAAGAGCCTGAAAGAAGCGGGGCTATTGGAGAGCCTCCCTTTACGCCTTATTATGAGCCATTTTGCCTGTGCAGATACTCCTGAAAACAAATTAAATGAAAAGCAGTTCTTACGCTTTGAAGCGATAAGGAAAGATTTTCCTGACACTCCTGCAAGTCTGGCAAATTCTGCCGCAACGCTTACCGATAGCAAATATCACTTTGAGCTTACCCGCATTGGCATAGGTCTATATGGCGCCGCCCCCTATGCGGATGGAAGCAAGGCACATAAGATAGCCGCCAAGCTACACGCCCGCATTATCCGGACAAGAGCGGTAAAGAAAGGCGAGAGCATTGGCTATGGAGCAAGCTATATAGCCCCCAAAGATATGCGGATTGGTGTGATTGCGCTTGGCTATGGCGATGGCATATTGCGGTGCATTGGCAAAGCCAAGCCGCCTTATGCTAAGGTTTTCTGCAAAGGCGTTTATCTGCCTCTTATTGCGCGGGTGAGCATGGATTTAATGACCATTGATATGAGCGATAACAATGCAGGCATGATAGAAGAAAATGATTGGGTAGAAGTGCTTGGCACGCACTCAACTTTGGAAGAAAATGCGAAGCTCGCCAATACGATAAATTATGAGCTTCTCACCTCTCTCGGTAATCGCTATAAGCGATATTATAAGAAAGGATAAAACAATATGAACCCGCTTGCCCATATTGGGAATATCACGATTAGGTTTTTTGCAAGCTGTGGCAGGCTGTTTTTATTTGTTCTCTCTGGCATAAGAGCGGTATTTCTTCCGCCTTATTATTTACGACTTATTGGCATACAGGCTTTGCAGATTGGATATTATTCTCTGCCGGTTGTTGCGCTTACTTGCTTTTTTACGGGCGGTGTTTTCGCATTACAGATTTACTATGGGAGCAATCAGTTTAATTCGGAGAGCATTATAGCGACCATTGTAGCGCTTGGCATTACCCGTGAGCTTGGTCCGGTATTTGGAGGGCTTATGGTAGCAGCCAGGGTAAGTTCTGCCATAGCTGCCGAGATAGGAACCATGCGTGTCAGTGAGCAGCTAGATGCCCTGACCACGCTTTCAACGGACCCCATGAAATATCTTGTTGCCCCCCGTCTTATTGCAGCCGTTCTCTGCCTTCCTATTTTGGCAACTTTTGCCGATACTATCGGTATTCTTGGCGGTTTTGTCGTTGGCACGAAATCGCTTGATTTTACGGCAGCAACCTATTTGCAGCAAACCTATAATTTTCTTGACCTTGATGATATTTTATCCGGTCTTATCAAAGCCAGCGTATTTGGTTTTTTAATTGCGCTTATGGGCTGTTATCATGGTTATTATTGCAGTGGTGGTGCGCAAGGTGTGGGACGGGCTACGACCAATGCGGCTGTGTCCTCTGCTATTCTAATCTTGACATCAAATTACCTCATGACCTCCCTCTTATTCTCATCCTGACAGGAAGGGCAAAATGACGACTGCCAATATGATAGAGATGAAAGAGGTTTCAAAACGCTTTGGCAGTAAAATTGTCCTGGATGGTGTCAACCTTCATTTAGAAAAGAGGAAATCCTTAGCCGTGATTGGTGGCTCCGGCAGTGGCAAATCAGTGACCTTAAAATGTATTTTAGGGCTATTAAAACCTGAGCAAGGCTCCATTCTCATTAATGGGGAAGAAAGCTGCGACATAAATAAAAAAAAGCGAGATGCCCTTAACAGTAATATAGGCATGCTGTTTCAAAATGGTGCGCTTTTTGACAGCATGACGGTTTGGCAAAATGTTGCCTTTGATGCCCTCAATAACCGCAAGCTAAGCCATGAGGAAGCCCGCCTTATTGCAAAAGAAACCCTTTCTCTTGTAGGCTTAAAGGAGCATGTGATGGATGTAGACATTGCCTCTCTTTCCGGCGGCATGCATAAGCGCATTGGTCTGGCAAGGGCAATTGCCCCAAAGCCCGATATCTTATTTTTTGATGAGCCGACAACGGGGCTGGACCCGATTATGAGTGACTTAATAAATCATTTAATCCGCGATTGCGTCAAAGAGCTTGGTGCCACCGCTTTGACGATTACCCATGATATGACAAGCGTGAATGTTTTTGCCGATGAGGTAGCCATGCTCTATCAGGGAAAAATTATCTGGCAAGGTCGCCAAGAGGACATAGCCAATACGGATAGAAAAGAAATTGCCAATTTCATTCACGGCGAGGTAGAGGAATGAGCCGAAAAGATAGTTATATTTGCCAAAATTGCGGCGCAATCCATAGCAAATGGGCTGGCAAATGTGAGCAATGCGGAGAGTGGAATTGCATTGAAGAGCAGAAAAACAGCATTTCCAAAAAAGGTGGAAAGCCCATTTCCATAACAAAATTGGGCGAAAGCCGCACAGAGGAAAACAGCCTTATCTCAGACATTGCCGAGCTGGACCGTGTCTGCGGAGGCAGGATAATAAAGGGCTCGGCTATTTTACTGGGCGGGGAGCCTGGCATTGGTAAAAGCACGCTCATGCTGCAATTTGCCAATGCATTAAGCCAAAAGGGCGAGCGTGTTTTATATGTTTCAGGCGAAGAGAGCTTGGCGCAAGTTCAGATGAGGGCTGAGCGTCTTGGCATTTCTAACAGCGAAATAGAAATGGCGGCAGAAACCAATATTGAGGATATTATTACAACCTGCCGACACAATAAGAACCCTTCCCTTTTGATTATAGACTCGGTGCAAACCGTATGGAGCAAGGATATAGACAGCCCACCTGGCACCATAACGCAATTACGAAACAGCACCCATAGGCTGATAGAGTTTGCCAAAGCAAATAATATTATATTGCTACTCATCGGGCATGTTACCAAAGAGGGGCAAATTGCTGGACCACGCATTATAGAGCATATGGTTGATACGGTTTTGTATTTTGAGGGTGATAAAGGAAACCAGTTTCGTCTGGTGCGAGCGGTGAAAAACCGCTTTGGGGCGGCTCATGAGATAGGCGTATTTGAGATGACGGCAAAGGGGCTTTTAGAAATATCCAACCCTTCGGCACTTTTTCTAAGCGAGCATGAGGAGCCATGTCCGGGCATGGTTGTATTTGCAGGCATGGAAGGCACCAGACCCCTTCTTGTTGAGATACAGGCTCTTGCGGCACCCAGCACCTTGGCTACCCCAAGGCGTGCTGTAATTGGCTGGGATAGCGCAAGGCTTTCCATGATATTGGCGGTGCTGGAGGCTCATTGCGGTGTAAATTTTGCCCAAAGGGATGTTTTTCTCAATGTAGCAGGAGGCTTTCGCATTCAGGAGCCGGCAGCGGATTTAGCTGTGGCAACGGCACTGCTTTCCTCTCTTTCAAAAAAACCACTGGCAAAAGGAAGCATTGTCTTTGGCGAGATAAGCCTCTCAGGAGCCGTCCGCCCCGTAGGTCATGCCCCAACCCGATTAAAAGAGGCGACGAAGTTAGGATTTCAACACGCCCTCACCCCTATCTTTTCAAAAATGCCGACAAGCAAAATGAAAATAAAAATGATTGAGGATGTTGCCTCTCTTCTGCTAGAACTGGAAGCAGTTCCGCCACGCCATGAGAGTAGGAGAAGACATATACAATGAGCGCTCTTACCTATTTTGACTTTAATATTATTGCCATTATCGGCATCTCTGCAGCCTTTGCCTTTATGCGCGGATTTACGCGTGAGATATTATCAATCATAGGCTGGCTTGTCGCAATATTCGGAACACTAAACCTCCCCCAACCCGTAAGAGAGATTGCCTGTGGTTATATTGACAATACGCTTATTGCCAGCGGTTTGACCATGCTGGCAAGTTTTTTATTCATATTGATTGCCTTTTCTTTTGTCTCCCACCGCTTAGCCAATCAATTAAAAAGAACGAGCATTGGGGGCTTAGACCATTTGCTTGGCATGGCATTTGGGGCGGTGCGGGGGATTTTGATAGCCAGCATATTATATTTTGGGCTTTCCTATATCTGGTCTCCCGAGCAGCAAGCCGATTGGATAACCGGCTCTAAACTTCTTCCCGCCCTGCAAGAGGTGACAACATTTATGCAGGAAAATATTTCCATAGATGGCACCCAATTGCAGAACGAGTTTGCGCCCAGGGATTTCTGCAAGGAGTTGTTATCCCCTGAAGGGAAAGAAACGGGTTATCCTATATTCAGCGAACACCCTTTGCTTAGGGGAGGATAGTTGGAAAAATGACCTTTCCAGCAAAGAGCAGATATGATGATGACCGCCTCCGTGAGGAATGTGGTGTTTTCGGGATATATGGCAATGATGATGCCGCCGCCCTAACGGCTCTTGGACTTCACGCCCTCCAGCATAGAGGGCAGGAGGCAGCAGGCATTGTGAGCTTTGACGGCAAGCGTTTTCACGCCGACCGCCAATTAGGGCTTGTTGGCGATTATTTCACAGGCAAGAACCTTGAGGCACTGAACGGCATATCTGCCATTGGGCATGTACGATATTCAACAACGGGCGATACCTTATTGCGCAATGTGCAGCCTCTTTTTGCTGATTTTTCTGCGGGCGGATTTGCCTGCGCCCATAATGGTAATCTTACCAATGCCATGAAATTGCGCAAAAGCTTGATTAAGCAAGGGGCTATTTTCCAATCAACCTCCGATACGGAAGTAATCCTTCAATTAATGGCACAAAGCCATAAAGGCAAAACCATAGACCGTCTTAAGGATGCCCTTTTTCAGGTTCAGGGTGCCTATGCTTTTATCGCCCTTAGCCATAAAAAGCTCATTGGAGCGCGCGACCCCTTTGGCATTCGTCCTCTTGTTTTGGGCAAGATTGGCAAGAGCTATATTCTTGCAAGCGAAAGCTGTGCTTTTGATATTATTGGAGCGGAGTTTGTAAGAGAGATAGATAATGGCGAGATAGTCGTGATTACGGAAAAGGGTTTGGAAAGCATAAAGCCCTTTGGTAAGCAGAAAAAGCGTCCCTGTATTTTTGAATATATTTATTTTTCCCGCCCCGATAGCATTATTGACGGCAGAAATGTTTATAAATGCCGCAAGAAATTTGGGCAGATATTGGCACAAGAATCCCCTATAGATGCAGATGTTATTATTCCCGTTCCCGATAGCGGTGTTCCCGCCGCTATTGGCTATGCGGCAGAGGCGGGTATTCCCTTTGAGCTTGGCTTAATTCGCAATCATTATGTCGGGCGCACTTTTATTGAGCCTGCCCAGCAGATAAGGCAGCTTGGCGTTCGCCTCAAGCATAGCGCAAACCGTGCCTATGTAGAGAATAAGCGTGTTGTTCTCGTGGATGACAGCATTGTACGGGGTACGACAGCGAAAAAAATTGTCCAAATGATAAAAGATGCAGGGGCAAAAGAAGTCCATATGCGCATTGCCTGCCCGCCCATTCGTTATCCCGATTATTATGGCATTGACACCCCGATAAAGGATCAATTAATTGCCGCCACGCATGATGAAAAAAAGATAGGAAAGCTTATTAATGTGGATAGCCTCTCTTTCCTTTCCATAGAAGGTCTATATCGTGCAATGGGATATGATGCCCGTGACAATAAAACTCCTCAGTTTACTGACCATTGCTTTACGGGTGAATATCCGACCCCTTTAAAAGATAAGGATGATGATAATGTCGGAAGCCAGCTTTCTTTCTTAAATGAGAAAAGCTAAATGCAGAAAATTGCATTTATCAGCGGAGCAAGTCGGGGCATAGGGCGGGCATTATCCAAATTTCTAGCAAAGCAGGGCACTCATGTTCTTATTGCCGCCCGTGATAATGCCAAGCTGGAAACTCTTTATGATGAGATAGATAAGGCAGGCGGCAAGGCAACGGGCTTGCCGATAGATATACGAAATGGCGATGCGATAGACAGGCTGGGGGCTGCCATTTATGAGAGATGGGGCAAGCTGGATATGCTTATTGGTAATGCCGCCATTTTAGGCAAGCTCACGCCGCTTTCTCATAGCAAGCCGAAAGATTGGGAGGATGTTATCGCAACCAATCTCACTGCCAATATCAGGCTCATCCGCTCCCTTGAGCCGCTATTACAACAATCCCAAACCCCAAGGGCGGTATTTGTCACCTCATCATTGGGCGAGCATGCAAAAGCTTTTTGGGGAGCGTATGCCGCTTCCAAGGCGGGGCTGAACCGGGCGATAGAATGCTGGGCAAGCGAGCATAAGGATAGCAAATGGCGCATTAACCTTCTTGACCCCCATATCATACGCACCGATATGCGGGCAAAAGCCATGCCGGGGGAAGACCCCCAAACCCTTCCCGAAGCAGAAGTCCTTATGCCTCTTTTTTCAGAATTGCTCGCCGATGATTGCCCCCATCATGGCGAAACCCTTTGCTTTTCTGGCTAAGGGTAAACCCTATTTTTTGACATAGGGATTATCCTGCTTTCGGATAAAAATCCGCACAGGCACACCATGCAAGCCAAAGGCTTCCCGCAAATGATTAATAAGATAGCGCTGATAAGAGACAGGGATTTTTGGTGCTCTTGCCGAGAATATTACAAAGCCGGGAGGGCGTGTTTTTGCTTGGGTCATATAGCGCAATTTAACAGCCCGCCCCTTATCGGCAGGGGGGGCATGGCGTGTGGTTACCTCTTCCAGAAAGCGGTTAAGCTTTGCTGTGGAAACACGGCTATTCCAAAGCTTATATTGCCGCATAACGGCAGGCATAATTTTTTTGACACCATATCCCGTCCGTGCAGAAAAAGACACAATAGGAACACCGCGAATTTCGCTTAACGCCGCCTCTAATTGCTCCTCAATTTTAGTGAGAAGAGCCGCCTTATCTATGCCCTTACTATCCCATTTATTAACACCAAGAATAATGGCTCTACCCTCCCCCGCCACGAGATTGGCAAGCTGAATATCCTGTTTATCAAGCCCAAGTTTTGCATCTATCACCATCACGACAATTTCGGCAAATTGCACCGCCCGCAGACTATCTGCGATAGAAAGCTTTTCCAGTTTTTCCGATATGCGCGCTTTGCGCCTTACCCCTGCCGTATCAAATAGCTTAATATGTTTTTTTCTCCACACCCATGAAATGCCAATCGCATCGCGGGTAATGCCAGCTTCAGGACCCGTCAAAACACGCTCTTCTCCCAATAAATAATTGACCAGGGTTGATTTTCCAACATTGGGGCGTCCCAATATCGCAACCCGTATCGGCTTATCGGCACTATCTCCCTGCTCAGCTTCTTGCTCTATTTCCTCTGTCAGCTCATCGCCCTTACCAATATGCTCGGATATGGCATCATATAGCTCACCCAATCCCAGCCCATGCTCAGCAGAAAGTTGAAGAGGCGTCCCCAGCCCAAGCTCATATGCTTCCAGCACCCCTGCCTCCTGCCTGCCGCCTTCACATTTATTGGCTGCCAATATGACAGGCGTAGAGGTTTTTTGTAGCAATTGCGCAAAGCTTCTATCCTGCGCCAATATTCCCGCCCGCGCATCCACAAGCATTAAAACGAGATGAGCACCTTCAATAGCCTGCTTTGTCTGAGCGCCCATACGCTCCTCCAAAGAGCCCCGCTCTCCCTCTTCAAAACCGGCAGTATCAATAAGCTGAAAACTAAGCCCTCCCAATTGCCCCTCCCCCTCGCGACGGTCACGAGTAACGCCGGGGCGGTCATCAACAATTGCATGTCGCTTTCCCGTAAGCCGATTAAATAATGTGGACTTGCCAACATTGGCACGCCCTATAATAGCCAAACGCAACATGGATATATCTCCTATTGGAATGCAAATAATGTGCCATGGTCTGATAGAATATAAAGTACACCATCGGCAATTACAGGAGGCAGGCTGATAGGCTCGGATATATAATGGTCTTCCATGAGCTTTCCTGTCTGTGGCGAGAATGTTGCAACATCGCCCTCAGTAGAGGTAAGGACAAGCTTTCCCCCTGCCAATACAGGACCGTTCCACTCAATGGGTTTCTCTTGCCGTACCACATCCTTGAACTGGGGCAATTGCTCCACCCATTTCACCCTGCCCGTATTTCGGATAATACAAATGAGCTTGGCGTCAATGGTTACGACAAAGATAAAATATCCAGAAACCGCAGGCGTTTGCAAAGAGGCAATATCCTGTGTCCATAGACGCTCACCCCTTAGCACATCCATTGCCGCCATACGCCCACCATGGCTTGTCGTGATGATTAAATTACCGTCAATGACAGGGCGTGCCGTAATGCTATTTACGCTGGAAATGGGTGTCACCTTTCCCTTGCGCAATAAGGTATCGGTCCAGTTCTGTGTACCATTTATGGCAAGCAGGTTGTAAATCTCGCCGGAGCTATATCCTACAATGACCACTTCGCCGAGCACGGCAGGGCTTGGCGCTCCGAGAATGGTTGCCGGCTCTATAATTCCGGTATGCGACCATAAAAAGCCCCCATCCTTCTCAGAATATACCTGCAACTGATTATCATTGGAGAGCACATATACCCTGCCCCCTTCTATGAGGGGTGGTGCCCGAAATATAATATCGCTTTTCACTTCCCATATGGTTTCGCCGGTTTTTGGATTAAGAGCGGTAAGGTTTCCAAATCCGGTTGTGACAAAAAGATTTTCTTCGCCATATGCCAGCCCGCCGCCAAAGCCTTCTTTCAGTACGCCATTTCTGGGAACAAAATCCCTTATCCATTTTTTCTTTCTTGTCTTAGCGTCAAATGCGTGGACATCCAAATTGGCACCCATAATGAAAATAAGCCCATTGGCTATAATGGGAGGCGCAAAAATACGCCGCTCTTCCGTTGTAGCAATAGCGACCTTTTCCTTAAAGAGCGGAGTAAAGCCCTTAAGCTCCAAATGACCGGGAGCATTGACGCTATTTCCGCCCGGCTGTTTCCATTCGGAATTTCTATAGGCAACGGGAAGGGCAACTTCCAAATCCGCCAGCTCAGGATCCACCTTTATGCCCTCCTCAAACTCAAGAACAGCAATTCTTTCCCCTGCCAGTTTTTCCTGCTTGGGCGCCCCGCCACAAGCATTTAATACAATGGCTATCAGAAATATAGGAAGAGAGGAAAAAGATAAACCTTTGATATTCATAACTATTCTGCCTTATCACCGATTAAAACCAGCATCATTTCGCTTCGTCTAATAAGGGAGGGGGGAGCATTTCGCTCACGCAGAGTTTGCCTATATAGCTCTGCACTTTGCTGATATTCTCCCTCTCTATAGAGGCTTTGCCCGATAAGGTCGCGCGCACTAAAGCGCAATGGATGTGTAGGCGATAGCATAGTAGCCAATTTATTTTTCAGCATTTCGGAGCTTGTACTATCCACCAAGGCGCTTACTTCCGCCAACAGGCTGATATCGCGAATAAGGCGAGGAAGTTTTCTGTTTTTTGCTTCCCTTTGCAAAATCTGAGCGGCTTCCCCTTGCTTGCCCTGCTCCAATAGGAGATTTGCAATCTGCCAATTTGCCAAAGCCCGATATCCATCTGGACTTTTTTTGGCGAATTTTTCAAGCCTTTCAATCGCCCTATCGGGGTCTTGCTTTTCTATATTTTGCAAAAGGCTTTCAAACTCCATAGAAATTTTTCCATAGCTTTTTTTCTTCCAGCCCTCCCATGCCTGCATAGAGGCGACGGTTACGACAATGGCAACACATGCGCCAATAAGGTAGATACCATAGCGTTTCCATAGATTTTTGAGGCGTTCTTCACGCAATTCGCTATCTATTTCTCGAAAAATTTGATTATTCACCTGCATATCTCCCATGAAACTATCTGCCAGAACATACATTCTTGGCAGGATAATGGCAAATCTTAGTTTTCATTATTTTCGTCTGGATAGACATGGCTTTTTTGGGGAAACTTCCCCTCTCTTACCGCCAGCGCAAAGGCTTTTGCCGCTTGGCTTAGATTATTTGTTTTGTCCGCAAAGCTTTTGGCAAAGGAGGGAGGGGCTTTGGTCAGCCCCAATATATCATGGGCGACCAATACTTGCCCTGAGCATTTTGGCGAGGCACCAATACCGATACTGGGAATAGAAATAGACTGGGCAATTTCTGCAGCAACAGGCTCAATAATACACTCAAGAACAATGGCAAAGGCACCCGCTTTTTCCAACGCCTTTGCATCACGAAGCAATTTTGCACGGCACTCTTCCGTTTTCCCCTGTATTTTATACCCGCCAAGCTTTTCAATATTTTGCGGCAAAAGCCCAATATGCCCCATCACTTTTATATTATGGGAAGCAAGATAAGAAACACAATCCGCCCTCTCCTCACCCCCCTCAACTTTGACCGCTTCTGCCCCAAGCTTAATAAAAGAGCGAGCATTTTCCAAAGCAAGCTCAAGCTCACCCTCATAGCTACCATAAGGCATATCAACAATGATAAAACTATCCCCAGCCCCCGCCACCACTTGAGCAGCATGAGAGAGCATCATCTCCATATCCGCCCCCAACGTGTTTTCCGCCCCATGCACAACCATCGCAACACTATCCCCAACCAACAACATATCAACATAAGGAGCAAAAGCACGCGCCTGCTCCTCATCATAGGCGGTCAATACCACTAAAGGCTTCTGTTTCCTTACTTTTATTTCCATAGCATTATTGTTTTTTTTATTTTTTTCCTAAGCGTTCGGAGCAATTCATAGCATGCTAATTTTTTGGTAAAAGGCAATGTATCATTAGCAAAGATAAGTTTCCACAATAGACGGACAGGTAGATATTTTTCTCTATAAAAGGACATCCATTCTTTTTCTGTATATGGCTGATATTTTTGAAACTCACGCTTACTGGACATAGCAAATTCTTTTAAGACTCCTTGCAGGTTAGATGATACGCCCCCCCCCCCGAAAACTGGCAAAACTATTCTTTATAAAGACAATCTTTTTTCCATGAAGAATATGTTTTCTTATTAATTCATAATCGCTTGCTATTTTATATTTTTCGTTAAAGCCTCCCATATCAAGGATGCACTTACGCTTAATGAGAAATCCCTCAGGTGGAAATGGAATAACACGGAGGGCTTTTTGTAGGCGAGGTTCGTGTATTACAATTTTCCCGCATTCATCAATCTTATGAATTGCAGAAAAGACACCATCAATATTTTTTTCTTCAGTCATTTTTACTGCACGTGCGATACCTGTTTCATCATGATAGAAGTCATCCGTACCCAAAATGAGAATATATTTTCCTGAAGCCAGATGAACACCGCGATTAAAAGCCTGATAGATACCACTATCTTTTTTGGAGAGATATTTTACATTTTTATATTTCTGTGCATAAGCCTTGATATATTCAAGAGACCCATCCTGCGAATCACCATCAATAATAACATGCTCAATATCAGGATAGCTTTGCTGTTGCACCGATTGGCACATTTGCAAAAATGTTTCTTTTCTTTTTGCCTCAATAAAATTAAAAGAAGCAGTAACGATAGAGACTCTTGCTTGTTCCATTATTTTTCCTTTCTTATTTCATTTGCATGGCTGAGGGGGTTATTCCCACTCAATTGTTCCGGGCGGTTTAGAGGTTACATCATAGACCACGCGGTTAATGCCATATACTTCATTGACGATACGGGTTGAAAGGATGGAGAGAAACTCATGGGAAAAAGGATAAGCCTCCGCCGTCATGCCATCAGTAGAGGTAACCGCCCGCACCGCACAAACATATTCATAACTACGCTCATCGCCCATCACCCCAACCGTCCGCACAGGAAGCAGGACACAAAAGGCTTGCCATATCTCATTATAAAGCCCAGCTTTGCGAATTTCTTCAAGATAGATTGCATCGGCTTTGCGAAGAATATCCAGCTTTTCCGCCGTAATCGCGCCTGGAATACGAATAGCAAGACCGGGACCGGGAAAAGGATGCCGCTCAATAAAAGCATCTTCCATGCCAAGCTCTCTTCCCAGCGTCCGCACTTCATCCTTAAAAAGCTCCCTCACCGGCTCAACCAGTTTCATATTCATCCGCTCCGGCAAACCGCCAACATTATGATGGCTCTTAATCGTAACCGACCCCGACCCCTCCACCGCAGAAACGCTTTCAATCACATCAGGATATAAGGTTCCCTGTGCAAGAAAATCAGCCCCGCCTGCTTTTTTTGCTTCCTCTTCAAATATATCAATAAAGCTGGCGCCGATAATTTTTCGCTTTTTTTCGGGATCGCTGACCCCCTCCAATTTTTCAAGAAAAGTTTTGGAAGCATCCCGATGAACAAGCGGGATATGATAATGATTACGAAACAACTCCACCACCTGCTCACTTTCGCCCTCACGCATAAAGCCCGTATCCACATATACACAAAGCAATTGCTCGCCAATCGCTTCATGCAAAAGCACGGCAACCACAGAGCTATCCACCCCCCCTGACAAAGCACATAAGACTTTGGCTTTGCCAAGCTGCGCCCGAATATTGCTAATCGCCTCTTCACGGAAAGAACGCATATTCCACTCCCCCTTACATGCCGCAATGTTATGGGTGAAGTTTTTCAGCAATGCCGCCCCCTTTGGCGTATGGATAACTTCAGGGTGAAATTGCAGCCCATAAAAATGCCTCTTTTCATCTGCAATGGCTGCCATAGGCGCATTCTCACTTGCCGCCACAATACGAAATCCTTGCGGTAATTTCCCAACCCTATCGCCATGGCTCATCCATACACGCATGGTTTCCTGCTTTTTTGCAATGCCATCAAATAAAGGGCAAGGGTTCTCAAGAATAATATCCGCCCTTCCAAACTCACGCTCTTTAGCGGAAGTGACCTCACCGCCCAATTGCTTACACATAGCCTGCTGACCATAACAAATTCCCAATATGGGAACGCCCAATGTAAATATCGCCTCATCAATATGGGGAGCATTTTCAGCACTTATACTGGCAGGACCACCGGAGAGAATAATCCCCAATGGCGAAAGTTTTTTCAGCAAAGCCTCATTAACGGCTTGATAGGGGTGAATTTCAGAATAGACCCCGCTTTCCCTTACCCTTCTGGCAATAAGCTGTGTGAGCTGACTACCAAAATCTATAATGAGGATATTTTCCATGAAAGGACCTTATTGCTCTTCTGATGTAGATGGCTTCTCTTCTTTATTTTCATTAAGCTGACGAATACTTTCTTCATTAAGGCGTTTTTCTTCTGCCTCCTCTTTGGCAAGTTTTTCATTATCAAATTCCTGAATTTCACTTTTCAGGGTTGTAATCTCTTTGCATTTTTTACAAATTTTTTGCAAATGGGCGAGCTTATCCATTGCCTCTTCCCTTTCTCCAAGGGCAAGATTTGTCTTTGCCGCCCAGTGCCATAACTCAGAAACCGAAGGAGTAAGCGAAATGGCTTGAGCAAAATATCTTTTTGCATTTTCATAATATTTTTGCTGATAGGCAGAATATCCTAAATAGCTAAAAGCTTCATCATTGGCAGGATTGGCGATAATTGCCTGCTCCAAAAGAATATCGCTTTGAGGGAAATATTTCTCCTCATACCACAACATGGCTTGGGCGGTGAGCTGTTTAGAAACTTCTGGCAGCGAAAGCGTCTGTGCAGAAACAGAAGATGCCATAAAAAACACAAGAAGCATGATATAGATAGGGAATATTCTCATTCTGTTTCCGCCTTTGGATAGTTAGGTGCCTGCCTTGTAATGGTAACATCATGAACATGACTTTCACGATATGCCGCCGAGCTGATACGAACAAATTGCGCCTTTTTTTGCAAAGCGGGAATATTTTCTGCACCGAGATATCCCATTGCCGCCCGCAATCCCCCAATTAATTGATGGATAACCACCGCCGCCGATCCTTTATAGGGTATCTGCCCCTCAATACCCTCAGGAACGAGCTTCAGACTATCATCAATATCCTGCTGAAAATATCTGTCAGCCGAGCCTTGCGCCATTGCCCCTACAGACCCCATGCCCCGATAGCTTTTATAGCTCCTCCCCTGATAGAGGAACACCTCGCCCGGACTTTCACTGGTTCCCGCAAGCAATGCGCCGACCATAATGGCATTTGCCCCCGCCGCAATGGCTTTTGCAAAATCCCCTGAGAACCGCACCCCGCCATCGGCAATGGCGGGTATTTTTGCAGCTTTCACAATTTCCACCACATCAAGAATGGCAGTAAGCTGAGGCACGCCGACACCAGCAACAATACGAGTTGTGCAAATAGAGCCTGGACCAATGCCTATCTTAATGGCATCCGCCCCCGCCCCAATTAATGTTTTGGCAGCCTCACCCGTTGCTACATTTCCTGCCATAATTTCTGATTTAGGAAAGGCTTTTTTAAGCCTTGTAACGGCTTTGGGAACCGAGCTTGAATGCCCATGAGCGGTATCAATGACAATAAGGTCGGCACCGGCTTCCAATAAAGCACTGCTTCTTAAAAAGCCAACCTCACCCACCGTGCTTGCCGCCGCCACCCGCAAGCGGGCTTGTTTATCTTTGGTGGCATGGGGATGGGCATTGGCATTTTCTATATCCTTAACGGTGATAAGCCCAACACAATGATAATCCTTATTAACAACCAATAGCTTTTCTATACGATGATGATGGAGCAATTTTTTTGCTTCCCCTGTTTTTACATTCTCACGCACGGTTACCAGCTTGTCTTTTGTCATTAATGTGCTGACCTGCTGTTTTAGATTATCGGCAAAGCGTACATCCCGATGGGTAAGAATACCGACCAGCTTCCCTGAGCTTTCAGTAACAGGCAGGGATGAAATATTATGCCCCGCCATAAGGGACAGGGCTTCGGCAAGCTTCATATTGGGGCGAATGGTTACGGGGTCTACAACCATTCCGCTTTCAAAGCGTTTCACTTTACGGACTTGGTCGGCTTGGTCTTCAGGGGACATATTCCGGTGCAGAACACCCATGCCGCCCGCTTGTGCAAGCGTAATAGCAAGCTCGGATTCCGTAACCGTATCCATAGCCGCCGAAAGCAGCGGCAGCCCTAATGTTATATTTTTGGTAAGCTGTGTATGAGTATCCACCTCGGCGGGCATGATATTGGATTGCGCAGGCACAAGCAGAACATCGTCAAAAGTCAATGCTTCTCTAAAAGAATGATATTTGGATTTATTTGTCACCATGCCACCAGCTTCCTCTGTATTGGCAAATTGTCCTATCATATTCCAGGCTGTAAGACAAAGTTTTTATTCAAATCCTATGACAAGCGGGAAAGCGCAAGCACATACATCTCAACCGACTCCTTGCGGCTTGCCTTAGGCTTAAAATGAATTACCTTCTCAAACCCGCTTTTCAAGCGCTCAAGCAGCTCTTTTTGCGTCCCTCCCTGAAATACTTTGGTGCAAAAATTTCCCTTTGGGCGCAGGAGAGAAAAAGCATATTCCGCCGCAAGCTCAGCAAGGGCTTGTGTGCGCAAATGGTCTGTCTGGCGATGACCGGTTACAGGAGCGGCAATATCAGAAAGCACGGCATGAAAAAGCCCCCCTGCATGGTCTTTGATTTTTTGCAACGCACCTTCCTCATATAAATCCAATTGCAAAAACTCCACCCCTGCAATAGGCTCCATATCAGCAATATCAATAGCGAGAATTTTCCCCCCCTCACCAATATAATCGTTAGCAATCTGGCTCCAACCGCCAGGAGCCGCCCCAAGGTCAAGCACATGGCTTCCCTTTTCCAGCAAATGATACCGCTCCTCAATTTCCTTCAGCTTAAACGCCGCCCGCGAGCGATAGCCCTCCTCTTTGGCAGCGGCGACATAGGGGTCATTAATCTGCCTTTGCAACCATCGGGCAGAGGAAGTTTTGCGCCCTCTTGCCGTTTGCAAACGAGCTTTTATCCTGCCTTTTCTGGTATTTTTTTTCTCTGGCATTGTTTTATTTCCATTTTATGTTTCTCACTATGCAATCTTGCCTGAAAAGGGTAGGAATAGAAAGTTTTTGTCAATGGGAGATCGTCTAATGGTAGGACTACGGACTCTGACTCCGTCAATGCTGGTTCGAATCCAGCTCTCCCAGCCAAGCTTATTTCTGCTTCTCTTCCTCTTTTGCATAGCACCACGCACTCCACGGCAGAGTGGAGAGATAAAGGGCACATAAAACCGAAAGCCCAACCCATGGATAGGTAAGCACCGCACCCACAGCAAGCGTTACAAGGAGGAGCAGAGGCAGTGCCAGCTTTTTCGGAATAGTAAAGCGCACAGGTTTAGGCGAGAATGTAGGAATATTACTGACCATGAGCAGACCGATAATAGCACAATAAAGGCTTATCAATATAGGCAAATCCCGAAACAGCGGCACACCCCAAAAGTCCAAATATAAGGGGAGCATAACCAGCCCCGCCGCACCGGGCGAGGGTATCCCTACAAAATAATTATATTCCCATGGGTCTTTTTTTCTATGCTCCATATCAACATGAAAGCGAGCAAGGCGCAGCGCTCCGCATACAGCATAACAAAGCACCCCAAGCCATCCAAATTTTTGCAGGCTATCAGGCTGCCATAAATAGATGAGCAAAACAGGCGTGATACCGAAATTAAAGAAATCAGCCAAGCTATCCAATTGCGCCCCCATACGCGATTGCGCCCCCAGCATACGGGCAATCCGCCCATCAATACCGTCCAAAAATCCGGCAGCAATAAGCGATAATACGGCAAGCTTAAACCGCCCATCAATGCCAAGTCGCAAAGCAGTAAGCGCAAGGCAAATAGCCCCAAGCGTTAGCGCATTGGGAACAAGCCTACGAATAGACAGCATACTGAGCTTTTTTTCTTCCGCTTTCGGATTTTTCTGTTTTTGTGTCATATTTTCAAAACCTCTCTTCTGCTTAGCTTATCAGAATATCCCCTGCTATTTCTTCTGAATGTAAATTGGCAAAAACGGTTTCCCCCCCAATGGCTCTTTGCCCCTCAGCGATAAGCGGCTCTGCGCCAATGGGCAAATAGACATCCACGCGGCTACCAAAGCGGATAAGACCAAACACTTGCCCAGCATGGAGCCTCTCTCCGGGCTTAGCATAGCACATGATGCGGCGCGCCACCAATCCGGCAATTTGCACAAAAGCGAGGGTTTTTTTTCCGTCCATATCTATCAATATTGCATTTCTTTCATTTTTTTCAGATGCCTTGTCCAAAGATGCATTAAAAAACTTGCCCTTACTATAGACAATGGAAGATATTTTTCCGGCAGCGGGAGCACGGTTCACATGGCAATCAAAAACATTCATGAAAACGGAAATACATATTCTTTCCTGCTTACCCATTCTCAGCTCAATGGGCGGCGGTTTTTTTGCAATTTTACAAATAACGCCATCAGCAGGGCTCATAATCAGCCCCTTTTTTTGCCTTGTTATCCTTTCGGGATTACGAAAGAAATATATGCACCAAATAGTAAGGATGGTTCCCAGCCACCCAAGCAGTGCCCATATTTGAAAAAGGATAAAACTGGCAATAGCAAAAGCAAGAATAAACTTATGCCCATCATGATGAATGGGTGTGATAATTCGGGATAAAAGACTTGAAAAAACATTCATATTTCTATTGTACCTTTCCTGCTTTTTCCTTCACCAATTTATAGAACAGGCTATCACGCAATGCCTGAAAGGAAGCTTGGACGATATTTTCCGATACCCCGACCGTAAACCACCGCTCCCCTTTTCCATCCATGGTTTCAATCAGCACACGGGTTACCGCATCCGTACCCGATGTCAGAATGCGCACCTTAAAATCAACAAGGCGCATATCTTCAATATATTTCTGATAGCATCCAAGGTCTTTTCTCAATGCCATATCAAGGGCATTAACAGGACCATTTCCCTCACCGGTTGAAGATATTTCTTTTCCCTCAATCATAAGCTTAACGCTTGCAAGGGAGCGGGATTTTTTATTTTTCCCCTCATATTCAACGCTCACCCGAAACCCCTTAACGGTAAAATATTCCGGCACCTCTCCCAGAAAACGCCGCACCAGCAGCTCAAAACTGGCATCGGCACCATCATAGCTATAGCCTTGAGCAGAAAGGCTTTTCACCTTTTGCAACAGCTCCTCTATGGTTTTGGATTTCGGGTCAAGCGTAATGCCAACCTGTTTGAGGCGGTGAAGCACATTACTTCTCCCCGCCTGGTCAGAGATAAGAATTTGCCGATTATTACCGACAAGAGCAGGCTCAATATGCTCATAGGTTTTCGGGTCTTTCTGCACGGCAGAAACATGAATGCCCCCCTTATGGGCAAAAGCGGCATCTCCAACATAGGGCGCATGCTGATTGGAAGCACGGTTCAGCAATTCGTCCAATTGGCGCGAAATGGAAGAAAGCGAGGCAAGGGATTTTTTGCTTACTCCTATTGTAAATTGTTTTGCAAAATCTTCCTTTAGCAAAAGCGTTGGCAGCAAGGTTACAATATCGGCATTTCCGCAACGCTCGCCAAGCCCGTTAAGCGTTCCCTGTAATTGCCGCACACCTGCCCCAATAGCAGCAAGCGAATTGGCAACGGCATTGCCGGTATCATTATGGGCATGAATACCCAAGCTTTCTCCGGGAATAATTTTACAGACATCTTTAACAATTTCAGAAACTTCATGCGGCAATGTTCCGCCATTTGTATCACATAACACCACCCAGCGCGCCCCCTGCTCATATATGGCTTTGGCGCATTGCAATGCATATTGGCGGTTTGCCTTATAGCCATCAAAAAAATGCTCACAATCAATCATTGCCTCCCGCCCCTCTTTTTTGACGGCAGCGACACTTTCCTGAATAGAAATGAGGTTTTCTTCAAGCGTAATGCCAAGGGCAAGCTCCACATGATAATCCCAGCTTTTTGCGACCATACAGATTGCGGGGGCTTTTGTGTTTAATAGGGTAGCCAGCCCCGTATCATTGGAAGCCGAACGCCCCGCCCTTTTTGTCATGCCAAAAGCGGTCAGAATTGCGTTTTTCAGCTTTGGGGGAGAAGCAAAAAACTCGCTATCGGTTGGATTTGCACCCGGATAGCCGCCCTCAATATAATCCACCCCCAAGCCGTCCAGCATTTGAGCAATAAATTTCTTTTCCTCCACCGAAAAGTCAATACCTGCCGTCTGCTGTCCATCCCGCAAAGTTGTATCAAAAATATATAATTTTTCTTTAGTCATTTTCTCACAATAGCTTATTCCTGCCCTCCACTCAAACACGCCCTCACCCTTTTCTCTCCCATAAGAGGAAGCAGCACGCTCATTTCAGGACCATGCTCCTTTCCCGTCAGAGCAAGCCGCAATGGCAGAAAGAGAGCTTTGCCCTTTCTCCCTGTTACTTTTGCAACCGCCTTTGTCCAACGCTGCCAAATATTTTCATCCCAAGGCGCAGCAGGCAAATGCTCCAATGCAACAGCAATAAAAGCCTTATCCTCAATCATGCCCTGCCCCTCCCCTTTCAGAATATTTACATATTCCTCAACATCGGAAAATTTTTCTATATTGCCACATATCGCCTTCCAAAAAGCCTCGCCCTCATCCAGTCCTGTCTTTTTCAAACGCTCGGCAATAGCGGCATAGGGCATTTCATGTAAAACTCTGGCATTTAAGCGCTCCAGCTCGGCAATATCAAACCGTGCTGCTGAGCGACTTAACCCATCAAGGCTAAAGCCCTTAATGAGCTTCTCCATATCATGAAAAGGCTCAATCGCTTCTGCCGTTCCAAGGCGGGCAATAAGACTTATAACCGCCATTGGCTCAAATCCCTGCTCGTGCAAATCTTTCAAAGAAAGCGACCCGATACGCTTGGAAAGCCCTTCGCCATCTGCCCCAATTAAAAGCGCATGATGGGCAAATTGTGGAGGCTTTGCACCCAATGCCTCAAATATTTCAATCTGTGCCGCACTATTGGTCACATGGTCTTCACCACGAATAATATGGCTCACCATAAGCTCTATATCATCCACCACGCTAGGCAAGGTATAAAGAAACTGCCCATCCTCACGCAATATAACAGGGTCAGAAAGGCTTGCCGTATCCACTTTTTGCTCCCCACGCACCCCATCCTGCCATTTGACAATTTTTCCCGAAAGCTTGAACCGCCAATGCGGCTTCCGCCCCTCCCCCTCAAGCACAGAACGCTCCCCATCACCAAGCGCAAGCCCCGCCCTATCATATATAGGAGGCTTACCACGAGCGAGCTGGCGCTTTCTCTTTCTCTCCAATTCCTCTGCGCTTTCATAGCAGGCATAGACCAATCCTTTTTTGCGCAGTGTACTGAGAGCCTTTTGATAATTGTCCATCCTCTCGCTTTGGCGTGTCATTTCATCATGGGTAATGCCGAGCCATTTCAGATCGCGGATAATCCCCTCCACATATTCCTCCTTAGAACGGCTTTGGTCTGTATCATCAATTCGCAATAGGAACTTCCCTCCCATTGAGCGGATATAGAGCCAGTTCAACAGAGCGGTACGAAAATTACCGACATGCAGCAGACCGGTAGGGCTAGGGGCAAAGCGTGTGCGGTTCATTGCTGTGCCTCCCGAAAGTCATGGGTAATCGGATACCGCCGACCTCTTCCAAAATTACGCAGATTAACCCGAATACCGGGAGAAGCCTGGCGGCGTTTATACTCAGCACGATAAAGCAAATGCTCAACCTTCCGAAGCAATGGCGCACCATAGCCCTGCTTTTCCAACTCACTAAGCGGTGTTTCCCTTTCTATCATCTCATATAGGATTGCATCCAGCACCTCATAAGCAGGCAGGCTATCTTCATCTTTCTGGTTTGGCGCAAGCTCGGCACTAGGTGCTTTGGTAAGGATATTCTCAGGCACCCGCACCCCGCCGCCACCCAATGCGCCAATAGCACCATTTTTATTTCGCCATTTTGCCAACCTATATAGCTCCGTTTTATAAATATCTTTTATGGGATTAAATCCGCCATTCATATCGCCATAAAGGGTCGCATATCCGACAGAAAGCTCCGATTTATTTCCGGTCGTCAAAAGAAGCGACCCGAACTTATTGGATAATGCCATTAACACAACCCCCCGCAAGCGAGATTGCAGATTTTCTTCGGTAACATCAGCGGGCTTTCCGGCAAAGGTTTTTGCAAGAAGCTTTTCTATGCTCTGATACGGCTCTTCAATGGAAAAACTATCCGCACGAAGCCCCAATGCCCGAATAGAAGCGTCGGCATCTTTGCGGCTTTGCTCGCTCGTATAGCGGAAGGGCAAAAAGACGGGATGCACCCTCTCCGCCCCCAATGCATCTACAGCAAGGCAGGCGACAAAGGCGCTATCCACCCCACCTGACAGCCCTAATACGACCTTGGGAAAATGATTTTTCTCAACATAATCGCGAAGCCCCAGCATTAACGCCTGATAGAGCCTCTCCTCCTCGCATTTAGGCTGAGGCGCAAGATAAGGCTTATGGACCCACCCCTTTTCAGCTTGCCATTTTATGAGTGCCGTTTCCTTCTGCCAAGCGGCAAAGCGGGAATGCAATGTTCCATCTGCCTGCAATAGAAAACTATCTCCATCAAATACAAGCTCATCCTGCCCCCCCAATTGATTGAGATAGAGAAGGGGCAATTTCGTTTCCACCGCCCGTGCCGATGCCTGCTCCATCCGCTCCTCTCCCCTACCCTTGCGATAGGGCGAGGCATTGCCAATAAGCAATAATTCGGCACCCTTTTCCTTGAGGTGCTGGCACAGCTCACTATTCCAAATATCGGCACAAATAGGCACGCCGAGCTTCACACCCCGAAACTCCATCGGAGACGGCAAGGGCGGCTTTGCGAAGTTTCGCACCTCATCAAAAACATCCTCATTCGGCAGACAATATTTATGCGTCAGCCCAGCTACTTTCCCCTTTTCCGCAAGCAGAAAGCTATTATAGAGCTTGCCCTTTTCCAAATATGGCAACCCGATAAGCAGCGCAGGACCGCCCTCTTTGGTTATGGCAACCAGCCTATCGCATTGTTTTTCAACCGCGCGGAGGAAAGATTTTCGCTGAACAAGGTCCTCAGGAGGATACCCACAAAGGAACATCTCGCTTGTCATAATAATATCTGCGTCATGATATTTTTGTCTTGCCTCACATATAATATCTCCATTTTTGGGCATATTTCCCAATATTGGATTATCCTGTATGACAGCGATAGAAAGACTCTTCATCATTACATTGATGTATCCTATGCTTGCGTGTCAGGCAAGCAATGGTTAGTCTATTGAGATGAGTAAGAAATGGACGATAGATAGCTGGCGCAAATTAGAAGCGCGACAAATGCCCCATTATGAGGATAAGGATGGTTTGGAAGCCGTTGAGGCTGAGCTTGCCAATTATCCGCCTTTGGTATTTGCGGGTGAGGCGCGCAGTCTGCGCAGGAAGCTTGGCAGGGTTGCCAATGGCGAAGCCTTTTTATTACAGGGTGGTGATTGTGCCGAAAGCTTTGCCGAGCACCACGCCGACAAGGTACGCGACACCTTACGGGTTTTGCTACAAATGGCGATAGTATTGACCTTTGGAGCGGGATTGCCCGTTGTGAAAGTGGGGCGCATAGCGGGTCAATTTGCCAAGCCCCGCTCGGAAGATATAGAGACCCGCAACGGCACCACGCTTCCAAGCTATCGGGGTGATATCATCAATGATATTGCCTTTGAAGAGGAGGCAAGGAGGGCTGACCCACGCCGCCAAATATCCGCCTATCGCCAAGCTGCCAGCACATTGAACCTATTGCGAGCATTTACGACAGGAGGCTTTGCCGATTTATCGCATGTCCATAGCTGGACAATGGGCTTTTTGGCAGACACCAAAGAGGGCGAACGCTATCAGGACTTAGCCTCTCAAATAGACCAATCCCTAGCCTTTATGCGCGCCTGTGGCATATCTTCGCAAACGACGCGCCAAATGCGCCAGGTTAGTTTTTACACAAGCCATGAAGCCTTATTACTAGGCTATGAGCAAGCCTTTACCCGCATAGATAGCACGACGGGCAACCCCTATGATACCAGTGCGCACATGGTATGGTGCGGGGATAGAACCCGCCAGCCTGACGGAGCGCATATAGAGTTTTTGCGTGGGATTTATAACCCGATAGGCATGAAATGCGGTCCCGGCATAGAAGCCGATGAGCTATTGCGCCTTATTGACATCCTAAACCCAGAAAATGATGCGGGAAGGCTAACCTTAATCTGCCGCTTTGGTGCGGATAAGATAGGCGATTACCTGCCCAAGCTCATCCGCAAAGTAGAAGGCGAAGGCAAGAAAGTAGTATGGTCCTGCGACCCGATGCATGGCAATACGATTAAGGCGAATAACGGATATAAAACCCGTCCGGTAGAGCGCATATTGCACGAGGTCAAAGATTTCATTGATATCCACAGCGCAGAAGGCAGCTATGCCGGCGGCGTCCATTTTGAAATGACAGGACAAAACGTCACCGAATGCCTAGGCGGTGCCCAAGCCATAAAAGAAGAAGACCTCTCCAGCCGCTACCACACCCACTGCGACCCCCGACTAAACGCCAGCCAAGCCCTAGAGCTCGCCTTCCTAATAGCAGAAAAACTAAAACTCCAAAAAACCTCCACCCAAAAACCTACCAAAAACAAGGCAACCGCTTAGGAAGGGACTATCCTTTGGAAATAAGACCGTTTCTAAACGAAGTAATAAAAATCCATAAGACAGGCAAGGCGGGGGAGCATAGCTATCGCCCTGCAATTAAGGGTTTAGTAGAATCTTTTAGCCCTAAAATGAAAACTAACAAGATTATGGTTATTAATGAGCCAAAGGCAGTGGCATGTGGCGCACCTGATTTTAGCGTGCATTATGGCAAGGATGAGATAACCATCGGGCATATTGAGGCAAAAGATATTGGGGTGGATATTCACAACCTGAAAGGCAAGAATGAAGAACAGCTTGAGCGGTATCGCAAGGCATTACCTAATTTAGTCTATACGAATTGTCTGGATTGGAATTTTTATAAAGACGGAAAATTGGTGGAGCAGGTTTCTATAGGGAAACCGATAATGGGTATTCAGGCTGAGCAGGCAGAGTTTAGCCGTTTGCAAATGCTTTTGCGGGATTTCGTAGAGTCCCGCCCCATTTCCATTACCACCCCCGATGAGTTGGCAAAACGCATGGCAGGGAAGGCACGGCTGGTAAAGGAGATTTTGAAAAATATTTTACGGTCGGATGAAAAAAGTGATGAGCGTAGTGAATTGATAGATCATTATATTGCTTTTAAGGAAAACCTTATACAGGATATCAGCATAGAGCAGTTTTCGGATATTTATGCGGAGACGATTGCCTATGGCATGTTTGCCGCCAGATTGCATGATGATACTCCAGAAACTTTTTCCCGCCAAGAGGCACTAGATTTATTGCCGAAAAGCAATCCGTTTCTCCGTAAGTTTTTTACCTATATTTCAGGGCAAGATTTGGATGAGAGGATTAGGCGTATTATTGATGATTTGGTATCTATTTTCCTTGCTGCCAATGTAAAGAATCTTATGGAGCGATATGGCAAGGTTTATGGCAAGGATGACCCCTTCTTGCATTTTTATGAAGATTTTCTAAGACATTATAATCCCGAAAAAAGAAAAGCGCGCGGGGTTTGGTATACGCCTATTGAGGTAGTGCGCTTTATTGTTCGGGCAGTGGATGAGGTGTTGCAAAAAGAGTTTAATATATCCAAGGGATTGGCAGATAACAGAAAAATTACAATAAATTGGGATAGTGGGCAGAATAATAAAAAGATAAAAAAAGAGGTGCATAAGGTGCAAATTCTTGACCCCGCTACAGGAACAGGGACTTTTTTGGCGGAAGCTATCAATCAGATTGCGCCGAAAATACAGAAAACCGCCAAAGGGCAGTGGGGCGGCTATGTTGTAGAGGATTTAATTCCCCGCCTGCATGGGTTTGAGTTGCTTATGGCATCTTATACGATGTGCCATACCAAGCTGGATATGGTGCTTACCAATCTTGGTTATAAGCCCCCCAGCAACCCAAAGCGTATGCGTGTTTATCTCACGGATAGTCTGGAGGAGGGCAAGCCTGCTGACCAGACTCTTCCTTTTGCTAGATGGCTTTCTAAAGAGGCAAAAGGTGCCAATAAAATAAAACACGATATGCCGATTATGTGCGTTATCGGTAATCCGCCCTATTCAGGCGAAAGTCAGAATAAGAGCGATTGGATAATGAAGCTTATGGAGGCTTATAAAAAAGAGCCGGGTGGAAAGGAAAAGCTTAAAGAAAGGAATCCTAAATGGATTAATGATGATTATGTAAAGTTTATTCGGCTTGCCGAGCATTATATTGATAAAAACGGCGAGGGGGTTTTGGGTTTTATTACCGCTCATGGCTATTTGGATAATCCGACCTTTCGGGGTATGCGCTGGCATTTGCGCAAGACATTTGACAAGATTTATGTGCTGGATTTGCATGGTAATGCCAAAAGAAAAGAGGTTTGTCCTGATGGTTCACCCGACAAAAATGTTTTTGATATTCAGCAGGGCGTGGCGATATTGATTGCGGTGAAAAAGAAAGACAGCAAAGGCAGACAGGCTGATGTTTATCACAGCGGGTTATGGGGTAAAAGAGAGGTTAAACAGGAGGCATTAGAGCAAAAAACTCTGCATGATAAGGATTGGAAAAAGCTTAGTCCTAACAAGCCTTTTTATTTCTTTATTCCCCGCAATGATAAATTAGAGGGGCAATATCAGCAGGGCTTTAGCATAAAAGAATTTATGCCAGAAAACTCGGTTGGCATTGCTACCGCAAGAGATGGTTTTTGCATAGATTATAAGAAAAAGGTGATTGAAGCACGCCTTAAAGACCTTCGCACGGAAACAGATATTGAAGTTTTACGTAATAAATATCATTTGAGAAAGGATGTTCGGGATTGGAGTGTAGCCGGTGCAAAAAAAGATGTAGAGCAAAATTTTCAAACAGGGAAATTGACCAAACTTGCTTATCGCCCCTTTGACACGCGCTGGACGTTCTATACTGGAAATTCAAAAGGGTTTCACTGTATGCCGCGCGGTGCAATCATGCGGCATATGCTGGAAGGTGAGAATTTAGCTATGCTCATTTCTAGAAGTGCTGCAGGAGAAAAAAATTGGAAAGAGGTGCAATGCACGAATAAAATTGTTGAATTTGGTATTATGTCAACACGCCCTGGCAATGCTACTCCATTATTTCCCCTCTATCTTTATGATGAGGTAGATGGTTCTAAGCGTGTTAATTTTGATAAGAAAATCTATGCAAAGATTCAAAAGAAGGGTGCAGATAAGAAGCATGGCACACCTGATGAAATGGCGGTTTTTGATTATATTTATGGGGTGTTGCATTGCCCCGATTATCGGCAAATTTATAAGGATTTTTTGAAATCGGATTTTCCGCATATTCCCTATCCAAGCAGTGCAAAAGAGTTTTGGGAGATTGCCGATAAGGGCGGGCAATTGCGCTCACTTCATTTAATGGAGGAGAAGGCTATCGGTGAAACCCCCTATCCCTTTGAGGGCGAAGGCAGTAGCAAGGTGGTAAAAATCCAATATAAAAATGAGCAGGTTTGGATTAATGACACGCAATTTTTTGCAAAGGTGCCGGAGATGGCATGGGAGTTCTATATAGGGGGTTATCAGCCTGTGCAAAAATGGCTTAAAGCCCGCAAGGGGCAGAAATTATCCTTTAATGATATTTGCCATTATCAGAAAATTATCAAAATTCTTGTGGAAACTGACCGCATTATGAAAACCATAAAAATCACCCCATAGTCACCAACTCCTCCCCCGCCGTAGGATGAACGGCAAGGGTTTTGTCAAAATCCGCCTTTGTCGCCCCCATAGTGACGGCGACCCCAAAGGCTTGGATCATTTCGCCAGCATCCGCTCCCATAATATGCAATCCCAGCACAATATCGGACTTGGCATCAACGACAAGCTTCATGAAGCATTTTTCATCCCGCCCCGATAAGGTGTGTTTCATCGGACGGAATGTGGAGGAAAATATTTTCACCTCGCCCCGCTCCCGTGCCTGCACCTCCGTAAGCCCAATGGTCCCAAGTCCGGGCTGAGTAAAAACCGCAGAAGGAATAGTTTCATGCGAGATAGGCGTTTTTTTCCCACCATATAACGTATTGGCAAAAGCAGACCCTTCCACAATGGCAATGGGCGTCAAAGCCACCCGATTTGTGACATCTCCCACCGCATAAATATTGTCAATATTGGAGCGGGAATATTCATCCACCACAACCTCGCCCCTTTCCCCCATTTGCACCCCCACCCCAGAAAGCCCCATTTTCTCAGTATTCGGAATACGCCCCGTTGCATATAATACAGCATCCGCCGCAATAACCTCGCCCCCTTCCACATGAACCTCCCTTGCAGCCGTAATCTTGCGGATATCCGCCTTTACACGAACCGATATCCCCTGCTTTTCCATCTCCAAATGAATGAGCTTTCGCAAATCATCATCAAACCCCCGCAAAATTTCCTCTCCCCGATACAGCAAATCCACCCCCGCCCCCAGCCCCGCAAATATACAAGCAAACTCAACCGCAATATATCCCCCCCCCACAATGACAATTCTTTTAGGAAGTGCGGGAAGGTCAAATATCTCATTGGAAGTAAGCGCATATTCCACCCCCTCAATTTCAGGCAAAAAAGGTCTGGCACCGGTAGCAATAAGAATAGTTTCTGCACTGACTATCTTACCCCCACATTGCACCTCATGAGGGCTTTTGAAAACAGCCCGATGGTGCAGAAGCTCCACTTTAGCTTTTTCAAGATTTTTTATATATATCGCATTCAGCCTTTCAATCTCTTTATCCTTTGCGGAAACAAGCTTTTTCCATGAGAACTCCGCCTTTGGCACCGACCACCCAAACCCCTCCGCATCCTTAAAATCATGAGAAAAATGAGAAGCATAAACATAAAGCTTTTTAGGCACACAGCCCCTAATAACGCATGTTCCGCCCACTTTATGCTCTTCTGCAATGGCGGTTTTTGCCCCAAACCCCGCCGCCATGCGCGCCGCCCGCACCCCGCCTGAGCCGGCACCGATAACAAATAAATCATAATCATATTTCATGAAACCCATTATGCCTGACTATGTTTGATTATCCAATCTCAAAACTTGTCAGCCCAAAGCTTTTCTGAAGCTGAATATCGGGCGGAGGAGAAGCCGTATACATGCGCGCCGTTTGAAAAACCTCCCTCCAGCCCAACTCTGTGACGAGACTTTGAGCATTTTTATTCGGCTCAGGAACATCAAGAAACACCGGCGCATCTTTTGGCAATGGCGCACAAACCTCATGCAATAAACCTCTGGCAATAGGGACATTATCAGCAAAAAGCGGCGCGATTTTATACCCCCGCTTACAAGGACGAGCAAGCACATACCCGCTCACCGCCCCCTTTTCATCAAAGGCAACATGAACAGATGCTTTGGGTATGGATAACCAATTAGCAAGAAAGTTTTTCCGACTAGCTGGAAAAAAGCCCTTATCATAATGGAGAACACCCCCAAACCTATCCTTTTCATACGCTATGATATTTTCCCCATGCACAAATTGACTCACATCCCCCGCCTTCCCCTCAAATCGGATAGTATTATGCGCAAAGATAAACCCTGACTTTTTGTAATTATACTGCTGCTCCACCACCCCATCCAACCCAATAAGATGATTGCTGAGATAACCCATAGCATGGTTCCAAAGCTGTATCCCAAAGCCCTTTGAGCGATATTCAGGCGTAACAATATAAAGCCCCAAAAACCCAAAATTACTCCCCCATTTAACCGCACTAATAGCCCCAATAGGAATATCATTCATTGTACTGATAAAAAACCCCTTCGGGTCAGCAGAGAAAAAAGCCTTAGCATCATAAGGAGACGGATTCCACCCTTCCCCCTCCGCCCAATCAATAATGGTCGCAACCTCCTCCAAAGAAGCAACATGAATTTCCGCCCGCATACTTTGTCTCTCCATTTTTCACCCTATCCGCCTGACTTCCCCCCCATCAGAGCCGATAATCGCCTGACTTGCCAGCCCCAGAAACAAACCATGCTCAACCACGCCCACAATAGAAGAAAGCTTATCTGCCAAATCCTCTGGATTTTGCACCACCCCCAAAGCACAATCATAAATATAATTACCCGCATCGGTAATAAAATCTTTCCCTTCCGCCTTTCGCCTTGTTATCTCCCCACCATTTCCTGTTTCCCCCAAAACAGAAGCAACCCGCTCGGCAATGGTTTCGGCTTCAAATTGCACAATTTCCACAGGCAAAGGAAATGCCCCAAGGCTCGGAACAAGCTTGCCCTCATCGGCAATAACAACCATATTTTTGCTTGCCATAGCGACAATTTTCTCCCGCAAAAGCGCCCCGCCCCCGCCCTTAAGTAAGCGCAAAGAGGGGTCTATCTCATCAGCACCATCCACAACTATATCCAAGCCCCCCAGCGCAGTAATGGTTGAAATTTCTAACCCCAAGCTACGGGCTTGCGTCTCGGTTTGCACACTTGTCGGCACATAATGCAAGGATAAGCCCTCCGCCTTAACCCGCTCGGCAAGCAGTTCCACAAAATGGGTAGCCGTTGAGCCGGTGCCAAGCCCAACACGCATTCCCCCCTCTATGAGCTTGACCGCCGCCTGTGCCGCCGCTCTTTTTGCTTTATCGCTCATTTTCCCGCTCCTTTTTTATTTGCTCCCACGCTCCATTTATCCTGGAGAGCCTCTGATTGGCAAGATGTATCGCCTCTTCCGGCACCCCGCCCGCCATAAGCTTATCAGGATGATTTTCCCTCACCAAAACCGTATAGGCAAGCCTGATTTTTTCCAAGCTCATATCACGCTCCACCCCCAGCACCAAATATGGATCACGCAGCTCGCGCTCAACATGGAGCATTTTCAGGCGCAACCAAGCTTCTTTTGACAGCCCAAATATTTCTGCAACCTCTTCAAGAAAGATAATTTCCTTATCATGCAAACGCCCATCAATTAAAGCGATATGGAACAAAGCATCCAGCACATCTTCAAGGATAATTTTATCATTTTTATAAATCTTGCTGACCTGCCGCGCATAATGTTCAAAGCCCGACGCATCTTCAGCCGCAAGGCTATATATTTTTTCAACCGCCTTTTTATGTTTCTGCGGCACGCGCATCACATCATAAAATGCCGCTAACTCCTGCTCCTGTGCGACACCATCGGCTTTTGCCATTTTTGCGGATAAGGCGATGAGAGCGATGGCAAATATGGTTTGTTTTTCGCGCCTATCTATCACCAAATGACCTGCAAGAAAGCCGAGCCCTGCTCCCACAGGACCCCCCAATGCGTACCCTGCAATGGCACCGGCTAGTTTTCCCCAAATTGACATGGTGGCAATTTAGCCTATTTTTTAAAGGGGCGGGGAATATTTTTCTTTGATTTTTCAGGAACAGGCAAGCAATATGGCTGGATAGAATAGTTAGGATAGGCATATGCAAGCAGCGCAAAAAAAATGGAGATTTCTGGTAGATAGAGGCGGAACCTTCACCGATGTGATTGCGCTTTCTCCACAAGACAAGCTCCATATACGCAAATTTTTGTCACAAAATGACGAAAAATATAAGGATGCCACCCTTTACGCCATAAGAAACCTCCTCAATATTCCTGATGGCAAGCCCTTGCCAAAAAATAATATTGGCGAGCTACGCATAGCAACAACCATAGCGACCAATGCCCTGCTGGAAAAAAAAGGTGCCAAAACAGCATTGCTCATCACCAAAGGGCATAAAGATGCGTTAGAGATTGGCAACCAAACCCGTCCCGATTTATTTTCCCTAACCATAGAAAAGCCAAAAATGCTTTATAAGGAGGTTTTAGAGATTGAGGAACGCCTCAGCGCACAAGGTGAGGTTTTGCAAGCCCCCTCCGCCAAGCAGGTAAAGGAACAGCTGGAATATGCCAAAAAAAGCGGCTGCTCCTCTCTTGCCATTTGTTTTTTGCATAGCTACCGCTTTCCTGCCCATGAGCAATATGTAGCGGGACTGGCAAAAGAGATGGGTTTTTCCTATATAGCCACCAGCCATGAAACCATTGCGCTCATGAAGTTCGTGCCACGCGCAGCAACAACATTAGCCGATGCCTATCTCTCGCCCATATTACAAAGCTATATTCAAAGCTTAGAAAAAGAAATACAGACAAGCTCTCCCGACACAAAAATCCATTTCATGATGTCCAATGGCGGGCTATGCACAGGCGCAAGTTTTCGCGGCAAGGATGCGATAGTTTCTGGACCGGCAGGGGGCGTTATTGGAGCGATAGAAGCAGGAAAAAGAGCCGGGCTAGAAAAGATAATCGGCTTTGATATGGGCGGCACCAGCACCGATATCTGCCATTATAGCGGCAAGATAGAACAAACTCTGGAGACGAAAATCGGCGGCATTCCCCTTCGTACCCCCATGATGCAAATCCACACCATTGCCGCAGGGGGCGGCAGCATTATCAGCTATGAAACAGGGCGTGTTCAAATCGGACCCCAATCTGCAGGAGCCAATCCCGGACCGCTCAGCTATCGCAAAGGAGGACCGCTCACCCTTACCGATGCCAATATATGCGTAGGGAAAATTCGCCCTGACAGATTTCCTGCTATTTTCGGAAAAACTCAGAATAAGGAATTAGATGAAAAAGGCGTAGAAAAGGCATTTGGAGCGATTGCGAAAAAAATTAATATAAAGCCCGAACAGCTTGCCGATGGAGCCATAAAAATCGGGGTAGAAAACATGGCACATGCCATAAAAAAAATCTCCACCCATAAAGGGCATGATGTAAGCCAATATGCCCTTACTTGTTTTGGCGGAGCGGCGGGGCAATTTGCCTGTCTGGTAGCCGACGCTCTTTATATGGAGAAGGTTCTCATCCCCCCGCTCACCGGCTTGTTATCGGCATGGGGTCTTGGGCTTGCCCGCATGAGGGAGGGGGCGGAGCAAAGCGTGGAGTTACCCCTTAGCGAGCTTGACAAGATAGAGGCGGAGATTGAGGAGCAGAAGAAGAAATTAACCGCCCAATTGTCGTCAAAAGGGGAGAAGGCGGATGAGATATTTTGCTATTTACTGCTCCGCTATGAGGGCACCGATAGCACGATTGAAATTGCCCATAGCAATAAGCAGAAAAAAATAGAGCATGGTTTTGAGCAGAGCTATGCCCAGCAATTTGGTTTTATCCAAAAGGGCAAAAAAATTATCATTGAGGCGATACGATTGGAAGCCTTTGGAGAACGCCCCCACCCCCTTCAAGCAGATGTGAAAATGGAGCAGCAGAAAAGCGGAAAAGGGCGTTTTTTCTCACAAGGCAAATGGCATGATGCCGAGATATTCGCCCGTAATGCTTTGCAGCTTGGCAAAATCTATAAGGGACCCCTTCTTATTTTTGAAGAACACGCAAACATTATTGTTGAGCAAGAATGGCAGGCGGAGCGCACGAAAGCCGATGAGATTATCCTAACCCGCCCCACCCCACGCAAAAGGGATAAGCCGCTTGGCATTGGAGCGCGCGAAAAAGCAGATCCAATCCTATTGGAGATTTTCAATAATCTCTTCATGTCCATTGCCGAGCAAATGGGAGCGGTCTTGGAAAAGACGGCAAGCTCGGTCAATATAAAAGAGCGGCTTGATTTTTCCTGCGCCCTTTTTGACGAGCAGGGAGGCTTAATTGCCAACGCCCCCCACATGCCCGTACATCTTGGCTCTATGGGTGCCAGCGTGCAGGCAATTATGCGCAACTATGAGGGGAAAATGGCAGAGGGCGAGGCATATATTCTGAACGACCCCTATGCAGGTGGCACCCATTTGCCCGATGTGACCATTATCCTGCCCATTTTTACCGGCAAGGATAAGCACCCTACTTTTTATGTAGCAAGTCGTGGACACCACGCCGATATTGGTGGCATTACACCAGGCTCCATGCCAGCACATTCCAGCCATATTGATGAGGAAGGGGTATTATTTAGCGGCGAGAAATTATTGGAAAAAGGGATATTTGCCGAAGAGAAAATGCGGCATATATTAAGCCATGCACAATATCCAAGCCGCAATATAGAACAAAATCTTGCTGATTTTCGGGCGCAATTAGCCGCCTGCGAGAAGGGAAAAAACGAGCTTCTCCGCCAGATAGAGCAATATGGCGAAGAAAGAGTGCTTGCCTATACCAGACATGTTCAACAAAACGCCGCCGAGCATACAAGGCAAACCATTATGGCACTGCAAGACGGCTCCTTCCGTATAAAGATGGATGCGGGAACAAAAATATGCGTTTGTCTAAAAGTAGATAAAAACAAGCACCGCCTCAGTGTAGATTTTTCGGGAACAAGCCCGATGCAGAAAAATAATTTTAATGCCCCCCAAGCCATTTGCCGTGCCTGTGTTTTATATGTATTCCGCACCATGGTTCAGGAAAATATTCCGATGAATGAAGGCTGTTTGGAGCCTTTGGATATTATTATCCCGCCCGAAAGCCTGCTAAGCCCCCACCATCCGGCAGCGGTAGTGGCGGGGAATGTAGAGACCTCGCAAGCCATTTGTGATGCTCTTTTTGGAGCCTTAGGCATTATGGCAGCCTCGCAAGGCACGATGAATAATCTGACCTTTGGCAATGAGCAATATCAATATTATGAAACCCTATGCGGTGGCACGGGGGCGGGGCATGGTTTTGCGGGTGCAAGCGGGGTGCATAGCCATATGACCAATTCGCGCTTGACGGATATAGAGATTTTAGAATGGCGCTTTCCTGTCCGCTTGGAGCATTTCGGGCTTCGCAAAAATACGGGTGGTGCGGGCAAATGGCGTGGCGGCGATGGGGTGGAGAGAAGGCTGTTATTTTTGGAGGATATGCATGTGAGCCTGCTCACCCAGAGAAGGCTATATGCACCCTTTGGGCTTGCAGGGGGCGGGGCAGCAAGCAAGGGCGAGAATATTCTAAAGCGCAAAAATGGCGAGGAGCAGAAATTGGAAAGCTGCAGCGAGCTGGAAATAAAAGCAGGCGAAAAACTTATTATTAAAACTCCGGGCGGCGGCGGCTTTGGCTCTTAAGGCGTAAACCCTAACGCCTCACATAGCCGCAAAGTAAACCCCGCCCGGTTCAGTGTATAAATATGAATGCTCTCAAAGCCTTCCTTTTGTAAAACCATGCATTGCTGGAGAGCGAACTCATGAGCGATTTTTTCACATGCCTCCTTATCCTCTTCATGACCAGCAAAAGCATTTTTCAAATGCTGAGGAATAGAAGCCCCACATTTTTCTGCCATGCTACAAAGAGAGATAAAATTACCAGTCGGAATAATACCCGGTATAATAGGTATACCAACACCATGCACCTTCACCCTATCGCGCAACTTCAGATAGGCTTCTGTATCAAGCGCAAATTGGGTGATAGCCCGCCTGGCACCGGCATCCTCTTTTGCCTTGAGATATTCCATATCAGCCTTTTCACCACGACTGTCAGGGTGCGGCTCAGGATAGGCGGCAACGGAAATATCAAACCCGCCCTTTTCGCTTATGGCACGGCATAGCTCAATGGAGCTTTTATACCCCTCTTCATGCGCCACCCAATTTCCCATATCGGGCATATCGCCGCGCAATGCGACAATATGGCGTATACCAGCCTCATAATAGCTTTGAATAACGGCATTGGTTTCTGCACGGCTTGCCCCGACACAGGTAAGGTGAGCGGCAGGGTTAAGGGATGTTTTTTCCACCAAATATTTGACGATTTTATGCGTCCGCTCTCTGGTAGAGCCGCCTGCCCCATAGGTAACGGATACGAAATATGGTTTTAATTTTTCCAACATGGAAACGGCATGAAGCAGCTTGTTTTCCATTTCTTCACTTTTTGGCGGGAAAAATTCAAAACTAATATTTTCTATATTCATGGAGCAAATCATGCCAAGAAGGGGGGCATATCGCAATGTTTTTGTTTTATAAAATATGCTATCATTTCCGAGACCATGAAAGATGAGATATGAGAAAACTGATAATAGCCTTACTTCTTATCCCGCTTATGGCATGTGCGAGCATTCCAAAAGATGCGAGGACAGAAGGCGACCCATTTGAAAGCTTCAACCGCTCCATGTTGAATACTCATCTGGTATTGGAGCGCTGGGTATTAGACCCGCTTAGCAGTGCTTACAACACGCTGCCTAGACCCATTCGTAGCGGTACGAGCAATTTTCTCTCCAATCTTCTCTCTCCGCTTACTCTGGTAAATGATTTATTGCAGGGCAATATAAAGCAGGCGGGCAAAACATTTGCGCGTTTTTTCATTAATACGATATGGGGTTTTGGCGGGCTTATGGATTTTGCGGCGATGAACGGGCTTGAAGCCCGTAAGGAGGATTTCGGTCAGACATTGGCGGTTTATGGTATCCCGCAAGGTCCTTATCTTTTTATTCCGCTTCTTGGTCCAACGAGCTTCCGCGACATAACCGGCAGAGGGCTTTCCATTATCGGCAATCCCATTCGCTATAATGATGTCGCCCGCCCGACAACCATTCCCAGAAACATCCTTCATGGCGTAGATGTCTATGCCCGCAATAAGGAGTTTATTAAAGAGGCAGAAAAAACTTCAATAGATTATTACACGACGATAAGAACGCTTTACTTGCAAAACAGGCAAAATCAGATTGATAATGGCAAAACCGATATTGACACCCTCCCCGATATTGATGACATTGACGGGATAGAATAAAAGGAAAAGCCGATGCGTAACGCTTTATTACTATTTATCTTTTGTTTTTTCATGACCCCCCTTAAAGCGGGCAATAAGGATGGCGAGGCATTTGTCAAAAAGATAAGCGGTGAGATTATCACCCTTTTGCAATCAAGCGCCGCCGATAGAGAGGAGAGCTTTGTAGCACTCCTCAATAAATATGCCAATATGCGCCGCATATCCCGCTTTACACTTGGACAATATGCCCGCCGCTTCACCGATGATGAGCTGGAGGAATATCAGAAGGTTTTTACAAAATATATTGTGCGCATTTATAACACACGCCTTAAAGAATATAAGGATGAGAAGATTGTCATTAATGGCAGCCAACAAAAAAATCGCAATATTATTGTGAGCAGCAAGATTATCCTAAAAGAACAAGACCCCCTCCCCGTTGATTGGTGGCTCATTGCCGAAAAAGACGGCACCATCACCCTTTTTGACCTCAGAGTAGTAGGCATCTGGATGGCACAAGAACAACGCGCCTCCATCGGCGCCTTCCTAAGCAGCAATAACGCCAACGCCAAAAAGCTCATCGCCCATTTGCAAGAAAAACTTTCTTAATATTTTTTTACCAATAACCAAATGGATTTCATTATGTGCGGAGTGATAGGCATTACAGGACGCAATCCAGTATCATCACAATTATTGGAGGCATTAAAACGCCTTGAATATCGGGGCTATGATTCTGCTGGAATAGCCACTTCACATGATGGGGACATCACCTTATGTCGCAGTGAAGGAAAGTTGGTAAAGCTTGAAAAATTATTGGCGAAAAAGCCGATATACGGACATACCGGCATTGGGCATACCCGCTGGGCGACACATGGGGTGCCATCTGAAGCCAATGCCCACCCCCACGCCACCGATAAGGTAGCCGTGGTTCATAACGGAATCATTGAGAATTTCAAAGAAATGCGCAAAGCACTGGAAGCCAAAGGCTATTCTTTCAAAAGCCAGACAGATACGGAAGTGGTGCCGGCAATGATTACCGATTATCTATATCAGGGCAACTCTCCCCATGAGGCGGTGGCAAAGACCCTGAAAAAAGTGCAAGGAGCATTTGCTCTTGGCGTTATTTTTTCGGGCGAGGAAGGGCTGATAATCGGCGCACGCCGTGGCTCCCCCTTGGCGATAGGCATAGGAAAGGATGAATATTATATTGGCTCAGATGCCGTGGCACTAGCACCGCTGACCCGTCAGATTAGCTATCTCTCCGAAGGGGATATGGCTGTAGTAACCCCAAATGGCTACGATATTTACGATGAGCGGGGCAATAGCACTAAACGCCCGATAAAACAGACAAACCTTAGCGGAACAGCCATTGGCAAGGGTGGCTTTCCCCATTACATGCTCAAAGAGATTCACGAGCAACCCACCGTGATTGGTGAAATGCTCAATTTCTATGCCGGTGAGGGAACTATTCACTTGCCGCCCCTTCCGCTTGACGAAAAAAAGATTTCCCGCATTCAGATTGTCGCCTGTGGCACCTCCTATTATGCCGGACTTACAGGACGCTATTGGCTGGAAAGCATGGCAGGCCTGCCTGTAGATGTTGAGATTGCCTCAGAGTTTCGCTACTACCACCCGGTCATGGATAGCAATGCATTGATGATTGTAATATCGCAATCTGGTGAGACTGCGGACACGCTGGCGGCATTGCGCTATGCCAAAAAGCAAGGCGTTGCAACGCTGGCAATGGTCAATGTTCCGGAAAGCTCCATTGCCAATGAAGCCGATGCCATGCTGCAAACCCATGCCGGTCCGGAGATTGGTGTTGCTTCCACCAAAGCCTTCACCACGCAATTATCCCTGCTGGCAATCCTCTCCATACATCTGGCAGCCTGCCGAAATATGCAGCCGACAGAAAAACTGGCAGCACATTTACGCGCCCTAACGGAGGTACCCGCAAAAATTTCTGAAGTATTGCATGACGACAGCATGATTAAAAAACTGGCGAAACGGCTAAGCGACATGCACCACATGCTCTATATAGGTCGCGGCGTATCCTATGCCCTCGCCCATGAAGCCGCATTAAAAATGAAGGAGATTAGCTATATTCACGCCGAAGCCTATGCCGCCGGTGAAATGAAACACGGACCGATTGCCCTCCTTGATGAGGATATGCCCGTATTGGCAATTGCCCCAACAGATTCCTGGTTTGACAAAACCGCCTCCAACATCCAAGAGGCAGCCGCCCGCAATGCCCAAATTATCGCCGTAACCGACAATGAAGGCGCTGAAGCTCTATCCGACATAACAAAAGACATAATCCTATGCCCCACCTCCCACCCCTTCGTCGCCCCCATAATCTACGCCGTCCCCATGCAACTACTCGCCTACCACACCGCCACAACAAAAAACACCGACATAGACCAACCCAGAAACCTTGCAAAGTCTGTAACAGTGGAGTAACACCTCCGAATCATTGACAAAACTCATCACCCATTTGAAGAAAAAACTTTCTTAGGAAACAAGTCAGCTATATTAAATCTTATAGTTTTCTAAAATTTGTAATATCCAGCTTGGAGGATGTGGCCATGAATACATTCCTCTATCTCTCCATGATTCAGTTTCATTAATTTTGTTTTTTTCCAAGATAGCATCCATAACTTCATCATGCGGATAAAGATAATAACACTCATCCTCAGTACGAAATGCTATATATATATCTTTTCCAATATATTTCTTATCAAGCACCAAACGACCTTTAAGCTGTATTTTTAAAGTATCATTACCGCTAACATGATAAGCTAGAAAATCAGCACCCTGCCAATCATCATTTAGCTTAATAGAGTTGAAGCCATACTCTGCCAAGATACTTGCAACTTTGTGAAAATTATAATTTTCCTGCTGTTTAGCCTTTAGCTCATGATACTTAATACGCTTAAACATCTTTGCTTCCCCTTTAATTCAATTTTCTCTGTCTTCAAAAATAAAACCACTTAGCGACTGGTGGGCCCGGCAGGACTCGAACCTGCGACCGAACCGTTATGAGCGGTTTGCTCTAACCAACTGAGCTACAGGCCCCCAAGTGAGCACTCTGCTTACCAGCGTTTTGTTTAATTATCAAGAAAGCTTCTTAATTTTCTGGAGCGCGATGGATGTTTCAGCTTACGCAAAGCCTTTGCCTCTATCTGGCGGATACGCTCGCGGGTGACGAGAAACTGCTGCCCGACCTCCTCCAATGTGTGGTCGGTATTCATACCGATACCAAAGCGCATACGAAGCACGCGCTCCTCGCGCGGTGTGAGCGATGCCAATACGCGGGTTGTTGTTTCGCGCAAATTGACCTGAATGGCGGCATCAATGGGGAGGATTGCATTTTTATCCTCAATGAAATCGCCCAAATGACTATCTTCCTCGTCGCCAATCGGCGTTTCCAGACTAATAGGCTCTTTTGCGATTTTGAGAACTTTGCGTACCTTTTCCAACGGCATGGATAGCTTATCAGCAAGCTCTTCAGGGGTAGGCTCTCTGCCAATTTCATGAAGAATCTGCCGCGAGGTGCGCACGATTTTATTAATGGTCTCAATCATATGAACAGGAATACGAATAGTGCGCGCCTGGTCAGCAATAGAGCGTGTAATGGCTTGGCGTATCCACCATGTTGCATAGGTAGAAAATTTATATCCGCGGCGATATTCAAACTTATCCACCGCCTTCATAAGCCCAATATTACCCTCCTGAATAAGGTCAAGAAACTGCAACCCCCGATTGGTATATTTTTTGGCGATAGAAATAACAAGGCGCAAATTGGCTTCAACCATTTCCTTTTTAGCAATACTGGCTTCACGCTCACCCTTTTGAACAGCACGCGCAATGCGGCGATATTGGGCAAGATTAAGCCCTGTTTCCGATGCCAATTCCTGAACTTCCTTACGGATAATTTTTATCTCATCCCGATGAGATTTAATAAACTCTTTCCACCCCTTCCCCGTAAGTCGGCTAACACGGCGCGTCCAATTGGGATCCATCTCATTGCCATAATATTGCTTAAAAAACTCCTCACGCTTAACCCCACACTCCTCTGCCATCCGCATAAGCCGCCCCTCAAGGCTGATAAGACGCTTATTAATGCCATATAATTGCTCAACCAATGCCTCAATACGATTATTATTAAGCGCAAGCCCCTTCACCTCACCAATAAGCTCGGCAGAAAGTTTTTCAAGACGCTTTTTCTGCGCCCTGCTCAGCTCACTGCCAGAAAGCTGCTTATCCTGCAAATTGCGAAGCTTTTTATAACTCTTGGCAATTCTATCAAAACTGGAGCAGACTTTCGGACGCAGCTCATTTTCCATCGCCGCCAAGGAAAGCGGATTGGCAAAATCCGACTCATCCTCATCAGGCTCGCCCTCAGCTTCTCCACTTGGTGCCCCTGTAGGGGGTGCTTCAGCCCCCGCTGCCGAGCGGTCAATTTTTTTTGCATCAGGTCCTGCAAAAGTCGCGTCTAAATCAATAATATCACGGAGCAAAACCTTTCCCTCATTCAGCTCATCGCGCCAAATAATAATCGCCTGAAAGGTCAATGCGCTTTCGCATAATCCCGCAATCATTGCCTCGCGCCCAATCTCAATGCGCTTGGCAATGGCAATTTCTCCCTCTCTGGAAAGAAGCTCCACCGACCCCATTTCCCGCAAATACATACGCACAGGGTCATCCGTACGCTCCGAGGGGTCGCCGCTGCGCTGATGTTTTACAATCTCGCGACTTTTACTGGCTTTTTGCGCCTCATATTCCTCTTCATTTTTAACGATACTAATGCCCTCATCAGAAAGCGAAGCCATCACATCCTCCACCTGCTCGGAAGAAATTTTCCCCTCCGGCAGTGATGTATTTAATTCTTCCATAGTTACAAAACCGCGCTCCTTTGCGGCTTCAATAATTTCTTTCACCTTTGCTTTAGAAAGCTCTGGAGCTTCCTTCTTCTTGGCGTTAGCTTTTTTTGTTTTCTTTACGACCATGTCTTCCTTTTCCCGGACTATATTCATGCGAGGGAGAATAAGATAGGGATTTTTTATCTTTTCTCAAGTCAATTTATAGCGATTGGGCGTTTTGCCATTTAGAACGTGCGTAGAACGTGCGATTTCATTTTCTATTTCCACGAGGCGAGCTAAGTTTTCCTCTGTTAATTCCTTGGCAAGCTCTGCTTCAGCTTGCTCTTTTTCCAATTGAAGGCTTTCAAGAGTATAGTGCATATTCAGCGCTTTTTTCCAGCTTTTTTCTGCCTCCTCAATGGGTGTCTGCTCACGGGTGAAGTCTTGCCAGTTACGCGCCGCCAATGTATCAAGCTGTGTCAATAATGCTTTATGTCCGCGGTTTTCCAACTCCTCCTTGAGGGCTTCCATAGCGGGCATTTCCTGCTCATGATTGACAATATCCACAATATCATGGCGCAGGCGCTCCAAAGCATGATGGTGTAGCTCTGCACATTCAAAGTTAGCCCTATTTTCCTCTTCCTCCAATAATAGCGGATGTCTAAGCACCCCAATAACAATCATTGCGCCCCCTCGTGGCAGAGAGGCATGGTGGAGCAATGCGGAGCTACGCGTAGTAGGCAAAGCATTTGTACGCTTTTTATAATATTTTCGGCTTCCCCCCTTTTGCGGTGCATAGCCCTCTTGTGAGGAAAAAAACTTTTCTACTCTGGCATCTATTTCGCGGCGATAGAACTTCCTTATCTCCATATTGCCAATTTGCCTGATGGTATCATCAAGCTGTTTTTCAAAAGCGGCTCGGCGCTCAGGCGTATTCCAGCGTCCAGTTTCCACCGCCCTCTCCCATAGCATATCCACCATAGGGCGCGCACGGTCAAACACCTCCTCTAGCCCGCTACTGCCTGCATCATTGACCATGTCGTCTGGATCTTTTCCATCGGGCAGCAATGCAAATCGCAATGATTTTCCGGCACTAAGCAGAGGCAATGCCCTATCCATTGCCCGCCAAGCAGCCTGTAGCCCCGCCATATCGGCATCAAAACAAAGGATAGGCTCTTCCGCCATGCGCCATAAGCGCTCAATCTGCCGCTCCGTTAAGGCGGTGCCAAGGGGCGCAACCGCATTATCAAAACCGGCACGCGCACAAGCGACCACATCCATATAGCCCTCAACGACAATCACCATGCCCTTTTGATAAGCGACAGCTCTGGCGGCGGCTTCATTAAAAAGCAATTTCCCCTTATGGAATAAAGGCGTTTGCGGAGAGTTCAGATATTTTGCCGGCGCATTGGCTGACAGTGCCCGCCCGCCAAAAGCAATCGTCCTCCCCCTCGCATCCTGAATAGGAAACATCACCCGATGGCGAAACCTATCATAAAGCTCCCCACCATCCTCAGGCTTAATACAAAGCCCGACCTCTACCATTTGCGCCTCCTCTATGCCCTGTTTTTTAAGAAAGCCAAACAGCTCCTTGCTCTCTTGCGGTGCATAGCCAATAGCAAATTTTTCAATAATATTTTTATCCACCCCGCGCCGTAACAAATAATCCAGCGCCTCCTTCCCCTTGGGCAAGTAAAGCTGCTCCCGAAACCATTTAGCGGCAATTTCCGTAACATCAATAAGGCTTTTTCGCTTGTCTTCCCTCTCCTTCTCCTCAGGGCTGAACTTTGGCATTTCAAGCCCAACTTCCTGTGCGAGGCGTTGCACCGCCTCTATAAAACTTAACCCTTCCGTTTCCATAAGAAAGTCAAACACGCTCCCATGTTTCCCCGATGAGAAGCAATGATAGAACTGCTTCTCATCATTGACCGTAAAGCTTGGTGTTTTTTCTTTATTAAAGGGACTAAGTCCGACAAATTCGCGCCCCTTTCGCTGCAAGCGGACTTTTCGCCCCACAATTTCAGATACTCTGATGCGGCTTTTAATGTCCTCCAGAAAGCTCTGCGGGAACGCCATGGTTTTATGTTATCCTTTTTCCTGCCCAAGCATAATCTTAACAATCATGCCCGCTTTTGCGAAATCCATTTCTCCGCCATGCTGCTCCTTAAGCTCCCCCATAATGCGCCCCATATCCTTAATGCTTGACGCTTCCAGCTCGGCAATGGTTTTTTCCACGGCAGCTCTTATCTCCCCCTCATCCATTTGCTTAGGCAGGAAGTGCTGGATGATATCTATCTCTTCTCTTTCCTGCGAAGCCAAATCTTCCCGCCCTGCCTTTTCATAGGTTTCAACTGATTCGTTTCTTTGCTTGATCATTTTGGCGAGGATTTGCAAAATTTCACTATCGCTAACGCCCTCCATATTATCATGACTTCTGGCGGCAATATCTCTATCCTTAATGGTAGCCAATACCAGCCGAAGGGTAGAAATAGTGCGTGTTTCTTTTGCTTTTTGCGCTTCAATGAGCTTCTGTTTTAGCTGTTCTCTCATTTTGCCCTCCCGTTTATTTGCTAGGGAGATGAACCTACTCCAAAGGTGGGTAAAGTGCAATATGGCTTGACCTCGGGGCGGGGAGAATTTACCTTGTCGGCGCAAAGCAGGAGAATAAAGAGTATGCCTTATGGCATTAGCACTTGGACAATATATCCATTCCGTTTTTAGGCGGGGTGGGTATTTTTTTATATGATATAGGAGGCTATGGGGAAAAAATATGGTTTGGAAAGAGAAGGCTCCCAGTGCTGCGCTGATATTTGGTGATGGCCGTGTCATTTATGGGCATGGTTTGGGGGTATCGGGTATTCGGATAGGCGAGGTTTGTTTTAATACTTCCATGAGCGGATATCAGGAGATATTGACCGACCCCTCTTATACAGACCAGATTATCACCTTCACCTTTCCCCATATTGGCAATACAGGCACGAATAAGGATGACAATGAGACCGCCAATAGGGGTTTGCGCTCTACCGCATTGGGGATGATTATTGGTGAGGAGATAAGCAATCCTTCCAATTACCGCTCACAGGCGCATTTAGAGAAATGGTTATGCTCCCATACTATGATTGGTCTTTCTGGTGTAGATATTCGTGCGATTACGGCTCATATTCGTGAGCATGGCATGTTTGATGCCGCCCTTGTCCATGACAAAAAGGGGCGTTTTGCGGTGGAGGAAACAGCACAGCAAATAGGGGAATGGGGCGGTCTTGAAGGCAAGGATTTGGCAACAAAAATAAGCCATAGCCATATCAAAAAATGGCATGAGGGAGCCTGGCAATTTCTACCCAATGGCAAGGGAAAATATAGCCGCAAGGGAACAGAAAAAACACATATAGCAGTAATAGATTTTGGAATAAAAAGCAATATCTTAAGGCAACTATCTAGAGTAAATTCTCAAATTACAATCTATCCCGCCACAACCCCTGCCCAAACCGTTTTGGCGAGCAATCCGGACGGTATTTTTCTCTCCAATGGACCGGGCGACCCGGCAGCAACAGCTTCACAAATACAGCCCCAAATGGAAGCCTATCTCAAAAGCGGCAAACCCATTTTTGGCATTTGCTTAGGACACCAAATCCTCGCTCTGACACTAGGAGCAAAAACGGTAAAAATGCCACAAGGTCATCATGGCGCCAACCATCCTGTAAAAGAGCTTTCAACAGGAAAAGTAGAGATTACCTCCATGAATCACGGCTTTTGCGTAGATAGCCAAAGCCTACCCAAAACAATAGAGGAAACCCATATCAGCCTTTTTGACAAAACCAATTGCGGAATAAAAGTGAAGGGAAAGCCGATATTTTCAGTACAGCACCACCCCGAAGCCTCTCCCGGACCCCAAGATAGCTTTTACCTCTTTGACCGCTTTATAGAAATGATAGAGAGCGCATAATGCCCAAAAGAAGCGACATAAAATCCGTTTTGATAATAGGAGCAGGACCGATAGTGATAGGGCAAGCCTGCGAGTTTGACTATTCCGGCACCCAAGCATGCAAGGCACTTAAAGAGGAGGGCTTGCGTGTTGTGCTGGTGAACTCAAACCCCGCAACCATTATGACCGACCCCGAAATGGCGGACGCCACCTATATTGAGCCGGTCACCCCTGAGATAGTCGCAAAGATTATTGAGAAGGAGAAACCAGACGCCCTCCTCCCCACTATGGGCGGGCAAACGGCATTAAACACCGCCCTAGCGCTCGCCAAAAACGGCACCTTACAGAAGCATAATATAGAGCTTATCGGTGCTGATATTACGGCGATTAACAAGGCGGAGGATAGGCAGCTTTTCCGCACCGCCATGGATGAGATAGGGCTGGAAAGCCCCCGCTCTGCCATTGCCCACAGCATGGAAGAGGCAAAAGCAGCATTGGAGAAGATAGGCTTGCCCGCCATTATCCGCCCCTCTTTCACCTTAGGGGGTACGGGCGGCGGCATTGCAAGGGAGGCACATGAGTTTGAGCATATTGTCGCCCATGGCTTGGACGCCTCTCCGAGCAATGAGGTGCTAATTGAGGAGAGCCTGCTTGGCTGGAAGGAATATGAGATGGAAGTCGTCCGCGATAAAGCCGATAATTGCATCATCATCTGCTCCATTGAGAATATAGACCCGATGGGTGTCCATACGGGCGACAGCATCACGGTTGCGCCTGCGCTTACCCTAACGGATAAGGAATATCAACGCATGCGCAATGCCTCCATTGCCGTATTGCGCAAGATAGGGGTGGAGACAGGCGGCTCCAATGTGCAATTTGCGGTTAATCCAAAAAATGGGCGCCTCGTCATTATTGAGATGAACCCCCGCGTTTCGCGCTCTTCCGCATTGGCATCAAAGGCAACAGGCTTTCCCATTGCCAAAATAGCCGCCCTCCTTGCCATAGGCTATAGCCTTGATGAGTTGCAAAATGACATTACCAAAACAACACCGGCAAGCTTTGAGCCAACCCTTGATTATGTTGTCACCAAAATACCCCGCTTTGCCTTTGAAAAGTTTCACGGCTCCGATGCCATATTAACAACAGCAATGAAATCAGTCGGGGAGGTCATGGCAATTGGTCATAATTTTCAGGAGAGCCTGCAAAAAGCATTACGCTCTATGGAGACAGGACTTACGGGATTAACTATGCCCGATAATGCGTATACGGATAAAAAAGAAATTCTTGCCCAATTACAATGCCAAACCCCCGATAGAATATTGCACATCGCCCACGCCCTTCGCATGGGAATAGGAGCGGAGAAGATAGAGAAAGCCAGCGGCTATACCCTATGGTTTATTGAACAAATGGCAGAGATTATTGCCTATGAGAAAAAACTACAAACAGATGGTCTTCCCAACGATAAAGAAAACTTCCGCACAATCAAAGCAATGGGTTTTTCCGATGGACGCTTAGCCGAGCTATGCAATATGAGCGAGCAGGAAGTAAGGCAAAAAAGGCATGGGCTGGCATTGCACCCAAGCTTTCGCCAAATTGATACTTGTGCGGGCGAGTTTGCCGCCTCCACCCCCTATCTCTATTCCTGCTATCCCCCGCCTTCTTTGCTCAGCACCCCCCATGAAGCCCCGCCGCAAAATAAGAAAAAAGTGGTGATATTGGGCGGCGGACCCAATCGGATAGGGCAAGGCATAGAGTTTGATTATTGCTGTTGTCACGCCGCCTTTGCCCTTCATGATTTGGGAATAGAAAGCATTATGATTAACTGCAACCCGGAGACCGTCTCCACCGATTACGACACTTCCGATAGGCTTTATTTTGAGCCGCTAACCGAGGAGAACGTGCTGGAGATTTTGCAAGCGGAAGCCTCTCAAGGTGAGCTGGCGGGTGTGATTGTACAATTTGGCGGGCAAACGCCGCTAAAACTTGCCAAAGCGATAGATGAAGCCGACATCACCATTCTTGGCACCTCCCCCGATGCGATTGATTTGGCGGAGGATAGGGATAGATTTAAGGCATTTCTGGAAAGCCTGAAATTACGCCAGCCCCCCAATGCGATTGTGAGAACCAGCGAGGAAGCCCATCAGGTTTCCGAACAGATAGGCTTTCCCCTTGTCATCCGCCCCTCCTATGTTCTTGGCGGGCGAGCTATGGAGATTGTTCATAATGAGGCACAGCTTGCCCGCTATATGCGTGAGGCGGTTGGGATATCCGACAGCGCCCCGATTTTGATAGATAGCTATCTGCAAGGTGCGGTGGAGGTAGATGTTGATGTCCTCTCTGACGGCAGCGATGTATTTATCGCCGGTGTCTTAGAGCATATTGAGGAGGCAGGCGTTCACTCAGGCGATAGCGCCTGCTCCATGCCGCCCCACTCCCTTGCCAAAGAAATAATAGCCGAGCTTGAGCGTCAGGCGAAGATTATGGCAAAAAAGCTTGGTGTCATCGGGCTTATGAATGTGCAATTTGCCGTCCAAGACAGCAAGGTTTACGTATTGGAGGTCAACCCAAGAGCAAGCCGTACCGTGCCCTTTGTTGCCAAAGCGGGCGGCTATCCCATTGCCTCCATCGCCGCCAAGCTCATGGCAGGCGAGCCGCTTTCCGGTTTTGGACTGAAAGGCTTTTCCAAAAAATATATTGCCGTCAAAGAGGCGGTTTTTCCCTTTGCCCGCTTTGCCAATGTGGATACAATTTTAGGTCCCGAGATGCGCTCCACGGGCGAGGTCATGGGGATAGATAACAGCTTTCCCCTTGCCTTTGCCAAAAGCCAGCTTGGAGCGGGCTGTGTTTTGCCCTTAACAGGCAGCGCCTTTATCTCGGTTCGCGACAGCGATAAGGAGCATAGTTATAAAGCGGGCAAAGAGCTTATCGCACTCGGATTCCGTCTGGTAGCAACAGGAGGCACAGCAGCTTTTTTACAGAAGAAAGGGCTGAAAGTGGAAAAGATAAATAAGGTGCGCCAAGGAAGCCCCCATATTGTTGATGCGCTGGAAAACAATGAGATTTCTCTTGTCATTAACACGACACAGGGCGAAAAGAGCCTAGCCGACAGCAAAAGCATAAGGCGCACGGCACTGACCAGCCACATCCCCTATTATACGACCATCTCAGGGGCAGAAGCGGTTGTCAAAGCAATCTCCGCCCTTAAAGAGAATGATTTGGAAGTACAATCCATTCAAAAATATATTGCACAATGATAGATTTAGCATTGACCAATGCGCCCTTTTTATTGAAAACTATAGGCTTATATAAAAGGAATATTTTGATATGGAAAAAGTACCAATGACTCCTCGCGGGCATAAGGTTCTGGAGGAGGAGTTACGCAAGCTTAAAACACAGGCTCGCCCCGATGTGATACGGGCGATAGCCACGGCACGCGAGCATGGCGATTTATCCGAAAACGCCGAATACCACGCCGCAAAAGAGCAGCAAGGGCATATAGAGGGCAGGATTTTGGAGCTTGAGGGCGTATTGGGGCGCGCCGAGATTATTGACGCCGCCCAGCTAAGCGGCAATAGCGTAAAATTTGGAGCAACCCTATTGGTCGTGGATGAGGACACCGAAGAGGAAAAATCCTACCAGATAGTAGGCGACTTTGAAGCCGACGTAAAAGAAGGACGCATCTCCATAAGCTCCCCCGTCGCCCGCGCCTTCATCGGCAAAAAAGTAGGCGACAGCATAGAAGTCACCACCCCCGGCGGCGGCAAATGCTACGAAATTCTAAAAATCAACTTTAAGTAATTAATTCTGGAAATGATAACTGGGATAGAGAAAGGGGCGCAGGACAATGTCATCATTTCGGGAAATACTTGACAGGCTACGCAGCCAAGCCCGCACTGAGCGCGACAAGGGCAGCTATTTTGAAAAATTAATGATAGCGGTTTTACAGCAACACCCGGAATATGATTTTAGGGGCGTTTGGAGCTGGAAGGACTGGCCAGAAAGAGAAAAGTTATCTGGAATGGATGCCAAAGATATTGGCATAGATCTTGTTGGCAAGAACGCTGATGGTAAGCTTTGTGCCATTCAGTGCAAATTTTTTGCAGAAGATTATGCGTTACAAAAAAAAGATATTGATAGTTTTTTCACGGAGTCAGGCAAGAAGCCTTTCACTAGCCGCCTAATTATTACGACAACGGATAAATGGAGTGATAATGCTAAGAAAGCACTGCAGGGGCAGCAGATTGAAACCCACCGCATGCGTTTTATGGATTTACAAAAGCTCCCCATTGACTGGGATTTATTACACCCGGAGCGGACAAAATATAAGCCTAAAAAGCACAAGTTAAAAAAGCGCCAGCAGGAAGCCTTAGAGCATGTGATTGAGGGATTTAAAAAGGATAAGCGCGGGCGGTTGATAATGGCTTGCGGTACGGGGAAGACCTTAACTTCATTGCATATTGCCGAGAAGCTGGTTTCCAATAAGGGGAACATATTACTGATGGTGCCTTCCATAGGGCTAATGTCACAGACATTACATGAATGGGCAGAGCAGCGCAGTGAGGATCAGCGTTATTTAGCGGTATGCTCAGATGCGCAAGTGGATAAGAGGGAAGAAGACATCACCTTGGAAGACTTGGCTATTCCCGCGACCACAAAGGCAGAAAAGATTCATAAGGTTTTGTCAGCGAAGGAAAACCGCAGGACTGTTGTATTATGCACCTATCACTCGCTTGATAGGATAAAACAGGCGCAGGATAAGGGTGCGCCCAAATTTGACTTGGTGATTTGTGATGAAGCCCACCGCACGACGGGAATAGAGGGCAGTCTTTTTTCCAAAATTAACCATGAGGATTATATCAAGGCGGATAAGCGGCTTTATATGACGGCAACGCCTCGTATTTATACGGAGGAAGCAAAGGCAAAGGCGAAGGAGAAGGATATTGGCGTATTTTCTATGGATGATAAGAGCGCTTATGGTCCCCAGTTTTATCGCTTGGATTTCTCAGATGCGGTGGCGGAAAACTTATTATCCGATTACAAAGTGATTATATTAAATGTCAATAAAGAATACGTCCACAAAGAGATGCAGGCATTAATAAGCAAGGGCGATAACGAGTTTCCCCTTGATGATATAGCTAAGATTATTGGTTGTTATAAGGGTTTGCGCGACCAAGGAGAGGGTAAGAAAGGCACATTTCTCAAACGCGCAGTGATGTTTGCCCAGAACATAAAAATATCAAAGCATTTATCAAAGCAGTTTAAGCATGTTGTAGATGTGCTGGATGAAAAAGAAAACGATAACTTTACCTGTAATACCGAGCATGTTGACGGAAGCTATGGCTCATTGGAAAGAAGCCGCCTTTTGGATTGGCTGGAGCAGGACGCCGGCAGTAATGAACACGGAGAAATTTGTAATATCCTCTCCAACGTTCGCTGTTTAACGGAAGGGATAGACGTGCCATCACTGGACGCCGTGCTGTTTATGCACCCGCGCCAGTCGCAAGTTGATGTGGTGCAGGCGGTGGGACGCGTGATGAGACGGGCGGAGGGCAAGGACTATGGCTATATCATATTGCCTGTAGCAATCTCAGCAGGGGCTTCTATAGATGAGACATTAAACAGCAATGAATATAAAAAGGTTTGGGCTGTCTTAAATGCGCTTCGCTCTCATGATAACCGCTTTAATGCCATGATTAACAAGGTGGACTTAAACGATAAAAAGCCCAAAGCAATAAGCGTTATCGGGGTAGGCTTTGGGAGCGATGATGATGATGATGAAAAAATTAAAAAGGAGATAGAACAGCAGATAGGTTTTAATTTTGGGGAATTACAAAATGCTGTTTATGCCAAGACTGTTGAAAAATGCGGCAACCGCAAATATTGGGAAAGCTGGGCAAAAGATGTAGCAGGTATATATAAAGAAATTGAAAGCCTAATTGAAACATTGCGTAAAAAAAATGAGCAGTTTCTAAAAACCTATAATGATTTTCTTGACAGCATAAAGCGCAATATCAACACCTCGCTTACCAATGAAGATGCCACCTCTATGCTGGCACAGCATTTAATTACCAAGCCTGTTTTTGATGCCCTTTTTAAGGAATATAAGTTTTCTGAAAAAAATCCTGTTTCGCAAAGCATGGGCAAAGTGCTTGATGAACTTTATAGCTTTGGCTTGAAAGCTGAACTGGAGAAACTTCAAAGCTTTTACAAAAGCGTAGAAGACAGAGCCTCCAATATTGATAATGCCGAAGGACGGCAAAAAGTAATCATTGAACTTTATGAAAAGTTTTTCAAAACCGCCTTCCCAAAAGTAGCGGAGAGGCAGGGCATCGCCTATACACCGATTGAGATTGTAGACTTTATATTGGCAAGCGCCGACAAAGCATTACAGCAAGAGTTTGGACAGAGTCTTTCGGATAAAAACGTCCACATCATTGACCCCTTTACAGGCACAGGAACTTTCATCAACCGCCTTATCCAAAATAAGGATTTAATTCAGAAAAAGGACATAAAACATAAATTTGAAAATGAGATTCACGCCAATGAGATTTTACTTCTCGCCTATTACATCGCCTCCGTGAATATTGAAGAATCCTATCATGGCAGACAGCAAGAGAACAAAGACTATGAAACGTTTAAAGGCATTGTGCTAACCGATACATTTAATCTCCACGAAAAAGCAGGCGAAGATAAAGGCTCATTGGAAGAGAAGATGTTTCTTGAAAATAATGCCCGCTTAATACGCCAACGTGCAGCACCAATAAAGGTAATCGTCGGCAACCCCCCTTGGTCAGTAGGGCAGAAATCTGAAAATGATGATGCACAAAATATCAGTTATCCCAAGCTGGATGAAAGCATTGAAAACAGCTATGCCAAAAAGTCAAAAGCAACACTGAAATCAGCTCTTTATGATAGCTATATTCGTTCCTTCCGCTGGGCATCGGACCGCATAGGCGAGAAGGGTGTAATCGCTTTTGTTAGCAATGGCGGTTGGCTGGATGGTAGTAGCACGGATGGGTTCCGCCAATCATTGGCAGAAGAGTTTGATGCGATATGGGTTTTTAATGCCCGTGGCAATGCACGGCTATCGGGTGAAGCATGGCGTAAAGAGGGAGATAAAATATTTGGTCAATCAAGCCGCGCACCGGTGGCTTTCACCATATTGGTTAAAAATCCTCAAAAGAAACGTGCAATAGCCGATATTCACTATCACGATATTGGTGATTATTTAAGTCGCAAAGAGAAGCTTGAAAAAATCGTAAAAGCCAAAGATATTACAGGGCTGGAATGGCAGAAAATTACCCCCAATAAAGAAAATGACTGGATAAACCAGCGCGACCCACTATTTCAAAAATTTAAAGCATTGGGCAGTAAAGATGTCAAAGCGGGAAAACGTGCAGCGCCTGATACAATTTTTAGAACCTATAGTCGTGGCATTATGACCTGTCGTGATGCATGGGTTTACAATTTCAGCAAGAAAAAGCTTTCTGAAAATATGCAGACTATGATTGGCTTTTACAATGAACAAGTGAAAGCTTTCCAAAAAACCCCTAATGGTTTTGTTGTAGATAATAATCCCAGTAAAATAAGCTGGGATGGTACTCTCAAAGATGATTTGAAAAATAATTCCGCTGGTCATTTTGATAGAAAAAATATCAGGCAGTCATTATATAGACCTTTTACGCATGAATGGCTATATTTTAACCGCCAGTTTAGCAATCGTGTCTATAGAATGCCTTCTCTTTTTCCTGAGGCTGACACGGATAATCGGGCAATAGTTATTACTGGCATGGGAGCAGCTAAGGATTTTTCAGCTCTTATTTCAGGATATGTTTCAGAGGTTCAGCTTTTAAGTAATGCACAATGCTTTCCCCGCTATTTTTGGCAAGAGGGAGAGCGAGAGGATAATATCCCCAATACAACGCTCAAAGAGTTTCGCACCAAATATAAGGATGACAGCATCACAGGCGATGATATTTTTGATTATGTTTATGGAATACTCCACGCCCCCGATTATCAAAAACGCTTTGCCAATGATTTAAAAAAAGAACTGGCACGCATACCCCTTGCCAAAGACTTCACCTCCTTCCGCAACGCAGGGCGTGCTTTAGCAAAATTACACCTCAACTTTGAACAAGCAGAAGAATACCCACTTAATATTTTGGTAAATAATAAGCCCGCCTTGCCGGATATCCTCAAACAAGACTACACCGTAACAAAAATGAAATGGCATAAAGAAGATAAAACCAAACTCATCTATAACAACCAAATATCCCTATCCAATATCCCCGAACAAGCCCTCCGCTATCAGGTTTCAGGACGCCCTGCCCTGCAATGGATTATAGACCGCTATCAGCTAAAACTTGATAAAGCCAGTCAAATTACCAATGACCCCAATGACTGGATTAAAGAGCAAAACGACCCCCAATGGCTCATTAAGCACATTAAGCGCATCACCTATATCAGCGTAGAAAGCACAAAAATTATTGAGGCTCTACCAAAGGCACTATAAAAAACACCCTCTCCCCTTACTCAATCGGAACACCCGGCAACGCTTTTGAGCAGCGAATGGTCAAAGAGGTTTTTACACTGGCAACATTGGGAGCGGGCGTCAGCTTTTGCGTCAGAAATTTCTGAAAATCTTCAAGGTCAGGAGCAACGCATTTCAATATGAAATCTATCTCGCCATTGAGCATATGACACTCCCGAACTTGCGGCCATTGTGTGCAAAGCTTTTCAAATTTTTTCAAATCATCTTCCGCTTGCGAGTGCAGGCTTACCATAGCAAAGACGCTCACCTTAAAGCCGAGCTTTTGTGCATTCAACTGTGCATGATATCCCTCAATAAGCTTCTCTTTTTCCAGAACACGCACACGGCGCAAGCAGGGCGGTGCCGATATGCCTACTTTTTCGGCAAGCTTTACATTGGTAATTTTCCCCTGCGCTTGAAGTGTTGCAAGAATTTTATGATCAAGCTTGTCTAATTTCATCTTCTTTGCCATTCTGCCCTTCTTTAGCGTATGATGATAAGAGTAATAATCTTGCGCAAATTATTGCAAAAAAGGAAAGCGTGCAAGGAAAAGAGATGGGGAAAGCGAAAAAACTGCGAAATTGCTGGATATTAAGCGCAGGGCAAACAGGCTGTGATGTGCAATCTAAGGGCGTTGCAGAAGCCTTAGGGCTGTCATGGAGGGTGAAACATCTGCGCCCAAATATATTGCGAAAGCTGATAGCCCCCCATGGTGTTCCCCCTTTGCGTGGCAATCTGAGCGGAAAATTACCCGATATCGTGATAGCGGCGGGTCGTCAAACCGTTCCCTTTTTGCGGGCGATAAAGAAGAAAGGCAAGGATAAGGTTTTCACCCTTATGCTGTTAAACCCGCATATATCCTGCAATCATTTTGATATGGTCTGGGTTCCCAACCATGACGATTTGGAAGGCGAGAATGTCATAACCACGCTAACCTCGCCCCATCCGATAAAGAGACGGGATATCACCACCCCCCTTCGCAAAGAATGGCGCAAGCTTCCCCATCCCCGCATTGTGGTTTTGGTAGGAGGTCCCTCTCGTCAATGTGAGTTCACCAAAACGCATATGCGAATTTTTTGCCGAGGGCTGGAGGCACTTTGCTATGATGGGGCAAGTCTTATCATCACAACTTCACGGCGCACGCCCCCCTCTCATATAAAGCTATTGCACAGCCATTTAGCGGGAAAAAACGCATGGATATGGAACGGCAAGGGCGAGAACCCCTATCCCGGCATGCTAGGGGCAGGAGAAATGATTGTAGTTACGAACGACTCAGTCAATATGGTGAGCGAAGCGGCGATAACAGGGCGCGGGATAAGTATCTTTCCCGTTTCCTGCGGTAGCAAGCGTTTTAAGCGTTTCCATACTTGGATGCGGGAGAAGGGCTATGCCCGCCGCTTTGACGGCTACTTTGAAAGATGGAGTTATCCACCCGTCAATAGCGCAAAGGAGATAAGCAGAATGGTAAGAGAAAGGATGAAGCGGTAAATGGAGCATCGGACGAAATTATTAATATTGGGGTCAGGTCCTGCGGGCTGCACGGCGGCGATATATGGAGCGCGTGCGATGTTGGAGCCTGTGATGATAAGGGGGCATGAGCCGGGCGGTCAATTGACGATTACCACCGATGTAGAAAACTATCCGGGCTTTTCCCAAACCATACAGGGTCCCTGGCTTATGGAGCAGATGGAAGCCCAAGCCGAGGCAATGGGAACAAAGCTGATTACCGACATGGTTATAAAAGCCGAGCTTTCCAAAAACCCTTTTAGCCTCACCTGCGAGAGCGGGGACACCTATCTGGCAGACGCCTTGGTGATAGCAACCGGTGCCAAAGCCCAATGGTTGGGGCTGGAAAGCGAGAAAAAGTTTCAGGGCTTTGGCGTTTCAGCATGTGCGACTTGTGACGGTTTTTTCTATAAGGGCAAGGAGGTCATGGTCGTTGGCGGCGGCAATACGGCTGTTGAGGAGGCGATATATCTGACCAATTTTGCCAATAAGGTCGTTTTGGTGCATAGGCGTGACAGCTTGCGGGCGGAGAAAATATTGCAGGAGCGTTTATTCGCCAATAAGAAGATAGAAATTATCTGGGATAGTGAGCTCATAGAGGTTTTGGGTGATGACAAGCCTTTGGGAGTTACAGGGGCAAAGATAAAGAACAAAAAGACGGGCAAAGAAAAGACTTTTGCTCTGCACGGCATTTTCATCGCCATAGGACACGCCCCCGCAACAGAATTATTTAAGGACCAGCTAACCATGTTAGAGGGAGGCTATTTGCAGACCGCCCCCAATAGCACCCAAACCAGCATAGAGGGCATATATGCCGCTGGCGACGTTGCCGATTACACCTATAGGCAGGCAGTGACCGCCGCAGGCATGGGCTGCATGGCGGCGCTGGAAGCCGAGAAATGGCTGGCGCATAAAAAATAAACTATTGAGCCGATTGAGCAGATGGCTTGTTTTGCGAGGAGTCCACCCCCTCCTCCAAATGATAGGAAGACAGGCACTCACTGCCCTTCCATTGCCAGTCCACAACCCTTGCCTCTTTAATGGTGAAGGTCAGATGACAACTATAGCGGGCGGGATTATATCTAAGCTCAGGGGTGAGGAAGAAAGGATCAATATAAGGATAGCTACCGGGCAGAATTTGCTTGCTTTCTATCCAACCAAGATATCTTGCCCCATCACTGGCAATATAAACCTTATCGGGCGGACCCAAATATTCAACAAGCCTATTTTCCGACCACCCAATAGTTTCAACAAGCTTCTCCTCAAGCTGTGCAGGCGTCATCCGCATAGCACAACCCGCCAAAATCATCATCAGCATAAAAACAAAAGCTCTCATCACCACCTACCTCCTACCCTCCTTTATAATATATAGTTTTTTTATTTTTTAAACAAATCAGAATGTGTGCCTGTTCGCACAAGAATAATATATTGCGGCGATAATTTCCAGATAAGTAGCCAATCCGGTTGAATATGGCACTCAAAATGCCCCCTCCACTCTCCAACAAGCCCATGCGTTTTATGGCGCTTGGGAAGCACGCCCCCCTTCTGCAATACGGCAATCGCCTTCCCTAGCTTGGAAATATCCGCCCCCCGCTTTTTCATTCTTTTCAAATCTTTTTCAAAGCGAGTAGTCGTTTTAAGCGTATAGCTAAATGCCGAGCTCTTTTTTGATCTCTGAGAAGTCTTTATATGTTTTAAGCTTTTCGGGGCTTTTTGCTTCCCTAACGGCTTTTCGTGTTTCCTCATTAGGAATATGAACCGAGAAGGGTAATCCCTTATGAAAAGCGACCTGTCTATAAAACATGCTAATAGCGGCACTGGCAGAAATCCCAAGCTCCTTGAATATATTTTCTGCACTATGCTTAACCTCCGGCTCAATACGAGCCCTTATCGTTTCTGTATTCATCACGCTCTCCTTTAATGTTCCCCAAATATGACACAATCGGGGAACAATTACAACCCCCACCAAAAGCCCTATTCCTTCCCCTTCTCCCTGTTATCCGTCTAAAAAATAACCTTCCCCTTATCAGGACCTCTCACCCAAACAGGCTCCTCATGCTCAAATCTATAGGCTCTGCTTTCATCAAGTGTTATGCCATCAGGAAGATTTCGGGGAGGACAATCCTCCTGATAAACAATTTGCTCCATCTGATTCTGGTTAAGATTCTCTACACAAAATAAACTAACCGCCGAAAAATCAGCTTTCTCAAGATTAGCATCACTGAAATCAGCCCCTTGAAGCTGGGCATGAACAAAAATGGCATTTTCAAGCTTAGCATCCCTGAAAACAGTACCTTGAAGGTTAGCAGAATCGAAAAGAGCGTATTGAAGCTTGGCATTCATGAAATTAGCACCTTGAAGCCTGCCTTCCGTGAAACAAGTATCTTCAAGCTCAGCATTTGTAAAATTAGCACCTTGAAGATTGGCTTGATTGAAACCAGCGTTTTTAAGTTCAGCATTTGTAAAATTAGCACCTTGAAGATTGGTATAATCAAAAATAGTACCTTGAAGCTTAGCAGAATAGAAATAGGCATTTTGGAACTTAGCCCGCCGAAAGCTTAATCCTCGTAAATCTAATTTTGAAAAATTTAACCTCTTATCTTTCCTCTCCTCATCACTAAAAATACGTCCCAATGCCTTTATAGCTAATAGAATATCTGCTCTGTCTTTGGATGGTTTTATTTCTTCTGGGTCTGGCATTTCGTCGTCTGAGGTTGCTCTCTCATCAACAAAATCCTTTAAAATTCTGTAAATCCACTCAAGCTCATTTTTATTCTCTATGGCAATACGTTCCAACATAGACACGCCTGCCATGCGAATAGCAACATCCTTATGACTTAAATTTTCTATCGCACGACTAGTGGATTCAGTAATTTGTGTTTTCTGCTGAATATCAAGACGACGCCTCGCTACCACCAAACCATAAAGGGCAGCAACACCACCAAGAGCAAAAAGGAAATTACGGGTAGCAGCACCTGTCCACTCTTCCCCATCAGTCCATAAACTTAGGAAAACTTCATCAGGAAAAAAATAACTAAAATGGTACTCCAAAAAAGGACTGGCAATAATCAAAACAGCAAGCACGAACAATAAAAAACTAATAGAATTATTTTTTACCCACTTAAAAAATTTCTTAAGAAATTTCATATCAATCCTTCCCCTTCCCCCTCAGGGAAGCCTAAGGCTTTCTTCCTTGTCATGCATTTCTTTTTTATTCCTCTCTATCACCATTTTTATATCATTAAAGGTGAGATAGAAACACATGCCAAACAATATGATGGCGACAAAGATCAGGAGGGATATACCCAGCACCGTTACACTATTGAAGATGATAGTTTCAATGATTGAAATCTTGTCCATACGCCCCTTCTCCCTTGCTCTTTATGTAGGAAAGGCTTATCCTAGCTTTGAAATCAGAAAAGACAAGCCATAAAGATGAGTGATATTTTTCTTGCGAAATCTCTTTCGAGAATAAAACCTTCTGCGACCATTGCCGTTAGCGATATGGCGCGCAAGCTTCGTGCTGAGGGGCGTGATGTCATAGGCTTAGGGGCGGGCGAGCCTGATTTTGACACTCCCGAAAACATTAAAAAAGCCGCCATTATGGCGATAGAAGAGGGGCAAACCAAATATACCGCCGTCGATGGCACGCCTGAGCTAAAACAGGCAATTTGCGCCAAATTTAAGCGGGATAATGAGCTGGAATATAGCCCAAACCAAATTTTTGTTGCGCCAGGCGGCAAGGCGATTATTTATGATGCGATGATGTGCACCCTAAATGCGGGCGATGAGGTTCTTATCCCTGCCCCCTATTGGGTAAGCTATCCGGATATGGTTGCCCTTGCAGGCGGCACTCCGAAAATTATAGAAACGAGCCTTGCCAATAATCTCAAATTGCAGGCAGAAGATTTAGCCGCCGCCATCACCCCCAAAACCAAATGGCTGATATTTAACAGCCCCAGCAATCCGACCGGTGCCGCCTATTCCCAAGACGAGCTGAAGCCTTTGGCGGAGGTTTTATCACAGCACCCCCATATCCATATTTTGAGCGATGATATGTATGAACATCTGGTCTATGACAATTTCCGCTTTACAACCTTGGCGCAAATTGCCCCCGAGCTTTATGACCGCACCCTCACCATGAATGGCGTCTCCAAAGCTTATGCGATGACGGGCTGGCGCATAGGCTATTGCGGCGGCAATGAAAAGCTCATCTCCGCCATGCGAAAAATGCAGTCGCAATCCACCTCCTGCCCCTCCTCCATAAGCCAAGCGGCGGCGGTAGAAGCCCTAAACGGCACGCAAAACTTTATCCCCGAGCGCAATGCCATTTTTCAGAAAAGAAGGGATATGGTTGTCACCATGCTAAACAGCACAAAAGGCATAACCTGCCCCACTCCGGAGGGTGCCTTTTATGTCTATCCCTCCTGTGAGGGCATAATCGGCAAGACAACGCCCCAAGGCATGAAGATTGCCACGGATGAAGACTTTGCCAAGGCTCTATTGCAGGAGGCAGGCATTGCCATTGTTCATGGCAGTGCTTTCGGACTTTCGCCCTTTTTCCGCATTTCCTATGCCACTGACGAGGAAACGCTAAAAACCGCCTGCACCCGTATTGGGGAGTTTTGCGAGAAGCTGAAATAGGATATACTATTGACCATGAAGCGCGAATGGGAAATAGCAGAAGCGGAAGCAACCCCTGAGCATGTTTTTTTCAACAGGCGGGAGTTTTTGCAAAAAGCGGGACTGGCAGGGATAGCCGGCGCCCTTCCCAATATAGCGCTCTCACAAGCAATGGCGAAGAAAGGCGAAGCCGACCCCTCCGCCCATCACTATCCGGTAAAGCGCAATGAGGCATATGTGCTTGAGCGCGATATAACGCCGATAGAGATAACCAGCACCTATAATAATTTTTATGAATTTGGCTCCCATAAGCGCATTTCCCGCAATGCACAGAAATTGCCGCTACGCCCCTGGGATATCAGAATAGATGGCGAGGTAGAAAAACCCTTCACCATTTCCTTTGACGACCTCCTCAAAAAAATGCCACTTGAAGAACGCCTATACCGCCATAGATGCGTTGAGGCATGGGCGATGGCAGTTCCATGGAGCGGCTTCCCCCTATCCTCTTTGGTAGCCCTTGCCGCTCCCACGAGCAAAGCGCGTTATCTCCGTATGGAAACCTTTATGATGCCGAAAATTGCCTCTGGTCAGCGCCAGCGATGGTATCCATGGCCCTATGTGGAGGCGTTGACGCTTGAGGAGGCGGTTCATGAGCTTAGTTTTATTGCGACGGGTGTTTACGGCAAGCCCTTATTAAAGCAATATGGAGCGCCATTGCGTTTGGCGGTTCCATGGAAATATGGCTTTAAGTCTATCAAGTCCATTGTGCGCTTTCAGTTCACCCAAGAGCGACCGGAAACTTTTTGGGAGGCGGTCAATTCACGGGAATATGGTTTCTGGGCGAATGTGAACCCGCAAGTTCCCCACCCCCGCTGGTCGCAGAGAACCGAGCGCTTACTCGGCACGGATGAGCGTGTGCTAACGAGGATATATAACGGCTATGGCAAGCAGGTTGAGCATTTATATAAAGATATGCCCATAAGCGAGAGGCTTTTTGTCTAAAGACCCGATACCGCAAAAGGAGCTTCCTCCCATCACCGAGCCGGGTTTGGATTATGCGAACTTCGTGCCGCATAAGCCCGCCCGCCCAAAGAAAACGGAGGGCGGCAACAAGTTTCGCTTTCAGTCTTCTTTCTCTCCCTCTGGCGACCAGCCCCAAGCGATAAAAGAACTATTGGCAGGCATAGGGAGCGGCGAGCGTGACCAAATGCTATTGGGCGTTACAGGCTCAGGCAAGACCTTCACCATGGCGAATATTATCAGCACGAGCAACCGCCCCGCATTGGTTTTGGCGCCCAATAAAACGTTGGCAGCCCAGCTTTATGGTGAGTTCCGCAGTTTTTTCCCTGAGAATGCGGTTGAATATTTTGTTTCCTATTATGACTATTACCAGCCCGAGGCTTATGTTCCCCGCACCAACACCTATATAGAGAAGGAGAGCGACAGGAACGAGACGATAGACCGCCTGCGCCATAGTGCGATAAGGGCGCTATTGGAGCGCGATGATGTGATTGTCGTTGCATCAGTTTCATGCATTTACGGCATAGGCTCGGTGGAGAGCTATTCGGCGATGACAATAAGTCTGGCAAAGGGCGAGCGCATTGAGCGTGACGAATTATTACGAGGCTTTATCGCCCTGCAATATAAGCGCAATGATCACGAGTTCCTGCGCGGCAATGTCCGCGTCAGAGGCGACAGAATAGAAGTATATCCCGCCCATTATGAGGACATAGCATGGCGCATTTCCCTCTTTGGCGACGAGATTGAAGGCATTTATGCCTTTGACCCCCTAACCGGCAAACTTCTGGAAGAATTAAACAGTATACGGATTTACCCCAATAGCTATTACGCCTCCCCCCATGAAATAATAGTAGAAGCACAAGAGGGAATAAAGCAGGAGCTTACAACCCGCCTAGCCGAGTTTCACGAAGCGGGCTATTTACTGGAAGCCCAGCGCTTAGAGGAGCGCACCAATTTTGACTTAGAGATGATGCTGGCAACCGATAGCTGTCCGGGCATAGAAAATTATTCGCGCTATTTAACCAGACGCGAAGCCGGTCGCCCGCCCCCTACCTTATTTGAATATTTGCCCGATAACGCCCTCCTTTTTGTTGATGAGAGCCACGTCACCATACCGCAATTAGGCGGTATGTTTCGGGGCGACTTCAAGCGCAAAAGCACGCTGGCACAATATGGGTTTCGCCTGCCCAGCTGTGTTGACAACCGCCCCATGCGCTTTGAGGAATGGGATAAATGCCGCCCCCAAACCATTTATCTATCGGCAACTCCCGGCAAATGGGAGATGGAGCAAACGGGCGGCGTCTTTGTGGAGCAATTAATACGCCCGACCGCCTTAATTGACCCGCCCTGTGAGATAAGAGCGGCGAGCAGTCAGATAGATGATGTTCAATCCGAATGTCGCGCACTTGCGGCGCGCGGGCTTCGGGTATTGATAACGACCTTAACCAAGCGCATGGCGGAGGATTTGACCGAATATATGCATGATAACGGCATGAAGGTACGCTATATGCACTCGGACATAGATACGATAGAGCGCATGGAGATTATACGGGATTTACGCTTGGGGGCGTTTGACATATTGATAGGGATAAATCTGTTGCGCGAGGGCTTGGACATCCCCGAATGTGGACTGGTAGCCATATTGGATGCCGACAAAGAGGGTTTTTTGCGCTCCGAGACCTCCCTCATCCAAACCATGGGACGCGCCGCCCGCAACATTGAAAGCAGAGTAATCCTATATGCCGATAAAAAAACAGGCTCTATGGAACGAGCTATGGCAGAAACCAACCGCCGCCGCGAAAAACAACTTGCATGGAACAAAAAACACGGCATAACCCCCAAAACCATAAAAAAGAACATCGCCTCCATCATAACCCACGACAATAGCAACGATACTCCGTCCACTGACAATACCCCTTCCCCCTCCAACCTCCCCCCCATAGAAACCCCCGAAACCCTAGCAACAACCATCACCCAAACCCAAAAAGCCATGCACCAAGCCGCCACCAACCTAGACTTCGAAACCGCCGCCCACCTCCGCGACAAGATTAAAACGTTAAAAGAGAAGCAATTGGAATTATAAATCAAGAGCACCTATGCGATGAATAATGGCATCTCCAAGAGAAATTTTCTTTCCTTGCCCATAAACCACAAACTCTTTTTCTTTATTCTGCTCCCAAAGAATATGATTCTGTTGCCTTGTATCAAAATGCACATCCTTAATACAATCCTCTCTGGCAGTAAAAATAACTTCCTTACCTAGCCCATGCGCAAAACCTGCTTCATAATACACCCCGCCTCTGGCAATTAGAATATTGTCTTTTGCATGATTAGAAGTGAAATCAGCAATGATAAAACGGCATTGGCGAATGGAGGCAATAATCTCATCATCAATCCTGTTATTATGGTTTTTACGGTCAATTCTAACCGCCTTAAACCCTTTTTTCTCTAACGCCTGTTCAATATGGTTAAAAAAACCATCCATCTTCTTATCAAGCCACATAGCAATAAACACCTCATTGGACTCACTAACCATCTCCTCCTGATAGTGTTTATATGCTGCAAGACTTGGTCGGATTTGAGAATCAGAATCAGGAGGAACTACGTTGTTAAAACGTGATTCTGCATATCCTGTACCATAGAGAATTTTTATTAATTCTTCATGATCCCTCTCATTTGTTGTCCAACTTGCTGCCATTGATTCTGGATTAAAGGCATTTTGATATCCCTCAGATATATCACCTCTAGTTTTACTGACCAACCATTCAAGATATAAATTTATCCTTTCTGGAACTGTCGGCAAACTAGGCTTGCTCTTCTCTATATCTACCAGTGCATAAGATTTTTTATTCTCTACTTTATTGCTTGTAATGAGAGGCACAACACCTTCGCAATTATCCTCATATATCCACCTTGAAAGCATTGCTTTTTGTGCAACAGATAACGGATTCCCTAGAGGATCATCACCAAGATAATCTTCCATAGCCTCTAGGCTAATTTCCATTTTCCCACCCGCACGAGGAGAATTGAATCTATAGACTCCACGAGAACTAATATGTTGAGTTCCTTCCTTCAACTCCGTTCCCCAAATCGGGCATTTTGTTCTATCTAAACTAGGCATTTCTACTCCTACTTCTCATAATGCTAACATTTAAAATATGTCTTATAAAAACCTTGCGCTTAACGCTTCATTGCTATAAAGGTAGCGGGGAAGAACACCACCCTTCCCCGCACCCGACCTTGGGCTATGGACACCCTGGTCTTGAGGTAGAGCATTTAGAATATAAAAGCGGGGTGAACCGCCCTTTCCTTAACGCCGACCCTCCGTTCAAAAATTTAAAAAGGGATGTCATCATCTGTTTCCTCTTTTTTGGATTGCTTGTTTATATTCTCCTCTTCTCTAGGTTGATGTTCCTTATTAAGAGTAATTTGTATGCCCCCAGATTCTTTTGGCTCATACAATAATGAGAAAACAAGATTTGCCGCTTGCAACCAAATCTCACGGTCTTTTAGAGACCATTTCTCCCCCTTATTAGGAAGTTGCTCTATAAGCCCCACCATCAAATGCGGAAGGTTATCATCGGCTTTTGGTGAATTATCAGTAGCACCTGAAACTTCCTCTTGTGTTTCAGCGTCCTCTGATTTTACCCTTATATTATCTCGCTTTGGTTCAACTAACCTGTCCGACCCTGATTCCTTAAACCCTGCTTGCTCAGAAGACTTATCAAAAACCCTCCTTGCACGCTTGCATTGTTTAGGAGACACCCCTTTATCTTCAAAAAACTTTTCAATAGCCCTAGCATTTGGAAGCTTTGAGCCACGATAGCTAGTATATATTTCTTCATAAATCCTCACATGCAAAAACGCATCTATTTTCGTGTCTCTCTCCTGATCTTCATCTACAGCTTTTTTCCCCAAATCAGTAAGCTTATACGCCTTTTTCCCAGCATTCTCAATCAAGCCAAAAAGGCGTGTTGCATAGAGCTTTCCTCGAAAAGTCCCATTATCCGTATGGTCCATCTCTGCAGCTATCTGGTCAACTGGACATGCGAGATTACCTGTTCTATTGTGAACTGCCCTAGCTAATTCTATACAGGCATTTAAGTCAACATACGGGAAAGAAACTCCCCTCGTGCGCACACTAGACTGCTGAATATTACCTTCTAACTTTTCCATTACTCCTCCTCCTGTCATTACAAGTCTCGTTTTTGTCTGATTTCTAAGCAAAAATTGCCTATGCCTCTTAATAGCAATAAAGGCACAATGTGTCAAGTCTAAGAGGTAAGAAAAAAGGTATATACCTTATTTTTTACCTTACTTTGAAAAAAGTATTTTATAACTATGTGATAAATATGAATTTTTTATATTATATAATTTATATTTTTTTGTAAAAAAAATAAAAACTATCCTTTATAACATAATTAAACTATGAACATTTATTATTTCTCAAAAATAAGCAAATCGGCTGTTTTTGTAAAATTATTCTCAAAAAACGCCCCTAAACCTGCAAAGACTTCAACCGAGCCTTTAGGTATTCCATAGGACGCTTACCCTTGAGGCGATTGCAACTCCCGCAGAGCAATTGCAGGTTTTCCCTTTCATGCCCGCCCCCATGAGCGCGCGGAATAATATGATCCACCTCAAGATGGCGCATATCAAAGCGCGTTCTACAGCCCTTGCATTGTGCATTCTGTATACCGAACAATATCTGCTTATCCTCCCTTGTCGGTTTTTTCTTGGCGGAATCATCCATACGCGAAGGAATATCCTGCCGAAAAGTCGGCTCTCCCCTGAACAAATCAATAGGCACTTCCCTTTGCAGACGGTCTTTCACCAATTCATAAGCCTTTGCGGAAATATCAATCCCGACCCAATCTCTCTCCAACTTTTCGGCAGCAATACAAGCGGTCGCACAACCGCAAAAAGGGTCTAGCACCATATCGCCTTTATTACTGGAAGCTTTAACAATTCTTTCAACCAATTTAAGCGGTTTTTGTGTCGGATAGCCTTGATATTCTTTCTTAATTCTAGGAGCAATTGCTATTCCATCCCACCAATCCTCTAGGATTTTTCCTTGCTGTGCATATTTAGGGTTATCAATACTTACGCCCCCCTCCTTTATCTTAAACCCTCCAGAATGGGGCTTCCCTCCCTTATGAGGAACACGGATAGCTGAGCGATTAAATGTCCATTCCTTCCCCTTAACATACCAAAAAATGACATCATGTTTTCTATTAAATTGTCGCATTTTTGGGCTTCCTGGTCCTGTATAGCACCAGACAATTTCATTCCTAAGATTGCTATGTCCAAAAATCGTATCCATCAATAATTTCAGATAATGGCTGGCAGTCGGGTCGCAATGCAGATAGAGGCTACCGGTCGGCTTCAATATGCGCCTCATCTCCATAAGACGCACCGCCATATAAATCAGATAATACTTTGCCGAACGAGAGCCAATTTTTCCCACCGCATCCAGATAGCTATATAAATCAGGAAAGCGGTCATTTATCTCATTATGCCACTCATCTTTAATGCTATCGGGTGTCCATATATCCTCAAACCTTGCCCCCTCCGCAGTCGTCCCTATCGGGGCATGAAACTGCTTTCCCTTATTAAAAGGCGGGTCAAGATAAATAAGGTCTATGCTCTCGCTATCAATACCCCGCAAAATGGGCAAATTATCATGACAAAAAATTGTTCTGTTTTTTAGCGTTTCCTGCTTCTTCATGCCCCTCGCTCCCTTGGTGGTTGGGAGCTAACAACATGACATAAGACATGCCTGCCTTATTTACGGAAAACCGCTATTATATTCAGCAGACCCCCAACCCACTACAGGCAAGGAGTCCGATACGGTCGGACAACCGCTTATGTCGGTGTTGCTAGCACCAGAACGGCAACACACCGCTCCGCCAAAAATCATAAACTATTTTTCAAAAAAAAAGAACCCTATCCCCCCCCAACATGCACCGCCAGCCAAATCGTAGGCGCATTGCGCGCCGTCCACTCCACCCTATGGCGGCAATGCGCGGGCAGATAGACCCAATCGCCCGCCTTCAGCACCCGCTCTTCCTTTTCATTTTCAATTCTAAGCCCCGCCCCGCCCCTCAGCAGGATAACCCACTCATCCTGCTCTTGGTCATACCACTTGCCTTCGGGCGTAGCCTGTCCGGTGGAAACAATCCGCTCCACCCGCACGCCCCCCTCGGCGAGCAGGCTGGTAACTTCCTCCTCCGTGAGATTGCTCCCAAGCTTTGAGAATATATTTCCACTGGCAAATTTATCGGACATAGCTTCCCTACAATATCAGAGCAGCGCCACCCCGACAACAAACAGCAAGCCGAGCATAGAGTTTCGGAATACTTTTATTCCCGCCTTATTATGGCTTGCGCTTTTGGTGCTAAGGGAGAAACCCAACATGATGATGGGCATAGAAAGCACCACCGCCGCCACCAGGATAAATCCGGGCACCAGCATCGTCTGCAATATGGTATCGGTCATTGTTTGCATAGTAAAAATCATGTTTTTTCTCCTTATTCACTTTTCAGTAAGCATAAAATACCACCACCCCCCATTAACCTTCCAGTAATTTCTGTAAATAAAGGGTAAAACCCTTTTGATAACCCCCTATTTCTGCTATGAAACCACAATGACAAAGGCAAGAAAAACGTCAATTATCACAGCCCCCCCCAGCCCATCAATCGCCCCACCCCCCTTGAATCACACCATAACTTTTCGCTAAACTCCCCCCACCACCAGAAAAGGGAAACCAATGCCTAAAAAGAAAAAAGATACAACAGAAACAGGGGATGGAGCAGTAAATAGTATTGCCCAATATCTTGAGATAATAGAAAATTTTACCAAAGGCAAAGAGGGCTATTTCTTTCGTGGTCATGCTAAAGAGATTTGGAAACCACATTCTACCTCCCAACGCTTATTTATAGACATTTCTGAGGATAAAAAACATTATTCTCCTGATAACGATTTAGGGTTGTCCAATAATAATTTAAACTTGTCCAATAATGATTTACAACATCATAAACATATTATTAAAGCAGCAAGAGAACATGGGCTTGGCATTGCCCATGGCAGAGAAATCAGCGACTTAGAGCTTTTAGCAAAATTGCAACATTTTGGGAGTAAAACCTGTCTGTTGGATTTCAGTCAATCTGCCCTTATCGCCCTATGGTTTGCCTGTCATGAAATTATAAAGGATGAAAACACTGGAGAAAAAATAAATGCAAAAATTCTTATTGTAAATATTTTAGATAAAAAGAAATTTGGAAAAATAAAAGAGAATAAGACAACTATTGAAGAGCTTTTCAATAAGCAAGAAAAAATACAATATCATATCCCTCTTGCCTATGATGAAGCAGAACAACGCATAACCCAACAGAAAAGCTGTTTTTTAATTGCCAATCAATTGATTGATGAAACGCTTTTTCATCCAATTATTATTGATGGAAAAAGCAAAGAAAAAATTATAGGGGAATTAAAAAATATCCACGGCATTACCAGCAAATCCATCGCTCCAGGAACAGCAGGTTTTATCCAGACCAACTTAATTGCAAAAAAATTGAACCCTATACAGGAACATTTTTATAAAGGAAATGCCGCTCTTTATAATAAGCAATATGAGCAAGCAATAAAGTATTACAGCAAAGTTATGCAACTAAATCCTGATAGTAAAAATACTTATTACAATCGTGGAACTGCCTACTACAAAAAAGGTGAATATAAAAAAGCAATAAAAGACTCCACAAAAGCTATTGAACTAAACACTGGCGATTCTGAAGCCTATAATAATCGTGGAACTGCATGGGCAAAACAAGGTCAATATCATAAAAAAAAGGGTGAAGATAAAAAAGCAATGGAAAGCTTTAATAAAGCAATAAAGGATTATGATAAAGCCATTGAGCTAAAGCCTGACCTCGCAGAAGCCTATAGTAATCGTGGAAATACATGGCAAGAAAAAGATGAGCCGGAAAAAGCAATAAAGGATTATGACAAAGCCATAGAGCTAAACCCTGACCATGTAAATGCCCACTATAATCGTGGAAATACATGGTTAGGTAAAGGTGAATTTGACAAAGCAATAGAAGATTATGACAAGGCTATAAAGCTAAAACCTGACCATATAGGTGCCTATAATAATCGTGGTGTTGCATGGGGAAACCAAGGGCAGTTTGATAAAGCAATAGAGGATTACAACAAAATCATAGAGCTAAACCCTAATTTTGTAGATGCCTATGATAATCGTGGAAGTGCATGGGCAGAAAAAGGCAAATTTGACGAAGCAATAAAGGACTTCAACAAAGCTATAGAGCTAAAACCTGATTATGCAAAAGCCTATAATAATCGTGGAAATGCACAGACAGAAAAAGGGAAATTTGACAAAGCTATAAAGGACTTCAACAAAGCTATAAAGCTAAAACCTGACTTTGCACAAGCCTATCATAATCGTGGGCTTGCATGGGTAAGGCAAGAACAGCTTGATAAGGCAATAAAGGATTTCAACAAAACCATAACTCTAAACCCTACCCTTTTAGAAGCCTATGGTAATCGTGGAGCTACATGGGCAAAAAAGAAGCAGTTTGATAAAGCAATAAAGGACTTTGACAAAGCTATACAGCTAAACTCCCATCACGAGAGAGGCTATTATAACCGTGGACTTGTATGGTATCACAAAGGGCAATATCACAAAGAAAAGGGTGAAGATAAAAAAGCAATAGAAAGCTTTAATAAAGCAATAAAAAACTACAACAAAGCCATAGAGTTAAGGAATAATGTAAGTACCTATCATAATCGTTCACTTGCATGGAGAGCATTATACAATATTAATGGGAAAAAGCAGGCTTTGCAAAATGCAAAACAAGATTCTCAAATAGCTTTAATCCTTGCAGAAAAACAGGGGAATATAAGAATATTAAAAGCATCACTGCAAAACCTGATTGAACTGGACGAACTTCCCAAAAAATAACCCCCTAACCCTGCAACGACTTCAACCGAGCCTTAAGATATTCCATTGTCCGGTCGCCCTTAATGGAATTGCACCGCCCACAGAGCAACTGCAAATTCTCGTCCGTATTAGGACCACCTTTAGCCGTCGGAATAATATGATCACGAGTGAAGTTTTGAAATGGAAAAGAATAACTACACCCCTTACATTTCCCCTCCTGCTCGCCGAATAAAATATGATTGATATTTTTTGACGGTGGCTTCTTATGGTCGGAGCGAATAGGAATATCCATGCGATGAATCACATCGCCAAACATGCCCAACTCATCTTTCATGCGCTCTTGAATCAAACTAGCAGCAAGCGGTGAAATATCAATACCAATCCATTCCCGCCTCAAACCCTCCGCCGCCAAACAAGCCGTAGCACAACCACAAAAAGGGTCTAGCACCATATCCCCCTCATTGCTGGAAACCTTGATAATCCGCTCTAACAAAGCAAGCGGTTTCTGCGTAGGGTAGCCTGTCCGCTCTTTGGCGTTTGGGTTAAGAATTGAAACCTCCCACCAATCATACATAGGCGTGCCTTTTGACTTAGTTGCTTTATCTGCATCTAAATTGACACGCTTACCTTCAACAAATTTGTTTACCTGCTTTTGAGCGCCATGCCTCTTTATCGTCTTTGGAGATAATTCTAAATACTGCACATTGAAAGTAAGCTCTTTAGACTTTGAGTAGAATAGTATGATATCGTGATTATGGGCAAATGAGCTTGAGGATATTGCCCATTTTCTATAGCACCAAATAATCTCATTTCTAAAATTCTTACGCCCGAAAATCGCATCCATCATCATTTTCAAGCTATGGCTCATAGTCGGGTCGCAATGCAGATAAATTGAACCGGTCGGCTTCAATATGCGCTTCATCTCAAGCAAGCGCACCGCCATATAAATCAAATAGGCTTTATCGCCCTTACCGCCCACTGCACCCGCACCATCTATGACCTTGTAAAGTTCGGGCTGTTCATCGGCAATCTGCCCCCACCATGCCGCTTTGGTATCCTCAAAAGTCCACGCATCCTTAAACTCCGCCCCCGCCGCTTTTGAACCTATCGGGGCTTGATAATGGCGGTTAGAATTAAAAGGCGGATCAAGATAAATAAGGTCTATGCTCTCGCTATCCATACCCCGCAAAATGGGCAAGTTATCCTTGGTAAAAATTGACCGATTTTTTGGAGTTTCCTGCTTCTTCATGCCCCTGCTCCCTTGGTGGTTGGGAGCTAATAACATGATGTTGGTCATGCCTACCTTATTTACGGCAAGCCGCTATTTTATTCGGCAGACCCCCAACCCACTACGGGCAAGGAGTCCGATTGCGGCTCGGACAGCCGCCAACATTCGGTGTTATTAGCACCAGAACGGCAACACACCGCTCCGCCAAAAACCATAAACTATCCCCCCCTAACCTTCCAGCAATTTCTGTAAATGATAGGGATAACCCTTTTGATAACGCCCTGTTTCTGCTATGAAAGCACGATGGCAAAGGCGAGAAAAACGGCAATTATCACAGGAGCCGCACGGCGTATCGGTCGTGCCACCGCCCTATATCTTGGCGAAAAAGGCTGGGATTTAATCCTGCACTACCACAAAAGCAGCAAAGACATCCGCACCCTTTCCGACGAGCTGACCAAAAAAGGAATATCCGCAGAAACCATATCCGCAGATTTATCCGACATCACCGGCATCCAAAAACTCACCCAATCCATAACCGCCCACAAAGCCCCCCCCTCCCTCTTAATCAATAACGCCTCCATCTTCCAATATGACAACTGGAAAACGGCGGACGAAACCACCCTACAAGAAAACATGCACCTCCACCTCACCGCCCCCCTTCTGCTAAGCCAAAGCTTCGCCAAAACCCTCCCCAAAGGCGAAAAAGGGCTAATCATAAACATGCTAGACCAGCGCGTCTGGAAGCCAACCCCCCACTTCCTCTCCTATAGCCTGAGCAAATCCGCCCTATGGAGCATGACGATAATGCTGGCACAAGCCCTCGCCCCCCATATTCGCGTCAATGCGATAGGACCTGGACCCGCCCTCCCCAGCACCCGCCAAAGCGAGGCAGATTTTCAAAAAACCTGCCAAAGCCTCCCTTTGCAATGCGGCACCACCCCGCAGGAAATAGCCCACGCCATAGGTTTTCTATGGCAAAGCCCCTCCCTTACCGGTCAGATGATTGCCCTTGACGGCGGGCAACATTTAGCATGGCAAACGCCCGACATCATGAAAGGCAAAGAATAAATGAACCATACAACTATTTTCATCCGCGACTTAGAGCTAAACGCCTATATCGGCATCCACGCCAAAGAGCGCAAAACAAGCCAACCCATATGGGTCAATCTACACCTAGAAGTCCTACAGCCCCCCCGCCCACAAAAACTAAGCGAGGTCGTCTGTTACGAGCAAATAAGCAAAAAGCTGGAGGCGTTGGTAAGCCAAAGACATATTGATTTCCTTGAAACCCTAGCAGATGAAATGGCAAGCCTTTGCCTAGAAGATGAAAGAGTCCTTGCCGTCAAAATCCGCATAGAAAAGCCCAAAGCCCTCACTTCCGCCACAGCCTGCGGCGTTGAGATTAAGAGGAGGCGTTCTTAAAGGAAAATGACCACAAAACCCCCCATAAGCGGCGCCGAGTGTATTGCTGAAAAGAGCAGGAATATAGGCACGGCTTCGGGCGTCTATCGCATGCTGGATAAAAATGGCGATGTTATCTATATCGGCAAAGCCAAAAACCTAAAGAACCGCATAAAAAACTACACCCGATTGGAAGGGCACCCCAAACGCATAGCCCGCATGATATACGCCACCCATGACATGGAGTTCATCACCACCGATGATGAGAATGAGGCGCTATTACTGGAAGCAAGCCTCATTAAAAAACTTCGCCCGCCCTATAATATTTTACTCCGCGACGATAAATCCTTCCCCTATATCCTCATCGCCCACGACCATGAAGCCCCCCAAATCTTAAAACACAGAGGCGCCCAAAAACGAAAAGGAAATTATTTCGGACCCTTCTCCTCAGGGCGCGCCGTCAATGAAACCATGAGCGCATTGGAGCGCGCCTTCTTACTGCGCTCCTGCTCGGATAGCGTCTATGCAAACCGCCAACGCCCCTGCCTCCTCTATCAGATAAAACGCTGCTCCGCCCCCTGCACCGGCGAAATATCGCTCAAGGAATATGGCAAATTAGTGGAGCAAGCCGCCCGCTTTTTAAGCGGCAAAAAAAGAGAATTGCAGCAAAAATTAGGAAAAGAAATGCAAGAAGCCAGCCAAGCCGAACGCTTTGAACAAGCCGCCCGCCTTCGCGATAGAATAACCGCCCTCACCCAAGTTCAAGCCAGCCAAACCATCCACATAAAGAGCCTCCAAAATGCCGATATTATGGCACTGGCACAAAGGGAGGGCAAAAGCTGTATACAGATTTTTTTCTATCGCCATGGTCAAAACCTCGGCAGTCACGCCTATTTCCCCCGCCACGCCCCCCATGCGGGAGCGGAGGAAATATTAACCGCCAGCATAAGCCAGTTTTACCAAACCCATAGCCTACCCCGCCATATTATATTGAGCCATTCCTTACCAGAACAAAAATGGCTGGAGCACGCCCTCAACCAAATAGCAAAACACAAAGTTTCCATAATCACACCCAGAATGGGGGATAAGAAAAGCCTTATCCTGCTTGCACAAAAAAACGCCCATCACCAACTTATCCGCAAGCAAAACCAGCAAACCCAACAAAAGACATTACTGGCATTGCTCCAAAAAAAACTGGGGCTGAAAAAACCCATAAAGCGCATAGAGGTTTATGATAACAGCCATTTGCAGTCTACCAATGCAATAGGAGCGATGATTGTTGCCGGCGAGCAAGGTTTTGAAAAGCGCGCCTATCGCAAATTCACAATAAAAAACCCCGAACATTGCGGCAATGACACCGCCATGATGGAAGAAGTATTAACAAGACGACTACAAAGAGCAAAAAAAGAAAACACCATATTACCCGACATCATCCTATTGGATGGCGGCAAGGGACAAGTAGGCATAGCCGAAAAAACCCTAAACACGTTAGGCATAAAAAACATATCACTCCTCGCCATAGCAAAAGGGGAAAACAGAAATGCAGGCAAAGAAAGATTTTACCTACCAAAAGGAAAAAGCTTTCAATTGGAAGAAAGAGACACCCTGCTTTATTTTCTCCAACGCCTTCGCGATGAGGCGCACCGTTTTGCGATAAGCACCCATCGGGCAAAGCGCAAAAAAGCCATGCAATCCAATCCGCTGGATGAAATAGAAGGCATAGGCAATAAGCGCAAAAAGGCACTGCTTCACCATTTCGGCTCTGCCAAAGCAGTATCGCAAGCGAGCATAAAGGATATAGAAAGGGTTGAAGGGATACATAAAACTATGGCAGAAACAATTTATAGATATTTTCACGAAAGAGAGTAAAGAATAGCCATGCGTCAAATACCGAACCTGCTTACCCTTTCGCGCATAGCGTTACTTCCTGTGATTTTTGTTTTATTTTTTGCGCCCATTCCCGGCGCCCGCTGGATGGCATTGGCGATATATTGCCTTGCCAGCATTACGGATTTTTTTGATGGTTTTCTTGCCCGCAAATATAATGTGCAATCTTCCTTCGGAGCGATGCTGGACCCGATAGCGGATAAGCTCATCATTGCGACCATATTATTGCTTGTTGTGGCAGACGGCACCTTGCCAAGCGTTCACCTGCCTGCGATTGTAATCATTCTTTGCCGAGAATTACTGGTATCGGGCATGAGGGAATATTTGGCACAATTGCGGATAAGCTTACCGGTGAGTAAATTGGCAAAAATAAAAACGGCATTTCAACTTATCGCCATAGGATTTCTGGTATTGGGACCTTCAGGCGACATCATATTCCGCCACACCGTATTTTTCGGAAGCATATTATTATGGGGAGCCGCCATATTAACCCTAATCACAGGCTATGATTATTGGCGCGTTGCTTGGCGGGAGCAGGAAAAGAGCAAGGGGCAGAAAAAGTGATTCACCTTATTTATTTTGCCAAGCTTCGCAGTGTCTTAGGCAAGGCGGAGGAAAAGATGGAGCTTCCCAATGAAGTTTCTTCCATAGAGGATTTACAAAACTATTTACAAAGCAAAGGCGGCATATATGAGCAAGCCTTTTCCGAGCCTGGACTTGCCGCGGCAATAAATTGCTGCCATGCCGATAAACAAAGCCCCGTCCATGATTTGGACGAGATAGCCTTTTTCCCCCCCATTATGGGAGGATAGCCTCCATGATAAAACTGCAATCAGAGCCTTTTTCCGCCCAAAAGGAATTAAACGCTTTTCGCAAATCACATGGCACAATAGGTGCGCTGGCAAGCTTTGAAGGCTTTGTAAGAGGGGAAGATAAAGGCGAGCAAGTCCTTGCTTTGGAGATAGAGCATTACCCCAAAATGTGCGAGCAGGAATTGGAGCGCATAGGCGAGGCGGCAAAAGATAAATTTGGCTTGCAGGATTATCTCATTATACACCGTTTCGGGCGCATAGAAAAAGGCGAGCCAATTGTTCTGGTATCAGCCACCGCCCGCCACCGCAAACCAGCAATTGGCGCAGTGGAGATGATGATAGATTACATCAAAACCCACGCCCCCTTTTGGAAGCAACAAGAAACAAAAAACGGCAAAAGCTGGCTCAGCCCCGACTAGAAGCTCCGCACAAGCGCACTATATTCTTCCATAAGCTTTTTGGTGATATCACCAATCTGAAAGCGATGCTCCCCAATCTCAGAAACAGGCGTCACCTCAGCAGCCGTTCCGGTGATAAAGCATTGCTCAAACTTGCCCATTTCATCAGGCATAATAACCCGCTCAGTAACCACAATCCCCGCCGCCCTTGCAAGCTCTATGACCGCCCGCCTGGTAATCCCATCCAAAAAGCAGTCCGGAATAGGCGTATGGATAACCCCCTCCTCATCAATAAAGAAAATATTCGCCCCCGTTGTTTCAGCAATATAGCCCCGATAATCAAGCATAAGAGCGTCGGCATAGCCTTCCGCCTCTGCGCGATGTTTTTCAATGGTGCATATCATATAAAGACCGGCAGCCTTTCCATGGCATGGTGCCGTTTCGGGCGATGGGCGACGATATTGCGCCATGCTGAGGCGAATGCCTTTCATTTTTTGCTCAGGGTCAAAATAAGAAGGCCACTCCCAAGCGGCAATGGCAACATGGATTTTATTTTTCTGCGCCGATACCCCCAGCATCTCACTACCCCGCCATATGATGGGGCGAAGATACCCATCATCCAGCTTTTGCGTCTTGATAATCTCCTTACACGCCGCCTCCAATTGCTGCGGACTATAGGGGACTTTCATCTGCAATGTTTCCGCCGAAAAAAACAGGCGTTCAATATGCTCGCTTAGCTTAAAGATATGCCCATTATAGGAGCGTGCGCCCTCAAAGACGGCACTGGCATAATGCAACGCATGGGAAAGCACATGAAGCTTAGCATCACGCCAAGGAATGGTTTCCCCATCCATCCAAATATATCCATCACGTTGGTCAAAACTGGATGTCATTTTTCCCTATCTCCTGCAGTAAAAAGGTTTTTTGGGGTAGCATTTTCTATAAAATAAGTCAATAAAGCTGACATAAATGCCTGACCATGATAGCATGAGAAGAAGCGGAGGCGATAATGCAGACAAAACAGGAAACCCATTCCCCTTCCAATGTGAAGACGGCTCCCAATGAGGAGGATTTGACAAGGGCGATAGAGATGCTTTTTTTTGCCTATCGTGATTTTGTGACCCTATCGGACAGCCTGCTAAGCGAATATGGTTTTGGCAGGGCGCACCACCGCATATTGCATTTTGTTTTGCGCCATAAAGGGATAAGCGTTGCCAATTTACTGGGCATATTACAGATTACGAAGCAAAGCTTGGCACGTGTTTTGCGCGAATTAATTGAGAGCGGCTATATTGAGCAGCAAATGGGAGAAAAAGACCGCCGCAAAAGGCTTCTCTTTCTGACCACAAAAGGGGAGGTGCTGGCAAACAAGCTTTTATCCTTGCAACAGCAGCAATTACGAGAAGCCCTTTCACAGACCGGTCCCCTTCTTTTCACCCATTGGCAAGATTTCATGCAAGCCCTATGCAAGGAGGATTACCCATTACCAAGCCGATAGATGAGGATACGCCGCATATTTTAATCATTGATGATGATATGCGCATCCGTGATTTACTGAAGGAATATTTGCATGCGGAAGGTTTTCGCGTAAGCGGAGCCGCCAATGCAGAGGCTGCGCGCAATCTCATGAAGACCTTGCGTTTTGATTTACTGGTTTTGGATGTGATGATGCCGGGCGAGAGCGGCTTGGATTTAACCAAGAGCTTGAGAGAGATATCCAATAATGTGCCAATCATCCTCCTCACCGCAAAGCGCAGCACCCAAGAGCGCATAGAGGGCTTTGACATGGGCGCCGATGATTATCTCCCCAAGCCCTTTGAGCCAAAAGAGCTCCTCATGCGCATTCAGGCAATATTGCGCCGAGCGCAGATAGAAACAGGTCGTCCAATTGCCGATAATGTTTATTTTGGCGACTGCACCTATTCAACCAAAGACAGCCTGCTTAGCAAAAATGACAAAACGGTACAATTAACGACAAGGGAAAGGGCGATATTGCATATATTAGCCCTTCATGGCGGCGAGGTGGTAAGCCGGGCGAGGCTCATTGAAGAGGATAACACTTCACGCCGCAGCATAGATGTTCACATAACCCGCCTTCGTCGCAAGATTGAAAATAATCCCAAAGAGCCTGTTTTACTTCAAACCATTCGCCAAAAAGGCTATATATTACATATAAAAGAGAAGTAAGAAACGAGTATCCCCCCCATGCATTTCCCCAATCCATTTTTTTTCCTGAAGCGCTATATGCCAAAAAAGCTATATGGACGCTCGCTTATGATTGTAGTCGCTCCGATAGTGCTGCTTCAAATCGCCATTGGTTTTGTTTTTATGGAACGCCATTGGACAAGAGTGACCGAGCGCTTATCCGAAACGGTTGTGCGCGAAACAGGCATGTTAATTGCCTTATATGAGCGCTATCCCGACATTTTCTCTTCACAGCTTGGCAATGAGATAGAGGAGATGCTGGGCATGCATATCTCCTTCAGCAAGGGGACGAGCTTATTGCCTTCTGCCACGGAGCCGATTATTTCTCTTTTGGACAGGACCTTAAAAAAGGAATTATCCAGCACCATTACCCGCCCCTTTCGCATAGATACTACGGGACATAAACGCTTTGTTCGTGTGGATATATTGCTGGATGGCAAGATTATGCATATCAGCGTTTTGCGAAGCCGTGCCTATGCGACCAATTCGCATATTTTTCTGGTCTGGATGATATTCTCCTCCCTGCTTTTATTGACCGTTTCCATATTATTTCTACGCAATCAAATCCGCCCCATTGAAAAGCTGGCACGTGCCGCCCAAGCATTTGGCATGGGGCGCAAGGGCGGCAATTTTACACCGGGCGGGGCTACAGAAATACGCCGTGCTGGCTTGGCTTTTCTGCAAATGCGCACCCGCATAGAGCGCCATATACAACAGCGCACCATCATGCTTGCCAGCGTCAGCCATGATTTACGAACGCCCCTCACCCGCTTCAAGCTGCAATTGGAAATGATGAAAAAAAACAAGGAGACCGAGCAATATGTCACCTCTCTGCAAAAGGATGTAGTACAGATGGAAACCATGCTGGAGGATTATCTCTCCTTTTCCCGTGGTGCGCAGATTGAACGCTCGCAAAGCTGTAATATGGAGGAGATATTGAAAGATGTTGCCAAAGGGGCAAAGCAGCATTTCGGTATTCATGTCCATGTAGAATCGGTAGGCAATTTAACGGTTTTGGTCAAAGGGGAAGCGATGAAAAGAGCGATTACCAATCTCATCCATAATGCCTGCAAATATGGCAAAAAAATAAATGTCCATGCCGAGATAAAGGAGAAGCTTTTATCCATCATTGTAGATGATGACGGACCGGGCGTATCCAAAGAGGATTATGAGGCGATATTAAGCCCCTTTGGTCGTGCCGATATTGCCCGCAATCAGGATGCAGGTGGCACCGGTCTTGGGCTAAGCATAAGTCAGGATATTGCCCGCAATCATGGCGGCGATTTACACCTCTCGCAAAGCCCACTTGGCGGCTTGCGCACCAAAATTACCATTCCCGTATAAACCTATTTCCCGCGCAATTCCTGCGAGCGTTTGGCGGCGGCTTTGGTAGCTTTTTCCATAAGCTTTTTCAACCCCTCCCCCTCCATAAAAACCCGCAAAGCAGCCTCCGTTGTACCCTGTGGCGAGGTAACATTTTCACGAAGCTGGGCGGGCGTTGTAGAAGAAAGGCGCAGCATTTCACCCGCCCCGATAATCGTCTGGCGAGCATATTGACTTGCCTGCTCAGAAGAAAGCCCCAGCCCCTCACCCGCTTGGGCAAGACACTCAGCGAGATAAAATACATAAGCAGGACCAGAGCCGCTAATGGCGGTTGCTGCATCCATATCCGCCTCCTCCGCCCAAGATAGCATGCCAACCGCCTCCAATAAAAACTGCAATATTTCCTTTTGAGCGGCGTTCAACTCCTGCTTTACCGCCGCCACAGACATAGCCTGCCCGACACTGGCAGGAATATTGGGCATGACCCGCACCCATTGGGCAGGGGTGTACCCCTCCAGCCTATCCAAAGATATGCCCGCAAGAATAGAAACAAAAACAGCATTGGACGCCAACGCCTTATATTGGGAAATAATCTCCGCATGCTGAGGCTTAATAGCAAAAAAGACAAAATCAAAAGAGCTTTTGGAAAGCACCTCCTTTGACGGATTGAGATGACAATTTTTGCCGATACTTTCCCGCAAAGCAGGCGAAGGGTCAGGTTCACAAATATATATATTATCACCTGCAAGCCCAGCTTTCAGCCACCCCTCCACAAGGCTCGCCCCCATCATACCGCCCCCCACAAGCAAAAGAGAAGGAGATATAAAGCGTTTAGGCATCACCATGTATTTCCAATATAGAGTTTGCCAATGCGTCTTTTGGCGAAAGCCCGCCCCAAATCACAAACTGAAAAGCAGGATAATACCGCTCACAGCAATCAACCGCATGAGCAAGCAGCCCCTCACATTGCGGCTCAGTCAAAGAAGGTCCTCCCACAAGCAAGGTATTTTTGAACAAAATATCCCCCTGCTCCGAGCAAAGAGCAAAGCTTCCCAACCAAAGCTGCTCATTAATAAGAGAGAGCAGCTCATGGATAGCGGTTTTTTGTTCTTTGGGTATTTTTGTTCCCAATATGCAGCCGAGATGAAGCCCCCCCAGATCCGTCCGCCAACTTGCGGAAAGATGAAAATCGGCAATGGCACCGGGAACATAAATATTGGCTTCATCCTCATTGCCCCGCTCACAAATCCATTCTCGCCTTGCGGCGATATGTTCAACGAGGTCAATAGGATGGTCATGGATGGATGGATGTTGATACATATCTTAGCTTCCCCTGCTTTCAATTAGATATGCACCCATATTGGGCTGAGTCGCCCCCAAGCGGGAATAAAAAATACAATGGATATTTTCTTATCCACAAATATATGAGGGGGCTTATTTTTTATCTTTTTTTTCCAATGCCTCCAAGCGCTCCATAAGGGCTTCCAGCTCCTCTCTTCGGACGAGATGCATACGCTCTATGATTCGGGCAAGCTGGTGCTCAAGGGCGGTTTCGGCTTCCTCACGCAATCCCTCCCCTGCACTTGCAACACTGCCTGCGAGCTTTGCTAAATCATCTAACATACGCTTTGGGCTATCGGACATGATGTTCTCCTTTATGAATAATGGAAACTCTATATTGCGCTCATAAGGATTTATCGGCAAGCTTAGAGTTATGAGCTGGCAGGATTTTGCAACGCGGGTAATGAGCGATCCGGTATTTTTTTCTTTAGGCGTTTTTGAAATACGCTGGTATGCGCTTTCCTATATTCTGGGTTTGGTTTTAGGCTTTCTCTATATTGGCGTTTTGGCGAAGAGGCAAGGCTTTGCGCCCAGCCCTGAGTGGCGCGATAAGCTTCTGCTCTATGTGACGATAGGCATTATTATAGGCGGCAGGCTCGGCTATGTTCTGTTTTATCATTTCTCCTTTTACCTCTCGCACCCGCTAGAGGCTTTCATGATATGGCAGGGCGGCATGAGTTTTCACGGCGGGCTTTTTGGAGCTTCCCTTGGTGTCTTTTTCTGTGCGAGGCGTTTATCCGTGCCCTTTCTCCCCATCATGGATTTTGTCGCCGCCGCCGCCCCAATAGGCTTGTTTTTCGGGCGCATTGCCAATTTCATCAATGGAGAATTATGGGGTCGGATAAGCGATGCCCCCTGGGCAATTATTTTTCCTATGGCAGACGAACACCCCCGCCACCCAAGCCAACTTTACGAAGCAGGCGCCGAAGGCTTACTATTATTCCTCATATTATGGCTGATAATCGCACGAGGCGGACTTGCCATAAGAGGTCTGATATCAGGTTTATTCCTATGCCTTTATAGCCTGGCACGCTTTGCAATTGAGCTTGTTCGCGAACCCGACAGCCATCTTGGTTTTCTCTTTGGAGAGGCGACCATGGGCATGGTTTTATGCCTTCCCATGCTGGTGCTTGGTATTTTGGTTTTATGCTATGGGGCAAAGAGGCGCAATGGATAGCTTGGAAAAAGAGATAGAGCGCGAGGGAAGCATTTCGCTCACACATTTTATGGCGGCAAGCAATGCAGCCTATTATGGCAAAAGCGATGTATTAGGGAAAAAAGGCGATTTCATAACCGCCCCCGAAATAAGCCAGATATTCGGTGAGCTTATCGGGCTTTGGATAATGGCAAGCTGGCAAGAGCAAAAGGGCGGCAAGCTCATCTTGGCGGAAGCAGGCGGCGGCAGAGGCACCCTGCTCGCAGATGCCCTCCGTGCCGCCAAAATTATGCCCGACTTCCTAGCCCAAGCCGAGCTACACTTGCTGGAGCAAAGCCCAATAATGCGCAACCTACAAAAAGAGCAATTAGCAGGTTTCTCCCCCCATTGGCACAATGACATAGAAGAACTTCTCAAAGCCGCACAAAACAAACCCCTTTTTATCATCGCCAATGAGTTCCTAGACGCGCTTCCCATTCAGCAATATATCTATACAAAAAATAACTGGCAGGAGCGCCGCATTGGCAAAAAAGAGCAAGCCTTTTGCTTTGTACAAGGCAAGAAATGCACCTCACCCCTGCCACCCCATTTTCATAAAAAACCAAAAGAGGGCGATATTTTTGAAACCTGCCCACAAGCAAAAGCCCACATAGAAAAACTTTCCCAATATATTACCCAAAATGGCGGCGGCGGACTTTTTATAGATTATGGCAGCAAAAAAACCGACTATGGCGACAGCCTGCAAGCCGTACAATCACACCAATATTTTCCTTTGAACGAAAAAGCACAAATAAAAATGGGCGAGGCAGATTTAACCGCCCATATAGATTTTGAAACCCTCTCTCATATCGCCAAGCAAAACGGCGCAAAGGTCTATGGTCCCATAGAGCAGGGATATTTTTTGACCGCACTTGGCATAAAAGAGCGCACCGCAACCCTTTGCACCCATGCCGATAAGGCACAAGCCACCCTCCTCCAAAGCGGCACCAAAAGGCTCATTGGAGAAGCAGAAATGGGCACGATGTTCAAAGCATTTGCCCTCTTGCCGCCCCATGCCCCAACCCCACAAGGATTTTTCTAAATGGCAAACCCTACCCTCCACCCTTTGCTTGCGCCCAATATCAAAGCAAAACATGGCTTTTTCACCCGCAAAGGAGGCGTAAGCAAAGGGCTATATGAAAGCCTTAATTGCGGACTTGGCTCAAAAGATAAAAAATCCGATGTAGAAAAAAACCGAAGCCTTGTGCAAACCCATTTAGGAGCGCAAAAGCTCCTCACCTGCCACCAGCACCACAGCAAAGATATCTGGCACATTAAAAATATGGAGGATATCGGCAACAAACCCAAAAAAGCAGACGGCATGATAACCCAGCTTACAGGGCTTGCCCTTGGGGTCCTAACCGCAGATTGCGCCCCCCTTTTCATGCATGATGCCGCCAGCCAAACCATTGCCGCCCTTCACTCAGGATGGCGCGGAAGCCTTGCGGGCATTGGCGAAGAGGGCTTGGATATGATGGAAAAGCTCGGAGCAAAAAGAGAAAACATCGCCATTGCCATTGGTCCGAGCATAAGCCAAAAAGCCTATGAAACAAGCGAGGAGATAAGGGAGCAATTTCTCAACAAAGATAAAGACGCTCATTTCTTTTTTACAAAAAGCAGAAAGGGGCATTATTTCTTTGCCCTCGCCCCCTATATCGCCTCCCGCCTTGAGCGGGCAGGCGCAACCACCCCCTATATTGTGCCGGCATGTAGCACGGATGAAGAATGGTTTTTTTCATGGCGGCGTGAAAGCAGCAGAGGTTTTTCAGATTATGGGCGACAAATATCTGCGCTTTGTTTGACATAGCTTGACATAGTTTGACATAAACAAGCATGGTTTGCTAGAAGAGAGCAAAGCGAGAGGAAGGCGTGAATATGAAACTTATTGCAGGAAACAGTAATTTACCGCTTGCGGAGGAGATTGCCAAAACGCTCACCCTTAGCTTGACCAAGTCGGTGGTGAAGCGTTTTGCCGATGGCGAGATTTTTGTAGAAGTCTTAGAAAATGTTCGCGGCGAAGATATGTTTGTTCTCCAGTCTACCTCCTACCCCGCCAATGATTATTTCATGGAATTGCTTATTTTAATTGATGCGCTAAAGCGTGCCTCAGCCCGCCGCATCACGGCGGTTTTGCCCTATTTCGGCTATGCCCGCCAAGACAGAAAAGTAGGACCCCGCACGCCCATTTCGGCAAAGCTCGTTGCCAATTTAATCCAGCAAGCAGGTGCCGACAGAGTATTAACGATAGATTTGCACGCGGGACAGATTCAGGGATTTTTTGACATTCCCACCGATAATTTATTTGCCGCCCCCGTATTTGTTGACCATATAGAGAAGAAGTTTGCGGGCAAAAAGCCGATTATTGTCTCCCCCGATATTGGCGGCGTTGTGCGAGCCCGTAGCTTGGCAAACCGCATAGAGGCGAGCCTTGCCATTATTGATAAGCGCCGTGAAAAGGCAGGCGAGAGCGAGGTCATGAATATTATTGGCGATGTATCAAAACGCCCCTGCATCATGATTGACGATATTGTTGATAGTGCGGGCACCCTATGCAATGCGGCAAGTGCGCTTTTGGAAAAGGGCGCAAGCGAGGTATATGCCTATGTCAGCCATGGCGTGCTATCCAATGGCGCCCATAAGCGCGTAGAGGCATCCGATTTAACTGGCATGGTCATGACCAATTCCATATTGGCGAAAAGCGATGTGGCAAAGAGCAAGAAGCTGGAGATTTTGAGCATAGCGCCCCTTTTGGGCGATGCGATATCGCGCATTAGCGATGAGCGTTCAGTATCCAGCCTGTTTGATTAAAAACAAGCCTTGCCGTTTTCGCTTATCTGCTCTATAACCTCGCAAATATTTTAGCTATGGAGGGTTCCTATGGCAGACATATTTAATCTTACGGCAAATGCGCGCTCTCCCATGCGGCAAGGTGCGATGCGCACGCTTAGAGGGCAGGGTTTTGTGCCTGCTATTATTTATGGTGACGGCAAAGACCCCCTATCCATCACCATAGAAGAAAAGCCAACCATTAAGCTTTACAATACAGGCAAGTTTTTAAGCACGCTCGTTCATTTAGAGCTGGAAGGCACTGAAGGCGAGCGGGTAATCGCCCGTGATGTTCAGCTTCACCCCATTACGGATAAGATTTTGCATATTGACTTTCTCCGCTTAGGCAAAGGAGCACGGATTAATGTTGAAGTTCCCGTCCAGTTCATAAATGAGGAAGAATCACCCGGTCTAAAAGGCGGCTGTGTCATGAATATTGTCCGCCACACCATAGAGCTTTCCTGCCCGGCAGGAGCGATACCCGACCGGATTGAAATTGACCTTACCGGTCTTGAGGTTGGCGATAGCATCCACATATCGGGCATTACCCTGCCAGAAGGCACAACGCCCACCATTGCCGATAGAGACTTTACCATTGTTACGATTGTAGCCCCCGCCGCCGTCATCAGCGAGGAAGCCGCCGAGGATGAAGAAGAAGTTGAAGGCGAAGAAGGAGCCGAAGGCACAGAAGCAAGCACCGAAGCAGAGGGCGACGCCAAGCCTGAAGATAAAGACGGCAAAGGTGATAAAGGTGATAAGGGCGAAGATAGCTAAGTTTTTTCTGTTTTCGCAAAGGAGGTCACCCTTGCTCCTCATTACTGGTCTTGGAAATCCTGAAAGCGATCATGCTAATAACCGCCATAATATAGGCTTTATGGCGATAGACGCCATTGCCAAAAAATATGGCGCCTCCTTTAAAAAAAACTTTGGCGGATTAGCCGCCCAAGCAACGATAGCGGGCAAAAAATGCCTGCTATTAAAACCCCAAACCTTCATGAACGAGTCAGGAAGAAGCATCATTGAAGCCGTTTCTTTCTATAAAATTCCCCCAGAAAATGTAATTATCTTCCATGACGAGCTGGATTTAGCAGCAGGCAAATTACGAATGAAACAAGGCGGCGGACATGCAGGACATAATGGGGTGCGCTCCGCCATAAACCATATAGGCGACAATTTCCACCGAGCAAGACTTGGCATTGGACACCCCGGACAAAGCAAGGATGTACATGGATATGTGCTAAGCGATTTCAGCAAAAAAGATAAAGACTGGCTTGTACCCTTTTTAGACGCATTGGCAGGGGAGGTGGAAATGCTGGTAGAGGGCAAAAATGCCGCCTATCAAACCCGCATCGCCCATCTCTGCCCCGTTCAAGAAAGCAAACCATAATGGGATTTCGCTGTGGCATTATCGGTCTTCCCAATATAGGCAAAAGCACGCTTTTCAATGCGCTCACCCGCACGGCAAGCGCCCAAGCCGCCAATTACCCCTTTTGCACGATTGAGCCGAATATAGGCGAGGTAGATGTTCCCGACCCTCGCTTATGGGAGATTGCCAAAATTGCCCAAAGCAAGGAGACCATCCCGACAAGGCTAAGCTTTGTAGATATCGCTGGTCTTGTAAAAGGTGCCAGCAAAGGCGAGGGCTTGGGCAATCAGTTTCTTGCCCATATTCGCGAGGTTGATGCCCTCGCCCATGTTTTGCGATGCTTTGAGGATGGCGAAGTAAGCCATGTGGAAAACAGAATAGACCCGCTTTCCGATGCGGGCATTGTTGAAACCGAGCTTATGCTGGCGGATTTGGAAAGTCTGGAAAAAAGGGTAGAAAATTTACACAAAAAAGCCGCACAAAAAGACAAGCAAGCAATGGAAGATTTGGAGCTGGTAGAAGCAGCACTGAAAGTATTGCAAGAGGGAAAACCCGCCCGCACAGCAGAGATAGCCGATAATAAAAAAGACAGCTTCCAAAAACTGGGACTACTTACCGCAAAGCCGCTCCTCTATGTCTGCAATGTAACTGAGGGCGATATAAAAGGCAACGCCCATTGCGAGGCAATCTCCGAATATGCCCAAAAGCAAAACTGCAAAAGCATTATCATCTCCGCCCGCATTGAAGAAGAACTATCACAATTAGAGACAGCAGAGTGCAATGAATATTTAGCCGAACTTGGCATGAAACAATCAGGCTTAGACAGAATGATACATGCAGGCTATGAGCTATTAGACCTCATCACCTTCTTCACCGCCGGTCCCAAAGAAGCACGCGCCTGGACAATACGCCGCAACACCCCCGCCCCCAAAGCCGCCGGCGTAATCCACACCGATTTTGAAAAAGGCTTCATCCGCGCCGAAACCATAAGCTACCAAGACTACACCACCCACAAAGGCGAAACCCCCGCCAAAGAAGCCGGCAAACTAAGACTAGAAGGCAAAGAATACACCATCCAAAACGGCGACATCCTCCACTTCAGATTTGCCACCTAACCAGCTAACGTATTGATAATAAAGGGTTTAAAAAAGTTATACTCCCTATTTACATTTAATGTATCATTATGATACATTGAGGGCAGTAATAATTTCGGTTCAGGCATAAGAAATGAAAAAGCAAAGTGATAAGCAGCCGTGGAATCCTAGAAAAGCAACCGAAGAAATTAGGAAGGTAGCAAAAAATGAGCGGTTAGATTTATGTTATACAAATCACGCAAGAGACCGTTTAGAAGAAAGAGGAATTGTTACACGTGATATTTTATACTTACTTCAAAATGGCTTTATTCATAAGGAAGCAAAAAAGACAACAAGGAGAAACTGTTTTAAATATACAATAGAAGGAAAAACACCAAATTCTAATAATAGAACTCTTGTCGCAGTTGTGATTCCTAAAAGACGTTCTCCTTTTATTAAAATTATCACCATAATGTGGAAGGATAAAAAATAGGGTAAAAAAATGAAAAAAGATTTTAAAAAATATCAATATACAGAATGCGGGCTAGATAATGTATTCCTTCATGGTCTTGATGTTGTCACTGACGATGCGGGTCAAAAAGTTATTACAATTCCTAATATATTGGGATTACATAAAGCCATATCCGAAGTCATTATTCTGCAAAACAAAAGCATATCTGGAAAAGAATTACGGTTTTTGCGTACAGAAATGGGCATGACACAGACTGAGTTAGGAGAATTAGTACACCGTGAAAGACTTACCATTGGAAGATGGGAAAGTGGAGAATGCTCTATTGAGAGTGCTGCAGAAGTAGTTATTCGTAAGCTTGTTGCAGAAAAGCTAAATCTTGACGAGTCTATAGAGACAATAAGCAGATATTGTATAGACCGTGCAGATAGCGAACCCATTCGCATTGATGGTTCAAATCCTAAGAATTACAAGGCACTACAACCTGCAGCTTAATCAGGCTTATTGCGCCACATTCTTTTCATGGAAAGATAAAACAGCCCCGCAAGCAGGGTCAGATAAATAATGACCATAAAGCCCAGCCGTTTTCGGGCTTCCATTTCAGGCTCTGCCGCCCAGGCAAAAAAGGTGACGACATCAGAAGCCATCTGCTTGACGCTCGCCTTTGTTCCATCGCCATATTCCACCAGCCCGTCCGAGAGCGGCGGTGTCATGGCGATAGCGTTGCCGGAATAATAGCGGTTATAGCTCATGCCCTCATCCATCTCCATAGTTGCGGGCGCCTCAACATAGCCGACCAATAGCGAATAAATATAATCTGCCCCCCCTGCCCTTGCCTTTGTGATGAGGGAGAGGTCGGGCGGATACGCACCGCCATTGGAGGCACGTGCCGCCTTTTCATTGGGAAAGGGGCTTGGAAATTTATCACGCGGCAAGGCGGTGCGTGTGAACATGTCGCCGGCTTCATCGGGACCATCCTCAACCTCAAACTCGGCGGCAATGGCTTTCACTTGTGCGGGCGTAAAATGCGGACCGCCCTCATCACCCAAATTGCGAAAGGAAATTTGTTTCATCGCATGACAAGCAGCACATACTTCCTTATAAACCTGATAACCCCGCCGCAACGCATTGCGGTCAAATGTCCCAAAAATACCCGAAAAAGACCAATGCGGAATATTTTTCGCCATAGCCGCCTTATCACCAGCAGCATTGGCGGCAGAAACAGAAAGCGTCAAAACAAGAACAAGACATATATTCCTCATGGCTTGGCTTTCTCCCTTTCATTTTTCAACACAGAATCGGAGATACTTTTTGGCAAAGTGAGCGGTGTTTCATATTTGCTGAGCAGAGGCAGAATGACGAAGAAATGAGCGAAATAATAAACCGTGCAAATGCGCGCAAGCAGAATATAAATGCCCTCAGCAGGCTTTGCCCCCAAATATCCAAGAAACAGGCAGACGGCAACAAAGATCCAGAAAAACTGCTTATAAAGCGGACGAAAGCGCGCCGAGCGCGTCTTACAACTATCCAACCAAGGCAGCAAAAACATAACGAATAAAGCTCCAAACATCGCAATCACCCCGCCAAGCTTATCAGGTATAGCGCGCAGAATTGCGTAAAAGGGGAGCAGATACCACTCAGGAACAATATGAGCAGGGGTAGATAGAGGATTGGCAGGAATATAATTATCCGAATGCCCAAGCACATTGGGCATAAAAAATACAAAAGCGGCAAAAAGAATAAGAAAGAGACAAAGAGCAAAGCCATCCTTCAGCGTATAATAGGGGTGAAAGGGAATAGTATCCTTATTGCTTTTAATATTCACACCGGCAGGATTATTATTTCCGGGCACATGCAACGCCCAAATATGCAGCACCACCACGCCGAAAATAATAAAGGGCAGCAGATAATGGAGGCTGAAAAAGCGCGTCAGCGTCGCCCCACCAACCGCATATCCGCCCCACATCCATTGCGTGACCGCCTCGCCGATAAAAGGAATGGCACTGAAAAGATTGGTAATCACCGTCGCCCCCCAAAAGCTCATCTGCCCCCAAGGCAGCACATATCCCATAAATCCGGTCGCCATCATCAGGATATAAATAATGACCCCCAATATCCATAAGACCTCGCGCGGCTCCTTATAGGAGCCATAATACAGCCCACGGAAAATATGAATATAGGTGGCAAGAAAAAACATAGACGCACCATTGGAGTGGATATATCGCATAAGCCACCCATAATTTACATCACGCATAATATGCTCAACGCTATCAAAGGCAAGGCGCGTATCGGGGATATAATGCATCGCCAGCACAATGCCGGTAAGGATCTGCGTGATAAGGCAAAAGGTCAGAATACCGCCAAAGGTCCACCAATAATTGAGATTTTTCGGTGTCGGATATTCAATAAAACTATCATGCGCCATTCTCATAATGGGCAGCCTCACATCCATCCATTTTGAGAAGCGGCTTTTGGGTTTATAGGAGCTTATATGTTTCATGATTAACCTATTTTGACACGGGTTTCGTTGAGAAACACATATTCGGGAACACTGAGATTTTTGGGAGCGGGACCCTTTCGGATACGCCCAGAAGTATCATAATGCGAGCCATGGCAAGGGCAGAACCATCCGTCATATTCACCCGCCTCCCCCAAAGGCACACAACCAAGATGAGTACAAATACCAACCATAATGAGCCATTCGGGCTTTTGCACCCTCGCCTCATCACTTTCAGGGTCGGGCAGGTCTGCAATGGTTACATTTTCCGCTTCCTGAATTTCTTTAGCGGTACGATGCCTTATGAACACAGGCTTCCCCCTCCATGTAACGGTAATACTTTGCCCCGGCTCAATATCCCCAATGGAAACTTCCGTAGAGGCAAGTGCCAAAACCGAAGCGTCAGGATTCATCTGGTCTACCAACGGCCAAAGCACCGAGCCGACACCGATTGCAGCAACGCTTCCCGTTGCCAGATATAAAAAGTCTCGCCTGGTTGTTTCCTTTTTGGATATTTTACTACTCATATATTTTTCTTATCGGTTTCTCTAACTGATTCCAGTCTGTGCTTTTTATTTGATAGCAAAATTTTCGCATAGAAACATCAAAAATTTCTATTTTTCTACCAGATTAGAGCTTATAACGAGGCTATGGGCGATAAAGAAAATTCAAAATATAGTGATTGGCAGGCGGGAAAAGAAAAGGCAAGCCTTTGGTTTCAAGCCTTGCGAGATGAAATATGCGAGGCAATTTCTGCCTTTGAGGCGGAGGATATCCACTTTTCCCGCAAAAAATGGCAAAGAGAAAAAAATGGCGGCGGCGGCGAAATATCCCTTTTGAACGGCGAAGTTTTTGAAAAAGCAGGCGTAAATATTTCCACCGTATATGGCGAGCTTTCGGAAGATTTTGCCGCCCACATTCCAGGCACCGAGCAGGATAGAAACTTCTGGGCAAGCGGAATATCGGTGATTATCCACCCCCGCAACCCCCATATCCCCATTGTACATATGAACACAAGGCTCATCATAACGGGCAAAGCATGGTTTGGGGGCGGTGCCGATTTAACACCCCATTTGAGCAAAGCAAGAAACCCCGAGCATGAGGATGCCAAAGCCTTTCATAAGGCGATGGAGCGGGCATGTGCCAAATATGACTTTATTGATTATGAGCATTTGAAAAAATGGTGCGACCGCTATTTTTACCTCCCCCACCGCAATGAGCCAAGGGGCATTGGCGGAATTTTTTACGATAATATGGATGATGATTTTGAAGCCTGTTTTGCTTTCAGCAAGGATGTCGGCAAAGCTTTTTTAGAGGTGTATCCACAAATTGTCGCCCGCAGAAAAGACACGCCCTATGGCGAGGCAGAACGAAACATGCAGCTAAAACAAAGAGGACGCTATATAGAGTTCAACCTTCTCCACGATAGAGGCACCCTATTCGGCTTAAAAACAGGCGGCAATATAGAGGCGATATTTTCCTCGCTCCCCCCTCTAGCAAGCTGGGAATGACCCCTCATGAGGCGGAGCGAATAGCATATTGCAACCCCTTTTCTATCTGCTCCTCAGCAAGGGGAAAGTCCTCCTCCTTCCACCATTGCTCAAACGCCTTTTGAATTTCTCCCATTTTCGGACCCGCTTTGATATTTTCCTCTTCCAACCTTTTTCCACTAATCGGCATTTGAGGAATATCCCAACTTTCCGCTTCGCTCAAAAGAGCGCCCCACTGCTCCCCATCCACCCGAGCATGGGCAAGACACAAGGCATCAATTGCCCCCATTCTGCCCGCTTCATAGACCAGAATATGCAATTGCTTTTTATGGATAGAAGGCTGAAGCCCCTTTGAAAAATGCAAAGCGGTTTTGAGCCTTTGGCGTGATGCTTTGGAGAGATTGAGCCTTTTGGAAACCGCCTCCACATGCTCCTCCTCCATCAAGCAAGCAAGGCGCACTATAGGCTCGGCATTGGGATAGATTTGCAAAAGTCGGACAAGGTGTTTTGTTGTGCCCAGCTCCGGCAGAATAATTTTTAGCAATCCAATCTCCGCCATCCTATCAAATGCCAATGGTGCATTTTCCAAAGCAAGGATTTTTATAATTTCCTCACAAATCCGCTCCGCCGAAAGCCCCTGCAAATGCTCCAAATGGCGGGCGCACGCCTCCATGCCTTCGCTATCGGGGGTTTTACCAAAGCGGAAGCTAAAGCGAAAAAACCGCAATATGCGCAAATAATCTTCCTGAATACGTTGCTCAGCATTACCGATAAAACGAACCCTGAGCTTTTCCAAATCCGCCTTTGCCTGCCCCAAAGGGTCATGCAAAGTCCCGTCCGCATCCATATATAAGGCATTAATCGTAAAATCACGGCGCAGCGCATCCACCTCCCATTGGTCAGTAAGAGCAATTTTTGCATGCCGCCCATCAGCGGCAATATCTTGGCGCAGGCTTGTAATTTCAAAAACGCGCTTATGATAAATAGCCCGTATCGTTCCATGCTCAATGCCAATGGGCAATATGGTAAAATTAGCTTCCTGCAAAAGCGTGCTCACCTCTTGGGGAGAATAAGTTGTGGCAATATCAATATCGCCGACATGCTCCCCCAGCAAAGCATCCCGCACAGCCCCGCCAACAATACGCGCCCTTGTTTTTTGCCCCTTATTAAGCGTCGCCAATAGCTTTTGCACCAATGGGTCACGCAACCATATATCATTCATCTAGCTTGCCCCGAATATAAACAGACTTCCAATCATAAGCAGCACGCCCACCGCCAAAGCGAGGAGGCTTGCCGAGACATCCAATAATTGCCTCCGATAAAGCCGCCGATGAAGCGCATAGCACAGAAAGGGCAGAAGCAATAAAAAGATATTCCATATAAATACGCGTATCATGTCAGACCCCCCTATAAGAAAAGATAATATAAGCGATATAGCAGGCAACCATAATAACCCCATGCACCCGCCGCCATTGCCAGTTCACGCTGAGCAGAAACACAAGGGTTAGACTTATCAATAATTGCAAGGCAACATCAATAAGAACATGCTGCTGCACAGGGATAGGACTGATAAGGGCAGACACTCCCAATATCCCCAATATATTGATAATATTACTCCCCAGCACATTACCGATAGCCAAGCTCATCGCCCCCTTGCGTGCGGCAACAAAAGAAATGACAAGCTCAGGCAAAGACGTTCCCAATGCGACAATGGTAAGCCCGATAACAATATCGGATATGCCAAGGTGCAAAGCGATGGTACGGGCATGGGTAACCACAAGCTCCGCCCCGCCCAATACCATGACAAGCCCAAAAATGAGAAAAATGACAAGCAGCCATAAAGGATAATTGCGCGAGTTTTCAAAAGAAGGAATAGCCTCCTTATCTCTGAGCAAAAAGAAGAAATAGCCAAAAAGCACCAAAAGCATGATGCCCCCCTCCATAAGAGAAATATTTCCAAGCACCCCAAACCCCAATAAAAACAGGGACGCACCGATAAGGGCAATTTTTTCGCGCCTATTCACCTGGATTTTTTTTGTATAAAAACCGGCACCAACAGCAACCCCAAAAACCAGCAAAACATTGGTGATATTGCTCCCGACCACATTCCCCAAAACCAGCCCTTCCGCCCCATGCAAAGTGGCACGAATGGAGACAACCAGCTCAGGAAGAGAAGTGCCAATCGCCAATATAAAAACCCCGACAATGATAGGGGAAATATTAAGCCTTTTGGAAACTCCCGCCGCCCCATTGACCAATGTCTCACTACCCACGCCAAGCAGGATAAAGCCGAAAACCAATAATATAAGATTGAGCGTCATGTTATCTCTTCCTTTTTTCTATAGGGTGATTCTTAACCTTCCCCTAACCTGACTATACTACGCTTGCCCCTCATGGAAAAGGACGGGCACGATTATATTGCACGGCGCATTGGTGGAGCGAAGCGAAGCGGTGTGGTGCATGAAAACAGCGAGATTATAGAGATTTTATCGCTTATTGAGGAGGCGCTAATATGTGCATGTGCCTGCAAGGAAAAGCTTTCTGAGGCAATATCCTTATATGAGATGAGGCAAGAGGCAAAAAGTGCCCGCCATGAGCTTTTGTCAGAGCAATATCATAACTGCCTAAGCGAGATGGTAGCGTTTTTTGATACCGCCTCCTCGGATGTGCAAAAACTTTTTTCCGGCACCCTTCCCCCCCGCTTCATTGCCCTTGATGCGGCAGACAGGGTGAGGCTGAGCTTCCACATCCAAATCTCTCCCCCCCTTGCTGAAACCAATGAGCGTGCGCTATTGGATAAAAAATATTCCTATTGGTGCGATATCACCGCCGCTTTGGAAGAAAATATTCTTCTCTTCACCCGCTATAATTTCTAGACAGCACCGCCAAGCTACTACATACTAGCCCCTGCTGTAGAGAACCGACAGAAGAGCAAATGGCAAAGATAGATTATAATGAGAGTTTTGAGCGCGCCTTATCCTCACTGCATGAGGAGGGACGCTATCGGATTTTCACCCCTTTGGCACGCTCTGCGGGGAGCTTTCCGGAGGCAAAACAGCTGGAAAATATGGAGGAGAATATCCTCGTCTGGTGTTCCAATGATTATCTTGGCATGGGTCAGAACCCTTATGTTTTGGAAGCGATGAAGGATGCGATAAACACGCTTGGTGCAGGGGCGGGTGGCACAAGAAATATTTCTGGAACCCATAAAGCGATTATAGAGCTTGAAGCCGAGCTTGCCGACTTACATGAAAAAGAAGCAAGCCTTGTCTTCACCTCAGGCTATGTTTCCAATGAGGCGACGATAAGCACTTTGGCAAAATTACTGGATGATTGCGTGATATTTTCCGATGCCGAAAACCATGCCTCCATGATAGCGGGCATGCGCCTTTCGGGCAGCAGAAAGCATATTTTCCGCCATAATGACATAGCCCATTTGGAGGAGTTGCTCGCCGCCACCCCCACCAATGTTCCCAAGCTAATCACCTTTGAATCCGTCTATTCCATGGATGGCGACATTGCCCCCATAGCGGATATTTGTGCGCTTGCCGAAAAATATAATGCCCTCACCTATCTTGATGAGGTGCATGCCGTTGGCATGTATGGGGAGAGCGGCGGCGGCATTGCTTCCAGAGATGGCGTGATGGACAGGGTAGATATTATTGAAGGCACTTTGGCAAAAGCCTTTGGGATAATGGGCGGCTATATTGCGGGGCGTGCCAATATTATTGATGCGATACGCTCCTATGCGCCCGGTTTTATTTTCACAACCTCGCTCCCCCCCGCCATTGCGGCGGGTGCAAAGGCAAGCATTCGCCATTTGAAGCAATCCTCTGTGGAGCGTGACCGCCTTCACGAGCGCGTCTCCCGCCTTAAAAAAATGCTTACCAAAGCGGGGCTACCCTTCATGGATAGCGCCAGCCACATTGTACCCCTCATGGTGGGCGACCCCATATTATGCAAAAAAGCAAGCGATAGATTGCTCACCAAGCACGGCATTTACATCCAGCCCATTAACTATCCAACCGTTAGCAGAGGAGCCGAGCGGCTCCGCATCACCCCCACCCCACTGCATAGCGATGAGATGATGGAGCAATTAATAAGCGCCCTTTCCGAAACATGGGAAGCCTTGCAAATATCCTATGAAAAACAGGAAACCAGCCTTGCCTGACATCAGCCCGCTCCCCCCCTCTCACCCCGAAATTGCAACAGGTAAAAAGGGCATATTGCTCATCCAGCTTGGCACCCCCCAAAGCCCAAGCCCCAACCATATCAGACGCTATCTGGCGCAGTTTCTAAGCGATAAAAGGGTCATAGAGCTTCCCGCCCTTTTCTGGCAGCCCTTATTGCGATGCGTGATATTGCCCCTTCGCAGCCAAAAGCTTTCCCATAGCTATAAAACGATATGGGATAAAAAACATAATGAAAGCCCGCTAAGACAAATTACCAAACAGCAAGCAGAAAAAGTAAACGCCAAATTTCCAACCATAGAAATAGAATATGCCATGCGCTATGGCGCACCTTCCATAGAAGAGAAACTGCAAAAATTGCAAAAAATGGGCTGCGAGCAAATATCCCTTATCGCCCTCTATCCCCAATATAGCGCAACGACAACCGCAAGCAGCTATGATGAGAGCTTTCGCATATTGCAAAAAATGCGCTGGCAACCCTCCATAAGAACAGCCGCCTCATGGCATGATGACAAAATCTATATTGAAGCATTGGCAGCACATCTGAAAAAAGAGCTAGGCAAGCTTTCATGGAAACCAGAAGTAATACTCGCCTCTTTTCATGGACTACCAGAGCATTATCTGCATAAGGGCGACCCCTATCATTGCCATTGTGCCAAGACCGCAAGGCTTTTACGCCAAGCCATGAATATGAGCGAAGAAACCCTCCGCCTCTGCTTCCAATCCCGCTTTGGCAGGGCAAAATGGCTAGAGCCTTATACACAAAACACCGTAGAAACCCTTGCCAAAGAGGGGGTAAAAAAAATAGCCGTGATTACGCCCGGCTTCACAACAGATTGCCTGGAAACATTGGAAGAAATAAACATCATGCTAAAGAAAAGCTTTTTAGACTATGGCGGAAAAAAGTTTCACGCCCTCCCCTGCCTTAATGACAACCAATATGGTATAAAAATTCTGGAACATATCATAAAAAGAGAAATAGGAGACTGGCTATAATGATGAAGGGGGTTTTTTGTTTTATTTTCCTTATACTGTCTATAACGGAACTTAAAGCGGCAGAATATCGCGCAGAATATCAAATATCGCTTGGTGGCTTCCGCCTCGCTCTGGCGGATATTCAACTGGATATACAGGAAAACAATTACCGCATAAGTGGCGATATGCGCCCTGACGGTTTTGTAAAAAAACTGACAAAAGAGCTTTACGCCAAAGGGCGCGCACTTGGCGAGCTTTCAAGAAAGCGCGCACGCCCCGCCCGCTTTGACGCCCAATGGGGCGAGAAGCAGGATAGAAGGCGGGTAAGGCTCTTATATGATGAGGGCAAGATTACCTCTTTCACCGCCACCCCCCCCTATCCCGATAATGCCGAGATACAAAAGCGCATCATAGAGGAATATGGCATGGATACGACGGATCTGCTTTCAGGCTTTCTGCAATTTGCCAATGAGACGGGTTGTGATTACAGCTTACGAATTTTTGACGGACGGCGACGCTTTGAAATGAAAATGGAGCCGCTACCAAAAAACTTTGCCGAAACAGAAAACAAACAAAGCATAAAAGAATGTGCCGCCCGCTTTTACCCCCAATTTGGCTATAAGAAAAAAAGCTTTCTCTTTGGCGGCAAAGAGCAGATAAAAGCGCGAATCTCCTATAGAAAGATAGGCGATAGCAGCCTGATAATCCCCGATAAAATCATCATTAATACGAGCCTTGGTGCTTTCGTATTTAGTGCGGTCAATTTTTTCCGCTAAGGCTTTTCAACTTTAACCACAGCAAAGAGCCGGTCAATAAAACCAATATGGAATTGGAAAGCAATAAGGGCATATCACCCGTCAAAAGACCATAAACCGACCATGCAAAAACACCTAAAGTCAGCATAAAGATATAAAGCAAAGATAAATCATCCACTTTCTTATTGCGCCATGATTTTATGACCTGTGGCAAGAGGCAGAAGGTCGTGCAAATTCCGGCAAAATATCCGATAAGCGTTATCACCGTCATCCAAATGCCCTAAAATAATGAGCAATCGCCGTAGAGATATTTAAAATCTGCTCATAGCTTTCCTCAATGCGGTCAATATATTCCTCATTAATATGAGCAAACTCAGAGGCATCGCTTTCCAAATATTGACAAGGCTCCTTCATGGAAAAATCTTCCCTCTCAATGAGATTAACAGGATATGCCTCCCGCAATTGATGCACGGCTTCGCTGATATTGAGCGAAAGCAGCATGGCGATTACCTCATCACGGCTTAGCTGGTTTCGCTTTGAAAAGGTCGGCAATGCCGCCCCCAAAAGGAAAATATGCTGCATAAGAGCAAGGCGCAAGCTATGGAGCAGATAAAGCTCATTTCGGCTCTCGCCTGCCCCTTTATGGCTTTCTTTGGTATCCACATGTTTGAGAATGCGTTGAAATTTAAGCCCATCAACCCGCAAATTGGCGACAAGGTCTTGGAATATGCCAAAGCGGCTATCGGAGGATAAATGCTCCGCCAGCAATATGGAGCTTTGCTCCAGCTTGGACTCGCTTTCGGCACGCAATGCCCAGAACACGCCATCAAAGACCCTGCCATAGGCGGCAATGGTTCGGATAGAGGCGATAGAAACGGCATGCGCCGCAAGGGAAATTAATTGCTGTGCCCGCTCAGAGGCTTGATATAGCTCCAAAAATGCCTCTTCAGCATTTTCCAAGGTGCTCCCCAAGCCTGCGACAACATTTACGGGATATCCCAATTGCTGCAATATCGCATTATGCGGAATAGCCCGCATTCGCCTCAGACTTCCGCCCTTTGCCTGTATGATATTGGCGCGCTTTATTTGCCGTGAGCCGGTAATGGGCAGCAATGAGGTACCAAAACAATGGATAACCCCCGAATATTCCGGCGCATGGAACAAGTCCGCCTGATAGCGCCGCAAGATATTATAAAAATCAAGCGATATATCCACATGCTTATAAAAGGGATCATGCTCATAAGGCTTCCTGCCAAGCTCTATCTCCATGATACGGGTGAGCGTGGCAAGGGCAAGCTCTCGGTTTGCAAAAAACACATAGCCATCACCGCCCTGAAAACTCATTTCTCTATGCAGAGTAATATTACGCTCTTCAAATTGATGGCGCGCCCAAGGGGTCATGACATATTCCATTCTCGCCTTCATGCTGGCGGGGTGTGCCCCCCTTCCCATGCTCTCCCCATGCGTATTGAAAATAAGAGCGTCAACATCCTCCAGCCCCCGCTCTTTCATAATCTTGGCGAGCCTGCCCTGTAAGCGTTCAATACCAAGGGTCGCAGGAATCTGTCCAAGAAACCGCCCCGCATCAGAAAAGCCAAGCTGTATGGAAAACACGCCTCTTTTCTTAACATATTCAACATATTCCTTTTGCCCACATAAGGCTTCCAGCAGAACATGCCCCTGCTCAATACCGATATGGGTTTCAAAAAGCGGCGAGATATCCACCTTTTCATGAATCCCAAATAATCGCGAAAAATAGAGCGCAACCAGCACGGTAGCAGGCTGCTCACACTCAGCAATAAGCATACGAATAGGCGTATCGGCATCAATATGGTGCAAAATTTGCCGTATAACCAGAAACTGCCTGACCGCAGAAGTCGTCTCCATTGCAAGGGTAGCAAAATCAACACTAACAGGCTTCACGCCTTTCAGCATTTCGCAAAGGCGCACCATGGCGGCACGATTGGCAAGATTTACGCTCTCCTCATTTCCAAGCTTCCTGCGAATGGCATTATGAAGCTGAGCGGCATTAATACGGAAATGAACCCTACCCACACCCAACCCATTTCGGCGCATAGCAGCCGTGACAAGCATAAGCTTCTCAGCAATATCATCCTCAATAGAGGGGATAATTTTTTCTATTTCAGCAATGGTTTTCGTAAGGCTGACAATTTTTTCCGTGCGAGGATGAGTAAGCTTATTGGCAATTTCGCTCAACTCCTGAGGGTCATCCAAAGGCTTTGCAAAAAGTGCCGCCATTTCCTCACTATGTTTTTTTGCCCCCTCCAGCCGTGCGATAATATTTTTCAGCTTATCGCATTTAGCCCCTTGCAGCATTTGGATATAATTGCCAAGCCCAATGGCTTTTTCAAGTAGGCGGAAGCGAATAGAAACCGACCAAGAAATATCATCACGCCCATCCATATCATATCCGACCCATGTCCCAAAGCGGAAGAGATTGGGCTTCAGCCCCTTCCACTCCTTAGGATAATTTTTTCTGGCAAATCCGATAAGCTCCGAAGACATCGCATCACAAGCCTCTGAGGCATTATGCAGGGCTTCCAATGCCCCCTCATGTTCATATTCCAATGTCCGCTTTGTAGAAAGCGAAACGGCTCGGCTAATGGAAGACTCCTTTTTGACAGCACCAGCAATATCCGCAAGCTCCCGATAGCTTTCCGAGCCGAGCATAAAAGTAGGGTGAGCCGTAAAAATATAAGAGGTAAGGGGTTTGTGCCATTTTTTCTGAAACTCTTTAAAGCTTTTCTTTTTCTCGGCACGGAGCAATTTCTTAATGCTCTCTTTATTGCTTTTGGCTTCGGTAGGCTGGCAAAATCTTTTTAAGCTTTCCGCCCTTCTATGAAACGCCCCCCTTTCCAGCTGCTCAACAAGAGCGGCAATATTTTCGGAAGAAAGCCTATCATCCTCAAGGTCGCGCGAGATTTCAAAAGCAAGCTCAGATACCGCATTTACCGTTGGGCTTTTGCGATCTCTCTGCCGCAATTCCTTCAAACGGGCAAGGAGATGGGTTTTCAATTTTTTATTATTTTCGGAGGATTTCTTACTCATTTTGCTCCTATAATTCCTATTGCTCCAACAACATAAGGCAAAGCCCGCCATAAGGCAAATTATGGGGTGCTTGACCTATGAGTGCAATATGGGCATATAGGATTACCATTTTGGCGGAGTAGCTCAGCTGGTTAGAGCAGCGGAATCATAATCCGCGTGTCGGGGGTTCAAGTCCCTCCTCCGCTACCACTCAATTATTCCTTTACACATACGGTTTCACTTGTTAGATATCTAGATATTCAATGTTTTATAAATGGGGGAAAAATGACAATAGTAACAACAAACATGCCAGCCAGAATATGGCTAATTATATCTATTCCTTTTGCACTTCTGATTGCAGGATGTGTAAATCCAGGAGCTACTAAAAAAGCAGATGTGTATGACGCCCTCAGCGTTAATGAACGCCAAGAGGTAAAAACTGTCAATATTTTGCTGATAAAGCCTGCCAAAGTTGAGGTTGATAATACGCATAATCAGTCAATAGCAAAAGGTGTTGGTGCTCTATTCGGAGCGGTTTTGGGTGGACTTGCTGGAGGCAAACAGGGAAATGATTCTTCTGGAATTCTCTTGGGAGGAGCCGTCGGTGAAAAAGTTGGAGAACTCTCACAGCAAAACAAGACGTTAGTAGATGGTGTGCAAATCATCTATAGAGAAGGCACAAATACATTAAGCTCAGCACAAGTCGGACAATTATGTGAATATGCACCCGGCATGGCACTGGCTATTGTAACAAAATCTAATGAAACCCGAATACAGCCCAACCATGTCTGCATTAAAGGTCAGGAAAATATTGTAGGTAAGGTGAGCAATATGCAACATATGGAACACACCTTCAAAGATGTAAAAGCAAATTATCAAGATACCGTTGACAATTTGAACCGTGAGCAAGTCATAACACAGGGCAAAGCAACCTTACAGGGAACGAGAACAGGTCTTACAAAAGAGATTACCCGAACCAAAAATGCAGAAGAAGCTGCAAATATAGAACTGGACAGAAGCAAAGCGGGGGTAGAGTTAATACGCGCTGTTAGTGATGGAATAAAAGACAACGCCAAAAATCCAGACACGGTTATCATTAGATAAGGGATAGCCTAGCTAATCCAGCCCCCACCCAAAACGCGCCTATGGGGCGGCGTTGCCGAATAAAACACACAAGCCTGCCCCGCTGACACCCCCTCTTCGGGACTATCCAACTGGATATGAGCACCATTTTTTTCCGAAAGCCAAAGCCTCGCAGGCTGTGGCTCCGTGGTAGAGCGGATACGGGCATGAATAGGAAGCCCCCCTTTTTGAAAAGCAGGGCTATTTTTTTCACCAAGCCAATTGACCTCCTGCAAGCTAATCTCCCGCTTAGCCAACGCCTCACGAGGACCAACAATGACACGGTGCTTATCCGCATCAATCCCAACCACATAAAGTGGCTCACCCGAAGCAATACCAAGCCCCCGCCTCTGCCCGATTGTATAATGAATAATCCCCTTATGGCTCCCCAGCTTTTCCCCCTCCATAGTGACAATATCGCCGCTTTCCGCCGCATCAGGGCGCAGTTTCTCAATAATATGGGCATAATCCCCATTGGGAACAAAACAAATATCCTGACTATCGGGCTTATCCGCAACACAAAGCTCAAGCAGCGAAGCAATATTACGCACCTCGTCTTTGGCAAGATTGGCAAGCGGAAAGCGCAGAAAAGAAAGCTGCTCTTCTGTAGTAGAAAAAAGAAAATAGCTCTGGTCACGCCTGACATCATGCGGGCGGTGCATTTCCCACCCGCCCTCTCCCCTATGGCTGGCAATATAATGACCGGTGACAAGAGCCTCAGCATTTAACTCTTTCGCCATTTTCAGAAGATCCTGAAACTTCACTTTTTCATTACAGCGAATACAAGGTATCGGCGTTTCCCCCGCCAGATAGGAGGAAGCAAAATCCTCCATAACCTCATTACGAAAACGGCTTTCATAATCAAGAACATAATGAGCAATATCAAGGCTCGCAGCGACCCTTTTCGCATCATGAATATCCCTGCCGGCACAACATGTTTTTGTTTTTGCCACCATTTCCCCATGGTCATAAAGCTGCAAAGTAATGCCAATGGTTTCATATCCACACGCCGCCATAAGGGCTGCGGTAACCGAGCTATCAACACCGCCCGACATGGCTACGACAATTCTAGCCTTTGGCGAGGATACATCCTCAAGCCTGACACGTTGTAAAATATCCTCTGATATTTGGAATCTATTCATATTCTTGCCCTAGTTTTTCTTTGCCCATCATAGCAAGATTACTATATGCGCCAAGTTTTTTACAAAAAAAAGGATTTATTCATATTCTGTCAATAAAAGAGTTTTAACTTTCTTTTGATTTTACTCTTAGGCGGCTTTATGTGCAGATTGTCTCCTTTGCCTGACTTAACACTAATGAGAGGATGATATGCGAGTTTTACTAATTGAAGATGACCGGACGATGGCGGAGAGCATTGAGCTCATGCTGAAGGATTCGGGTTTTAATGTTTACATTACCGAATATGGCGAGGAGGGCATGGAGCTAGGCAAGCTCTATGATTATGACGTGATTATATTGGATTTATCCTTACCGGATATGGGCGGCTCCGATGTATTGCGCAAATTGCGAACGGCAAAGATAGAGACGCCAGTTCTCATCCTTTCGGGCTATACGGATATAGAAAATAAGGTGGAAAATTTAAGTTTTGGCGCCGATGATTATATGACCAAGCCCTTTCACCGTGATGAGTTAATCGCTCGCCTTAATGCGGTTATTCGCCGCTCTCGTGGTCACTCTGACAGTTTAATTTTGACGGGCAATCTGACCATTAATCTGGACCAGCGTGTTGCCGAGATAGAAAAAAAGCGTGTTGGCTTGACGGGCAAGGAATATGAGATGATAGAGTTATTGGCTCTACGCAAAGGCTCAACCATCACAAAGGAGATGTTTCTGAACCATTTATATGGCGGCTTGGATGAGCCTGAGTTAAAGATAATTGATGTTTTCATCTGCAAGATACGCAAAAAAATAGCGGCGATGAATACGGGTGTCCATTATATAGAAACGGTTTGGGGTCGCGGCTATGCCTTGCGAGAGCCGCTCCCTCAGGAGGAAGCCGTTTAGGGGCTAATCTTTGCCAGCATTTCAATAATGGCATGACTGTCGGGCATGGCATTGCGGAGCTTCATTTTCACGCCCTCAAACGCCATCACATCCTCAATGCGCCGCCTCAAAAAGCCTTCCGTTTCCGCATAGTTTTCACTTTCATCAGAAAGCCAATGCAGCAGGGTTGAGGCAATCACGCCACTTAATACAAGCCGCTTGGAATAAAAATTACCATCCGTGCTTGTATCGCCAATTGCCCGCCACATCATATCCGCCGAGCCATAAACCATCTGAAAAGCGGTAAGTGCCTTGCCCCTTACGCTCAAAAAATAAAGCCCCTTATGGACAAATACCCGATTGCTCTCATAGCTTCGCAAATATTGCTGAACAGCAAAAATAATTTTTTCCCGAATTTTTTTATCAGAAAGCGTAGCCCCCTCTATTTCTTTACGAATAAGCTTATCCCTCTGCTTTGAGAAAAACACCAATATCCCCGCAATCCCCTCAGGAAATAACAACCCCGCAAGAGCGGGCGAAAGCTTTGCCTTTTCCGCCGCCCGCTCCAATAAATCGGGCGCAATCCCACCCTCTCCCCCAACCAAAGCAAGGGCGGCATTGAGGAGCTTTATTTTTTCCTTATCATTTTCATCCTGTTTCATAAGGCTATATTGCAAAGCTTTACTGGACATGGAAAGGTTTTTTTGTTATGAATCTTCGGTTTGATAGAAGGAGAGCAAAGCATTGCAAGTCATTGTACGCGATAATAATGTTGACCAAGCCTATAAGGTGCTGAAAAAGAAACTTCAGCGCGAGGGCGTATTTCGTGAAATGAAACTTCGCAGTCATTTTGAAAAGCCCTCCGAAAAGCGCGCCAGACAAAAAGCGGAAAGCATCCGCAGAACCCGCAAATTAGCACGAAAAGTATTTCACAGCACAAGCGGTGTCGCCTCCCGCAAACGCTAAGCTTTTTTAGAGAGCCTTTACGATATCCTCGACCATTTTCTTGGCATCGGAAAACAGCATCATCGTATTATCACGGAAAAACAGTTCATTTTCCACACCCGCATATCCCGCCCCCAATGACCGCTTGACGAAAATTACAGTTTTGGCATTTTCAACATCCAGCACCGGCATCCCAAAAATAGGACTTGTGCTATCAGTTTTGGCAGCAGGGTTCGTAACATCATTGGCACCAATAACAAAAGCGACATCGGCTTGAGGAAACTCGCTATTAATATCCTCCAGCTCAAACACCTCATCATAAGAAATATTCGCCTCCGCCAGCAGCACATTCATATGACCCGGCATACGCCCTGCAACAGGGTGAATGGCATAGCTTACCTTCACCCCCTCGCCCTTTAGCGCATCTGCCATCTCACGAATAGCATGCTGAGCTTGGGCTACCGCCATGCCATAGCCGGGAACAATAATAATACGCGAAGCATTTTTCATAATGAAAGCAGCATCCTCCGCACTGCCCTGCTTGATATTTTGCGCCATTGGGTTTTTTGCAGAAACCCCCTGCTCAACACCAAAGCCGCCCAATATAACCGAGAGAAAGCTACGGTTCATGCCCTTGCACATAATATAGGATAAAATCGCCCCCGATGCCCCGACCAAAGCACCGGTAATGATAAGCGCCATATTGCCGAGCGTGAAGCCAATCCCCGCCGCCGCCCAGCCCGAATAGGAGTTCAGCATAGAAACCACGACAGGCATATCCGCCCCCCCAATAGGCAGAATAATAAGAAAGCCGATAAGAAATGCCAACACACTCAAGCCAAGAAACCAGCTCACAGATTGCATCGGATAAGAAAGGCACATCATAGCGATAATGGAAACCATGCCGATAAAAATAAGGCTATGCAGCAAATGGCGCAATGGCAGCAATATCGGTGCGCCCGACATCACGCCTTGCAATTTAGCAAAAGCGATAACCGAGCCCGAAAAAGTAATCGCCCCAATCGCCAACCCCAGCGACATTTCCAACATGCTAATAGCAGAAATAAACCCCCCATCAGCAATACCAAAATCTTGAGGCGATAAAAAAGCAGCCCATGCAACCCAAACAGCAGCCATGCCAACCAGAGAATGAAACCCCGCCACCAATTGCGGCATAGAAGTCATAGGAATACGAACAGCAATAATCGCCCCAATAACCCCACCAATACCAAGCCCCACCGCCCCCAAAACCCAAAAAGCAGGGCTAAAGCTTTGCATAAGCAGCAAAGTAGTGACAATAGCAAGCCCCATGCCGAGCATGCCCATTTTATTTCCAAAGCGAGCACTTTCGGGCGAGCTTAACCCCCGCAATGCGAGGATAAAAAGCACCCCCGAGAGCAAATAGCTAAGCGCAAGAATTTCAGCGGGGATCATTTTTCCCTCTTTCTATACATAGCCAGCATGCGCCTTGTCACGAGAAAGCCGCCAACGATATTAATGCCCGCCATAATGGTTGCCCCAAATCCGAGCCATGTTGAAATATTGGAAAAGCCCCCGCTGGCACTAAGGGCGATAATCGCCCCGACGATAATGACCGAGGATATGGCATTGGTCACCGCCATTAAGGGGGTATGGAGGGCAGGCGTTACCGACCATATAACATAATAGCCGACAAATATTGCGAGGATAAAAATACTGACAAGATAGATGATATCCATAGGGAGAGGCTTCTCCTATTGCGCCGCATTACCGGCTTCTGCGCCCGCTCTTTCAAGAATGGCAATAATCTGCTGTCCAATTTCGGGGTCGCTATGTTGGCGGGCAAGGTCAAGCGGTGTGCTACCCCAAGCATCGCGCACATTCACATATGCCCCATTTTTGATAAGAATATCAGCAATTTCAGGATTTTTTCCAAGCATCGCATTGGCATGGAGAGGCGTTCTGCCTCCGGCACCCCTCGCCTGAATATCAGCACCTTCTTTTACGAGCATCGCAACCACTTTCGCATTGCTATTATGAGCGGAAGCGCTATGCAGCGGTGTCCAAGCATGGAGCTTATCCCTAACATTGGTTTTTGCACCGGCACGGATAATAGCTTCTCCGACATCGGGATTTTCATTGAGCGAAACAGCACGGTGAAGCGGTGTCCAAAACCCATCATCACGGGCAGTAATATCCGCCCTTGCTTTGATAAGAACCTTTACAACCCCAGCATCCTTATTTCGGAAAGCGGCAAGGTGGAGCGGTGTCAGACCATAATCGCCCCTCTCATTGACATCAGGCTTTGGTCTTTGGCGCAAAAAGCGCGATACCTCTCTTGCCGAGCCTGTCTCCACCATTTCATATAATGAGGCAGGCTGAGCGGCAGGGCTGGAGGGCGCACTTACGGAAAAGCACAACGCCATGATAAGGGTTAGAAGCGGAAATTGATATTTTTGGATTTTGTTCATTATATTTCTCATTTTAACGCAGGGTGAATAATCTTTCCTTTATAGCAAAGCATGGTTTGGGCGATAATTTCATCCTGCTCAGGGGTTTTTATGTTTCCGTTTTCATCCAATGCATTTTCCACGAAATGAAACAGATTGCGAGCATAAAGCTGCGTTGCATTAAGGGCAAGGGAATTATTATGCTGGCTAAGCCCGATAATTTTGACACCCTTATGCTCAACAATGCTTTCTGGTTTTGAAAGAGCACAATTTCCACCATTTTCAACCGCCATATCAATAATAATACTACCCGCTTTCATGGTTTCCACCATTTTCTGACTGATGAGGAGCGGTGCCTTCTTTCCGGGTATGAGAGCGGTGGTGATAATAATATCCTGCTTTGGAATATGGCTTGCGACAAGCTCCGCCTGTTTTTTCTGATATTGCTTACTCATCTCTTTGGCATATCCCCCCTCACCCTCGCCGCCCTCCTCATCACTATCGGGCTTGACCATAATGAACTCGGCAGCAAGGCTTTCCACCTGCTCAGCAGCAATGGGGCGCACATCGGTTGCGCTCACAATAGCACCGAGGCGTTTTGCCGTAGCAATCGCCTGCAATCCAGCAACCCCCGCCCCCATAATAAACATTCTGGCAGGTGCCAACGTCCCAGCCGCAGTCATCATCATAGGAAAGACCGCATGATAATAATATGCCGCCTCAAGAACCGCCCTATAGCCAGCAAGATTGGACTGGGAGGAGAGCACATCCATGCTTTGCGCCCTTGTAATACGCGGAATAAGCTCCAGCGCAAAAGCACGCACCCCCGCCTCCATACATGTTGTTACCGCTTTCGGGTTTCCATAAGGATTAAGAAGAGCAATGAGAGCGGCAGAAGGCTTCATATATTTGACAATTTCATAATTGCGCACGGCAAGAACAATATCGGCATTTTTAACCGCCAACTCAGCACTTTTGGCAATTTTTGCCCCCGCCTTTTGAAACGCCCCATCAGGGATAGAAGCCTTTACCCCCGCCCCTTGCTGGACGGTAATTTCAAATCCGGCTTGGATGAACTTCTTGACCGTTTCTGGATTGGATGCGCAACGGCTCTCCCCCTTATCCGTCTCGCAGATAATGGCGATGTTAGTCATAAACGAAAACCAAGAGAGCCAATAAGACAATAGCGGTGATGATGAGGCTATATTTTCCCAGCGTCAGAAATCTTTGATATGTTTTCAGATGCTCTTTGGCATCCATTTCCTTGCCCCATTTTTGTGTATTTTGTGTTTTCTGCACTTCGCACCTTATGGGTTTATCGGATTAGGAATATTTCAACCCGACGATTTTGCTCATTGGAAACGCCGTCCCTGGTCGGAATAAGCAATTGTTTTTCACCACGGCTTCTAACCTGAACTTTTTTGATATTAAACTCTTCAATTTTCTTGGCGACGCTTTTGGCACGGCGCAATCCGAGATGATAATTATAATTATCGGGACCAACACTATCGGTATGCCCGACAAGCAATATGGTCTGGTCTTTAAGCTGGTTTCTGAGCCTATATAATATATTTAACGCTTTCGGCGTCAGCTCCTGCGAGTCATGCTGGAAGGTAACCATAACGAGCATTTGCGATTGAGCGGCACGTTTAACCCTAACGGGTCTGCCTTTTTCACAACCCTTAGCCATAGCGTTTTCAAAGTTTTCTCTGGCAATGGCGACATCTTCCTTTGAAGCAGGACCGCCCGCTCTTCTATAAAAACTTCCGCTATCGCCATAGAGATTATCGGTAGCCTGCTCCACCCAGCGGTCATAGGCGGCTTGAGCGTTGCCGCAAGCACATTGCTGGGAGAAACTATTGGCACCTTGCAATGCCTGAATGAGCCTTTGGCGGGCAAAATTAATCTCTTCTATATTTGCATTTGTGGTAGCAAAATCCTGAATATTATAAGGGCTGACCTGTTTATTGCCCTTGGCGGCGATACCCTTCTTAGCAAGAAAAACCGCCCCTCCCCAGCTTCCATCCTTTTTGACCTCTTCCTTTGCGAAAATCCTATAGCCTTCCGCAAGGCAGGCATTACGACTGCTTGGCGCAATCGGCTCGTCCATAAAACGCTGTACATTATTATAATCAGCAGAACAGCCTGCCAATAAAATGACAAAGGCAAACAGGCTGAGTATTCTTGTTTTATAACGGCTCATCATATTCCTCATTATTGCTCCCCCCTTAGCATGAAGCAGGATAGGGTTTTATTCAAGTGTAAATTATCCCTGTCTGGCTTTAAAGCGGCGATTGACTTTATTGATAACATATAAGCGTCCTCTACGGCGCACAATCTGATTCGCCTGGTGGCGGGAGCGCAAGGACTTTAAGGAGTTTCTAACCTTCATCTCTCTACCTTTCAAAACCTCATGAAAGGCGAAAAATATGCCAGCAAGAGCGGCTTGTCAATACAGCAAAACTGAATTATATAGTATTCTTGTTTTATGGCAGGGATAGGAGAGGGATATGACGGTGAAATTAGGCATTATTGGCGGCTCTGGCATAGGGGAAATGGCAGGGCTGGAGGGGGCAGAGCATATATCCGCCACCAGCAGCTATGGCACCCCAAGCTCAGATATTCTGACCGGCACACTTCAAGGCATAGAGATAGCCTTTCTCGCCCGTCACGGCAAAGGGCATATTATCCCGCCCCATAAGGTAAATTATCGCGCCAATATAGATGCGCTGAAGAGGATTGGGGTCACCGATATTCTCTCTCTCTCAGCAGTCGGAAGCCTACAGGAGCAATATGCACCGGGCAGCTTTGTAATTATTGACCAATATATTGACCGCACCATACAACGCCAAAAGACCTTTTTTGATGAGGGCTGTGTCGGACATGTTGCGATGGGAACCCCCATCTGCCTACGCTTAAACGCTTTCCTTGCCAAAGCATGCAAGGCAGTAGGCGTGAAGCTCCACAATGGCGGTACTTATCTGGCAATGGAAGGACCACAATTTTCCACCCGCGCCGAAAGCGAGCTATATCGTAGTTGGAATTGCGATATTATCGGCATGACCAATATGCCGGAAGCAAAACTGGCAAGGGAGGCAGAGATTTGCTATGCGGGCATAGGCATGGTGACCGATTATGATTGCTGGCGGGCAAGGGATGCAGAAGTTGATGTCAGCGCAATCTTAGAAATTTTAGGCAAAAACGCCGCCCACGCACAACAGCTCGTAAAAGAAATGGCGTCCCTACTTTCCCCAAAGCGCGAGATTTGCGAACAGGGATGCGACAGAGCACTGGAATATGCGATTCTCACCCCACCCGAAGCCCGCAATAAAGAAAGCCTAAAAAGACTGGAAGCCGTCGCAGGACGAGTCCTCTAAAAAAAGCTCCGCAAAAACATCCATATCAACCCAGCGGGGGCAACAAACCGACAGAAGAAATACCAGGTTTTGAACACCCATTCCTTTTCGCTTGTTGCAAAGCTTGGATGCAATGCCTCTTTGGGCAGCACCCATACGGCAAAGATGACGGTCAGGAAAGCACAAGTCGGCATTAAAATCGTGGAGGTGAAATAATCCTTCACATCAAATATGGTTTTCCCCTCGCTAAAGGGGTGAAAGCCCGACCATATATTAAAGGAGAACACGCTTGCCAGCCCGATAATACCGGCGGCAAGGCAGACATAGGCGCTGGCTTTGCGCCTTGGCATAGAAAAGCTTTCCACACACCAGCGCACCACCACTTCCAGCAAGGCAATGGCGGAGGTAAGTGCCGCAAACACAACCAGCAGGAAAAACAACCCGCCGACAAAACTTCCCAAAGGAAGCCCATTAAAAGCCAGCGGCAAGGTCGTAAATAACAGACCCGGACCCGCAGAAGGGTCAAGGTTCTGAGCAAACACAATCGCAAAAATACCAATCCCCGCAATCAGCGCAATACAGGTATCCACAATACCGATAATGGCGGAGAACCGCCCCACCCCTCCATATTGGGTCAGATAGGCACCATAGGTAATCATCATGGCAAGCCCAACGCCCACCGAAAAGAAGCCATGCCCCACGGCGGAGAGAACAACCGAAGGCGTAATTTTAGAAAAATCAGGCGTGAACATAAACGCCAGCGCCTTGCCCATATCGCCCACAAAACCGCTATATACCGCCAAAGCCAATAACATGAATAAAAGGGTAGGCAGCAAGATGATACTAGCCCTCTCAATACCCTGGTGTAGCTGGCGCGACACGATTAAAAAAGTGAGGATAAGAAAAGCAATTTGCCACAAAATAAGCTTGGCAGGGCTTGCCAGCAGGGAGGAGAACACCGCCCCCACCCCCTCAGCGTCCAGTGCCGAAAAGCCCCCCGAAAAGCTAATAGGCACATAGGCAATGACCCATCCCGCAATAACGGCATAAAAGCTCAGAATAAGAAAGCACCCGATAACGCCGAGAAGCCCAACAATCCCCCAATGGGCAGATTTTTTAAACTTACTACATAACGCCCCGATAGAGCCTACCGCATCGCTCCCCCCCTGCCGTCCAATAGCAAGCTCGGCGGCACAAATAGGAATAGCAATAGCGAAAATACTGACAAGATAGATAATGACAAAAGCCCCTCCCCCTTGCGTTCCTGCCATATAGGGAAATTTCCAGATATTCCCCAGCCCCACAGCAGCACCAATGGCAGCCATAAGAAAAGCGATACGAGATGACCAACCTGCTTTTTCCATGATATTTCCTTTTCTATTATTTGATATGATTCGTTTTCTTCCACTATCTATGCTAAATATTCATAGTCTATTAAGCAAGGGGATAGAAAAATGTTAGCTATGGTTCATGGATTTTTACAATGGTTATCGGTTATGTTTGTGACCGTGATAGGTCTTTTCAGCCTATGGATAGTGATACTCTACATCACGGATAGGGTTCAGACCAAGCAGGCAATACGCCGAAACTATCCTGTTATCGGACGCCTACGCTACCAATTTGAAAAATTAGGCGAATATTTTCGGCAATATTTCTTTGCCATGGATAGGGAAGAGCTACCCTTTAACCGCGCCCAACGCAGCTGGGCATATCGGGCGGCAAAGGGTGTTGATACGACGATTGCCTTTGGCTCCACACGGTCGCTTCGGATACCGGGCGAGTTTTATTTTGTGAACTGCCCCTTCCCCACCCTTGATGACCAGATGACAAAAACCGCCGCCATCACTTTGGGCGAAGGCACAAAGCACCCCTATAAGACCGCCTCCCTATTTAACATTTCTGGCATGAGTTTCGGAGCGATAAGCAAGCCGGCGATTATAGCCCTCTCCAATGGCGCACGCATGGCGGGCTGTTGGATGAATACGGGCGAGGGCGGCTTATCCATTTATCATTTGGAGGGCGGCGCCGATATTATCTTTCAGATAGGCACGGCAAAATATGGCGTTCGCAAAAAAGACGGCTCACTGGATGACAAAAAGCTGAAAAAAATTGCCGAACACAAGCAGGTAAAAATGTTTGAGGTTAAGCTGAGCCAAGGCGCAAAGCCCGGCAAAGGCGGCATCTTGCCCGGCGGCAAAGTAACCAAAGAGATTGCCGAGACACGAGGCATAGAGATAGGCGAGGATAGCATAAGCCCCAACCGCCACCCCGAGATTGATAACATTGACGAGATATTGGATTTTGTGAACCATGTCCGCAAAGTCACAGGAAAGCCAACCGGCTTCAAAGCGGTAATAGGCGCCTATGGCTGGCTGGATAGCCTCTTCACCGAAATAAATAAAAGAGGCGTGGAATCTGCCCCCGACTTCATCACCATTGACAGCGCCGATGGCGGCACGGGAGCCGCCCCTGCAGCATTAATGGATTATGTAGGGCTTCCCCTCTCCGAAAGCCTCCCCATGCTGGTAGATAAGGTGCATGAATATAAACTGCACCCCCGCATAAGAATTATCGCCAGCGGCAAGCTCATAACGCCGGCTGATGTTGCATGGGCATATTCAGCGGGCGCCGATTTTGTGAACTCGGCACGAGGCTTCATGTTTGCACTTGGCTGTATTCAGGCATTGCAATGCAATAAAAACACCTGCCCCACAGGAATTACCACCCATGATAAAAGACTACAAAGAGGGCTAAATCCCAAAAACAAGGCAGAGCGTGTCCGCAAATATGCCACAAGAATCACAGAGGAAGTAGAAGTAATCGCCCATAGTTGCGGTGCTTCAGACCCCCGCAAGCTAAGGCGTTACCATGTCCGCATTGTCACCGAAAACACCCGCTCCGTCGCCATGAGCGACATCTGGCCTGAGCTTCGGGCAAAAGGCTAACAGCCCTTTTTACAAATATAATGGTCAAGGGATATTTTCCCCCCACCCCTTGCGGCACAATAGAGCAAAGCGGCTGCCCAAAACAGATGAATATTCCACGCACCCGGATAAACAAATATTTGTATGGTAGCCGTCATCAAAAGTAGCACCACGGCAGAGAGCCTCGTCGCCAATCCCAAAATAAGCAGTATAGAGAATATATGCTCAGCATAAGTCGCCATAAAAGCAGCTAAAGGTGCAGGAATAAGGGGCAGTGCATATTCGTTTTCAAATAAGACATAGGTCGTATCCGTAATGGATAAAAACCCCTCAACCTTTGTGCGGGCAGAATAGAAAAACACCAGCGCAACCCCAATGCGCAAACTAAGCGCAATAAACCATTCGGGTATAGACTGTAATTTGGCTTGCGCCTTACAGGCATATTGTTTGAGCATATCCATAATCTTCTCCTTTATGATTCGGCTACAGGGATAAGGCTAGCATTTGCAAGAAGCCCTTGCAAAATTATCTCTTTCTGCTCGCTTTCCTGCAAATGAGTTTCTGCCTTTTCCAATGGCATATTTTGCGAAAGGGCATGCAGAAAATAATAGCTTTGCGGGGTAAGAATACGCATCTCCACCTCATCGTTGCTTCGCAATAAGAGGATATATTCATCGCCCTCCCCCAGCTCTATCTCATCAGGCTCCTCCTCCTGCTGATGGGCAAGCCATACGGAGCTTAGGGCAAATTTCAAATGCAAAAATTGAGCAGAGGGGTGAAAAAGAAAACGGCTACGCGGCGAATATTGCGAAGAGGCGGACATAATATCATGGTCTTTGGCATGATAACAGGCAAGCCAAGCAAGCTCAAAACGTGCCATATCAGGAAGATAGGGAAGCTGTTTTGCAGGCGGAAACCTTTCAAGAAAGCGGTCAAAGCCCTCCCCAAACCCGATAAGGCTCGCCTTGTTAGGAGGGTGCTGGCGAATAAATATGCTCGCCATTGCCGCAAAAAACTCATCCCCCACCAACGCCTTTACCACCGGTACCGCCTCGCCCAATGCCTCAATCAGACTATGCATAACATTATTGCGATAAACCTTTATCCCCGCCTCACAAGAAGCAGGGCTTTCTTCCGCAAGCAATATCTCCGCCATTTCCTTTTGCAATTCGGAAAGCTTTTTCCCGCTCATGCCCTCACCCCCCCATTCAGGGTGTTATCCATAATGGATTGCGCCTTTTCCGCCTCCCCCAATAAAACGCTAAGGGGCGGAAAGTCCTTATCCCACTCAATCAATATCGGCAAAGCCCGCTTTGCCTGCTGCAGGGCAAAAGCAAAAAGCTGCCAAACCTCCTCACAGATAAGCGCATTATGAGTATCAATTCTAAGCTTCCCATCCACACTATGCCCCGCCAGATGAACCTCGCCAACATGCGCCCAATCCAGCTCCTTAATATATGTTTTCGCACAAAGCCCAAGATTTTCAGAGGAGACAAAAATATTATTAACATCCACCAAAAGCCCACACCCGGTATGGCGGCAAAGCCTATTTAGAAACTCGGCTTCGCTCATCTCGCTCGGCAAAGCAAGATAGGAGGAAGGGTTCTCCACCAAAATCTGCCGCCCAAGAAACTCCTGCACCTGGCTAATATGAGCAGAGCAAACCCCAAGCGCTTCCTCCAAAAAAGGCACAGGCAATAAATCATTAAAATACGTACCCCCATAAGCACACCAAGCAAGATGGTCAGAAACCAAAGAGGGCTGATATTCGTCAATAAGCTGTTTCAGCGATAGGAGATGCTCCTTGCGCAAAGGCTCAGCCCCGCCCAAAGAAAGCCCAACACCATGCATGGATATGGGCATAATCTCTCTAATTTTTTTCAAGAATTTATGAGGCGGACCGCCCTCCCCCATATAATTTTCAGGATGGATCTCCCCCCATGCGACCCCCATTTCTCCCTGACAGATTTGCGGAATATGAGGCGAGCGCAAACCAATCCCCGCTTTTGGGGGGATTGGCTCACCGCTTGCGATAACTGGCAAGGAGATTAAGGACGCTTAACGGGCTTCAGGCTACCCCGTCCATGGGGTGTTTTCATTTTTTTGCATGTTCCCTTAGGCACATATTTCCAGGCATTGCCTTGATAATCCACTTTGGACGTTCCGGCACAGCTTGTTCCGGGACCTGCGGCGCATTGGTTTTGCCCTTTAAGAGCCACGCCATAGCATCTTTCTTTAGCGCCGCTGGATTTTTTCTTCCAGAAAAAGGCATCTGCCGACGAACTACCCATAATGGCATATGCCCCGATTGCGGCGACAACAATGCCGGCACTTGTGAGATATGATTTCTTCATCCTGTTATTCTCCTTATCATGATTACATTTATACTATTTCCATATAAGAGCATGTTTTTTGGTTTTATGATAGGCAAAATCGCTTTTTGTTTTGGTCAGCAATACTGACCTTTTTACTTGCAAGCGGGTATATATTCTGTCATCCTATAGCGCGTCCTGATTAAGGGCGGGGAAGTTTGGAAAAAGGATAAATGGGTGCCGGATAAGAGCAAACGCTATGGTTTTCTGCCCAGTGGCGGATTATATGAGCCCTCTCGCGAGCATGATAGCTGCGGGATAGGCTTCATCGCCCATATGAAAGGCGAGAAGAGCCATAGCATTATTCAGGACGGCATAGAGATTTTGCGAAGTCTGGAGCATAGGGGAGCGGTAGGTGCCGACCCCAAAGCGGGCGATGGTGCGGGTTTACTATTACAAATGCCGGACAAGTTTTTGCGTAAGGCTTGCGACAAGCAAGGTTTTTCTCTTCCCAAAGAGGGTGAATATGGTTGCGGAATATTTTTTCTCCCCCGTGATAAAAAAGCCCTTTATGCGATTAATGAGATTATCACAAAAAGCATAAAAGATGAGGGGCATAAGCTCATTGGCTGGCGCGATGTGGCGATAGATAATAGCTCTCTTGGCGAAAGCGTCAAAGCAAGCGAGCCCTTTTCCAGCATGATATTCATAGAAAACGGCAAAAAGGAGCTAGACCAGAACGGCTTTGAACGCTCCCTTTTTGTCATAAGGCGCGTCATAGAAAACAAGCTCGCACAAGCAGATATTCCTTATACAGACAAATTTTTCCATATCAATTCTCTCTCCTCCCGCATCCTCCTCTATAAAGGCATGCTGCTCTCCGCCCAATTGGATAGCTATTTCTTAGACTTACAAGATAAGGATATGGTCAGTGCGCTCGCTTTGGTGCATCAGCGTTTTTCCACCAATACTTTTCCAAGCTGGAAGCTGGCACAACCCTTCCGCATGATTTGCCATAATGGCGAGATAAACACCTTACGGGGCAATATTAACTGGATGGCAGCCCGCCATGCGACCCTAAAATCCCCCCTTTTTGGCGAAGATATAGAAAAACTATGGCCCCTCATCCAAGAAGGTCAATCCGATAGCGCCTGCTTTGACAATGCCCTGGAGCTCCTTGTGCAAGGCGGCTATCCGCTAGCCCATGCGATGATGTTATTAATCCCAGAGGCATGGGAGGACAACCCGATAATGAGCAAGGAGCTTATCGCTTTTTATGAGCACCATGCCGCATTAATGGAGCCATGGGACGGACCAGCAGCCATCGCCTTTACCAATGGCAGGCAGATAGGAGCGACACTGGATAGAAACGGCTTGCGCCCCGCCCGCTACTACATCACCAAAGAGGATAAGATTATTCTGGCAAGCGAGGCAGGCACCCTTCCCGTCAAGGAGGAAGATGTCATCCATAAATGGCGCCTCCAACCCGGCAAAATGCTATTAATTGACCTAGAGCAAGGACGCCTCATTCAGGATAAGGAGATAAAAGCCGAGCTTTCCAAAGCCCGCCCCTATCGCCAATGGCTGGAAAAAGGACAAATACGGGTGCTAGACCTCCCCGAAGTAGAACACGAACCCCATATTTCCTCCGCCAGCCTATTGGACCGACAGCAAGCCTTTGGCTATAGCGAGGAGGACATTAAATTCCTACTAAGCCCCATGGCGGAAAACGGCGAAGAGGCAACCGGCTCAATGGGCACCGACACCCCGCTCCCCGCCCTATCCGATAAGGGAAAACTCTTATATTACTATTTCAAACAAAACTTCGCACAAGTAACCAACCCCCCCATAGACCCGATAAGGGAGGAGCTGGTAATGTCGCTAGTATCCCTCATCGGACCCCGCCCCAATCTGCTGGATAGAGAACACGGACCCGACCTAAAACGCCTTGAGCTAACCCAACCCATCATCACCCCTCGCGGCATTGAAAAAATCCGCAATATCGGACAACGCAAAGACACCCATTTTGACACCGAAACTCTGGACAGCACATGGGACGCCCAAAGCGGTTTCAAAGGCTTAATAAGCCGCATGGAAGCCCTATATCAGCAGTCAGAAAAAGCCATTGCCAATGGCAAGAATATTCTCATCATTTCCGACCGTGCCCTATGCAAAGAGCGCATTGCCATCCCCGCCCTTCTCGCAACAGCAGGGCTACACCACCACTTAATCAGAAAGGGGCTGCGCACCTCCGTAGGGCTTGTCGTAGAAACAGGCGAGGCAAGAGAGGTGCACCACATAGCCTGCCTTGCCGGCTATGGAGCGGAGGGGATTAACCCCTATCTCGCCTTTGAAACCCTGAGCCAATATTACGACCCTTTGGAGTCCGAGAAAAACTATATCAAAGCCGTCGGCAAGGGCTTGCGCAAAGTCATGTCAAAAATGGGCATCAGCACCTATCAATCCTATTGCGGGGCGCAAATATTTGACGCCGTCGGCTTGAAGCAAAGCTTTATTGACCAATATTTCACAGGCACCCACAGCAAGATAGAGGGCGTAGGGCTGGAGGAAATTGCCCACGAGACCATAGCCCGCCACAAGCGCGCCTTTGGCGATGATGAAGTTTTGCGCGAGGCGCTGCCCATTGGCGGCGAATATGCCTATCGGATACGAGGCGAGCAACACGCATGGAATAGCGACACCGTGCGCAATTTACAGCACAGCGTGAGGAGCAATAGCCAAGAAGATTATGATAATTTTTCAACAGCGATTAATAAACAAGACGAATCCCTATTGACCTTACGCGGATTATTCCGCCTCAAAAAAGCAAAAAAGCCAATTGACCTCGCAAAAGTTGAAAAAGCAGAGGAGATTGTAAAACGTTTCTCAACAGGTGCCATGAGCTTTGGCTCCATCAGCAGAGAAGCCCACACAACACTGGCAATAGCGATGAACAGGATAGGCGGGCGCTCCAATACGGGCGAGGGCGGCGAGCAATCCGACCGCTTCCGCCCCCTTGCCAATGGCGACAGCATGCGCTCTTCCATTAAGCAGATTGCCTCTGGACGCTTTGGGGTAACGGCAGAATATTTAGTCAATTCGGATATGATACAGATTAAAATGGCACAAGGTGCCAAGCCCGGCGAGGGCGGACAATTACCCGGTCACAAAGTAGATGAGACCATCGCCAAAACCCGCCATTCCACACCAGGTGTTGGGCTAATATCCCCGCCCCCCCATCATGATATTTACTCCATTGAGGATTTAGCCCAGCTTATTTTTGACCTTAAAAACGTCCAACCCGAAGCGGCAATAAGCGTGAAGCTGGTATCGGAAATAGGCGTTGGCACGGTGGCGGCAGGCGTTGCCAAAGCCAGAGCCGACCATGTGACCATTTCGGGCTTTGAGGGCGGCACGGGAGCAAGCCCGCTCACCTCCATCAAACATGCAGGCTCCCCATGGGAGATAGGGCTTGCCGAAACCCACCAAACTTTGGTGCTAAACAAGCTCAGAACAAGAATAAGAGTGCAGGTGGACGGCGGCTTACGAACAGGGCGCGATGTCATTATCGGTGCGCTTTTGGGCGCCGATGAGTTTGGTTTTGCCACCGCCCCCCTCATCGCCACAGGCTGCATCATGATGAGAAAATGCCATTTAAACACCTGCCCTGTCGGCATTGCCACCCAGAACGAGGTTTTACGAAAGCGTTTCACAGGCACGCCTGAGCATGTGATAAATTATTTCTTTTTTGTCGCCGAAGAAACCCGAAAAATTATGGCGGAGCTTGGCATAGCCCGCTTTGATGATTTAATCGGGCAGAGCAATTTGCTGGATACAAAAAAAGCCATAGACCACGCCAAAGCTTCTGGCTTAGATTTCAGCAAGCTTTTTGAAAAAATGGACAGCAAAGGCGAGCCCTCCCATCAATGCAAAGCACAGGAGCACCCCATTTTTGATATTCTGGATAGGGTGCTTATCAAAGCCGCAAAACCCGCTCTGGAAAAGAAAAAAGCCGTAACCATAGAGAGTAAAATAAACAATCAAAACCGAAGCACAGGCACCATGCTATCAGGCGAGCTTGCCAAGCGTCACGGTCATGAAGGCTTGTCGGAGGATATGATAAGCGTGCGCTTTGAAGGAACAGCAGGGCAAAGCTTTGGCGCCTTTCTAGCAAAAGGCATAAGTTTCATGCTGGAGGGCGAGGCAAATGATTATGTCGGCAAAGGTCTATCGGGGGGAAGAATTTCCGTCACCCCCCCAAAAAACAGCCAGCTCATTCCGGAGGAAAATATCATTATCGGCAATACGGTTTTATATGGGGCGGTATCGGGCGAGTGCTATTTCAGAGGCATTGCGGGCGAGCGTTTTGCGGTCAGAAATTCGGGCGCAATAGCCGTGATAGAGGGAACAGGCGACCATTGCTGCGAATATATGACAGGCGGCATTATTGCCGTATTGGGGCGCACAGGGCGCAATTTCGCCGCTGGCATGTCGGGCGGCATTGCCTATGTTTTTGACGAGGATGGCGGTTTTACCAAAAAATGCAATCAAAGCATGGTGCGCCTATTGGAGATAAAGCATGATATGGGCAACCACCTCACCCGCCTTGATGAGCATATGAACCAATATGATAGCGAGCGCCTATATAAGCTTATTGAGCGACATAATCATTATACGAACTCTGCACGCGGCAAAGCGATTTTGGAAGATTGGGAAAATAATTTGAAAAAGTTTATCAAAGTCATGCCCAAAGAATATGAGCGCGTTTTGGAGCAGGATATGAAAAAGAAACCCCTCTCCCAAGCCCAAGAAGCAAGGGGGTAGTGATGGGAAAGATAACAGGATTTCTAGAAAAAGACCGCAAGGAAAGAAAATATTTACCCATAGAAAAGCGGGTCAAAAACCACAAGGAGTTTATACTCCCCTTGACCGACAAGGACATCAACGCCCAAGCCGCCCGCTGCATGGATTGCGGCATCCCCTATTGCCATAATGGCTGCCCCGTCAATAACCAGATACCAGATTGGAACGATCTCGTATATAAAAATGACTGGCAAGAAGCCTCCCGCAATTTACACTCCACCAATAATTTCCCCGAATTTACAGGGCGCATTTGCCCCGCCCCCTGCGAGGCAAGCTGCACCCTAAACCTGATTGACAGCCCCGTCACCATTAAGACCATTGAATGTGCGATTGTAGATAGAGCCTGGCAGGAAGGCTGGATTACCCCCCAAATCACAAGTAAAAAAACAGGAAAACGCATTGCCATTATCGGTGCCGGTCCCGCAGGTCTTGCCGCCGCCCAGCAATTAGCGCGTGCTGGTCACGAGGTGCATGTCTATGAAAAAAACGCCAAAGCAGGCGGTCTATTGCGCTATGGCATACCCGATTTCAAAATGGAAAAACAGCTCATAGATAAACGCATTGAACAGATGGAGCAGGAAGGCGTTATTTTTCATTATACGCACCATATTGGCGTCAATTGCAAAACAAGCGACATCATAAAAGACAAACATGCGGTTTTGCTAACAGGCGGGGCGGAGCACCCGCGCGATTTACCGATAAAAGGCAGGGAGCTGGACGGCGTGCATTTTGCGATGGACTTCCTCACCCAGCAAAACAGGCGCAATAGCAAAGAGGCAGTTGGGACGAGTGCAGAGATTTTGGCAAAAGGAAAACATGTAGTCGTGATAGGCGGCGGCGACACAGGCTCAGACTGCATCGGCACCTCAAACCGGCAAGGAGCAGCCTCCGTCACCCAATTAGAGATTATGCCCATGCCCCCCGAAAAGGAAAACAAGGCGCTCACCTGGCCCGACTGGCCGCTAAAGCTTCGCACCTCCTCCAGTCAGGAAGAAGGCGCAAAGCGTGATTTTTCGGTAATGACCAAACGCTTTCTTGGCGAAAACGGAAAACTTACGGGTCTGGAATGCATAAAGCTCAATGAAAAAATGGAGGAGATAGCCAACAGCAATTTCACCATAAAAGCCGAGCTAGCTCTATTGGCAATGGGCTTCACCCACCCCGTGCATGAAGGGCTATTAAAAGACTTAAAGCTCACCCTCACCGATAGAGGCAATATAGATGCCAATGTCAAAGATTACCAAAGCTCGCAGAAAAAAATATTTGCGGCGGGCGATATAAGAAGAGGGCAAAGCCTGGTCGTCTGGGCGATAAGGGAAGGCAGACAAGCCGCCCACTCTATAGATAAATGGCTCACGGGCAGTAGCAATCTCTCCGCCTAACGCCCCCTCAAATGCGCCAATAAAGCTTTATCAATATATCCGTCCGCAATAAGCCCTTTGGCTTTTTGATATTTTCGCACAGCGGCAAGCGTTGCAGGACCAATACGCCCATCCACACCTTTGGTATCAAACCCCTTTTTGGTAAGCAGGCTTTGCAACTCCTCCACTTCCTGCAAGCGCAATGTCGCCGCTTCGCTATCTGGCCAATCCGTAGAAAAATGAGGACCGCCCCCCAACACCGAAGCAAGCTGCCCTACCCCAATGCCATAAGCATGGGAATGATTATAGCGCAAAATGGCACGAAAGTTTTCACCAAGCAAAAACACAGGACCCCTCAACCCGGCAGGCAGATATAAATATGCCCGCCCGATATTTTCAAGACTGCCAATAGGAGCAACCCCAAGCCTTTCCCACTCCGCAAGCGGCTTTTTAATAGAGGTTGAAATAAAAGAGAGGTCAAAATCCTTTGGCAGCACGACCTCACCGCCCCAGCCCTTGCCCGCCTTCCAGCCCGATTTTTTGAGATAATAGGCGGCTGACGCCAACGCATCCGCCTTGCTTTGCCAAATATTCCGCCGCCCATCGCCATCATAATCCACCCCATACATCAGATAGGTAGTCGGAATAAATTGCGTATGCCCCATAGCACCCGCCCATGAGCCACGCATATCAGCAAGGCTCACATCGCCGCTCTCAATAATTTTCAAAGCGGCGATAAGCTGCTGCTCGGCAAAGTTCTGCCGCTTCCCCTCAAAAGCAAGCGTTGCCAGAGAGCGGATAATATTCATATCCCCCAAATAGGTCCCATAATTGGTTTCCAACCCCCAAATTGCGACCAATATATGCTTATCCACGCCATATTTTTCCTGAAGCTCAACAAGCAGAGCCTGCTCCTCATCCAAGCGGCTTTTACCATTTTTCACCCGCAAAGGAGAGATAGCCGTTTCAAGATATTTCCAAATCGGCTTTACAAATTCGGGCTGAAAAACCGCAAGGCGCAACACCTCTTTATCGGGTATCATATTGGGCGGCAGAGCCTCAGCAAGAATGGCGGGCGACACCCCCTCCTCCACAGCACGCTCAACAAACCCGTTTCGCCATTCCGCAAATTGTCGAGCAGGCGAGAGCGCACAAGCCGAAAGCAGCAACATAAGGGACAGCAAAAGAGCAGTTTTTTTCATGAAGATTCCTTAGATGACTGACAATATAGCGTCCATAAATGATAGAGGCTAGAGGCGGGAGCATATTTTGTCAGATTATCCCCATGAAGCCCATAGCAATCCTGCCAAAGCCCGACAGTTTCGGTATTGAGATAGAAACGAAAAAAACTTTCCCAAATCATTTCCCTTCCCGCCTTAGGATAAAGGCTGAGAGAGCGAAGCATTTCCGTCTGCATCCATAAGCGATGATGCTTCGGGCGCTGGAAGGTTTCCAAAGCAAACCCCCCTTCCGCAATCCTCCCCTTCTCCCAAGCCCTATCAAATAATTCCTTAGCCGGTGCAGAAGACCCCTCACAAAGCCCCGCATATTCATGCAATAGCCAAACCCACTCAAAAGAATGACCAGGCTCCTCCTTGCCACTATCAGGCTCCCAGCCTTGACCAAAAACCTCACACACCATGCCGTCTAGATAAAAATGCTTATGAAAAAGGCTCATCATCTTCTCGGCATGAGCAAGAAAAACCTCCTCCCCACTTACCCGATATAACGCCATAAACGCCTCCAATAAATGCATATGCGGATTTTGCAAACGCTGCTGAGCGGGCACCGACAAGCTTTCCCTATACCCGCCCTCTTCTTCCGCCATATATTGATTGAGAAAGGATAACAACGCTTTGGCATTGGGCAACGCCGTTTCCTCACCCATTTCATGCATAGCCGAAAACGCAAGCAGACAAAACGCCTGGTCATAAAGCATGATATTATCATCAAGCACCTCCCCCTCAGGCGAAAGCCTGCAAGGATACCCCCCCTTCAAAGCAAGCGGCAGAAGAGCCGCATATAATTTTTCAGCACTTTCCGTTTTTTTAGCAGCAGCAAATACATAGCATTGCCGAGCATGGCTCCGCATCCGCAAATAGCCAAGTCTAGCATTTTCACCATTACGAGAAAGCCCCTCCACCGCCAAGCCCGTCTTCGGACAAATCCCCTTTTCCTGCCAAAGCGGAAGCGCAGATTTCTCCATCCATTCCAGGAACTTAGTCTTCATTTTTTGACTTTTCCAGAAGTTTCTTAATTTCCTCCACCCTCTGCCTTGTAGAGAGAATAATCCCCCCCTCACTTTCCACAGCGACAATATCGGAAAGCCCAATTATCCGTAATGGTTTCTGTACGGACAAATAATTATTACAAGAATCAATAGCCTCAATATCACCAAGCATCACATTACCCCCCTCATCTTTTTTAGCGACCTGCCATAACGCTTCCCACGAACCAATATCACTCCAACCAATATTGGCTGGAACCATCACCCCTTTTTTCGTTTTTTCCATAATAGCAATATCAATAGGCACAGCAGGGGCAGATATAAAATCCCCCCCCAATAAGGTTATTTTTCCCTGCTTTTCCGCCCCCTTCAATGCCCCCTCAGCAGCCGCCAGAATATCAGGCGCATATTTTTTCATCTCCGCAATCATGGTAGCCGCAGAAAAAAGAAACATACCGCTATTCCAGCAATACCCGCCCTCTTTCACCCATTTTTCCGCCTGCACCCTATCGGGCTTTTCACAAAAACGCAAAATCTTGCCCCCACTATCCGCTTGAATATACCCATATCCCGTCTCCGCCGCAGAAGGAATAATCCCAAAACAAACAATATTCCCCGCCTCCGCCAGCCCCGCCCCCTTTTCAATCAGGCGATGAAACTCCCCCTCCTTCTCAATATAATGGTCAGCAGGAAGAATAAGCAGCAGCGTAGAAGGCGCAACACTAAGAGCAGCAACCGCAATGGCAGGGGCAGTATTCCTCCCAGCCGGCTCAATAATATGCTCAAAGCTAGGATAATGCTCCCCCAACACCGCCGCCATATTCTGATTGGCAATGAGCACAGGCGGCGCATAATTTTTATGCTTCATGCGCTCCACTGTTTTTTGGAGCAATGTTTTATTGTCAATAAGGGGTAGAAAAGGTTTTGGTTTTTGCGGCGTAGATAGAGGCCAAAGGCGTTTGCCTTCGCCACCACAAAGAATAATTGCTTGTATGGGCATTGGGTTCTCCCTTTTCTTTATCATGGCATAACTGGCAAAGAAGGTAAAATCTGCTATAAAGCATTATGGTTGATTTGAGAAGGAAAGATTTCTGATGCGGCTAGTGATGATAGGTACGGGCTATGTTGGCTTGGTATCCGGAGCGTGTTTTTCGGATTTTGGGCATGACGTTCTGTGTATTGACAAGGATAAGGAGAAAATATCTTCCTTATCGGCAGGCAAGGTTTCCATTTTTGAGCCTTCCCTTGAGCGCATGGTTCAGGAGAATATTGCCAAAAAGCGGCTTCGTTTCTCAAGCAATATATCCGACATTAAAGGCGCAGAAATTATTTTCATAGCCGTAGGCACCCCCGCAAGGCGGGGCGACGGTCACGCCGATTTAGGCTATGTTTTTGAAGCACTGGAAGAGATGCTCCCCCATTTACAGGACGGCATGACCTTGGTCACCAAATCCACCGTTCCCGTCGGCACCGCTTCCAAGATTGAACAATTTCTCGCAGAAAAAGCAAAGGGCATTACCCTCGCCGTCGCCTCCAACCCAGAGTTTATGCGCGAGGGTGCCGCCATACGCGATTTCAAACTACCCGACAGGATTGTGATAGGCACCAACAGCCCCCACGCCATGAAGCAGCTGGAGCAAGCCTATCGCCCCCTATATCTCAATAAATCCCCTCTTTTCTGCACGACACCGGAGACGGCTGAGCTTATCAAATATGCCTCCAACGCCTTTCTTGCCACCAAGATAGGCTTTATCAATGAGATGTCGGATTTATGCGAGAAGCTTGGCGCCGACATCCAGCAATTGGCGCGCGCCATAGGCATGGATAAGCGCATAGGGGCGAAGTTTCTCCACCCCGGTCCCGGTTTTGGAGGCTCCTGTTTTCCCAAAGATATTATTGCCCTTGAGCGCATGGGCGAGGAGGCAGGCTCCGCCATGCCGATTGTAAAAAAAGTACGGCAAAGAAATGAAGACAGAAAAACCCAAATGGCAGAGCGCATTGACAAAGCATGCAATGGCGTGAAGGGAAAAAAACTTGCCATTTTGGGAGTCACCTTCAAGCCCAATACGGACGATATGCGCCAAGCCCCAAGCCTGACCATTCTGCCCCTATTGCAGAAAATGGGTGCCGAGATTTCCGTCTATGACCCGCAAGGAAAAAAGGAAGGAGTTGCCCTATTAAAAGGCGTAACATGGGCAAAAGACGAGAAACACGCCGCAAAAGGCGCAGATGCCCTCATTATTCTAACCGAATGGGAAGCCTTCCGCGCCCTAAACCTGCAGGAAATAAAAGCCTTACTAACAACCCCCTTTATTATTGATCTACGCAATATTTACACCTTGCAAGAGATGGAGGAAAATGGTTTTTCCTATCACAGTCTAGGTCGCAAAACTCTAAAAGGAGGCAAGTAATGTCAAAAAACAGGATATTGGAAAGAGGACGCCTCACCCTTGCTATGGAGCAAAAGGGCTTGGCGGAATTGGAAAAAACTCTTGGTACTGACTTTGTCAAAGCCGTTGAGCTTATTTTTTCCATGAAGGGGCGCGTTATCATTTCGGGCATGGGCAAGAGCGGTCATATTGGGCGCAAAATTGCCGCAAGTCTGGCATCCACAGGAACACCCGCACAATTTGTCCACCCTGCCGAAGCAAGTCATGGCGATTTGGGCATGATAAGGGAGGAGGATGCCATTATTGCGCTCAGCTGGTCGGGCGAGACCCCTGAGCTTTCCGATATTATTGCCTATGGGCGGCGTTTTTCCATCCCCCTCATTGCGATTACCTCCCAAAAAGACAGCGCACTTGGCAAGGCGGCAAGTATTATCCTTCCCCTTCCCAAAGCCGAAGAAGCATGCCCCCACAAAATTGCCCCCACCACCTCAACGACAATGCAGCTTGCCATGGGCGATGCGATAAGCATGGCGCTTATGGAAAAAAGGGGTTTTTCACCGAGCAATTTCCGCGCCTTCCACCCGGGCGGCAAGCTGGGCGCCAGCCTTTCCTATGTTTGCGACATCATGCATAAGGGCGAGCATATCCCCCTCATGGACGAGCATAATACGATGGATAAAGCCTTGCTGACCATCACCGAAAAAGGCTTTGGCTGTCTTGGCATAACGGACGCAAAAGGCACCCTTTGCGGCATTATCACCGATGGCGATTTGCGCCGTGCCATGGGCGAGGGATTGCTGGAGAAACAGGCAAAGGCGGTCATGACCAAAAACCCCAAAACCATCGCCCCCAATGCACTGGCAAGCTCCGCCCTGCTCACCATGCAGGAAAATGAAATACAAGGTCTTTTCGTAACCGAGAACAAGAAGCCAATAGGCTTTCTGCACATGCTGGATTTATTACGAATTGGCGTGGCTTAGACAAGCTCACAAGCAATCCCCGTACCGCTCAAGCTACAATACCCATCAGGATTTTTCGCCAAATATTGCTGATGATAGCCCTCAGCATAATAAAAAACAGGCGCCTTTGTAATCTCCGTAGTAATCCCCCCAAACCCCTTTGCGCTTAGCATATCCTGAACCATATCCTTTGAGGAAAGCGCAAAAGCCAACTCTTCCTCTTCATAAAGATAAAGCCCAGAGCGATATTGCGAGCCGACATCATTACCCTGCCTCATGCCCTGAGTAGGGTCATGATTTTCCCAAAACAAAGCAAGCAAAGCAGCAAATGATATTTTCTCAGGATAATACACCACCCGCACCACTTCCGCATGCCCACTACCCCCTGCACAAACCTGCTCATAAGAAGGGTTCTCCCTTGCACCCCCCGCATATCCAACATGCGTAGAATACACCCCCGCCTCTTTCCAAAACAACCGCTCCACCCCCCAAAAGCACCCCATCGCACAAACCATCATCTTACACGCTTTAGGAAAAGGCGGCTGAAGCGGCGTATGGAGAACAAAATGCTGGCTCATATCGCCTCAATCGGACCCTCTCTTGAGGCGGAAAGAAGCTGCTGCAAATAGGGATTAGGGTCGCTTTCTGCTTTTTTTGCAGGACCATGCCAGCGCAATATCCCATCATGGAGAACGGCAATCTCATCATAAAACTCCGAGAGGCGTGCCATCACCGATGTCACCACCAATATTGCCGCCCCGCTATCACGGGCAAGGCGGGCGATAAGACGATTGACGCGGGTGGTAGAAACAGGGTCAAGCCCGGCGGTGGGATTATCCAATAAAAGATATTTCGGCTTTGTTGAAATAGCGCGCGCCAACCCAACCCGCTTCTGCATACCGCCCGAAAGCTCGGCGGGCGAAAGCGAAGCAATACGCTCCTCCAGCCCAACCGCCTCCAAAAGCGAGCAAGCATGCTGGTGCGCCTCCTTATGCCCCATGCCCTTATAGATCTGGCGAAAAGAAATATTCTGCCAAACAGGCAGGCTATCAAAAAGAGCATTATGCTGAAAAAGCATCCCTATCTCATCTCGGATAGCAACAGGACGCTTCAGTGTCACAGGCTGAATAGCACCATCAATAAGAATATCCCCCCTTTGCGGCTTAGTCAGCCCACAAAAACTTTTCAACAATAGCGACTTCCCCGCCGCTGTCGGACCAATAAGTGCCATAGACCGCCCCTTTTGCAAAGAAATATTGATATTATGAAGAGCCGCAAGCGCACCAAAATTAAGGCTGATATTTCTGGCTTCCATCATAGCTTTTCACCCTTTCCTCTCAAGGCGTTTCCACGGCAACACATATTTTGCGCCCTCATATTGGATATGGCGCACCTCAATGCCATAGGCGCGCGCCATATTTTCTTTTGATAATACCTTATCGGGCGGACCATAGGCAATAGCCTCGCCCCCATGGAGGAGCAGAACCTTATCGCAAAAGCGTGCCGCCAGCGAAACATCATGCAAAATAACGATAACGATATTGCCGCCCCCCGCCCGCTTTTTGAGAAGCAGCATGGTTTCCAATTGGCGCGCCGGGTCAAGCGAAGCACATGGCTCATCGGCAAGAATAATATCCGCCTGCACCGCAAGCATGCGCGCCATCAGCGTTGCCGCTTTTTCACCGGCAGAGATTTTGGAAGCCTGCCTACCCCATAAATGCGATATAGAAGCCTCCGCCATCGCTTCCCTCACGGCGTGCTCATTTTCATATTGGCGATGGGGCAGCCTTCCCAGAGCAATAAGCCGCTCCACCCGCATAGGCCAATATATTTCATGCCCCTGCCCAAGCCATGCGATATTTCTGGCACGCTCAAGGCGACCATACTGCGAAAGCGGTTTCTCGTTCAGCATAATCTCACCGGCACAAGGAGTGATAATACCCGCAAGCGCCCGCAAAAAGGTCGTTTTACCCGCCCCATTAGGACCCAATATGGCAACAAGCTCTCCAGAGCGAAACTCCGCCGAAAGCCCATTGACAGCGCATTTCTCCCCAAACCGCACCGATAGCTTTTCAACAATAAGCCTATTTCCCTTCACCACTTCCACTCCAATCCGATATAAATCTCTCTCCCCGCCTGACGAAACCCCTTAGCCGTTTGATAATCCGCATCAAACAGATTTTCCACCCGCGCAAATCCATGCAACGCCCCCTTAAGGGGTATACGCATATACGCCGAAAATAAAGCACTATCATCCAGCCTGCCACCACCCAAAGCAGGAATATAATCTCTCGCCCTCAATGTCAGCCCAAATTGTTTTTCGCTCGCCGTCCTATAGTCCAGCGAAACCCCCGCCCTATGTCTAGCACGGCGGATAAGAGGCTTATGAGTAGCGTCCCGAATATCAAGATAGCTATAAAACAGGGAGGCAGAAAAAGCGTCCGATATCTCCCATTCTGCCGATATTTCCGCCCCCTTTGAAACCGTTGTCCCCGCAATTTGCTGATACTGCCCCTGAAAGTTTCCTATGGAAACCCACTCTATCAGGCTATCAATCTCTATCCGAAACAACTCTATTGTCACCATGAAAGGCAAAGCAGACGGACTGAGGCGCAAAGCAATTTCCACACTATCGCTCTGCTCAGGCTCAAGCTGCACATTACCATATTGGGGATCATAAAGCTCGCTCAAGCTCGGCGAGCGCAACCCCGTTGCCAGCGAGCCCCTTATATGAACGCTTTCCTTTATCGGCATATTCCAAGAGGCTTGCCAATTTTGACTGGAAGCAAAGCCCCCTTTTTGGTCACCCCGCCAAGCAAGACTTATCCCCCCCTTTTGCCAAAACAGCCATAACGCCTTATTTTCTGCGCTTTTTGCAAAAAAATCATTAGCTGTTTTGGAGGAGATTTCTTCCCCCTCCCAACTTGCCCCAAAAAGCAGCTTGCCCTCTCTCGGCGATGCCCTACCCTGATATTCCACCCTTTGACGGCTACCCTCCGTGCGGACAGAAAACGCAAATTTTGAAAAATGACTTGCCTCCTCCCTTATATCCATAATACTAAGCTCATGGGAAACATCATTCTGTATAAAGAGCATATTAGCACGCAAAGCAGAATACTGAACACGGCTAAACTCACCCGCCAAATCAGCAGGCATAAAATCGCTCCCATAGCCATCATAATCCACCCTATTTCTCCCCGCCAATACAACAAGCCCCATTTCAAGTCCAGGTGCCAGCGAGCGTTGCACCCGAGCATTCACATTACCATTATGATATCCGTCCTTTTCCTGAGATGGCACAATATCCAAAGCAGAAAACCCCTTTGTCTGATAAAACCCCGCCCCCAAACCATAGGCAATATCACCCCGCTCCCCTTGCAGCGAAAGCCTGCTATTCTGCGTTGCAAAGCTCCCCCTCTCATGAGAAAACTGCCCGCTCCCCTCCCCCCCAATGGCACTATGAGCATGGATAGCCCCGCCAATGGTTTCGCTACCATACAGCACCCCCTCCGAGCCTTTGACAATCTCAATATGAGAAAGCCCGCCCGCCGCCAAATGAGAAAAAGCCGCCTGCTGGCTATAAGGATTATTGAGAATAATCCCATCATATAAGAGCTTCACATATTTACTCCCCAGCCCCCGCAAATATATATCCGAAAACGTCCCCTTACCGCCGCTTTGATAAAAATCCGCAACCCCCGTCTTGGTCAAAACATCCTGCAAAAAGCTGACCTGATAGCCCTCCATCTCCTCTTTGGTAATCACAATCGCACCATAAGGATTATCCAAAGCAGGACTTGGCAGCTTATCGCCCAATACAATAATCTCCTCACGCTCGCCAGCATAAATCGGCTGAGAGATACAAAACAGCAAAGAAAAAATAATGCCCCTCATCATGAGCGGTGCATATGAGAGATAAGAAATAAAAACACAGGCACACCCAAAAGAGCGGTCAATACGCCAAGCTTAATCTCACCGCCCGCACTTGGTATGATGCGCACGATACTATCCGCCAGCCCCACCAATATTGCGCCCAGCATTGCCGATGGCAAAAGGGTTTTTGAAGGCTCATGGTCAACAAAATGGCGCACCATATGAGGCACGATAAGCCCGACAAAGCCAACCACGCCCGAGACAGAAACCGCAGCCCCCACCGCCAAAGCAATCCCCAAAGCAATTTGCAAATATAAGGCTTGTATATTGACCCCCATTGAGAGCGCCACTTCATCACCCAGCGCAAGAGCGTCCAATCCCCGCCCACAAAAAAGCAGAATGACACCGCCCGCCATGATTAACGGCAAAGCAAGCACAACATGCTGCATGGAGCTATCCTCCACCGAGCCAAGCAGCCAAAAAGCAATTTCCAACGCCGCAAAAGGGTTCGGCGCAAGATTGAGCAGCAGCGATATGCCCGCCCCCGCAAAAGCACTAATGGCAAAGCCGGCAAGAATTATCCTCAAATTGCTTGCCATGCGCCCCGAAAGAATCAGCAAAAGCCATACCGATAAAAACGCCCCCAATGCAGCGATAATCGGCACAATATGCGAAAACTGACTGGCAATGCCAAAATAAATCATCGCCACCGCCCCCAATGCAGCAACATTGGAAGCCCCCAAAAGAGAAGGCTCCGCCAAGGGATTTCGCAATAATGCCTGTATGGCAGCCCCCGAAATACCAAGCGCCGCCCCAATAGCAAGGGCTAAAATGAGGCGCGGCAGGCGAATATCAAAAAAGATAATCTTGGCAAACTCCGACCCCCGCCCCGATAATAAAGCCGACAAATCAAAAAGCCCAAGCCCCGCCTGCCCAACGCCAATGGAGAGCAAAGCCGTAATGGCGAGCAAAAAGAATAATAGGGCATATAAAATAAAGCGCGGGCGCATATAAGCAGATTGCATTGGGCAAAAAGTGAATGCAAGATGAAAGATAGGAGGAAGGCGTGAAATATTTTTCTTTTATCTATTGCCTATTTTTTCTGCTTTTGGGAACAGAGGCTTCCGGTGAGCGTCCGAAAATTGTAAGCGCGAGCCTTTGCGGTGACGCCTATCTGCTTGCGCTCAATGCCGATGAGCAGATAATTGCGCTCAGCCATTTATCAAAAAACACCGAGCTATCCATGATTGCCGATAGGGCGCAAGGTTTTGCGACCACCAGCGGCTCGGCGGAGCATATCCTATCGCTTGCCCCCGATATTGTGATAGCCCACAGCTTCACGCCGCCGCACCGCTTGGAGATATTGCGGCGGGCGGGCATAAAACTGGTCGTGATAGAGGCAAGCCGCAATATGGCGCAGATGGAAGAGGAGGCAATGGCAATCGGCAACGCCATAGAACGCACCCAAGAGGCAAAGAGCTGGCTCCACACCATGCAAAAGCGGATAAAACAATTGGAGCAGAAAAAAAGAAACATCAGCATCATCCATTATCAAAGACGAGGGCTGGCAACGGGAAAGCTCAGCTATCTAAACGACCTCATGGAAAAAGCAGGGCTAACCAATCTCGGCGCCAAAAATGGCACGATAGAAAGACTTGGACTGGAGGCACTTATCCGCCTCTCCCCCGATTATATTCTCTTCACCAGCGCCCAAACCCCACCACAAGATAGAGGCGAAGCCCTACTGCACCACCCCGCCATTGAAAAACATTTCTCACAGGAACAAAGGATATATCTGCCAAGCTCCCTTTTTACCTGCGCCGGACCCTTTGCCGCCGAGGCATTGGAGCGGCTACAACAAGCTATAAAGTAGTATTTATTATCAAAATAAAGACTTGAAACCCCGATTTTTTCTGATATTCTATAAAAAGTAGTATTTATTCAGGAAAATATCGCCACCATGCCCAAAACCCGCCATACCAACCGCATAGCCCGCCAAATTGCCTGCGCCATTCTCACGGGAAAATATAAGCAAGGAGCGATGATAGACACAAGCGGCTTGGAAAAGCAGTTTTCCGCCTCACGAACAATTATTCGCGAAGCATTACGGCTATTAACCGCAAAAGGTCTGCTGGAAGCCCGCCCGCGCGCGGGAACCTATGTGTGCGAGGCAAAATATTGGAGCAAGCTGGATGCCTCCCTTCTCGGCTGGCGGGCAGAGATAGATAAGAGCAACACCCTCCTCCACGAGCTTCTGGATTTACGCCTATGCTATGAGCCGAATATTTTGCGCCTAAGCGCAAGGCGTATCAACGACACGCAAAAGACGGCACTGAAAGAGAGCTATCAAGCACTGTACACCACCCCCAACGCAAAAAATGAGGCAGCATTTTACCATATCCTCTATGAGGCGGCGCAAAACCCGCTCATCAGCACGCTTGCCACACCCTGTCGGATAAGTCTGGAAGTGATGGAGCAGCAAGGCAGATATGAGCGCTTTTCGCCCCATTTTCCGGCAAATCTCCTTGAGTGTTGCGATAAGGGTGATGGCGAAACCGCCTATAAAACCGCCAATGATGCGCTCATCCAAAGCCTGCAAAACCACGCATAAGGCATAAAAATTCCCCCCTTACAGCAAGGGAAGATAAAGCCGCAAGGGGGGAGAGACCCCACTATAGAAACTGGCGGGGATAGCCAACTCCGATAAGTGATACTGGTTAAACGTAAGGGCGGGGAAAAATCCGTCGCAAAAAATATATTTTTTTTGAGGCGGGTTTTTCGCACTTCATACGTTTATTTAGGTAAGGAAGATAAAAAATTACACCGCTCGCAAAAAGAGCAGATAAGATAAGGTAGATGAATGATGAGAAGCAGTTTCACGAACAGGCAAGGCTCAGCGATGCAAGTCTTATGGATAGGATTGGGCGCGGCGACAATTCCGCCTGCGAGGAGATTGTTGAACGCCACCTCCCCAATATCCTTGCCCTCGCCCGCTCTCGCATTGGCGACATGCATATGGCGGAGGATATCGCCCAAGAGGTTTTTCTCACCCTGTGGAAGCAGGCACATAAATGGAAGCCGGACGCACAGCTTTCCACATGGCTATACCGGGTCACAATTAATCGCAGCATTGACGAGCTCCGCAAAAAAAGACCGCTCCCCCTTGCAGAGGGTTATGACGCCATTGATGAGACGCCCGGCTCCTTTGAGCAAATGGCACATAAACAGCAATGCCAAGCCTTACATAAGGCAATTTCAACCTTGCCGGAGCGACAAAGGGAGGTCATTGAGCTATGTTATTTAAGCGAGATGAAGCAGCAGGAAGCCGCAGAAATATTGGGCATAAGCCTAGAAAGCGTAGAAAGTGCGCTCCGCCGCGCCCGCCTTTCCTTATTGGAAAAAATGGAGAAACCCCATGATAGAGGATAAGCACCATAAACAGATAGAAGCTCTGCTACAGCCCTTAAAGCAGAATGTTTCCCAAGAGCTAAAACACGCCATTTTAGCACCACAACAGCGCACCCATTTCGGCTCCCGCTTTCGCATCAGCATTGTAAGCGCTATGGCGGCATGTCTGGTATTGGGATTTTTCACCCCGGCTTTCTTTACCGAACACTCTTTCTCACCTGTGCCTTTGGAGCAGGTAGAAAGCCAGACATTGGAAAATGATGTCTGGCAGATAGCAAATAACCAAAATGAACTATGGAAGGAATGGCAAGATGAGTAAGAAAACTATCACAATCGTAATTTCAGCACTGGTACTTTCACTGGGTCTGAATTTATTGTTTATCGGCAATAAAATAGGCAGCAGCCATATGCAGCATAAGAAAAAATGGCATGCAAGTCAGGGCTATATGCATAAAAAAGACCATCAAAAAGGGCGTATGGAACATATGCGCGATGGCAAAAGAGGGGCAATGTCCCATAAGCGAAAAGGCGGCAAAGCCATGCCCCATAAAGGCAAAAAGGGCATGCATGCCGGCAGACAAAGCAATCCCATTGCAAGGCTCGTCCAAAGCCTGGAGCCGGAAAAGCGTGAGGAGATTAAAAGTGTGATAAAGCCTCAACATGAGCGCATGCGTGAATATAGCCGTAATTATTCGGAAGCACGCACCCGCATATTGGCGCTGTTAAAGGCAGAAAAGCTGGATATGACCGCTCTGCAAACCGAGCTTGAGGCGTTGAATGATCTGGAGACAAATCTCAGAGGCAATTTCTACATGATGGTTCTGGAGCTCTCCAACAGCCTTCCCGCCGATGCGCGCGGCAAGATTATCCGCCTATTGGATTTCAAGGCATCCCCCAAAGGGCAAGTCATGAAAGCAAAAAGACAGGGTGAGAGAGGCAAAAAGAAGAAGTCTAATAACTAGCCTTTAGCCAAGCATGCGCTTTATGAAGTCCTTATGGCGGTCCCAGAAATAATGTTTCAACACGCCGCCAATATGCAAACCGATAAGGGCGAAGAACAGATAAGGAAAAACTTCCTTATGCATAAAGGCAAGCTGCTTGCCCTGCATACGGTCAGGCTCGACGAGATGCGGTAGCTGAATAAAGAAGAGCTTTGTGCCATGGTCAAAATAGGAAGACATAAGAAATCCCGATAATGGCCATGCAATGATGATGAGATAAAGCATGATATGGACAAAGCGCGAGGCTCTTCTTTCCCGCATAGAAATCTCCGAAAAGGGGTCAGGCGGCGGCGAAAAAAGCAACCATAAAAGCCGAAAGCCCGCCAGAAACAGCACCGTCATTCCAAGCGATTTATGAGCCATATATAACGCCCCGCTAGGGAAGCTATATCCGTCCCCGCCCATAAAAAAGCCAAGCGGCACCAGCAGCAATATCAGAAACGCGATACTCCAATGAAAAAAGCGCGCCACCAATCCATAGGCATGGATATTATTATGCATGGCAACCCGCATGGCATGAGGCTTCTCCCCAACCGATTCGCGCAATGCCTGAACGCTCACCCAAAACCCGGTGAGCAGAGCGGCAAATGCAAAAATAGCAAGAATGATAATGCGCTCCTGTGAAAAGCGCACCATCTCATCCATAAAAAAAGCACCCCCCAATAAACCAGAAACCGCCAGTAAAGAAAGCCCAACAATCAGCTTCCCCAAAATACGAAAAATAGCATGAGCCGCACTTAGCCAAATGACCACAAGCCCAACAAGACAGGCAAAAAGAAGCGCCGCCCCCTGCACCTCAGTCTGCGTAAAGCGAACCCCCTCCAACCCATGAGCATAACCCATATCAGGCACCATAAGAGCGCATAAAAGCAGAAGGATGGGATATCTATATGTGAAAAACATAATGCGCCTATACTATCGCAATTTCCCAAAAACGCAAATATGGCGGCTCTTCATAGATAAAAAAATGGCGGGTTTTGAAAACCCGCCATTTCTCAACAAACGAAAAGAGAGGTTAGAGCTTCAGCCCCAAAGTCACACCGATAAAGTCATCTTCACGGGCAGTGCCCCCTGCTTCAAGAATGGTATGCTCAAAGGTCACACCAATGCCAACACCTTTTTTAATGGTATAGCCCCCGCCCCATTGCTGGACACGGAACTTCATGAGGCTGTTATTACCCGCTTCAATACTGGAATCAAGCTGGGCATAACCGACTTTTATTTTATCGCTAACCGTATAGGCAAATGAGAAACTTGAATTGACAAGGTCAGTTCCCTTCTGATTTTCATAATTGGAGCGATTTACATAAGTAGCACCCACTTGCACAGGTCCATATCCGAGCTTTGCACCCAAAGCGGTTTCTTCGGGGTCAACATTGGTAGGCGTACCCGCATTGGTAAGCTCAGACTCACCGCTACTCCAACCCAGAGAAAATGCGTAATCAACCCCCATGCTTTCGCCCTTATAGCTTAAGCCCAGCTCAATAATGCGCTTTGCTTTCCCATCACCGACATTGTCACTGATAAGCCCACCGGGACCGCCGCCTATATCTTCATTATTAGGCGTGAAGGAGAAACCAAACTGGAAGCCTTCAATGCGAGGCGTGAAATAAGTAATTTTATTGGCATCACCCGAATTAAGAGCATTGAGGCGGTAAAGATTTTTATCAACTTGATATGTTTCCCATCCAGGCTGATTGCCTGATGTACTGGCATCTAAATCTGTTTTCCACACGGCAATACCAAGCTCTTTCCAAGTTCCATATTTATTATTATGAAGCTTAAAGCCGGGAACGAAAGCAGGAGCCTGCACCTGTGTCAGATAGGAGGCACCATTTTCGGAACCGAGAACCAGCTTACCCCATTCGGCGACGACATATAGATAATGTTCATCAACCTGGTCATTATCGGTTTTGAGCTCCAATTGCGAATCAAAGCCGATAATCATGCCATTATCCAACTCGGCTTTACCCTTGAAATAAATCTCAGCATCCTGCGTAAAGGTAGAAGTACCGAAGTCAAACTCCTTATAAGTTTGCCCTGCCTGGTTCACAATATATCCGGCATCTACCCCATAAAAGGCTTGGTAGAAAAAACCGCCTAATTTAACGGAAAGCGGATTAGCGGCAAAAACGGCGCTACCCCAAACCGAACTTACAAAAAGACCAATAAGAGCGGTCTTGCTTAGTTTTGCAATCATGTTTTTCATCCCTGTTTCCTTTTTTGCGACTAAGGTTTCAAATTCAATTCTGTTTATGTCTATGGTTAAGAGGATGTTTTAGCCGAAATGATGACCAAGAGCAAGCCCTCTAGCAATATTTATAATCAGATGTCTTATTGTATCCCACTGATTCCGAATATAAACAAGCATGAAAACGGTTTTTTTCTGAATCTAGGGCTAATTTTTGCGGAAAAGCCTGAAACTGTTGCAATTTAGCAACAAGAAAATTGCCAGATGGTCTATAAGCCGGGTTCTGTTTCCTGTTACGGAAGATGATCATTCATCTTGGATATATGTCACCATATATCTCTTTGCGACCTACCCGAGCAGCATGAACTATAGACGGTTTTGCATAAAGCGTACTGCTCCTATTTGGTCTTGCTCCGGGTGGGGTTTACCGAGCCGCGAAGGTTACCCTTTGCGCGGTGCGCTCTTACCGCACCATTTCACCCTTACCTTTTTGAGGCGGTATATTTCTGTGGCACTAGCCCTAAGGTTGCCCTTGCCGGTCTTTCACCGGCACCCTGTCTATAAGGAGCCCGGACTTTCCTCACACCTTACGAGAAGGAAGCGCGATCATCCGACCATCTGGCGGTGCTGATGCTATAGGAATTATGTATGGGTTGCAATGATATTGGTGAGCATAGCCTGTAGAGTTGGCGTAGCCTTTCCCGCAAGCGCCTCTTGGTGCGGATAAAAATGCCTCCCAAACGCAATCGTAGCATCACGAGTTTGCCCCCCAAACCGCCCATCCCCATGAACCCCATACCCAAAGCGGGCAAGATTTTCCTGATACCGCAAAACCTCCCCCCCCTTTTCCCCCAGCGAAAGCACCACCCCCCTTGCCCCCATAATGCGAGGGGGCGCAATCCCAATATGATGTTGCGCCAGATACCCCCAATCAAAAAACTCGCCAGGGTCCTCCTTCCTATCAGGAGCAATATCACTATGGGCAAGAACATGTCTGGGCAAGATATGATATTTCTTAATGAGCATGCCAGCCAGTTCAATCAGCGCATTCAGCTGCACTTTCGGATAAGGATGCGGATTTTTATGCCCATCATGCACCAGCTCAATCCCCAGCGAGCAGTCATTAATATCGCGCATATCCTGCCAGCGAGATTCCCCCGCATGCCAAGCCCGGCGGCTTTCAGGAACAAGGGAGAAGGTTTTGCCCTCAGGCGAGATAAGATAATGAGCCGAAAGTTTTGTTTTCGGCGAGCAAAGCCTAGCAAGCGCCGCCTCCGTAGAAGCCATATCCGTATAATGGAGAATGAGCATCTGCACCTTGCCGCTTCGTGCATTATGATTGGGAGAGTTATGGTCTATAATATCCATCTAGCCATCTATTCTTGCCAAAGCCCAAGCAAGCTGTCAAATAAGAGCAATGGAAATAAAGGCAATCCTATTTGATTTAGACGGCACGCTCGCCGAAACCGCCGGCGATTTATGCGCCGCCATGAACAAGGTTTTCGCCCAATACAACGTGCCACAAGTAGAAGAAGCCCACATCAGAGAAATGATAGGCGGCGGCGCCCGCGCCATCATAGAGCGCGGACTTGCCCATAACGGAAAAGTCTGGAGCGATAAGCTTCTGACAGAGCGCACCGAGGAAATGGTCACCTATTACGAACAATCCATAGCCAAACACAGCTATCTATATGACGGCATAGAACCTTTTCTAAACGAGATGCACGGCAAAATAAAAATGGCAGTAGTCACCAATAAACGCGAACAATTAGCAGAAAAACTACTAACCGCCTTAGGCGTGCGAAACTATTTTGACACCCTAATCGGCGGCGACACCCTCCCCAAACGAAAACCCCACCCCCTCCCAATAATAGAAGCCCTAACCCGCCTCAATGTAAAAAACACCCAAACCCTAATGATAGGCGACACCCAAGACGACACCAAAGCCGCCCAAGCCGCCGGCGTAAAAACAATCATCATGCGCCAAGGCTATTCCCACCAAAACCCCACCACCCTAGGCGCCAACATGGTATTGGACGATTACTCAGGATTAAAACAAGCCCTTGCCAAATTTATGCAATAAGTCGTATAGAGTTCCCTCTGGTGACGGGTGCGTAGCTCAGTGGGAGAGCACTACCTTGACATGGTAGGGGTCGCTGGTTCAATCCCAGCCGTACCCACCACCAGCATTTGCTAGATAAATTTTTAATATTATTTCTTTTTTAAAGAATCTCGCATTCTTTTAGCATGCCTCTTTTTAATCCAATCTTCCCATTCCTTGCCCTCTGTTTCCTGAATATTCCATTCTGGATATTTTCCTTCTTTTGCAAGATATTGTTCTTTACACAAAGTCTCCATCTCTATTGTGGGGCTAACATCTACTATCTCCTCACTAAAAAGCCCCTTAACCTTCATTTTCTTGCTACTTGCCAATATCATATGGACCTCAACTTTTTTAGAGTTCTTAACTTCCTCATTTAGAAGGAGATGAATACCCATAGTTCTTATGCTCGGTCTCCCTCCCATGCCTCCCTGATAAGCACTAAGCGTACCCTTAATGCCCCCTTTATCTTGAGAATACCCTATCTTTTTTATCACCCCATCAGAAACCAACAGATACACCCTGCCTAATGTACTGGTTAATGTTTCTTTTGACTGGTAGTTTTTATAATCAAAAACAATACGTGGCTCAGTTTTCTTATTGTTCTTAACGACATCTGCTACTTTTATTGCTGTAGTTACTTTAGATATTTTCATTTTTTACTATCATTAATTCATGAGATTTTTTGATATTGCTTGTTGTACCAGCTTCTATTCGATTAGCTCCTATTCTTGTCTCGCCCTGCCCCAAAGTATATTGCCACTCAACTTCTATAATTTCAAAATCACTGTACAGATTCCTTACTGCTTCACAATCATTATAAGAGAGGATAAAACCACCCTTATGATTCTTTAACAATTTTGCTAACTCTTCATGGTCAAACCCATTGTGATGCACAGGAAAATTTCTCTGGGGATAAATACCTCTAAACATTTTACTATCCCCTTCAAGATAATAGGGGGGGTCGCAATATAAAAAATCTTCCGTATGCGTAGTTATAGTTTTTTCAAAAGAACCCTTTTTAACACTCATATTTGAAGATAATTGGAAATCAAGTATTCTTGACAATGCCCTTAAATATCTCTGCTCATCCAGATAGATAGAAGACATCCAACCTAAAAAACCAGGACCATAGGATAGATTATGGTTGAACCAATAGTGGGCAGCCAAGTCTAATCTGTCTTTAATAATCTTATCCCTTGTCCAGTGACCTTTTAGGGTCTGCTTAACTTGACAGTAAGTTTCTTTAGTTGGCTTCCATTGTGCTATACGCTCTGTCAAACTCTGTGGGTTTTTTAACTGAACTTGCCAATAATTTACAAGAATATCAAATATATCATAACCGACAACCTCAACGCCTAATTCTTTCGCAATAGCTATCTCAACAGACCCTCCGCCAAAAAAGGGGGAAACTATTTTTTTCACATAAGGTAGTCTTTCTACAACATGCCCTACTGCCAAACTCTTACCGCCTGCATAACGCAAAGGCATGCCTTTATATCTTTTATATTTATACTTACTTTTTCCTTTTAGGTTCTCTAATAAAGAAAACTTTCTCTGATTAAATCCTTTTTCAGAATTATCTTCTACGCACTTCAACAAAGGATAGCTAACATCCTGTGGCTTGTAATTAAGGGCATTTTCAATAATGCTCTCATAGCTTAACTGACTTGCCATAGAAACTCTCCTAATATAACTATGTTCGCTTTATTATCTAAATCAGCATGATGGTAAGCTGATTCTTTATACTCTGTCCCACTTTCTATATTGCCGAAATCCTTTTTTGGGAAAGCAATACATGCATGTTCGCTTTATGTTCTATTCTATTTATTGCTAAATTGCAACCATAAATCAAGGCCTCTGATCATACTCCCCAACCTCAGCAAACCCCGCCAAATACTCCGCAAGCTCGGCAAAAATCTGTTTCATATGCGCCGCACTTTGCACGCTTTCCACCACCACCACCAGAGCGGGCTTATTGGAGGAAGCCCGCACCAGCCCAAAACTTCCATCTTCCAGCACCACCCGCACGCCGTTCACAAGGATAAGCTCCTTAATTTTCTGCCCCGCCAGCACGCCGCCCTTTTCATGCTGCGCCTTAAAATGGGCGACCACTTTTTCCACCACCCCATATTTCTCCTCATCAGGGCAATGCGGCGAGCAGGTCGGCGAATTATAACTTTCCCCAAGCCCCGCCTTCATCTCCGAAAGTGGCTTGTTTTCCGCATCCAACATTTCACAAACCAAAAGCGCCGACAAAATCCCATCATCATACCCATGCCCCAAAGGCGGACTTAAAAAATAATGCCCACTTTTTTCAAACCCCGCCAGCGCACTTTGCTCATGCGTATATTGCTTCATATAGCTATGACCGGTTTTCCAATATAGCGTCTCCGCCCCCCTTTCCTTGAGAACAGGATCCGTCATAAAAAGCCCCGTAGACTTCACATCCACCACAAAGCGGGCATTGGGATATTGCCCCGCCAGGGAGCGTGCCAATAGCAGCCCAATCTTATCGGCAAAAATTTCCTCACCCTTCTCATCCACCACCCCACACCTATCGCCATCGCCATCAAACGCAAAACCGATATCCGCCTTGCTCTTGCGCACCTCCTCGCTCAACGCCTCCAGCATCGCCATATCCTCAGGGTTCGGATTATGATGAGGAAAATTATAATCCAGATTACAATGGAGCGGCACGACCTCAACCCCCGAAGCCTCCAAAGCCGAAGGCGCAAACGCACCCGCAGTGCCATTCCCACAAGCAACAACCGCCTTCATCTTATTGCTCATCTTCGGACGCTTCCCCAACTCCGCAAGATAACTCTCAGCAAACCCATCAACATAATGATACGCCCCCCCCTCCCGCATCTTGGAAACATTCTCCATCACATATTTTTTAAGCAGCACCATCTCATCAGGACCAAAAGTCATAGGCTGATTATGCCCCATCTTGACCCCGCTCCAGCCATTTTCATTATGGCTCGCCGTCACCATCGCCACCCCGTCAATCCCCAGAGCCTTGCGGGCAAAATACGCAATAGGCGAAAGCGCAAGCCCAATATCATGCACCTTAGCCCCGCCAGCCACCAGCCCATTAATAAGCGCAAATTTTATGGATTGCGAATAAGAACGATAATCATGCGCAACAATAATCTCCGCCTTTCCAGAAAGCTCAAAAAGCACATTTGCCAACCCCAGCCCAAGGGCTTGAAACCCCATAAGATTAATCTGCTCACCAAACAGCCAGCGGGCATCATATTCGCGAAAGCCACTTGGTGCGATAAAAGGCAACCTCTGATACTCAGCGCTATTTTCCTGAGCAGAACTAATCGGTTTTGGAAATAATGAAGCCATAGCGCTACTATATAACAAGTTTTACGCCCAAGCGAAAGATAGGCTATAGTAAGCGCCATGAAACAGAAAATTACATTGCCCCAAACCCTGCCAAAGCTGGAAGCAGGCACAATATGGATTGCGGGAGCGGGACCGGGCGCCATAGGCTTACTAACCCTGGACGTGCTAAACGGCTTGCAGCAAGCCGACATCATCATTCACGATGCCCTTGTTTCCGAAGAAATATTGACCCTTGCCACAGACAAAGCCGAGCTTATTTTCGCAGGCAAAAGAGGCGGCAAAGCATGCGTAAACCAAATAGATATCAATGACCGCCTTGTGAGCCTCGCCAAAGAGGGGCGCAAAATATTACGCCTCAAAGGCGGCGACCCCTTCATCTATGGTCGCGGTTGCGAGGAGGCGCTCATCCTCGCCAAAGCGGGCATAAAGTTTCGGATATTATCGGGCATCACCGCCGGCATAGGCGGACTTGCAGCCGCTGGCATCCCCGCAACCCACAGGGATACGAACCATGCCGTCAGCTTCATCACAGGACATTTAGCAGGCGAGGATAAGCCCGAGCTTCTGGACTGGCAAGCACTGGCAAAAGGCTCGCCCGTGCTGGTCTTATACATGGCGATGAGCCACATGGATAAAATAGTCCCCCTCTTACTGGCGGCGGGCAGGAAAGCGAATGAGCCGGTTGCGATAATCACCAACGCCACCCGCCCCGACCAATATGAAGTGATAACGACCCTAGAAGACGCCGCCCTCGCCATAAAGCGCGAAGGCTTAGAGCCGCCCGCCATTATTGTCATTGGTTCGGTTGTTAGCTTCCGCTCGCAAATGGGTCTTGCAAAAGAATAGTATCCTCCCGCTTAGGACTGGTAGAGATAAGGCTTATCGGACAAGCAATTTTTTCCTCAATAAAGCGCATATACCGAATGGCATTTTTGGGCAAATCCTCCCATTTCCTGACCCCGCTAATATCCTCACTCCACCCCGCCAACGTCTCATAAATCGGCTGAACAGCCCCCTGCTCACAAGAAGCCGCTGGCAGATAATCAATCCTCTTATCCCCAAGCCGATACCCCGTGCAAATCTTCAACTCCTCAAATCCCCCCAACACATCCAGCTTGGTCAGCGCAATACCCGATATCCCCCCAATCTGCACCGCTTGGCGTACCATCACCGCATCAAACCAACCACAACGCCGCTTCCTACCCGTAACCGTCCCAAACTCATGCCCCCTCTCGCCAAGCCTCTGCCCCACTTCATTTTCTTGCTCCGTAGGAAAAGGACCCTCCCCCACCCTAGTCGTATAGGCTTTCGTAATCCCCAGCACAAACTCCACCCCCTGCGGACCTATACCCGACCCAATAGAAGCCGCCCCCGCAATGGTATTAGACGAGGTAACAAAAGGATAAGTACCATGGTCAACATCCAACATCGTCCCTTGTGCCCCCTCAAATAATATTTTTTTCTCCGCCCCCCTTGCCTCATGAAGCAGCCGCCATGTCACATCCATAAAGGGCAAGATTTTAGGCGCAATCTCACAAAGCTCCTTATAAAGAGTTTCCGCATCACATAAAGGCGCATTAAAATGTTTCAGCAAAGCATTATGATGAACAAGCAAATGCTTTATTTTTTCCAATAATGTATCTTTATGAGCAAGGTCCATAACCCGAATGGCACGGCGCCCCATCTTATCCTCATAAGCAGGACCAATCCCCCTCTTGGTCGTGCCAATAGGCGCATTGGCAGCCTTTTCCCTCGCCGCATCAAGCTGCTGATGAACCGGCAGAATAAGGGTAGCATTTTCGGCAACACGCAGGCTTTCCGGCGTTATCACAACGCCCTGCTTTGCAAGCCGCCCTATCTCCTCAATAAGGGCAAAAGGGTCAATCACCACCCCATTTGCAATAATGGAAAGCTTCCCCTCCCTCACCACGCCCGAAGGCAGCAGGCTCAATTTATAAACCTCACCATTTACGACCAATGTATGACCAGCATTATGCCCGCCCTGAAAGCGGACAATGACATCGGCTTTCTCGGAGAGCCAATCTACAATCTTGCCCTTTCCCTCATCGCCCCATTGTGAGCCTATGACCGCTACATTTGCCATTTAGAAGCTCAATGTATGCGCCTGATTGACATGCTCAAGCTGTTTAATTTTTTTCATAGTTTCGTCACTTATTTTCTGGTCAATGCCGATAAGAGCAATAGCGTCGCCCCCCTCATTATCGCGCCCCAAATTAAAAGAGGCGATATTGGCACCAGCCTTGCCCAGCGCCGTCCCCAAAGCCCCGATAAAACCTGGCTCATCCTCATTGCTGACATAGAGCATATGGGGAGTAAGCTCGGCTTCCATATTAATCCCCTTTAGCTGAATGATGCGGGGTTTTCTATCAGAGAATATTGTCCCCGCCACCGAGCGCTCCTGCTCAGCGGTAGTAACACTGAGGCGAATATAGCTATCATACACCCCCTCATTATCATTTCTGGTTTCGGATATCTTCACCCCCCGCTCCCTCGCCAAAGCAGGAGCGGAAACCATATTAACATCCTCCAAAAGCGGTTTGAGAAGCCCCGCAAGAGCGGCAGAGGTTAGCGCCGATATATTCATATCCGCAACCTCACCGGCATATTCAATGGCAACCGCTTTCAACTCGCTTCTTGTCAACTGACCAGCAAACGCCCCAAGTTTTTCAGAAAGCTCCACAAAAGGCTTCAGCCTCGGTGCCTCATCAGCAGAGATGGAAGGCATATTAAGCGCATTGGTAACCGCCCCCGTAAGCAGATAATCCGACATTTGCTCCGCTATCTGAATGGCAACTTTTTCCTGCGCCTCCAAAGTAGCCGCCCCAAGATGAGGGGTGCAGATAACATTTTCCATCCCAAAAAACAGACTTTTGGTAGCAGGCTCTTCGGCAAATACATCCAAAGCGGCAGCGGCAATCTTCCCGCTATCCAATGCTTTTTTCAACGCCCCCTCATCAATCAGCCCCCCCCTTGCACAATTAATGATAATCGCCCCCTTTTTCATGGATGCGATGGCTTTGGCATCAATAATATTTCTGGTTTTATCCGTAAGCGGCGTATGCAGCGTCACAATATCGGCACGCTTCAACAGCTCGGCAAGCTCCGTCTTTTCCACCCCAAGCTGTATGGCACGCTCTTTAGAAAGAAAAGGGTCATAAGCGATAACCTTCATCCTCAGCCCCAAAGCCCGCTCAGCAACATTGGCACCGATATTCCCGCACCCAATAATCCCCAGCGTTTTACCGGTAAGCTCCACACCCATGAAGCGGCTCTTTTCCCATTTTCCCGCATGGGTAGAAGCATTGGCTTCCGCAAGCTGACGGGCAGCACAAAACATTAAGGCAATAGCATGCTCAGCAGTAGTGATAGAGTTCCCAAAGGGCGTATTCATCACAATAATACCAGCAGCAGTCGCCGAAGGCTGGTCAATATTATCCACCCCAATCCCCGCACGCCCAATAACCTTCAGGCTCTTAGCAGCCTTAACCACAGGCGGCGTTACCTTAGTAGCCGAGCGAATAGCCAGCCCATCATATTGGGAAATAATTTTAATAAGCTCGTCCCGCTCCAGCCCTGTTTTGACATGAGCCTCAATGCCCCGCTCCTTAAAAACCTGCACGGCGGCGGGGGATAATTTATCGGCGATTAATACTTTTGGCATGCGAGCCTCCTATTTTTGTGTAACCGAAGCAAAAGCCCAGTCCAACCAGATGGTGAGCGTTCTGAGATTATGGGTTTCAATAGTACCCCCCGCCCAAAGGCGCAGCCCATGGGGGGCATCACGATATGCACCAATATCATAAGCAATGCCCTCCTTCTCAAGCAGTTTTACAATCTTCTTGGCAATTTCCGCCTGTTTTTCTTCGGGCAAGGCAAGGACTTCCTCATCAATAATTTTGAAGCAGACGGAAGTATTGGAAAGGTTCTCCTCCTCCTCACAAAGAAACCCAACCCATGGTGTATTTGCCACCCAATCTTTAAGGATTTGCAAATTGGCATCCGCCCTTTCCTGCAAAGCAGCCTCGCCGCCGATTGTTTCCGCCCAATTGAGAGCGGCAAGATAATCCTCCACCGCTATCATGGAAGGCGTATTAATCGTCTCGCCTTCAAAAATCCCCTCAATGAGCTTACCCTTTTTGGTCATGCGAAATATTTTCGGCAAAGGACGAGGCGGCACATAGCTTTCCAGCCTCTCTATGGCGCGCGGGCTTACAATAATCATGCCATGAGCAGCCTCCCCCCCCATCACTTTCTGCCACGAAAACGTGACCACATCCAACTTATCCCAAGGCAGCTTCTGTGCAAAAATCGCCGAAGTCGCATCACAAATCGTAAGCCCCTCACGCTTAGCATCAATCCAGTTCCCATCCGGCACCCGCACCCCCGAAGTCGTCCCATTCCAAGCAAAAACAACATCATTTTTGAAGTTCACTTGAGAGAGGTCAGGAAGCTTCCCATAATCCGCCTCCAAAGCGCGCGCATTTTTTATCTTGAGATGGCTTAGAATATCCGTAACCCAGCCCGCCGAAAAACTTTCCCACGCCAGCACATCCACCCCTCTACACCCCAGCATAGACCAAAGCGCCATCTCCACCGCCCCCGTGTCCGACGCAGGCACAATGCCAATGCGATAACTATCAGGCAGCTTTAACAGCTTATGAGTTTTGCTAATAGCAAGTTTAAGCTTTTCCTTGCCGAGACTTGAGCGATGGCTTCTGCCAAAAGCCCCCCCCTGCAATGCTTGCAAGGACCAGTCCGGAAACTTGCTACAAGGTCCAGAGGAAAAGTTCGGATTATCGGTTACCATTTCAGGCTTAACCAGCTTTGTCATATTGCACCTACCCTTTCAGATAGTAGCCCTTCGTTGGGGAAGGGTGTCCCAAGGATTGGGTATTCTTTTTTTCCCCCCGAGTCAATCACGAAAATCAACCCCATGATTGAGCGGACCATGCCCCTTCCCAATTTTGGGAGCAAGTGTAATGGCTTTGTGCAGATATTTCTTGGCTTTGGCAATGGCTTTCGGCAGGTCATTTTCCTGTGCAAGACAAGTTGCGATAGCGGCAGAGAGCGTACACCCCGTCCCATGCGTATGGCGCGTATCAATCCTTTCCGTAGGAAAATGGAGCGTTCCCGATGGCGTCACCAATATATCCACAATCTCCTCCCCCTCTCCATGCCCCCCCTTAATAAGCGCCGCCCTCGCCCCCATAGTAAGAAGCCTCTGCCCCGCCTTTTCTTGGTCAGCAATGGATGTAATCTTGGCAGAAGTCAGTAGCTCCGCCTCAGGCAGGTTCGGCGTAATCAGATGGCTCAACGGCACAATATCCGAAATAAGCGTGGCAATCGCTTCCTTCTCCAGCAAAGCCGCCCCCCCCTTTGCCACCATAACAGGGTCAGCAATAAGCGGTATCCCATATTCCGAAATAGCAGCGGCAATGGTTTTCATAACCTCACTACTTGCAAGCATCCCCGTTTTCGCCATATCCACGCCAATATCAGAAACAATGCTATCAATCTGCAAGCGGATAAATGCACTTGGCAGCGGCAACACCCCCTGCACCCCAAGCGTATTCTGAGCGGTAATGGCGGTAAGCGCCGAGCACCCATAGCCTCCCAGTGCCATAATGGTTTTGATATCCGCCTGAATACCCGCCCCGCCCCCGCTATCGGAGCCGGCAATGGTCATGATACGGGCTGGCTTAGCGGTCATATTTTTTTACAATATCGGTAATGCTCTTTATGGTTTTGGCAAGGTTTTTCTCCCCCTCCCCCTCCGCCATGATACGAAGCACCGGCTCCGTCCCCGACATACGCACCAAAATGCGAGATGTCTTTGGCAGCGCATTTTCAATCTCAGCAATTTCACTTTTCAACTTAGCATTTTCAAGAATAGCATGGTTTTTCACCCCCATATTTTCCAAAATCTGCGGCATGGGTGCAAAGAGTGTAAATAATGCACTGGCAGGCTTTTTGCTTTCCTGCAAAATGGAAAGCAATTGCAAAGCGACCATAAGCCCATCACCAGTGGTGCAATATTCGCCCAATATGATATGCCCCGACTGCTCCCCGCCCAGCGAAAACCCCCCTTTTTTCATCGCTTCCAGCACATATCTATCCCCCACTTTTGTGCGAATAGTCTTGATACCAATAGAGCCAAGATAGCTTTCCAGCCCCATATTGGACATAGTTGTTGCGATAACGGTATTGTTCTCCAGACAATTTTTTTCCTTCCAAGACTTTGCAATAACAGCAAGAATTTGGTCGCCATCTATAAGCCCGCCCCCCTCATCACAAACAAGAATACGGTCACCATCCCCATCCAACGCAAACCCAATATCCGCCTCATGCTCCTTAACGGCAGCTTGCAAAGCAAGCGGAGCGGTACTGCCACAATCCTTATTAATATTCATGCCATCCGGCTCAACCCCGATACAAATAATCTCCCCCCCAAGCTCCCATAGCGCAAGCGGAGCAACCTTATAAGCGGCACCATTGGCACAATCAATGACGATACGAAGCCCAGCAAGGCTCATATTTTTCGGAACACTTTTCTTAACATATTCAATATAGCGGGCTTGGGCATCATCCACCCTTTTGGCACGCCCAAGGCTTTCGGACGCAACCAGCTTATCCTCCAGCGGCGCATCCATCAGCGTTTCAATTTCCGCCTCCAGCTCATCAGAAAGCTTACAGCCATCAGGACCAAACAGCTTAATGCCATTATCGGTAAAAGAATTATGCGAAGCCGTAATCATAATGCCCAGATCCGCCCGCAAAGAAGGCGTCAAAAAAGCAATGGCAGGGGTCGGCAAAGGACCAAAAAGAAACACATCCATACCCATAGCCGTAAGCCCCGCCACCAAAGCAGGCTCCAGCATATATCCCGAAAGCCTCGTATCCTTACCGATAACCGCCCTATGGCGATGGCTGCCCCGCAAAAAGGCACGCCCCGCCGCCAGCCCCACCCGAAGCGCAATCTCAGGGGTGAGCGCCGCACTATTCGCCCTGCCCCTTATCCCATCTGTTCCGAAATATTTTCTTTCCATAACGGCTTTCAATCTGCCAAAAAAAAGCTCTGCGGGCAAGGGCTTACGAGCCTAGCTGCTCCCGAAAGCGCAAATATTGATGAAGCGGGGCAGGCTCATGGGTTCGGATATAATCCGCCCCCTGACTTATGGCATAAAGCTCAGCAGCAAGGCTTGCATAAAGGGTCTGGGAAGCAGGACGGTTCGTAATCTTTTGCAAAAAACTTTTTCGCGAAACCGAAACCAGCAAAGGCAGCCCAAATTTTTTCTTAATCTCCCTCAATTGCGAGAGAATAAATAAAGAGTTCTCCGAAGCCTTCCCCAAAAAAAACCCCATGCCCGGGTCCAGCACCAGCCGCTTTTCAGAAACCCCCGCTTTGGTAAGCGCAGAAATACGCTTTTCAAAAAACGCAATAAGATGTTCCCAAAGCACCCCCCTATCAATATCCCTCACCACCGCCTTATGAGAAAGCGAAACAGCATGCATGAGGATAAGCGAGCAATTGGCTTTAGCAAGCTCGCCATAAAACTCTGTATGCGGAAAGCCAGAAATATCATTTAACCACTCCACCCCCTGCCCCATAGCAAGCCTTTGCGTCTCAGGGTGAAAACTATCAACACTAAGCACCCCCCCCTGCTTCTGCAGCGCAGGCAATATCGCCCGCAACCGCCGCCCCTCCTCCGCCACCGACACCGCCTCAGCATCAGGGTGCGAGGACGCAGGTCCCAAATCCACTATATCCGCCCCCTCCTCCATAAGCCTTTTGCCATGCGCTATCGCCTTTTCAGGTGCGAGATATTTCCCGCCATCGGAAAAACTATCTTTAGTAATATTAAGAATGCCAACTATTTTTGGCAAAACCGCCTCAGGCATTTTGTGGCTTTATGGGTTTTCCAACACTGGGAATAGAGGAAGGCGGAGGCGCAGTATCTTTCTTTTCCTCCCCCTCCGAGCGGTCGGGCGCTTTCCCCTTTAAGAGAGCAACAATCTCATCGCCGCTCAAGGTTTCATATTCCAACAACCCTTTAGCGATGATATGAAGATGCTTCATTTTGCTTTTGAGAATTTTCTCAGCCGTATCATACCCCTCCTCAACCAGCTTTCTGACCTCAAGGTCAATTTTCTTCTGCGTCTCCTCAGACATATTTTGCTGGCGGGCAACAGAGTGCCCAAGAAACACCTCTTCCTCATTATCGCCATAAGAAAGCGGACCCAGCTCATCGCTCATTCCAAATCGTGTCACCATGCTTTTTGCCATTTTTGTAGCCTGCTGAATATCGGAAGATGCCCCCGATGTCACCTTATCATGCCCAAAAATAATCTCCTCAGCAATCCGCCCCCCCATAGCAACGGCAAGGTCTGCCTTTAGCTTTTCCCTTGTAACAGAAAGCTGGTCGCGCTCAGGAAGGCGCATCACCATCCCCAAAGCCCGCCCACGCGGAATAATCGTAGCCTTATGAATAGGGTCCGACGCCTCCAAATTAAGCCCAACCAAAGCATGCCCCGCCTCATGATAGGCGGTGAGGCGTTTCTCCTCCTCGGTCATAACCATGGAGCGACGCTCCGAGCCCATCATAACCTTATCCTTTGCATCCTCAAACTCTGCCTGTGTCACATGTTTTTTATTGCGCCGTGCCGCCAAAAGGGCTGCCTCATTGACAAGATTGGCGATATCAGCACCCGAAAATCCGGGCGTTCCCCGCGCAATAACATGAACATCAACATTGGTGCTGATGGGCACTTTTCGGATATGCACCTTCAGAATTTTCTCACGCCCAATAATATCAGGATTAGGCACGACAACCTGCCTATCAAACCGACCGGGTCGCAAAAGCGCAGGGTCAAGAACATCAGGGCGATTGGTAGCGGCAATAAGAATAATCCCCTCATTGGGAGCAAACCCATCCATCTCCACAAGAAGCTGGTTCAAAGTCTGCTCACGCTCATCATTACCCCCGCCAAGACCGGCACCACGATAACGCCCGACCGCATCAATCTCATCAATAAAAATAATGCAGGGCGCATTGCGCTTTGCCTGCTCAAACATATCCCGCACACGAGAAGCCCCAACGCCCACAAACATCTCCACAAAATCCGAACCCGAAATGGTGAAAAACGGCACATCCGCCTCCCCCGCAATCGCACGCGCAAGCAGCGTTTTCCCCGTTCCCGGCGGTCCAACCAGCAACGCCCCTCGCGGAATACGCCCGCCCAAGCGCTGAAACTTCGTCCTGTCTTTCAGAAACTCCACAATCTCCTGCAAATCATCCTTTGCCTCATCAATCCCCGCAACATCCTCAAAAGTGACCTTGCCCTGCTTCTCGCTTAGCAATTTCGCTTTGGACTTTCCAAACCCCATCGCCTTGCCGCCGCCCTGCACCTGACGCATAAAGAATATCCAAACCGCTATCAGCAATAATATGGGAAACCAGGAGATGAGCACACCAAGAAAACTAATCCCTGCTTTTTCGGGCGGCTTTGCGACAATTTCAACACCATGCTTTTGCAGCACAGGCACAAGACCGGAATCTTCAGGCACATAGCTTTCAAACGCCGAGCCATCCGCCCATTTCCCCTCAACGGACCTGCCGCTAATGGTGACCTGTCTTATTTTATTGCGCTCTATCTCCGCCAATAATTGCGAGAAGGATATTTTTTGTGCGGGCGAGCTTTTTGTGCCTTCAAAAAGCTTTGCGCCAAAAACCAGAGCCATAAACACGGCGACGAGGATAAATATTTGTTTAGCGGATACCAATTGCTTTGCCTTTTCTTTTTTTTACACTCTACTTATAAAGATAAGGTAACTATCTCAAAATACCAGAGCTTGGGGGTAATTTTTATCATTTTGATGCCATTTTATGGAACATTTCTGACCAAAATGCAAAGAGGGACAAGAAAAAAGAGTATTTTTCCGCCAAAGCGCAGGCAGACTATGCAGAGAAGCGGCAGGAAGCGGGGGCATTTCATGCTGTTTTTTGCGCAAATATGCCAGCCCCTGCCTGCCTAGCGGTGCCAGTTTCACAGGCTTTTGGCGGGCAGGAAGCCGTATTTCCAATGTCGGCGTAAAAAAAGCAGGCTGGGAGGCGTTAAGATTTTGCGAAACAATATGCGCCATTTCAGGAAAAAAGAGCCATTTCCCCCGAAAAGGAGCAATCTGACACCCCCCCAATGTCATACCCTTTACTTCCGATTTTACTTGCGATTTTCGCATAGCATCAAGAAGCCGCTGCAAAGAAGCAAGGCGCGGGCGATATATGCCGCCCGCAATCTGAGCGATTGCATTGGCAAGCAAGCGAAGCGCAATTTCATCGCTTTCACAAAGCAACCCCTCAGGGTCAAAGCACAATATCCCCATAGCGGGCGCCGACATATAGCACTGCCAAAGCTCGGCAGTTTTCTGCTCCAAAGCAAGCCGCGCACGCCCCATAGCATTTGCAGTCTTGGCAAGCAATAAAGCATCCATGCCCTCTTCCGCCAGAAGCGGCATAAGCTTTCTCATCCGCACCCTTGCAAAATTGACATTTTCATTACTAGAATCTTCCACCCATTGCAATTTATTCTTTATAAGGATTTTCCTAAAATTAACAGAAGAAAACCCAAGCAGCGGACGGATAAGATGAACCCCCCCCTGCAAGCGAGAGCGTGCCATAGCGCTCAACCCATCCACACCAGAGCCTCTTGCAAGCCTAAGCAAAAAAGTCTCCGCCTGGTCTTCAAGATGATGAGCCGTAACAAGATAGTTTATCTTCCTGCGCCCCATCCAGCCCTGCATAAGCCCATAGCGCGCCCCCCTTGCCTGCGCCTGAATATCACTTTTTGGCTTTTTCTCAGGCTTCCAATATAGCGTTTGATAAGGAAGCCCATATTTTTTTGCAACCCCCCGCACAAGTGCCGTTTCCACCTTTGCCTCTTTTCGCAATCCATGGTCAACGCTCAACACAAAGCCACGCTTTTTGACATTTTTGATATGAGAGGCAAGCCAAAGCAAAACCATGCTATCGGCACCGCCCGATATGGCAAGCACAAATCTCTCAGGATACGGACAAAGCCTATTAAACTCCCTGAGAAATTTTTCTTTATTCACCCTTATTTCAGGCGGCACATTTATTTCGTTTTTTTTCAATCTGCACCCTCTGCGTGATAGAACGGGCAAGGCGGGGATATTTTATTTCAAGCTCAGCAAAAGTACGGCAAGCATGTTTTTTCTCCCCCAAAGCCGACAAGGTCATGCCCAGCTTTAACAGGCTGTCAGGGGCTTTCTGACTATTGGAATATTCGGTATATGCTTTGAGAAAATGCTTAGCAGCAGAGCGATATTTCCCCTTCACATAATAGGTTTCCGCCAGCCAATATTGCGCATTGGCGGCAAGCTCATTACTGGGATATTTTTTGAGAAGCTCCGCAAACCCATAGCGCGCCTTATCATATTGTCCGGCAAAAAGCCCATCCATCGCCTCCCCATAAATATCTCTCGGGGTCAAGCTGCCCTCCTTTTTTTGCGGGTCAGGCAGGGTAGGCTCGCCCTTTAATAGCGGGTCTTCCCCAATCAGCATCCTATCAATATGAGTCTTGGAGCTTTCCACCTCCTTATCAATAATCTTACCGATAATTTTCGGCTCCGTGCTTGGCGGCGCATTTTTATTTTTTTCCATTTCCTGCAAACGAAACTGACTATCCGCAATAAAGCGTTTCATATGGTTTGCCATCTGCACCATATCATGTTCCAATTGCTCAATCTTGCCGTTCATATTGCGCATCATTTCCTGCATTTGCGAAAGCTGCCATTGCAGCTTAGCGGTTTGCTCACCGCCAGCATTTTCTTCAGGCTCCGCAAAAGCGGGCGCCACAAAAAGAAGCAAGCATAGGATATGGCAGATGCGTTTCATATATAGCAACCCCATGGTTTTAGCGGGTTTTGCTTCTGCTTTTTCAAGCGGAAGGATTTATCGGATTACAGAAACAGATCTCCGATTTTTTGCCCAGCATGTAGCACGCGAGCAAAGGGCGACGGGGCGTTCTTTCCCATAGGATATAGTCCTCAACCGATAGGGCTGAACGCCGAGGCTTACGAGATAATCCCTGACCGCCCCAGCACGCCTTGCACCAAGGGCGAGGTTATATTCTCTGGTTCCACGCTCATCGGCATGACCTTCAATGATGAGGGAGATTTGCGTATTTTGCTTGAGCCATTCAGCTTGGTCTCTTAGCACTTCGCGCGAAGCGATGGTGAGGCTTGACCTATCGGTCTGGAAGAAGACTCGGTCATTGACATTTTCGCTAATTTCTCTTGCGGTGGATTGTGCGCTAATTTCGGCACGCGTAAGCCTATCGCTACTGCTTCCGGTGTTGGACGAACTACATGCACCAAGTGAGATGACGAGGAGCAAGACTGCGAGCAAGGATGCTGGTTTAGAGAAGGTTTTTATATTCATTTTTGAGCCTGTATTCTAATGGTTTTCATTTTCTTTCTTTTTCATAGCATTTTAATAGCAAATTGCAAAGCCTTCTAACGAATAAGAGGCGACCAAGCAGGGTCAGAGGCGAAGTTTGGCGTTTTTATAGGCCTTTCATTATATCCGGTTACATCCACCGACCACAGCTTTGGACCACCCAACTCGCCCTGACTTTCGCGAAAAAACACAATAACCCTACCATTTGGCGACCATGACGGACCCTCATTATGATACCCTTCCGTTAAAATCCTCTCCCCCGACCCATCGGGGCGCATAACGCCAATAAGAAACCTACCCTTATATTGCTTCGTGAACGCAATGAGATCGCCCCTTGGCGACCAGACAGGCGTTGCATATCTCCCCTCACCAAAGCTTATGCGTTGGACTTTTTTACCATTGGCGAGCATCACATAAATCTGCTGTGAGCCACCCCTATCGGACTCAAAGGTAATATATTGCCCATCAGGCGAGAAGCAGGGCGAAGTATCAATAGCAGGGCTGGCGGTCAGCTGTCTGGTGATACGAGTTCTCAAATCCAGCGTATAAATATTGGAGTTCCCCCCCCGCTCCAAGCTCATAATAATTTTCTGCCCATCGGGCGAGAAGCGCGGAGCAAAGGTCATGCCCGGAAAGTCGCCGACCACCTCCTGCTGTCCCGTCTCAATATTGAGCAGATACACACGCGGGTTCGCATTTTGATAGGTGAAATAAGTAATCTCCTGAGCGGTGGGACTAAAGCGAGGGGTGAGCGAAAGGGCTTTACCCTCCGTAATAATATTAGGATTATTCCCATCCTGGTCCATAATAGCGAGCCTTTTAACCCGCAAATTTTTAGCACCAGTTTCATCAACATAAACAATACGAGTATCAAAATACCCGCTCTCCCCCGTCAACCGCTCATAAATACTATCGGCGATAAGATGAGCCACCCTGCGCCAATTTTCGGGCGTGGTATAAAGTTGCAATCCCGCCATTTGCTGCTCCGCCAATACGTCCCAAAGCCGAAACTCCACCCTGAGCCTACCGTCAGGCATGGTTTCGGTTTTGCCAAGAATAAGGGCTTGGGCATTAATAATGCGCCAATCCGCAAAGCGGGGGCGCGCCCTAATATTCACCCGCACATCAATAAACGCATCCCGATTAAGCGGGCGGAACAAGCCGGAGCGGTCAAGGTCAGCCATAATAACATCGGCAATATTAGCACCAAGCTCATCCGCCTTCTCCCCCTCACCAGCAAAAGCAGGCACCGCAATAGGGAGCGGGTCAAGATTGCCCCTGGTAATATCAATCTCCAACGCCGCCAAAAGCGGGTGTGCCATAAAAGCAAAAGCGAGGAGAATAATCATATTTCGTAGCAAGACCATAGCCCTTTCCTATTCTATCATATCGCTTGGGTCAAATGTAAGCTCAACCTCCTGCCAATTGGCATATTTATCCAAAGGCATAGAAAAAGGCTGACAGCGGCGAATTGCCCGCAATGCACTTTCGGCGGCAATGCGAAAATATGGCTCATTAAGCCTGCTGCGATTAACAAGCACAGGCGCAGAAGCAAGACTCCCATCTGGATTTAACGCCATCCTAACCCGCACCGTAAGCTTCTCCGCCTCCGCCGCCCCCGCAGGCACCGACCAGCAACGGCGCATCTGCACCTTAAGCCCATCAATTTCACTAAGCGTCAAGCGGGTAAGCAAAGCACTTCCCTTTGGCGGGGCTTTTTCCTCTGGCACTTCCTCCTCAGGAATTTTATTGAGCAACGCCGCCAACTCCCCCCGATTGATAAAACGGTCACTATGCTTGGGACGCGGCACCGGCAAAAAAGAAGGCTGAGAAACAACCGCAGGCAGCACCTCCTCCACAAGTTTCGGCACAGCAGAGGGCGCAGGCTGAGCCTCCGCAAGGGGTGGTGGGGAAGCCTTCTCCAACACCGCTTCCGAGCTTTCTTCCCGCTTCACCTCTTTCACAGGCGGTATTTCCGTTATCGGGATATTGGTTTTTTCATCAAACTGAATAATCTCCACCTCCACGACATCCTCCATAGCTCTATTGGGCAGTTTCGCCTCTATCCAAACCCCCGATGAGAAAGCGAGGGCAACATGCAGTCCGACAGAATATAGAACTTCTTTTCTCATAGCTTCTCCGCATGATTATTTTTCTGTTTCCGGCAATTGAGTAATAAGCCCGATACGGCGAAAACCCCGCCTTATGAATATGGCTCATAATTTTGGCAATATTTCCATATTGAGTTTTTGTGTCCCCCCGCACATAGATAGGCTGGGTATAACCCTCCCCCGCAATGGCTTGCAGGCGGGGAACAAGATTTTGCATTTCCACCCTCGCCTCTTGCAGAAACACCTCCCCCTTTTCATTAATGGTAATGGTGAGGGGCACATTTTTCTCCTGCAAAGCATCCCCCCCCGCTTCGGGCAAATTCACAGGCACGCCCACCGTCAATAAAGGTGCCGTAATCATAAAGACGATAAGCAGCACCAACATCACATCCACCATAGGCGTCACATTGATCTGACTTATCGGCACCTTATGGCTCTGCTTGGGACTAAAAGACAAGCGGGCAGTCATCGCTTACACCTTGCTTTGGAGAATGGTCTCAGAAAATATTTCCGTGAACCTCCCCATACGCAATTGATATTTTGCAAGCTGGTTCTGAAATATATTATAAGCAATAACCGCAGGAATAGCCGCCAAAAGCCCAAGACCGGTTGCGAATAATGCCTCCGCAATTCCCGGTGCCACAACGCTCAAATGCGTATCCTTACTGACAGCAATAGCTTGAAAACTATTCATAATCCCCCACACCGTCCCGAACAAACCGACAAAAGGAGCAATAGCACCGGTGCTGGCAAGAAAAAGAATATTCCGCTCCATGCCCTTATTTTCTTTAGCAATCGCATCCCCCAAGCGGGCATGAAGGCTTTGCGAAAGGGAGAGCGTACGCTTTTTATTTTTACTGACCTTCGCCCATTCCTCCATGCCGGCAATAAAAATGCGCGCCAATGGATGGCTCGGCTTTTTACTCACCTGCTCATAAAGCGTAAAAAGATTTTCACTATTGCGAAAGCTATCCTCAAACCCATCCGCCGCTTTATTAATCTGTTTCACAAAACATATTTTTTGAAAAATAATCGCCCAGCACCAAACGGATGCAAAAATAAGCCCGACCATAACCAGCTTCACAACAATATCGGCGCGCAGAAATAAGGAGAGTAAAGAAAAATTATGAGCAGCATGAGCGCCTTCATTGATAAGAGCTATATCCATTACTGAGCCTCCAAAAGGGTAAAAATTATCTGTCTATGGGTGAAATGTGGCAAGTTTAAGGTAAGAGGGGGGCAAGCGCCTTGGTCATTTTTTCAGGAAACCGTCTTGGTCCAAGCTCAGGCGTAACACAAACAATACGCGTATTTGCCCGCCACAGCACCTTCTCACCCCGCTTTATTTCCTGATAGGCATAAAGACTTGTCCCCTTAAGCTTTTCCAAAATAGTATGAACCTCAATCACATCCTCAAGACAAGCAGGGGCAAGAAAGCGCATATTGACCTCCACCACCGCCATCGCAATATTCTCGCCCCCCTTGGCAAGCTCCACCACCCCTATCCCCAAAAGGCGCAATAAAGCCGAGCGCGCCCGCTCGCTGAAACTGACATAATTGGCATGATACACCACCCCGCCACAATCCGTATCCTCATAGCCGATACAGATGGGAAAGATATGCGTTTTACCCTCTATGCGCCCGTTCATTTCTCGCCCTCCTCAAAAAGCCCCGCCTCCGCTTGCTCTGGCACGGGTAGCCCCAAATGATGAAACGCCTCCGCCATGAGCTTCCGCCCCTTTGGCGTTCTCTGAATAAAGCCTATCTGCATGAGATATGGCTCCACAATATCCTCAATCGCATCTCTTGGCTCGCTAAGCGCCGCCGCAATGGTTTCCACACCCACAGGACCGCCATGAAATTTCTCAGCAATGGTTTTCAAATAAAGATGGTCCAACCCATCCAGCCCCTGCCCGTCAATATCCAGCTTTTGCAACGCACCCTCAGCAAGCTCGGCAGAGATTTCCTTACTATCAGAAAGCTCCGCAAAATCCCGCACCCGCCGCAAAAGCCGCCCCGCAATACGAGGCGTCCCCCTCGCCCTTTGCGCAATAATCTGCGCCCCCTCAGGCGTTAGCTTCATATTGAGCAAGCTGGCATTGCGGGTGGTAATCTCTTCCAACTCACGAGGCTCATAAAAACGCAAATATACATGAATACCAAACCGCTCCCGCAAGGGCGTAGTCAAAAGCCCGCTTCTTGTCGTCGCCCCGATAAGGGTAAAGGGCGGCAGCGCAATCCGAATAGAGCGGGCAGCAGGACCCTCGCCGACCAAAAGGTCCAACTCAAAATCCTCCATTGCCGAATATAACACCTCCTCAATCGCAGGCGAGAGGCGGTGTATCTCATCAATAAACAACACATCGCCCTCCTCCAAATTGGTCAGCAGTGCCGCCAAGTCCCCCGCCTTCGTAATGATAGGACCGGAAGTAGTCCGCAAGTTCGCCGAAAGCTCATGCGCAATAATCCGCGCCAAGCTCGTCTTTCCTAACCCCGGCGGTCCCGCCAAAAGCGCATGGTCCATAGCCTGCTTGCGCGAGCGTGCCGCCTTAATAAATACTTTCAGATTGGCACATTCCTGCTTCTGCCCAACAAACTCCGCAAGCCTCTTAGGGCGCAAGCTCACTTCCGCTGCCCCCTCTCTTTGATTATTGGACGCACCCTCACTCATTTTCCAAGCTCCCGCAACGCAAGCCGAATAATCTCAGACGGCTCCTGCTCACTATTAGATATCTTCCGCACCATAGCCTCCACCCTTTGGCGTGACCAGCCAAGATTAAGAAGAGCGGAGATAGCAATTTTTTCCGCCTCATGAAAAGGCGCAGGCGCAACAGCGGCAAAACTTTCCATAGAAGCAGGGATTTTATCCTTCAACTCCTGCACGATACGGCTTGCGACCTTATCGCCAATGCCGGGCGTTCTGGTGATGGCAGCCTTATCCTTTGTCAAAATGGCATGAGCAAGCTCCTCTGCCTCAAACAGCCCCAAAAGGGTCATAGCAACCTTATTCCCCACCCCCTGCACAGCAATGAGCAGGCGAAACCAGCACCGCTCCTCCTCCCGCAAAAAGCCAAATAATTTAATCTCCTGCTCCCGAACATACATCTCAATGATAAGACTTACCTCCTCATTGGGTGCCGGAATTGTAGCAAGCGTTTTCGCCGAGCACTCCACGAGATACCCAACCCCGCCTACATCCAAAATAAGCGAATGCTCCCCAACACTATCAATCACCCCGCTCAGCTTTCCTATCATCGCTTTCTTTCCCTATCCTGTTTTTCGCTTTCCGCCACCGCCTCAGCAATTCTCTCGCTCGCCCTCCCCCCGCTTTGTATATGGGTAAGCGCAATGGCGAGGGCATCCACACTATGCTCCGAATCAAATTTTACACCAGGCAATAGGTGCGAGACCATAAAAAGCATTTGTTTTTTATCGGCATGCCCATTTCCAGTAATAACACTTTTAATATGATTGGGCGCATATTCGGCAATTTCCATATTTTTTTTGGCAGGCAGAAGCAGGCAAATGGCTCTGGCTTGCCCAAGCTTAAGGCTGGAAACCGCATCCTTATTGACAAAACTATACTCAATCGCAACCTCTTGGGGTGCAAGGCTGGACAAAACCTTCTCCAGCCCCCCCTCCAGCTCCACCAGCCTTTCCCCCAGACTTTTATCCGCACTGGAAGCAATCGTACCATTACCAATATGGGTAATTTTTGACCCCTCCACCTCCACCACCCCCCAGCCCAGAAACCGCAATCCGGGGTCAAGACCACATATTCGTTTTTTTTTGGTCATTGCGCTACTCAGCCTGTGAGATTTTGTCCATCACCTCTTGAGGGATATCAAAATTGGCATAAAGATTTTGCACATCATCAATATCGTCAAGACTTTCTACGAGCCTGATAACCTTCTCGGCATCATCGGCACTGAGCGGCACCTCATTTTGCGGACGCCAAATGATATTCGCCTCATGGGGCGCACCCAAAATAGCCTCCAGCTTTACGACAACATCATGCAATTTTTCCGCTTCGCAAAAAATTTCATGCCCCTCCTCCGAGCTTTCGCAATCATCGGCACCAGCCTCAATGCTCGCCTCCATTATTTTCTCGCCCGAAGCCGCCTCAGCAGGATATCGCACCGCCCCCATGCGTGAAAACATAAAGCTCACCGCCCCCGTCTCCCCCATATTGCCACCATATTTGCTAAATATGGAGCGCACCGCCGCCGCCGTGCGATTTCTATTATCCGTCAACGCCTCCACAATAATCCCAATGCCCGCAGGAGCAAATCCCTCATAGCGCACCTCTTCATAATTGGCGCCATCCGCATCCTGACTTCTTTTAATAGCCCGCTCAATATTATCCTTTGGCATGTTTTGGGCGCGCGCCGCCGCAATGGCAGTACGAAGGCGCGGGTTAGCATCCGGCTCCGCCATACCAAGCTTAGCCGCAACAGTAATCTCTTTAGCAAGGCGCGAAAATACTTTAGCACGCTTCTTATCCTGCGCCCCTTTCCGATATTGGATATTTTTAAATTTGGAATGACCTGCCATATTCCCTACCCTATTTCTCGCCTATTGTATTTTGTAGCCTTGCCCCTTTTCTAAACGCAAGGGCAGATTTTGCCAAACCCGTTTTCGGCTCTGTTTCCACGATAATACCACAAAGCGTTGGCGGACCTTGGGCGGGGGTAAATCTTTTAGAAGGAATACGGCTTAAAAAGCGCTGCAACGGCTCCTCCTTATCCATACCGATAACCGAATCATAATCCCCACACATCCCCGCATCACTTTGATAAGCCGTTCCATGGGGCAGGATTTGAACATCGGCAGTCGGCACATGCGTATGACTTCCCACCACAAGCGAAGCCTTCCCATCGCAAAAATGCCCCATCGCCATTTTTTCCGAACACGCCTCCGCATGCATATCCACCAGAATAAAATCCGCCCCCACCCGCAAAGAGCAAGCCTCCAGCTCCCGCTCAATCGCAGAAAAAGGGTCGTCCAAAGGCGGGTGCATATAATGGCGCCCCATAAGGTTCACCACCAGCACCTTTTCCCCATTTTTCGCATCATAAAGCCCCGCCCCCTTGCCTGGTGTATTAGGCGGATAATTGGCAGGGCGCAACAATCTAGGCTCTCTATCAATAAAGCTCAGCACCTCCCTTTGGTCCCAAGCATGGTTGCCCGTTGTGATACAGTCAATATCGGCATCAAAAAGCTCATTGCAAATTTTTTCGGTAATACCAAAGCCGCCAGCCGCATTTTCGCCATTGACGACGACAAAATCCAGCGCCAGCTCTTTTCTGATATGGGGCATTTCCTCAATGATTTTATGGCGGGCAGCGGAGGAGACAATATCTCCAAGGAAGAGAAGCCTCATCTCATTTCCCTTATTTGTCGTTTATTTTTCTGCATTGTTTTTCTGTAGCAATATAATCCATATATTGGTCATGCTCCTCGCAAGGGAGAGTATCAAACATTTGCTCTTCATAAGCAATACCGATTATTGTCATGAGCATTTGATTGCGCCATTTTCCGATATAGCGGTCATAATATCCAAAACCATGCCCGAGCCTGATACCATTTTTGGTAAAGCCAAGCAGCGGGATAAGCAATATAGTGGGCGGAGTCATTTCCATAGCACAATCTGGCTCCTTAATCCCATACGCCCCATGAAGCAGCGCATCACCGCTCGCCCATTTATGAAAACGCATAATATGATTTTTCTCCTCAATACGAGGCAAAGCACAAGCATGCCCGCTAGTGCTTAACGCCTCCAGCAAAGGCATGATATCCGCCTCCGCCCCTCTTGCGACATATCCGCCAATAATTGCCTTTTTAGGAATAATCCCAGCATTTAAAATATTTTTTGCAATGCTTTCCGCCCCTTTTCCCTGCAGGCGAGCGGCGGCTTTTGCGCGCAAGGTGCGAGCCATTTCACGAAATTGCTCTTTATCCTGAGCAATATCTTGCATTTTTTGTTTTTGCATAAGCGCCATTTTCCTTTTCCTTTTTTTGAGCCACACCGACCGTCGGATGACGTTCCCGGAAAACCTAAAAGCTAGGTGGGTGCCATATAGTTGTAACCACGGCTACAATCAGGGACAGCGCCCGGGAGAACGATAAGGTCCCGAGTATAGTTTCCAAACGTATCGGGTAGCCCACCTTTATTTTATATTATTTTATGCCGTGCCAAAGATAATTTTGACTTAACGGCTTAGAAAAACTTATTTCCTCAATAAATTGAGCAATTTTTTGCCCATTATGATGCTCATGAACAAAGTCATAGGCAGAGCGTGCCGCTTTTTGCCTTTGGGCAGGATTTTTGACAAAAAAGGCAATTTTTTCAGCCAGTTCATCGCCATTTTCATAGAAAATAGCCCTCTCCTCGCCAAATAGTTTCTCAAGCTGAAAGCGCCGATGGATACAGCTTAGCAAGCCATTTCCCATATATTGAGCAATACGGTCAGAGGAGTAAAGCGGAAGGCTCGGATTACGACTAAAATTAAGCCCAATTATACACTCAGAAAGCCCCCCATAATACTCCATACCCCAAATAGGCGGCTTTCCGGCAAAGCCATGATAGGAAAAAGCAAGATTTGGCAGCTTTTCCGCCAATTCCAAGGCTTGGCGACACCGCTCCCTATCCCCCTTTTCCGAGCCAACCGAAAAAAACACATCACAAGGCGTGTCCTGTTTCTCAAATTGCCGAAGCGTCTCAATAGAATTATCCACAGCATTAGGCACATAATATAGCTTCATGCCCTCCTTCACGAGCCTATCAAAAAGCGCCCCCTTACCGGTCACAAAATGAGCGCTCACATAAGGAGCAATAGAGCGGATACGCCCCTCATTACGCTCCCCCTCCAACGCATCAATGAAAGAGTTCACAATCGGCGTATGGGGCAGCATATCACGAATAGCCGCAAGCGTCTTAGGCGCAATAATATCAGCAAAAGATAAAATAATAAGCTCAGGCAAATAGTTTTTACAATGACGAATAAGAGACTTATTCGCCGCCCCCTTCCCCAAATTGCGACTATGAATAGGGCTGGAAGCACGCGCAATATCACGGTCACTAAACTGATAAATCTGGTGCCCATTTCGGATAAAGCCATTAGCAAGCTTCCTGCTCATAACATAAAAATAAGCCCCATGCTGTTTTTCATGGAAATTGCCGACAAATAATATCCGCATAGAGTGACCCCTAGCCCTCAATCTTATCGCATAAGGCTTCTATGGTGTCACATGCCTCAGCGAGAGCGGAGGTCATGGGATTTTCTTTTTTTCTCTCCTCAGGATTTTGCAACTCATCGCAAAGCATCATGCCGGTCAAAACCAGCAAATGCGAATCGGAGACATTGCTTATCTGCTGCTTCAGCTCATGCACCTTATGAGCAAAATGCTGCCCCAGCTCAAAAGCTCTATCCTCTTCCCCATCTTGGCAAGAAACTTCATAAGAGCGCCCATTAATATGAATATTAAGGCTTGCCATTATGCCGCCCCCAATAATTTTTCAATCTGAGCAATCGCCCCATCAATGCGCTTTACACTTCTATTCTTAACGGCTTCATATTGCTCCAGCTTGTGGTTTGCTTTTTCCAACTCGCTCTTTGCCTGATTGCGCTCATTGATGAGCATATCCAGCTTCCCCTCCAATGTTTTGAGCGCCTTTTGAAAGCGGTCAATGCTTGCTTGTTCCTGTTTCATATTCCCTGCCCTTATTCGCTATTTTGTTTCGCTTAGGATATGCCAATATAAGAAATAGGGTCAAGCATGAGATTTGGGCTATTGACTCTTATGGCATGGCTAGGCAATCTTTGGCGCATGGGATTTCTTTGATTATGAAGAGCAGATGATGGCACAATCTTCCTCGGTTTCAACCAATGACATGGCGAATGCGATACGGGCATTGGCTATGGATGCGGTAGAGCGTGCCGCCAGCGGTCATCCGGGCTTGCCCATGGGGTGTGCCGATATAGCCACGGTGCTATTCACCAAGTTCCTAAAAATAGACCCCCGCCACCCCGACTGGGCAGATAGGGATAGATTTGTTCTATCCGCAGGACACGGCTCCATGCTCCTATACGCCCTCCATTACCTTCTAGGCTATGAGGATATGAGCATAGAGGCACTAAAAAACTTCCGTCAATTAGGCTCCACCACACCAGGGCACCCCGAATATGGCAGAACGCTCGGCATTGAAACCACCACCGGACCGCTCGGTCAAGGCTTAGCAAACGCTGTGGGCATGGCACTGGCAGAGCGCATATTACACAGCCGCTTTGGCGATGAGCTGATTGACCATTATAGCTATGTGCTGGCATCCGACGGCGATTTAATGGAAGGCATCAGCCATGAGGCAGCTTCACTGGCAGGGCATTTGAAACTTGGCAAGCTCATCGTCCTATATGACGACAATAAAATATCCATTGACGGCGCCACCTCCCTTTCCGACAGCACCGACAGCGTAAAAAGATTTGAAGCCTCCGCCTGGCACGTCCAAAGCATAGACGGACACAGCCATAGCGCCATTGAGCAAGCAATAGAAAAAGCACGGCAGGATGAGCGCCCCTCCCTCATCGCATGTAGAACCATAATCGGCTATGGAGCGCCCAATAAAGAAGGCTCTGCCGCCTGTCACGGCGCGCCCCTTGGCAGCGAAGAAATTGCACTGGCACGCAAAGCGCTGGGCTGGAACAGCCCCCCCTTTTCCATCCCCAAAGAAATATTGGACGCATGGCGCATGGCAGGGCTCACCCATGCCCGCACCTATAAAACATGGGAAAAACGCCTCAAAGAAAGCCCCCAACAAACCCGACAAGCCTTTACAGACAGCCATAAAGGCAAAATCTCCTCCGAAGTAAAAAAAGCCATTTGCACCCTAAAAGAAGAGCTAAGCAAGGAAGCCCCCGCATGGGCAAGCCGCAAGTCCTCCGAACATGTTTTGAACCGGCTCACCCCCCTCATACCCGAAATGATAGGCGGCTCCGCCGACCTAACCGGCTCCAACAACACCAAAGCCGCCGAGCAAAAAGCAGTACAAGCAGACGATTATAGCGGCGGCTTCATCCATTACGGCATTAGAGAGCACGCAATGGCGGCGATGATGAACGGCATGGCACTGCATGGCGGACTTATCCCCTATTCGGGAACCTTTCTGGTTTTCAGCGACTATGCCCGCCCCTCCATCAGGCTCTCCGCCCTCATGCACCAAAGGGTAATCTATGTGATGACGCACGACTCAATTGGACTTGGCGAGGACGGACCAACCCACCAGCCCATAGAACATTTATCTGCGCTTCGCGCCATTCCCAATTTATTCGTAATGCGCCCCGCCGACGCAACAGAAACCGCAGAATGCTGGCAGCTAGCATTAGAGGCACGCGACAACCCAACCATATTGGCACTGACCAGACAGAGCCTCCCCTTTTTGCGCGAGAAATATGAGCCAAGCAATCTATGCGAAAAAGGCGGCTATGAACTATCCCCCCCAAGCAGAGAAGCACAAATCCACCTATTAGCAAGCGGCTCAGAGGTGCATATTGCGATAGAGGCACAAAAACTATTGGAAAAAAACGGGCTTGCCACCCGCGTAATTTCCATGCCCTGCTTTGAGCTATTTGCCCTACAAAGCAAATCCTATCAAGAGGACACGCTCGGAAAGGGCGGCATACGCATCGCCATAGAGGCAGGTGGTCGCCAAAGCTGGGACAGGTTTTTGAGCGAGCAAGACGACTTTATCGGCATGGAGGGCTTTGGCGATAGTGCGCCCGCCCCAAAATTATTTACCCATTTCAACATAACCGCAGAGGAGATTGTCAAACGTGCAGAGCAAGCGTATAACCAGCGGGATACAAAAAAGGAGTAGGAGCATGGCAGTAAAAATAGCGATTAACGGATTTGGGCGCATTGGCAGGCTGGTCTTGCGCGCCATAGCCGAGAGCGGGCGCAAGGATATTCAAGTCGTGGCGATAAACGATTTAGGCAGCGTGGAGGCAAACGCACATTTACTGCAATATGACAGCGTGCATGGAGCGTTCCCCTTCAAAGTGCGCCACAGCAAGTCGGCGATAAATTTCGGCAAAGGTTCCATAAAAGTAGTCAGCGAGCACGACCCCGCCAACCTCCCATGGGATAAACTCGGCATTGATATCGTCATGGAATGTACTGGACTTTTCACCAGTAAAGAAGCCGCAAGCAAACACCTAAAAGCAGGCGCCAAAAAAGTCCTCATCAGCGCACCGGCAAATGGTGCCGATATCACCATCGTCTATGGCGTCAATCACAACAAGATAAGAAAGAGCCATAAAATTATTTCCAATGCCTCCTGCACAACCAATTGCCTCGCACCGGTGGCAAAGGTTCTGGACGACAGCGTCGGCATTTTGCGCGGCTATATGACCACCATCCACGCCTTTACGGGCGACCAGCGCACCATTGACACCCTGCACAGCGACAGCAGACGGGCAAGGGCGGCAAGCCTTTCGGTAATCCCGACCTCCACAGGAGCGGCACGTGCCGTAGGGCTGGTCTTGCCCAAGCTCAAAGGCAAGCTGGACGGCACCGCATTGCGCGTCCCCGTCCCCAATGTTTCTCTGGTAGACCTCGTTTTTCAATCAAAAAAGAAAACCAGCCCCGCCAAAATTAATGCGGCAATAAAGCGTGCCGCAGCGGGCAAGCTCAAAGGCATATTGAGCGTCAATGAGCTGCCGCTCGTCTCCACCGACTTCAACCACAACCCGCACTCCTCCATTTTTGACCTGACCCAGACGCAAATGGTCGGCGATAATTTTATCCGCATTGTAAGCTGGTATGACAATGAATGGGGCTTTGCCAATCGCATGGCAGATGTCGCCGTTTATATAGGGAAGCTACGGTAAATGATTGCAAGCCTTGGCGATTTACTGGAGCGGGGCGTTTCAAACAAAACTGTTTTGGTGCGCGCCGATTTAAACCTGCCGCTCAGCGAACAAGGCACACTTCGCGACAGCACAAGAATAGACCGCCTCCTCCCCACCCTCACCACGCTTTCCAAAGCAGGTGCAAAAATAGCACTGCTCTCCCATTTCGGCAGACCCAAAGGCGAGCGGATAGAAGCAATGAGCCTCTCCAAGATACAAAAATTTCTAGAACAAAAAACAGGTAAAAAAATCCATTTCGCCCAAGACTGCATCGGCGAACAAGCAGCAAAAAAAATTGCCCAGACCCAAGCAGGCGAACTATGCCTATTGGAAAACACCCGCTTCCACAAAGGCGAGGAGGCAAATGACGACATTTTCGCCCAAAGCCTAGCCAGCTTAGGCGACTTCTACGTCAATGACGCCTTCTCCGCCGCCCATAGAGCACACGCCTCCACCGAAGCCATCACCAAACACCTCCCCTCTTTTGCGGGCAACGCAATGATGGCAGAAATAACCGCCCTCCAAAAAGCCCTGCAAAACCCAAAAAAACCCGTATGCGCCATCATAGGCGGTGCCAAGATAAGCACCAAGCTCACCCTCATCGGAAACCTGCTCAAAAAAATGGACAGCCTGGTCATAGGAGGCGCAATGGCAAACAGCTTCCTAGCAGCACAAGGCGGCAATATCGGAAAGTCGCTGTGCGAACACGACATGCTGGATATGGCACGGAGCATTATAACGGAAGCAAAAAACCAACAATGCACCATCATCCTCCCCCATGATGTTGTCGTCGCAAGCGAGCTTGCCCAAAACAGCCCCGCCGAAAATATTCCCATAGACGCAATAGCCGACGATAAAATGATATTGGATATAGGCGAAAAAACCACCCAAACCATCTTACAGCTTATAGAGCAGAGCCACACCCTATTATGGAACGGACCCGTCGGCGTTTTTGAAACCCCCCCCTTTGACAAGGCGACCAATCAGATAGCCCAAAAAATTCTGGAGCAAACCCAAAAAGGCAGCCTCCTCTCCCTAGCGGGCGGCGGCGACACATTGGCGGCACTAAAACACGCTGGCATTGGCGAAGGCTTAAGCTATATCTCCACCGCCGGCGGAGCCTTTCTAGAATGGCTGGAAGGCAAAGCCCTTCCCGGCATCACCGCCCTAGAGCAAGCCTAAATGGCAAAACTTTACGCCCTCACCCCCCCCGATATGGAGCTTCCCTCCTTCCTCCCCCATTTCAAACAAGCCCTTGCAAGCCAAAAAATCGCCTGCATGCAAATAAGACTAAAAAACAAAAGCGAACAAGAAATAGAGAAAATAGCCAGAAAACTTATCCCCATAGCAAAGCAATATAAAACCCCGCTCTTGCTCAATGACAATGTCAGGCTCGCCAAAAAACTAACCATGGATGGCGTCCATATCGGCAAAGAGGACATGCCCTATAAAGAAGCAAGAAGCATTTTGGGAACAGACGCCATTATCGGCGTAAGCTGCTATGCAAGCCAAGATAAAGGGCTGGAAGCCGCCCAAGCGGGCGCCGATTACATCGCCTTTGGCTCTTTTTTCCCAAGCCCCACCAAGCCCAAAGCCCCCCCTGCCAGCCTTGAAACCTTACGCTGGTGGCAACAAATGGTAACCACCCCCTGCGTCGCCATAGGCGGCATAACCCTCAAAAACGCCACCACAGTAATAGAAGCAGGCGCCGATTACCTCGCAGTCTGCCACAGCCTATGGCAAGGCGACATAGGAGAAACAATTTCCGCTTTCCATAAACTATGCTATAGCCATAGCACCAATCACGAGGAGAAAATCCCATGAAGATAAATGGAAATGAGATACGACCGGGCAATGTGATAAGCCACAAAGACAGCCTATGGGTTGCGGTAAAGAGAAGCCATGTCAAGCCCGGCAAGGGTGGTGCCTTTGCACAGATTGAGTTAAAAAACCTCCTAGACGGCACCAAGCTCAATGAGCGTTTTCGCGCCGGAGAATCTGTGGAGCGCATCCGTCTGGAGCAACGCAGCTATCAATATTTATATGAGAATGACGGCAAGCTCTGCTTTATGGATGATGAAAACTATGAGCAGATTGAACTGCCTAAGGATTTCGTCGGCGAGCGCGCCCAATTTTTGCAAGAAGGCATGCTGGTAAAAGTAGAGAGCCATGAGGGCAAACATATCGGCATAAAACTACCCGAGCATGTGACCCTCACCATTCAAGAAACAGCACCTTCCGTCAAAGGACAAACGGCAGCAAACTCCAGCAAGCCCGCCATTTTAGAAAACGGCATCCGCATTCTGATACCCCCCTTTCTGGAAGTGGGCGAGAAGATTATCATCAACACCGAAGACATAAGCTATGTCAAAAGAGCCGAATAATCATGGTCAGAACCTCCCCCCTTCTAAACGTAATGAGCAAGGCGGCGCAAAATGCGGGGCGTAGCCTGCGCCATGATTTCGGCGAGATTGAACAGCTACAAGTATCCCAAAAGGGACCCGGCGATTTTGTAAGCTCGGCGGATTTAGCAGCAGAAAAGATAATTTTTGAGGAGCTTTCCCAAGCAAGAGAGGGCTATGGCTTCCTGATGGAGGAGCAAGGCGAGATAAAGGGCAGCGACAAGACCCATAGATGGATTATTGACCCGCTTGACGGCACGAATAATTTTCTGCACGGCTTACCCCATTTCTGCACCTCCATCGCATTGGAGCGCGAAGGCAAGCTGGTTGCGGGTGTAGTCTATGACCCGATAAGCGATGAAACCTTTTGGGGCGAGAAGGGCAAGGGTTCGTTTTGCAATAATCGCCGCCTTCGGGTTTCGGCACGCAATAAGCTTGAGGCATGCAATATGGCGACGGGTCATTTCCGCCATGAAAGCGCTGAGGATATGAAAAAACAAAAGGCGCTCACTAAAAGCTGTGCGAGCGTTCGGATATTAGGCTCTTCCGCCCTTGATTTATGCTGGCTGGCGGCGGGGCGATTTGATTTTTTCTGGGAGCCACGCCTCAGCGCATGGGATATGGCGGCAGCCGCCATTATCATCACTGAGGCAGGCGGCATGATAAGCGATGATAGCGGCGGCAGTGATTTTCTAAAGAGCGGGCGCCTCCTTGCCACCAATAGCGCCCTCCACGACCCCCTATTATCCCTGCTCAAAAAAGCCTAACCAAACAGGGCTTGTTTTTCCCCCCCGCTTGCGATATATGTTACGCCCATAAAGAGGCAAAAAATGAAAAAAGAAATACACCCTGATTATCACATGATAAAAGTCGTCATGACCGACGGCACGAGCTTTGAGACCCGCTCCACCTATGGCAAGGCGGGCGACACGCTCACTTTGGATATTGACCCCAACGCCCACCCTGCTTGGACAGGCGGCGGGCAACATCTCACCGATAGGGGCGGTCGCCTCAGCCGCTTTAATAAGAAGTTTGAAGGCTTCATCAAATAGGCTTCCCTATTTTACAATATTGACATGCCCCATTTTGCGCCCCTTGCGCACGGTTTTTTTACCATAAAGATGAATATGGGCTTTGGGATTTTTAAGATATGCCTCCATATCCTGAACATCATCACCCAGCAAATTAACCATCTTGCCCTCACTATGGCGCAAGGTTGAAGCAAGCGGAAGCCCCGCTATCGCACGAATATGCTGCGAAAACTGACTATGAAAACAAAAGTCCTGCGTCCAATGCCCCGAATTATGCACACGCGGCGCAATCTCATTGACCAATAACTTGCCCTCACAATAAAACATCTCCACCCCCATCACCCCGACATATTCCATCTTGCTGACAATTTTAGCGGCAATGATATAGGCTTGCTCAGCAAGCCCCGCCTCAATATTCGCCGGCACCTTACTATGGTGCAGGATCTGATTTTCATGAATATTTTCACTCGCCTCATAAGCCGCAATCTCGCCGCCCCTCTCTCTAGCAATAATCACCGAAAGCTCTTTGGTAAAAGGAATAATCTCCTCCAAAATAGCAGGGCGATTATTCAACTCTTTAGCAGCAATTTCAGCTTCCTCTTGAGACGCAATCCGCCACTGCCCATGCCCATCATAACCAAGCGTCCTAATTTTGAGAATCCGTGCCCTGCTCTCCGAAGCAAACGCATCCATTAACTCTTGTACCTTATCAATGCTCTGAAACTCAGCATGGGGAATAGAAAGGCTCTGAAAAAAGTTTTTTTCCATAAGCCTATCCTGAGCAATATGCAAAGCTTTAGCATTGGGAAAAAGCTTTCCGGTTTTTTCAAGAATAGAAACCGTATCCGCAGGAATATTCTCAAACTCATAGGTGATACAATCCACCCCATCCGCAAAAGCAAGCAAAGCCTGCTCATCCTCATAAGAAGCCCCAATGGCAGAATGAGCAATCGCCCCCGCTGGCGAGCAGTCCGCATCAGGGGCAAAAACATGCACCTCCATACCCAGCTCATAAGCCGCCATTGCCAACATCCGCCCCAATTGCCCACTTCCCAAAATACCAATTGAGCAAGACGGCAATGCCCTAATCATGGGGAATCTCTTTGACAGCATCACTTTGACTTTTGCGCCATTTTGCCAGCCTCACCGCCAGCCCCTCATCCTGCAATGCCAATATGGAAGCGGCAAGAAGAGCCGCATTAATAGCACCCGCCTTACCAATAGCAAGCGTTCCGACAGGCACGCCTTTCGGCATTTGAGCGATGGAAAGAAGCGAGTCAAGACCGGCAAGGCTTTCGCTTTCAATCGGCACACCCAATACAGGAAGCTCGGTCTGGCTTGCGACCATTCCGGGCAGATGAGCCGCACCGCCGGCACCGGCAATAATAATCTGAATGCCCTGCTTTTTGGCACCATGCGCATATTCCCGCATACGCTCAGGAGTACGATGAGCCGAGACAATCTTTGTCTCCACGCCAACACCCAGCTCCTCCAGCATATTGGCGGCGTGCTGCATGCACGACCAGTCCGACTGGCTACCCATAATAATTCCGACGGGGGTTTTTTTCATGTCCCTTGCTCCCTTATTGCAGGAAACGGCTGATTATAGCCCCAATCCCACGCTTGGCAAGAGCGAAAGCTTGCGCTACCATAGAAGCGACAAAATGAAGAAGAAAGGAAGGCGCCATGAGTACAGATGCAAGACGAAAAAGCCTGGAAGACAAACATCACCTATTGGACAAAAAAATACATATTGAAGAAATACGTCCCCAACCCGACAGCACAAAAATTCACAAACTGAAAAAACAAAAATTACAAATCAAAGAAGAACTGAGCAGATTATAAAGCTAGGGCTTACAAGCTAGGGCTTACTCTTTTTCTTCCTGCGCCTTTTCTGCGTTAGAAAAAGCATCACCGAAAACATTTTCTGCACTTGGTTCCTCACTTGCAAGCTCCTCACCTGCAGAGCCTACGCTCCCCAAATCTGAACTTTCCGAGCTTTGGCTCCCCACATCCTCCGCAAGACTTTCCTCCGGCGTTTTCAACACTTCTTCCCCCCGCTCAGCGGCGGCTTTTTCTTCCAGCTTTCTTTTATTGGCAGCCCGCTTGGCGGCACGGCTCACCTCTTTATCAAGCTCCATTTGCGAGCAAAGCCCCAGCGTCACAGGGTCCATAGGGCTGATATTTGCCGAGTTCCAATGGTTACGATTTCGGATAGCCTGAATGGTCGGCTTTGTCGTTCCGACAAGGCGCGAAACTTGCGCATCATTAAGCTCCTCATGATTACGCACCAGCCACGCAATAGCATTGGGACGCTCCTGTCTTTTGGAAACAGGCGTATAATTCCTGCCCTGCTTGGTTTGGATGGGCGGCATATCTCTTTTTGCCTTAGCCATTTCCATTTTTGCTTTGGGGTCGGCTTCACATCTTTCAATTTCCTCGCGGGTAAGCTGCCCGGAGCTGATGGGGTCAGCACCCTTAATACCGACAGCAACATCGCCGTCCGCAATGCCCTTCACTTCCAGAATATGAACCTTACAGAACTCGGCAATTTGCTCAAAGCTGAGAGCGGTATTATCAACGAGCCAAACGATAGTAGCCTTAGGCATAAGTAGCATGTTTTTTTCCTTTTTTCTTCCCCTTCTATACCGCCAATATTGGCAAAAAGAAAGGGCTTGATTACTGGTACAGCCGCCCCGATTTGAACGGGGGACCTCCTGATCCACAATCAGGCGCTCTAACCTACTGAGCTACGGCTGCATGTTCAGCACTGGATATAATCATGCTCGGCGATAAAGGCTAGTATTTTTTATGATTATGGTCAGGTTTCTTTATAGCTTTCCTTGAAGAATGCTATTTTTTTCGGCATCTTCTTCGGCAGCAAGCCTTGCCTGTCTTTCTCTTTCCTTCATGATATTAATCTTGCGCTCAGCATTTCTTGCCCATCTCAGCGCCTCTTTAATATAATCATCATCATTTGCCGCCTCAAAAAAGGCTTCCCGTGCTTCCTCCAAGCGGTCGGTTTTATACCGCGCAATACCGAGCAAGAACCATGCCAGCCCCTCATTTTTCAGCTTGCCCTTTTTCACACCAAGCGCAATGGCTTCTTCGGCTTTGTCCCATTGCTCATCACGCAAATAGGTCTGCCCAAGCCGCAAATATAAATCGCCATCCTCAGAAAGCTCAGCGGCTTTACGCATCGGGTGGGAAGCTTTTTCCCATTCCCTAGCCATCAGCCAGCTATTGGCAAGCAGCTCATAATTTTCCTGATTTTCCTTAACCCTTCCCGCCTTAATTTCTCTTTGCAAAATAACAGCCGCCTCAAAGGGAACAATATTATAAAGATAAAGCTTGGAGAGAACTTCAAACTCTTTGGTTTTGGAAAGCATTTCCTGCTCATTCATAGCCTGCTGAGCGGCGAAGAAATTGGGCAAGTCTTCCAATGCCCCATATACCGATGATAGCTGTTGCCAATAAATCTTTTTACCCGGATATTTCCCCACCATGGTTTTCAGCAAATCTGCCGCTTCTGCCCAATTTTCATCAGAAACCAGCACCGCAAGCAATATACGATACCAATTTTCACGCGGCTGTTTCGCCTCCTGCAAGGCTTCCCGAATATACCCCTCCGCCTTGTCAAAATCCCCCATAATGACATAAATATTCGCCAACATAGCCTTTGCCGCAGGGGGCGGCTTTGGCGTTGCTTTCAGCCATCTTTTCATCACCAATAATGCTTTTTTGGGCTTATCATCTGCGAGCAGAAGCTGGGCGAGATTATAATTCATACTGGCGCGCATTTTCTTTGGAATCGTCTGTACACGGAGCATTTTCTGCAAGGATTGAATAGCCAAGGTGAACTTCCCCTCATCAGCATAAATAAAACTATTCACCTGATGAGCAATGGCTTTTTCATAAGGCGTATATTTATTATTATTGAGAATCCGATTGACAAGACTTCTCGCCTTTGCATTTTCCCCCTCAGCAAGGGCTTCCCTCGCATCGGTAATAATAGCATAAGCCCTTTTACCAAGCGTCCCAACTTTTTTGGCAACGGGGGGGCGTCTTTTTTTCTTGGCATGGGCAATTTCAACATTGCCAAGCAGGGTGATGGTAGAAACAGAAATAACAGGCAAGCCCCACCCGCCCAAAATAATAGCAAGGGCAATGAAAGAGCCTATCATTTGTTTTCCGATATAGGTCACCCTGGTCCCTCCTTTTGAAGTTTGAAGCTGATAAGCTGCTGGACACCTGGACGGTCAACGGCTTTGCCATCTTCCTTTTTAGGGCGGTATTTCCACCTTTTTACCGCATTTAGGGCGGCTCGGTCAAACATTTTTGGCGGGTCGCTATCTAAGACTACGGGATTTATGGCAAAACCCGCCGCCGAAATGGTAAACTCCATCAGCACCCAGCCCTCAACTCCGCGCGATAAAGCCCGTTGGGGATAGCGCGGCGCAGTCCGCACCAGCGCCAATGCATCGCCATCAACAGCGGCATCGCCAATACCGACCATATCAATATCATTAAGCTGCGTATCCACCTCTGCCATTTCCTGTTCAATTTTTGGCTGTGGCAGATTTTCCACCTGCGGAATGGGCGGCGGCTCATCCAGAGGCTCTTTTTTCGGGCGCGGCGGTGCGCGGTCTTTCAGCTTCGTATCCTCATCGCGCTCAAGTCGGGTAAAATCAATCGTGATACGCGCCAAATCATCCCCAAGATTATAGGTGCTGGCAGAAATCATAATCTTCATCAGCAGAAATAAATAGGTCGTAACAATAAGAGCGGCAATGATAGTCAGCCTTTTGGCAGAAAACACCCTTATCGGCTCAGGCAACCATTCGGGACCGGTCCATTTCATTTTGTCCAGATATTGAACAAGGCGTGTAATCATTTAGTTTTCCTCAGCAGCGATGGATATGGACTTGACCCCCGCCAAGCGAATCTGGTCCATCACCTCAATCAACGTTCCCGTTTCCGCCGCACTATCCGCCTGAATAACCGCCCCGCCCTGCGGATTTTCGGCATGCAGCCGCTCAACATTTGCCCGCACAGCGGCAACATCAATCTGCCTCCTATTAATCCAAACCTCACTATGGCGGTTAATGGCAACGAGGATGCCGACCCTATCCTGCTTGGTTGCCGACTTTGCCGTAGGTCTTGTGACATCAATCCCCGACTCCTTCACAAAAGTAGCGGTAACGATAAAAAAGATGAGCATGATGAACACAATGTCCAACATGGGAGTCATATTAATTTCGCCTTCTTCAACGGGTTTAATTCTTCTCTTACGCATATCACTCTCCTTTATCGTAATCCCATGCCATCAATGGTAAATTGTACTTCTCTATGGGCTCTTCTCTCAAGGCGAGCGGAAAAATAAATTCCCGAAAGAGCCGCAACCATCCCCGCCATTGTCGGCAATGTCGCCTTAGAAATCCCCGCCGCCATAGCACGCGCATTGCCCGAGCCCGTAATCGCCATCACATCAAACACCTCCACCATGCCAGTAACCGTTCCCAACAGCCCAAATAAAGGTGCCAAAGCGACAAGCACCTTAATAATGCTCAGATTCCTAGTCGTCGCCATACGGATCTGCGAAATAAGCCTATCCCTAACCCGCCTTGCCGCCCATGAATTATGGTCTTTGCGCGCCTCCCATTGCTGGAGAATATCGGCTTTAACATCATGATGGGTGCTGGTAAAATACCAATACCGCTCAAGAATAAGCGTCCAAAGGGCAAAAGTAGCGATAAGGATAATAACCAACACGCCGCCCCCCATTTCCAAAAAGTCACGCAGACCCTGTGCGGCATGCAAGGGGTTCAGGAAGAGGCTCAGGATTTCTGAAAAAGTCATTTTTTCTTACCCTCCTTCTCGCTTATTTTTTCTCCGCATGGGCGGCGATAAGTCCAACGCTTTGCTCTTCCAATACTTGCTGTATTTCACGCGACATGCCAGCGGCGGCGGCATGAAGCAGGAGAAGCGGAATGGCGGTAACCAGCCCCAAAACGGTTGTGACCAGGGCTTGCGAAATACCCCCCGCCATGAGCTTAGGGTCACCTGTTCCAAATAGCGTAATCGCCTGGAAGGTCAAAATCATCCCCGTAACCGTTCCCAAAAGCCCCATAAGCGGCGTGATACCGGCAAGGATTTTAATGGTGTTCAACCTCAACTCCAAAGCAGGCTGTTCCTTAAGAATGGCATCATCCAGCTTCAGCTCCAATGTTTCAACATCGGCATTTTTATTAGCTTGATAAGCCGCCCATATTCTCCCCAAAGGCGTATCATCACCCGATATATCGCCGCTGGAAAGTTGCTTGCGTAGCTTGCCAAGAATACGCCGCAAAATCATCATCCTCTGTATGGCAACCAATGCCCCAAACAGACCCAGCAAGATAATAATATAACCGACCACACCGCCCTGATGAACCCTCTCCAACAGAGTAGGCGTCTGCAGAAGCAGGTCAAGAATAGCCCCTCTTGAAGGGTCAATCACACCGGTAGTCCACTCATCATGGGACGCTTTTGAAAAATCTTCCGCCGCCGACACATATCGTGCCAAAGGCTGACGGGCAAGGTCACCAAATTGGTGACTATCCGGCAAGAAGCGGAGAAAATGCCCCCCCTCCAAGGTCGTGAACGGACCAATACGGGTCACTTTTGACTGACGCTTTTTGCCATCAACACCAATAATCTCGGCATCAAAGCTGGAGATTTGCCCCTGTGCGGTCATTTCCTGTTGCAGGACAAACCACAAATATTCCAACTGCTTAAGCTCAGGCAAGCCCTTGGTCTTGGCAAGCTTTCCAAGCGGCTCATCACGCCCCTTCAACTCTGCCGATATGATGGAATTGTGAACTTGCGCCTTCATCTCTCCGGCAACTTGGCGCACCACGCCAAACAGCTCCCCAAAAGCACCAAGCCTATCATTGAGCAGCGCCTCAAGCTCAGCCAGCTTCAGCTCATTCTCATTAAAGACTTTTTCCAGCCTCTCCGAGCGTGCCTCTTCACGGGCGACATCGGCTTGAACCTTATCCAAAAGCCCCTGCTGTCTGTTTTTATTACCAAGAAACTCGGCTTCCCGTTGTGCCCATTCCTGATTATCCGAAACCCGCCCCTGTTTGACCAGCTCCAATAATTGCTCCAAAGAAATGACCTCTTTTTTATCATCCGTCTTGTTCTGTGCGCTAGCACCAAACGGCAATATAATTGGCAATAAAAGAGCGGCAATGATAGCTATGGTTGAGAAAAGATTTTTCATTATTTCTGTACCCCCCTCACTGGAATGACAAGTAGATCAGGTGCAACCTGTTGCCTTGCGACCCGCAAGCCTTTTCGGATAAAACTGTCAAATGAGCCCTTCAGCTTAACCCATTTCTGTGTTTCCTGGTCCCAAACCTTGCTTTCCTTTTCATCCAGCGTCTGATAGAGGAAAGTGACCCTACCAAAGCGGAGGAAATTGACATTGCGCTCACTCTCGCCCTCGCCAATAATGCCCTCATAGGCTTCAATGGTTCTGCCATATTCATTTTCAATCTCATAGGCTTCCAGAATTTTTCTAAACTTCTCGGCAGGCGATGCGTCTGAGCGCCCCATCACATCGCGAAGCCCTGCAAGGCGAGTTTTACGCTCTTCCAATTGGAACGGCACATCCAGCTCCACAAACATCTCCAACGCATCAATCATCCTCTCCATGAAGGGGAAGATAGTCCTGTCAATGGTGGTGACCTGTTCAATTTGCTGCCTTATGGATATGACTTCCTGCTCTTGGGCAACAATAAGCTTTTCCATTTGCGCATTATAGGCACGAAGCGATTGCCAATGGGCGAAGGTAGCCCGATAATCGGCAGCAATGATTTGAATCTCATCATCATACTGATTAATTCTTTTTTGCGATTGGGCAGCGTCAGAAACTCTCCCCTTATAACTCTGATTAATATCATCCACCTGCGCGTTGAGGCTTCCCACCCCCAAAGCAAAGATAAGAGCCATGCTGATATAAGACATGCTGATATATGAACGCATCATTTTCCTTCCCTTAGACACCGCCTAATTTGTGACGGCTTTCACTTTTGGGAATAGGGAGAATTGCAATACTGCCCCTTCCCCATTTTTTCCCTCACTTCCCCCATGTAAAACGCCCAGCATTATAAATGCAAGGATTTTTTACACCAACAGGCTGATTATTTGTGCATGGATTGATAACCAGCGATGGATTTCAACTCCAAATATTCCTTCAGCCCATATTTCCCCCACTCCCTCCCATTACCCGAGCACTTACTACCCCCAAAAGGCATAAAAGGCGAGCGCATGGCATAATTAATATGCACCGAGCCGGTTCTGAACTTGCGCGCCATATTTCTAGCCCTTTCCATATCCGCCGAGCAAATATGGGCATCCAGCCCATAAGGCGTATCATTAGCAATCTGCATGGCTTGCTCCTCGCTCTTATAAGGCAGGATAGCAAGCACAGGACCAAATATCTCCTCCCTAGCAAGCGTCATCTGATTATCCACAGAGGCAAAAATAGTCGGTGCAATATAATATCCCCGCTCCAAGCCTTCGGGACGCTCCACCCCCCCACAAACCTTCTGCATATTTTCCCCTTCCGCAGTATTAAGATGAGCCAATACCCGCTCATATTGCCGCTTACACGAAAGCGGACCCATCTCCGTCCTCCTATCCATAGGCTCCCCGACAATAATGCGTTCCGCCTCCGCTTTAGCAATCTCCACCGCCTCCCTATGAAGGCTCTCAGGCACAATCATACGCGTCGGTGCATTACAGCTCTGCCCAGAGTTCCCCATACACTCCCGCACCCCCTGTGCCACCGCTTCCTCCAGCACCACATCATCCAGCAAAATATTAGGCGTTTTCCCCCAAGCTCTTGGGCAACCCTCTTAATGGAAGGCGCCGCATTTTGCGCAATATCAATCCCCGCCCTTGTAGAGCCGGTAAAGGAGATAAGCTCCAGCCCCACCGCCCCCGACAAAGCCCGCCCCGCCCGCTCCCCATCGCCAAGCACAAGATTAAACGCACCAGACGGCAGCCCTATCTCCTCCATAATCTCGGCAATGATAAGCGCATTAAGCGGCGCAATCTCAGAAGGCTTCAACACCATAGGACACCCCGCCGCAATGGCAGGCGCAATCTTGCACCCAATCTGGTTCAACGGCCAATTCCAAGGCGTAATCAGCCCCACCGCCCCAATCGCCTCATAAATAAGCAACGTCCCCTCATGGTCTTCCTCAAAAGAAAAGCTATCCAGCACCTCAATCATCGCCTCAATATGGCGCAACCCCGAAGGCACCTGTGACTCCTCCGAAAGCGTAATCGGTGCCCCCATTTCCATAGAAACCGTCTTGGCAAGGCGCGGAGCATGGCGAGAATACCCCTCCGCCAGCTTCCTCAAAAACCCCTGCCGCTCCGCAATAGAGCTTTGCGAAAAGACAGCAAACGCATTACAAGCCGCCTCCACCGCCGCCGCAATATCCTTCTCACCGCCGAGCAAAATCTCCGCACAAGCCTCCTCCGTAGCAGGATTTTCCACGCAATAAGGAACTGGCTGCAAGGGCGCAACCCACTTACCATTAATATAAAATTTTTGTCCATCCGCCATAGAAAAACTATATCAGAAATAGACGCGGGGAGAAATATTTACTACACCAGAGAGCATGAACACCATACTCATATCAGGCGGCGGCATAGCAGGGCTAACGCTCGCCATCAGGCTTGGGCAAGCAGGCTTGCCCGTACAACTCATCTCACCCAAAGAACAAACAGAGGGCTTTGGACTTCAACTATCCCCCAACGCCACAAGCCGCCTCACCCAATTAGGCATAGGCAAAGAACTGGCAAAGCTATCAGCAATTCCCCAAGCCCTAGCTTTCCACCACCGCCAAAACCCCAAACCCTTTCTCCGCCTAGAAATGGGCAAAACCATAGAGCAACGCTACAACGCCCCCTATCTCTGCCTATCCCGAAAAACCCTACACCAAACCTTATCCGACACCGCCAACAGCCTCCAAAGCTTGGAGCACATAACAGGCACAGCAAAAAGCTTCACCCAAACAGCCGACACCATAGAACTTACCCTCACCGACGGCACAAAACTAACAGGCACCGCCCTCATTGCGTGCGATGGCATCACCTCGCCAATGGCACGCTTTGCCTTTAACGCCAAGCCAACACCAAGCGGCTATGAAGCATGGCGCTGGAAAACCAAAAAGAGGGGCAAAAATATCAATCTATTCCTCAACAAAAACAGCCACCACCTCCATTATCCCATAGGCACAGGCGAAACCAACCACATCGCAATATGCAAAAGCGGCACCAAACCCAAAGGCGCAAAAAACATGCAAAACTGGCGCCTATGGAAAAGAGCCCCCCTCCCAAGCTGGCAAAAAAACCGCATGGCACTGCTGGGGGACAGCGCCCACCCGCTGCTCCCAAGCCTCGCACAAGGAGCATGCATGGCAATAGAAGACGCCTTTTTTCTAGGCGACATCCTCTCAACAGAAAAAGACATCCCCGCCGCCCTCACAAAATACGAGCAAGGCAGAAGAGCAAGAATAAAAAGAATAACCAATGCCAGCCAAACCACCCTACGCCTCTTCCACCTAGCAGGAAGCCTCCCACGACTACCGCTCCACATCCTCCCCCAACCCCTATTCTGGAAACGCCTAGACTGGCTCTACCGCTTTTAAGCGCGCCTATGTAATAGAAACCTCATTTGACTTATCCGCTTTCGGGCGCCTTTCTTCAGGCATATTTCCGGTAACGAGATAAAAGATTTGCGCCGCAATCCCCGTTGCAAAATCGCCGACCCGTTCCACATTTTTGGCGACAAAAAGCAGATGAGCACAAGGGGTGATATTGGCTTCATCCTTGAGCATGAAGGTCAATATTTCGCGGAATAATTTGGTATTCATCTCATCCACCCCCACATCCATATCGCGCACCGCCATAGCGGCTTTGGCGTCGCCCTTCATATAAGCGTCAAGAACATGGCGTAGCATTTCAATCACTTTTTCTATCATCTCGGCGATGGTATTGGGCACCTTGCCAATCCTATGACTTTCGGAAAGCACATTAATCCGATAGGCGATATTTTTGGCATAATCGCCAATGCGCTCAATGCCCGTTCCCATTTTAATGGCGACAAGCACCTCACGCAAATCATCGGCAAGGGGCTGGCGGCGGACCATAAACTTCATGGCTCTCTTGCTCAGCTCCTCTTCCATTTTATCCAGCTTTTTATCGCTTTTAATAACCTCATTGGCTTTTTCTTCCGAGCCTTCCAGCACCGCTTCCGCCACTTTTTGCAATTGCGTAATCGCAAAGCTCCCCATTTCATTAATAATATCATGCAGCCTTTGAATATCCTCATCAAAGCCAGAAATAAGATGTCTGCTCTCTGTCTGTATTTCACTCATATCCCCACCTTACCCTATTTTGCCGGTAATGTAAGACTGTGTTCGCTCATCACGCGGATTCGTAAAGATTTTTGAGGTTTTCCCGACCTCCACAATCTCACCAAGATGGAAAAAAGCGGTCTCCTGAGAAATACGCGCCGCCTGCTGCATACTATGGGTAACAATAATAATCGTATATTTTTTCCTAAGCTCATCAATCAAGTCCTCAATCCGAGCCGTTGCGATGGGGTCAAGGGCAGAGCATGGCTCATCCATAAGAATAACTTCGGGGTCCACCGCAATCGCCCGCGCAATACACAGCCTCTGCTGCTGCCCGCCGGAAAGGCTGGTACCGCTTTCATAAAGCCTATCCTTAACCTCCTCAAACAGCCCCGCCCTTTTGAGACTTTTCTCCACCAGCTCATCCAATTGCTGCTTATCCTTTATCATGCCGTGAATACGAGGACCATAAGCGACATTATCATATACGGATTTCGGAAAAGGATTGGGCTTCTGAAACACCATGCCAATCCTTGCCCTCAACTCCACGACATCAATGGCATCATCATAAATATTTTCGCCATCCAATAAAATATCCCCGCTCACCCGACAGCCCTCAATCACATCATTCATTCTATTAAGGCACCTCAAAAACGTAGACTTCCCACAGCCCGAAGGACCAATAAGGGCGGTGACCCGCAAAGCAGGGATATCAAGGTCAATATCAAATAAAGCCTGTTTCGTGCCATAATGGACATTGACCTTCTTGACCTGAATACGTGTTTTTCTCTCTTTTGGCATTTCTATCTCCCTGATATTTCTACCATCTGCGTTCATAGCGGTTTCTGAGCCAAATGGCGAGGGCGTTCATGCAGATAAGCACGGCAAGCAGAATAATAATGGCGGCGGAGGTTTTTGCCTGAAAAGCCGTTTCGGGATTATCCGCCCACATATAAATCTGCGCCGGCAAAACCGTCGCCGATGAAGTAAAGCCCGTCGGCGGATCCACAACAAAAGCCAACATCCCCACCATAAGAAGCGGTGCCGTCTCCCCCATAGCCCGCGCAATCCCAATAATCGTGCCCGTCAATATACCCGGCATGGCAAGGGGCAAAACATGATGAAAAATAACCTGCATCTTAGAAGCCCCCATCCCCAACGCCGCCTCCCTAATAGAGGGCGGCACCGAAGCAATCGCAATACGAGTAGCGATAATAATGGTCGGCAAGGTCATCAATGCCAATACCATCCCCCCAACAAGCGGTGCCGAGCGGGGCATGCCAAAAAAGTTCAGAAAAATCCCAAGCCCCAAAAGACCAAAAACAATAGAAGGCACAGCAGCAAGATTGTTAATATTCACCTCAATCAGATCCGTAAACCGATTTCTCGGCGCAAGCTCCTGCAAATAAATCGCCGCCAACACCCCCAATGGAAAGCTCATAAGCAGCGTCACCAACATTGTAAGAATAGACCCCTGCAGCGCACCCCTTACGCCCGCAAGCTCAGGCTCACGGCTATCCCCATTTAGAAAAAGCGGCAACGCAAACCCATTTTTCACCGCCCCCTTTTCCTGCAAAAGCCTCATATACCCAATCTGCTTATCCGTAAGCCGCCTATCCTCCTCTGCCGTCTCCTCACTAATAAACCCCTTAATAAACTGATTAGCATCCCCCGAAAGCGGAAAGGTAAAGCGAATATTCTCCCCAATAAGATGAGGGTTCTTAATAACATGGCTCGCCAATATACTCCCCGCCCCGCTGGAGATGAGCTTACCCGCCGCCCGCTTATCACGGCGGGAAAGCTTCTCCGAAGAGAGCATCTCATAAAGCCCCGCCCGCCAAAGAGCATTATAATTCGCCCCCCGCAAAACCGCCTCCGAGCGTGTCCCCTGCGGGTCAATTTTTTCAGCATCCAGATAAACAGAAAGCGTAATATCCCCCTGAGTAAAAGCAGGAATAGAATTATAAATAATAGACCCAAGCAACACCGCCAAAATAAAAATAGCCGAGCAAAGCGCCGCCAGCCCAAAGAGCCGAAACCGTCTTTCCGCCCGATATCGCTTGGCAAGCCCCTTTTGGCGCAACACTGCATATTGATTACTCATATTGCTCCTTATACTTCCTAACAATGGCAAGAGCGATAATATTGAGAATGAGGGTTAGCACAAACAGCACCAGCCCCAGCGCAAAAGCGGCAAGGGTTTTCGCACTATCAAACTCCTGGTCGCCAACCAATAATACGACAATCTGCACCGTCACCGTCGTCACCGCCTCAAAAGGATTAGCCGTGAGATTAGCAGCAAGCCCGGCTGCCATAACAACAATCATCGTCTCCCCAATCGCCCGTGAAATGGCAAGCAGAATAGAGCCGATAATGCCCGGCAATGCCGCTGGCACAATAATTTTCCTGATGGTTTCCGCTTTCGTCGCCCCCAGCGCATAAGCCCCATCCCGCAAGGTCTGCGGAACAGCATTCATCACATCGTCAGAAAGCGAGGAGATGAAAGGAATAATCATAATCCCCATAACCAGCCCGGCGGCAAGCGCACTTTCCGAAGAAAGCTGCCAGCCCAGATGCGCCCCCATTTCCCGCAAAAAAGGCGCCACACTGATAACCGCAAAAAACCCATATACCACCGTCGGCACGCCCGCCAATATTTCCAATAGCGGCTTTCCAACCATACGCAATTTCGGCGAAGCATATTCGCTAAGATAAATCGCCGACATCAACCCAATCGGCACCGCCACACACATAGCAATAAAAGTGATGAGCAGCGTCCCGCTAAAAACAGCAATAGCCCCAAAAGAGCCGGCATTGGCAACTTGGTCAGCACGAATAGCGGTTTGGGGCGACCATTGCAGCCCAAAAAGAAACTCATGAATAGGCACATGGGCAAAAAAGCGCAGGCTCTCAAAAAGAAGCGAAAAAATAATGCCAATGGTCGTCAGCACCGCCACCGAGCTTGCGCCGATCATAATCCAGCCAATAATCTGCTCCACCTTTTTGCGCGCCATAAAGCGCAAATGCAAATGCGTGAGTGACAGTTTCAAGCCGATAAGGGAAAGCGCCACCATAAAAACAAACAGCGCCATTGCCGAAATATCCGAAAGCGCCAGATAATATTGCGCAAGGCTCACCACCAACTCGCTCTGCTCGCCAATGGATATATTCTCGCGCGCAAGAGCATATATTTTTGAGAGAATAAGCTCCCGCTCCCCCTCGCTGACACCCCCCCCAATCGCTTTAGCAAGCAGCCCCTCCATAATATAGGGAGCGGCTATTTTCCAAAGCAAAAACAATAAAAAAGAAGGAAGCCCCACCCATAACGCAATATACAACCCATGATATTGCGAAACCGAATGCAGCTTACGGCTAACATCCCCCTTGCGATTATCCTCAGCCTTGCCAAAGCCATTGGCACGTTTTCTACCGCTATAATATCCAAAAACAGCAAGCAGCAATAATCCGAGCAGGAAGATATATTCGTTCATATTGTGCGCGCCCTCCGCCCAAAAAATATAGACTGAATTGTAAGACTGTTTTCAAAAATAGGCATGAATAAATCCCTCTCCTTACCTATTATTCTGTGGATAATCAGCGCAGGGCTACATCTCCAGTTCTTTCCCCCGCCTGACCTCTCTAGCAATATTCCCCCGCTCCCTATCGGGCAGCGGAATAAGCCCCTTATCAAGCAAAAACCCCTCCTCGCCCCACGCCTTATCACTGGTAAAGGCATAAAGATATTCGGCAAGTCCTGGAATAACCCCGATATGATTTTTCTTCACATAAAAATAAAGCGAGCGCGAAATACTATATTTCCCATCGGCAATATTTTCAAAACTGGGGGCAACATTATTGACCTCCAGCCCCTTAATTTTTCTACCATTCTGGTCAAGAAAGCTAAATCCCATAATCCCGACCGCCTTTTTATTGGCAGTCAGCTTATGCACCATAAGATTGTCATTCTCCCCCGAATCAATCCAAACCCCATCCTCCCGAATAGCGTGCGAGAGCACCTTAAACGCCGCCTTATCCCTCTTGCGAAGAGCCGCAAGATAAGGAAAACTTTTCGCCCCCCCCTCCATAGCAAGCTCCACAAAAGCATCCCTCGTCCCCGAAGTCGGCGGCGGTCCCAGCACCTCAATCCTAATATCGGGCAAGCTGGCATTCACCTCCTGCCAGCTCGTATAGGGATTATCTATAAAGCCACAGCTTTTCTTAGAACAATTCGGAGCGGGCACTTTTTTGGCAAGCGCAAGATAAATATCCCGCAAGGATAGCACCATATTCAACCCCCCCCAGCCCTTTGCATTGGCAAGCACAATCCCATCAAAGCCAAACTTGACCTCAATAATATCAATGCCCGCCTTTTTGCATTTCTGATATTCACTGCGCTTTATCCGCCGTGACGCATTGGTAACATCAGGGTGGCGAAGCCCAATAGCGGTGCAAAAAAGTTTCATGCCGCCCCCTGAGCCAGTAGACTCAATGATAGGCGTCTTAAAGGAGGAAGACCGCCCAAAATCCTCCGCCACCGCCGTTGCAAAAGGAAAGACCGTTGAAGAGCCAACCACCCTTATCTGATTGCGCCCATACGCATCAGTAGCGACAACCAGCGCCAGCGCCAGCATGACTAAGGATAGTTTTTGCATGATGTTCTCCTATATAGATTTGGTGAAACTTCAATTGTTCTTCCGAATGCGAATCAACTTGACTATATTTTTCTTTGCATTACTGCATTGAGAAAAAATGGCAAGAGAAAAATATCATATCGCAATCATCGGTGCTGGTCTTTCTGGACTTGGCATGGCGGCAAGCCTAAAATCTGCAGGATTTCAGCACTTCACCATCTATGAGGCAGCCGACGAGCTAGGCGGCACCTGGCGCGACACCACTTACCCAAACGCCCGATGTGACATTCCCGCCCAATTATACCACTACTCCTTTTTCGCAGGAAAAGGCGAAAGAGGATACGCAACCAGCAAACAGCTCCATTTCTATTGCCATGAACTAGCAAACCATTTCGGCATAACCAACCACATCCGCTATGGAGCGAAAATAAAACACATGAAAAGACAAGGCACAAAATGGCATTTATCCCTAGAAACAGGCGAGCAGATAAAAGCCGACCTCGTCATAGCCGCAACAGGTGCACTGGCAGTCCCCCGCTTCACCATTAACCATGAGGCTTTCACCAACCCACAGTTTCACTCCTCCCAATGGCAGGACATACCCCTCACAGGCAAAAAAATAGGACTTATCGGCACCGGCGCAAGCGGCATACAAATGGCTTCCCATCTCGCAAAAAAAGCCGAAAAACTATACATATTCCAAAGAACCCCCCCCTGGATAATCAAACGCCCCAGCGGAAAAAGAAGCAGATTCATTACCTTCCTACAAGCCGAGCTAACCCTCGCCCCCCTCCTATGGGGCTTCAAACTATGGCAATGGTGCTGGCAAAGAAAAGCCAAAACCTACCTACACAGCACCATAAAAGATGAAGCTCTACGCCAAAAACTCACCCCCAACTACCCCATAGGCTGCAAAAGAATTATATTCAGCGACAGCTTCCTCCCAATGCTCACCCAAAACCATGTAAAGCTCATCACCACCCCCATCACCAAGCTTGCAGGAAAAACTTTGTATACAAAGCAAAATAATTATGACCTTGATATTATAATCCACGCCACAGGCTTTCAAAAACTCCACCTCGCCGAGCGCATAGAAATAATAAACGAGCAAGGCGAAAAACTGGAAGGCAAAAAGCTCGCCTGCTATCAAGGTGTCGCCCATGCCGGCTTTGCCAATTTTTTCCTCTTGCTCGGACCAAATAGCGGACTTGGACATAGCTCCGTCCTGCTCATGGTAGAGGCACAAATAAACTATATCCGCCAATGCGTAGAAAAAGCCATCTCCGAAAACTGCACCCTCGCCCCCAAGCCAGAAGCCCAAACCCGCTTCCTAGAAAAACTGGGAAAAGCCGCAGAAAAAACAATATGGGTCGGCAATTGCCATAGCTGGTATATCAACAGCAAAGGCAAGCTCACCGCCCTCTGGCCCCGCTCAATATGGCGCTATCAATGGATGATGAGGCGCATAAAATGGCAGGACTATGAGCGCCACCCTAATAATGACGGTAAGAAAAAGAAGCATTAATTTTCTCAAGCAAATATTGCAATGCCGTTTTCGGTTTTTCAGGTGCCGGCGATGCCAGCGGATAAATAGGCGTATCAGGGTCAGGGTCAAAAAAGAACGGCAGACTATAACGAGGCTTATCCCCAAGATAAACCACCCGATGAAGACTTGCCGCAAACCTCCCCCCGCTCCAGCACCCCATCATATCGCCAATCGTCACCAAAAGATGACCCTCAGGAATATGAATCTTCTGCCACACCCCCCCCTCACCCTTCACCTCAAGCCCATCGCCCCCCTTTTGAGTAAGCAAAGTAAGACACCCAAAATCGGTATGCGCCCCCGCCCCAGAAGGATTCCCAACAGAAGCAGGCGGATAATATAGCGGACCCAATGTCGCCATAGGCTCACGGATATACCCCTCAAACCAATCCTCAGCAATCCCCAAAGCCAGCGCAAACCCCCGCAATAACACCCTGCCAATAGCAAGCTGGTCGGCATAATATTCCAACATTACCCTCTGAAAGTCAGGCAATTTCGGATATTGGTTCTGCCCATGCAGAGCAAGGCGGGCAACACATTTCGGATGAGAAGCCTCAAGGTGCTGCCCAATCTTTATGCCCTCCTTCCTATCCCCCTTTTTCTGAGCGAGCGGGTCAAGATTTTCCTCCCCAATATCAAACCAGCCCCGATGAGCGGGCGAATTGGCAATGGATATTTTCTGCTTCTCCGCAACAGGCAGCCCAAAAAACACCTCCGCCTGCCCAAATGCCTCCTCCCGCAAAGCCGCCCCCCCCTCAACCTCCAATAAAAAGCAAGCATGCTTGCGACAAGCAAGGCTCAACTTCTCAGCTTCCCTTTTCCGCTCACTGAGCGGAGCTTCCCTGATGGTATGAAGACGAATGACGCTCAAGGACATTTTTTATCCTTCTCATGAGATAAACTTGCTAGACTGGCACCCTACTCTATTTTTTGAGCGAGCAGGAGAGAAATGTCAGCCACAAGCCCTCTTTTTTTAGGAATAGACATCGGCATGCAAAGCCTAACCCTCGCCCTCATCAACGGCACGGGCACGCTTATGGGCGAGGCAAAAATTGAACTTACAACAAGCTATGGCAATGATGGCAGCTCCGAGCAACACCCCGACCAATGGTTTCTGGCACTGCAAAAAGGACTATCCCTATTAGACAAGCAAAACATAGAAGCGATAGCGATAAGCGGCGGGGCGCATATTGGCGTCTTTCGCGATAAAAATGACGAGGTTTTGCAAAAGAGCATGCTATGGAACGACATGCGAAGCGCAAAAATAAGCGATGAGATTGCCAAGCAACACGGCAAGCGCATAAAACAAATAAGCCTCAACACCCTCCAACCAACATGGACACTAAGCCACATCGCCTGGCTCAGCCGCCACCGAAAAGAGGTGCTGGAAAAGACGCATTATTTCCACTTCGCCAAAGACGACCTCCGCCGCCGCCTAACAGGCGGGGCTTCCCTCACCGATAATAGCGATGCCACCGCCAGCCTCCTATGGGACATGAAAAACCAATGCTGGAGCGAGGAGCTTTGCACCATAGCTGGCTGGAAACACCCCCCCCTCCCTGAGGTAAAAAACGCCACCGAACCCGCAGGAAGAGTAAGCCAACAAGCCGCAACCCTACTAGGCTTACAAGCAGGAATTACAGTCATCACAAGCGCATGCGACACAAGCACCGAACAGCTTTGCACCGACAATAAAGCCAGCATAAAACTTGCCAGCGCAGGAGTCATTTCCCTCCCCCACAACAAGCCCGCCTATAAAAAAGGCATTTCCTGCTACCCTTCCATAGAAAAAAACCGCTATTACTACGCCGCTGGCATGAACCACGCCGCCAGCAGTCTGCAATGGGCAAGACACCTATTTTTTGACAATGCCCCCTTCCCCGAAATAGACAAGCTCGCCGCCCAAGCAGAAATTGGCGCAGGCGGTCTTCTCTTCCACCCCTATCTACAAGGCGAGCGCGCCCCTTTATGGAGCGCCAACGCCAAAGCAAGCCTTTACGGTTTCCACATCGGCACCGATAAACCCGCTCTCGCCCGAAGCATATTGGAAGGCATCGGCTATGGACTTCTCCACATCAGCGAAGCAATGGAAGCACAAGGCTTACCCCTCCCCCCCCAGCTTGCCCTTATTGGCGGGGGTGCCAAATCCAAGTTTTGGGCGCAAATGATAAGCGACATGCAGGGGCGAGAACTTATCCTTTACGAACAACAAGACGCCTCCTTCGGCTCCGCCCTATTGGCAGGGCTAGGGGCAGGATATTTCCAAAACACGGCAGAACTATCCCAAAAAGCACTCCGCATCTCACAAACCCTCACCCCCAATCAAAAAGCACATATATTGTATAAAGAGCATTTCTCCCGCTATAAGGCGCTGGAAAAATCCCATAGAGCCATAGAGCAAAGACAAAGCTAGCAAGCGAGCGCAGAAAGGCATAAGCTGACAATCATGGAAAAAAAATTTCTATCTCTGGCACATAAGCTCGCCGACCTCTCAGGCGCAATAAGTCTTGCAGGCTTCCGCAATGAAATAAAGGTGGAGAATAAATCCAAAACCGGCTTTGACCCCGTCACCGAAATAGACAAAGCATGCGAGCAAGCCATGCGAAAAGAGATAGAGCTTACCTTCCCCGAACACGGCATCATCGGCGAGGAAAAGGGAGCCGCAAACCAACAAAGCGAATATTGCTGGCTGCTCGACCCCATTGACGGCACCCGCTCCTACATCACAGGAAACCCCCTATGGGGAACGCTCATCGGGCTTTACCACAAAGGCAAGCCCTTGCTTGGCATGATGGATAACCCCTTTATGAGCGAGCGTTTCTGGAGCGAGGCGGGCAAAAGCTATTGGCAAAAAGAGGGCAAGAAGCAACCCATCTCCACCAGCCCTGAGCAAGAGCTTTCCCATGCCCGCTTGGCAAGCACCGCAATGGAAATTTTCACAGCCGAAGAAGCCACCGCCTTCCAAGCCCTACAAAGCAAAACCCGCCTCACCCGCTTTGGCGGCGATTGCTATAATTACTGCCTATTGGCAAGCGGCAGCCTAGACTTGGTCGTAGAAGCAGGACTGCACGATTACGACATCGCCGCCCTCATCAAGATTATTGAAAACGCAGGCGGCACCATCACCACATGGGAAGGGCAACCCGCCCATAGAGGCGGCAAAATCATCGCCGCCGCCAATAAAAAACTGGCAGAAACAGCAAGAGGAATATTATGCAATGGCACATGAAAAACCAAGCCTCCGCCTAGCCGCAAGCACCACCCTCCACTGCCTAACGGGCTGCATGATAGGCGAGCTTATCGGTCTCATCATCGGCATCTCACTAGGCTGGCAGCCGCTGCACACCATGAGCCTTGCCGTGATATTGGCATTTATCAGCGGGCTTTCTTTGGCAAGCATCCCGCTGGCAAAAAGAAGCGGCATCCCCATCAAAGCCGCCCTCCGCATCGTCTTGCTCGGCGAGATTATTTCCATAAGCGTCATGGAGCTTTTCATGAATAGCGCAGATTACTGGATAGGCGGCGTCACCGCCATGAGCGTTTTCAGCTTCGTTTTCTGGCAAGGCTTCCTCATCGGCGCCTTGGCGGGATACATCGCCGCTCTCCCAATAAACTATTACCTATTACAAAAAGGCTTAAAAAAGTGCCATTAGCGCACAACACGCCCTGAGCCGCCGCCCTCCATCAGAGCGCGGGCTTCCTCCACACAGGTCAAATTAAAATCACCCGAAATACTATGCTTCAAACAAGAAGAGGCAACCGCAAAGTTTAACGCCTCCTCCTTATCCTTATAGGAAAGCAGCCCATAAATCAGCCCCCCCGCAAAACTATCACCCCCCCCAACACGGTCAACAATATGCGTAATTTCATATTGCTGGCTAACAATAAACCCGTCCTTATCCCTAAAACACGCCCCCCACCCATTATGCGAAGCCGAGTGCGAACGCCGCAAGGTAATCGCAATCGCTTTCATATTGGGATATTCCTCCATCACCTTCGCCGAAAGCGTCTCATATTGAGCAATATCCAGCTCACCGCTATGCACATCCGCCTCATTTTCAATCCCAAGAGCCTGCTGACAGTCCTCCTCATTGGCGATACAAACATCAATATGCTTGGCAATTTCACGCATAACCTCAACAGCAGACTTCCCCCAATCCCACAGCTTCGCCCGATAATTCAGATCACAAGAAACCGTAACGCCCGCTTTTTGCGCCGCCTTTGCCGCCTCCAAAGCAAGCTCGGCACAGCTTTTGCTAATGGCAGGCGTGATACCGGTAAAATGGAACCAATCCACCCCCTTAAAAATTTTCGCCCAATCAAAATCACCACTTTTTGCCTCCGCAATGGCGGAGTTTTTACGGTCATAAATCACCTTAGAGGGACGCTGATTAGCCCCGCTTTCAAGAAAAAACACCCCCAAGCGACTATTCTCCTTCCATTGAATATGGGAAACATCCACATTCAGGCTTTTCAGCTCCCGTGCACATTTCTTGGCAATATCATTATCGGGCAAAGCGGTGACATAGGCGGCATCCAGCCCCAATATGGAGCAGGAAACGGCGACATTGGCTTCGCCGCCGCCAAAGCTGGCATCAAAAGAGGATGCCTGCAGAAATCTCTGATGGTGAGGTGTAGAAAGGCGGAGCATAATCTCGCCAAAGGTTACCACTTTTTTTGTCATTTTCGTATGCCTTCCCATTCTGGTATAAAGGAAACTTCTTTAGCACATCCAACACAAATAGAAAAGTTTGAAAACTACGTTTGAAAAACCCTGTTTCAAAAAAAATTGGAGGGATATGATCAGAAATCATATCCCTCCGTTCGGAGAAGGGGGTCTCCTCCTTAGGATGAACTCCTAAGGTGAGGCGATTTAACTCCTCTTTTTTTATTTTGTCAAATATTTTTTTTCTTTTTTTTCGCAGAAACCTGCGAATGTTTTTGTTTATAATAATTACAAGAGGAAACCATTGACAACGCTTATAATTTGACAATTCCGTTTCTAGGCGTGCAATATGGCTTGCATGAAATGAGGGGTGTTGTTGGGAGGCAAATATCAGATGCGTGACATATTTTTGTGGATAAGATTCGCTCTTATTATTATTGTGAGCATTGGCATTTTTGCAGACGCCCAAGCCAAGCGCAAGCGCCCCAATATCATCCTCATCATTTCCGATGACCTAAACACCCATTTAGGAAGCTATGGAAAACGGCAGGTAAAGACCCCCCATATTGACAGCCTGGCGAGAGGCGGGCGGGCTTTTTCTCATGCCTATGCACAATATCCTGTTTGCGGACCATCACGGGCGAGCTTTTTGACGGGGCTATATCCCCCCCAAACAGGCGTGCTCATTAACGGCACCCCTTTCCGAGAATATATCCCCAACGCCTGGACTCTCCCCCAGCTTTTGCGCAAAGAAGGCTACCACACCGCCCGCACAGGCAAGGTTTTCCACTATAAAGTCCCCAAAGATATCGGCACCAGTGGTGACGACGACCCCCCCTCATGGGATGAGGTCAGAAACCCCAAAGGCATTGACAGAGATGACGCCATATTAGAACAAGCCGAGCGCATTGTAGAAGGGCGCAAGACAGGGCTAACGCTAAGCTGGATGAGCACAGGCAAAGATAGTGAGCATACGGATTATAAGCTCGCTGATGCGGCAATAGAGCTTATGCAAAAAAACCACCCCCAAAAAACAGGCAAACCCCTATTCTTGTCTGTGGGATTTTTCCGCCCCCACACCCCCTTTATCGCCCCCAAAAAATATTTTGACCTCTACCCTTTGAGCGAGATAGAGCCGCCCCTAACCCCCGAAGGCGACCGCGACGATATCCCCCCCATCGCACTTGGCGACAGAATTGGACAGGTGGAGATGAGCCGCCTCCACAAGAAAAAAGCAATTCAAGGCTATTATGCCTCTGTCAGCTTCATGGATGCCCAGCTTGGACGCATCCTAAAAGCCGTAAAAGAGCTTGGGCTGGAAGAAGACAGCATCATTATTTTCACCAGCGACCATGGCTTCCATTTAGGACAACATGAGCTATGGCAAAAAGGCGATTTATTTGAAGGCTCGCTACACCTCCCCCTCATCATCAAAGTTCCCGGCATGAAAAGAAAAGGCGAAGCCGCCAAAGGTGTCGTAGAGCTGCTTGATTTATACCCCACCATTTTAGAAATGGCGCGCATAAAAATCCCCCGCCAATCACAAGGCAAAAGCCTGCTCCCCCTCTTGAGCGACCCCCATGCCGAAATAAGAAAAGCGAGCTTCTCTATGGCATTGGGCAGAGCAGGGCGGGTGCATAGAGAATGGGCATGGCGACACATTATGGGCTATAGCATCCGCACAGGGCGTTACCGCTACACGGAATATGGCGAAAACGGCGAATGGGGGCAGGAATTATATGATTATGAGCAAGACCCCAATGAATATGAAAACCGCGCCAAAGAAAAATACGCCCCTATATGGGCAAGAATGCGCCACCTCCTGCACCAGCGCAAAGCGGACGCAAAAAGAGAAGTCAAAGGCTTATGATTGACAAAATGCCCCCCCTTATGCAAGGCTCATATTTTGTTTTACATGGGAGGGAAGCAACATGAAACGCTTTGGGTTTTTCTTTATTTTCACATTATTTATGGGCAGCATGGCTTTTGCCGAAAAGCCCCATCACTCCGCCGAGCTAACACAGGCTGACGTCAAGCATGTGATGAAAGCGGTCGCCGACTGGCAGATGAAACATTTTTACGATTCAAGAAAAATAAAGCCCGGCACCTCAACCCAAGCCCAGCTGGATAAGAGATATGATTTACGCGGCTGGGTCTATGGCACGCTTTACCCGGGCATGATGGAATGGGCGAAGATATCCAATAGCGGCAAATATATGCGCTTCATGAAAAAAGTCGGCAGAAAAAATAAATGGCAAATGGCACCCCGCATTTATGACGCCGATGATTATGTCGTCGGTCAGACCTATCTAGATTTATTTGAAAAATATAAAGACAAGCGCATGATAGCCCCGCTTCAGGCGCAATTTGACAAAATCTTGGAAGACCCCCCCACCGGCTCCCTATATTTCCCCCCAAGCAAAGCCGAGCGCCGAGCGGGCAAGGATTGCCGCGACCGCTGGTGCTGGTGCGATGCCCTATTTATGGGACCGCCAACATGGGTGGAGCTTGGCATTGTGACGGGCGAGAATAAATATATTCACTTCGCCAATAAGGAGTTCTGGGCGACAACCGAATATTTATATGACAAATCCGAAGGGCTATATTATCGCGATAGTCGCTACTTTAATGAGCGCGAGCCCAATGGCAGAAAAGTTTTCTGGAGCCGTGGCAATGGCTGGGTATTTGGCGGCATTGCGCGCATTTTAGAGCATCTACCCGCCGACCATCCCTCACGCGCTGCCTATGTGCAGATATTTCAGCAAATGGCAAAGTCGCTGGCAAAGGTACAACAAAGAGACGGCTTCTGGCGCGCAAGCCTGCTGGACCCCAATAAATACACCAATCCCGAAACCAGCGGCACAGGCTTTTTCGTCTTTGGCTTTGCATGGGGCATCAATAACGGCGTTCTGGACAGAGGAGAATATATGGAAACCGTCCAAAAAGGCTGGAGTGCCCTTGTCAGCGCCGTCCATAAAAACGGCAAACTTGGCTGGGTGCAACCCATTGGCAAAGACCCCAAATCCGCCAATGCCGATGGTAGCGAGCTGTATGGACCCGGAAGCTTCCTGCTTGCAGGCGCCGAATTATATAGACTTACCTCTCGCCCCTAAGGTCGCTTGAGCGATATACGAAACTTCCACCCCCCACGAAGAGCAGGCTTTTGCTTCTGCGTGAACCAAATCTGCGTCAAGCCCTTCCAGCTTTTCGCCAAATCGCCCTCCACCTCCATCTCTTCCAAATGGACGGAAAACCCCTCCGCATCATAAAAGAAATAAGCAGGCACCCCCTCCGCATCAATAAGCCGAATAACCCCCTTCTTATATCCAAGCCCGACACGGGCAGGCGTTAAAAACCCAATACGAAGCGGCTTTTCCGAAGCCGCCAGCACATAATTTTCCGAAAGCACAATATCCCCCAAGCCAGCAAGCATCTCAATTTTTCTCTGCCATTTCTCCAATTTCGCCTTTTTCGGATAGGCATTTTGTATCTCAAAGCTCAACGAAGCCCCCCGCTCACCCCTTTCATAATGCACATTAGAAGCCCGATATTGCGCCCCATTTTTCTGCATCACCCCATTAATAATCGGCAGATTATGATACCCCGAAACATGGTTCCAATTACTGACATGATACCGCCCCCCCTTAAACCCATGCGTATAAGTCCGCTTCCCGGCATCAGCAATAAGCGGCTTGCCGTTCAGATACGCCATCATCACCCCAACATCATTATGATTATGACTTTCATTATTACTCCCCGCCTTGCCAACCAGAATAAGCCCCTTATTGGAGTGAGACGCAGAGCGCGCAAGCATATATTGCAGATTGGGCAGCCATATATGTTGCGGACTATTAAATTTTTTCGGCAGGTTTTCCATGCCCTCCCGCTCAAAAATTTCATAAAACCGCAACCGCAACCAATCAAACTTAAAAACAGGCAGAAGCTCCGATTTCCATTGTGGCGAAAATTGCGCCGCAAGATAAAGCATTTTAGGGTCCCCAATCCGCCTCGCCATAAGATTAATCATATACGGGTTAGGGCTTTCCATAAAAGCCGTACTATCCGAAAGGCTCACCACATAATGCCCCTCAATATGCAGCTTATAAGCAAATTGCAGCATATTGCGAACCTTTTCCTGCTCATAAACATCAAACCCCTTGCCATAAAGGGGTGCCAGCATTTCAAGAATTTCAAAATAACGCCCCATGCCCGCCCCCCAATAAGTCGGACCCTCATCCGAGCTACCGTCAAGGGGAATCCCCGCATAATATTTATCCAAAAGAAAAATAATCTTCTTAAAACTTTCCTTACGATGCTCATAATCATCATTAGTCAGCAGAAGAACCGTCAGCCAATTTTTCAGAATCCAGCTTGCCCAATTATTAAGCCGCCTTTTATCAGCAAGCCCCATCCATAAAAAATCATCCCGCAAGCGACCCGGCTCCAAAATACGCATTTTAATTTCATGCTCAATACGAGGGCGAATATCTTTGGAAACCCCATCAATTTTATCCCCCAGAAAATACAGCACCCAAGCAAGGTCTTTGGCAGTATCAGCCGCAAAAATATCCAATATCGGCTTTTGAATATTGGGCAAGCTCTTTTTCTTATCCCGATATTTACGAGCAGAAGGCGTGCCAAAAAGATGCGACGGCGACCCCCAAAAGCTCTGCTCGGCAATCATCCATAACAGGTCAGCAATTTTAGGAACAAACCGCCCCTTATCCTCCACACATTCCGCCAGCATATAGGCAGTCATAACATTGCGCCTTGCCCGCTGAAAAGCCTGATAGGTCTGCCTATCACCAGTACGAAAAACATCCAAAAACTTACTGGCGGTAAGGTGGCTCGGCTCATAATCAAGGCGCGATACCCCCTCCTCCAAAAGCTTCGCCTTTATATAAGGCGGCAAGCCCTCCCAAAACTCACGATTGCTACATTGGGGATAAGGCTCCCAAGGGCGGTGCTTAAGAATTTTATTGACCTTCCCCCGCGACATATAAGAGCCGAGAAAATGGTCATTGGAAGGCTTAGCCTCAAGGGTTGTAAGTGCGAGGCACAAGCCCAGCAAGAAAACCACCACCCCCCTCATAGCGTCTGCGTCACTTTCTGCAAATGGGGCGGCTTATCAGGATGAAACCCACGCTGAATGGCAAGCGCATTGGTCATTTTATAAAAACTTTCCATAATGGCAATCGGTGCAAAGAGCGGCTGCATATTTTTGATAACAGGCAGATTATCAGGCGAGGCAGCCGCCCCCTCACCGGCAAACAATACCCTGCTCCCCCGCTTCCTAAACTGCTCAAGCGTCTCCAATATCCCTTTGGCGCAGGCATCCTTTTGCGAAAAAATAAGCACAGGAAACCCCTCACCAATAATCGCTTGCGGACCATGCTTGACCTCAGCCGAGCTAAAAGGCTCGGCATGCAGCCCACAAGTCTCCTTATATTTCAGCGCCGCCTCCTGCGCCGTGCCATAGCCAAGCCCCCTACCAATCACAAACATATTTTTCGCAGGAGTAAGCACCTCCAAAGCCCCACTCCAATCCAGCTCAAATGCCTCCTCCAACTGCTCCGGCAACCGCTCCAGCCCCTCCATAAGAGCCCTATCCTGCTTCCACACCGCCACCAAATGACTAAGCGCCGTGAGCGAAGCAATATACGTCTTGGTAGCCGCCACACTTTTCTCAGGACCAGCATGCATAGGCAACAGAATATGAGCCAGCGCAGCAAGCGGCGAAGAAACATCATTAACAATAGCAACAATAATCGCCCCCGCCTTTTTAGCCATCTCCGCATGGGTAATAATATCAGGGCTCGCCCCCGATTGCGAAATCGCAATATAGAGCGCATTTTTCATCTCACACTGCACCCCATATATGGAAGCGATGGAGGGACCAAGCGACGCCACCACCCGCCCAGTCTGCGTTTCAATAGCATATTTCCCAAAACTTGCCGCATGGTCGGAGCTACCCCTCGCACAAGTCACGACAAAAGGTGGCGGAGCGTTTTGCAAATTGCGGGCAAGGGCTTCAACGACGCTTTTATTTTCCGCCAATTGCTTGGCAAGCTTTGCAGGAGCCTCTTTGGTTTCGGAGAACATGAGCGTTTCTTCGGGTTTCACAGCCATTAGTGATTTAACGCCCCCTCTCCCGAAAGCTTATTCTCATCAGGGATTTTATAATCCTTAATATCCGCCTCATCGCCGACCCTTTCCCAGTCTTCGGGAAACTCAGCCGATTTAGACCCATCAATATAGCGGTGTACCGCCCCCTGATTAAACTTATAGGTATAGGGCACCACATGCTCCCCCTTCGCATTGGTAGCGAGCTTATACAGCTTTTGCCGAAGCTCAACAATAATCGGCAAATGCTTTCGGCTTTCAATCAGATTATTGGTTTCTTTGGGATCATTCTGCAAATCATACAACTCATCCCTATCCCAAATCCCATGATATTGAATAAGCTTATAGCGGTCGCTCCGAATGGCAAATGTAGTCGGCGTTTGCGGATAGTTAAACTCCCAGAAATATTCATAAAAGAACTCACTGCGCCAATCAGAAGGCTGAGGCTTACCCGCCGCCATAGGCAAAAAGCTCTGCCCCTCAAATTGCGGAATTGTCTGCGCCTTAGCAATATCAATAATCGTCGGACCAATATCAAGATTGGCAATGAGCGAGCGTGCCGTATGCCCCTTGGCAATGCCCTTCCCATAAACGAGCAAAGGCACCCGAATAGACTCCTCATAAGCATGGCGCTTATCAATCAGCCCATGCTCACCAAACAGAAAGCCATTATCGCCCATAAAAATAATAATCGTATTCTCCATCATGCCGCGCGCACTAAGCCAGCTTATCAACTCGCCGACACTATCATCCACGGCAGAAAGGGCGCGATAATATTGTCTTTTATATTCGGCGATATCCAGCGAGGTTTCATAGGCGAACTCCACCCCATGATGAGAGTTCCTCTGATTTTGCACCCAAAGCGGCTTGCCCTCACGATTTGCGGCACTATCCTCCATGCTGGCAGGAAGCTCAATATCCAGATTGGAATATTGCGTCCGATGGCGCGGAGCGGGCGAGAAGCGGGCATGCACCGCCTTATGGGAGAGGTAGAGGAAAAAGGGTTTTTTGCCTCTAATTTTATCCATCCACTTAATGGCATATTGCGTAAGCTCATCGGTAATATACCCCTTTTGGCGGATACGTTTGCCATTAATATTAAAACTATTGACCTCGCCCTTTTCATTACGGGTCGGATAATACCGCCCCTGCCCCGGAAAGCTCAACCAATAATCAAATCCCGGCTTAGGGCTATCATCCAGCCCCCCCATATGCCATTTTCCGATAAAAGCGGTTTTATATCCCGCCTCCTTCAGCTTTTCGGGGAAGAAAACAACATCCTTCTTAAAGCCGGCATTATTATCCACAATGCCATGGTCATGCATATATTGACTGGTGAGAATGGTAGCACGCGAGGGCGAACACAGAGCGGTCGTCACAAAAGCATTTGGAAAATACGTGCCCTCCTCCGCCATGCGGTCAATATTGGGCGTTTTCAGCTCATGGTTCAAAAACCCCATAGCGTCATAACGCTGGTCATCGGTCAGAATGAATATAACATTAGGACGCTCATCACTTTTCGTCGGCAGGATGAAAACACTAAGAAAACCAAGCACAAAAATAGCGACAATAAGAGCAGTAATTTTTTTCATAAGGGTTTCCTCTATGCTTGGGAAATATCCAACGGCGCACCATAGATATTTTCCTGTGGGTCAGTTACAAAAAAGCCGCAACGGATAAAAATATAAATCCCGACAGCAGCAGCGATAAGAAAGGCAAGAATAGCAAGAAACTTCACCTCATAAAGAATAAGAAACATCCCCCCAAGCAGAATAAAAAGATATGGCAGCAAAATAATCTTCCCCGAAAGATTACTATCATGCAACCGCCTCACCTGCAAAGAAAGACCCGGAATAAACAGCAAAATAGAAACCATAGAAGACAAAAACCCACTATCCCACAAAGCAAAATCCATCAAACCAGAAACCCCCGCCACCAAAAGCGCAAACAAGGTCCACCACCAATAAGCCGCGCGCGGACACCGCCCCTTAAAGTCAAAATAATGGTCAAACCCATACCGCACCGTCTGCCCAAACTCCATCATAACTTCGCAACCTCCAAAGCCGCCCCATATTTATTCTCCCCCTTTTGCGTCTTATAAAACCCACAACGGATAAATACATAAACAAATATCGCTAGGAGAAGTAAATAAAACAGCAGAAGGAATGTTAGTGCGTAAATATTGTCATAAGTCATGTCATCCAATGAAAAAATGAACATTCCAGGGAACATGATGAGATATTGGAACAGGACAATTTTTCCGGAAACACCACTATCATGGAAGCGTCTAACTTCTAGGGAAAAAGTTGGAACAAGCAGAAATAAAGTAATCGCCCAGCTTACTATCTCAGAATTCCATACTCTTTTTATCTCAGAATCCCATAATAAAATCCCTGGCACCGATAGCAAGAAACAAAACAACAGCCACCACCAATAAGCCGAGCGCGGACACCGCCCCTTAAAATCAAGCCAATGGCGAAAACCATATTTTACAGCTTGCAAAAATCCCATTGCGCCTACCCTTTCACTTTAGCCAATAATTCCTTCAGCGAGATACGGCTATTTTCAATCATGGGCTTTGCCCAAAGGCTGATGGAGAAAATATATCCAATCGGCACAAACAGGAACAGCATCGCAATTTTCAGGCTCGTGGCATCGGCAATGACCCCCATAATAAAGGGCATGAGCGCGCCGCCAAAAATACCGGTGCAAAGAATCCCCGAAAACGCCCCATGATGTTCTTTGGCAGAGTTAAGCGCCAGCGAGAAAATAATGGAGAACATGATGGAAATGAAAAACCCAATCATAGGAAAGCAAAACAACGCCTGACTTTCTGAGCCAAACACCGCAAAAACCAGACACAAAGCCGTAAGCCCACAAGCAAACCGAAGCAGCACCTTGCTATCAACGAGCTTGAGCAGCCCAAGCCCGACAAGACAACCAAGCGACATTAAGCCCCAAAACTTGCCCACAGAAGCAGCCCCCAAGGTTTTGGGGTCAACCCCATGATAAACGCTCAGAAACTCACTCATCCAAATCGTCGCCCCCTGCTCCAGCCCGACATAACAGATAAGCCCAAGAAAAAACGCCTGCACATAACGCTCCTTAAACAAGGCAACATACACATCAAAAGTGCCGGTTTTTTCATCCTCCGCAAGCTCCGCTTTCGGAAGCTTCGTGCGCATCACCACCGCAATCATCACGAAAAAGGCAAAGCCAAACACCCAATATAGCGCCACCCAAGGAAGCCTATCAGGCGTCAGCATATCCAAAAAGCTAACCAGCGGATTTTGCGCCGCCTTATTGGGAATAGAAACCATAAGATAGGTAAAAACGGCAGGGCTTACAAAAGAAGCAAAGCCAAAAACAAGCTGTCCCATCACCGAGAAAAAGGCAAAGTTTTCCTCGCCCCCAGCGGTGCGCATAAGCGGATTAATAACCACCTGCGTCATCGCCATGCCAACCCCAATGGTAAACAGCGAAGCAAGAGCGACCAGATAAACAGGAAAAAGCGCAAAGGCAAAAGCCCCGACAAAATTAAGCCCAAAAGCAATAAGCAATGCCTTTTTCATGCCCAGCCGCTCAATCAACGCACCCGCTGGAATGGAAGCCAGCCCATAGGCTAAGAAAAACGAAAAGGGCAAAAAGCTTGCCATTTTATAACTGAGCGAAAAGTTCTCAATAATGATGGGTGTGAGCGGTCCCAAAATATTGGTCACGAAAGATACGACAAACCATATACATAGGATGAAGAACACAATTGGCATAGATTTATTCATTTTATTTCTCCTTTTTCATTCATTACACGGATTAAGATTTTTTGCTGAGAGCGAATAACGCGGCGCCAATCGCCCCTCCCTGGTTTCCAAATTGCGCCGATATGATATCGGTTTTCTCCAATGATATCGGCACAGCATATTTTTTAACATATTGTATAAGACTTTCCATGTAAAACTCTCCTGCTTGGGTAATGCCGCCGCCCAGCACAAAGCGCTGGGGGTTTAGCAGATTGGCAAGCGAGCCGATAGCCGCCCCCAAATGGCAAAAATGGAGCTTCATTGCCGCCCGAGCATGAGGGTTATCCTCCTGATATTGCTTAACAATTTCCTTCCCATCCGCCTTCTCCCCCGAAAGCTCCTCATATTTTTCCACCAGCGCATTGGTAGAGGCATATTCCTCCAACATGGTATTTTCCGCCTGTGGATAAAATACCATATGACCGACCTCCGCCCCCCTTCCACGAGCGCCAAAAAAGAACTTATTGCCCAGCTTAATAGAAGAGCCAACACCCGTCCCAATCGTCAAAAACACAACATTGGCAATATTTTTCCCCGCCCCTTGCTCATGCTCCGCAAAAGACATAAGAAACGCATCATTATGCACCGCCACATCACGCCCCAGCTTCTCCCCCAGCAATTTCTGAATATCCGCCCCCTCTAAAGCGGGCAAGTTCGGAATAGCCCCGATAATAACCCCCCCCTCAATAAGACCCGGAATCCCAACCCCAATAGCAGCAACAGAAACCCCCTTACGCTCGGCTTCTTCCAAAAGCGGCACAACCAGCTCAGCAATCAAGCCAACAAACCCCTCCACGCTACCGCCCTCACAAGGGCACTCATCCGCCCAATGCAACACCTCGCCCCCATCGGAGATGATACCCGCCTTGATGGAGGTTCCCCCGACATCAATGCCAATGGCGCATTTCTGTTTTGCCTGCATTTATTTTCTTGCGACCCATATCGGGCTGGACCATGCCCATTGATGGTCGGTCTGGCGCACACGCACAAAGTAATAATCTTCAGGCGTTGCGGCTCTATCGGTAAAGTCAAAACTGACCCGATACCCATCCTTTGGCACGGCACGATTAAACAAAATGCTCTCGCTCAACCAGCCCTGCATGAAATGCCCTCTAGAGCCTTCCAACAACTCAGCCAGCGTATGGCGATATATTTTCCCATTAATGCGCGCGATAAGCGTATCACTTGGGCGCATATATACATCCAGCAAAATAGACTGCGTCGTCGGCTGGCTAGGCGCAGGATTGGAAATAGAAAAAGCATGAAAGCTCACCGATCTCGCCGATTTCTCCGTAATACGGCTCACCCAGCTTTCCCAAGCATGCTCCTTACCCTCAAGGTCTTTTTGCGGCGAGGTAAAAGGCGCACCCCGAAATTGCGGAATGACCTCACGAAACTTCCCCCCCGAAAGCGAAAGGCTACCCTTCCACTCCACGCGGTCTTTAGAGCTAACCTGGTTCCAGCCAAACTCAAACTTAATCTTGGCATGCATAGGCGCATCTTGGGAAATATCATAATCAGGCGTATAATTGGCATGCTTTTTGCGAATGGTTTTGCCATTTTTAATAAGCTCCACATAATCAATCTGATTGACGCCTTCCGCCGCAACATGCACCTTACGCCGCCCGAGCAAATTATCCTTAATCTCCTCACCCATATAGGCTTTATTAATACGGAAATCCAAAGTGATATTCGCCCCCGTTGAGGCATAAACCCGCCTTGCCCGCAAGGCTTCCCAAATCGCATCCCTGCTCAAGCTACTGGCAAGAGCCGCAACCCTACCGCCACCATAAGAGCCAGGGTGTCCCGCATGACTATCCGAGCTTGCCATAATACCAAACTTCAAGCCTCTTCTTAGCCCCGCCTCCACAGTTCCCGCAAAGTCGCGCGGACCCATATCATGATACATACCAAAAGGACCAACCGAGCCTTCCGAGTTCCCATGGCGGGAGAATATTTCCGCAAAAGGCGTTTGCGGGCTTTCCTTAAAGTAATCCCAATTATACCCCCGAAACCCAGATTGATACCCAACCCCATGCGGCGAGATAATCGTATTTTCCTTATCCAGCACATGGTCACGCAGATCCACCACGCTGGTTTTCGCCTTTGGCAGTGAAATATCGCTATATTTACTGATAACGACATGGTCACCATATTTCAAACTATGCACCTCATAGGTAGGAAAAGTAATACGCTTTCCGGGAATATTATATTCCTTCATCTTATCAATATAATTTTGCCAATAAGCGGGATTGCGTAATTTCTTAAACGCATTGGTATGGTAAGCAATCACCCATTCCAGCTTTTTATTCCCACGCAGTTTTTCAATATCGGGCCACATCGCATGAGGCGTAACGGTAAAGAAATCCAACTCGCCCTCAGCCGCATTTTCCAACGCATTGGCAAAGCTACCATGCCCATAAGTCAGCGCCGAGTGATTATGCAAATCCCCCCAATAGACATTATAGTTTTCATCCAATTGCCGGCTATGGCGCGGGTCCTGTTTAGCATAGGCATTAACCGCCATGCCCGTCATTATAATAGCAGCTAACAGTAAAACTCTCTTTATACGCATCATTATTTTCTCCCTCTTAAATGCACCTCAAACACTATTTTTATCAGCCCCAACCCCCTGAGTCAATCCTTTAGCGGGCAAGAAACCCCCCATCAACCGCCAACACATGCCCATTGACATAATTGGAGGCTTTGCTCGCCAGAAAAACACACGCCCCCTTCAACTCATGGGGCTGACCCCATCTATCCGCAGGAATACGCTTCAAAATCTCACTATACCGCCCCTCATCAGCCCGAAGAGCGGCAGTATTATCCGTCTCAAAATAACCAGGCGCAATCGCATTGACCTGCACATTATGCCCCGCCCACTCATTGGCAAGCGCCTTGGTAAGCTGCATCACCGCCCCCTTGCTGGCAGCATAAGCAGGAACCGTAATCCCGCCCGAAAAGCTCAAAAGCGAAGCGATATTAATAATCTTGCCACTTTTCCGCTTCACCATTTCCCCCCCAAAAGAGCGGCAAAGATAAAACAACCCATTGAGATTGGTTTCAACCACATCCAACCAATCCTTATTGGAATATTCCACCGCAGGCGAGCGCCGAATAATACCCGCATTATTCACCAAAATATCCACCCCCCCAATCTTCTTACACTCCGCCACCGCCCGCTCAATATCCTCATAATCAGAAACATCACACGAAAGCGCATGAAACTTCCTACCCAATTTCTCAACCAGCGCCCCCGTCTCCTTGAGATTATCCGCATTAGTACTAATACCAATAATATCAGCCCCCGCCTCCGCCAAGCCCTCCGCCATAGCCTGCCCCAGCCCACGGCTCGCACCGGTAACAACCGCCAATTTCCCCTTCACCTGATAATCTTCTATAATAGTCATAACTTTTCCTTTCTATTTCAACAATCCCAGCGCCTTCGGCAACGCCTCACTCATCCAAGGCACATAGGTAACCAACATCAACGTCACAAACATAGCGAGATACATCGGCAATAGCGGTCGTATCATTTTGGTCATGGAAACCCCGCCCACCGATGCCCCCACAAACAGCACCGAGCCAACGGGCGGCGTACAAAGCCCGATAGACAGGTTCAGCACCATCATAATCCCAAAATGCTCAGGCGACATGCCCATTTTAATCGCAACCGGCATGAAGATAGGCGTGAAAATCAGCACCGCTGGCGTAATATCAATAAACGCCCCAACAAGCAGCAGAATCAAATTAATCAGCAACAGAATAATAATCGGATTCTCAGAAAGCCCGATAAGGCTCTGTGCCACCATTTGCGGAATATTCTCATACGCCAAAATCCACCCCATAGCCGAGCTTGCCGCAATCAGCAACATCACAATCCCGGTAGTCTGTGCCGCACGAATAAGAATCCCCTTACACTCGCTCACCCCAATCTCCCGATAAATCCCCGCCGAAAGCAGCAGCGAATAAATCACCGCAATCCCACCCGCCTCCGTAGCCGTGAAAACACCCTTCAAAATCCCCCCTATAATAATGACAATCAGCAAAATAGCAGGAAAGGCAGCCGCCAACTTCTGCACAATATCCATAAACGGCAACGGCTTCTCAACAGGAAAGTTCTTGGCTTTGGCATAAACCGCACACACCACCATAAGCGCCAACCCCAGCAAAATACCAGGCACATACCCCGCCGCAAACAGCGCCGCAATACTCGCCCCCCCTGAGGCAACCGCATACACAATCAGCACATTACTAGGCGGAATAAGAAGCCCCGTAGTAGACCCCGCCACCGTAACCGCTGAGGAAAAAGCCCGCGAATACCCCGCCTTTTTCATCTCCGGTATCATAAAGCTCCCAATCGCCGAGCTTGCCGCCACAGCAGACCCCGAAATAGACCCAAACAACATACAGGAAACAATATTCGTAAAAGCAAGCCCGCCCGGTATCATACCGATAAGCGCCTTCGTCGCATCAATCAGCCTTTTTGCCATGCCCCCCTGCCCCATAATATAGCCCGATAAAATAAAGAAAGGGATAGCCAGCAGCGCAAAACTATCAATCCCCGTCGCCATCCTTTGCGCCATAGTGGTCAGCGCTGGTCCCATATCAATCGTGAATAGCATGGTGATAAGCGTCGTAAAACTAATCGCAAAAGCAATAGGCACATTAAGCCCCAGCAATAAAAAGAACAGCAATATCGGAATATAAATAGACATGATTATCTCCCTTTCCAATTTTTATACGTAAGCCACATCTCATCCATAGCCGCATAGCAGATAAGAACCCCGCTCAGCGGCAGAGCCAGATAAACCAGCGCCATTTTTATCTCCAAAGCGGCAGAAGTCTGCTCCAACACCCATGCCAATTTCACAAGGCTCACCCCGCCAATAATCAGGATAAAAAACGCAGAAAGCCAGATGATAGCCAACACAAAAACATCCGCCCATAACCGATGGCATGGCGCCAGCTTATCCACCAAAACAGGAAGCGAGGGATGAATAAGCGCATGGCACCCATATGCCCCCCCAAACAGCCCCAGCCAGATAAGCACATAGCGCAATAACTCCTCCGTATACTGACTAGGGTCATTTAAAATATAACGAGTAATCACCTGCCAGCACACCGCCACCACCAAGATAAACATGAGAGCGGCAATAAAATTGGCGATATATTTCTCAAAAATAATTTTCCTCATCGGACATTCCTTATGCGTTGAATAAGCACCCCAACCTCACTGCCCTCATATTGGCGATACATTCCCTGCACCGCCCTCTGAAAAGGACGCTTATCAGGATAAATAACCTTAACACCCGCCGCCTCCACGGCTTTGAGCGCATCTTTGGTAGCCTTCTCCCAAAGCTCCCTCTGATAGAGCACCCCCTCCTTGACGGCTGCCGCCAGCCACTGCTTTTCTTGGGCAGAAAGATTATTCCATATATAAAGGCTCATGAGCAGCACATCAGGAATAGCACTATGCTCATCCAGCACATAATATTTAGATATTTCATATTGCCGCGAGAGATAAAAAGTCGGCGGGTTGTTTTCCGCCCCATCCACAACCCCCTGCTGCAACGCCGTATAAAGCTCCCCCCAAGAAATAGGCGTAGGCGTTGCCCCCAACGCATTAACCGTCTTAATGGCAGTCTGACTATTCATGACCCTAATTTTCTGCCCCGCCAAATCCTTAGGACTTCTAATCGGCTTCTTGGTCGTATAAAAACTTCTCGCCCCCGCATCAAAATATCCCAACCCATGCAGCTTGACCCTCTGCATAGAAAGCAATAAATCCTTGCCGATATCGCTCTCCAGCACCTTCCAATAATGCCGCCGATTTTTGAAGATATAAGGAATCCCAAAAATCTGCATTTCAGGAATAAACCCCTCCAAGGGAGCCGCCGAAACCTTCGTCATCGCAAGCGAGCCAATTTGCAAAAGCTCCACCAGCTCCCGCTCCGAGCCGAGCTGTCCGCTTGGATAAATCTCAATACGTAAGCCTCCCCTCAGAGAGCACCGCCACCCGCTCCGCAATCCGCTCCATCGCCAAATGAACAGGATGCTCCGTATCCAGCGCATGAGCAAGCCGCAAGGTTTTCTGCCCACGCTCCGCCTTACACCCCACCAATAGCGGGCATAGTAGCAATAAAAAGGCAATAAAGCCTGCTCTCATATTTTCCTCCCCACGCTTGCCCTACGCCCTTAAAGGGCTATTTAAATGTTTTAATATCAATCCCATCCATATCATCAAACACCTGGTTCTCGCCCCCCATGCTCCAGATAAACGTATATCGCGCGCTTCCCGCCCCCGAATGGATAGACCAACTTGGCGAAAGCACCGCCTGCCCATTACGAGTAATGATAGACTTGGTTTCACTAGGCTCGCCCATCAGATGAACGATAAAATCCTCCTCCGCCATATCAAAATACATATAAATCTCGGTTCTGCGCTCATGCGTATGAGCAGGCATCGTATTCCAAATGCTCCCCTCCGCCAGATCCGTGAACCCCATCACCAGCTGACAACTATCAACAATACCGGGCGCCAAGCTCTGATAAATAATACGCTCATTAGCCGTCTTCTTGCTTCCAAGCTCCACCTTATTCGCTTCCGCCTGCGTCACCTTCTTAGTCGGATATTTCTTATGAGCAGGATAGCTAGCCAAATAAAACTGAGCAGGCTTATCCGCATTCTTACTAGCAAAACTAATGCTTTTATTCTCCGTACCAATATAAAGACTATCCAGCCTCTGCATATCATACGCCTCGCCCTCAACCTCAACTACACCCTCACCACCAATATTGATAACGCCAATCTCGCGCCTTTCGGTAAAATAATCCGTCCCCAATGCCTTTGATTGCGGCAGAGAAAGCGCCCCCTTCTGCGGCACAATCCCCCCAATAATAGCCCTATCAACATCCGTATAATGAAGAATTATCTCGGAGGGCTTAAAAATCTCCTCCAATAAAAAATTATCCCGCAGCTCCTGCGTGGTCATTCTTTTATAGGATATTTTATCGCCTACATAACGTGCCTTCATTGCGTCCTCCTTCAGGGATAGAGTATTTCCAACGGAAAGTTCAACCTCATTAGATATTGATTTAACAGATTTGTGAATTGTTTTTTTGAGCTGACGCCATTTTTTTCCTGCTCCCACGCCCCCATAAGGTAATATTTGGCGGTTTTGGTTTCCGGCGTAAACACAACCAGATGACTATACTCATCACTGCTTATTTTCTCCAGATCGGTCTTTTTATAAAACACCGCCATTCCCAGCTCATCTTTAATAACACTCTGCTTCCCAAAACTTGCCAGATACGCCCATTTCCCATTCTGTTGCGAGCGGATAAGGTCGGTATTCTCATTCTTCACAAACCCCGTAACAAATTGCCCATCATCAGGCTTCAAGCTAATCTTGGCTTTCGTAAGATGACTATAGGCATGGATCCCATATTTTGAAACCAGCCTATGCTTCTGCCCACCAATAACCCACCCCTTATGCAGAGTATGAAAAGAAGCAAACAGCGGACCCACTTCCCCCTGCTTATAAGAAATCCGCACCCCCTCCGCCATCCGCAACACCTTGCCCTTATCAAACACGCCAATAGAGCCAAGCCCCAAACTTTTGCCGACCTTTAAGACATCCATGCCCCACCCCGCCATTTGATGATAATTCCCATTATCATGCCCGACCTTATGAAGAACAAGGCTAGGCGTTTTTTTCCCGAATATATCAATGGCATGGCGATAATCCAGATATAACCGATATCCAACAAGCTGACTTTCCCAGCCCACCCCCTCAAAGCGAAACAACCCATCACCCAATTTATGACTTTTAGGAACACTAAGCCTCGTCTTCTCAACCAGCTTCCCACCGGTGAGAATAGTCTTGCCCCCCTTCTCAGTCTTATCCGCCCCCATCCTCTGCCATATAGAAGCCCTCACCATTTGCCTATGGTTCTGCCGCTCCGCCTTTTTAATCGTAATCGCCTTGCGCTCATCCCCCCCCATGCTGACAAGAATAAGCAACCTATCCTTATGCCCATCGCCATCCTTATCAATCATCTGTGTAATGAGCTGTTTCTCACCGATAAAAGCACCAAGCTTTCTCGGCAGCGACATTCTTTTTTCCAACGCCGCAAGCGGAATGGATATCACCTCATTATCCCGCATCTGAGTAACAGGATTTACAACATGAATAATCGTGCTCGTCTGCCTTTCACTTCCCAAAGCCAGCACAATAAGAATCACCGCAAGGGCAGCAATGATAGCCCCCCAAAAAACAGGCTGTTTATAAATATGGTTTTTCATCATCTTTTTTCTCCCAAGCAGAAGCTAGATTTATACGAAAAAACGGCAAAAATTTCCAGTATGGATTTACTTTTTTATCCTTTTTTTGTTTTGGGGTTTGACAAAAGTGCTTTTATACCCATAGGATAATATATATGGGCAGGGGAGCCCATAGAATAGCATATCTCGGAGAAGGGAAAGCAAAATCGGGAGAGAGCTATGGGAAGAGCGGTAAGCACAAAGGGGATATTTTTAATCTTTTTGATGCTCTTGCTGGCATATCCGGTGAGTATTTTCGCACAAGACAATGCCCCACCCGATATAGAGGAAACCAACATAGAAGAAATTATCGTCACTGGCACCCGCGCCAGCTTGCGCGATGCGCTGAGCATTAAGCGCAATGTCGTCAATGTTGTTGATGTGATAGTCGCCGAAGATATCGGCAAGTTCCCCGACCCCAATGTTGCCGACAGCCTCCAAAGAATAACCGGCGTCACCATTGAGCGTGATAGGGGGGATGCCAGCATTGCCAATATAAGAGGCTTACCCGGACGCTATACCAGAGTCCTCCTAAATGGCAGGTCTGTAACCAGCACCGTCTCAGGCGATGGCGTAAATCGCAATTTCCGCTTTAACGCCCTTCCCTCCGAGTTTGTCTCCCGCATAGAGGTTTATAAATCCCCCTTTGCCCGCATACAGGAGGGCGGCATTGGCGGGACGATAAATGTGACCACCCATAGAGCCTTTAACAAAAACAAACGCGTTTTGACGCTGAACTTGAAGGGCGATTACGACACCAATAACCCGACTATTGAGCCAAACGTCACCGTGCTTTACTCCAATGTTTTTATGGAAAACCGGCTTGGCATAACGCTTGGCGGTAATTACCTCATCCAAACCCGCCAAACCCACGAGTTCCAATATCAGCCCCATACGAGTGTTGTTTATGCGGGCATGTATAATGGCGAGTCGGTGAAAGCCTTCGCCCCCCAATCCATACGCTCTGAGGTTAATGAGAGCGAGAACTCGCGCTATGCAGGGATTTTCAATGTAGAATGGCGTCCCACCGACACCTTCAGCCTGATGGCAGAAGTGCTACGCGCCGATTTTAATGTCAATGGAGCGCGCAAATCCCTGACCTTTCAGATGAATAATGAAGAATGTGATGACGACCCTGACGATGATACAAATGCAGCCGTTAGCTGTAGCACGGCAGATACTGACATCATCCGCAACCCCATCATCGCCCAACGCGGTACCCGCCATTATCTGATTGGCTTTGACGCCACCACCGCCGCCGGTGTCCTCAAGTCAAAATATCAGGAACGCGTGGGCTATATGGATATCTACACCCTTGAAATGGCATTTAATGATGGCGCCGATTGGGACGGCAAGTTTGGGCTCTCCCATGCCCGCTCAGGGAATAAACGCAATGGTCTGGAATATAAAGTTGACCCAAGGCTGGATAGTAATGGTGTCGGTGTCGGTCTTGTGAACTTCTCCTTTGATGCTAGAGAGCCAAAGTTTTTACTGGATAGCCCCGAAGACACGGCAATATTATTGAACCCCGAAAACTATGTTAATAATTTGGTGGAGGGCGAATTTGCTCGGCGCATTTACAGCGATAGCTTAGACTTCACCTTTGACCTTAACTATTTAATAGAGAGCGGCTGGTGGCAAAATGCCGAGTTTGGCGGAGCTTTTGTAAAAAACCAGCTACAGAATAATGGCGGCGTATTGAGCATGAATACAGCGCAATTGGAATCCCTATTGGGCAGCAATGTGCCGCTTCTAATAGAAGTCGGCGCAAAGCGTGGCAAGTTTCTGGAAGATGTCGGCGATAATCTGATAGAAAAATGGATTGCCCCCGATATTGAGGGTCTTCTTGACCGCTATAGCGGGGTGGAGATTATAGCGGCGGGCAATTTCGCCACCCCGCTGGCAAGCCGTATTGACGTTAAGGAGCACTCGCACGCCTTTTATGGGCAGATGAATTTCAATGATCCCTCAGGGCGCATTGCGGGTAATTTCGGCTTTCGCTTTGCCGAGACCACCCATGATATTGCAGGCGTTGCGGTTCTTCCGGCTCTGGGCTTTACGGAGGGCGGGGAAGGCAATCGCATGAAACCCATGTCCATCCTTGTCGGCGGTGATGATATAAGCACATTGGCAGGCAAACCCGTTATAGAAAAATCCAATGATACTATTGGCGACACCTATACCCAATTTCTGCCGAGCTTTAATGTAAGATGGGAGCCATGGGACAACCATATTTTCCGCTTTGGAGCGGCAAAGACAATGGCACGCCCTGAGCTTGATAATTTTACACTTGGGCTGAGCGGTGCTCCTCTTCCTAGAAATGAAAGAGCAAGTATAGAAGGCAAGACACTGGTTCTCACTGTCGGCAATCCCTTTTTGGCGGCGGAAGTTTCCAAAAATATGGATATTGGCTATGAATGGTATATCACCAAAGAAACCGCTTTTGCCATAGCGGGCTTTTACCGCAAATTTGACAATTACATTGAGCAGAGCAATGTGAATATAACCGTACCAGTTTACCTGCTTGACTTTAGCGGGGGCGGTACAGGTGTATTTGTTAGTGACGGTCAAGGTGGTCTATTAAAGCAGACAGAAGCGAGGGGTAAAACCTATTCTGGGGACATAAACGTCCGCATCCGCCAACCCCTAAACAAAGGCAAGCTGGAGATGAAAGGCTTTGAAGTTGCCATCCAATCCCCCCTCACCTTCCTACCCGGCATTTTAAGCAATCTCGGCATGACCGCAAACTATACCTATGTAGAGTCCAGCCGTAATGACTTCACCGGACGCTCGCGCGAGAGCTATAATTGGCGCATTTATTACGACACCCGCAAGCTGGATGTCCGCCTCAGCTACACCTTCCGCGACACCTACACCACGCGCCTTGCCTCCTCTGATAACATCGTCCCCCGCGTTGCCGTCAATAAACGCTCTTATATTACACTGGGAATCACCTATAGGGTACGCAAAGGCGTGCGCCTTCTCATCCGTGCCAGCAATGTGGATGCGAGCCTGACCGGTGTTCCAGATTGGCGCATTTATGAAGGGCTTGACGGAGCCTATAACCGCGTCATTGATTTCGGAAGCCGCTATAGTGTCGGCTTAAAGATAGATCTATAAGCTATCCCTTTATAAGCTGTGCCTTACTTGTCACACCTATAAAGCAATTAAATTTGTTTTGAGGGTTTGACAAAATTGCTCCTATGCCCATAGGATAGCAAATATTGGGGATGGGAAACTAAAAAGGGAGAGAACTATGGCAAAAGCTATAAGCAAAAAGGGGATATTTTTCATATTGTTGATGTTCTTGCTGGCATATCCGGCAAGCATTTTTGCACAAGACAATGACGCCCCCGATATAGCGGGAACCGACATAGAAGAAATTATCGTCACCGGCACCCGCGCCAGCTTGCGCGATGCGCTGAGCATTAAACGTAATGTCGTCAATGTTGTTGATGTGATAGCCGCCGAAGATATCGGCAAGTTTCCGGACCCCAATGTCGCCGACAGCCTCCAAAGAATAACAGGCGTCACCATTGAGCGCGAAAGGGGCGACGCCAGCATTGCCAATATAAGAGGCTTACCCGGACGCTATACCAGAGTCCTCCTCAATGGCAGGTCTGTAACCAGCACCGTCTCAGGCGATGGCGTCAACCGCAATTTCCGCTTCAACGCCCTTCCCTCCGAGTTTGTCTCCCGCATAGAGGTCTATAAAGCCCCCTTTGCCCGCATACAGGAAGGCGGCATTGGCGGCACAATAAATGTGACCACCCACCGCGCCTTTAACAAAAACAAACGCATTTTGACCCTAAACCTGAAAGGCGATTACGACACCAATAACCCGACCATTGAGCCAAACATCACCGTGCTATATTCCAATGTGTTTCTGGAAAACCGACTTGGCATAACGCTTGGCGGTAATTACCTCATCCAAACCCGCCAAACCCACGAGTTCCAATATCAGCCCCACACCACCGCTTTTTATGAGGGCACAGTGAACGGCGAGACGGTAAGCGCCCACGTCCCCCAATCCATACGCTCTGAGGTTGTTGAGAACGAGAACTCGCGCATGGCGGGGATTTTCAATATAGAATGGCGCCCCACCGACACCTTCAGCCTGATGGCAGAAGTATTGCGCGCCGATTTTGATGTCAGCGGTGCCCGCAAATCCCTGACCTTTCAAATGCATAATCAAGAATGCGATGACGACCCCGACGATGATACAAATGCAGCCGTCAGATGTAGCTCGTCAGATACCGACATCATCCGCAACCCCATCATCGCCAATCGCGGTAGTCGCCAATATCTTATTGGCTTTGACGCCACCGCCCCCCCCGGCGTAATCAAGTCAAAATATCAGGAACGCGTGGGCTATATGGATATCTACACCCTTGAAATGACATTTAATAATGGCGCCGAGTGGGACGGCAAGTTTGGGCTTTCCCATGCCCGCTCAGCCAATAAGCGCAATGGTCTGGAATATAAAGCCGACCCAAGGCTGGATAGTAATGGTGTCGGTGTCGGTCTTTTGAACTTCTCCTTTGACGCTAGAGAGCCAAAACTTCTACTGGACAGCCCCGCAGACAGAGCAAAGCTATTGGACCCCGAGAACTATGTGAATAATGAGCTGGACGGCGAGTTTGCACGGCGCATTTACAGCGATAGCTTGGACTTCACCTTTGACTTCAACCATTTAATAGAACGCGGCTGGTGGCAGAACGCCGAGTTCGGCGGAGCTTTTGTAAAAAACCAACTACAAAATAGCGGCGGCGTATTAGGCTTGAGTTCAGGGCAGTTAGAAACCCTATTAGGCACCTCCGCCCCGCTTCTGACCGAAGTTGGCGCAAAGCGTGGCAAGTTTCTGGAAGATGTCGGCGATAATCTGATAGAAAAATGGGTCGCCCCCAATATTGAGGGTCTCCTTGACCGCTATAGCGGCAAGGAGCTTATAGCGGCGGGCGATTTCAAAACCCCGCTTGCCAGCATTATTGACGTTAAGGAGCACTCTCACGCCGTTTATGGGCAGATGAATTTCAATAATCCCTCAGGGCGCATTGCGGGTAATTTCGGCTTTCGCTTTGCCGAGACCACCCATGATATTTCGGGCGTTGCGGTTATTCCCTCTCTTGGCTTTACGGAGGGCGGGTCAGGCAATCGCATGAAGCCCATGTCCACCCTTGTCGGCACTGATGACCTTTCCACATTGGGCGGCAAGCCCGTTATAGAAAAATCCAATGATAATATTGGCGACACCTATACCCAGTTTCTGCCAAGCTTTAATATGAGATGGGAGCCATGGGACAACCATATTTTCCGCTTTGGAGCGGCAAAGACAATGGCACGCCCTGAGCTTGATAATTTCTCACTTGGGCTGACCGGCGGCAATCTTCCCAAAAATGAGAGAAACTTCCTGCGAGGCTCGCAAAGGCTCACCCTTACTGTCGGCAATCCCTTTTTGGCGGCGGAAGTTTCCAAAAATATGGATATTGGCTATGAATGGTATATCACCAAAGAAACCGCTTTTGCGGTGGCAGGCTTTTACCGCAAATTTGACAATTTCATTGAGGGGGCAAGAGTCAATTCAACCGCACCGGTTTATGCCGTTGATTTTGACAGTGACGCCGAGGGCGGCATAGGTTATTACCGAGCCAATGCTGACGGCACGCCTGTTGTTATGGGAACAGGCAATATACAAACCCGCCAACCCCTAAACAGAGGCAGGCTGGAGATGAAAGGCTTTGAAGTTGCCGTACAATCCCCCCTTTCTTTCCTACCCGGCATTTTGAGCAATCTCGGCATGACCGCAAACTATACCTATGTGGAGTCAAGCCGCAACGACCTGACAGGACGCTCGCGCGATAGCTATAATTGGCGCATTTATTATGACACCCGCAAGCTGGATGTCCGCCTTAGCTATACCTTCCGCGATACCTACACCACGCGGCTCGCCTCCACGGACGGCATCGTCCCCCGCGTCGCCGTCAATAAACGCTCTTATATTACTGTTGGCATCACCTATAGGGTTCGCAAAGGCGTGCGCCTCCTCATCCGTGCCAGCAATGTTGATGAGAGCCTGACTGGTGTTCCAGATTGGCGCATTTATCAAGGGCTGGACGGAGCCTATAACCGCGTCATTGATTTCGGAAGCCGCTATAGTGTCGGCTTAAAGATAAATCTATAAACTATCCCTTAATAAGTTGCGCCCTAACCGCCGCCCCTCTAAAGCAATGAAAACGGATAATTGTCTGCTCAGATGACGAGGAAATAATTTCCACATCCTTACTATTCTTGACAGGCTTCCACTTCCCCTTAAGCGTCACCTTCACCGGTCTTGGCTTGCTAGGCTCATGAATTTTCATCCCCGTAATGGCTTTATAACTAATCGTCGTATTCCACCTGCCAAGGTCAGGGTTCACCACCGCAATCCCCAACCGCCCCGCACGGCTAACATCCAACATCACAAGGCTCGCCTCATCCACCTCCATAAGCGGTGCCTCATTGCTCACTTTTTGCGGCGCAAATAGCGCATAAGCAATCTGCTTATGGCGAATAAGCGAAACAATATGCCCCTTTTTATCCTTTTGCAGCAGCTTATAATGACCCGCAAAATCACTAACTTTGGCATCTGCCCTATCGGGCGCAATCATATATTCATAGCTTTTCCCGCGCGGTCTTACCCCATGAATAATCCGCGCCGTCGCAAAATCCCCCTGCGTCAAATCGCGCCCATTACTATGAAGCGATATCTGCTCGCCCTGCCAAAAATTAACTTTCGCCTCCCCAAAAACAAGATAGGCATTATTAGCAGGGTCAAAAATCAGCACCTTCTCCCCCTTTGCCACATCAACATCCAGCTTTATACCCTCAAAAGTATCCTCATCCGTAAAGCTCCGCCCCCCCGTTTTGGTCAGCACCTTCATACGGTTCCCATCCTTAATATAAGCAAGATTAGTCTGAAAAAGCGTCGTCTGTGCCGTGTCCCTCTCATGGGGAATAGAAAGGTCAGTAGCAAGAGCAAGCACAAAGCCATCAAAAAAGAGATGCGAGCCATTGAGCTTGGTACTAGCAAGCCTATCCTTAAAGCGAATGGCAGACATACCAATTTTCCCATCCAACGTAATCCCACCAAGAAAAGGATCTTTCCCAAAATCCCTATGCAGCTGGCGATTAAAATTAGTTTTAATCTTTTTGTCAGAAAAATCAGGCGTTGTCGCCCCCGGCCACCTGCTCCAATGCCAACCGTTCAAATCATATCCCGAAGCCACCGCATTAATCGGCTCCCCTTTCCCAAAAATTTGCAACACCCCCGCACGGATAAACCGCCCCATAGTATTCTGCTTTGTGCTGGCTTCAAAATCCCAAATATATCGGCTCGCACCAAGAAAGGAGACCATCCACTCCTTATGGCGATAAATCCCCATACCCGAAAAAGGATAAAACCAATACCCATTCGGTGCGCTTTCAGGCTTTGTCTTCCTATATTTTTTGACAAAATCCGTCATAAACTCCATATCCCCCATAGGACCCGTATAAGTAATCCGCCCCGAAACCCCCGCAATCAGATTTTCCATTTGCGGCGCACTAGGCTCCCAAAGGCGCAAAAAGGCACGCTTCAACTCCTCCCGATAAGGCGAGCGCGTCTCCGCAAGATAAGCATAGGCATTAATCTTACTAACCATACCGCTCACCGATTCAGGAAAGCGCCCATTAATCCCATTGGGAAGGTCATATTTATTCGTATAAAGACGCATCGCCAACACCGCTTTTGAGATATTATGCATCGCCTCCTCATTGACATGAAACTCACTATTATCCAGCATATAACACATAATAGCCGCCGTCTGCGCGCCTGAGGGACCATACGCCCCCAAATAAGGACCCTTATGGTGATAAAGCGTATAATCCGCCTTAATCATATCAGCAGAGCCGGTTGCAATCTCAAGCGATTTATTAAACAGACGCACATGATAGCGCATTAATTTTTCGCGCTCAGGACCATCTCGCATAGAAAGAATAAACGCAAACCGCCCATGCATGATGGAGCGTATCGCATCCGTATTAAACCCCGCCGTCTTCCACAAAACAGGCATATCATATTTAGGCGAAACAATATCGGTAATCCAATCCATCGTCTTCAAATGAGCATCCAAAGCGCCATGTTTTTCCAGCAAATCGCGGTTGAGAAAAACCGAAATAGCAAAACCCAGCACATTATTCCCCATAGAGCCGCCAAAGCTTGGAATGCCATTGCTTTTATATTCGCCAAGGCGATAGCGCATTTTAATCCCGTGCTTAAATCCCCTGCTATAGAGATGTTTATAAATGCTAATAATATTCTCTTCAATTTCGGGATTATGATAATAGGGGTTTGGCTTTTCGGGACTTCCCTTCGTATGATACCCCACCGATAGCGGCATTAATATCTCAGAAAATATCGCCCTGACCTCCCTCTGCAAATCCCTATCCGCAAAACTTATCGCCCGATTTTTACGCTTTAGATTATCATAAGCGTTTTTGGCAAACTCCACCCACAGCAAAAAAGCCTCATAACGGCGCGCAATCTCAGGCTGACTATAATCAATATCAGGCGAAGCCGTCAGCCATCTCTGATACCGCTCCTCAATAGGCGTAACCCTATCAGCAGCCGACACCGGCACCTGCAACCCAAATAAAACAAGCACCGCAAAAAGCACAATCTTCCTAACAAAAACAACCATAAACCTTCCTCCTATATTATTTCCGCACCGCAAGCGGCTTCTGCAATTGCAAGGCGATAACCTTAACATTTTCATCTGTCTCAAATTGCTTCCCCAGCCTTATGCTCGCACTGCCCCCCCTCTGCTTGGTCTTAATGTTAGTCCTTGTACCAAGTATTTTTGCGGAAAGGATTTTACTTTTCAACCCCACTATTTTCAACTGCTTATTCTCAGGCGTATTAATAACCAGCAAATACAGCATTTTGGTCTTAGGATTATAGGTCATCTCCCCCCATTCCTGTATCGTCCCAAACGGCGCACCCACCGTATCATAAATGGCACTGCCATTAATTTTCATCCAGTTCCCCATAAAGCGGAGCAATCTCTTTGTCGGCGGCGGAATACGCCCCTCCCCATCCGGTCCAACATTCAGCAAATAATTCCCCCCCCGCCCAATAACCCGCACCATACGCTCCACCAGCTCCTTGCCGCTATGATACTCATTTTTCCCATATGCCCTATGGGCATAGCTAGAAGACACACTATCAGAGGTCTCAAACGGCACATTAATAATCTGCTCAGGCAGCCGCTTATCCCTCATTTCAAGAAAATCAATAATATTCTCATATCCCGGATACCACTGGTTCGGCACATCCCCCGTAATCTCCATACGAGGCGTCAGCTCCTCCCCTTTCAGAATCTTCATAATACTCCCCGACCCAATAACCAGCCTAGAGCTAATCACCGTATTCGGGTCAATCGCCCGCACAATGCGCCCAATCGCAAAACTACGCTCCGGCGACATAGAAATAGGCGTATCAAACCAAAACATAAACGGCTTATAGCGCACCATAAGCTCAACAATTTGCGGAATAGATTTCTCAATCAAAAACCTATCAATATTGGGCACAAACCCATCAGGCAAAGAGGGGTGGAACACCCGCCTTTTCTCATCAGGCTTTTTCAAAATATCCCCATGCGGATGAAACCACTCATGGCTATGCGAATAATATAACCCAAAAGCGATACCATATTTATCCGCAGATTTTTTAAGCTCCGCCAGCGGATCGCGCTGAAAAGGCGTAGCCGCCACATCATATTCATCCACCGCACTATCATAAAGCGAAAACCCATCATGGTGCTTGGCGGTAATGACAAAATATTTCATTCCCGTATCCTTAACCAGCCTCATCCACTCATCGGCATCAAACCCCCTAGGATTAAACTCCCCCATCAGCGTCTTATATTCGGCGATGGACAAATCCATCCCATATTGCAACCACTCACTATATTTATGCTCAAGGATTGTATCCTTCCACTTCCCGGCAGCGATAGAATACAGCCCCCAATGCACCATCATGCCAAATTTATAATTTTGGAACGCTTTCGTCCGCTCACGAGCAGCGTCAGGATAGCCCTTGCCGGAGGCATAATAGTTAAGCCTCTCCTCGCTCTGCCCCGCCCAAGCAGGATTTACAAAACTCCCCAATATCAACAGGATAGCCAGCGTCAGCCGATGGATTATTCTCATTATTATTTCCTCCCCACAATGCTTATGATACTTCCCCCTAGCACTCAAATTGTCAATGGCGAAAAACGCTTTTTTCCAGACTATTTTTCACGGAAACCCGCCATTTTTTCATCTGCCGATAGATTTTTTTAACCGTATAGGGCTTTTTACCAGCAATATTTCTGGTTTCAAAAGGATCATTCTGCAAATCATAAAGCTCAAACTCCCCCAATGCAGGCAGCTCAACCTGCCCATCAAGCCTCGCCCGCCTAAGCGTCCTCGTTTTCTCCTTAGAGAGCGGGGAATTGGGATAAATCAGCTTATATTTCTGCCCAATAAAAGCAATCTGGTCAGCATATTCAAACCCAATCGGCGCCCGCCGAATATGCCGCTTCACATTCCTAAGTGTCGGCAAAATTGACACCCCATCAAGCACCCTCTCAGGCGGGTCAATCCCCAATAAATCCAAAATTGTCGGCAAAATATCACTAGTCACCGAAGCAACAGCACTCTCCCCCCCCGCCTTAATCTCGGCAGGATATTCAACGATAGCGGGAACCCGTATCCCCCCCTCATAAAGGCTCCTCTTCGCCGCCCGCAACCCCGAAGTTGTGCCAGGAAACGGCTTCTCATGCACCCCCTCAGGACCATTATCCGAAGTGAACCAAATCAGCGTATTCCCCGCAATCCCCTGCTCAGCAAGATATTCCCGCAACGCTCCCACCGCCCTATCCATAGCCCGAATAGACCCATAATAATGCTTCGTATACGGATTATCACTATCTATAGCCCCCGCATCCTCCCGCCCCGCAACAACAGGCAGATGCGGCGTATGAAACCATATCACCGCAAAAAACGGTTTATCCTTATACGCATCAATAAACCCAATCGCCCGCTCCATAATAATATGACTATCATCCCCAGAAAGCCCCCCCTGAGCCTCCACCCCCTCCCCGTCCCAATAGGCAGTACCATAGCTAACCCCCTCTTTTTTCGGATTATTCATAGCGTCCCACCACGTCCGCCTCGCCTTTGGCGGTGCATAAAGCGGGTCAAAAGTAGGCACCTTGCTCTCAGTAGCAAAACTGGTCTGAAACCCATGCCAGGAAGGCGGCGAATAATCATCCAAAAACTCCGCACGCCCTCCTCGGTTCGCATCTTTTTTCGTTTTGCTCAATGTCCCCAAATGCCATTTCCCAAAAAACCCCGTCTGATATCCATGGCTTCCCAAAATCTCCGCCAACGTCACCTCCCTTTTCGGCAACGCCCCCACATTGGCATGAAAAATCCCATAGCGAAACGGATGACGCCCCGTCATAACGCTTCCCCTTGTCGGCGAACAAACCGCCGAAGCCGCATAAAACCGCGAAAGCCGCACCCCATTTTCCGCCATTGCCTCCAAGTTCGGCGTATGCGCCAGCCTATTCCCCTCATAACTCATATCCCCATAGCCCAAATCATCCGCCATAATCAGAATAATATTCGGCAGCCGCTCCGCAAAAGCCGTCTGTATACTGACAAAAAGCATAAACCCAATATAAAATATATTTCTCATCACTCCGCCCCTTTAACCTTCCCAAGCTCCCGCTCCAACCAATATGCCCGAAGCGGATGGCGCTTGGCAAGGTTCACGCTCTCACGCGGATCACGCCCAATATGATAAAGCTGTTTTTTAGGAGCAGGCTTAGCCACCCGCGTAAAACCCCCCGACCCCGACCCGACAATCAACTTCCACTCCCCATGCCGAATAGCAAACTCCCCCCTAGACGAATGATGAATAAGCGGCTTCCTCTCCACCGCCCCCCCCAGAATAGCGGGCAGCATATTAACACTATCGCTAGCAGGATTCGCCACCCCCACCAGCGCCGCAATAGACGCCACCAGATCATGCAGCCCCATAATCTGCTCACTGCTACTACCCGCCTTGACGACCCCATCCCACCGTATAATCAACGGCACCCGATGACCCCCCTCAAACACATCGCCCTTCTGCCCCCGCCAAATCCCATTGGCACGATGCCCAGTATCGGCAATATTCTTCTCAGACCAGCGCGCCCCATTATCGGAAGTAAAAATGACAATACTATTCTCCAACAACCCCTTTTCCCGCAACGCCCCGACAATGCGCCCCACCACCTCATCCGTATGAGCGACAAAATCCCCATAAAACCCCGCCCCCGAACGCCCCCGAAACGGCGCACTTGGCAACCAAGGCTTATGCGGCGAGGTCAAAGGCACATAAAGAAAAAACGGCTCATCGCCCTGCTCATTAATATACCCCACCACCCGCTCAACAATCACATCCAACACCTCCTCATGCCGAAACCCCTCCGCAATCTGCCCCTTCCGCCAAAACCCGCCGCCCCCCTCAAGCCGCGACTTAGAAGCCGCAATCACCCGCCCATCCAACGCCACCACAGGCTTCCCATTTTCCACATAAACATAAGGCTTCATATCCAAAGAAGCAGGGATTCCAAAAAAATAATCAAACCCGACCTGATTCGGACCCGGCTCCAACGGCAACCGCTTAGACTTCCGCACAGGCACCTCCCCAAAAAAGCTAGCCTCCGCCCGCCCCATACCCAAATGCCACTTTCCAATCGCCGCCGTCTTATACCCCTGCCCCCTAAGAAGCGAGGCGAGCGTCACCCGCTTCGTATCAATCAACAACGGCGAATACCCCCACAGCACCCCCTTTTTCAACCTTGTCCGCCAAGCATATCGCCCTGTCAGCAAAGCATATCGCGAAGGCGTACAAACCGCCGAAGCACTATGAGCATCCAAAAACGAAACCCCCGCTTTCGCCAGCCTATTAAGATGAGGCGTTGGCACCCTGCTTTCCCGATTATAGCTTTGAATATCCCCATACCCCAAATCATCCGCAAAGATAATAATGATATTAGGCTTTGCCCAGCCACTAGCGGGCACAAGCAGAAACACAAGCAAGGTCAAAAAACAGCGCATAGGCATTTATATGCCATTTTCCCGCCAGCGGTAACCTTTTTTACGACAAACCCCCGACCTGTGGCAAGAGTGCCACAAGCTAACCCATTGAAAACCATAGCAAAACTCAAAAACCTTAGCTTTTTATGAATTTTTCCCCCCACAAGCGAAGTTTTTATTGCAAAACCCCCCCGAACAGCATAAGTAAGGAGAGGGGAAATAGCTTTTGTCTCACGACAAAAATTCATTGAAAGGAAATGAAGATGGTAAAGAATCTAGCACTATTTTTACTTGGGGGAATGTTTATCACAGGAGCCGCCCACGCTACGGAGACAGGCTTTTACATGGGCTTTGGCTACGGTGGCAAGGTTGTGAAGGGTCAGCTTGAGGTCGTTGACGATATAGCCGGCTCCCAAGCCCGCGACAAAACAGGTAGCGGCACGCCCGGACCATTGGACGATAACCAGCTCAGCTCTTGTGTCAACACCAGCAGCACTGGCATCCGCCTTAAACATCCAGAACTATGTTGGATCAACGTAAATGGCGACAAAGTGGATAGAGGCTTTTCCGATGTCTATGGCAATATTAATCTCGGCTACGGACATCGCATCCATGACAAGATATGGCTTGGCGCCGAGCTTGAATGGTCAACAGGCAAAGGAGCGGCGCGTTTTGATAGCTCCTCCTCTTCTAACGACATCAGCACTGATTTTGAATATAACAGCAAGGGCATAAACCTATCTGCCCTTCTCGGCTATGTGATGAATGATACGAGCATGGTGTTCACGACCATGGGTCTTGTGAGCAATAATTTTACTCTGACTCATACGATGGGCTTTGCCCCACCGGCTTCGGGCGACCTAGCAGGCAGGAACGGACCTATCACGCTTGCCTCCCGCACCAGCAATGAGGATATCTCTGGCTTCAAATTTGGCTTTGGCATGGAGAACAAGCTGAGCAATGGACTATCCCTCCGCTTAGCATGGAACATTATTGAATATGACGATGAAGGCTTGCAAGACGGGCTGAACGACATTGAGCTTGCCTGTAATCTAGTCCCCCCCCTACCCGGTGCCGGAGCAAACTGGAAAAACTTACAAGGCGGAAGCTGGGCAGATGCTTGCGATGACAGCAAACCCAAAATTCAGTCAATCAACGACCTCTTCAAAGGTCTGGAAAACAACTTCAATATAAGCCTCGTATATCGCTTTGGCGAAACAGGAAGCACCCCCAGCGGAGCCTCTCTCAAATATGGCGCCTATGTCTTTGGCGAGATTTCCGCCCAAGCGGGTAGCTATGACCATACCCGCCATAGAAACACTTTGGAAGAGCCACTTGGCAATGTGGATAAGTTCCACAACCTCGCCATTGACGGCAGCGCAGGCGGTCTAGGCTTCGGCTTTGACTTCCTCTTTAACGGCTGGGTGCTAGGCGTAGCAGGTGGCTACCGCCTAATAGAAGCCCACTCCCAACGCTATGACGGCTATGACTTTGACTTTGAACATAAAGAAGAAGGCAATATAGAGCTTCAAATTGGGCGCGCACTGAACGGCTCCAACGCAGTGTTTTTCTCGCTCGGCTATGTAGAAGGCAAGTTTAACACCGCCTATACCTCTGACGGTCAGCGCGAGGGTATAGAAGGCGCCCCCTCTGTAGGCACCGTCCTACACGACGGCGACATAGAAAGCACCGGCTGGACAATCGGTGTCGGCACAAAATCAGCAATTACCGACCACCTCTTCCTGCAAGCCAAAATGGATTACACCCGCTATGAAGACTTCCGCGCTTATTTCCGCCCAAGCAATAAGGATATCCACATAGAGGGCTTTGACAATTTCCGCTTCTCACTGGGTGTTGGCTATAGCTTCTAATCATAATATGTTGCTAAAAGGCAACATATCTTGCCTATAAATTGCAATCCAAGCCCCTATGGGCGGTGTCGGTTTATTTTGTGCTTGTTAGAAGCGGGGAAAATGGGTAAAACTTTGAGAGTGATTGCCCCTATAGATTCGGTATAGGGAAAATCTATTTGATAATAACAGATAGATAAGATAAAAGAGAATAAGGGAACAATTTAATGATTCTACGAAAATTGACATTTTTAGCGGTTTTTTGTGCCATATTCGGACTAACAGGAACCGCCTCCGCCGATAGCGGCTTCTATATTGGCGCTGGCTACGGCAAAAACGTTGTGGAAGGTCTAGAAACAACGAAGGACGATGTAGCAGGATGGTTGCGCCGTGATACAAGAGGGTATCAAGATGCAGTTTCTTGCGGACCAAACACGGCAACAAATGTTTCAGGCTGTTTCAGAATGGCATCCGATGGCGATGAGCGCACAAGAGGCAGCTCCCGCACCATTCCCCGCCTCTTTATCGGCTATAGCGACGCCATCGGTCCCCTCTTCATCGGCGCCGAGTTGGAATATAAAACCGGCAGTTTCACTGGTAGCAGAGGTCACAAGCGCAACAGAAATGGTAGCGGTAGCGGTAGTTCAAGTGGCGGACGCGTGCAGGATATTTTCTCAGTCAATAGCGGCTCCTATAATATGTCCGCCCTTATCGGCTGGAACATGAATAATAGAAGCACCATCTTCTCCTCCATCGGTGCCGCAAGGGGTAGCTTTGATATCCACCATGTCATAGGCGGAACCGCCACCGCCCCCAGCACAAATGTAAAGCTGGACGGTATCCGCTTTGGTATCGGCTATCAGACAAAACTTAAAAAAGGGCTTTCGCTCCGTCTAGAATGGGGACAAACCGATTATGAAGAAACCAATTATCAAGATGATATAAGCGACTTTGCTGACCATTGTAATAGAGGGATTCAACGCGTTTTAGGCGGTGCTAGAGTTCCCAGCCAGAGTACTAATGAATGCGGCGCAAAAGGAACCACCAAAGGCATACCCCTCATACAATCTGTTGATGATATTCTTGACATCACAGAAAACCATTTCAGCGTCAATCTCGTCTATCAGTTTGGTAGCGGTGTAAGCAAAGACAATGGCGAGCTTCTCGCAACAGGAACCTATGTTCTCGGTAGCATAGGCTACCAAGCAGGAAGCTACATCTATGACGCCGTCCTCATCAGAGGAAGAGCCGTATCCTCCCTAATCGCCGAGGATGAAGAGATGGAAATACAAGGAAGCGCCTTCTCCGTAGGCGTCGGCTATAACCGCATATTCGCCCGCGACCTATATCTCGGCACTTTCCTCTCCTATCGCCAAGCTGACACCAACTCAAAATATTACAGAGGGATAGAAGCAGATATAGAAATGCAGGAAGAAATAACCCTTGAAGGACAAATCGGACGCGTAATCAGCGATTCAACCAGAGCCTATCTCGCACTCGGTATCTCCCGCGCTGGCTTCCGTAGCACAGCCCGTAGTCCCAATGGCAAAGAGCTTAATGGCAATTTAGAAAAACTTGAAAACCCCGCAGACCGCAGAGATTTAGGTCCCATGATAGCCATTGGTATAGATACAGCCCTCACCAGCAAGCTATTCCTGAACACCCGCCTCAGCTATAACCGCTATGAGCATATCCCCTTCTTTACCCATAGACTTTGGGGTTCGGGTAGCACCCTCCCCCACCAACGCTATGACGCAAAAGACATAAGCAATTACCGCTTCTCCATCGGTATCGGCTACTACTTCTAAAAAAACCCCCCTTGACCTCAAAGCAAGACTCCCCCATTATAGGGAAAGCAAAAACAGGTATGGGCAGGGAACAATCTGATGATTCTAAGAAAATTGACATTTTTAGCGGTTTTTTGTGCCATATTCGGACTTACAGGAGCCGCCTCCGCCGATAGCGGCTTCTATATTGGCGCCGGCTATGGCAAAAACGTCGTGGAAGGTCTGGAAACAACCAAAGACGATGTGGAAACATGGAAGCTCCGCAGCTACCCCGACTATCTGCATATATCCGCTTGCGGACCCGACAGCCCAGTAAGGATTTCAGGCTGTTTCAGACGCGCCTCCGATGGTGATGAGCGCACAAGAGGCAACTCCCGCACCATTCCCCGCATCTTTATCGGCTATAGCGACGCCATCGGTGCCCTCTTCATCGGCGCCGAGCTAGAATATAAAACCGGCAGTTTCGTTGGTAGCAAAGGTCACAAGCGCAACAGAACCAGCTTTGGCGGACGCACACAGGATATTTTCTCAGTCAATAGCGGCTCCTATAATATGTCCGCCCTTTTCGGCTGGAACATGAATAATAGAAGCACCATCTTCTCCTCCATCGGTGCCGCAAGGGGTAGCTTTGACATCCACCATGTCATAGGCGGAGCCTCCCCCGTCCCCAGCACAAATGTAAAGCTGGACGGTATCCGCTTTGGTATCGGCTATCAGACAAAAATTAAAAAAGGGCTTTCCCTTCGCCTAGAATGGGGACAAACCGATTATGAAGAAACCAAATACACCGATGATATAAGCCGCTTTGCTGACGCTTGTAATAAAGGGATAAAAGCCCAACTAGGATCCGCTCTTATCAGCGCAAATGAAAGAGATTGTGGCGCAAGCGGAACCGCCAAAGGCATATCCCTCATAAAATCCATTGATGACCTTCTTGACATCACCGAAAACCATTTCAGCGTCAATCTCGTCTATCAATTTGGTAGCGGTGTAAGCAAAGACAATGGCGAGCTTCTCGCAACAGGAACCTATGTTCTCGGTAGCATAGGCTACCAAGCAGGGAGCTACATCTATGACGCCGACATCATCCACGGAACTGCCATATCCTCCCTAATCGCCGACAATGAAGAGCTAGAAATACAAGGAAGTGCCTTCTCCGTAGGCGTCGGCTATAACCGCATATTCGCCCGCGATTTATATCTCGGCACTTTCCTCTCCTATCGCCAAACCGACACCAACTCCAAATATTATAGAGGGCTAAACACCGATTTAGAAATGCAGGAAGAAATAACCCTTGAAGGACAAGTTGGACGCGTCCTAAGCGACTCAACCAGAGCCTATCTCGCACTTGGCATCTCCCGCGCAGGCTTCCGCACCACAACCTCTATCCCCAATGGCAAACAGCCCAATGGTGGCGTTGGCGAAGGAAACGGTGGCGTCACTTTGGAACCCCTTGAAAGCCCCGCCGACCGCCAAGATTTAGGTCCCATGATAGCCATTGGCGTAGATACAGCCCTCACCGACAAACTATTCCTAAACGCCCGCCTCAGCTATAACCGCTATGAGCATATCCCCTTCTTCACCCACAGACTTCCGGGTAATGGTAGCACCCTCCCCCACCAACGCTATGACGCAAAAGACATAAGCAATTACCGCTTCTCCATCGGTATCGGCTACTACTTCTAAAAAACCCCCCTTGACCTCACCCCAATACTCCCCCATTATGGGGAAAGCAAAAACATGTCAGGGAAGGGAACACTCATGCAACTTGCAACCATAGACATCATCATCATCCTGCTTTACGCAGTCTTCATCATCAGCCTCGCCCAATGGGTAAGCCGTGAAAAAAAAGGGCACGTAAAAGACACAAAAGACTACTTCCTAGCTGGCAAATCCCTCCCCTGGTGGGCAATCGGTGCCAGCCTCATCGCCGCCAACATCTCCGCCGAACAAATAATCGGCATGTCAGGCTCAGGCTACATCATAGGGCTAGGCATCGCCTCCTATGAATGGATGGCTGCCATTACGCTCCTCATAGTCGGCAAATATTTCCTCCCCATATTCCTAAAAAACGGCATCTACACCATGCCCCAATTCCTAGAACAACGCTACGACCACCGCGTCCGCCTCATAATGGCAATCTTCTGGCTCGCTTTATATACCCTCGTCAACCTAACCTCCATCCTCTGGCTCGGAGCGTTGGCAATCAACAGCATCACCGGCATCCCCATCACCCCCGCTCTCTTCATATTAGCAGGGCTGGCAATAGCATACTCCCTCTATGGCGGATTAAAGGCAGTCGCCTTCACCGACATCATCCAAGTCGCCCTCCTCCTCTTTGGCGGATTTTTCATCGCCATCATCACCCTCCAACAAATCGGCGACGGCTCCACCATAGACGGCTTCCTAAGAATGACCAATGAGCTACCCGAAAAATTTGACATGATACTCTCCAAAGACAGCCCCCATTATGCAGACCTGCCCGGGCTCTCCGTCCTAATTGGCGGCATGTGGATAATGAACCTCTCTTATTGGGGCTTTAACCAATACATAATCCAAAGAGCACTAGCCGCCAAAAGCATCCAAGAAGCCCAAAAAGGCATCGCCTTCGCCGCCTATCTAAAGCTTCTAATGCCCATCATCGTAGTCCTACCCGGCATCGCCGCCGTCATCCTAGCACCCGGACTATATCCGGGCGACAAAGCCTACCCCGAAATGATGAAACTCGTGCCAGTCGGCATAAAAGGGCTAGTATTCGCCGCCCTAATCGCCGCCATCCTATCCTCATTAGGCTCCATGATGAACTCCATCTCCACCATTTTCACACTGGACATCTTCAAAAAACTCTCCACCATCAAAGACGAACATAAACTCGTCAATATCGGACGCTTCGTAGCCTTCAGCGCCATGGCACTAGCCGTAATCATCGCCAAACCCCTGCTTGGCAATTTTGACCAAGCCTTCCAATTTATCCAAGAGTTCACCGGCTTCTTCACACCCGGCATCGTCGTCCTCTTCCTATTAGGACTATTCTGGAAAAAAGCCACCGCCAACGGCGCCCTCGCCGCCGCCATCGGCTCCCTAATCTTCTCAATCGGCTTCCGCCTCTTCTACCCCGAGCTCCCCTTCATGGACAGAGTAGGCTGGGTCTTCCTCGCCTGCACAGCCCTAGCAGTCGCCATAAGCCTCATGGAAGGAGAAAAGAAAATCTCCAACCTCGTCAACACCAAAGGCATAAACTACAGCACCACAAAAAGCTTCAACCTAGCCTCATTGGGCGTAGTCCTAATCCTAGTCGCCCTCTACGCTACTTGGTGGTAATAGAAAGCAGCTTACGCTTCAACTTTTTACGAACCCCCTGATACTCCCTCACCTCCGCAAGGTTCCGCTCCTCTTTGGGATCACTAGGATGATAATACAACTCATCCCTCCCCGTCCCATAAAGAATATACCGCCAATCCTGCACCCTAATCGCATAGCTAGGCTTCGCCCGCTTCCCCCACGCCCTGACCACCGTCAACGCAAGCCGCTCCCCCCTATCCCGACCCGTAATAAGCGGCACCAGACTTCTCCCATCAAGCCGCCCCCCCTTCTCATTTTTACGAGTTTCCCCCCTCACCCCCGCAAACTCCATAAAAGTCGGGTATAAATCAATAAGGCTCACCGCCTCCCCCACCCTTTTCTGCCTCTTACGGCGCGGGTCATAAATAATCAGCGGCACTTTCGTAGACCGCTCCCAAAGATTATTTTTGAACAAATATCTCTTCTCCCCCAAATGATATCCATGGTCACTGGTAAAAACAATAATCGTATTATCCCGATAGCGACTATCCTCCACCGCATCCAAAATCTGCCCCACCAGCTCATCCATAAAACTAATAGAAGCCAAATAAGCCTGATAATAAGTCCGCAACGCCTCCTCCTTACTATCAAACGACTCCATCAACACCTCATAATGCTTCCGCCCCTTAGAGCGCCTATCCCAAACCTCCTCAAAATGCGTATCATCCTCATCATTAGGCAAAAACTCAGGCAAGGTAATCCTATGCTTGGGATACATCCGAAAATATTTATCCGGCACCACCAAAGGCGTATGCGGACGAATAAACCCCACCGCCAAAAAAAACGGCTTCCCCAAAGGCTTGCGCTCCCATTGCTTAATCTTAGCCACCGCCCAATTCGCATAAATCTCATCCGGCAAAAGCGAGCGGTCGCTCTCACTAGCATAGCGAAACGGCTTCCTCCACCCCCCATACCACCAGCCCTTATATCCTGGAAACCCCTTCCCCGCCTTAACATGAGGCACATGAGAAAGCGGAATAAACGTAGAATCCAACGGACCAATCTCCTTATTAAAGGGCGAGGGCACATCAGGATGTTGCACGGTTTTCTTACCATTATAAGCAAGCGGCGTATAATCAGGGCGCAAGGTGAACTCATCCCACACAGGCGCCTGATTATGCAAAAGCTTCCCCGCCCCTGCCGTATAATACCCATGCTTAGTAAGCATCTCCATAATCGTATTAGAATTGGCAAGCATCTCATTCTTGCGCCAATTCCCAAACCCATATTGCCCCGATTGATGCGGATAAATCCCCGAAAACAAGCTCGCCCTAGACGGCGAACAAACCGGCGCATTACTATGAGCGTTCATAAAAATAGTCGCATGCCGAGCAAGCCTATCAATATTAGGCGTCTTGACACCCGTAGCATTATTCATAACCCCAATAAAATCATTAAGGTCATCCGCCATCACAAAAATAATATTCGGACGCTTCTCCGCAAAAGCAACCAGCGGAAAAAGCCCCAACACCAACAACACTACAAAACGAACCATATTTTTCATTTCATCTCAATTGCCCCCATATCAGGCAAGCCCCTAATCGGATTCCCAAGAATATCTTTTTTTACATCAAGCCCAACCACCAGCCCAACCTTATCACCCGGAATCTTCGGCACAACAACCCCCCTATCCTTGATAAGCCTCTTATTCTGCGGAATATAATCACGAATATTCAACCCACCCCCATTCACAAACCCCGCATCCCCATAAAAAGACCCGCTCGGCTGTATCGCAATGCTTCTGGGCCAGCTCCCCTTTTTCAAAAACAGATTATTTTTGAAAACCGTATGCTCCACCAGCCGCCTCTTATCCTGAGGAGCGGGGCGATATTGGTCACCCCTCACCGCCACCGACCTCCCCATAATATGAAAAATATTATTGACCACCATCACCCCCTTAGCGGTTCGGGTAACCGCCATTTTCGCGACGCTCTCCTTTTTGACATAAATCGTATTATTATAAATATAGCTATTATACGGACCATGCTGCTTACGCTTTCTGCCAACAAAGCCGCTCAGCCAAAATATTTTCCCCTCCTGAAACGCATTATTTTTCCCCTTAATGCGATGCCCATCATTGACACTGACATTATAGCGATAGGCAGAATTATGATTATTACCAAGGATCTCAATAAACCCGCCCGCATTATTCGCAGAAAGATTATATTGAAAAATAATATTGGTGCAGTTGAAATCCACATGAAACCCCGCCGAGTCACCAGGACCATTAGCGTTCATAAATTGATTATGCTCAATCAGAATATTATGACTTCCCCATGTCCACATACCCGACCCCCGCCCCCAATTCCTAGAATCATTAACACTCCCCGAGCCGCTAACAATATTATGAGCAACATAGCCCCCCCTCACCCCGCTCATTTGCAGACCGGGACCGCCCACATCTTCCACATGACTATTATCAATCACCATATTTATAACTTTCCCCCCACGCGAAGTATATTTCATCCCCGTATGCGACACATTACGAATGGAAGAGCGGCTCACCCGCACATCCTTCAGCACCGCCCCCTTTTGCGAAAAAAACCGCATACCATAGCCATATTCCTGCGTCCCGACCGAAGTTCTCGTTTCCTCAATGGAGCGCGAAACCCCCGCCTCATTAAAAAAAACATCCTCAATCCGCAACCCCTCAAAATGAATATTTTCTGTTATATCCGAGCTATCCACCAGCACCCCAAGCCGCATAAGCGTTTTGAAACGGCGAGCATTTTTCTTTTTCTGCTTCCACTCCGCCAAAAACTTTTCCGACAACCCGCCGCCATTGGCAGTAATATGAAAATTACTGACCCTAATATGAGAACTATTCTCCACCAAAATCCCATATAGCTTGCCCTTAGCATTAAGCGTCACCCTCTTATCGCTGGGCAAAGTCCCCCCATCATAAGTAGCATACAGAATAGGCTTACCCTTACCCCCCCTCTGCCCCCGAATGACCAGACTTCCCCAAAACTTGGTATTGGCAGCAAACAGCACCTTATCCCCCGCCTTAAAGCGGGTTTTATTAACCTTACCCAGCGTCTTCCAAGGCTTTTCAGGCGAAGTACCCCTATTGGCATCCTTGCCCAAAAACGGATGAACATAATAGCTTTCCGCCCGCACTTGACCGGCAAAAACAAGCAGTATAAAGACAAAAAAGAAACTATATTTTCGCATATCCTCCCCTATTCCATCTCAATTGCACCCATATCGGGCAAGCCCCTAATCGGATTACCAAGAATATCTTTTTCCACCCTAAGCCCGACAATAAGCCCAATATCATCGCCCATAATCTGCCGTATCGCAATCCCCTTATCCTTAACCAGCTTTTTATTGCGAGGAATATAATCACGAATATCCCCACCCCCCGCATTGGTAAATTGCACATTACCAAACATTGATTTTTTCGGCTGAATAAGCACATTTTTCGGCCAATTTTTCTTTTTCAAAAACAGATTATTCTCAAAAAACATATTGGTAAGCTGCCCCTTACGAGCCTTCGGGTCAAGCTTATAAGCCCGCCCCGTCAGCCCTTTAGACTTGCCGACAATATGAAAAATATTATTGGCGATAAACGCCCCCTGCGTCCATTTCGCCACCGCAAATTTCGCCAAAACACCCTCGCTCACATAAACCGTATTATTATAGACATAGCTATTATACGGACCATGCTGCTGCCGCCCCTTCCCGACATAGCCGCTCAGCCACATAATCTTCCCATCATGAGTAGCATGATTTACCCCCTTATTCCTCGCCCCATCATTAATACTGACATTATAGCGATAAGCGGAATTGTGATTATTGCCAAGTATCTCCACAAAACCGCCTGTATTATTCTTGCTCAAATTATACTGCACAATGATATTCTTACAGTTGAAATCAATATGAAACCCCGCCGAATCTGCCGTCCCATCCGCATTCATAAACTGATTATGCTCAATAAGCGCATTATGGCTGCCCCATGTCCACATGCCCGACCCCCTCTGCCAATTACGAGAATCATGCTTACTGCCCGGCGTATCCACAATATTATGATGAACATAAATATTATGCCCCCTGCTTATCTGAATACCAGGACCGCCAATCTGATACAGGCGATTATTCTCAATCAGAATATTGGAAATTTTTGACTGCGCCCGCATGGGTGTGAACTTAATCCCCGTATGCGAAACCGACTGCACCAGCGAATTGGCAATATGGATATTATTCATATTGCTCCCATTCCTCGCCATAAAACGAATACCATAGCCATATTCCTGCGTCCCGTTCTGGGTTTGCGTTTCCGCAATCGCCCGACTATGCCCCTTTTCATAAAAGAAAATATCTTTCACAATAAGCTCACTAAGCCGAATATTCTCAAACACTCCCTTCTTGGTAGCCTCCACCAGCACCCCCACCCGCATAAGCACTTCTGGCTTTTTCTGCTTTTTCCGCATCTTTTCCACCCACTCAGGAATCCCCCCACCCTCAGCGGTTACCGAAAACTTCTCCAAATGAATATGGCTGGAGTTAATAATCGCCACCGCGCTTATCTGCCCCCTACCATTGATATGGACATGGCTTGCCTCAGGCTTATCAGGATTAGGATAGCTGGAAAAAACAATAGGTGCGCGTGCCGCCCCCTCCTGATTACGAATGCTTAACGTCCCATAAAAGCGCGTCCCCGCCGCAAACAAAACCCTATCCCCCGCCATAAAGCGCGCCTTATTAACCTTACCCAACGTCTTCCACGGAGCCTTTGGCGAGGTTCCCCTATTCCCGTCGCTCCCCCTCTCAGGATGAACATAATAAACCTCCGCCCCCGCCTCAGGCGCAAAAGCAAGCAAAATAAAAAGAATATAAGCGATATATTTTTTCATAATTCTCCCCTATTGCATCTCCACCGCCCCCATATCGGGCTTCCCAATAATCGGATTTCCAAGAATATCTTTTTCAACCGCCAGCCCCAACATAAGCCCAATAGGATCACCCTTACTTCTAGGAATATCAACTCCCCTATTTTTCACAAGCTTTTTATTCTGCGGAATATAATCTCTGATATTCTTGCCCCCCGCATTCACAAAGCCCACATCGCCAATAATCGTATTTTTCGGCTGAATAGCAATCTGCTTTGGCCATGTTCCCTTTTTCAAAAACAGATTATTCTCAAAAAAACTATGCGCCCGCTGCCTTTCTTTTTGCTTTTTATTGGGATTATATAACTGCCCCCTCACCACATTTCGCGCCTTCCCCACCACATGAAAAATATTATTGGCGATAACAATCCCCTCCGCCCATTTAACAATAGCAAATTTAGCGAGCATATCCTCCCTCACATAAATCGTATTATTATAAATATAGCTATTATACGGACCATGCGGCTTTTTCCTATGCCCCACATAGCCGCTCAGCCATAACACCTTCCCATCATGGGTAGCCTCATTCTCCCCCTTATTCCGCCCCCCATCATTAATACTGACATTATAGCGATAGGCAGAATTATAATTATTCCCCAAAATCTCAATAAAACCGCCTGCATTATTACGGCTTAGATTATATTGCACAATCACATTATTACAGTTGAAATCCACATGAAACCCAGCGGAATCATTCGTACCATTGGCATTAAGAAACTGATTATACTCCACCAAAACATTCTCACTTCCCCACACCCACATGCCAGAGCCCCGCCGCCAATTCCGACTATCATGCACGCTGCCGGACTGATTAACCACATTATGATGAGCATGAATATTATAGGAGCGACTTATCTGAATACCAGGACCCCCCGTGCGATATAGCCGATTATTCTCAATCACAATATCATTAATAGAGCCTCCGGTTTTGGGAATAACCGTGAACTTCACCCCCGTATGCGAAACCGATTGAATAGAAGAATTAGCAATCCGCACATTATCCAAATGCCCCCCATTTCGCACAAAAAAGCGGATACCAAAGCCATATTCCTGCGTCCCCCCCATAGTATGCGTCTCCGCTCTATCCCTCACAAACCCCTTTTCATGAAAAAAAACATTCTTTATAATGAGATTATCAAAATGAATATTCTCAAAATCCCTCACCTTAGTCGTCTCCACAAGAATACCAATACGCATAAGCACCTCCAACTCCTCGCCCCGCTCCAACATTTTTCGCCGCTCCCTTTCCACCTCTTTGGGAATCCCCCCACCCTCCGCACTAACCATAAGCCCCTCAAGATGAATATGATTTGAGTTAATAATCGCCACCGCACTCAGCTCCCCCCGCCCATCAATATGAGCGTGAGTATCCTCTCCAACCCGATAGCTAGAAAAAACAATAGGAGCCTCAACGCTCCCCTCCTGCTCCTCAATCACAAGCCTACCGCTCAGCCTTGTCCCCGCCGCAAACAGCACCCTATCCCCCGCCCTAAAGCGACTATTACTAACCTTATCCAGACTTTTCCAAGCCGCTTGTTTTGAGGTCCCCCTATTCGTATCATTCCCCATTTCAGGATGAACATAATACACCGCCGCCTCCCCCGACACAGCAAACAGCATAAACACGATACTAACAACAAAGCCTCTCAGCATAACTCCCCAATCCTCAGATAAAATGATATAGAATAGCCCCCTTATATACAAGGCTTTATAAAGATTTTCAGTCCCACCCTTGCTATATAGTGCTAAACTGTGCATATTGGGGGAGATAAATCATAAGACAAGGGAGAGAGTACTTATGACAAGGGGCGTTTATTATTTTGGGGCAAAGCTACCATTGGTAGCTTTTCTATTTTCACTATTTTTCATCCCCCCCCTTCACGCACAGGAGGAAACCGAGATTGAGGAGATTGTCGTTATCGGCGTTCGCTCCTCCATTGAAAAAAGCATTGACGATAAGCGCAATGCCAGCGGCATAAAAGACGTCATCACCGCCGAAGACATCGGACAGCTACCCGACGAAAACATCGCCGAAGCCCTGCAAAGAGTAACCGGCATCCAAATGGCACGCACCGCCGAAGGCGGCGGCTCCACCGTCCAGATAAGGGGTGTTTCCAATAATAATGTCCAGATTAACGGACAAGATTTCGTCGGCGGCGTTGGCGGCGATAGAAGCGTCAATTTCGGCGATATCCCCTCCGAGCTTTTCTCCGGTATTGAAGTATTAAAAACCCAGACCGCCAGCCAGACCGAAGGCTCACTTGGCGGCACCGTCAATTTCAAGACCCGCCGCCCTTTGGACATTAATAAACAAAGATTTGGCAGTGTCGGCATTAAAGGCAAATATGCCGACATCACCCAAGACGATAACCAGCACCCCCTTGACCGCTTCCCCGATGTCAATGTTTTCGTAGCGCGCAATTTTCGCGATACGGGCATAGGCGACATCGGCATTCTGGCAAATTTTAACCGCAAGCTGAACATTGCCCGCTCAGACGCCTTTGGCGGCGGCGACTATAGCACCGCCCCCGCCGTATGGGCACGTTATCTCGGAAACGAAGCCATCACCCCGCTACCCGGACCCATAAGACAGGAGACACAAGACTGGAACCTTGCCAAAACCAACCTCCTAGACCCCAATGGCGACGGCACAAGGGATGCCAAAGATGTCTATTACACCCCCGCCGATTTCATCGCCCATAGCCGCTATGTAGAAACCGAAACCAGCTCGCTCAACGCCACCCTGCAATGGCAGCCCAGCTACAACCTCAACTTCTTCATGGATTACACCACCACCAATACGGACGAAAAGCGCAACGGCTCCCAATTTCGGGTAATAACACCCAGAGCCAATATGGTGCCGCTGACCCATAACCCGCACGATACCGCCCTAAACCAGCGCAACTATGCTGGCTGCCCCCCCACACAAACAGGCTGCGAGGATTACACCTACCCCCTCGGCTTTGAAAAACTTGGCACCACCCCCACTTATGGCGATGTCTATTACCTCACCCACATGACCATGATGGGTGCCAATATCCGCTTTGGCGGCACACCCTCCCATAGAACCGTGGATAGGCAAAATAACAAGCTCACCATTGGCGGCGATTGGGAGTTCAGCGAGAAGCTTTTCATCAAGTTTCAGGCAAATATAGCGGAGGGCAAAACAACCAATAACCAATCCCAGCTTAACATGTCGCATGATATGAACCGAGATGGCAGGCATGGCGGCGGCTTTGACAATTTGGCGGTGCTGAGCTTTGACCTTCGCAATGTAGACCTTGTGGACATCAACTATTACCAAGCCCCCTATAATGTCACCCTCTTCAACCGCTTTCAGCTAACCACCCACCCCGTTGACCTGACGCGCGCAGACCTCACCGAGATTGACCCCAATGACACCAGCTATGAGCGCCTTGCCTATTATTCATTACGGCGCACCGCCAATGACACCGAAAATGGTGCCAACTCCGCCCAAATTGACCTAGAATATAAACCCGATAACGGCTTTGACTTTTTCAAAAAGATATTATCGGGCATCCGCATTGGCGAGCGTAGCTTCAGCCGTAGAAATTATGAAAATGTCAATGAGGCATTTCCCCTTCGGGCAAATTTTTCCTCCAATGCCGCCTATACGGAAAGGGTAAGAGAGCTTTACGCCCCCGATGCAAACGGCAAAGTCCAGCGCGTTTATATCCAAGATATCCGCGTAGACCCCGCCGCCAATATTGCAGGAAACTTTTTCAACCAATACCCCGCCAATACGGTATTTTCGCCTGGCACCATTCCCGCTGAGGTCAAAGCCTTGGCGCGCAGTTTTGCCCAAAACCAGAAAGTCGCCCAAGACTTTGCCGATAATTGTCTTGGCACCGGCAATGTACAATTTAAGGGGCTAAGCGGAAACTTCCCCCTTAGCTGGCCCCGCACCAATTGCGGACCCCGCTTCTTTGAGAACTATTTCAACCTCCACGATATCCGCGCCAAAAACGCTGACGGCACTGGCATTTATGAGCAAAAACGCTCCTTTTACGACATCACCGAAGACACCTATAACGCCTATATACAGGCAAATTTCAGCCGACAGCTTTTCGGAAAAAGGCTTTTCGGCAATATGGGTGTGCGCTATGCCCATACCGACATCACCTCCACAGGCTTCATCATCAATGAGGATGGCGACAGCTTCAGCGAGCAAGTTTTCACAGGCACCACCAAAGACTTCCTCCCCAGCCTCAACGCCAATCTATGGCTAACCCCCAAAATGATATTGCGTCTAGGGCTTTACCGCTCCCTTACGCGTCCTGGCATTTTCGCCCTCTCCCCCTCCATCGGCGCCGTAGATTATGAAAACCTGACCGCCACGGCGGGCAATCCCAGCGTAGAGCCTATCCGCTCCAATAGCTTTGACCTATCCTATGAGTATTACTATAAAAGAGACGCCCTCTTCTCACTGGCAGTTTTCCACAAAGACATAGACTCAACCCTTGCCCTTGAAGATAATCAGCGCAAAGAGCTTATCGGCGGCGAAGAGTTTTCCATAAGAAGCTACGCCAATCAGGAAGGCACCAAAATTCAAGGCGTTGAAATTGCCCTCCAACATGTTCTGGACATAGAGGGCTTTTGGAGCAATTTCGGCTTTGGTGCCAATTACACCTATACCGATGAAGACACCGAGCTATTAGACCAAGAAGGCGACCCCATACCCCGCGCCCGCCTTTCCAAACACAGCTATAATATCAGCGCCTTTTATGATGACGGCAAGCTCAGCATAAGGCTCGCCTATAATTGGCGCGATGATTTCGTCCGCCGTCAAAAAGTAACCCTAGGCGCAGGAAGCGACTACCAATTACCCGAATGGGAAAAAGCCCGCGGTCAGCTAGACCTAAGCATAAATTACAGCTTCAACCCCACCCTCAAGCTCAACCTCTCCGCCGTCAACATCAACCGCTCCCGCACCGTGCGCTATATGAAATATGAAGCCCTCCAAAACTACCTAGCCCAAAGCGGCGCCCGCTACACCATCTCCCTCATCCAGCGTTTTTAGAACGAATATAATTATCATAACTTTCCCTTGCCCGCCCCCTATGGCAAAGGCATAATAAAGATAAGAGCATTTTGAGTGATAGATTCGTTTCTACAATTCGGGGAGGGAAGAATGCATAAGAGCTTTTGGAATATTTTCGCAGGCAAAGCACTCAGCCTTTCCCTATTCTTTACTTTATTTCTTGCCCTACCGCTATCGGCACAGGAAGAAACCGAGATTGAGGAGATTGTCGTCATCGGTGTCCGCTCCTCCATTGAAAAAAGCATTGACGAAAAAAGAAATGCCGACGGCATAAAAGACGTCATCACCGCCGAAGACATCGGACAGCTACCCGATGAAAACATCGCCGAAGCCCTCCAGCGAGTAACCGGCATCCAAATGGCAAGAACCGCAGAGGGCGAAGGCTCCACCATCCAAATAAGAGGCATATCCGATAATAATGTTGAGATAAACGGACAAACCTTTGTCGGCGGCGTGGGCGATAGAAGCGTCAATTTCCGCGATATCCCCTCCGAGCTTTTCTCAGGCATTGAGGTTTTGAAAACGCCCTCCGCCGACAGGATAGAAGGCTCGCTTGGCGGCACCGTCAATTTCAAGACCCGCCGCCCTCTGGAAATAAGCAAGGATAGCACCGGCTCCGTCACCCTAAAGGGCAAATATGCCGACATCACCAAAGAGGAGCATGATAATTTCTTTGTTCGGGTGCCGGATATCAACATTTTTCTTTCCAGAAATTTCAGAGATATCGGCATAGGCGATATCGGTTTTCTGGTTAATTTCAGCCGCAAGCTTATCCTGAGCAAATCAGATGCCTTTGGCGGCGGCGATTACAGCACCGCACCCGGTGCATGGGCGAGGCTGAACTTTGGCACACCAGGACAAGGCGGCGTTCCGGGCGGCTTTCCCTTTAATTTTGGCACATGGACGGTGGATAAAACCATTGCCACCACCGACTTAAATGGCGATGGCACCGCCAATCAGCACGATATTTACTATGCGCCGGCAAACCTAATCGCCCATGCCCGCTATGGGGAGACGGTCAACCGCTCATGGAACATCTCCACCCAATGGCAGCCCAATTACGCCCTTACCCTCTTTCTGGATTTCACCACCACCAATACCATAGAAGATAGATGGGGCTCTCAGTTTTCCGTCTCCCTTCAAAGAAACAATACCCGCCCCCTCCTTCTTGGCACCCAAGCAGGCTTGACGAGCTTTGACATCCTCCCCAATGGTCAGCATTATCTTTCTGAGGCATTAATTGCGGGCGGCACCTTACGCTTTGGCGGTGCGCCCTCCCTCCAACATGTCGTGCGCGATACCGATAAAATAACCATTGGCGGCGACTGGCAGGTAAATGAGCGGCTATTGCTAAAATTGGAAGCCAGCACCTCCAGGGGCAAAACCCATAACAGCCAGACCCAGTTCACCATGTCGCATGACTGGCAAAGGCATAATCCGAACACTGCGGGCAAAAGCACAGGCGGCGATAATCGTGACATTATTTATTATGATTGGACAGTCACCGACTTACCCAATTTCCAGCTTTTCGCCCCGCCCTTTGTCAATGGTCACTCGGGAGCAGGCGGCTTTACGGCAACCAGCTTTGATACCTTGCGCATGGTCAATCCCGTAGGCTTGGACGAGCCGAGCCTCCATTATCGCCAATTAAACCGCATAGACAGCGACACGGATAACACCGCCAACTCCGCCCAAATAGACGGCACATATAAACTTGAGCGTGGCTTGGAGTTTTTCACAAAGCTCCTATCAGGCATACGCTTTGGGGAGAGGGACTTCACCCGCAGGAGCTGGCGCAATGTCAACCAGCATGAAGGCAACTCCACCCCCAAGCCCGCAGGCGGTCCCACCAATGCAATTACCGCCTATGGCACGCCAAATGGGGGACCCTATACCGTCCTTGACGTACAGCATCTTTATGTAAATCCTGCCGTATATACAAATGCCGACGGCACGATTAAAACCGGCATGGAGGACGCCTATGCCCTTTCCAAAAAACTAAGCGAGGAATGCTTTGGCAGAGCCTATGTAAATTTTAACGGTGTCACCGGCACCTTCCCCCGCGAATGGGCGCGCACCACTTGCAGCATAGATTATTACACCGACCTCTTTAACATGCACCCCATCCGCGCCATAGACCCTTTGACGGGTGCGGGCATTTATGAGGAAACCACTGCCCGCTATGAGGTTTCCGAAGCGACAAGAAACTTCTATCTGCGGGCTGATTTTGACAAAGACATTTTTTCCGATATGAGGTTTTTCGGCAATATGGGCATTCGCTATGCCTATACGGAGGTAGAATCGACAGGCTACCGCAAAATTGGTAGCAAGTTTGAACTGGTCACCAGCACGGGGCGCACGGAAGACTTCCTCCCCAGCCTCAACGCCAATTTATGGATTACCAACACGCTGGTTCTACGCTTGGGCATATATCGTGCGCTGACCCGCCCCAGCGTGCAGGCACTTTCTCTAGGCTTAAACATTGTAGAGGATACGACCGAAGGCGAGGAAGGCTTAGATATGGACGGCAACCCCATAGATGATGACGGCGATGATTATTATGGCTCAGGCAGATCAGGCAATCCCGAGCTTGAGCCGATTACGGCAGATAGCTTTGACCTCTCGCTGGAATGGTATTACCGCAAAAACTCACTTGCCTCAGCGGCATTATTTTACAAGGATATAGACTCCAGCATAAGCTCCCGCTCTCAGCCCCTTGATATCTTTGACGATGGCAGGCTATATCTCGTCAACAGCCCCTATAATGCGCCCGGCACCCAGATACAGGGCTTTGAGCTTGCCCTCCAGCACACAATGGAGAGCGAAGGCTTTTGGGGCAATGTCGGCTTTGGCTTCAACTATACCTTCACCGATGAGGATACCAATTTACTAGACCAAGAAGGCGACGCCATACCCCGCACAAGGCTATCCCCGCATAGCTATAATTTGACCGCCTTTTATGATGACGGCAAGTTCAGCATAAGGCTTGCCTATAATTGGCGCGATGATTTTGTCCGCCGCAATGCCGTGCAATTAGGCTTTAACCGCCCTGAGCGCCTGCCCGAATTTGAAAAAGCGCGCGGTCAGTTGGATTTGAGCATGAATTACAACTTCAATCCGAGCCTGAGGCTTAACTTTTCTGCGGTAAACATCAATAAATCCCAAACCGTGCGCTATCTGAAATATGAAGCCTTGCAAAACTATTTCGCCCAAAGCGGTGCGCGCTATACCATTTCGCTCACCCAACGCTTTTAGGGAGTAATACCCCCCTTTACAGCCCCCCCCTTTACACCCCTTATGATTAAGGCTATAAAAACATAGGGAAAATACTTCACAGGGAGAAGGGGAGATTTGGGTGCATAAGGGGATTACTGATTTTTACACAAGCAAGCGGCTTCTTATAGGCTTGCTAGTTTCACTATTTCTTGCCCTGCCGCTATCCGCACAGGAAGAAACCGAGATTGAGGAGATTGTCGTCATCGGTGTCCGCTCCTCCATTGAAAAAAGCATTGACGAAAAAAGAAATGCCGACGGCATAAAAGACGTCATCACCGCCGAAGACATCGGGCAATTGCCTGACGAAAACATCGCCGAAGCCCTCCAGCGAGTAACCGGCATCCAAATGGCAAGAACCGCAGAGGGCGAAGGCTCCACCATCCAAATAAGAGGCATATCCGATAATAATGTCCAAATTAACGGACAAGATTTTGTCGGCGGCGTGGGCGATAGAAGCGTCAACTTCCGCGACATCCCCTCCGAGCTTTTCTCAGGCATTGAAGTATTAAAAACCCCCTCCGCCAGCATGACCGAAGGCTCACTTGGCGGCAGTGTCAATTTCAAAACCCGCCGCCCCCTTGAAATTCAGCGCGATAGTCTTGGCAGTGTCAATGTGAAGGGCAAATATGCCGACATCACCAAAAATGAAAACCAGCACCCCCTTGACCACGTCCCCGACATTAATGTTTTCGGAGCGCGCAATTTCCGCGATACCAAAATAGGCGATATCGGCATTTTGGTAAATGTCGGCAGAAAGCTCATCATAACGCGCGCTGACGATTTCGGCGGCGGCGATTATGGCTCCGCCCCGGCAGTATGGGCACGTTATCACGGCGACCAAGCCCTATCCCCCTCGCCTGGCGCCCTTAATAGAGCAACTATGGCATGGAACTCATCCAAGGTTAGCCTCCTAGACCCCAATGGCGACGGCACAAGGGACGCCAAAGATGTCTATTATGCCCCCGCCCATTTCACCGCCCGCTCCCGCTATAGCGAGACGGTCAATAACTCCGTGAACATGTCCCTGCAATGGCAGCCAAGCTATAGCCTGAACTTTTTTGCCGATTATGTTTTCACCGATACAGACCAAGACCGCTATGGCTCGCAATTACAGACAACCATGCCCAGATCCAATGTGATACCGCTCACCTATAACCCGCCCAATGCAGGCTGTCCCGCCTCACAAGCAGGGTGCGAGGATTATACCTACCCTCTCGGCTTTGAGCGCCTGGGCAATACCAAAGAGTTTGGCGACGTCTATTACCTCACCCACCTCACCATGATAGGTGCCAATGTCCGCTTTGGCGGTGCGCCCTCTGCCCAAAACCAAGACCGCACCACCAGAAAGTTCACCATTGGCGGCGATTGGCAGGTTAGCGAAAAGCTAAAAGTGAAGTTTCAGGCAAATGAGGCAAGCGGCAAAACCATCAATAACCAAACCCAGCTTAATATGAGCCATGATATGAATAGGGATGGGAAGCTTACCAGCTGGGATAATGTAGCGATTGTAAGCTTTGACCTCCGCAATGTAGACCTTGTCAATCTGACCTATTATGAATCTCCCTATTCTGTTCCCGGACAATTTTGGCTAGGGGGCATCAACACCACCACTCTTGGGCGAGATGCTTTGGTGCAGGTGGATATTAACGATACCAGCTATGAGCGCCTTGCCTATTATCAATTACAGCGCGTTTCCAATGATACGATTAACGGGGCAAGCTCGGCACAGATTGACGTGGATTATACCCCCGATAATGGGCTTGGCTGGTTCAAAAAAGTCATGTCAGGCATACGCTATGGACAGCGCACCTTTAACCGCAAAAGCTATAGCAACGTCAATAATAACTTTAACGGCAATGCGGCTAACTATACCCCCGATGAAAATGGCAAGGTAAAAAATGTCTATCTCCATGATGTCCGTGTCAACCCCGCCGCCAATGCCGCCAAATATTTCTTTCAAGGCGCAACCCAAGGCTGGCAAAGAGACCCAGGTGGCATGGACCCTTCCATAAGGCGCGACACCTATGCCGAAGCCCAAAAAATAGCCCAAGATTTAATGGATAATTGCTTTAGCAGAGCGGGCGTACAATTCACAGGGCTATCCGGCAATTACCCCCTCAGCTGGCCCCGCACCACCTGCAATGCCGAGTTTTTTGAAAGCTATTTCAACCTCTATGATATGCGTGCCTTAAACCCCGACGGCACCGGCATTTATGAACAGCAAAGCTCCTATTACGACATTACGGAGGACACCTATAACCTCTATCTACAAGGCAATTTCAACCGCGAGATTTTAGGAAAACGCCTTTTCGGCAATATCGGAATACGCTATGCCCAGACGGAGGTAAGCTCCACAGGCTTTGTCCTGCAAGAGGATGGCACCACCTATGCCGCCCAAACCTTTGAGGGAACAACCGAAGACTTCCTCCCCAGCCTCAACGCCAATTTATGGCTCAATAAAGACATGATTTTGCGACTTGGGCTATACCGCTCCCTAACCCGTCCCGGCATTTTTGCCATATCGCCTGCGATTAATAACATCAATTATACCCAAAACACCGCCACCGTTGGCAATCCCGGCATTGACCCCATCCACTCCAATAGCTTTGATTTATCCTATGAGTGGTATTACCGCAAAGATGCCCTTTTTGCCCTCGCCCTTTTCCACAAAAACATAGACTCGACCATTGCCTTTGAAAACGCCCAGCGTACCGAGATTATCAGCGGCGAGGAGTTCACCGTCAATAGCTACAGCAATCAAAAAGGCACCGAGATTCAAGGCGTAGAAATATCCCTCCAACACGTCATGAAAGCAGACGGCTTTTGGGGCAATGTCGGCTTTGGCGCCAATTACACCTATACCGATGAGGATACCGAGCTTTTTGACCAAGAAGGCGACCCCATACCCAGAGTTCGCCTCTCCAAGCACAGCTACAATCTCTCCGTCTTTTATGATGACGGCAAGTTCAGCGTCCGCCTCGCCTATAATTGGCGCGATGACTTCGTCCGCCGCACCAATGTCGCACTTGGCTTTGGACGCACTGAGCGCCTGCCCGAATGGGAAGAAGCCCGCGGTCAGCTAGACATCAGCATCAATTACAATTTCAACCCCAGCCTCAAGCTCAACCTTTCTGGCGTGAACATCAACCGCTCCCGCACAATCCGCTACATGAAATACAAACAATTACAAAACTACCTAGCCCAAAGCGGCGCCCGCTACACCATATCACTAATCCAACGCTTCTAAGGGGGCTTTTAGGGGATTCTGGCAACAAATAAAGGGAAGGCATGGGGAAACATTTAGCAATAGCACTATTCCTGCTCACAAGCATTGCCCCCGCAATGGCACAAGAAGAATATGAGCTTGAAGAGATTATCGTCATTGGTGTCCGCTCCTCCATTGAAAAAAGCCTAGACGCCAAGCGCAATGCCGAGGGCATACAAGACGTCATCACCGCCGAAGATATCGGGCAGCTACCCGATGAAAACATCGCCGAAGCCTTGCAAAGAGTAACAGGCATCCAAATGTCCCGCAATTCCGAAGGCGAAGGCGAGACCATCCAGATACGAGGCATATCCGATAATAATGTCCAAATTAACGGACAAGAGTTCATCGGCACCGTCGCCAATAGAAGCATTAACTTCAACGATATCCCCTCCGAGCTTTTCTCAGGCATTGAAGTATTAAAAACCCCCTCCGCCAGCCAAATAGAAGGCTCGCTCGGCGGCACCGTTAATCTCAAAACCCGCCGCCCTTTGCAGGTAAATAATGACAAACTTGGCAGCATCACCATAAAGGGTCGCTATTCCGACATTACCGAGCCAGAAAACAAGCACCCCGCCGCCAATTTCCCCGACATCAACCTCCTCACCTTACGCAATTTCCGCGACACCAAAATAGGCGATATCGGCTTCCTGCTCAATCTCAGCCGCAAGTTCATCATCACCCGCTCAGACAGCTTCGGCGGCGGCGATTTCGGCTCGGCGCCAGCAAGCTGGTATCGCTATAATGGGCTTAGCACCCCCAATGGCGCCGCCTATGGACCAAACCCAGCAGGCAAAGTCCACCTTTGGGGCGCCAACACCACCGTCAAGGGCAATAAAAAAAAGAACCTCAACCATTACCTGGACGCCAACCCCTCCCAGCAAGGCGACTATAAGACGCTTCCCGATTACTTCACCGCCCGCTGGGCAAAATGGCAGCTAGACACAGGACCGCTCCCCAACGCCGCCACCTTAGGGGAGTTCTACCCCGAAGTAACCGACCCCAAAGTCCCAAACGGCATTGCCCTAAAAGCACAAGGTACCTTTGACCCCAATGGCGATGGCGCCCTCAATAATAAAGACATCTGGTATGCCCCCGGCGGCTTCACCTCCCGCTCCCGCTATAGCGAAACCACCAATTACTCCCTCAATAGCTCGCTGCAATGGCAACCCACCCAGAGCCTCAACCTATTTATGGATTACACCATGATAAGAGCCGAGCAAGACCGATGGGGCTCCCAATTTGCCGTAACCATTGAGCGCGAGCTAGCCCTTCCCCTCATCAACCACCCCGATAGCGGCGAGGATTACTACTACCCCTATCACATCGCCCCGCTCGCCGACACAGAGCGGCTTGGACAAACCTATCTCCTAAACGCCGCCACCATTATCGGCACCAATGTCGTTTTTGGAGGTGCGCCAAGCCTCCAAGAAACAAACCGCCGCACCGACAACATCACCTTTGGCGGCGACTGGCAGGCGCTGGAACGCCTCAAGCTTTTCTACCAGTTCAATTACGGCAGGGGTGTCAGCGTCAATAACCAAGTAGCCATGACCATGTCGCACGACTTTGACCGCGATGGCGAGTTTGCGGGCGATAGCGATGATCTAGGCGTATTAAGCTATGATAGGCGCGGCGTAGACCTCGTAGATTTACTATACCGCCCCTCCCCCTATTTCGTCCCCAGCGGCGAACAATGGCCGGGTGCCCCCCAAGTGGAAACCGCAAAAGGGGCAAGCGGCTTAAACAGCATGGCATTTGACCCGCGCGACTTAACCTATCCCCGCCTCGCCTATCTGCAATTAAAACGCCAAGCAACCGACCGAATAAACGAAACCCTCTCCAATAGATTGGATGTAAAATATCGCCCCAAAAGCGGCTTTAATTTTTTCCGCAATATTTCCTTTGGCGTGCGCCAAGCCCAACGCAATTTCTACCGCCGTGCTTGGTCTGACTCCAATCAAGGCATTGGCAGCAGCCTAGTCCTACCCGCAGAGGTCAGCGAGCCAACCCAACCCAACCGCGCCGATTTCAGCAGCGATGCCGATTATGAAGCAGCCCAAACCCAATATGACAGCGACTTAGCTGCCTATCAAACCTACCTCACCGCATTAGAAGCCTATAATACCCGCCTAGCCTTCATCAAAGACTTATATCTTGACGAAGACGGCGATGGGCGCGTCAAAAGAGTCTATATCCGCGACATCCGCGTCAATCCCGCAAGCAATTATGACGCTGAGGGCACCATAGATGAGGAGGACAATTTCTCCGATGAATATTTATCCGACGGCACCTTCCTCGCCACCTATCCCAGAGACGGCGAAGGCAATTACATCCTACCCCCCCCAAGTGCCGCCAAAAGAGCCGCCATTGCCGAGCAATTATTACGCGACTGCATCGCCACCGCCCACACCCAATTTAAGGGGCTATCCGGAAACTTCCCCCTCAGCTGGCCAAGAACCTCCTGCGGCATGGGCTACTATACCGACTTTTTCAACCTCTATGACATCCGCCATAAAGGGGCGGACGGCATCGGCATTTACGAAGAACGCCGCGAGTTTTACGAGATAACCGAAGATATTTACAACGCCTATCTGCAAGCCGATTTCAACCGCCAGATTTTCGGAAAACGCCTTTTCGGCAATATGGGCGTCCGCTATGTCTATGCCGAGGTCAATTCCAAAGGCTTTGCCCCCCTAGAGCAAGGCGGGCATGTTGAGCAGAGCTTTACGGGGCGCAAAGAGGACTTCCTCCCCAGCCTCAACGCCAATTTATGGCTAAGCAAAAACATGATATTGCGGCTTGGCATTTCGCGCTCCCTCAACCGTCCGGCTGTCGGTGCGCTCTCCCCCACTATCAGCAATATTGACTATACCAATCTCACCGCCACCATAGGCAATCCCAGCCTGCGCCCGGTGCGCTCCAATAATATAGACCTCTCCTATGAATATTATTACCGCAAAAACTCGCTTTTCGCCCTTGCCGTTTTCCACAAAAACATAGACTCGACCATCACCTTTAAGACCAATCAGCGCACGGAGCTTATTGGCGGCGTGCCCTTCAGAGTGAACAGCCAGATAAATAAAGAGGGCACCGAGATTCAAGGCATAGAGCTTGCCCTCCAACACGTAATGCAAGGCAAAGGCGTATGGGGCAATATTGGCTTCGGCTTCAACTACACCTTTAGCGACGAGGACACCGATTTATTTGACCAAGAAGGCGACCCCATCCCGCGGGTGCGCCTTTCCGAAAACAGCTATAATGCCAGCATCTTCTACGATGACGGCAAGCTCAGCATCCGCCTCGCCTATAATTGGCGCGATGACTTCGTCCGCCGCAGCTCCGTTGCGCTCGGCTTCGGCAGAGCCGAACGCCTCCCCGAATGGGAAAAAGGGCGCGCCCAGCTAGACATCAGCATAAATTACCGCTTTAATCCCAATTTGAAATTGAACATTTCCGGCGTCAATATCAACCGCTCCCGCACCGTGCGCTATATGAAATATGAGCAATTACAAAACTACCTAGCCCAAAGCGGCGCGCGCTACACCATATCCATCGTGCAACGCTTTTAGAGGAAAAAATGCGCCCCCTACTTCTTATACTGACAATATGCCTATTGCCCCTAGCCGCAACCGCCGAAAAACGCCCCAATATCCTCTTCATCATCGTTGATGATTTAAACGATTATCTCGGCAGCTTTGGCGGACACCCCCAAGCCCACACCCCCAATATAGACCGCCTCGCAAAAATGGGCGCCCAGTTCACCAACGCCCACACCAATGTCCCCGTCTGCGCCCCCTCCCGAAGCAGCCTCTTCACAGGCATATACCCCCACAGCTCGCGCGATTTCGGCTGGACAAAACTAAGAGAGCAATATGTTCTCAAACACAATAAAACCTTCTTAGAACTATTGAGCGAAAACGGCTATAAGCTTTATGGCACCGGCAAAATCCTCCATAATAATATCCGCAAGCTCTGGCATGAATGGGGCGTCACCGAGCGCATTAATTACGGACCCCACGCCTTTAACGGAAACCGCATCACCCCCCACCCCAATGTTCCCGAGCCCTTCCGCTCCATTAATATCGTTGACGGCAGCTTCGCACCCTTAAGCGATGTGCCACAATTTCCAAAGGGGCGCAAAACCAAACACAAACCCGGCTGGGGCTACCCCATAGGTAGCTTCCGCTATGTCAGCGAAACCGACCGAGATTTACTCCCCGATGAACAACACGCCGTCTGGGCAAAAAAGAAACTCACAGAGCTTGCCCAAAACAAAAGCAACCACCCCTTCTTCATGGGTATAGGCTTTGTCCGCCCCCACACCCCCCTTTATGCCCCCAAACGCTTTTTTGACATGTTCCCGCTGGACGAGATTGAGCTTCCGAAAATTAAAAAAAACGACAGCAATGATACCGCCTTCACCGACAACTACCCCATGACGCAAATGGGACTGCATTACTACCAAGCCCTCATGGATAGCTATGAGGACGACGAGGAAGGCTTAAAAAAAGTCGTACAAGCCTATCTCGCCTGCATCGCCTTCATGGATGAGCAGCTTGGCATCGTGCTAGACGCCCTTGAAAACACACCCCTCAAAGACAACACCATCATAATTTTCACCAGCGACCATGGCTGGCAATTTGGCGAAAAAAACTATTTATATAAAAACTCCCCATGGGAAGAAAGCACAAGGATACCCCTCCTCATCACCGCCCCCCACCTCACCAAGCCCGGCATGAAGATAGAAAACCCCGTCTCCCTCATAGATATTTTCCCCACCATTTGGGAGCTTGCCGAGCTAAAAGGCAGCTATAAAATGGACAAAAAAGCCGCCACTATAGGCGGTGCCAGCCTCGTCCCCCTCCTCACCCCCTCCCTTTGGGATAGATGGAAAGGAGCAAAAGGTGCGCTCACCGTCATGGGGGCGGGCATTGACAAACCCATAAAAGGGCTTGCGCTGACCACAAACCCCCACGCCCTCTGGCATGTAAAAATCATCAAAGACTTACCCCTCTCCTATGTCTGGCAACAAACCTATTCCTATCGCACAAAAAACTGGCGCTATATTCGGTATAAAGACGGACAGGAAGAGCTTTACCACAACCGCACCGACCCCTATGAATGGCACAATCTCGCCCAAGACAAAAAATACACCCGCCAAAAAAACAAACTAAAAAAGCAAATGGTCAAACTAATCGGCGTGCCACTTCCCAAGCAATAAGCCCTAGAAGCGCACTTTATGCCGCCCCGCCCCAAGCTCCACAGGCTCGCCCCGCTTCTCAATATGCACCCGCACCCCTTGCGGCACGGATAGCGATAACGCCCGCCCCTTCCACTCCACCTCCAAAACCCCAAAAGGAGTAGGAACCTCGCCGCGCAAATGAGCAATGCTATGGGGCATTTTCCGAATCTGAATATCCGCCATAGACGGAGTCAAAGGGCGCACCCCCAGCAAATATTCCGCAAATAAAGCCGGCGGAAACGCACTTTCCGTCTGTGCATCGGAGCGCGTCCTACCATTTCGCAACAGCTTCCCCGTACGCCCCGTCGCATCACGCCACCACTCCTCCCAAAGCGTGCCGTTCGTATCAGGCGCCAGCATCTTATCAAACCGCCTGCGAAAAAGCCCCAAAGAGCCGTCAATATCCCCATATTCCGCAATCCCCTTATGGAGAAAATACGACATCGCAGGCGTCACCATCACCATCCCATTGGAGCGAAAAATATAATCATGCTCATCATCCATAAGCAGCGTTTCAACAACCCGCTCCCCCTGCCGCTCACTGGCAATCTTCATCGCCAACGCCATCGCATTACCATGCTCACTAACCCGCTCAGATTGCCCCCCATCAATCACCGCATCCACAAAAAGCCCCCGCTCCTCATTCCAAAACTTCTGGCGAATAAACCCCCTTATCTTTTCCGCCTGCGCCCGATATCGCTCACCACCACCCTCACCAAGCCAGTCAAGAATATCCGCATAATCCTCCAACGCCCCAATATAATGCCCATTCAAAGCAAGGTTCATGCCCCGCCTATCGTTCAACGCATGATCCAACCAATACGCAAAAGGCGGATTATTAATAAGCCCATGCGGCAGCGTAAAACTTTCAATCAACGCCATCATCTTCTTAGCCGCAGGCAAAAGCGCCCGCACCGTATCATAATCCCCCGAATACAAAAGATGATTTTTCAGACTTCGGATCCACAAAAGATTAGAGTCCAAAATAACCATATAATCATTCGTCATAAGCGGCGCATAGGCGGGCATGATACCATTAGGCTTCTGCTCTTGAGCCGTCTGCACCAAATAACGCCGCTGCAAATAGCTATCCGCAAAAAGATAATAATTGCCAAGTGCGGCATAATATCCCGTCTGTGCATATTGCCGCCTTTCCCGATAATTATCAGTAAACGCATCCGTCGTCGCCGCCTTAATCGTCGCCGCGCTCGCCGCCATATAATCAGCAATAAACCCCTCCGTCCTGCTTTCCATCCCCCCCCTCAAGCGAAAAGGATAAGCAAGCTCCCGCACCCCAAAATGGCGAAGCGCAGTCGGCTTGCCCCCACTTTTCACAATCATCGCCAGAAACCGCGTCGGCTTAAAATATTGCGCCTGCCAAATATCCCGCTTCCCCGATAAAGTAACCGCATCCAAAAAATCAGAATCAACCATATGATAAGAGAGCCTATCCTCCACCATAAACGGCATAGCGACAATCTCCGCCTTCACCCCGCCCCTGCCCTCCATATCAAAAAACGGCATGCCATTAACAACCCGCCCCATATCAAACACCAATAACCACAATTTCCCCTCGCTATTTTCTGGCAAGGTAAGCGGTGCCGAACCCCGCTTATAAGAACGCAATTGCTTCCCCAAAGCAGGCGCAATCTCCCGCCTCAGCCTCAACACATCCCGTGCATGATTTCTCGGAAAGGGAAGAAAATACTCCCCAATCTCATACCCCGCAATAAGCCCCTCAGCCCTCTTATCCCTCTCCTCCAGATAAGGATAGGAACGCGGAATAAGCGCCGTCCATGGCGGAGTCAAGCTCACCGCCCTCGCATTTTTCTGCGCGCTTGGCCACCCCGCATTCCTCAAAAGCGGCACCGCCCCCTCCCACGCACCATCATCAAAGCCAATACTCTGCCAGCCATGCGGAAACCGCCCCATATCCACACGGTCAGCAACCTGCTGATGAAAGCGCGCCATTTTCGGCGAGCGCATATCCCAATGCGGTGCCGCCAACACCTTCCAACTTTTATCACTATGAATACGAAAGCTCGGCAGATGAAGCTGAGCAATCAACCCCGCCCGCGCAGGAAATTGATAAGACACCACCTCAGGGCGAAAATGCACCTCCACCGCAATCACATTTTCCCCCCGCTTCAAAAGCGGCGCAATATTAAAATTATCAAAGCTCTGATGGTGCGGTGCCGAGCGTGCCGGACCCTTTCGGATATATTCCCCATTAATATAGAGCTTATACTGACTGGAAGCGGTAATATGCAATATGGCATGTTTCGGCTTTTTCGCCAGCACAAACCCTTTACGAAAAAGCGCAAGCCTGGTTTTCTTCCCTTTATCCCAAACCCATTCCGCCCTCCAATGAAGCGGTGGCGCACCCTCAGCACTAGGCACATAAATCCCCGAAACGCCCCCCAAAAGCGCCTGCTCCTTAGCAGGAAGCGGCGCCCCATAAAAAAGCACCACCAGCAAAAGCGATATTTTCAGAATATTCCACCTCATTTGCCACTAGGATATTCTCCCCAAACCCCCCTTGCAAGAAGATTATAGTTATGTAAAATGAAAGCCGTAATCAATATGGGGGGAGCCATGTATACACATTTAGTTTTATGGAAGCTAAAAGACCAAGCCGACGGCAAAAACCGTGCGGAGCTTGCCCAAGAGGTCAAGCGCCGTCTGGACGCCCTGCCCGCCATCATCAAAGAGGCGAAGCGCTATGATGTCGGCATTAATATTGGAAATTACGGCGCAAGTTTTTACGATGTCGGACTGATATCGGTTTTTGAAAATGAAGAAGATTTCAAAAAATATTGTCACTATCCCGAACATGATGAAGTTGTCGCCTATATTCAATCGGTGACAACAGACGAACAGATTGTTGATTTTTAAGCAAGGAGCAAACAAATGGCAGAGATAATTTTCCCCCTCTTATTGGTCGTGATAGCGAGCATATTTCAAGGCACATTCGGCTTGGGCATGAAATACACCAAGCCCTTAGCATGGGAGGCGTGGTGGCTGGTTCACGTGACGATTGCAATGGTGCTTTTCCCCCTTATCTGGGCATTATTGGTCGTTCCAGACTTATTTGCCACCATTGCCAATAGCCCGTCCGATGCGGTCAGAGGCGGCATGTTTTACGGATTTTTATGGGGCATAGGCGGCATCATGTTCGGCTTGAGCGTGCCCTATATCGGCATGGCGCTAACCTATGGCATTGTCATGGGGCTTGCAGCGATGATGGGAAGCCTTATCCCGCTCTTCCAGCTAGGCGATGTCAGCTCCAATCCGGCGGCACCCATTATCATTACAGGGATTATCCTTATGCTGATAGCCGTGGCAATTGTCGCAAGCGCAGGCATTAAGCGCGACAAGGTTCTGGCGCAGGCTGGCAAAAAGATTGCGGGCATCCAAACGGGCAAAATGTTTCGCATCGGGCTATGTATCGCCATTGCCTGCGGCGTGCTATCCTCGCTGTTAAATGTCGGCTTTTCCAACACGCTCGCTGTCGGCGAGATGGCAGAAGACATGGGCGCTGAGGTCAGAAATGGTGCTCTTGCCCGCTGGGTAGTGGTGCTGATAGGCGCCTATATTATGAATGCGGGCTATGCCCTATTCCTGCTATTTAAAAATAAAAGCTGGAGCAGTTTCAAAGTGCCAGCAAGCCAAAACGCCTATAAATGGGCAGTGATAGCAGGCTTGCTATGGTTTGCCGCTCTTGGCGTTTACGGACAAGGTGCCGCCCTTATGGGTACAATGGGACCCATCATAGGCTGGCCTATTCTGCTGGGGCTTGCCCTTATCATCAGCACGGCGCTTGGCATCCGCACCGGCGAGTGGAAAGGTGCCCCCCAACCCTTCAAGCTTATGATTGTCGGAATAGCCATATTGATATTTGCAATATGTATTTTGGGCTATTCCAATAGCATTTAGAACTATGGGGAGAGCCTCATGAAAATAGCGTCCATCCGCACGCATTATCTCCAATGTGATATTTCCCCCCCGCTTGGCTTTTCGCAAAGTTTTTACAAGCATCGCAATTTCCTCTTAGTGGAGATTATCAGCGATGAGGGCATATCAGGCTGGGGCGAGTCCTATGGCATGGCACCCATCACCCAAAAAGCAATCTCCTCCTTCTACGCCCCCCTCTTGATAGGCGAAGACCCCCTCTCCCCTGAAATGCTATGGCACAAAATGTGGCACTCCTCGCTAGACTTCGCCCGCAAAGGCGTAATGATGGCGGCGATATCAGGGCTGGATATGGCACTATGGGACTTAAAAGGCAAGGCGCTGGGCATAAGTGTCAGCACCCTCATGGGTGGCACCACCCGCAAAACCATCCCCTGCTACATAACAGGCATGTATTTCCAAGATATCCCCGAAGACAAACTCCTCAAAACCCTCACCGCCGAAGCCCAAGCCCACGCCGCCAAAGGCTACCAAGCCCTCAAAATTAAAATCGGCAAAAACCCCAGCTTTGACGAAAAGCTCATCAAAGCCGTCAGAAAAGCCCTCCCCAAAACAACCCTCATGGCAGACAGCAACCACGCCTATGACTTAGCCGAAGCCACCCGCATCGGCAGAGTGCTAGAGGAGCACGATTACCACTGGTTTGAAGAGCCCCTCTCCCCCGAAGCCAGCCATTTATACCGCCAATTACACACCCGCCTAGACATCGCCATAGCTGGCGGCGAGTGCGAACAAACCCGCTACGGCTTTCGCGATATGCTAGCGGCAGAAGGCACCGACATCCTCCAGCCCGATATCGCCTATTGTGGCGGCATAAGCGAGGCACTGAAAATAAGAAGCCTCGCCTCCGCTCATGGCAAGCAGGTGATACCCCACATCTGGGGCAGCCATCTCAACCTCGCCGCCGCCACCCATTTCCTCGCCACCTCCCATAGCGAGCCGGGCAGATATGAACCCCAACCCCTCTTGCTGGAATATGATGCCAGCCCCAACCCCCTCCACGACATCGCCTATAAAAAGGATATGGAAATAAGCCCCAAAGGTGCTACCATACCCACCAATGCTGGGCTTGGCATAGAAATAGATGAGGGGGGCATAAAAAAGCTCACCATAGAAAAAACGGAAACAAAATAATGACGCTACCGCACTATAGCATGCTGATTAACGGCAAAAAAGAAAAGGGCAAAGGAAGCTTCCCCATAGACAACCCCGCCACCGGCGAAGCAATTGCCCACGTCCCCGAAGTAAGCCCCGAAAACATCCAAGACTGCCTAAACAGCGCCCAAGCCGCCTTCAAAAAATGGAGCGCAATGAGTTTGGCAGAAAGAAGAGAGCCAATCCTAAACTATGCCGCCCTTCTAGAAAAAAACAGCACCGAGATAATTGACCTCCTAATATCCGAAACTGGCAAACCCCTTGATAACGCCCAATATGATTTCGGCATGTTAGTTGATTGCCTCCGCTTTTTTCTGGAGGAGGCAGCCCGCCTTGACCAGCCCATCATCAGAGACGCCAATGGCAAGTTCCTAAACTACATGCTCCGCCAGCCTTTGGGCGTCGTCGTGGGCTATCTGGCATGGAACTTCCCCCTCCTCAATCTCGGCTATAAGCTCGGACCCGTTCTAGCGGCAGGATGCACGGCGATTATCAAGCCCTCGCAACTAACCCCCCTCGCCAGCCTTAAATGCGCCGAGCTTTCCCTAGAAGCAGGCATTCCTGCGGGCGTTATCAATATGATTACTGGCAATGATTACAGCATCACCGAGCCACTGCTCACGAGCCATAAAACCGCCATGTTCACCATGATAGGCTCCACCAAAGCGGGCGTGGGAGCGATGCACACCGCAAGCACCAACATCAAACATTATTCGGTGGAGCTTGGCGGCAATGCCCCCGTCATCGTCTATGATGATGCCGACATCAAAAAAGCCGCCGCCGATATTGTCGGCTTAAAGTTTGCCAATGCAGGGCAAGTCTGCGTTTCCCCCAACCGCTGCTTTGTCCATGAGCGCATCTATGAAGAGTTTTTAGCAGAAGCCAAAAAGCAAGCCGCCAATTTCGTGCTCGGTTCCGGTCACGACAAAGGACAGCTTATGGGACCCATGATAAGCGACAAAGACAGAAAAAGAGTCCTAGAAATGGTCAAAAAAGCCCAAGAAAAAGGCGCAAAGCTCATCTGCGGCGGCAAAGCAGCAGAGCGCAAAGGCTATTTCATGGAGCCAACCATATTATGCGATGTTGACAGAAAAATGCCCCTCTCCTGCGACGAGATATTCGGACCCGTCCTCCCCGTCCTCCCCTTTAGCGACAAGGATGACGAGATTGCGCTCGCCAATGACACCGATTTAGGGCTTGCCGCCTATGCCTATACCGAAAACCTCACCCGCGCCCTCAAAGCGGCAGAAAAAATACAAGCAGGCAGCGTCTGCATAAACCGCGTCCATTATGACCTCACCCTCCCCCATGGCGGGCTGAAGCAAAGCGGCATCGGCAAGGATTGCTCCCATTACAGCCTGGAAGAATATTTAACCCTGAAACGCATATCTATCTTTATGGGAGATGAATAATGAGACTTTTTCTACAATGCCTTTTCGCCCTCACCCTCCTCTTCGCCGCCAATGGAGCAAGCGCAACCAGCCAACACCACAGCAACATCCTCTCGCTTGATGGCACATGGCAAATTATTTTTGACCATGAAAATAAAGGCAAACAACAAAAACTCTTCAAGAACAAGCCCTTCCTCAACCATGAGGATATCCGCAATATAGAAGTCCCCAGCGTCTGGGAGCGCATTGAAAAAGACTATGAGGGCGTCGCCATTTACCGCAAAAGCTTTGACGCCCCCAAAGATTGGGACGGCAGCATTGTCCACCTCGCCTTTGACGCCGTCAATTACCGCGCTGAGGTCTATGTCAATGACGAGGTCGTAGGCGTTCATGAAGGCGGCTTCACCCCCTTCCGCTTTCGGGTAGATACCCTCCTCCATTACGGCAAAGAAAACATCATAACTTTGCGCGTATTAGGACCCATCCTGCTAGACACAGACAAAGTCATTGACGGCATGGGAGCGATGGAAACCCCCCAATGGCGCGGCGCCATATCGGGCGGCATCTGGCAAAGCGTGCGCCTCATCTCATCGCATAAAAACTATATTGACGATGTCTTCATTGAGCCAAATATTGACAAGAATAAAGCAAAGATAACCTTAGAGCTTCTCAATTATGACGAGTTCTACAGCAAGGATGAGCTACACCTCATCATCCGCGATATTGCCAGCGGCAAAACCATAAACGATAAAAAGTTCAAAATAAAACTACAGCCCGGCATCAACACATGGTCAGGGGAGCTAAAAGTTCCCAACGCCAAATATTGGTCGCCCGACACCCCCCACCTCTACAGCCTAGAGGCAAAGCTCACCGATAAGGGAGCGATGAGCGACAGCGTCAAAACCCGCTTCGGCATGAGAGAGTTCACCATTAAAGACAAACGCTTCTACCTAAATGGCAAGGAGATTTACGTCAAAGCCGTATTCCTAGAAGGCGTCTACCCCGTAGGTCTAGCCAGTGCCGTAGATATGGATCTCGCCCGCCAAGAGATACGGCTCACCAAAGAAGCAGGCTTCAACATGATACGCCCCTGGCGCCGCCCCCCACCCCCCGAATGGCTAGACTTGGCAGACGAGATGGGCATCATGATTATCGGCTCTCCCGCCCTAGAATGTATGGACTTACCGGTAAACACCCCCGACCTCCCCGGGCGCGTAATCAATGAAATCGGCAAAACCATAAAGCGCGACCGAAACCGCGCCTCCATCGTAATGTGGGAGCTATATAATGAGCTCCGCCGCCCCGTCCTCAAACAAATGATGGCAGAAACCGCCATGCAAGCCCGCGACCTTGACCCCTCGCGCCTCATATTGGATGAGAGCGGCGGCTGGGCGTATGGTGCCAAGGTATACCTCCCCTATTCCCGCGACTTCCAATATTTCAACGACGTCCACACCTATCCCGGACCCGCCATGACCAATCTCTGGTATGACAAATTTCTCGGCGTCGCCTATAGCGATAAAGAGCGCAAGAAAAAAGGCATCCAACCAAAACCCATTGGGCGCAACGTCAAAAACGACATCACCTCCTTCATCTCCGAGCTAGGCTATGGCAGCTATCCCGACTTCAGCGTGGTCAACCGCCGCTTTGAGCAGGAAGGGAACCCCATCGTCCCCCCAACCCGCTACCACAAAAAACTGGAAGACGGTCTGACCACCCTCCTCAAAAACGAGCTTTCCGATATCTACGAAACCCCCCAAGCCTTCTATCTGGAACAACAACATATTCACGGTCTAGCCAATGCCCGCATGATAGAGGCGGCGCGCGCCAATAAGCGGGTAACAGGCTATTGCGTCCATGCCCTGACAGGGGGCGACTGGATTATGGGAGCGGGACTTCTTGACCTATGGCGCGAGCCAAAAAAAGAGGTCTATGAGCGCACCAAAGCCGCCAATGCGCCTCGCATTTTGACCATAAGAAGCTGGGGGCGCAATATATATCAAGGCGCCAAAATGCGCTTTACCGTGCAAGGCATAAATGATTTGGACGACATTAAAGGCAAGCTACAAATTGCCATCATCGCCCCCAATGGCAAAAAGGTCTGGAAAAAAGATAAATCCGTCAAGCTCACCCGCTATGTCAACGCCCTTATGGATGAGAATGTGCGAACCAAAAACTGGAACGGCGAATATAAAATAGAAGCCAAGCTTATCGGCAAGCGCGGCAAAATCATCGCCCAAAACAGCTATGATTTCGCCGTCTTCCCCCCCCTCAAAAAAGCGCAGCTCGGCAAAATTGCCATTATTGACAAAACAGGCGCCCTCAAACGCTACATGGAAGAATATGAAATTGAGCATGAACCCTTTACCAGCAAAACCAACCGCAAAACCCCCGTTCTGGTCGCCACCAAAATGCGAAAAGCCAAAAGCCAAGAAGCATTAAACGAGCAATTAACCGCTTTCATCAAAAAAGGCGGCAAAGTCCTCTACCTACAATTTCCCATCACGGGACCCCGCTGGCATGAAGGCATATTAAGCAAAGGCTACAGCATGAACACCCCCATTGATGTCCGCATAAACCTCTCCACAGGATTATGGGCAGGCATGACCCATGTGGTGCCAAACCATGAGATTTTTAACGGCTTACCCCAAAAGCGCGCAATGTATGGCGTCTATGAAAACATCCGCGCCAAATACAGCATGATTGACCATAAAGGCAAAAACATCGTCAAAGTAGTCGCCAATGAAAACTTCCCCGACATGAACCTAGCCAACCGCCACTATATAGGACCCGGCAGCGTATGGCTCGGCTCCGACCTAGTAGAAAAACCCCAAGGCAGAGGCACCCTATGGCTCTCCACCATGCAACTAATCCCCCACCTAACCCAAGACCCCGCCGCCGACCTAATCCTAAACAACCTCCTAACCTACATCACCAATAAATAAAATGCGCCAAAGGCGCAGTGCCGCTCGCTTTGCGAGCGGGTGTGGTAATTTATGCCGCTTGCTTCGCAAGCAGGTTTCTGAAAAATAACCGTATGAGTGTGGGTTAGAGGGCGCGAATAACCTCCGCCACCGCTTTGGCATTAGCACCAACCGTTTTTGCATCCAGACCGGCGCGATAAATCTCGGTGCCGATACCCAGCCCATTAACGCCTGCATCAAACCATTGCTTGGCGTTATGCGAGCCAACACCGCCGACGGCATAAATGCGTACATCTTTGGGCAGCACCGCCTGTATCGCCTTGATATAATCCAGCCCATAGACACCGGCGGGGAATAATTTGAGATGGCGCGCCCCCAACTCACACGCCGCAGATGCCTCTGAGGGCGTCAGAAAACCAGGAAACATAGCAAGCTCCCTCTCCAAAGCCCGCTTAATCACAGCGGGATTAATATTCGGCGTGACAATAATCTCACCACCCAGATCCGCAATCTGGTCAACCTGCTCGGCGTTCATCACCGTGCCCGCACCGATAACCGCCTCATCACCATAATGCTCCTTCAGCAACTTAATGCTCTCCAAAGGCGAAGGCGAGTTCATCGTGACCTCCATAATCGTAATCCCCGCCTCCAGCAAAGCCTGCCCGACATCCACGGCTTCCTCAGGCTTAATCCCGCGCAATACGGAGATGATGGGCATCTCGCTCAGACTTTTTGCAAATTTATCCATGTTTTCCTCTCACGTTCTGCCCGCACAAATGGCGATGCTCTGCCCCGTAATAACCGTGCTCTCATCGCTGGCAAGAAACAAAGTGAGGCGGGCGACATCCACAGGATAAATCGTCTCCTTAATAGAGACCATTTTTTTCCATTCCTTTTCGGCTTCGGACGTATACCATAATTCTTTTTGCTTTTCGGTAATGATAGCCCCCGGCAAAAGCGCATTAACACGAATGCCAAACGGACCATATTCGCGCGCCAAAGCCTTACTCATGCCCTCAATGCCCGCTTTGGCGGTGACATAATGCACCATATTGGGCGGCGCAATGATGGAATTGATAGACCCGAAATTAATAATAGTCCCCCGCCCCGCCTTTTTCATAGCGGGGAAAGCCGTCTGCGCCGCAAAAAAAGCAGGGTGCAAATTAATATCAATGGATTTGTGCCACTCCTCCTCCTGCAGCTCGTCAATATCGGTACGCTTATCATTGGCGACATTATTAATAAGGGCATGAATGGTGCCAAACTTCCCCATCGCCTCCTCAATAGATTGGCGAAGTGCGGCAGTATCCGTAACATCCACTTTCGTAAAAGAAATAACCGCCCCCGTCTCCTTCTCCAAAGCCTCAGCAAGCGCTACCCCCTCCTTTTCCTGAATATCAACAAAAGCAATCCTCGCCCCCTGATGAGCAAAAGCCGCAACCAGCGACGCCCCAATACCGGTAGCCCCGCCCGTAATAAAAATATGCGCCCCCTTCAGGTCAGGATAGTTTGCGATGCTTTTCCAATTAATCTTATTCATTAATGCGACTCCCTTTCTACTTTTGCGCCGGACTTTCCGATGAGGAAATCTAAATCACATCCCTCATGTGCCTGCAATACATGTTCAATATATAGCTTAGCATAACCCCTATCATATTGGGGAGCGGTTTGGGGACCTTTCCATTTTTTGAGCCTATCCGCCATTTCTTTATCGGAAATACAGAGATTGAGGACTCTTTTCGGACCATCAAACTCAATCATATCGCCATTTTGCACAATAGCAAGCGGACCGCCACTTTCTGCCTCAGGCGAAACATGCAAGATAACCGTCCCAAACGCCGTCCCCGACATGCGCCCATCCGAAATACGAATGAGATCGCGCACCCCCTTTTTCAACAGCTTTTGCGGAAGAGGCATATTCCCAACCTCCGGCATGCCCGGATATCCCTTCGGTCCCACCCCCTTCAGTACAAGGATAGAGTTTTCATCAATTTCCAAAGAAGGCTTATCAATATTGTTCTTAAACTCCTCAATATTTTCAAACACCACCGCCTTGCCCTTATGCTTGGTGAGCGCAGGAGATGCCGCCGAAGGCTTAATGACCGCCCCCTTTGGCGCCAGATTGCCACGCAAGACCCATATCCCGCTCTGCTCCTTCACAGGCTTTTTGCAAGAAGTGATGACCTCCTCATTATAACAGTTCGCCTTTTTGATAATATCGCCAACGCTCTCACCCGACACCGACACCTCGCCCAGATGAAGCCTATCGGAAATATTCTTCATAATGACAGGCACCCCACCCGCATAATCAAAATCCTCCATCAGATATTTCCCCGATGGCTGCAGGTTGGCAATCAACGGAACCCCTTCGGACAGCGTATCAAAATCATCCAAAGAAAGCGGCACCCCCGCCCGCCCCGCAATGGCAAGCAGATGAATAACCGCATTGGTAGAGCCGCCAATGGCTGCCAAAACCCGAATGGCATTTTCAAAAGCCTTGCGAGTTAAAAAACGGGAAAGCCGCTTATCCTCCTTCACAAGCTGCACAATTCTGCGCCCCGTCAAATGCGAGAGTGCCTTACGCCTAGCGTCCACACCCGGTATAGAAGCATTGCCCGAAAGCGAAAGCCCCATAGCCTCCACAAGAGAAGCAATCGTAGAAGCCGTCCCCATCGTCATGCACGTTCCTGGACTCCTAGACATCCCCGCCTCCGCATCCACAAATTCCTGCATGGACATCTTCCCCGCACGAACCTCCTCACTAAACTTCCAAACATCCGTACCCGACCCAATATCCTTGCCACAATATTTACCGTTCAACATCGGACCCGAAGAAATAACCATCACGGGAAGGTCAACGCTCGCCGCCCCCATAAGCTGAGCCGGAGTCGTCTTATCGCACCCACCAAGCAACACCGCCCCATCAATAGGATTGCCACGAATAGATTCCTCCACATCCATAGCAACCAGATTGCGAAACAACATGGCGGTAGGGCGCATCTGCGTCTCCCCCAACGACATCACGGGAAACTCCAACGGAAGCCCCCCAGCCTCCCAAACCCCCTTTTTGACACACTCCGCCAAATCCCTAAGGTGCGAATTGCAAGGCGTCAGCTCCGACCAAGTATTACAAATCCCAATCACCGGACGCCCATCAAAAACATCATTAGGAAACCCCTGATTTTTCATCCAACTCCGATGAATAAACCCATCCCTATCAAGCTTCCCATAACTCTCCCCACTCCGCAGCCTATTACTTTTTTTCTTACTCATTTCAACCCTTTCCTTCTCCCCCCCCTGTTTATATCCCTAACTCCCCCCCACCGCCATATATTTTTACCCCTTTCCCCAAAAAATCCCCCCATAAATAAAAATGCGCCCCCAAAGGGACACTCCTACCCCCCCCCTATTTTTGATTGCATAAGCAATCAAAAAGGGTGGCGGTAGAGGGTAGTGTTTTCCTCAAACCTCCCCCCAACCTCAGAACAAGTTCCCCCCTATTTTTTAATAGGCATTACATGCCTATTAAAAAAGGGTGAAAAAAGCTCCCCAGCTTTGCTGGGGTCTAGCTTTTTGCGCGCAGGAACACAAAGCATTCCGAGCGAAGGGGGGTTAGGGGGGTGTGGGCGGGGCATGCGCCTTCGGCGCATGTTATATGAACTGCAAATTGCTGGGGTTTTGTTTTTCAATAGAATCTTATATACCTCTTAAGATGGGAAAATCTAAAAAAATCAAACCATGGTCAATTTCTACTACAATGAGAAATCCTGCACGCGCTAGGAGTTTTCTACGTGTTTTAGCACAAATGGAAGGAAGAGAATGGGATAACGAAGCAAAAATGGAATTCCAAACACGCCTTATCCAGAATCGCTTATTTGGATATGGGAGTGCGCAATTTTATGACTCACTATCAGAGTCTGATAAAGCATTATTAGAGAATACTAAAAAAAAGATACCGCTTGCTGAGGCAAAGAGAATTTTTGTGGAAAAAGGATATAAAGACCCCCCAATGAGGGGAAGAACTTCTTATAAACCACTTGAAAAATTTGGTTTTGCCAATCATGCCATTGGTAAGAAAATTGCTATTACCTCATCAGGAATAGCTTTGCTGGAAGAAATCACAGAAATGAGTGAGCTTTTTACAAAGTCATTTATAAAATGGCAATTGCCCAATCCACAAGACAAAAGAGGCTTCCCTGCCAAGCATGGCTATAACATTAAACCTTTCATAGGAGTTTTGCATTTGATTAGAGAGGTAAACCGCCTTTGTAAAATAAATAAAACAAAAGCAAAAGGAATCTCGCTATGGGAGTTTAAAGTATTTGGCGTGACTTTAATTAACTACCAAAAAATAAAAGATACCGCTAAAGAAATTATAAAATTTCGGGAAATGGTGAAGAAAAATTCTTCAAGAGATGACCAAATATATAATAATGATACTATTGAGAAATTACGCCCTGATTTTGATATAGACAATTTGCATGACTATGCTGACAATGCCTTAAGATATTTTAGAACAACCAAGCTTATTCACTTGAGGGGAGGCAATCGGTATATTGACCTTGAGCCTTTGAGGCGCATTGAAATAGATACTCTGCTTGATAGTCAAACAGGAGAGGCGAATATTCCAGCATCAGATTATGTTCAAGAAATAGGGGATGTAACAAAACCCATTCTACCTTGGGAAACAACAAAATATATTCAAAAAGCTGCAGAAATAGTTAAGAAATCAATAAATGAGCAGGGAGGCACAGTTCAACATGCTCCAGATTTTGATAACATATCTTTACAAGAACAAAAAGAATATCTTAAGCGGTTAAGAAAAGAAGCTATTATAGAGAAAAGAAAACAAGAAAAAACGGAGATGCAATCCCCTGAAAAAATTCAAGAAATTATCAAACAATTAGAAATCTTAGCAGATCGAAAAAAGGCGAAAGAAATTCCCAATAAGCCTGTCTTGTTAGAATATCTAATTAATTTGGGAATGGTCGCTTTAAATGATGCGAAAAAAATAGAGCCTAACTATCCCGTCGGAGATGATAATACTCCCTCCTTCACTGCTCCAGCGGGAAAGCCAGACATTGAGTGTTATTATGAAAACTTTTCTCTCATTTGTGAAGTGACTATGCTAAGAACAAGAGACCAATGGTATAATGAAGGACAGCCTGTTCTACGACATTTGGATGATTTTGAAAAAGACAGAAAAGAGGATTGCTTTTGTCTATTTATTGCCCCTTACATTCATCAGGATACCGCCAATACCTTTTTATTCTCTGTAAAGCATTCTTATGAGAATAAAAAAAGATTGATAGTTCCCCTAACAATAAAAGAGTTTTCTGAGATTTTATCTTTTTGTGCAAATAGGCTTGAAGAAGGAAACCCTTTAAGCAGAAATGAATTGAAAGACATATTCTTGTCTATCTCTGCTGAAGCAGAAGCTTTAGAAAGCGGCAAGGATTGGTGCAATGCTGTGCCTAAATTACTCTCTCAATGGTTTCAGGAAGCATCAAGATGAAGCTGAATCATATATATACGGGCGACTGCACAAAAATACTCAAGCAACATATAAACTCAAAATCTGTTGATATGATTTATGCCGACCCTCCATATAATGCATCTCATAAGAAGGTAACCCTCCCCAATAATAAAACAGGAGGAGCTTTTTATAAGGTGAATGAAGGTTGGGATAAGTTCACAGATGAGGAATATTGGAAATTTTCTGACGCTTGGATAGATGAGGCATATAGAGTTCTTAAAAAAAACGGAAGCCTATATGTTTCATGTAGCATGCATAATATTGGTGAAGTTCTCGTCATTGCCAAACAAAAGGGATTCCTTTTAAAAAACATTATTACTTGGCATAAAGCAAATGCGATGCCCAACATATCAAAAAGAACCTTTCAGCACTCAACAGAATATGTTTGCTGGTTTGTTGCGGGCGGAAAATGGATTTTTAATTATATGAACCTTAAAAAAATAAATGATGAAAAAACAAAAGATGGAAAAAGCAGGCAAATGCAAGATTTGATAAAAATGCCTGTTTTGCAAGGAAAAGAAAGATTAAAGGGGAAAGATGGAAGGGCATATCATCCGACACAAAAGCCTGAAAAATTGCTTGAAATCCTTATTACAGCATCAACAAATAAAGGGGATATTGTCCTAGACCCTTTTTTGGGAGTGGGAACAACTGCCGCAGTTGCTCATAAAATGAAAAGAAGGTGGATTGGAATTGAAAAAGAGGCTAGCTATGTAAGGGCTACAAAACAACGATTAAGGAGAATCACGTGAATAATATTTTGCAATGTATTGATTGTTTGGAAGGAATGAAAAATCTGCCAGAAAATTCCGTAGACCTTATCTTTGCCGACCCTCCATATAATTTGTCGGGAAAAAGCCATATGACCGTTAAAAGCGGGAAGAGAGCAACATGCGATAAGGGCAAGTGGGATATTATAGGTGATATTGATAAATTTAACGAACAATGGATAAAAGCATGTGTTCGGGTTTTAAAAGAAGAAGGAACAATTTGGATTTCTGGAACGCTACATAACCACCCATCTGTTGGTAAAATACTGAAAAAACTAGACCTTTGGATTATCAATGACATTATTTGGTATAAGCATAATGCGCCCCCTCTTGCTAGCTGCAATCGCTTTGTGCCATCCACAGAACTTATCTGGTTAGCAAGCAAAACCAAGAAATATTATTTTGATTATGATGAAGCAAAAAGAATCAATCAGGGAAAGCAGATGCGTAATCTTTGGACTATCAATGCAATGCGCCATAAAACGGCACACCCGACTGAAAAACCAGAAACCCTACTTGACCGTATTATCACTATAGGCTCACAAAAAGGGGATACAATCCTAGACCCCTTTACAGGTTCCGGCACAACAGGTGTTGTGGCAAAAAGGCTTCAAAGAAACTTTATTGGTTTTGAGATTTCACCAGAATATTTCAATATTGCTAAAAATCGCATAGAGGCAGAAACCCTTCAGCCACAGCGTGATGCCGTCTAAAACACACCCCCAATCCTTTACTATTACTTCCCAACCATCTCCAACCGCAAAACCGCGCGCAAATCATCAATCGGAACCAGCCGCTCGCCGCTGGCAATGTGCCAGAACTTCCAGCCATTGCACGCCTCGCGCCCCTGCAGCAAGGCGCCCATTTTATGGATGGAGCCGGTCTTATCCTGCGCCTTTAGCGAGCCATCGGCGCGCACCTTTGCGCCATATTTCCGCGCCGGTCCAAATAATTGCGTGCCGGGCTTAACAATGCCCCTCTCCACCAAAGCCCCAAAAGCGATGCGAGGCTCGGCTCTAGGCGAGAGCGTCACCGCCAACGCCTCCTCCGATAAGGGCTTAATTCCAGCAAGGCGCGCTTTGGCATGCTGCACATATTCCGTATACGCCTCAATTCCGATAAAATTGCGCCCCAGCTTTTTAGCAACCGCACATGATGTCGCCGTTCCCGCAAAAGGGTCAAGCACCACATCACCTGGCTTGCTGGAAGCGAGCAGCACCCGATATAAAAGCGCCTCAGGTTTTTGGGTCGGGTGCAGCTTTTCGCCCTTTTCATTTTTCAGCCGCTCTCCGCCGACACAAAGCGGAAGCACCCAGTCAGAGCGCATTTGCACGCCTTCATTCAGCGCCTTCATGGCATGATATTGGAAGCATGGGCGCGCATTTTTATCGCGCCCCGCCCAGATAAGCGTCTCATGGGCATTGGTAAATCTCGTGCCCCGAAAATTCGGCATGGGATTAGTTTTGAGCCAAATAACATCATTCAAAATCCAAAACCCAAGATTTTGCATAATATTCCCTACACGGAATATATTATGATAACTCCCCATTGTCCAAATTGCGCCATTTTTTTTCAATATGCGCCGTGCCTGCACCAGCCATTTTTCCGTAAACTCATCATAATGAGCAAAACTTTCAAAGCTATCCCATTTTTCATGCACGCCCTCCACCCTGCTCTCATCGGGGCGTTTCAGCTTTCGGTCAATTTGCAGATTATAAGGCGGGTCGGCAAAAATAAGGTCAATGCTCTCATCGGGCATTTTTTCCATAGCGGCGATGCACTCGCTATGGATAATTTCATTTACTGGCAATGATTTTTTCATCGGCACACCTTCCCAAAAAAGGCATGTTGGTTGCCAAGTCCGCCAATGTCAACGCCCCTATATATAGAGTCACATTTTCCCTTCCACCGACAAGATATTGCGTATGGGTGCAAAACTGCGGCGATGATGTCTGGTAACGCCATATTTTTTGACCGCCTCCTGATGCTGCCGGGTAGGATATCCGCTATTGGTTTCCCACCCATATTGCGGATATTTTTCCGCAAGCTTTTTCATAAGCTTATCCCGATGAGTTTTAGCGATGATAGAAGCCGCCGCAATCGTCAAAGACAGCCCATCCCCCTTAATAATAGCGCGCGCAGGAATAGAAATATCGGGAATATGATTACCATCAATAAGAACATATTTCGGCACGCTCGGCAGCGCAAAAATAGCCCGCTTCATGGCAAGCAAGCTCGCCTGCAAAATATTCAGCTCCTCAATTTCAGAAGGCGACGCCTCCCCAATCCCCCATTCTGATATGGAGCGCAACTCCTCAGCAAGCGCCTCTCTTTTCTTCTCCCCCAGCTTTTTACTATCACGAATATCCAACTGCTCCGCATACGGAGGAAGCACACACGCCGCCGCAATCACAGGACCCGCCAGCGGACCCCGCCCCACCTCATCAATACCAGCAATATGCGAAAGCGGCAGGTCAAGGGCATATTCATGCGAGAAATCAGGCATTTTTCTTCCAGCTCAATATAGGCTCACGGGCGGCTTTGGTCTCATCCAACCGCCTTCTTGGCGCAAAAAAGGGCGCCTCATGAAACCGCTCCTTGTCACCCGCCTTCGCCTTTTCGGCAAGAAAGATAATAGCGTCAATAAACTGGTCAAGCGTCATTTTGCTTTCCGTCTCAGTCGGCTCAATCAGCAGCGCACCCGATACGACAAGCGGAAAATACATCGTCATGGGATGATATCCCTCATCAATCATCGCCTTAGCAAAATCCAAAGTAGAAATATCCGTATTCTTCAAAAAACTATCATCAAACAGCGCCTCATGCATACAGGGCGGCGCAAAGCTCGGCTTCATAACTTTGCCAAGCCGCGCCAACACATAATTGGCGTTCAGCACCGCATCCTCAGCAACCTGCAAAAGCCCATCAGCGCCATGGCTCATCATATAGGCGAGCGAGCGCACAAACATACCCATCTGCCCATGAAAAGCCGCCATCCGTCCAAAGGGCGAAAGCCCCTCACTTTCTGCGCTTTCTTGGCTTTCTATAAGCTCAAAACGCCCCTCTTTCTGCCGCAAAATAGGAAGCGGCGCAAAGGGTGCCAGCGCCTCACTAAACACCACAGGACCCGCCCCCGGTCCCCCGCCCCCATGCGGCGTAGAAAAGGTCTTATGAAGATTAATATGCATGGCATCAATCCCCAAATCACCCGGACAAACCTTGCCAACAATGGCATTAAAATTAGCACCATCACAATAAAAATACCCGCCCGCCTCGTGAAGAGCGGCGGCAATTTCAATAATATCAGGCTCAAACAAACCGCATGTATTGGGATTGGTCAGCATGATGGCGGCGACATCATCGGATAGCTTCTCCTTAAAAGCGGCAAGGTCAACCCGCCCACGCTTATTGGCAGGCACGACATCAACCCTATAGCCCAAAGCCGCAGCAGTAGCGGGATTGGTACCATGTGCGCTATCGGGAACCAGCACGCGTTTTCTCTTTTCCCCCTCGCCACGCGCCTCAAGGGCGGCACGAATAGCCATCATACCGCAAAGCTCACCATGCGCCCCCGCTTTGGGGGAAAGCGCAACACAAGGCATATTGGTAAGGGTTTTCAGCCAATGGGACAACTCATGCAAAACTTGCAACGCTCCTTGTACGGAGCTTTGTGGTTGCAAAGGATGAATAGCGGCAAACCCATTAAGGCGCGCCATTTTCTCATTAAGGCGCGGATTATGCTTCATCGTGCAAGACCCAAGCGGATAAATCCCGCCATCAATAGAATAATTTTTCTGACTAAGCCGAATATAATGGCGAATAAGCCGAGGCTCGGCAACACCCGGAAGCCCAATATTTCCCTCACGCTCCAGCCCACCAAGTCTGGGCGTAAAGCCCTCCAGCTCCTCAAGGTCAACGCCCGAAGTTCCCGGCACATCAAGCTCAAAAATAAGCGCCTCCTCAGCGACTAAGGCACGATTTCCGGTAAAGGTTTTGCGCCCCCTCATGCCAGCACCTCCACCAAAGCAGCATGGAGAGCGTCAATATCCTCATCACTATTCATCTCAGTTGCGGCAAGAAGCAGCAGGTTTTCCATAGAAGGCTCATTGGGCAGAAGCCGCGACACCGGAATCCCGCCAAGAATATTTTTATCAGCAAGCGCCTCAATAATCTGAGCAGCAGGCTTTGGCAGCGCAATACAAATCTCATTAAAAAACGCATTTGTCAGACAAGAAACCCCCTTTATAGAAGCCACCCGCTCCGCCAGCCGACAAGCATTAGCATGGTTAATCCGCGCAAGCCGCTTATATCCCTCCTCACCGAGCAGAGCGAGATGAATGGTAAAAGCAAGGCTACACAGCCCCGAATTGGTGCAGATATTACTGGTCGCCTTTTCGCGCCGAATATGCTGCTCACGGGTAGAAAGCGTCAGCACAAAACCCCGCCGCCCCTCCTCATCCACAGTCTGCCCGCAAATACGACCCGGCATTTGGCGAATATATTTCTCTCTGCATGCGAACAATCCAATATACGGACCGCCAAAACTAAGCCCGTTGCCAAGCGACTGCCCTTCGGCGACGGCAATATCGGCACCCATTGTGCCAAAAGGTTTGATAAGCCCCAGCGCAATAATTTCGGTAGTAACCCCAATAAGAAGAATATTTTTCTCATGCAGGGTCTTGGCGAGCTTAGAAAAATCCCGAATATTCCCAAAGAAATCAGGGTTTTGCACAACAATCGCCGAAACATCATCATCAATAAGCCCCAGCAAATCCTCCTCCCCCTCCAGCGAAAGGGCGGGCTGGAGAATAGTAAGGGAAGCAAATTGCGTCTGGTTTCTAACCGTCTCAGCATAATGAGGATGAAGGCGAGCGGATAAAATAGTTTTGCCCCTCCTCGTGATGCGGTGTGCCATAAGCACGGCTTCGGCACAAGCGGTGGAGCCGTCATACATGGAAGCATTGGCGACATCCATATCCATGATACGCGCCGTTTGGGTCTGAAACTCAAAGAGATATTGCAGCGTGCCTTGCGTAATTTCGGGCTGATAGGGCGTATAAGAAGTAAGAAACTCGGAGCGCTGAATAATATGGTCAACACTGGCAGGAATATGATGGCGATACGCCCCCCCACCAAGAAAAAAAGCAGCTTTTCCCGCATGTAAGCTCTTCTCCGCCATATCCGACAAAGCCCGCTCCACCTCCATCTCCCCCCTATGAGGGGGAAGGCTAAGCGGCACATTTTGGCGCACCGCTTTTGGCACATCGGCAAATAAATCCTCAATACTCTTTACACCGATTGTTTTTAACATTTCGGCTCTGGTTTTGTCATTATGCGGAAGATAACGCATTATTCAAGGCTCTCCAAATAATTCTGATATTGGTCTTCATCCATCAAGCTCTCCGCCTCTTTATGGGAGCTGATGGTAAGGCGATAAATCCACGCCTCCAAAGGCTTCTCATTAATAAAAGCCGGATTTTTGCTAAGGCTCTCATTGACCTCCACCACCTCGCCCGTGAGGGGTGCATAAATCTCACCCGCCGCCTTAACGCTCTCAATAACCGCACTTTCCTCGCCTTTTTTGACCTTTTTGCCAATTTCGGGAAGCTCCACAAACACAACATCGCCCAGCTGTTTCTGGGCATAATTGGAAATGCCAATGCGGGCACTTTCCCCCTCAATAAGGCACCACTCATGTTCTTTGGTATATTTGACGCTCATTTTTTTCCTCCTTTATAATATTGATGATTGACGAATGGAAGCCTCGTGATAAGGGCAGGCGTTTTTTTATTCCGTATAGAGATAAAAACCTCGCCGCTTTCCACTTTGCTCAAAATAATCCCCATAGCAATCCCCTTTTTCAAAACAGGCGAAAACCCACCCGAAGTGACCTGCCCCAAAACCTCCCCTTCCCCATTTTTAATCACCGCCCCTTCTCTGGCAAGCCCCGCCCCCTGAATAATAAGCCCCACCCTCTTTTTTTCGGGTGGCGGGGCAGAAAGAACCAAGTCCCCCACAAATCCGCCCTTTTCACGACGGCTTTTAGCAATCGTCCAGCCCAGCCCGACCTCAAAAGGGCTCATGCCCTCATCCATATCATGCCCATATAGGCAAAGCCCCGCCTCCAGCCGCAACACATCACGCGCCCCAAGACCAGCAAGCGAAACCCGCTCATCGCCCAGCAATTTCTCAGCAAAACCAGCAGCATATTCCGCCCCAAGCGAAACCTCAAACCCATCCTCACCCGTATACCCCGAGCGCGAAACCCGAAGCCCCACCCCCTCATGGATACAGCAACGCTCGCGCATAAAAGCAAGCTCCCCAATTTGCGGACTATATTTCGCAAGAACATCAACAGCCGCCCCCCCCTGCAACGCCAGCAACGCATTATCACTTTCCTCAAGATGCGCCCCGCTCAAATGCCCCCGAATATGCGCAAAATCAACCTCTTTGCGCCCCGCATTGACCACAATTCGCACCCCCTCCCCGCTCCGCGTCAGCATCAGATCATCAATAATCCCCCCCCGCTCATTCAGCATGACGCTATAGCGCATCTCGCCCTCAGCAAGCCCGCCAATATCCACAGGAAACAGCTGCTCTGCCTCACGCACCGCACCCGCCCCGACAATCATCGCCTGCCCCATATGGGAAACATCAAAAAGCCCGGCACGCTTGCGTACCGCCTCATGCTCCTTCAAAATCCCGCCCTCATAATGGAGCGGCATGAGATAGCCAGCAAAGCCGACCATATTGGCATGATGAGCAATATGCAGCCCATAGAGCGGGGTATGATTTTGTTTTTTCTGCCTCTGCTGTTCGGGCATTATGCTTCCTTCCACCAATTTTCGGGCAAAGGCACGCACGCACCATAACCCAGACCTCCCTCTGTCGGTGGACCTGAGAGCATTCGCTCTGCGAGCATTCACCCCGCAAGGCTTACTCCTTCGGTGGAAGAGCAACTACCCTTCGCTTTCCAGAGTGACATTAACACGCGGTCCGTTTGCCTGAGAGATTATGGAGGATTTTGCTCCTTCGGCGTCGTATGACTACTCCTCTTCCGCGCGCATCTTTTGTCGGTTTCAGCTTATGGTTGCGGAGCGATAAGTCAAACGCAAAAGCGGACTTACCCACAGCCAAACTCTTGCCTTGACTTATGGTGTCAAGGGCTGAATATATGGGTTTCATGGAAAAGAAGCTTGCAATTTGTTTGACTTTGGCGAAGCCGCGCGGATTTTGTGCGGGCGTGGAGCGTGCGATATTGATAGTTGAGCGCGCACTGGAGAAATATGGAGCGCCGATATATGTCCGCCATGAGATAGTGCATAACCGCTTTGTGGTGGAGGCGTTGGAGGCGAAGGGAGCAATATTTGTCTCCTCGCTCGCCGATATCCCAGACGGCGAAAGGGTAATCTTCTCCGCGCATGGCGTCGCCAAAAAAGTCCCCCAAAACGCACAACAACGCGGGCTACACTATCTGGACGCAACCTGCCCCCTCGTCTCCAAAGTCCACAGAGAAGCAGAACGCTTCCACGAGCAAGGCTACAGAATCATCCTCATAGGACATAGCGGACACCCCGAAGTTGTCGGCACAATGGGGCAGTTACCCGAAGGTGCCATAGAGCTTGTTGAAACCATTGCCGACATCGCAACCCTCCCCCCAAGCGACAAAAAAACCGCCTGCATCACCCAAACCACGCTTTCCATAGACGACACCGCCGCCATCATAAAGGCACTGGAGCAGAAGCTTGGCAAAACCGCCCGCCCCCCCAAAGAGGATATTTGCTATGCCACCACCAACCGCCAGCTTGCCGTCAAGGAGCTTGCCAAAAAAGTGGACTATATGCTGATTATCGGCGGCAAGCACAGCTCCAACTCACAAAGGCTGGTAGAGGTCGCCCAAGCCGCCGGCTGCCAAGCCGAAGGCATAGAGGGAGCGAGCGCCATTAACTGGCAGACACTCGCCCAATACCAGCATATCGGATTAAGCGCAGGAGCCAGCGCCCCCGAAGCCCTAATCGCCGAAGTCGTCGCCGCCTTCCAAAAGCGTTTCCAAATAGAGCTATCCGAAAGAGAAGCAATGGCAGAAAACGTATCCTTCAAACTCCCCCTTGAACTACGAGAGGCATAACATGGCAGTCTATACCCATATTGACGAAGGACAGCTGGAGCAGTTTTTGCAAGGCTACCCGCTTGGCAAGGCGGTGAGCTTTAAGGGCATAGCAGAAGGCATCTCCAACTCAAACTTCCTGCTGGAAACCGAAAAAGGGCGCTACATATTGACCATTTACGAAAGGCGCATTGACACTGACGACCTCCCCTTTTTCCTGAACCTCATGTCGCATTTTTCCAAAAAAGGCATTTCCTGCCCCCTGCCGATAAAGGCGAAAAACGGCAAGAGGCAGAACATGCTCGCCAATAAACACGCCGCCCTTTTCACCCTGCTGGAGGGCATCAGCATTTACAACCCCACCGCCGCCCATTGCCATGCCATAGGCGAGCTATGCGCCAATATGCACCTCAACGGTCAGGATTTTGAAATGTCGCGCAAAAATGCCTTTTCGCTGGAGGCATGGCAGCAGATTTACGAGCAGACCAAAACCCACGCCGAGCGACTAAAAAAGGGGCTGGCAGCGGATCTCGCCAAAGAATGCGCCTTTCTCCAAAGCCAATGGCAGCAAAAAACCAAGCCCCTAACAAAGGGCATCATCCACGCCGATTTATTCCCCGATAATGTCTTTTTTCTGAACAATAGACTTTCCGGTGTCATAGATTTCTATTTCGCCTGCAGCGATATCCTTGCCTATGATGTAGCGGTGGCGATAAATGCCTGGTGCTTTGAGCGCGATGGCAGTTTCAACACCACCAAAGCGCAAAAATTAATGCAAGGCTATCAATCGCTCCGCAAGCTAAGCAGCGCCGAGATGGAAGCCTTACCACTTCTGGCAAGGGGAGCGGCGATGCGCTTTTTACTAACCCGCCTGCAAGACTGGTTTGCGGTGGAAAGCGATGCGCTGGTGCAAAGAAAAGACCCGCTCCAATATTGGAACCGCCTCTCATTCCACCGCAAAGTCACCACCATAGCCGATTACGGGATAAGTCCATGAGCCAGATTATCGTCTATACCGATGGCGCCTGCTCCCACAATCCGGGACCTGGCGGCTGGGGTGCCTATCTCCAAATAGGCGACAAAACCCACGAGCTTTATGGCGGCGAGAGCGACACCACCAATAACCGCATGGAGCTATTGGCAGTCATAAAAGTCTTTGAGTTTTTAGACGAGGGAAGCGATATTACTCTTTACACGGATAGTAAATATGTCCATGACGGCATCACCCAATGGCTAGAAAATTGGAAAAGACGCGGCTGGCGCACCGCCTCAAAAAAGCCCGTCAAAAACGAAGATTTATGGAAAAGACTGGACAGCCTCACCCACAAGCACAAAATCTCATGGAACTGGGTACGCGGTCATGCAGGCATTTCGGGCAATGAGCATGCCGACAGGCTAGCAAGAAAAGGCATAGAAACCATATAGATAGCAAGCCCCATTTGCCCCCTTCCCTTAAAATATTCTATGATAGGGCTATCTGAAACCGAATCAAACATAGAAAGGGAGATAGGGAAATGCATAATAAAATAGAATCAGCATTGCTGGCAATTGTCAGCCTCGCCATCATCGCCAATATTATTATTCTTGGTGCGAATGATGTTCTTTGGGGCTGGATAGATGTCGCCGTTTTGGCATTGGGGGGTTATGGCTTTTGCCAGATTGCCTCTGCGCCAAAAAGCAGAAAGAAAAACCTTCTGCAATGGGGCTATGGCATCTCGGTTGTCGGCATGGCAGTTATGATGCAGAGCTTTATTGATAATGGCACGGACGCTTATATGGCATTAGATAATGATGTCGCATGGGTCGTTCTTGATGCGATTATTGTGATAAGCTTCATCACACGAGCCTTAGAAATAAGGAAATAGTGGTAGTTTTAGAGTAACCCTCTAAAGCGAAAAGCCCCCTCTCTTTTTGAGAGGGGGTTTTTTTTAGATATTTTGAAGCATATGCTCCGCCCCCGAAAGCTCAGCACCATCACCCTGCTCAATATTGAGCGTCTTGACGACAGCATCCTCCAACAACATGGAATATCGTTGCGAGCGAATACCATACCCCGCCTCAACCAGGTTCAACACAAGCCCAACCGCATTCGTAAAAGCAGCCGCCCCATCCGCCAGCATCATAATTTTATTATGCGTGTTCTGCTCCCGCCCCCAAGCGTTCATAACAAAAACATCATTCACGGAAACACAGGCAATCACATCCACCCCCTTTTGCAAAAGCGCATCATGGTTTTTCAAATAACCCGGCACATGCTGATTGGAACAAGTCGGCGTAAACGCACCCGGCAACGCAAAAAGCACCGCTTTTTTCCCGCCAAAAATCTGAGCAGGCGTCACCGACTGCACCCCGCTCTCATCCATATATTGCAAAACCGTTTCAGGCAAGCTATCGCCGATTGTAATAGTCATGATCTCTCCTCAAAAACCCCAGTGTAGCAAATTTTCAACGAGGCGCAAGCACCAGCGAAAGCGAAGCTGACACAGGCACACAAATATTCTTACAAATCCCATAATGAAAGCCGATAACAAGGCGCACAGGCTCAGCAGGATTTTTCGCCACCAGCACCAGCGGCACAAGCACCTCCCCCCCATACCCATAAAACGCCCCCAAAGCAGGAATCTCATATTTTTCCCCCTTAGGAAAATGCGCCCTCAACTCCCGCAAATTCTCCGAACCCCCCCAGTCAATCTCAGGCGCAATCCCACCCGACTTGACCTCAGGCGCATAGCTATACCACCCCTCCGCCAAGCTAAGAATCAGCATCGCATTCCCATTCTCCAGCGAGATAAGCCGCACCTCCGAAGGAGCTTTCGCAAAGCCAGCACCCCCACCCCCCCACAGCAAAAGGGCAAAAAACAGCAGAAAATAAGCCTTTTTCATCACCATTTCGGGATTATAACCTTTTGGCAAGAGTTTTAGGGATAAAGTTTTATTCTTTGAAGAAAAGCGAATAGCGGATAAAATAAGGGCATGAAAATGGACAAGACATTAGAGGGCAAATTATTGGTAGCGATGCCGGGGCTGGAGGATGAGAGCTTTTCCCACTCGGTCATATATATATGTATGCATAATGAGGATGGCACAATGGGCGTTGTCGTCAATAAGCCGAGCCGCCACATTCGCCTAGAAGATTTATTTGAAGGCGTACCGCTGCTTTCCAATATGGAGCCAAGCTATATGCCGATATTGGTCGGCGGACCCTGCGACAGAAATCGCGGCTTTGTTCTGCACTCCCGCGATTACTGCCCCTCCAATAGCGAGATAGACACAAGCGGTCCCTTCCAGCTAACGGCAACCATGGACATCCTCCAAGCCATCGCACAAGGCAAAGGACCCGAACACGCTCTCCTTGCGCTCGGCTATGCAGGCTGGGGCTCAGGACAGCTGGAGAAAGAGCTTTCCCATAATAGCTGGTTCATCAGCGATGCCGATGCCGGGCTTGTTTTTTCCAAAGAGCAAGAGAGCATTTACCCCACCGCATTACGGCGCATTGGCGTAGATATAGGGCGTTTCAGCACCCAAGCAGGCGAGGCGTAACTCAGCCCAAAACCTCCTCCATATATCCCATAATGGCAGCCATATCATTGGGCAGCACTTTTTCCTTTTCCTTTTTCTCAAGACATTTCTGCAAACGGGGCGGAATATCAGGCACAAAGCCCAGCGCCTTTTTCACCGCTTTCGGAAACTTTGCCGCATCCGCCGTCGCCAAAGAGACAATAGGCGTCGTTGAAGCCCCCGCTATTTTCTGCGAAGCCGCAAACCCAACCGCACTATGCGGGTCAAGAATAATCTCCTTATGCTGATAAAGCTCCTTAATCGCCGCAAGCGTCTGCTTCTCATCAATAGAAAAAGCCGAAAATGTTTTTGAAATTTCCGCCAATACATCAGGCGCAATAGAAAAAACCCCGCTCTCAGCAAACCCCGCCATCCAAGCCGCCGTAGTTTGCGGACACCGCTCCGAGCACTCATAAAGCAGCCGCTCAAAATTACTGGAAATTTGAATATCCATGCTGGGGCTCATCGTATGCACAACCTTTTGCGGAACATATTTCCCGAGCGCCAAGGCACGGGGCAGAATATCATTAGAATTACTAGCAATCACCAGCCTCTCCACAGGAAGCCCCATCTTCATAGCGGCGAACCCTGCAAAAATATCCCCAAAGTTCCCCGTCGGCACCGAAAAAATCAATTTTTGAGCAGGCGCATTAAGGCGCGAGCCAGCATAAAAATAATACACAATCTGCGCCATAATCCGCCCCCAATTTATGGAGTTAATCCCGCCAAGATTATGTTTTTTGCGAAACGCCGCATTGGCAAAAAGCTCCTTCACGCACCCCTGACAATCATCAAAACTACCCTCAAGTGCCACCACATGCACATTATCAAAACCGGCAGTCGTCATCTGCTTGCGCTGGACATCAGACACCTTGCCATGGGGATAAAAAATAACCATATCGCAATTTTCCAGCCCCCCAAAGGCACGAATTGCCGCCCCCCCCGTATCCCCCGAAGTCGCCCCAATAATAGTAGAGCGTGCATGTTTTCGCAAAAGTGCCCGCTCCATAAGCGGCGCCAGCAATTGCATCGCAACATCCTTAAACGCAAGCGTCGGTCCATGAAAAAGCTCCAATAAATACCGCCGCTCCCCAATCTCCACAAGCGGCGTAATCTCCTTATCGGAAAAACTGCCATAAGCCCGCTCAATAATTTCCGCCAATTCCCCTTCAGCAATTTCCCCCTCCACAAAAGGCAAAATAACCTCAAGCGCAATTTGCTGATAGGACATCTGTGCAAACGAAGCAATCCTATCATCCGAAAAATGCGGATACCGCTCCGGCACATACAGCCCCCCATCACTTGCCAAAGCGGTCAGAATAGTCTCCTCAAAACCTAAAACGGGCGCTTTCGCTCTTGTACTTTGATATTTCATAGCGAGTTCACAATAGCGTTAAGATTTTCTCTGACGCAAGCCCCAAGTGAAAAGGCACGCCAATAAAGCAAGCGCCAACCCATACCAGCTAAGGGCATAAGACAAATGCCGCGCAGGTGATACCGCAGGCTGAGGCGGCGTATCAAGATGAGTAACCACAAAAAAAGGCGCCACAACCCCAGAAACCCCCATATTCCCCGCCATAGCCACAATATCCGAACGATACCAAATATGCCGCCCCGCCTCATTAGCAGGCGTAAAAGGGCTCTGCCCCTGCGGAAAATAAATCCGCCCATTCAAAAACTTAAAATCCGAACGCCTCGGCAAAACCTCCCCCAACGCAAAAAACCGCCCCATCACCAAAACCACCCCGCCCCCTTCCAAAAAGAACGGCAACACTTCCCGAAACCCCCCCTGCTTCCCCTCCAGCACATAAAAATATTCCACCCCCTCCCCAAACCGCCCGACAAGGCTCACCCCATAATATTGCTCCCGCTTGGAAACATGCGCAAAAGAAGACACCGAAGATATCTCCATTTCCCCCCCCCTTTCCGCAAGCGAAACATGGTCAATCATCTCCAACTTCTCCCCCCGCCTCTCCCATTGCCAATTACCAAGCCCGACAAGCACGACAATCACCACCAGCGAAAAAAGAATAAAAAGCTTCGCCTTCATTGCGCCAAAACGGGCGCACCGACAACATAGATAATGACAAAAAGAAACAGCCAGACGACATCCACAAAATGCCAATACCAGGCGGCGGCTTCAAAGCCAAAATGCCGCTCCGGCGAAAACGCCCCCTTGCGCGCCCGAAAATAACACACCCCAAGAAATATAGTCCCGATAATCACATGAAACCCATGAAACCCCGTCGCCATAAAAAACACCGCCCCATAAAGGTTTTGCGAAAAGGGAAAGCCCGCATGCATATATTCATAAGCCTGCAAACAGGTAAAAGAAATCCCCAGCACAATCGTCAAAAGCAGCCCATTTTTCAACCCCTCACGGTCATTATTCAACAGCGCATGATGCGCCCAAGTCACACTCGTTCCGGAAGTCAGCAAAATCAGCGTATTGATAAACGGCAAATGCCAAGGGTCAAAGCCGATAATATTTTCAGGCGGCCAAACCCCACCCGTCACCGCCATACGCTCCACCAGCACGGCGGCGTCCCCCGGATACAGGCTGGCATTAAAATACGCCCAAAACCAAGCGACAAAAAACATAACCTCAGAAAGAATAAACAAAATCATGCCATAACGCAGATGAAGCTCAACAACAGGCGTATGGTCGCCCTCATTGCCCTCCTGAATCACCTCCCGCCACCAGCCCAGCATGGTATAAAGAATAAGCAGCGTGCCAATCCCAATCAGCCAAAAGCTCCCAATTTTCATAGCAAGGATTGCCCCCAACGCAAAAACCAGCACCGCAACACTCCCCATAGCCGGCCAAATGCTCGGATTTACAAGGTGATAATCATGTTTTTTCATATCTTGATTTGCCATTTTCGCACTCTACCAGATTATTCCGCCATAAGGAAGAAGCTATAGGATAAAGTAATTTGCTTAACATCGCGCATATTTTCATCCTCCATGAACTCAGGGTCAATATAAAAACTAACAGGCAAGCGCGCGCCCTCACCAGGGGCAAGCACCTGCTCACGAAAGCAGAAGCAGTCAATTTTAGAAAAATAAACCCCCGCCTTATCGGGCACCACATTAAAACTTGCCGTGCCGGTAATGGTCTTATCCGTAGGATTATGCGCATGATAAAAAGCCAGCCTATTCTCCCCGACCTTGACGACAATTTTATTTTTCTCAGGACGAAACTCCCACGGCATATCGCGGTGCGTATTAGCGGTAAAGAGGATCTCCACCTCGCGCTCAAATATTTTTTGCGGCACAGTTTCCGATATCTGCGTCGTCCCCCCATATCCCGTCACCTGACAAAACCAGCGATATAACGGCACGCTAACCGAAACAAGCCCCACCATAAAAGCGATAACCGCAAGACAAAGAAACAGCGTATTTTTTATTTTCCTCTGCATCCGCTCACCCAAGCTGAGAAAGCTTTACAAGCGTAAGCAGAAAAACCCCCATAATGAAAGCGGCGAGTATAAAAGCTAGACTCCTCGCCCGCCTCTTCTTAGCCGCAAGCAAGCCCGCCGATATTTTTGGTTTCGGCTCCCTCATAACAGACCCACAAAAAAAGGCGCAAGGAGCAGCGCAAAAACCAAAAACAAATACAGAATGGAATAGCGAAAAAGCACCCGCGCATAATAATTTCTTTTCCCCTCAGCCCCTCGCCAAAGCCGCCACGCATAAAAAACAAAAACAACCCCCAGCAAAGGTGCCGCCACCAAATACACCGCCCCCCCCATGCCAAAATAGACAGGCAATAAAGAGCAAAGAACCAACAAAATCGCATAAAAAAAGCACTGCTTGGCAGTCGCCCTATCCCCATGAATAAGCGGCAACATCGGCAGACGGGTAGGAGCATATTCACTTTTACGCAAAATCGCCAACGCCCAAAAATGCGGCGGTGTCCAAAGAAAAATAATCGCAAATAAAATCAGCGGCTCAAAAGACAAGCTATTCTCCACACACGCCCACCCAATAACAGGCGGCAACGCCCCCGCCGCTCCCCCAATAACAATATTTTGCGGTGTGGAAGGCTTCAACCAAAGCGTATAAATCACCGCATAAAAGAAAATGGTAAAGCCAAGCAGAAAAGCCGCAAGCCAATTTACAAAAACCCCCATCATCATCACCGCCCCAAAACTTAACACCAGCCCAAAAGCAAGCGCATCCTGCGCATTAATAACCCCGCGCGCCACAGGGCGAAGCTTTGTGCGCGGCATCAGCGCATCAATATCGCCCTCAAGGGCTTGGTTCAACGCCCCCGCCGCCCCCGCCCCAATCGTGATGAGCAGAATAGCCGCCACCCCCAGCACAGGGTGCAAGGAGTGTGGTGCCAAAACAAGCCCGACAAAAGCGGTAAAAACAACCAACGACATCACGCGCGGTTTTAAGAGCTGAAAATAATCCCGCGCAGTGCCACCCAAAACTTCATCATATTGCAGTTGTTTTTGCATGGGGCAAACTATTTCATTTTTGGCAAGGTTTCAAATTGATGGAAAGGCGGCGGTGAAGAAAGCGTCCACTCAAGGCTGGTAGCCCCCTCCCCCCAAGGATTACCTTTGGCAGGGTCTTTGCGAATAAACGCAACCGCAATCCCAAAAAGAAAAATCACAACCGCAAAAGCCGAGATATAACTGCCAATAGAGGAGAGATAATTCCACCCCGCAAACGCATCAGGATAATCCGCATAACGGCGCGGCATTCCCGCCAGCCCCAAAAAATGTTGCGGGAAGAAAAGCAGATTAACCCCGATAAAACTCGTCCAAAAATGCAGCTTGCCAATGGCTTCCGAATAATTATATCCCGTAATTTTCCCAAACCAATAATACCACCCCGCAAAGATTGCAAACACCGCCCCAAGCGAAAGCACATAATGAAAATGGGCAACCACAAAATAGGTATCATGCAGCGCCTTATCCAAAGGCGAGCTTGCCAACATGATACCGGTCACACCCCCCATTGTGAAGAGAAACACAAAGCCGATAGCCCAGAGCATAGGCGTTTTCAAACTGATAGAGCCGCCCCACATGGTCGCAATCCAGGAGAACACCTTAATCCCAGTCGGCACCGCAATCACCATGGTGGAGAGCATGAAATAGGCTTGCATATTGACGGGCATGCCGACGGTGAACATATGGTGCGCCCAAACGATAAAGCCCACCGCCCCGATGGATGCCATCGCATATGCCATGCCCAAATATCCAAATATCGGCTTTTTGGAAAAAGTAGAAATTATATGACTGATAATCCCAAATCCCGGCAGAATAATCACATAAACCTCAGGGTGCCCAAAGAACCAAAAAAGATGCTGAAACAAGACGGGATCACCCCCCCCCGCCGCATCAAAAAACACCGTGCCAAAGTTCCTATCCGCCAATAACATCGTAATCGCCCCTGCCAATACAGGCAATGAGAGCAACAATAAAAACGCCGTAACCAAAATAGACCACACAAAAAGCGGCATCTTATGCAGCGTGATACCGGGCGCCCGCATATTAAAAATCGTAGTAATAAAATTAATCACCCCCAATATGGAAGAAATCCCCGCAACATGTAGCGATAAAATAGCAAAATCCATCGCAGGACCCGGATGACCAGAAGTAGAAAGCGGAGGATAGGCAGTCCACCCCCCCCCAAATCCCGCACTCCCAGGCGGTCCCTCCACAAAAAGCGAAATGACCAGCAATATAAGCGCCACCGGCAAAAGCCAGAACGAGATATTATTCATACGCGGAAACGCCATATCCGGCGCCCCTATCATAATCGGCACAAACCAGTTTCCAAAACCGCCAATAAGCGCAGGCATCGCCATAAAAAACACCATAATCAGCCCATGCCCAGTAATCAGCACATTAAAAAGATGATGATTGCCGCTCAAAATCCCATCACCCGGAAACTGCAACTCCATCCGCATCAGCACCGACATCACGCCTCCGACAACCCCACCAATAATCGCAAAAATAAGATACATCGTCCCAATATCTTTATGATTGGTAGAAAGCACCCAGCGCCGCCACCCCGTCGGGTGAGATGTATGATTTTCGCTCATATTCCTACTCCTTTCCTATTCGGCAAATGCCAGCTCTTTCTTTTTGGCGGCAACCCAGCGCTTAAACGCCTCACGGCTCACCACCTTCAACTCAATGGGCATAAACGCATGCCCCCTGCCACAAAGCTCCGAACACTGCCCATAAAAAGTGCCCTCCTTATTGGCACGAAACCAAACCTGATTTATCCGACCCGGAACCCCATCAATTTTCACCCCAAAAGCAGGCATTGCCCAGCTATGCAGCACATCACCCGCCGTCACCAGCAGACGAATATTCGTATCCACCGGCACCACCACCACATTATCGGTGCTGAGAAGTCGCGGCTTATTAGGCGGCAGCTCCTCCTCCGCCAACATAAGCGCATCAAAGCTCAACCCCTCATGGTCAGGATATTCATAGCCCCAATACCACTGATAGCCGGTCGCCTTAATCGTAAGCTCCGTTTGCGGAATACGCTCCTGATAATAAAGCAAATGCGTAGCAGGAATAGCCACCGAGATAATAATGGAAACAGGGATAAGCGTCCAAATAATCTCCAATAACGTATTATGACTAGTCGTAGAAGGCGTAGGGTTCCTGCTTTCATGATACCGAAAAACACACCAAACCAACAACACCAATACCAGAATACAAATCGCAGTAATCAGAATCAGAATAAAATTATTAAGCGCAATCACCCTCTCCATAAGCGATGTCGCTGGCTCCTGAAACCCCATCTGCCAAGGCACCGCCTCCGAAGCCGCTAGCGGCGAGGCAAGATTTATCAAAAAAGCAAGAAACTGCATAAAGGATCTCCAAAAAGCTATTATATTCTTGTAGCAAGCGACAAGGCTTCCAGCAAGAGTCATTATATATGGATTCTCTTTTTATAAAACACTAAGCTTAGAATATGAAAAAGCAGATGGATATTTTTTCCGATATGGCACTGGAGCGCAACCACGCCGAGCGCATCGCTATGGATGCCCTCACCCATAGCGAGGATGGCGAGCTATATATAGAACATAGTATCAGCGAGAGCTTCAGCTATGATGACGGACGCCTACGCTCCGCAAGCTACGACAAAAGCTATGGCTTCGGCTTGCGCGCCCTTATGGGCGAGGCAAGCGTCTATGCCCACTCAACCGATATGAGCCAAGCCTCCCTCCAGCGCGCCGCCACTATCGTAAAGAGCATTAAAGGCGGCAAAAGCGGCACTTGGAAGGATGACAGCCAAAGCACCCCCCGCACCCTATATGACAGCGAAAACCCGCTAGACGGCGAAGGCTTTTCCGACAAAGCCAAGCTATTGGCAGAGATAAACGCCTATGCCCGCCAATGCGACAATCGCGTGCGCCAAGTCAGCATAGCCCTATCAGGCGAATGGCAAGCGGTTTCCATATTGCGCCATAGCGGCGAATGGGTAGAGGATATCCGCCCGCTCGTGCGCCTGGATATCAGCATCATTGTCGGCGAGGGCAAAAAGCAGGAGCGCGGTCACAGCGGCAGAGGCGGCAGAGCAGGATATCGCCGCTGGCTCACAGAAGAAAACTGGAAAAGCCAAGCAGACGAAGCACTGCGACAGGCACTAATAGCCCTAGACGCCAAGCCCGCCCCCATGGGCGAGATGGACGTGGTATTAGGAGCAGGCTGGCCCGGCATCCTCCTCCATGAAGCAGTCGGACACGGGCTGGAAGGCGACTTCAACCGCAAACAAAGCTCCGTCTTCACGGGCAAAATAGGCGAGCGCATCGCCAGCAAAGGCGTAAATGTCGTAGATGACGGCACGTTAGAAGGCAGAAGAGGCTCCCTCAATATAGACGATGAAGGCACAAGAACCGCCCGCAACATCCTCATAGAAGACGGCATCCTAAAGGGCTATATGCAAGACCGCCAAAACGCCCGCCTCATGGGCGCCCAACCCACAGGAAACGGCAGACGCGAGAGCTACGCCTATGCCCCCATGCCACGCATGACCAATACCTATATGCTAAACGGCGACAAAGAACAGGCAGAAATAATCGCCAATGTCCAAGACGGCATTTACGCCGTCAGCTTCGGCGGCGGCGAAGTAGACATCACCAGCGGCAAGTTCGTCTTCAGCTGCACCGAAGCCTATCGCATAGAACACGGAAAAATCACCCACCCCATAAAAGGCGCCACCCTCATAGGCAACGGCGCCGACGCCCTAACCAAAATCAGCATGATAGCCAACAACATGAAACTAGACGAAGGCATAGGAACCTGCGGCAAAGACGGCCAAGGCGTCCCCGTAGGCGTAGGCCAACCCAGCATGCTATTAAACGGCTTAACGGTAGGCGGCACCGGCTAATAGCCTAACTCTTATAAAAAAGCGGTTTTTTGCCAAAAAAATCATATTTTCTTAACTTATCAACGCCATAGAAGAATATGTTATATTTGCTATTATTTCATCACAATCTTTGATTATAGCTTGTCTGCATGAGTCTCAGAGTGCTATAAAATAGAAAAAGAGGAAAAAGAAATGCTTAATGCAAAACCTACAGAATATGGCAATTTGTTTGAGCCTATGTTCAAAGATGTTGTCACGCTTGACCCAAGACGCAGTGAAGAGGTTTGGGAGAAATTAAGCACTGACACACAAATGCTGGAGATAGGTTCTATCATACCGCTTCTGACATTGGCATTTTATGATACCTTATGCGAAAGAAACCTGATTGATGGCTCCGCCCCAAAAAACAAAAAAACAAAAATTGCCAAAAGCCGATAATAGCAACCGCAAAAATGATATTCTACCGTCGCAAGCTGATATGCCGCTTGTTGGGGGGGACTTAACCATTCAAGCCCTTATCCAGCACTTTCCTGATGATCCGCAAAAAACGCTGGATGCTTTGGAAAAGCATGACCCAGGTTTTACCAAGCGCATGATAAAGAAAAGTCAAGTCTTTCATGATAAAGGACGTGAGGTGCGTTTTGCTTTTGGAAAACGGCAAGCCTATTCTGGCTTGGCAGTACGCATTATCGCTGCGTTGCTTCTATTTGGTGCTCTGTTCTACGTCATATATTTAGATAGAAGTCCTTTTTGGTGTTTAGGGCTGATTATATTCTTTGCCGTTTCACAAGGCGGTCCTGGCGACTGGTCAAGAATAATAGCCTCCGTTTTCAAAACAAAGAAAAAACCCTCAAAGAAATAATAGCCCTTTGGCTGTTTATATAAAACCCCTGCCTTCAAAAAAACCTAAAGCCCATACTCCCGAAAAATAGGCAACACGCTTTCCCCCCACTCCCCATAATATTTTTCCAACAGCTTTTCAGAAAGCGTCTTACCCTCATCAATAATCCCCTCAAGCGGCGCAAGATAACCCTCCTCCCCCAGCCCCCTTTTCTGCAAGCCCCTTTTCGCAAGCCCGACCATCTCGCCAGCCAACGCCCCGACCATGCCCTGCAATTTCTGCGAAGACGCATCCCGCAACAACGCCGCCCGCTTCTCACCCCCCCACTCAGAGCACAACGCCCACGCCTCCTCCAAAATTTGCGGCTCATAAAGCAGCCCAACCCAAAGTGCGGGCAGCGCATTGACATATTTTTGCGGCACCATATCAGCCCCGCGCATTTCCAAAAAAGTCTTGAGCCGTATCTCAGGAAACAGGGTGGTCAAATGAATATCCCAATCGCCCATATCCGCATAAACGCCCTCCAAGCCGGGCAGTTTCCCCTCCATAAAATCAGCAAAAAACCACCCCGCTCCAGACAAAAACTCCCCATCCCGAATGACAAAATAAAGCGGTGCGCGCAACGCCCAATCAATATAGGAGGCAAACCCCGCCCCCTCATCAAAAATAAACGGCGATGCCCCCCCGCGCGCCCCATCCACATCCAGCCAGCAGCCCACCCGCTCCGAAACCTGTGCGCTCGGCGCCCCCTCATAAAACGGCGCATTAGCAAAAATCGTAGAAACAATCGGCTGCAAAGAAAGAGCCGTCCGCATTTTCAGCACCATATCCCCCTCACTTTCATAATCCAAATTGACCTGCACCGTGGCGGTACGATACATCATATCCAACCCCCTACCCCCCGTTTTCGGCATGATAGCGCGCATATATTCATATCGTTTTTTCGGCATATGCGGCATATCGGACAGCCTCCAATGAGGCGCAAACCCAATAGGCAGAAACCCAATATCCAACGGCTCAGCAATTTTTTTCAGCGCAAGAATATGCTCATCCAACCCCTTTTGCGTTTCATGAAGCGTCCCCAGCGGCGCACTGGAAAGCTCAAACTGCCCGCCCGGCTCAAGCGTGATAGTAGCACCACCCCTCGCAAGCGCAACAGTTTTCCCGCCCTCCTCTTGCCCCTTCCACCCCTCAGCCATAAAGCCCTCAAAGATACGGACAATATCCCCATACCCTATCGGCTTCAGCGTTTCTTTATGAAAGCCAAACTTCTCATGCTCCACCCCAATACGAAAATCCCGCCGCTTTTTGCAGCCCTTTTCCATCTGGGCGATGAGGTCATTTCTTTTCAGTTTCATTTCTGCTTTCTAGCACAGCCTGCCAAAGGCTCAAAGCGGCGAGAGCGGCGGTATCGGCACGAAGCACCCGCTTCCCAAGGCTCACTTGATGAATATGCGAAAGCCCCAATAAAAAGCCCCGCTCCCTATCCGAAAAACCCCCCTCCGCCCCAATAAGAATCCCAACATTCCCGCCCGACACAGAAGCAAGCACCTCAAGGGCAGGTTTCCGCCCCGCCCCCTCATCACAAAAAATAATCTCCCCCTTAAACGCCCCCACCGCCTCCGCCAGCTTCACCGGCGGCAAGATAGTCGGCACATAATCAATCCCACATTGCTGCGCCGCAAGCACAAGATTCGCCCGCACCCGCCTCTCATTAAACCGCCGCACAGAACTATGCTCCACCCAAATCGGTGCCACACAGCTCACCCCCATCTCCGTAGCCTTTTGCAACATATATTCCACCGGCACCTGCTTCACCGGCGCAAAAAAAAGCGTAAGCGGCACCGGCTCCGATTGCCCCGCAACCCTCTCCCCCACCACAAGCCGCACCTCTTTTTTCCCCACCGCCACAATCTCCGCCCGCCATTCGCCATCCCTACCATTAAACAGCGCCACCCCCTCGCCCGCCTTACACCGCATAACATTCCTCAAATAATGATGCGCCTCACCGCCCACCAAAAGCTCCACCCCTCCCCCCAAAGGCTCCTCCACATAAAGACGTGTCTTCGTTTTTTGCATTATGCTTTCCCTCACCGCAATAGCTTGCTACATTACGCCCATGTCGGAGAATGCACAACCGCCCGCGGCTATATCGGATAGTCAAAACCCATATTTATGGAAGCTGCTCCCAAAATGGCTTCGCCCCTATGGCGAGCTTGCCCGCTGGGACAGACCGATAGGCACATGGTTATTATTGCTTCCCTCGCTATGGGGCATCACCCTTTCCGCCCATAATATAGGCGACATTCCCGATTGGAGGCTCATGCTACTCTTCACCTTAGGTGCCTTCGTAATGCGGGGAGCGGGTTGCTGTTACAATGACATATTAGATAGAAAAATGGATGCCAAAATCCCCCGCACCCAAAACCGCCCCTTAGCGAGCGGTCGCCTAAGCGTCAAACATGCGGTTGCATTTCTCGCCCTCCAAAGCCTCATCGGACTTCTGATATTATTACAACTGGACATGCTCGCCATCTATCTAGGCTTCGCCTCCATCACCCTCCTCCTCCTCTATCCGCTCATGAAGCGCCTCACCCATTTCCCCCAATTTTTTCTAGGCTTTGCGATGAATTGGGGCGTGTTGCTCGGCTGGGGCTGTGTAGACACAAGGCTCAGCGAAGTCGCATGGTTCCTATATATAGGCGGCATATTCTGGACATTAGGCTATGACACAATCTATGCCGAGCAAGATAAAGCCGCCGACAAAAAAGCAGGCATAAAATCAACGGCATTATTTTTCGGCAAACACAGCCGCTTCTATATCGCTCTCAGCTATCTAATAAGCTTCGTGATGATAACCGCCGCCGGCACAATCTGCGCACTTGGTCCTTTTTTCTATCTCGCAATGCTGGCAGTCGGTGCCCATTTTATCTGGCAAGTCGCCCGCTTCCGCCCCGATAATGGAGCCGTCTGCCTCTCTTTATTTCGTAGCAATCGCAATCTGGGTGTGCTGGTATTGGGAGCGATTTTACTGGGCTTCATAGGCAGATGAGGAAGAAACATGGCAGATAAACTGGCAAAGCAAGCAATGCAAGCCCTTCTGGCAGAGGGCGCCGATAACGCAGTCGTCAAGATAAGAGAGGCAAACGCCATCAGCGCAAGCTGCCGCTGTGGAGTAATGGAAAGCATAGAAGCAAGCGAAGAAAAAGACATTGCCCTCCACGCCTTATTCGGGAAAAAACAAGCCTTCCTCTCCGCAAGCGGCATAGAAAAACAAGACATTCAGGCGCTCGCCACCCGCGTCTGTGAAATGGCAAAAGCCGCCCCCCAAGACCCCTATTGCGGCTTGGCAGAGGAGACCCTTTACTATCAGGGTAAAGACGATTTAGAGCTACACGACACCACCCCCCCCAACATTGAGGAATTAAAAACCCACGCCCTAGAAGCCGAAAAAACAGCCCTCTCCGAAAAAGGCATAAAAAACAGCGAGGGTGGCAACGCCTATTCCAGCGAAAGCACGCTGACCATGATGACCTCGCAAGGCTTCCTCAACACCAGAAAAGCAAGCCTTTTCTCCGCCTATGTCTGCGTATTGGCAGAACAAGACGGCAATATGGAGCGCGATTACGCCTGGCATAGCAGCCGGTATTGGCAAACCCTTGACAGCCCCGAAACCATAGGCAAAAAAGCCGCCAAACGCGTATTGGCACGGCTTGGTGCCAAAAAAATAAAAAGCACCCAAGCCCCCATACTCTTTGACAAAAGAGTTTCCGCCAGCCTTTTAGGACATTTTCTAGGCGCCATTTCTGGAGCCAGCATCGCACGAGGCACGAGCTTCCTACAGGATAAAATGAATGAGCAAGTTTTCTCCGACACCATCACCATCACCGACAACCCCCATAAAAAAAGAGGACTAGGCTCCCATTTATGGGACGGCGAAGGGGTTGCGGCACAAAAAATCACCCTATGCGATAAAGGCAAATTAAAAAACTGGCTATTAGACAGCGCGAGCGCCAAAAAACTAAACCTAACAAGCAATGGACACGCAAGCCACAGCTTCGGCAGCCCCCCAAGCCCCACCGCCAGCAATGCCCTTATGGAAAACGGAACCAAAACCAAAGAGCAGATAATGAGCGATATGGGCGAGGGGCTACTCGTCACCGAGCTTTTCGGCACCGGCGTCAATTCCGTAACGGGCGACTATAGCTGTGGTGCCGCCGGCTTCTGGATAAAAAACGGCGAGATACAACAAGCCGTCCATGAAATTACCATAGCAGGAAGCCTGCAAGATATGTTCCTCGCCTTAACGCCTGCCAATGACGGAAACCACCGCCACCGCCACAACACCCCAAGCCTCTGCATAGAAGGCATGTCCATAGGGGGCATATAATGGCAGTCAAAAAACAATCCAAAACACTTATTGTCACCTCAAGACTGGTCAGCAAATATTTGCGCCCCCTCCTATGGGTAATCGCACTTGGTGGCATTGCCAATATACTCGTCGCCCTCATGACGGGAGCGATGCCATGGCTTATCCAGCAAGCGATAGACGAGATTTTCGTCAAAAGCGAAAACCGCATGATATGGCTAATCCCCCTCGCCCTCATCATCGTATCCCTCATTAAGGGAGCCGCCAGCTTCTGCTCCAATGTTCTGCTCAATTACGTATCGCAAAGAATAACCGCCACCATGCAAACCGACATGTTCCGCCATTTGGTGCATGCCGACATCTCATGGATAATGGCACGCCATAGCGGGCAATATGTCTCCATCTTCATGAACGATGTCGGACTTCTCTGCGCCACCGTCAACACGACACTGGTCGGCATATTGCGCCACTTCATCACCGTTCTGGTTTTGGCTGCCTATATGTTTTATCTAGACTGGCTGATGGCGTCCCTCTTCCTCGCCGCCGTTGTCCCCTTCGGACTTATGGCGGTCAGAAAACTTGGCAAAAAGACCAGAAAAGCAACCCAAAGAGGACTTGAAGAGCGTGGCGGCTTATCCGCAATCCTCTCCGAAGTGCTAGGCGGCTTCCGAGTAGTAAAAGCCTATGGTCACGAAAGCAAAGAAGCAAAACGCGCCCAAAATGTCATAGAAAAAATGATGCGCTTCAACCTAAAAGCCCTGCGCGCCAAAAGCGCCGCCGCCCCCTTAACCGAAATATTGGCAGGACTTGGCATAGCAGGAATTATTTTCTATGGCGGCTATCAAAGCGTACATAGCGGCATGACGGCGGGCGAGTTCACAGGCTTCATCTCCACCATGCTGCTCATTTACCAACCCCTAAAAGCAGTCGCCAATCTACAAACCGTCCTCCAAGATGGCGTTGGCGCAGGCTTGCGAGTCTTTGAAGTCTTAGACAGCCGCCCCTCCATAGAACAAGAAAAAAATGCCAAAGCCTTACGCATAACACAAGGTGGCATTGCCTTTGACAAGGTAAGCTTCACCTATGGCGACGGCATCCATATCCTAAAAAACATCACCCTCTCCATAGAAGCAGGCAAGCATATCGCCCTTGTCGGCGCATCGGGTGCGGGCAAAACAACCCTCCTCAATCTGATATTGCGCTTTTATGACACCGATAAAGGCAGTATAAAGATAGATGAACAAGATATCCGCAAAGTCAGCTTCACCAGCCTACGAGATGCCATGTCCTTAGTCACCCAAGACCCCTTCCTTTTTGACGACAGCATTAAAGCAAACATCGCCTATGGCAAAACAAGTGCCAGCGACAAAGAAATAGAAAAAGCCGCCAAAGAAGCCGCCGCCCATGACTTCATCATGGCACTACCCAAAGGCTATGACACCCCCGTTGGCGAGCGTGGCGTCAAGCTTTCTGGCGGGCAAAGACAGCGCATCGCCATTGCCCGAGCCTTGCTCAAAAACGCCCCTATCTTATTACTGGACGAGCCGACCAGCTCACTGGATACGGCTTCGGAAAAACTGGTGCAAACCGCCCTCCACCGCCTCATGCAGAACCGCACCTGCCTCATCATCGCCCATAGGCTCTCCACTATCATTGACGCTCACTGCATTTATGTTCTGGATAAGGGAACGATAGTAGAAAAAGGTCAGCATAAAGACTTATTGCGGAACGGCAAAGCCTATGCCCGCCTTTTTGAAGCCCAATTTTCCAAAAACAAAGAGGAAGAAGGCGAGTGAAACCACCTTTGCCAATCATAATTTATCGGCTATTAAGCCGCCTCTGCTTCGCCCCCCTTTTATGGATACGCCAAAAGCAAGGCAAGGAGGATAAAACCCGCCTCCATGAACGCCACGCAAAAAACCTGCCAAAACGCCCCAAAGGGCAGCTCATCTGGATACACGCCGCCAGCGTCGGCGAGACCGCCAGCATTTTAGGCTTATGCGATTACTTATTAGAAAAAAAGAAAAAAATCCTCCTCACCACAGGCACCCAAAGCAGTGCCCGCATGGTCGCCCAAAGAAACATAAAAGGCATCCTCCACCAATACGCCCCAATGGACAGCCCAAAAGTGGTCAAGCGTTTCCTCACCCATTGGCACCCCGCTTTAGCATGTTTCGTAGAAAGCGAGCTATGGCTCAATATGATAATGGCAAGCCATGAAAAAGGCATAAAGCTCCTCCTCATTAATGGGCGCATGTCCGCAAAATCCTTCCGCAAATGGCAACGCTTCCCCAAAAGCATAAAAGCATTATTAACCTGCTTTGACAGCCTCTTAGCACAAGATGTGATATCGGCAGAACGCCTACAAAGCTTAGGCGCAAAAAAAATTGAAGTAAGCGGCAATCTAAAACTAGACAGCCCCCCACTGCCCCGCTTTGAAGCAGAAGAAAAGCAACTCCTCGCCCAAATCAACACCAGAAAAACATGGCTCGCCGCCAGCACCCATGCCGGCGAAGAAGAGGCTTGCAGCAACGCCCATAAAAAACTAAAAACTCAGTATAAAGACCTCCTCACCATCATCGTCCCCCGCCACCCCGAAAGAGGCGAAGCCATCCAAGCCAAGCTAAAAGCCTCAGGCTTCAGCGTTGCCCTCTACAGCAAAAACCAAAAAATAGAAAAAACCACCGACATCTATATAGGCGACACCATCGGCAGGATGGGACTATTTTACCGCCTCAGCGACATCGTCTTTATGGGCGGCTCGCTTATCCCCCATGGCGGACAAAACCCCCTAGAACCGGCACGACTTGGCGCCAGCCTATTAAGCGGGCGCAACATCCATAATTTTTCACTGGTCTATACATTATTAGAAAAAGCAGGCGCCGTGCTTTTCATTGAGAAAGAAGAATCCCTATCAGCACAAATCGCCAGCCTATTAGAAAACGAAAAAAAACGCCAACGCCTCGCCCAAAATGGGCGAAAGTTCCTAAACAAAAACTTCCAAGCAAGAGAAAAAACCCTAGCCGCCATCAAAACACAATTAGGGGAAAGCCCATGAAAACCCCCGCCTTCTGGTATCAAAAAACCCAAAGCTGGCAAAGCATAGCCCTCACGCCGCTCAGCCTCCTCTATGGCACCGCCGTCTTCATCACCCAAAAAAGGACTGCCCCAAAAGCCGCCAAACCCATTATCTGCATCGGCAATCTAACCACAGGCGGCAGCGGCAAAACCCCCTTCTGCCTCTATCTCGGCAAACTGCTAGAGAAGCAAGGCAAAAAAATTGCCATCATCAGCCGAGGCTATGGCGGCAGCTTTCACGGCATAAAAAAAGTCAGCCCCAAAACCCACAAAGCAAACGAGGTCGGCGACGAACCCCTTATGATGGCAGCCCATTTCCCCCTCTGGGTCGGAGCCAACAGAAAAAAAACCGCCACAGCCGCCAGCAAAACCGCCAATATCATCCTCATGGATGACGGCTTCCAAAACAGAAGCGTAGAAAAACACCTAACCCTCATTGTCATAAACGGCAACGATGGCTTCGGCAATGGCAGACTTTTCCCGGCAGGACCGCTCCGCCAATCCCCCAACCAAGCCCAAAAAAAAATTGACGCCTTCATCGTGATAGGCAAGCTCAGCGACAAACGCGCAAAAGCATTTCTACAAAAAAGCAAAAAGCCCCTCTTTGAAGCCGAAATAAAACCCGACCCCATGAACTGCAAAGGCAACGCCATCGCCTTTTGCGGCATAGCCCGAAGCGAGCGATTTTTCAAAACCCTAGAAGCAAAAGGCGCAACGCTCCTCGCCCGCTATGACTTCGGCGACCATTATCCGTTCACGGAGCAAGACGCCCAAATGCTCCTAGCAGAAGCAAAGAAAAAAAACGCGCGCCTTTATATGACCGAAAAAGACAAAGCCCGCCTAGAAGGAGCGCCAAAGGGAAGCGCAAGCGCCCGCCTCCTACAACAAGCAAAGGCGCTCCCCCTCACCCTCGCCCTCAAAAACGAGGCAAGATTTGCCAAATGGCTCAACGGCAAGATAAGGTAGGATATGAGCAAGAGAAAATGGCTTTTATATCTGGCGCAATATATCCTATTGCTACCGCTAGGGCTTATCATCCGCGCAATGCCTGTGGATACGGCATCCGCGCTCGGCGGTTTATTGGGGCAGCTTTTGGGCAGGTTTCTGCCCTCCAACAGGGTGGCAAAGCGCAATATCCGAGCCGTGCTAGGCACCAATAAAAAACAAACCGCCACCATCGCCAACCGCATGTGGGATAATTTAGGTCGCAACATAGCCGAGCTTGTCCATCTAGAAAAGTTCGCCGCCTCCATAACCACCCCCACCCCCCGCATCACCATAAAGGGCGAAAAAAAAGCACTTGCCACCGCAAAAAAACACGGCAGCGTGATATTATTCTCCGGACATTTCGCCAATTGGGAAGTCCTGCAAGGCATGCTATCAGCGCTCGGCTTCAATGGCGGCGCCGTATATCGCCACATCAATAACCCCTTTCTCAACCAATGGCTTATCGGCAAAAGAACCACCAATAACACCCTCACCCAAATCCCCAAAGGCAGAAAAGGCGCATTAAGCGCAGTAGATTTACTCTCACACGGAAAAATGGTCGCCCTCATGGCAGACCAAAAAATGAATGACGGCATAGAAACCCGCTTTTTCGGCATAAAGTCCAAAGGACCGGCTTCGCCGGCAAGACTTGCGGCGCGTTTTTCCGCCCCTCTTATTCCCGTCAGTATAAAGAGAGAAAACGGCGCCCATTTTCACGTCCACTTCCACGAAAAACTTCCCTTACGCTTTGACAAAAGCCCCGCCGAAAACGCCAAAACCAATATGCAGCTCGTCAATGATTTTTTCGCAAAACACATGAAAACCGCCCCTGAGCAATGGTTCTGGGTGCATAGACGCTGGCATAAGAACGAGGTGGAAAAGCGGCTAAGGAATAAGTAAAGCAGGGTCAATATTCACCCCATTCCAATACACCCGCCAATCCAAATGCACCCCGCTGGAGCGCCCACCGGAACCAATAATAGCAATAGGCTGCCCCTTTTTGACCCTCTGCCCCTTGCGAACAAGCAATTTCTGCAAATGCAAAAAAGCAGAAGTTAGCCCCATCCCATGCTCCAAAAAGATAAGCCCCCCCTCAAAATACATATCACTTTCCGCAAGGCGCACAACCCCCCCTTGCGGCGCAACTATCACCGAGCTGGGGGCGGCGGCAATATCAATCCCAAAATGCGGACGGCGCGGCTCGCCATTAAAAAAACGTTGCGAGCCATATACCCCCGTAATCACCCCCTCAAGCGGCATAATAAACCCGCCGCTCAAATAATGCTTCCTAAGGCTCGGCATTTTCGCCTTTTTCTTCCTCACCCCCTCAGAGCGAATCCTATCCAAAACTTCCGGCGGCGGTGTCACATATTTAGGCGCAATCCCCTCAATATATTGCACCTCATATTCCCGCTGTTTAAGCGGCACGCTCCATTTTTCACTTTTATCCTTATAATGAATAATAATCTCCTGCGGCGAAGCATCATCTCTCCCAAATCCGATAATCACACGGCTTTTATCACGCCGAATCTTTACCCCATCTTTTTCCACCCACGCCCCCCTCTTCAACGAAAGCGAAAGAATCCCCCCCTGCTCCAACACCCCCGAAGCCGCGCTCACCGAAGGCGGCATATCCCCCTCAATGGGCGAGAGCGCAAGAAACGGAGCGAGAAGAAAGGCAAACATAATCGTTATTTTTTCTGATTAGCCGCTTGCGGGTCATAATACGCCTCTTGCCGCTCCACCGACCAATACATCAATTTTTCCAACGGAATCACTTTCTTAGTAACCGCACAACGCACAAAACTCCCCGCCTCAACTATATGATACCCCATAGCATGAAACTCCAATTTTGCCTCTTTCGCCTGCATAATTATTTCCCACCCTTCACAATCGCACCAGTTTCCCCATCTGCAAAATGCAGCGTCAGCTCCTGCCCAGTTTTAGTCTGCCCCCTAAGACGCACAAGCCCGCCGCCGCCATCAGTCGCAAATATAAACCCGCGCGCCATAATAGATTTATGGCTCACCAATTGCAATTGCTTGGTGAGCGAGCCAAGCGCACCCTTTTTTTTCTCATGGAGCTTCTTGGCAGCATTTCTCATCTGCTTATGCAGGCTCTGCGCCCGCTCCTGACACCGCTCAAGATAAGAAACCCTTTGCGTCAGCGTATTTTGCAAGCGCAGCGAAAGCATATCCAGCTTTTGCATATGAGCCGCAAACAACGTGTCTGCTTTGGGCAAAGCCTTCTTCACAGCCTGCAATCTCTGCGCCCGATTTTGCAAAATATGATTGAGATTGGCAAACAGCCTCCCCGCAATCGCCAGCAGCTGAGAGCGCAATTCCTCCCTCACCGGAACCGCCATCTCAGCAGCAGCAGAAGGTGTGGGCGCCCGCCTATCCGCAACAAAATCAGCCAGCGTCACATCCGTCTCATGCCCAATCGCCGAGATGACAGGAATGGCACTCTCAAAAATCGCCCGCACCACCTCCTCCTCATTAAACCCCCAAAGGTCTTCCAGCGACCCGCCCCCTCTCGCAATAATAATGAGGTCAGGCTTCTCCCCCTGCAAATAGCGAAGAGCCTCCGCCACCCTCTTGGCACATTCCTTCCCCTGCACGGGAACAGGAGCGATTAGAACACGACAAGGAAACCGCTCCGATATCCGATGAAGAATATCCTCAATCACCGCCCCGCTCGGACTGGTAATAACCGCAATCGTTTTCGGCAAAAAAGGCAGCGGCTTTTTACGGTCTGCATCAAACAGCCCCTCCGCCGCCAACGCCTTTTTGCGCTTTTCCAACAACGCCATCATCGCCCCCACACCGGCAAGCTCCATATGCTCAATCACAAGCTGATATTTTGACTGCCCACCATAAGTAGTAATCTTTCCGGTACAAATTACCTCCATGCCCTGCTCAGGATGAAGCGGAATCGTCTTGGCAACCCCCTTCCAAATAACAGCCGCCAGCACGGCTTTCTCATCCTTCAAATCAAGATAAACATGCCCCGAAGCGGGAATAGAAATGCGCCCCAACTCGCCCCTCACCCGCACATGTCCAAAGCTCCCCTCCACCATTTTCTTCACCGCCAGCGATATCTCACTGACGCTAAACTCACTAGCATTGGAAGCAGGATTATGTTTCGTTTCGCTCGTCATTTGTTTATGATAACGCATGAAGGAGGCAATATGACAGAAAAAATCAACATCTTGGTTTTGGGCGGAGGCGGCAGAGAACACGCTCTATGCTGGAAGCTGGCACAAAGCGAAAAATGCGCCCGCCTCTATTGCACGCCCGCAAATGGCGGCATAAGCGAGCTAGCCGAAACCATAGAGCTAGACATCACCGACCACCAAGCCACAGTCACATTCTGCCAAAAAGCACAAATAAAACTGGTCGTAATCGGACCCGAAGCCCCCCTAACGGAAGGACTTGCCGACAGCCTGCGTGCCAAAAACATCCCCACCTTTGGACCCGGAAAACAAGCCGCCCAGCTAGAAGGCAGCAAGGGCTTCACCAAAGACATTTGCACCCGCTACCATATCCCCACCGCCGCCTATAAAAGATGCACAAGCAAAGACGAAGCCCTGACTTTCCTAAAAACCCAACCCCTCCCCATCGTAATAAAAGCCGACGGTCTGGCGGCAGGAAAAGGCGTCATCATCGCCGAAACCGAGCAAGAAGCCCACCAAGCCGTAGAAACCATGTTCGGCGGAAAGTTCGGCGAGGCAGGCACCGAGATTGTCATAGAAGCCTTTTTGCAAGGCGAGGAGGCAAGCTTTTTTGCAATATGCGACGGCAAAACCGCCTTACCGCTTGCAACAGCCCAAGACCATAAACGCCTCAATGACGGCGACAAAGGACCCAATACCGGCGGCATGGGCGCCTATTCCCCCGCCCCCATCATGACCAATGCCCGCTGTCACTATGTGATGAAACACATCATCACCCCGACCCTGCAGGCTATGGCAGAGCAAGGCACCCCCTATCAAGGCATCCTATATGCGGGGCTGATGGTCGGCGAAAACGGCATTGACCTCATTGAATATAATGCCCGCTTTGGCGACCCCGAATGTCAAGTCTTGCTCCCCCGCCTCAAAACCGATCTCGTGGATCTCCTGCTCTGGGCATGCAATGGCGAGCTGGCAGGCAAGAATATAGAATGGCACGAGCAAGCCGCCCTCACCATCGTCATGGCAGCAAAAGGCTATCCGAATACCTATCAAAAAGGCAGCGAAATAAAAAACCTAGAAACAACAGAGGGACTTATTTTCCACGCCGGCACCAAAAAAGAGAACGACAAGATTTATGCCAATGGCGGCAGAGTCCTAACCATAACCGCCATGGGCGACACCATACAACAAGCCCATGAAAAAGCATATAAAATGGCAAAAAAAATAGACTGGGAAGACGGCTTTTACCGCAAAGACATAGGCTGGCGCGCCCTCAAGGATTAAGAACAGAGCCTCTTCATCTCCGCAATAATATCCCCCCTCTTTACCTCAATCTGTGCATGCTCAGAAGCCCGCCATTTTTCATTATCCGTAATCTCCCCCGCCGCCCTCGCCCCCAGCGCAAGATTTTTGACCGTAACACTCCCACGCCCCCGCTCATCCTCCCCCTGCAACAGCACAAACCGCACCCCCCGCTGGTCAGCATATTTCAACTGCGCCTTAACCGCCCCATCACCCATATAAAGCTCCGCAGTCAGCCCCGCCGCCCGCAGCTCATGCACCAGCGCCATATCATCACCAATATATTGCTTGTCAAAAACCGCCACCATAATCAGCGGCGCAATAACAGGCTCAGGCAATTTCCCCCGCGCCTCCAATATGGCAATCAACCGCGATATACCAAGCGAAATGCCGCAAGCTGGCACCTTCACCCCCTTAAACCGCTCCACCAAACCATCATAACGCCCGCCGCCCCCAATCGCCCCCGATAAATCCGAGCCAAGCCCGCCAGTGTCCGTCAGAGAAATCTCAAAAACAATCCCCGTATAATATTCCAGCCCCCGCACAATGGCAGGCGAAAAAATAATCTTCTCCTCCGAAAAGCCAAGACGGCTAAACAGCATATCCAACTCTGCCAGTTCCGCCAACGCCTCGCCAGCGTCAGGCAAAACTTTCCCAATTTCCGCCAGCACCTCTTTTCGGCTCCCCCCTATCCCCATAAGCCCCATCACAATTCCAATATTTTTTTCCGAAAGCCCCGCCCCTTTGGTAAAATCGCCGCTCTTATCCTTGCGCCCCGCCCCCAATAATGCTGCCACCCCCTCAGCCCCAAGCCGCTCCCATTTATCCATCGCCCGCAAAACCGCACCCGCTTGCGCAGAATCCGCCTCAATAGAAAGCACCCCCATCAACGCCGCCATAATCCCGCGATGATTTACCGCCAGCACATATTCCCCCGCCGCCATGCCCAGCACCTCCATTGCCTGACAGCCCAACATGCAAAGCTCAGCCTCCACGGCGGCGGAGCTACCCCCAACAATATCCGCATCCAACTGAATAAACTGCCGAAACCTTCCCGGACCCGCCTTCTCATTACGAAACACAAACCCCGCCTGCACCCGACGAAAGGGCTTGGGCAGGCTATCATAATGACGCGCAACAAAACGTGCCAAAGGAGCGGTCAAATCATAGCGCAAAGACAACCATTTCCCATCCTCATCTTGGAGTGAAAACACCCCCTCATTAGGACGCTCACGGTCGGGCAAAAACTTCCCCAACACCTCGCTATATTCAATGGCGGGCGTTTCCAGTGGCAAAAAGCCATATTGCTGATAAAGCACCAGCAGCTTATTGCAAATCATTTCAGCAAAAATATATTTCTCGCTTGGATAATCTTCAAAGCCTGCGGGCAAAAGCGGTTTTGGACGGAATTTTTTTTTGCTTTCGGGCATAGTTTTTTTTACTGCAAAGGGGGACGCTCGGCAAGCGGGTTTTAGAAAAGATTAACCTGACTATGGCAATATGGCTTCGGGAAAGATAACAGACAAGGGTTACAAAACACATGAAAGCACAAGAAACAGCCCCCCGCCTGACCCTATTGCAGGAAAGCCCAGAAGCCATGCTTATCCTCACCAATGACGGCAAGATAAGCTTCGTCAATCAAGCAGCCGAGCTTCTAATCGGCAAAACCGCAAGCGAATTATTGGGCAAGCCCTTCCGCTCGACAGGCGCCGATATGCAGCGCGAGGAGCTACGCCTCCACCGCCCCGATGGCGAGGAGCGCATTGTTGAGCTTTGCAACATCGCCACCCAAGAAGGCGAGCAGACCGCCCACATCGCCTCTCTCACCGACATCACCATGCGCAAACGCCTCCACGCCGCTATGGAGGAGATGGAGCGCAGCCAATCGCTATTATTCTCCAACGCCGCCCACGACTTGCTGACCCCGCTGACCCATATTATGGGCTTTGCCGAGCTATTAGCGGCAGAGCCGTTTGGCGAGCTAGGCACCCCCGATTATAAGGATTACGCCAAAAACATCGTTTCCAGCACCGAGCTTATGCTCGCCCTCATCCGCGACATGCTCCTTTCCCACGAGGCACTTGCCTCCTTTTCCGGCGAGGAGAACATTGACAATTGCATCAAAAGAGCACTGGAAGCCTGCGAAAAAGTCTTCCGCTCCAAAAAAACCAATATAGATTATAAAGAAAACACGAGCCTCCCCCCCATCCTCATCCCCCAAGAAGCCCTCCGCCGAGCCATGGTCGCCATATTCATAGAAGCAAGCCACATGGTCGCCAACACAGGCAGAATAAAAATCACCACCGAATATTATGACGGGCTGGTCATCAAAATCTCCCCCCAAACCGAACAACCCCAAAGCAAAGACAATTACGTATTGGACGCCCCCCTCATGCGCTCCAATTCGCTAGGCGTAAATCTGGCAAGAAGGCTCATGGAAAGCATGGGCGGCGGCATATTAATAGAGGTCAAAGGCAGCTTATGCTTTATGCTCCGCCTCCCCGAAGAGGTGCTATGCGGCTAGTTTTTCCGATAAAATGCAGCGCAAAAATAATCAGGAAGTTCCCCAAAAGCCCCCAATTTCCGGCATGAATATTAAGCGGCTGAACCCCAAGCCCATATTTCAAAAACACCGTAATCACAATCCCCCCCACCATGCCCGAAAGCACAGGACGCACTCTGATAGCGGGAACCCTCGCCCCCAAAAGCATAGCAGGCATAAGCTGGAGCATAAGCTCTAATTTGAGAACCAATAACGCCCAAATGCTTTGCGGCAGGATACAAGCAACCCCCGCCATCACCAACATCAGCAACCAGGAAAGACTTTTCCCAATGCCATGCAGTTTCTTCTCCGATAGCTTCGGCGATAAAGGACGGATAATATCACGCGTAAAAATCGCCCCCAATGCCAAAAGCGCCGAATCAATCGTAGACATAATCGCCGCCAGCCCCGCCGCCATAAACAAAGCCAGCAAAATTTTCGCCCACGCAATATTATCCATAAGGTGCTGCAATAAAAGCGGAATAATCTGCTCACTTTGACCAGCAGAAAGCTCAGGCAGCAAAAAACGCGCCGCCAGTGCCGAAAGAATAATCGGCACCGTCGTAAATAACGGCATAGCCAGCATGATAAAAAACCCCCGCCGCAAAACCGAATAGCTTTTCGCCGCATAAATCCGCTGAATAAAATGCGGATACATAGAAAGCGCCAGCCCAAGCAAAAGCACAATAGAAACCCCCCTCACCAGCCGCCCCCCGCTTGGCGGCTCCCAAAACGCACTGCTTTTCACAAACAGCAAATGCCCCATCTCACTGGGACCACCAAGAATAACCACAATCATCGCAAACACAAACACGCACCCCATCAGCAACAAACTACCCTGCAACATATCCGTCAAAACAACCCCCCGCATCCCGCCAAGGCTCTCATAAATCGCCATCGCCACCGCCAGAATAAACACCCCGCCAACAAGGCTTATGGAGCCGCCACTAATCGTTTCAATCAGCAAGCCCGCCGCCTTAAAATTGGTCAGAATATAACTGGCAAGCGCAAAAATAAGAATCGCATTGGCAAGCGGCAGCAGCGGGCTTTTCCCAAACCGCTCCCGCAAAAAATCAACCATAGTGATATGATTTTTCTCCCTCGCTTGCTCATACAGCTTTTTGGCAAAGGCAAACGCAAAAGCGATACCGACAAACATGCCGCCTGCCGTAAAAAGAATAACAGGACCCTCCCGATATGCCTGCCCCGCCATGCCAAACAATGTATTGCCACTATATTGGGTCGCATAAAGCGTAAAAAACAACGGAATTAGACTGATAGCCCCGCCCGCAAGATAATAATCCCTAAGCGATGCCTCCCTCTGCTTTTGCCTCGCCCAAAGCCCGATGGCGGGCAGAACAAGAATATAAATGGCGATAAGCCAGAAACTTGGGCTATACATAATAAACGCAGATATATAGGATATCGGCAAGGAGTGCAAAATGCTTTTTACACAAGACATGAACCAACACGCCAAAGGTTTGGAAGGCAGAGCCACCCATATCCAAAACCTGACAACCCCGCTCAGCACCTTACGCAAAATGTGCCAAGAGGGAAAAACTGCCCCCGCCCCCCTATTCCAACAAATCAGCCGAAGGGACGACCTCGCCGATATGGCACCGGCATTAGAGCTTCTCGCCCCCGCCCCAATACTCGTAGTGCTAGGCACAGGCGGCTCCTCGCTTGGCGCTCAAGCCCTGCTATCCGCCCTCAAAGGCTGGCAAAGCCCCGCTTGGAGTGCCAAAAAGGAGCTTATTTTCGCCGATAATCTTGACGCAAACAGCTTTTCCGCCCTGCTGGCAAGGGAGGATTGCGAGGATATGCGCTTTCTCGTCATCTCCAAGTCTGGCAGCACCCCCGAAACGCTGATGCAATTCATAGCCGCCAAAGAGCGGGTAAAAAATATGGGTGCGGCAAAAACCCGCTTCATCATCATGACCATGAAAACCCCAAGCCCCCTTCGCGAGATTGCCGAAGAAGAAAACATACTCTGCCTAGAACATGAAGCAGAAATTGGCGGACGCTTCAGCGTATTGACCAATATCGGATTACTCCCCGCAATGGCAATGGGCATAGACGGCGTTGCGCTCAGAGAAGGTGCCCAAAAAACCCTAACCCCCCTCATAGAAAACAAACCCCCCGACCAAATCCCCGCCGCCCAAGCCGCCGCCATGCAAATGGCAGCCGAGCAACAAGGCTATAAAACCAGCATCATGATGAGCTATAGCGACCGCCTCTCGCATTTCGGTCTATGGTATCGCCAATTATGGGCAGAGAGCCTCGGCAAAGAGGGTAAGGGAACTCTCCCCGTCCACTCCCCCTGCCCCCTAGACCATCACAGCCAGCTCCAACTTTATGCCGAAGGCGCCAATGACAAAATATACAGCATACTGACCATAACAGACGAGCCAGAAAAGCTTCCAATGCCAGTAATAGAAAAAAAAGAACTAAAATGGCTATCCCAAAAAACCGCAAGCGCCATGGTATCCGCCCAAGCACAAGGCACAAGAGATGCCCTAGATGCCCTAAACCGCCCCATAAGAGGCATAACACTACACGGATTAGGCGAACAACAAATGGGCGCCCTCCTCATGCACTTCATGCTGGAAACCATATTAACCGCCGCCCTCATGAACATTAACGCCTTTGACCAGCAAGGCGTAGAGGACAGCAAGAGAAGGGCGAAAGCCTATATGCAAAAGGGCTGAGATGGGACAGATTCGCAGATTATCGGAAGGAGTAATCAACCGCATCGCCGCTGGCGAGGTCATAGAACGCCCCGCAAGCGTCCTCAAAGAACTAGTAGAAAACGCCATAGATGCAGGTGCCACCAAAATTGACATAGAAGCCAGAGATGGCGGCAAAACCTATCTCATGGTGCAAGATAACGGCATCGGCATGGACGAAGAAGAACTTAATTTATGCATAGAACGCCACGCCACCTCCAAGCTCCCCGAAGGCGATGGCGGCTTACACCTTTTCCACATCGCCTCACTTGGCTTCCGTGGCGAAGCCCTTCCCTCCATCGGAGCGGTGGCAAAACTTTCCCTCTGCTCGCGCAAAAAAAACAGCGACAGCGCATTCCTCATCAAGCTGGAAGGCGGACAAAAAACCCCACCCCGCCCCTCAGCAGGCGAAAGGGGAACAAGGGTAGAAGTCCATGACTTATTTTTCCGCACCCCCGCCCGCCTCAAATTCCTAAAAACCACCCGCACCGAGTTTCTGGCAATGAGCAATATGATAAAACCGCTCGCTATGGCATATCCGCAAATTGCCTTCCGCTTCACCCATGACGGCAAGCAAAACATGCACCTTTCCGCCCAAAAAGGCGACCAAAAATACGCCCAGATTGCCCGCCTCAACGAGATTATGGGCAGAAGCTTTGGCGAAAACGCAATGGAGATTTACGCCGAGCGCGACGGGCTGGCGATAAGCGGCTATGCCTCGCTCCCCACCTTCAACCGCGGCAATGGGCAGATGCAGTTCCTTTTCGTCAATGACCGCCCCGTCCGCGACCGCCTTTTACTAGGCTGCGTGCGCGCCGCCTATCAAGACTATTTAGCCCGCCACCGCCACCCTTTGCTCGCCCTTTTCCTCCGCCTCAACCCCAAAGAGGTAGACGTCAACGTCCACCCAACCAAAGCCGAAATTCGCTTCCGCGACCCCCAAGCCATACGCTCCCTCATCATCGGCTCGCTCAGAGCCGCATTAGGACAAGCAGGACACCGCGCCTCCAGCTCAGGCGGCACCCAAGCACTAGGCGCCTTCCGCACCCCGCACTACTCACCACCCCCCCAAATGCAAGCCCCCCAAACAAGGCTGGACATCGGCGCACCATCCGCCCCGCCCCAAGCAGAATCCTTAGAGAGCTATGCCCCCTCCTTCCACCCCCAACACCCCCAAACCGCCATAGAAGAAACCGCCGACTACCCGCTCGGCACCGCCCGCGCCCAACTTCACGAAACCTACATCATCGCCCAAACCCAAGACGGACTTGTCATCATTGACCAACACGCCGCCCATGAACGCCTCGTCTATGAGCAGATGAAAAAAGCAATAGAAAAACAAGGCATCAACCGCCAAGTATTATTACTCCCCGAACCCGTAACTTTGGAAGAGGGACAATATGACGCCATCAACACCCGCCTCCAAGAGCTCGCCGAGCTTGGCTTCATCGTAGAAAGCTTCGGCGACAATAAAATGCTAGTGCGCGAAATACCCGCTTTGCTTGGCGAAGTAGATAGCACCGCCCTCCTCCTCGCCCTAGCAGACGAGATTATGGCACTAGGCGAAAGCCTCCATCTGCGCGAAAAACTAGAAGAAATATCCGGCACCTGCGCCTGCCATATGAGTGTTCGCGCCGGCAGAAGACTACGCGGCGAAGAAATGAACGCCCTGTTGCGCGAAATGGAACAAACCCCCTATGCCGGACAATGCAATCACGGCCGCCCCACCTATATAGAGCTAAAGCTCAAAGACATAGAAAAACTTTTCGGCAGACGCTAGCGCCGCTCCCGAAAAAACTCTTTAAGAAGCGCAGAACATTCCTCCGCACAAACCCCCGCCACAATTTCAGGGCGATGATTGCAATAGCGTTGCGAAAAAACCCGCGCCCCATGCTCCACCGCCCCCGTTTTGGGGTCACCCGCCCCATAAACCAAGCACCCGATCCGCGCCAACACCATCGCAAAGGCACACATCGGGCAAGGCTCAAGCGTCACATAAAGCGAACAACCCACCAGCCGCTCATTGCCAAGCTTGGCGCCAGCTTCCCGCATAACCAACATCTCCGCATGCGCCGAGGGGTCAGAGCGGGTACATATCTCATTACCAAACCCCGCCAGCACCTCGCCCCCGCCCGACACCAGCACCGCCCCCACCGGAACCTCGCCCTTTTCGGCGGCATTTTCAGCCTTTTGCAAGGCGAGCTTCATATATTTGCTATGCATGGACAAAGCTTTGCGTTTTCAAGCGGACAGGTCAAGCCATCTCTGCTAGATAAGGGATATGGATGGCGAACGAATAGCGAAGTTTTTATCCCGCGCCGGCATTGCCTCAAGGCGCGAGGCAGAGCGCATGATTGCGGCAGGGCGCATCCAAGTCAATGGCAAAACCATAGAAACCCCCGCGCTCGGCGTCACCGAACAAGACACAATAAGCCTAGACAATGAACCCATAGCCAAAAAGCAACCCACCCGCCTATGGCGCTATCACAAGGCGGCTGGACTTATGACCACCCATAGCGACCCGCAAGGTCGCAAAACCATATTTGACGCCCTCCCCAAAAGCCTGCCCCGCCTCATCAGCATAGGCAGGCTAGACTACAACACCGAAGGCTTATTACTGCTCACCAATAATGGCGAGCTAAAAAGGCATTTGGAGCTACCCAAAACCGGCTGGCGACGACGCTATCGGGTGCGCGCCTTTGGCAAAACCAGCGACGAAAAACTTAAAAAACTGGAACAAGGCGTGCTATTGGACGGCAGAAAAACCGCCCCCATTTTCGCCAAAATAGAAAGCGGCAAGTCCAGCAATTTATGGATAAGCGTAACCCTAAGCGAGGGGCGCAACCGCGAAGTACGCCGCGTATTAGAAATGCAAGGCTTACAAATAAACCGCCTTATACGAATAAGCTTCGGACCCATCGCTTTGGGCAAACTATCCAAAGGCACCTGCCAAGAAATATCACGCCGCCAAATGAAAGACCATCTCGGCAAAGATTGGTTCGCATAATGAGAATATTAGGCGGCGCATATAAAGGCAAACCCCTCACCGTGCCAAAAAACACCACAACCCGCCCAACAGCCGCAAAAATGCGCGAAGCCATTTTTGACATCATCCTAAACGCCAAAGCAATCAACCTTGAACCCCTCTCCATCCTTGACGGCTTTGCCGGCGCCGGTGCCATGGGACTGGAAGCCCTCTCCAGGGGCGCAAAAACATGCCTCTTCATAGAAAACGATAGAAGCGCCATCAAAGCCATCCAAAAAAACCAAGAGTCTCTCGGAATGACCCAAAAATCCCAAATCCTCCGCAAAGACATAACCCATCTCGGAAAGTTCTCCCCCCAAACCCCAACCGCAACCCCCTATGACATCATCTTCCTAGACCCCCCCTACAACAAATCCCTAGGCGAAAAAGCAATAACCGCCCTAGCAAAAGGCAACTGGCTCTCCCCAAACGCCCTAATCTTCCTAGAAGAATCCCCCCAAACCCAAATAACCCTCCCCCCCAACACCCCCCTAACCCTCCAAGACCAAAGACAATACAGCAACACCCAACTTCTCCTCTTCCAACCCACCCCCACAGACTAACCCTCCCCCACCTTGCCCAGCATTCAGACTATTGCTAGGGTGGCAACCTTGAAATAATCCGAAAATATAGGAGATAAAATGTTTACGCCAGAAGTTGCAAACAGGCTTGGCTCTTATGTCTATAGGCTGATTGATCCAAGAAATGGTCAAACATTTTATGTTGGTAAAGGCAAAGGAAATCGTGTTTTTTCTCACGCTAAGGGCGATATCGGAAAAGAGTCCGATGAGGTGAGCGACAAAATGAAACGAATCCAAGAGATTAAAAATGATGGTTTTGAAGTTTCGCATATTATTCATCGGCACGGCTTAGATGAAAAAACTGCTATTGAGGTAGAGGCGGCATTAATAGATGCCTATCCAGAAGTTACAAATAAAACCACAGGACATTATTCCAATGAGCGCGGCATTATGCACGCACAGCAAGTGGTTACTCAATACCAAGCAGAAGAGATACCCTTGTCCAAGCACAAAGTCCTCATGCTAAGCATTAATGAATCCGCTTCCGAAGCAAATGGTATATATGAAGCCACAAGATATGCTTGGAAGTTAGATGATAAAAGGGCTAAGGAAGCAGAGTTTATATTGGCGTTGCAACAAGGTCTTGTCATAGGCGTGTTTATTGCAGAAGACTGGATGGAAGCTACACAGGAGAACTTTCCAGGAAGAGAAAGCATGCCAAAAAGATGGGGTTTCATCGGCAAAGAAGCAGATAAAGAGATACAAAATATCTACCTCAGAAAGAGATTGCCAGACGATATGAGAAAAAAAGGCGCCGCAAACCCCATTCGTTATTCATATAAATAAAACCCCTACCCCCCTTCCATAAATAAAAATGCGCGCCCCTCAGGGCGCACTCCTAATCCCTCCCAACAAATCAAATAATCTAGCCCTATAGAATTAGAGGCAGGCAGGGAGATGTTCCCTATCCCATAAATAAAATGCGCCCCCAAAGGGGGCACTTCAAATCCCCCCCTATTTTTTAATAGGCATCACATGCCTATTAAAAAAGGGCGGAGGGGGGCTAGGGGGGTGTGGGCGGGGAAGCCCGCCAAAGGCGGGCTTATAAAAAAGCAATGCATACCTAATCTATAAAAGGTCTTTAATCTCCAGCCCCAGCGCATCAGCGATTTTTGCGATATTATGCAGGGAAACATTTTTTTCACCCCGCTCAATAGACCCCATATAGGTACGATGTACCCCCACCTCATGGGCAAATGCTTCCTGAGAATATCCCTGCTTCTCCCTAAGACTGCGGACACGCTTGCCAAAGTCCTTGCTTACATTTCGCAGTTTTTTCGCTGTTACCATAGCTTCATAATGGTTTATGCACTCTATAAATCCACACTCTCAAGAGTTGCACTCTATAATCATCTTTTTTCTTGCCAAAAAATCCGATACAGACTATAAAGTGTCATACTATAACCATCTTATGAACAAACCATTACAAGAAGGGGGTTTCTCATGTTTTCCATTCGTATTTATTTATTCGCCTGTCTTTTCAGCTTTTTCTCTGCCATCACTATGGCACCGGCAAAAGCGGATTTTTATTTTGGTGCCTCGCTACACCAAACTACATTGGAAGATTATGAAGCAGAATATACCTTTGATGAAGATGATAGTTCTGCAGGTTTCGGGCTTCTTATCGGCATGAAGATTAACGAGAAATTTTCCGTAGAGTTTGCCTATTCTGATTATGGAGATTATGGCTTTTCTATTTCTGATTTAAATAATGAAACAGTAAAAGTATCTGCTTCCCATGATGCGCTTAGCTTGTCCTTAAAAGCAAATATCCTACAAAAAGATAGTCTTAATGCCTATTTCAAATTAGGGCTGGCACAATGGGACCATTCCGTAACAGCAGGGGGAGAGCGTGCCAGTGAGGATGGCACGGATATTCTTGTAGGTTTGAGCATTGAGAAACCCATAAATGAGAAGACAGGTCTTCTTTTAGGATATGAATATGTTGACGATGCCGAATCTCACACCTTTGGACTTTCCATTATATTCCGCAGATAATCTTTCCCTTCAACCTTCAATTTCAGCAGAATTACCCTGCTGACATAATTCTCTTTTCTTCATCCGCAATTTTTGTTGTGGCTTTATTATAAAAATTAGATATGCGCTCCTTTAACATTTGCACTTTATGACGCAAGTCAATTTCTGCAGTAGCAGGCAGATCTCCGATTATATCTAGGACTGTGTCTTCAAACCGATCCAACTCATCTACTGAAAGAATAGTAACTGATTTATAGAAAGAAACTTTTTGCTTCAAATCTTCAAAATAATCAGAAAAATCTATCTGGATATCCTCAATAAACTCAGGGAAAGATTCAGATTGAGCCTGACCTGATTTACTAATTTTCCGATTTATCCTTCTGTGTATTTCATTAATTTTTTTAAGGTTATCCCGCATTGAATTCGCATAATCATCCTTAAATTGATTTAACTCCAAATTTTTTTTATGAAACCTTCTTCCTGCATATAAATTATACACACTAAAGAAAAAATTTAATAAACCAAAAAACACTGCCACTGTGACGATCCAGGGTAAATCACCCTGAATGGTTTTATTCAACGAAATGTAGAAAACAATTGCAAGTGTGACAATCGGTACAATGAAAATAATGTTAAGAAATTTCACTTTTCAATCCCACAAGCTAATAGCCAAATCAATATATCCATCTATTCTGTCCATTATTGCCGGTGGAGCTTGAAAAATATATTTTTCTAGAAAAGCTCTTTTTCCACCACACTTTTTAATACTCTCAGAAAACAACCCTAAGAAAAATGAAGAGGAAAAAACAATAATATGATTTGGTATAATAACTTGCACTTCGTCTGGACTATTATCATATTTATCAATATTATAGTCTTTTCTGGTAGCCTCGCCCTTTGGCTTTCCAGACAACACACTAGCTTTACTTTTTATTACTATCTTAACACTATCCGCCATTTTTGCGCTCCATAGAATTATTGTTTAGTGCAAACCTTATTGATATAATGGTGCCAGGAAATCTAATATCTGTATCAAAAACATATTGCTTATCTGGAGCAATTTCAGGGTCATTTTCTGTATTAAAATATTGGCTCATTTTACCAGCCTTTTTGCCATCCACTTTTTTTCCGTTATGATACTTATCCTTAAGCATTATGCAAGAATTACCAGATATAATTGTAATTCTTGGTTTTGTTATAGAGTTTATATCTCCCAATTGGCTAGAAAAATTTGTCATTTGCATCATTCCAACTCCACCTTGAGATTCCCCCATGCGGCTTGTTATCCCATCCTGCAATGCAAATACTGTGGCTAACGTATCTTTAGAATGTGTTTTTGAGATATGTTTCTTACAGTATTTTTCTGTCATGTCTTTTATTTTTCCGCCTGCATCTAACAGGCTTTCAGCTATTGTACGCCCCAAACTGATAATAGACAAATGACAAAGATATTCATCTCCTCGCTTCGCCAAAAAGCCAGTAATATACCAACCTCCATCATTTTCCTTAACAGTGCTGTGCCTTTGTGCGTTATCAAGAATCTCTGCTACTACACTGCCTAGCCAACTTTTTCCGCTACCAGTAAGTTTATAAGGGCTTGTAGTTTTCCCTAACCATTGATCAATAGCTTCTATAAGATTTTGAACAACTTTTTCCTGTTTTTGCCTTGCCTCAACTAACGAACCATCTGTACGAGAGTGAGAATCTCTACTCTGCAACTTAAATGCCCAAACATCATCTCCCTTTAGCGTATCACTTTGCATACGCAAAAATTCCTTTAACTTTGTTGCTTCAATGACTTTCAACACAGGCCTCCTTATTTCCCCTCCTTGCATAAAATTCAACATTTTCTGCCTCATAACTCCCAAAACAAGATAAGGACCAACATCGTATATATAATAATCCTCAAAGCTTACTCTTGCACTCAGCACCTCTAACTCAAGCTGTGCTAATCCCTTAAGCTGCTGAAGTGTCTCCCTCGGTTTATCCAGAAAAGAAAACTCTTTAAGGCTTATTTCCTTTTTTTCTGTGCGTCCTTTACGCTTTCTCCATTGCTTTTTTCTGTCAGATATAAAAGCATCTAAAATTTCTGATTCTTGAAATACAAGTTCCCTCTCTGGAGGAAAAAGAGGCTTATTATAGGGGTGAACAATTCTCTTAAGCCTTCTTCGCAAATTATTGGCATGAACCTTGCTATGTCCATTTTCTATTGCCCTGTCATAAACATATTTCCGTAAATTACGAAATTCATGAGGACTCAGCTCTTGCAACATCTCTCTATCAGAAAGTTCAGATATACTAAGTGATTGCAGGTGTTCTGCTAATAAAGGTGATTGCTTCTTTTTATAATTAAATCTATCTGCCATAGCTTATTCTTAATATTACTAAAATCAAAAAAGAGATATGCGCATAAGCGCACTACCCCCTTCTCCGTTACAAGTAAAGTGATTCGCATATATAAATCATATCTTAGACATATTTTCCTGTTGATAACTTTTCCCTATAGGGGGAGCCGTCTTCTCCCCCACCCCCAATCCAAAAAAAAGCCTCCCCCGCCGAAGCAGAGGAGGCTTAGGGTCTAAATGTCCCATAAGAAATCACAGTATACAACAAACCACCCCCAAACACAAATCTCAAAAACCACCCCCCACCCCCTCCTCAATCCCCCCGCTCTCCCTTCCCCCTCTTAATCTCCCCCCCTCCCCCTCTCCCCTCTCACTCCCACCCCTCCTTTTTCCCCTACTCCCCAAAAAACCCCCCTCCTTCCTCCCAACTCCTCCCCCGCTCCCCCCTCTCAATCCCCCCGCTCTCTCCGCCACTCCCATCCCCCCTTTTTCGCCCACCCCCCTTATTTCTCCTCCCCCTCCTCACCCCTCAAAACCCCAAATCTCCCCTTTTCCTCTCCCCCTCCTCCCAAAAAATCCCCCTCGCCCCTCTTAAATCTCCCCCACCCCCCCAATTCTCCCGGCTCCGCCTCCCCAATTCCCCCGTCCCCGCGCGCCCTTTTCGCCCCTTCCCCCTTCTTTCTCCAATTCCCCCGCACCCACTCACCCTTTTTGCCCCTCCCGCACCCCCTTTTCGCCCTCCCCCTTCTTTCTCCCCCAAAATCCCTACCCCCCCTTCCTCTCCCCCCCTCAAAAACCCCCCTTCCTCGCCCCTCTCAATACCGCCCGCTCCCCCACTCCACTTCCCCCGCGCCCGCACCCTCTCTTTTTTCACCCCTCCACATTTTTTATTCCTCAAAAAAACACAAAATCTTCATATTTCATGAAATTTATCTCTTTTTTATGAAGTTTTATTAAATTTTCACTCATTTCCATTTCATATTATTCATATTTTATGAATTATACTTCATATTTCATGAACTATATGAACATATATCCACATCCTTCACACAACAAAACCTCTCTTGACATGAACTCAAAAAAAAGCTATTTTCCATTTATTATGTTACAAACCTCGTCAGAAGTGATAGATGCGCTGGGCGGCACCCAGAAAGTAGCGGAAATGCTAGGCGTTGGCTCGTCTGCGGTTTCCAATTACCGCAAGCTCGGCTTTCCCCGCCGTACTCATTACACATTGGCAAAGGCGTGCCAGATAGCCAGCTTGCGCGTATCGGAGCAGCTTTTCGGCGCAAAACCGCAGATTTCCGCCCGCGCGCGCGGCACCACCAGCCTCGCCATAGAGGATATGACCGGTCAGCTCGCCCAAGACATGCGGATAGGCAGCATATTTGATGCGGCGGGTTATGAGCGCATAGAGACGCCGATATTGCAGCCCGCCGAGCCATTTCTAAACCGCCTCGGCGAGACGATGCGGCGGCGCATGTATCTCTTCACCGACCCCGCCGGCGAAGCGCTTTGCCTGCGCCCCGACTTGACCGTGCCGACCTGCCGCTATTACCTCGCCCAATCCGACGCGGGCGAGGCGCGCCACTACCGCTATCAGGGCACGGCGTTTCGCTATCGCGGCAGCGGCACGGGCGAGGGCGAGGAGTTCACGCAGGCTGGCATTGAAAACATTGGCGGCGCCAACCCTGAGATAGAGGACGCCGAAGTTTTGGCGCTCACCGTAAACGCCGTCCACGCTGTCGGCGTTCAGGATTACACCCTGTTGCTGGGCGATATCGGGCTTTTCACGGCGCTCATTGACAGCCTGCCTTTGGCGGAAAGCTGGCGTTTTCGGCTCAAGCAGCGCTTTTCGCAAGCCGCATTATTTTCCAAGCTTCTGCAAGAAGGCAGCCGCGAAAATGGCAATGATGAGAGCGAGAGCGGGGATATTGTATCCGCTCTTTCCGATATGGATGAGCAAAATGCCCAGGCTCTCATTGCGGGCATATTGCAAATGGCGGGACTTGTTCCCGGTAGCGGCAGAGATATTCAGCATACTGCGCAACGGTTTCTGGCACGCGCCCGCGATAAGGCGGATATTGCCCTTTCCAAAGAAGCGCTTGCCACCATAGAGGCTTTTCTCGCCATTGAGGTGCCAGCAGAAAAAGCAATGGATGAGCTTCGCGCGCTGGGAATGCCTACTGACAGCGCTTTTGGAAGCGCACTCTCCTCTATGGCACAGCGATTTGACGCCCTGGAAGGGCGCAATGTCAGCCTAGAAAATGCACGCTTCTCAGCACAAAGCGGACAGAAATTTGCCTATTATACCGGTTTCCTCTTTGAACTGAATATAAATGGAAAAAAAATTGGCGGCGGCGGTCGCTATGATAAATTATTAAAAAGCTTAGGAAGCGATAAAGATATTCCCGCCATTGGCGGCGCATTGTCTTTAGAAAGACTATATGAGGCAGTCGGCAATGCGTAACCCCCTCATCATAGCACTACCCTCCAAAGGCAGGCTGGAAGAGCCGGCGAAAAAATATTTTGAGCGTGCGGGTCTGCCCATAGAAAGGGGCGTTAAGGGGCGGCAATATCGCGGCAGTCTTTCCAATATAGAGGGCGTGGAGATAAGCTATCTTTCCGCCAGCGAGATAGTCGGGGCGTTGCAGGCGGGCGATGTTCATTTTGGCATAACGGGCGAGGATTTATTGCGCGAGCAATTGCCGATAATGGAGGAGCGCATTGAGATATTGACTGGTCTTGGTTTTGGCAATGCCGATGTTGTGGTTGCGGTCCCGCAAAGCTGGATAGATGTCACCACCATGTCGGATCTCAGCGAAATTGCGCTGGAATATTTGCACATAAGAGGCAAGCGTTTGCGTTGCGCCACCAAATATAGCCATTTGGCAGGCGATTTTTTTGCGCGCCATCACATTGACGATTACCGCCTTGTGGAGAGCAGCGGGGCGACGGAGGGCGCACCAGCGGCGGGCAGTGCCGACTGCATTATTGACATCAGCTCCAGCGGGGCGACTTTGTCGGCGAACAGCCTGAAAATACTGGATGACGGCATGATATTGCGCTCGGAGGCGAGCCTTTGTGCGGCGGTCAAAGCGAGCTGGAGCGGTCAGATGGAGCTTGTCCGCATGATATTATCGCGACTTGGCGCCCGTCAGCAAGGCTTGCGCCATATTGAGCTTCGCTTTGAAAGCAATGATAAGGATAGGCAATGGCTCCCCGCCCTGCTCAAAGAAAAAGCTGCCCGCTTCAGCTTTGGCGAGGCGCAAGGCGGCATCTGCTCGCTCCTTTGCCCGCAATCCGAGCTTGCCAATCTTTGTAAAGAGCTTCACCTCAAGGGCAAGAAAACCATTATCGCATCCAAAGCCGATTATATTTTTGAAGCCCAAAACCGCCTCTATGAAAAGCTCACCGCACGGCTTTAATCTTTATCCAGCCCAAATGCCTCATGCAAGGCTTTTACCGCCTTGCGAGCATGTTTCTCATCAATCAGTACACTGACTTTAATCTCAGAAGTTGAGATAACATGAATATTAACCCCAAGCTTGGCAAAGACCTCAAACATTTTCTGCGCCACGCCGCTATGGCTTCTCATGCCGACACCGATAATGGAAACCTTCGCCATAGAGCCAATATGCTCAATCTCGCCAAGCTCCACTTCGCCGCGCAAAGATTCTAGCGCCTCAAGAGCGCGCACCATCTCATCGCTATCAATGGTGAAGGTAATATCCGTATGCTTACTGCTTGAAATATTCTGCACAATCATATCAATATTAATACCGGTCTTGCCCAATGCCCCAAAGATTTTAGCGGCAATGCCCGGCTTATCTGGCACGGAGCGCAGGGTAATTTTCGCCTCATTATGAGCATAGGCGATGCCGCTTACGACGAGCTGTTCCATATTTTCCTCCTCCATGACTATCAGCGTGCCCCCATTATCTTCCTTAGCAAAGCTTGAGAGGACGCGCAACTGAACCCCGTATTTCATCGCCATTTCCACGGCGCGGATTTGCAAGACTTTGGCACCGAGCGACGCCATTTCCATCATTTCCTCATGGGATATTTTTGCGAGCTTGCCCGCTTTTGGCACAATATTCGGGTCGGCACTATAGACCCCTTTGACATCGGTATAAATATCACACCGCTCCGCCCCAAAAGCAGCCGCCAACGCAACCGCCGTAGTATCAGACCCCCCCCGCCCCAAAGTGGTAATACGATTATCATGCCCAAGCCCCTGAAACCCCGCAACCACAGCGACCCGCCCCTCAGCAAGCTGAGCCTCAATCTCTTTGGTTTCAACACCCTCAATCCGCGCCGCCCCATGCATCGCATTGGTATGGATAGGCAGCTGCCACCCCAGCCAGCTACGTGCCGAGACCCCCTCCCTCTGCAACGCCATCGCAAGCAGCCCAGCGCTGACCTGCTCGCCCGCGGCAAGCACGGCGTCATATTCACGCAAATCATGCAGGGGAGCTATTTCTCTGGTGAGCGCCACCAGCCGATTGGTTTCGCCCGCTTGTGCCGAAACGGCGGCGATGACCTCATAGCCGTTTTTGACCTCGCCCATGACGAGGCGTGCGACATTATTGACATGCTCGCTGTCGCAGATGGACGTTCCGCCGAATTTCATGACCAATCTGGGCATGCTTGCCTCTCCTATTTTTGCTTTTCTATCCTTTATAGTCTATGCAAAGGGGCAGTGATAGCCCGAAGTGAGGAGCGATGTCAAAGAAAACGACCATATCGGCGGCGGAGATAGCGAGATTTTCAGCCCTTGCTGACGAGTGGTGGGATATGAACGGCAGCTTCGCCCCCCTCCACGCCTTCACGCCGATACGGGTGGAATATATCCGCGACCGCATCTGCGCCCATTTCAAAAGGGATAAGAATAAGCCCACCCCCCTCAACGGCATAACAATTATGGATATAGGCTGCGGCGGCGGGCTGCTATGCGAGCCGCTCGCCCGACTTGGCGCCGAGATAACCGGCATTGATGCCGCCCATAAAAACATAGAAATAGCCAAAATCCACGCCAAAAAAATGAAGCTGGATATCGCCTATCACTGCGCCGCCCCCGAGCAAATGAGCGAGATGGCGGAACAATTTGATGTGGTTCTGAACATGGAAGTCGTAGAGCATGTTGAAAATGTCGCCCTCTTCCTGCAAAGCTCCGCAACCATGCTGACCCCCAATGGCATGATGCTGGTGGCAACATTGAGCCGCACCGCCAAGAGCTTCCTATTGGCGATAATCGGTGCCGAATATATCCTCCGCTGGCTGCCAAGGGGCACCCATGAATGGAACAAGTTCCTCCTCCCCGACGAGCTGGCAAAAATGCTGGAGCAAGCAGGGCTGGAAATTAAAGAGCGTATTGGTGTCCGCTACCACCCCATAAGCCGCAAATGGTCACTAAGCCCAGATATGGATGTCAATTATATGATAAGAGCGCAAAAAACCTAATTGGTCTTTTTTTCTATGGCGAGGGGCAGCGAGATAATCTCCACCCCCTCCTCCAATAATTCTTCCGCCTCGCTCACAGAGGTTTCCCCATAAATCGCACGCTCCGCCTTTTCGCCATAATGCATGGCACGCGCCTCCTCAGCAAAATCACCGCCAACATTTTCAAAATTATCGCTAATCATTTTTTTCAGCTTTTTCAGCATTTTCCCATCCGCCCCCTTTGCCTTCAACACAGAACGCCCCCCCTTACCGCTCAAGACGGCAGGAGCCATCGGACTTTTTTCAATTTTCTTGGCGCCACATTGCGGACAGCAAAGCGCCTTTTTTCCCGCCAGCTTGTCATATGCCGCCATGCTCTCAAACCAGGAGGAGAACACCGCCTCACAAGCCATACACCGCATGGAATATTGGATCATGTCGCCCCACCCTGCTTGCGGATAGAAAAATCATTGGCAGAAGCAAGCGAGGGAATATGACTCCTCGCCCCCGCCACCTCAGCAGGGTCAATCTCCGCACGAATAATAACAGGCGCCTTGCCACCCGCCTCCGCCAGCACCTTGCCCCAAGGGTTGATAATAAGACTATGCCCATAAGTCCGCCTCCCATTTTCATGCGTGCCCGATTGTGCCGGTGCAAATAAAAAGCACCCCGTTTCAATCGCACGTGCCCGCAAGAGGCTATGCCAATGAGCAGCACCCGTAATTTGCGTAAAAGCCGCAGGCACGGAAAGAAACGCCGCCCCTGCTCTTGCCAGTTCCTGATAAAGATGAGGAAAGCGGATATCATAACAAATACTCATGCCAATCTTACCCCAAGGAAGCTCAGCGATAACCGCCTCCTTTCCCGCATGAAAAATATTGCTTTCCCGATATTCCTCCCCCGAAGGCAGAGCGACATCAAAGAGATGAATCTTATCATAATGCGCCTGAATAGCCCCATCAGGGCGAATAAGATAGGAGCGGTTGACCAGCCGATTATTTTCATCCCGCTGAGCAAGCGAGCCGATAATGAGCCAAATCCCATGCCCGCGCGCCGCCTTTTGCAAAACAGTCAAGCTCTCATCCTCATTATAAAGAGGAAAGTTTTCAGCCCCCTGCTTTTCATGGCGCAACATCGCCATACAATTTTCGGGCGTCATGATAAGCTTGTCACCCGCCGCCGCCCCTCCGGCTATCAACTCAAGCATTAGCGCAAGATTATCCGCAGGCTCAATAGAGGAGCAAAGCTGTATACAACCAATTTGAAATTTACCCATAATCCTTCTCACATTCCCCTTCACTATAGCATATGGTAACTATCTTTCCTAAATTCAACTCTGGCAAGCGTTAAAACCTCAATGCTCGCCGCTTTTGAACGCCGCAAAACACGGCATGCCTCATGAATAGTCGCCCCGGTCGTATAGACATCATCAATGAGCAGCACCCGCTTATGGCGAATAAGATGTTTTTTCTTTTGGCGCACCATAAAAGCATTTTTAATATTGGCGCGCCTTTCGCGCCCGCTCAGCCCACTTTGCGGCGGCGTCGCCCGAATACGAATAAGGCTATTGGTATCAATCGGCAATTTGGTCAGATAATGAATATGGCGCCCAAGCTCCGAGCTTTGGTTAAAGCTCCTGCTAACATATCGCCCCCGATGAAGCGGAATGGGAATAATAATATCGCAATTTTTGACAATCTCCCCGCCCGCACGAAGCATCCAAGGCGCAAAAATTTTAGCAATCTCGGTATGGCGCGCAAACTTAAAGCGGTGCAGAATATCCTGCCCCACCCCCTCATAAAAAAACACCGAGCGCATATGGTCAAAAGCGGGCGGGTGTGCCAGCGCCCTAGCCGAGATAGTGCCGTCCGCCACCTCAAACGGAAAGGGTGCGCCCAATATCGGACAGATAGGCTTTTCAATAAAGCGAATCTTACCCCAGCAATATCCACAAACCCCGCCTTCACTTTCAATGATACGCATACAAGCGGCACAGCGAAACGGAATCATAAAATTGGTAACACGGTTCAGCGCATTGATAATCTTACCAAGCAGCGTCTTTTTCTTTTCCACACCTACCCCCTATGGCATAATGGCGAATATGGCTGATAGTGTAGCAGAAATTTTTGACCGCAGCCTGCTGAAAAAGCGCAAAGAGCGCGCAGGCAGGAGAAAGGCGGAATATGCGCCCTTACTGGCAAGCATAGCAGACGGCTTAGCCGAGCGCATAGCCGAAATAAAAAGAACATTCCCGCTCGGCATCTGTCTTGGCGCCCATGGCGAGGCAGGCGCAACCCTACACAACCAAGTCGGAAAGCTGATAGATTGCGCGCTCAGCCAAACCCTATTAGGCGCAAAAGGCGGCATTGTTCTGGACGAAGAACACCTCCCCTTCGCCGAAAAGAGCCTAGACATCATCATCTCCTTCCTGACCCTCCACCACATCAACCAGGTTCCCAAATTATTAGTGCAAGCAAGAAAAGCCCTTCACCCCGACGGCGTATTACTCGGCGTACAAATCGGCGCAGGCAGTCTAGACGAACTACGCCAAACCCTCGCCCAAGCCGAAGAACAAACAACAGGCAATTGGACAGCCCGCATTGCCCCCATGGCAGAGATACGCGATATGGGCGACATCCTCCAAGCCGCAGGCTTCGCCATGCCCGTCATTGACCGCCAAAAAATCCAGATTACCTATAACGACCCCATGCACCTATTGCGCGACATTAACGGACTTGGCGAGAGCAATATTATCAAGCAACAAACCCCCCTGCGCCGAAAAGTCTTGGAGCGCGCAATGGCACTATATAAAGAAAACCACAGCACCGCTCAGGGCAAAGTTTCCGCCACCCTTGAGCTTCACTATTTCATGGGCTGGGCACCCCATAAAGACCAGCCCAAACCCCTGCCAAGAGGCAGCGCCAAAATGGGACTGGAAGAAGCACTCGAAAAAATCCGCAAATCAGATATGAGCCAATAAACAATCAATAAGCGGCATATCCGCTGGCAACATTTTCTGCTCCGCCAGTTTCTGAGCCTCCACCCATGCCAGCTTCTGCCCCTCTTGTGCCACAGGCTCCCCGCCCCATTCTCGGCAGATAAACAGCATCAACATCACATGCGCCTCCTCATATTCATGACAAGCAAACCCCATTGGCGAAACCGCCCCCGCCTCCACCCGCACCCCAAGCTCCTCATCCAACTCACGGATAAGACTTGCGGCGGGCGTTTCAGAAGCCTCACATTTCCCACCAGGAAACTCCCAATACCCCGCCCAGCTTTTCCCCTTTGGGCGCTCATTAATAAGCACCTCACCGCCCCGCACCAGAGCGGCGGCGACAACAAAACGCACAGGCTTAGCTTCGGTAATCGGCATTGATATCAATATAGCCATGGGTGAGGTCGCACCCCCACATCTGCGCCACCCCCTTGCCAATCCCCAAGCTGACATGGATAGCAATCTCCCGCTTTTTCAATAATTTCCGCAAAGGCGCGCCATCCAAAGCAGGGCGAAAAGCCCCCTTAGAGGCAACCAGAATACCCCCCATATAGAGCTTCAACTTCTCAGCAATCACAGGCTCCCCCGTTTTCCCAATCGCCATAATCACCCGCCCACAATTGGCATCCTCACCGGCAATAGCCGTCTTCACCAGCGGCGAATTAACAATGGAAGCGGCAATCCTCTTAGCAGAAGCCTCACTCCTCGCCCCGCTCACCCGCACCGAGATTAATTTCTGCGCCCCCTCACCATCCCGAACAACCTGCAAAGCAAGGTCAAGACAAAGCTCGCCCAACGCCTTCTCAATCAAAGCAAAAGAAGTCTTACGCAACGGCTTCTTCTCCTGAGTAGCGATAAAAAACACGCCATCATTGGTAGAACATTCCCCATCCACACTAATCGCATTAAAACTATTTTCGGTAGCCCGCTTCAGCATTTTCCGCATAACCGCCACGGGCAAAGCCGCATCCGTCACAATATAGGCAAGCATGGTCGCCATATCAGGCGCAATCATACCCGAACCCTTCGCAATCGCATTAAAGCGAATGTTCTGCCCCCCCCATTGAATAGTCTTAGTCGCAAGTTTGGGAAACGTATCGGTCGTACAAATCGCCTTCGCCGCCGCCCCCCAATCCGCCTTTTTCATAAGCGGCAACGCCCCCACCACAGGCTTACTTGGCAACACCTCGCCAATAACCCCGGTAGAGCAAAGAAAAACATGGCTCACCGAACACCCCAAATGCCCCGCCAGCGCCTTCCCAATCGTTTTGGTAGCCCGCTCCCCCGCCTTCCCGGTAAACGCATTAGCATTTCCCGCATTGACTAAAACCGCCCGCACCCTGCCATGCTTCAAGTTCTCCCGACACCACAAAACAGAGGACGCACAAAGCCGATTTTCCGTCAGCACGCCTGCAATCCGCGCCTTCGGCACAAGCGTCATCAATAATAAATCATCCCGCCCCTTATATTTCATGCCGCTCGCCGCCACCGAAAGCGAACAGCCCGCAATATTTTTCAGCACCGGCACTTTCTTAGGCGCAAGCGGGGAGCGGGGGAGGGTCATTTTTTTTGCCATGATGGGGGGATAATGCCAGCAAGTTGCAAAAAGCACAAGCGGGGCAATTGACATTGAGGCAATTGGTGCTTAGATGAAGCAGGTAAGCGAGCAAGGAGGCTACAGGTTTCATGTTTTCTGGAGTAGCAAAAAAAATATTCGGCACGGCGAATGAGCGCAAGCTCAAAGCCTATCGCTCGGAGCTGGAGGCGATAAATGCGCTGGAAAGCGAGCTTGAAGCCCTGAGCGATGAGGCGCTGAAAGCCCGCACCCAAACCTTCCGCGAACAGCTAAAAGACGGCAAAAAACTAGACGATTTAATAATCCCCGCCTTTGCCACCGTGCGCGAAGCCTCCAAAAGAGTATTAGGACAACGCCCCTTTGACGTACAAATAATGAGTGCGCTCGCCCTCCATAAAGGCAAAATAACCGAAATGAAAACGGGCGAAGGCAAAACCCTCTCCTCCACGCTCCCCAGCTACCTAAACGCCCTCACAGGCGAGGGCGTCCATATCGTCACCGTCAATGACTACCTAGCCAAGCGCGACGCCGAGTGGATGGGCGGTCTATACCAATTTCTAGGGCTAGAGGTCGGCTGTGTCTTAGGCGGCATGGACGACAAGGAACGCCGCCAAGCCTATCAAGCCGACATCACCTATGGCACCAATAATGAGTTCGGCTTTGACTACCTGCGCGACAATATGAAATACCAGCTAGAGGATATGGTACAAAGAGGACACAGCTTTGCGATAGTTGACGAGGTGGATAGCATATTGATTGACGAGGCGCGCACCCCCCTCATCATCTCAGGAGCGCTGGAGGATAGAAGCGATTTATACATTAAAATTGACAAAATCATCCCAAAGCTCAAGCCCAAGCATTACGAGATAGACGAAAAAACCCGCAACGTAACCCTCACCGATGAGGGCAATGAACACACCGAAAAACTCCTCAAAGAAGCAGGCATTTTGGAAGAGGGAACCATTTACGACATCGGCAATGTAAACCTCGTCCATCACATCAACCAAGCCTTGCGCGCCCATAAATTATTTTCCCGCGACAAGGATTACATCGTCAAGGATGACGCCGTCATGATTATTGACGAGTTCACCGGCAGGATGATGACAGGCAGGCGCTATTCTGACGGGCTTCATCAAGCACTGGAAGCCAAAGAGGGCGCCGACATCCAAGCCGAAAACCAGACTCTGGCGAGCATCACTTTCCAAAATTATTTCCGCCTCTACACAAAGCTATCGGGCATGACCGGCACCGCCATGACCGAAGCCCATGAGTTTCTGGATATTTACAAGCTGGAAAGCATAGAGATACCGACCAATATGGAGGTCAAGCGCGAGGATTGCGATGACGAGATTTACCGCACCGCTCAAGAAAAATATGACGCCATCATTGCAAGGGTGATAGAAGCCGTAAACCAAAAACAGCCCGTATTGGTCGGCACCACCAGCATTGAAAAATCCGAGCTGCTCTCCAAAATGCTGAAAAAAAACAAGATTGCCCATAACGTCCTCAACGCCCGCTATCACGAGCAGGAAGCCCATATCATCGCCCAAGCGGGCATGCCCAAAAGCGTCACCATCGCCACCAATATGGCGGGGCGTGGCACCGATATCCAGCTTGGCGGCAATCTGGATATGCAGCTTGACGCATTGCCTGAGAGCAAAGACAAAGAAAAAAAGAAAAAAGAAATTGCCGACAATATAAAAAAGAATAAAGAAATTGTCATAAAAGCAGGCGGGCTTTGTGTCATCGGCACAGAGCGCCATGAAAGCCGCCGCATTGACAACCAGCTAAGAGGACGCTCCGGCAGACAAGGGGACCCTGGACTTTCCCTCTTCTTCCTAAGCCTGGAAGACGACTTAATGCGTATTTTCGGAACGGGTAGCATGGATAAAATGCTACAAAGGCTGGGGCTAAAAAAAGGCGAAGCCATCACCCATCCATGGATAAGCAGGGCGCTGGAAAAAGCCCAGCAAAAAGTGGAGGAGCGCAATTTTGACATTCGCAAAAATGTTCTAAAATATGACGATGTCATGAATGATCAGCGTAAGGTCATTTTTGAGCAGCGCATAGAATTAATGGAAACCGATAATGTCAGCGAGACCACAGACGAGATGAGGGAGCAGGCAATAGAGAGCACCATATCCGATTATATCCCCGAAAAAAGCTACCCTGAGCAATGGGATAGTAAAGGCTTGCAGGAGCATTTACGAAATGACTTCTATATGGATATCCCCATTAAAGACTGGGCAAATGAGGAGGGCATAGGGCAGGAGGAGATTGTAAAGCGCCTTTCCGAAACCTGCAATAAGGTGCTTGCCGCCAAAGCCGCCCATATTGGCGATGCCCTCATGCAGCGCGTGCAAAAATCCGTCCTTCTACAGACAATAGACCAAAACTGGCGCGAGCATTTGCTGACCCTAGAGCATTTGCGCGAGGTTATCGGACTGCGCGGCTATGGACAAAGAGACCCCCTTAACGAATATAAAACCGAAGCCTTTTCCCTCTTTGAAAACCTGCTATGGAAGTTGCGCTTTGAGGTCACCAAGCTCCTCATGTCCATCCGCATAGAGGAGCATGAGGACGCACCCCCCAAAACCCTCTCCCGCAAAGATATGCACACCAATAAACAAGAGATAGAAGGAAACTTACAAGGCGGAATTGGCGCCCCCGAAATGAAAAAACAGCAAGCCGCCAAAACCCCCTTTCGCAGTACCAAAACCCCCCGCAACGCCACCTGCCCTTGCGGTTCAGGCAAAAAATACAAACATTGTTGCGGCAAATTATAGCTAGTCCAGATTGCGCCCCATTTGCAAAAACTTCTTATGGCGCGCTTTCGTAATTTGAGCGGGCGACATGCCATGAAACCCCTTCAAAGCATTTTCAATCGCATCGCCCACATTCTCAATCGTTTTTTTCCTATCCCGATGAGCACCCCCCAAAGGCTCGGCAATAATCTCATCAATCACCTTCATTTTGAGCAAGCTCTCCGCATTAACCTGCAAAGCGGTGGAAGCAGTCTCCGCCTTGCCCGCATCGCGCCATAATATAGAAGCACATGCCTCAGGCGAGGCAACCGTATAAATGGAGTGCTCCAACATCATCACCTTATCCGCCGTCGCCAGCGCCAACGCACCCCCACTTCCACCCTCGCCAATAACCACCGATATCACAGGCACGCCCAGCGAGAGCGACATATCCGTACAGCGCGCAATGGCTTCCGCCTGCCCCCTCTCCTCCGCACCAAGTCCGGGATAAGCCCCCGCCGTATCCACAAGCGTAACCACAGGCAAAGAAAAACGCTCCGCCAACCCCATAAGCCGTATCGCTTTACGATAACCCTCTGGTCTTGCCATACCAAAATTATGCCGCAGACGGGCTTGCGTATCCTCCCCCTTCTCATGCCCCATCACAATAAGCGGCACCCCGCGCAGCTCCCCAATCCCCCCAATAATCGCCTTATCCTCCGCATACAACCTATCTCCCGCAAGCGGTGTAAAGTTGGCAATCAGCTGTCTGGTATAATCCGTAAAATGCGGTCTGTCCGCATGGCGGGCAACTTGTGTTTTTTGCCATGGGTTCAGTTTTTCATAAATATTTTTAAGCAGTCCCGCTGACTTTTGCTCCAGCCTTTTCACATCCTCAATAATTTTGGTATCCGGCTCCTCTTTGGCGAGCTTCCGCAGCTCCCGGATTTTATTTTCCAGATCGGCAATGGGTTTTTCAAACTCTAAATAGGTCTGCATGGCAAGTATCCTTCAAGACAAGATGAAATATTGAGGCGAAATTGTCAATCATAGTTCCTGCTTGGCAAGGGGATGTGCCTGCTCAAGAAGCTGTTTTTTCCGCTCCTCCAAAATATGCGTATAAATCTGGGTCGTAGATATATCCGCATGCCCCAACATTTGCTGCAACGCCCTGAGCGACGCCCCATTAGCCAGCAAATGGGTCGCAAAAGCATGCCGCAAAATATGCGGCGAAAGGCTGGCATTCCCAATCTTAGAAAGCCTCGCAAGCTCACCCAAACTTTGCGAAAAACGTTGCCTAGTCAAATGCCCACTTTTGGCACGAGAGGGAAACAAAAACACACTCCCCTCATATAGCCCATCACGAACAACACACCATTTCCGCACAGCGTCTTGGGCAAGCTCATGCAAAGGCACAAGCCGCTCCTTATTCCCCTTCCCGCACACGCTCAACATATCCGCCCCCTCCCGCCACGCCGCCCGCGGCAAGCTCACCAGCTCCGACACCCGAAGACCAGTAGCATAAAGAATTTCCATCAACGCAAACATGCGAAGTGCGGCAGGCGTCTTTTTACTCTCCGCAAGATGAGCCGCCATCTGCAAAAGCGCCTCCACCTCTTTCTGCGAAATGGTTTTCGGCAAGCTTCTTTCCCGATGGGGCATGGTAAGTGCCGCAATAGGATTTTCCTTCCGCTTTCCCTCCGCACAAAGAAAAAGATAAAACTGGCGCAACGCCGACAGCTTGCGCGCAAGGCTCGCCGATTTCAATTTCTGAGCAAGCAGCCTCTCCCACCCCCTCAACAAATCCTGTTTCTCCGCCCGCCCAAGCGGCACCTTGACCAACCCCTGCCATTCCCGCAAATCGCTCTCATAAGCAAGCAATGTATTCTTAGCGACGCCCCGCTCGGCGCTCAACATTTCAAGAAACAACTCCATTTCCAACACGCTATTTTGCACCATCGCCATTTTCCCTCTCTCTCAGCAAAACATATTGCATATTGGCAAGATAGGCTTCGGAAGCAATATTGCGCGCATGGTGGGGCAGTTGAGCAAAGCGCAATGCCCCGATAATCTCCCGCAAAATATGCGGATGAACACCGGCGGGCTTCTGCCCCCCCATCATATAAAGCGACAATAACAGCAACTCACCCCGACTATTTGCGGTACCAGCATTAGCAAAGCTCCTCCGCAAAGAAGCTGGCGGAAGCGGTGTCTTAATCAACCCCTTTTTCTCAGCCGCAAGCTCCATCAAAAAAATAGGCATCTCCGTCCCAAAAGCAGCAAGCAGCTCCATCTCCATAAGAATAAGCCGCTTCTCCTCCACCGCCCCATTTTGCAAAATCCCCTCCATGCGCGCCGCCCGCTCCGCCGAGAGAAAAACCGGCGCAAATTTTTCCCCGCGCCCCTTCTCCCCTTTTGGCGCAAACCGAATATGATACAACACATCGCTACTATGCAATTGCAGCGGCGGATACGCATAGCTATGCGCCCGCATAAGCCGCAACCATTTCCCCGCCTCATCCTCATTACCAAGAGCAATATGAGCGATGAGGGCATGAGGCGCAAAAAACACAAGCTCGGTCGCAGGCTGAACCTCATTTAACAAAGGCGCCAATACCTGCACCCCAAACTGCCAATAGCCCTGCTTATAAAGATAGGAAAACGCACCCTTCAGCGCCCGCGCCTGCAAGATGGGATCTTTTTTCGGCTTCATATCCAAAATATGCAAGCGCGCCCGCGCCTTAGCAAACGCACTATGAGGGTCTCCATCCTGGCGCGAAAACCCCCCAAGCCCGCTCAAATGCAAATATTGTTTCGGCGAAATAATCCCATCCATAAGCGAGCGTTCCGCCGCCAAAAGCCGCAACGAAAACGGCATGGTCGCAATCTCAACAAGCTCCGACAGCGCAATGGGCGCCAATGTATCCGCAGAGCGCAAGCTCGGAATATTTTTCGGCAGGCGATATTGCGCAATCCGAAACGTCGCAAGGTGCAGCGGCGTCTGCAAAAGAATATGAATATTTTCCCTCGGTGCCACCCCACTTATCAGCATAAAAAGCATTTCATCATAAAGGCGGTCATAACTGCCAATATCGCGCAATAATTGCAAATCCAGAGCGGCGCCGGCTTTATTACCCGCAATAAACTGACACAGCGCCCGAAGCCGTATCATAAAATAAGCCTCCTTGCGCGTAATCCCCTCACTATCCAAAAAAACAACCTGCCGACACGCCTCCCCATATTGCCCCTTAGCGAGATAAATCTCGGCAAGCAATTTCGCCGCCTGCGGCGAGCGCTCATTCAGTTTCGTATCATGAAGAAGCCGCAGCAGCTTCTCCCCCTCCCCCATTTCATAAAGCTTCTCCAACCGCGCCCCAATAATCCCGCTCCCAATAATCGGATGGCGCGGAATAGAAGCCTGCGACAGCAGCACATCCTCCGCAAGCCCCCGCAATGCCGGCGAGCCATGCACAATAGGCAGGTTCTGAATAAGTTTCAAAAGATGCGGATATTCCACCCCCTGCCACAGCCCCTCGCCCAGCCGCTGATGGGTGCCGATATTATTCTCCTCAAACCGCTCCAACGTATTAATATGAATAGCGGTTTTGGGCGTGCTCGCCCGCTTCACAATTTTAATATTCCCGCTCTTGACCACAGGAATTGTATTGGTAAATAAAATCGCCGCAAACCGACTCTTGCCAAATTTATGAATATTACTGGTAATAATAATATTCGGTCTTTCCAGCGGAACATGCCTCGTAGCCTGCCCCTTTTCCTGCGCCACCGCCGCCGATGCCGCAAAAAAGCACAATAATAAGAGCAGGATTTTAGTTCTGGAACCGTTCATTTTTTAGCACTTCCACGACATTTTTTCTTTCCGGCTGCACGGAGGAAGCGAGAAAAAAGCTCCCCCCGCCAATGGCGATGAGAACGAGCAGGAAAAGCAGAAAAGGCGTTTTTGTTTTCATGGGTTACTAACTTTCTATAGCAATGAGGCAAAAAATAGGCAAAGTGTTAGGGGTAAGGATATTCGTTTTTATTTTTGAAAGCAAGCGGGGTCGCAAATGGCAGGACATATTATATTGATAGGCATGATGGGGGTAGGGAAATCTGCGCTTGGCAGCGCATTGGCAAAGCGCATGAGCCTTGCTTTCGCCGACATGGACACACTGCTCACAGAGGCAGAAGGGCAAAGCGTTTCCGATATTTTCCACCATAAAGGCGAGCCATATTTCCGCCAAAAAGAAGCCGAATTATTACAGAAGCTATTAGACACCCCCCCCCAAGTAATCGCCACAGGAGGCGGTGTCTTCACCGACCCAAAAAACAGAGAACGCATACAGCAAAGCGGCACCTCCATCTGGCTACAACTAAGCATAGACAATATAGTAAAAAACATCGCCGACGACACCACCCGCCCCCTTTTGCAAGTGGCGGATAAAAAAGCCACCCTGCAAGCCTTATTGACGGCAAGAAGTCCCGCTTATGCAAAGGCAGATTTTGTGCTAGGCTTGGACGGCTTGAGCAAGCAAGAAGCACTGCACCGCCTAGAGGAAATCGTACAATGAGAAGCATAGAAATAGAACTACCCCCGGCACCCGCCCACAGCTACCCAATACTAATAGGAAGCGGACTAGTAAGCGAAGCAGGTGCAAGGCTGGAAAAACTCCTGCCCCGCAAAAAGCTCGCCATCATCAGCGATGCCGCCCTCCAAGAAACCCACTTACCCAAACTATGCGAAGGGCTGGATAAGCTCGGCATCGCCCACAGCCACAAGCTCATAGCCGAAGGCGAGCCAAGCAAAAGCTGGGCGGAGCTACAAAGCGTTTGCGAATGGCTCATCAGCGAGGAGATAGAAAGAGGCGATATGGTGCTTGCCTTTGGCGGCGGCGTGGTCGGCGATTTGACCGGTTTTGCCGCCTCCATGATACGGCGCGGCGTGCGCTTTGTGCAGATACCAACGACGCTACTTTCCCAGATTGACTCCTCCATAGGCGGCAAGACCGCCATTAATTCCAAAGCGGGCAAGAACCTGATAGGCGCCTTCCACGAGCCACATATGGTGCTGATTGACATGGATGTTCTAGAAACCCTCCCCGCCCGCGAAATGAAAGCAGGCTATGCCGAAATGGTCAAAGCCGCCTGCCTAGCCGATAAAGATTTTTTCACCGAGCTGGAAAAAAACGGCGACAAAGTCCTTGCGCGCGACAAACAAATCCTCCCACAAATGATAGAACGCGCCTGCCAAATAAAAGCCGACATCGTCAAAGAAGACGAAAAAGAAGCAAAAGATAAGCGCGCCCTCCTCAATCTCGGACACAGTTTCGGACACGCATTGGAAGCAGCCAATTCCTACCAAAACACCCTCCTCCACGGCGAAGCCGTAGCCATCGGCACCTGCCTAGCCTTCGCCTTTTCAGCCAAAAAAGGGCACTGCCCCACAGAAGACAGCCAAAGGGTCAGCGCCCATTTCGCAAAACTTGGACTTCCCCACAAGCTTTCCCAAGCCCCCAAAATACCACAAGGCAAAGAATGGCTGGAGCTTATGCGCCAAGACAAAAAAGCCCAAAGCGGGCGCATCGTCCTGATATTGGCAAAAGCCATCGGCACCTGCTTCGTAGAGCGCAAGGTCAATGAGCAAGAGCTCCAAGCCTTTTTGGAAGAGCAAAGCCCATGACCCTCTCGCTCCTTCTCCTCTGCCTAGTAATCATCGCCCTGCTTTGCATTTCCGCCTTTTTCTCAGGCTCAGAAACCGCCTTCACCGCCACCAATAAAGCCCATATCCACAAGCTACAAAGCGAAGGCAATAAGCGCGCCGCCCTCGTAGAAGACATCCGCTCGCGCAGTACCGAAATGCTGAGCGCCATATTAATCGGCAATAATCTGGTCAATATTCTAGCGAGCGTTCTCGCAACCTCTATGTTCCTCCGCCTTTTCGGCGATAAGGGCGTCGCCATCGCAACTCTGGTCATGACCGTTCTCGTGGTGATATTCGCCGAAGTCATGCCCAAAACCTACGCCATCAACATGCCCGAGCGTTTTTCCCTCGCCGTCGCCCCCATGCTCAGAATTGTCATGTTCGTATTACGCCCGATAATCTGGTGCGTCCGCCACATCACCCAGCTCATCATGAAACTATTCGGCATTGAGCAGATGAAGCAATATATCGGCGCCCATGACGAGATACGAGGCACGATAGATATGCACGTCGCCAAAGGCAGCGTCATCCAGCATGAGAGCGACATGCTCGGCGGCATATTGGATCTGCGCGATTTGCAGGTAAGCGAGGTGATGGTGCATAGAAAAAACATGCAAACCATAAACGCCGAGCTACCTATGGAAGAAATAATCCGCCAAGTTCTCGCCAGCCCCTATACCCGCATCCCGCTATGGCGCAAGGACCCCGATAATATTATCGGACTTCTCCACGTCAAAAACGTCCTGCGCGCCATCGCCCAAAATAAGGAGCTAGCCGAGATAGGGCTGGAGGATATCAAAAGCGATGCGTGGTTCGTCCCCGAAACGACAACCTTAGTGGAGCAGCTAAACTCCTTCCGTAGCGAGCGTTCCCACTCCGCTTTGGTGGTAGATGAATATGGCGTCCTCATGGGGCTGCTCACTTTGGAGGATATTTTGGAGGAGATAGTCGGCGACATTAGCGATGAGCACGACGAGGCAAATACCGGCATCCAAGTCTATAACCGCCATTGTGTAATGGTAGATGGTGTCGTGACCATCAGAGATTTAAACCGCAAAATGGGCTGGGATTTACCCGATAACAAAGCCGCCAGCATAGCAGGGCTGGTCATTAATGAAGCCAGAAGTATCCCCGAAATTGGACAGATATTCATGTTTTACGGCTTCCGCTTCCGCATAGTAGCCCGAAAGCGCAACCAAATCCTACGCGTGCATATACAGAAGCAGTAATCAGTTTATCGTAAGCCTAACCGAATGAAGCCCCCGCTCCATAAATGGTGCCAGCACCCCCATCACCTCCTGATGACGTTGAAGGCGCGAAAGCCCCCGCAACCCCTCCGCCTCAATCCGAATATGAATATGGCTCACCCCCCCATTGGCTTGTCTTTGCCCCTCATGCCCCTCATGCAAATTACTTTCATCCGTAATCTCAAGGGCTTGGGGCTGAAGCCTCTCCTCCAATAATTTCTCTATCTCAGAAAGCATGACTTCTCCTTATAGCAAGCCTTGCAGGGCGGGGTGCTCCTCATTATACTCCATGCGATGAAAATAAACTCAAAATATTTTGACAATATCCGCATTAAGGGCAAAGCCGAGCCAAAAAAGCAGCTATGCGATTGGAGCGGCTGCAAGGAGGAGGGCACCCACCCGGCACCGGCAAGCCGTGCCAGCAAGGGCAAGAAGCTCCTCCTCTGCCTCAAACATGTGCGCGACTATAACCGCAATTATAATTTTTTTGAGGATATGAACGAAAGCGAGTTTCTGGAATATCAAAAAGCCAGCCGTCTTGGCATGCGCCCAACATGGAATATGGCAACGGCAAAGCAGAAGACGGGCAATAAAAAACGCTTTAGCGACCCCCTTGAGCTTATGCAAAATGGCAAGGTAAATACCGAGCGCAAAAAAAACGCCCCCCGCCTAAGCCCCGCCGAAAAAAGCGCCTTTGAGGAACTTGGCTTAGGCTTTCAAGCCAATAAGCAAGAAGTCCGCCAAAGATATAAAGTACTGGTCAAGCGCTACCACCCCGATACCAATGGGGGGGATAGAAGCTGGGAAGAAAAACTTACCCGCGTCATCAAAGCCCACACCGTCCTCAAAAGCTCAGGCTTCTGCTAATGGCAGAGCGCACCCCTACCAAAAAACTTTCCGCCAAAAAACTTTTTGGCTTACGCAAAGAAATGCCCATTACCGGCTTTGCCAAACCCAATGAATATGTCCCCGAAATTGACAAGGAATATATTTTTGACGAGCCAACCACCAAAGCCGTCCTCACAGGCTTTCACCATAACCGCCACACCCTCCTGCAAGGCATGCATGGCAGCGGCAAAAGCACCCATATTGAACAGATAGCCGCCCGCCTCAATTGGGGCTGCATCCGCATTAATCTGGATAGCTATATCAGCCGCATGGAGCTTATGGGGCGCGATGTCATCACGCTCCAAGACGGCAAGCAGATAACCCGCTTTGAGCGCGGTCTATTGGCATGGTCGGTAGAACAACCCATTGCGCTGGTGCTAGACGAATATGACGCCGCCCGCCCCGAGCTCCTCTTCATCCTGCAGCGGCTTTTGGAGAGCAATGGCAGGCTCACCCTTTTGGAGGAAGGCAAGATTTTGCGCCCCCATAAGGCGTTTCGCATTTTCGCCACCGCCAACACCATTGGAGCGGGCGAGAACGTCATGCTCTATCACGGCACCCAGCCCATTAATCAGGGGCAGATGGATAGATGGCACATTGTCGCCAAGCTCAATTACCTCCCCACCGCCCATGAAGTAAAACTAATCACAAACAAAGCCAAATCCATTAAGGATAAAAAAAGCATAAAAAACATGGTCAAGCTCGCCCAACTAACCAGAGCAGCCTTTGCCAATCACGAAATATCCGCCCTCATGAGTCCCAGAGCCGTCCTCACTTGGGCAGAAAACATCACCCTTTTCGGCGACACACAAACCGCCTTCCGCCTAAGCTGGCTCAATAAATGCGAAGAAGCCGATTACGAAAAAATCGCCGAGCTATACCAACGCGCAATGGGTGAAGAGCTAACATGCACGAAGCCATAATCTGCGCCATCCACGCCCTTTGCGCCAATGACAAAGCCGAGATACAGCTTGGCGCCACCCACCCCCATTATAAAGGACAGCGCGTCTTCCTCCCCGCCCCGCCCCGCCAAAAAGCCCACTATGCCCGCTGGCGCGGACAAGCCGACAGCCTAGCCCTACAGCTTGCCCACCACGAAGAAACCCTCCACGCAAGGCTTGCCCCACAAGGCGAAAAACAAAAAGCGCTTTTCACCCTAGCAGAACAAAAACGATGCGAGGCACTAGGTGCCGAAGACTACACGGGCTGCGCCCAAAACCTAACCGCCCTCTATCAGCAACAACAAGCACCCCCCCAAACACACGCCCTCAGCCTAGAACTTCTAACCCGCCTCAGCCCCATAGCAATAAAAACCACCCATAAAGAAACCCAACAACACCGCCAGCACCTATCGCAGAAGCTTGGCAAAGCCCTCTCCGCCCTAAAGCCCCACCTCCACAACCAACAAGCCTTCGCCAAAGCCTTCCAAAAGCTTCTCCCCCAGCTCATCACCACAATGGAAAATAAAACCGACAAAGAAACCCCCCAAGACCAACCCCCGCAAAAAAAACAAGAAGAAACCCAAAACCAAACCCCCCAAAACCAAGCCCCCACCACCCCCAAAGAACTAACCCTCACAGAAGAGGAAGCCGAAACAGAAACCGACCCCCAAGAACTACCCCCGCTCCCGCTCACCCCCCCACAGCAAACACACCCCCATGAGTATAAAGTCTTCACCCGCCAATTTGACCGCATCCTCCACGCCGAAGACATCTGCACCCGCACCGAGCTACAAACCTACCGCCAAGAGCTAGACCGACAAATGGCAGGGCTGGAATATATCCCCCAAAGGCTCGCCCGCTTGTTACAATATAAATTGCTCGCCCGCCAAAAACAGCATTGGCGCCATGACGCAGAGGAAGGCATATTGGACAGCACCCGCCTCACCCGCATTCTAACCCGCCCCGAAAACCCCCAATGCCACAAAGAGCCGCAAGAAAAAAACTGGCGCGACAGCGTGGTAAGCCTCCTCATTGACAATTCTGGCTCCATGCGCGGTCGCCCCATCATGACGGCGGCGATATGCACCGACATCCTAGCGCGCGCCTTAGAGCTATGCCGTGTCCGCACCGAAATATTAGGCTTCACCACTTTAGAATGGCGCGGCGGCAAAGCACGCAAAAAATGGCTGAGCGAAGGCAAGCCCAAAAATCCGGGTCGCCTCAACGGGCTTGCCCACATCATTTACAAATCCGCCCACACCCCTTGGCACAAGGCACGGCGTGACATTGCCCTCATGCTGCATGAGGGCTTGCTCAAGGAGAACATTGACGGCGAGGCATTATTATGGGCGCATGAGCGCCTCAAAAACATGGATATGGAGCGGCGCATCCTCATGGTTCTCTCCGACGGCGTGCCAATAGACGACGCCACCTGCCGCGAAAACGGCGCCAGCTATTTAGAGGACAATCTCCGCCAAACCGTCACTTTTCTGGAAAGCCGCATAGAACTAATCGCCATCGGCATCGGCAATGTCAACATAGATCAATACACCCACCGAGCAAACATCACCGACATTGATAGGCTCGGCGAAACCATGATAGAGGAACTAACCCGCCTCTTCTGACTATTTTTTAGGAGCAGGCTTCTTAGCCGCAGTTTTTTTAGCCGCAGGCTTCTTAGGAGCCGCCTTTTTCGGAGCCGCTTTCTTAGCAGTATCACCACCGCCAGCCTTCTTCTCAATCTGTTTCTTAAACCGCCGAGCCTTCGCAGAAAGCACCGCCACTTTCTCCTTAATCAAAAACGCATCAATCCCGCCCCTATGCTCCACCGAGCGCAACGCATGCGCGCTAATACGAAGCCGCAAAGATTTCCCCAGCGCCTCACTAGGCAGGCTCACTTGGCAAAGATTCGGCAAAAACCGACGCTTTGTCTTATTATGGGCATGGCTGACATTATTTCCGCTCAGCGGAGATTTACCGGTTAATTCGCAGCGACGTGACATATTTCTATCCCCGTTGAAAGGTTGAAGCGTCCTTATAAGCGAGGCACCGCCCCTCGTCAAGAGGTACAAAAAATGGAGACGGACAAAAAAATTGCCCGTCTCCTAGATGGGGTCCACTACCAAGGGGAAGGGGAAAGTATGGGGACCCCCCTGCTGGATAAGACCAGCAAGACCAAGCATTACGCAAAACCTCATCACAAAGCAAAACACAAAAATACACATAATGGTGAGCAGGATAGGGCTGGTTTATCATCTAGTATGCCACAAGCTATAGTGGTGAACGAAACTGGAAGCACCACAAGAATAATGATTCGGACACCCTCTGTTCCCGCTTTGTTTTTTTCTTGCAATTTTCGCCATATAGGCTATGGAATTGGTTATAAAAGAGCGAGGATTTGATGACTTATATCGTTACCGATGCCTGTATCAAGTGCAAATATACGGATTGCGTAGAGGTCTGTCCGGTTGACTGCTTTTACGAGGGCGAAAACATGCTGGTCATCCACCCGGACGAGTGCATTGATTGCGGTGTCTGCGTGCCGGAATGTCCCGCCGAGGCGATAGAGGCGGATACGGAAGAAGGCTTAGAGAAATGGCTGGCGCTCAACACCGAATACAGCCAAAAATGGCCCAACATCACCATCAAAAAAACCCCCGCCCCCGACGCCGAAAGCTATGAAGGCAAAGCCGGCAAATATGAAGAACATTTCAGCCCTGAGCCGGGCGAGGGCGACTGAGGCTCTCCTTGATAGTGCCTTCCCCTTGTTTTTTACCCCTTTTTGTAGTATAAGCATTTTTTTTAATATTCTGCATGATGAATAGGGTTTCGGTGTTCGGCATGCTTGCACGAGCAGGAGAAGGCAAATGGCAGCAAAAGCAAAAAACAAAAAGCGCACCAAATCCATAAAATCCGCCCTAAGCAAAGCCGTAAAAAAACTAGCTGGCTCCCCCACTAAAAAACCCACGGCTAAAAAACCTGCGGCGAAAAAGCCAGCCACCAAAAAACCAACCCCAAAAAAGACCGCTCCCAAAAAAGCAGTAGCAAAAAAGCCAATAGCTAAGAAACCCGCCCCAAAAAAGCCAACGGCTAAGAAACCCGCCCCTAAAAAAGCAGCACCCAAAAAGCCAGCCACCAAAAAGGCAACCGCCAAGAAACCAGCCCCCAAGAAAACCGCTCCAAAAAAGGCAGTAGCCAAAAAGCCCGCCCCTAAAAAAGCCAGCCCCAAAAAGCCAGCCCCTAAAAAGGCAGTAGCCAAAAAGCCTACCCCTAAAAAGGCAACCCCCAAAAAGCCCGCTCCCAAAAAAGCAGCCCCCAAAAAAGCAACGCCCCCCCCTACCCCCAAAGCCACCACCCCCAAAGCCACTCCCAAACCCCCTAGTGCCAAGCCCAAAATCATCAAAGTCAGCATGACCAAGCGCGAAGGCTCGGCGGCGGGCAGAACGCCCGTCCATAAAAAGGTGAAGCGGGGCAAGAACATAGCCCCGATAACGCTGGACAAGAAGCAGGTTTCGGGCTTTCGGGCGCGCCAATATATTGTGTATCCCGCTCATGGTGTCGGTCAGATATCCGAGATAGTGGAGCAAAATGTCGCCGGTCATAAACTGCAATTTTTTGTGGTGAGCTTTGAGAAGGAGAAGATGACCTTGCGCGTCCCAACCGATAAAGCAAAACATGTCGGCATGCGCTCGCTCGCCGATAGCGATACTTTGGCAGCTGCGATGAAAACCTTACGAGGGCGCGCCCGCATAAGGCGCACCATGTGGAGCCGCCGAGCGCAAGAATATGAGGCGAAGATTAACTCCGGCAATTTGATAGCCGTCGCCGAAGTCGTGCGCGATTTATACCGCGCCAGCCACCAACCCGACCAAAGCTATAGCGAGCGCCAATTATACGAAGCCGCCCTTGAGCGCATGTCGCGCGAAATAGCCATCATCGAGCAAGTCAGCGGCGAGGAAGCCATAATATTACTGGAGACAGCCCTTTCCAAAGCAATAGGCGTCAAACAACCCGCCGAATAAGGTCCCGTAGCTCAGCAGGATAGAGCACCAGATTCCTAATCTGGGGGTCACAGGTTCAAATCCTGTCGGGATCACCAGCCTCCCACCCTAAGGGTGCTACTGCAACTCCGCCTTTTGCTTTTTCAGCATGTCCTGCAGCTCACGCTTTGCGTTTCTATGCTCACTACTTTGAACAACATTATCCAGCTCATGCGGGTCGGACTTCAGATGATACAGCATCTCGGCAATGCGCTTTCCGTTTTTCATCCATTGGGTATAGCTATATTCTCGGCTGACAATGCTATCAGAGCCTTTCCATCTCGGAAAAACCGCCGCACGCCATCGCTCATCGGGATTTTCCAGAAGCGGCGTCAAATCCCTGCCATCCAGCCTATGTTTCGGCTTGGGCAGCCCAAGCATAGCGATAAGGGTGGGATAAATATCCACCAGCTCCACCGGCGCCCCACTTTTCGCACCACTTCTCATATCGGGCGTATGAATAATGAGCGGGATATGATTGGCGACATGAAAGGGGGAATGTTTCGCCCACAGCCCATGCTCGCCGAGCGCAAAACCATGGTCGCTGGTCACAATAATAATGGTATCCCCCGCCAGCCCTGTTTCCTCCAAAGCCGCCACCAGCTTGGCAATCTGAGCGTCAATATAGCTGACACAGGCATAGTAAGCATGGCGAAGCAGGGCTTCCTGCTCAGGCGGCACCAGCCCGCTACCTTGCGGAATATTACTATATTTCCGAAGCTCGCCCCATTTATGGCGCGCGACTTTAGGCGCATTTTTCGGAATATCACGACTTGGCGAAAGCGCAATATCAGAACGCTCATAAAGCTCCCAATATTTCTGAGGCGCATTAAAGGGCAGATGAGGCTTAAGAAATCCAACCGCCAACATAAAAGGCTTCCCGCTCCCTGCCAAACGGTGCAGCTCCGATACCGCCCTTGCCGCAATCTTCCCATCATAATATGCCTCATCCTCCACCTCAGGGCTTTCATAAGCAAGCCCATGGCGCTTTGTTTTTTCCTTAATCATTTTTTTCCTGAGCGCAAGATTTTCCTCGGTGATAAAATTATGATGAGTCCCATCCTTACCCCTAGGGTGCCAAGGCGGCACACTCCACTGGTCTTCATTATCCGTAGCGTGATGGTGATACACCTTGCCAAGACTTATGGTCTCATAGCCATATTCCTTAAGATGACCCGAAAAGCCAACAACGCCAGGCGCATCCTTTTCAGCGGCCGTAAAAAAGCTCATAAAACGCTTTCGGCTTGGGCGAATACCGGTCATCATGCTGGCACGCGATGCCCCGCAAACCGGCACATTGCTATAGGCACGCTCAAACAGCACGCTTTTCTCCGCCAGCGCATCCATAGCGGGCGTATGCATATAGCGGGCGCCATACGCACCAATGGCAGGGCGCAAATCATCCACCACAATCAGCAAAATATTTTTGGCGTCAGTCGGCGCAGATTTTTTCGCAAACCAAAAGCCATGCACAGGAAAAGGCAAAACCATGATAAGGACAAGAGGGAGCAGTAAATATTTTTTCATAAGGTCAGCCTATATTGTTTCTGGTCAGGGCGGAAGGAAAAGCGCATATTTTTTTCCTGCCCGCCTTTAGAAAGCCTCAGCACATAATCCCCATAAAAACCATTCCACGCAAAAGCCCCCTCCCCATTACTGGCACCTTGCGGGCTGGACACCAATATTTTTTTCACCATTTCATTCCAAGCCCGCCCATTTTCCTTCAAGCGGAAATCATGCGTGACAAGCGGGGCATGAGGCTTCTCAATCATCGTCCTCTTGGCATAGGCAAATGGCAGCCAAGTAATAAACCCACGCATTAAAGGGTGCGAGTAAGCCGTCAGCATCAAATCATGCAGATAGCGGGCTTGCAGGCTTTCATTTTCGGTATCATAATCCACCTCCGTCATTTGCAAATCTTTTTTGAACGGCGCATAGCGGTTCATATTTTTATAAACCAGCTCAGGGGCTGTCGGCACATTGCCTCGGCGCAAATGCCCCTGAAACCCAATGCCGTTAAAGTCAGCTTTGCTCTTCACCATCCAGCGCACATAATCATAAAACCCCCTTTGGTGTCGGCGCAAATGCGGACGGTTCATGACAATGCCATAATCATTGACATAGCGCTTCATTCTCGGTTGCAATTTCGCCGCCAACGCAAACCATTCCACCGCGACCCCCTTACCAAGCCGCCTCATATATTGGCTCTGACTATAAGGCTCATTGAGCACATCCCACTCCGTAATCGGGTCGCCATATTCGCCAAATTGCGTAAGCATGGTGGTAATATGCTTGGTAATGGCATCGCGCAAGGTTTTGGGCGAGGAGCGCATTATCCATTTCATATCATCAGGCAGGCGCTTTTCATGCCCCCACACCAGACAATGACCGCGCACATTCATTTTTTTCTCGCGCGCCCATTGCAGCAATTTATCCGTATAGACACGGTCTTTCTGATAATGCCGCCATTTCAGCGAATTGGTCGGAACGGCGGTATTAAACATATCCTCAGAAAAAGAAATAAGATTTTCTCTGGTTTTGTGCGGCAACACATTGCCAAAAAGAAACTTGGAGCGCAATGCCGCCCCAAAATTAAAATCATGCCGAACAAGCTTACCGCTGACCGAAACCCCCCTTACCGCCTTCCCGCTCCTATCCCTGATGAGTAGCGAAAGCTTCCCCTTCCGATATTTCTCAATCCGCTTCTGTGCCTCCCGCCGCCAAGGCGCACTATCCTCCATACCAGAATAATAAACAGCATCAGGCAGATTATCCGTATGAGCCGCAACAGCCATATGCGGAAAAGCAAGCCATGCCGCCGCTCCCCCCAGCCCATGAAAAAACTCTCTACGCTTCATAAAATCCCCCCCCTGTTTCAGGAATTAAGGACGATATTCAAACTCACCTTTAAGCTCGCCAACCATAATCGTAAAAGCCCCCGCTTCCGTAACCCGCTCGCCCTCGGCATTAACAAAACTTAACGCCTCTGGATCAATTTCAAAACTGACCTTCATGCTCTGTCCGGGAGTAAGGGCAATTTTCTTAAAGCCCTTCAACTGTTTGAAAGGCGGCGAGAGCGACGCATAAACATCACGCACATAAAGCTCCACCGAGTGCGCCGCCGCCCTTTTCCTATCATGATTTTTTACGTCAACCGAGATGGTAAGCTTCCCATTACGCCGCAACGTCTTGGAAGACAGCTTCAAATGCGAATAGCGAATAGTGCTATAGCTCAGCCCATGCCCAAACGCCCATTGCGGACGGTAGCCGCCAAACGCCTTATTATTATAAACCTCAGTCAGCGGCAGGCGGTCATAAGCGATAATATGCCCGCTATGCTTGGGATAACTAAACGGCAGCCTGCCAGAAGGATTGCTATCCCCAAACAGCACATTAGCAATGGCTTGCCCGCCCTGACTGCCGGGCTGATAAGCAAGCAAAATGGCATCCATATCCTCCACTATCTCACGCACGATACGAGGGCGACCCTCCAGCAAAACCAGCACAACCGGCTTGCCCGTAGAGGCAGCCGCTTTCGCAAGCGCAATCTGCTCATCGGGTAAATCCAGATTATCAATCCCGCCCGGACTTTCCGCATAGGCATCCTCCCCAAGCGCAAGCACGATAATATCCGCCCCGCGCGCTTTTCGGATAAGCTGTTCGGTATCATAATTTCTCGCATCGTCAAAGCCGCGATAAGTCGCACGGATAACATTGTTTTTGCCAATTTTTTCCTCCAACGCCTCAGCAAACGAAAGATAGCTTTTCGGATACCGCGTCTCATCCTTACCCTGCCAAGTAAAAGACCAGCTACCATTTAACGCCGCACGGCTATCACCCGCAGGACCAGCAAGCAAAATCTTCCTATTTTTGGAAAGCGGCAAAATATTTCTTTTATTCTCCAACAACGTCATGCTCTCCTCAGCCGCCTGCAGTGCCACCTGCTTATATTGCGGCAGACCCATCTTATTCATCGCCTCTTTTTCAGGATAGGGATTATCAAACAGCCCCAGCTTAAATTTCATCCGAAGCAGACGGCGCACCGATTCATCAAGGCGCGCCTCGCTGACCTCGCCATCCTTCACAAGAGAAGTAAGATGTTCGGCAAAACTAAACCCATGCGGCACCATGCTGAGGTCAATCCCCGCCTCCACGCCAAGGCGGGTCGCCTCTCTTTCATTTTCGGCGATAAAATGGCGGGTATGGAGGCGAATAATATCCTCCCAATCCGAAACAATCACCCCATCATATCCCCACTCATCACGGATAAGACCGGTCAGAAGCGCCTTATCAGCATGCACAGGAATACGGTTCAAAGAGCCGGAATTAATCATAATAGACGCAATCCCACCATGGCGAATAGCAGCCTCAAAAGGCGGCAAGTGTAAGTTCTGCAACTCGCTTTCAGGAATATAGGAAGCGGTACGGTCTTTCCCCGAGCGCGGGTCACCATAGCCATAAAAATGCTTGGCGGTCGCCGCTACCCTGTCGGGTCTGGACATATCATCGCCCTGATAGGCTTCAAGATTTGCCATTCCCATTTCCGTAGTGAGATAGGGGTCCTCACCAAAGGTTTCAGGAAAGCGGGACCAAAGCGGATTTCTACCCAGATCAAACACCGGGTCAAAGTTCCAGCGCACGCCCAAGGCTCTGGTTTCAAGGGCAGTGATACGAGCGGAAACGGCAGCAAGGGCAGTATTACGAGAAGCCGCAATACCGATATTATGCGGGAAGATAGTCCCCTCTTCGGCATAATTCGTCCCATGAATACTATCCACCCCATACAGAATAGGAATCTGCAACCTAGTTTTCATCGCCAGATTTTGCAGATCCACAATCAGCTCAACCCATTTTTCCTGACTGGTAGCCCCCTCACCAGGCGTATTTAATATGGAGCCAACCTTATATACAGTAAACGCCTTATGCAGCGCATCTTGGTTAAAGCTATAAATACTTCTCTTTTTATCTTTGACCTTGAGCAGCACATCCACATTAATCTGCGTCATCTGCCCGACTTTTTCCTCAATGGTCATTTGAGAAATAAGCGCATCAATCTTACGCTCATCGGCACCAGCAATGGACGCAAACAGCACAAGGCTCAGGCTAATAATAATAGATGTAATATGTTTCATGGTCTTCCCCTCTTTTTTATTTACTATAGCAAAGTTTTTCCAATAGGCAAATCAGCGCTTCTTTATCCTCGTGCTATCGGGCGTATGGTGGTCATACAGCCCCTTTTCTTTTTCCCTTTTCAGCCAATGAGCAGGAAAGGGCGTCACCTTTGAGCGGCTTTTCTCCCGATACACCGCCCCCTGATTAAACTTTTTGGTATAGGGCACCACATGCTGCCCCTTCCTATTAGCAAGCAAAGCATAAAGTTTATTCCGCATTTCCACCTTGAGCTTAAGGAGTCTCGGCTCATCAATAAGGTTCTTGCTCTCTTTCGGGTCTTTCTTAATATGATATAACTCATCACTATCCCACACCCCATGATATTGAATGAGCTTATAATCATCCGTCCGCAGTGCAAAAGTCGTAGGCGTATGCGGATAGTTAAACTCCCAATAATATTCATATAAAATAGAACTGCGCCAATCGGCAATCTTCTCACCCTTTGCCAGCGCAAAAAAGCTCTCCCCATCAAACTGGTCAATGGGAGCAACGCCCGCCATTTCCAAAATAGTAGGCGCAATATCAATATTGGCAACCATCTCCTCCACCTCTTCCCCGCGTTGCAGCGAAAAGCGATTATTGCGCCCCGGCGAATAAAAAAGCATCGGCACCCGCATAGATTCCTCATAAGCATTTCGCTTATCAATCAACCCATGCTCGCCAAAAAGAAACCCATTATCCCCCATTAAAATCACAATAGTATTATCCGCCTCCCCATTTTCACGAAGCCAGTCAAACAACACGCCAAGACTATCATCCACCGCCGAAAGCGCCCTATGATATTGGCGCTTATATTCCTGCACATTGAGCGCACTATGATAGGGAAAATCCACCCCATGCCAGCTATTCCTCTGGTCACGCACCCAGCGCGGCTTGCCCTTATAATTTTTCGGCGTATCCGCCTGACTTTTCGGCACGGGGATTCTCTTCTTCGCATATTGCTCCTCATGCCGCTTGGCAGGCTGAAAATTGGAATGCACCGCCTTATGAGAAAGATAAAGGAAAAAAGGCTTATCCCTAGAAGAAGCCTTCCGCTCCTTCAACCAATCCACCGCATAATCCGTAAGCTCATCCGTAATATACCCCTTCTGCACCACTTTCTTCCCATTGACATTCAGTTTATTAAAAGACCGCCCCCGCTTCACAGGATAATAAAACCCCTGCCCCGCAAAACTTACCCAATGGTCAAACCCCTTTTGCGGGTCATCATGATGCCCGCCCATATGCCACTTCCCAACAAACGCCGTCTTATATCCCGCCTTTTGCAGAAGCTCAGGAAAAAACACCACATCCCCCTGAAACCCCGCATTATTATCAACAACCCCATGGTTGTGCATATATTGCCCACTCATAATACTAGCCCGCGAAGGCGAGCAAAGCGCCGTAGTCACAAAAGCATTACGAAAATGAACCCCCTTTTTCGCCATAAGGTCCATATTCGGCGTATCCAAAACCCGGTTCAAAACCCCCAACTCATCATAACGCTGGTCATCCGTCAGAACAAAAATAATATTAGGCTGCCTCTTCCCCTTTTTCCCCTTTTTCCCCTTTGCCCCATGATGCATAGCATCCGCAAAAGGCACAACCCCAAAAACCAACCCCAAACAAACAACAATCAATAAATATTTCTTCATGGGAACTCCCCTCCTCACCCAACACCTATACCCAACCCCCCCCAAAAATGCAAGCCACCCCCCAAAAATACCCCCCCTCATTTTTCATCCCTTTTCACCCATTTTTGACATTTTTTGCCCATTTTTTGACGTTTTTTGCTCATTTTTGACCATTTTTCACCCATTTTTGCCCATTTTCCATCATAAAAAATGCGCGCCCCTCAGGGCGCACCACCAGTCCCCCCCCTATTTTTTAATAGGCATTACATGCCTATTAAAAAAGGGTGAAAAAAGCTCCCCAGCTTTGCTGGGGTCTAGCTTTTTGCGCGCAGGAACACGAAGTGTTCCGAGCGAAGGGGGGTTAGGGGGGTGTGGGCGGGGAAGCCCGCCAAAGGCGGGCGCTATAAATGAAGCCACCCCTCAACTATTCTTTGTCTTGGTAAAAATATAATTATCTAAAAAGCATAACGAGTAATGCTAAAAAGCCGGTCGCAAGCATCATCGGTATAATGATTACTCGAAAAAGACCAAGCATTGCTATAAAGGTTTCTCTCAACATTTCATTCATCCTCCTTCCTTTTTATTGATATGGCTATGCTATTAATAGGTTTACCATTGCCATAGCGGACATAATGACTAGAAAAGCGAACATAGCGACTATAGACATAATTATTGCCGCCACTAATAGATAGAAACAAAAAACAAAAAACTCCATGATTTCACCCATCCAACTTCCTCCTTTTCATTTATTGGGGTTGATATTCATATTGGCGCAATCTATTGCGTGCTGCTTGCAAGAGCTCGTCAATATCGGGAAAAAGCTCCGTGCTGTGAAATTTTTCATTTTCCACCAATAGAGCCTCAACGCTTAAATCCAGGCGCCCTTCCTCATATAGCCGTGAATATCCCTCCGATGGGTGCTTGCTTATAATCAAGGCTCTGGCGGTTTCCACCGCTCCTTTTTCGTGCAACATGTTCAGGAATATTGTCGGTCTGTAATTAAATTTTTCGCATTGCTTATAAATATTGAACATTGCTTTCTCAAATTCTTGTTTCAAATCAGTCATGATTTCTCTTTCTCCTTTTTCATTTAATAATGGCTGGCAACGCACATGACCGGTGCGTCCATAGTCCAAAATCTCGCTATTATTTGTGATGATGGTCATATCCTGCTCGCGTGCTGTGGCGATAATGATGCGGGCGCATATATCATCGGGCGGGGAGGCGGGCAGAACGCTTGCGGCATAAAATAGATCTGCCGACATTTGCGCCCATAGCAAGGCTGAAACGCCTGAGAGTTTTTCCATAAGCAGCCCTGCCGTTATCAGCTCATTGCGGTTTTGCCAATGCCCCATTTCCCATGCCGAGATTGGCGAGGCATAAACATGCCCACGCGTTTCCAACTCTTGCTCAATCAGCGAGCGGCGAGCTTTCGGGTCAATCTCATCATCATTTAAGACCCGTATCATTGAAAATGTATCCAGTAAAATCGGTGTATTCATCTATCTATCTCCTTATAATTTTCATTCATTCATTATTGGCGGAAGGTGAAAAACCCTTTCAACGCCCCAAACAGCTTGCCGCTTGATTGGGGGCGGGAGGCTATTGCCGGCTCCCTATCCTTACGAAATATCAGCTTTTCACCCGCCATATCGACCTTTGCTGTGCGATAGCCTGCATTAAGCCATGCGCGGGTCATCACATTATTGAGCGGATTATTGCTCCACCAAACGCGGTGCTTATATGCGGAAGCAGGCAAATCATCCCCTATAATTTCCCCAATCTCGGCAAAACTGAGCGGAATTTCCTGCTCATTTGATTCCTCTAAATATGCTTGTAAGGGCATGTATTTTGTCATTGGTATCTCCTCATTAAATCTAAAAGGAGTTATACCACGAACAACTACTAGTTGTAAAGTAGTTTTTTGTAGTTATTCAGAAAAAGCAACTTACCCCGCCAGCTTCGCCAACCCCCGCTGCACAGCCCCCCGCTCCGCTATCGCCTTATCCCAACGTGCCAGATGCTTAAGATCACCCGTATCAAACAACGCCTCGCGCCCCCTCGCCCAGCACCAATGGGCGATATCGGCAATGGAATATGCGCCCGCCAAATATTCATGCCCGCCAAGCCGCCCATCCAGCACCTCCATAAGCCTGCGGCTTTCCTTGAGATAGCGCGCCTCCGCATAAGGCACTTTCTGCGGCGCATCTTGCTTAAAATGCCATGCCTGCCCCAGCATCGGACCCACCCCGCCCATCTGCAACATGAGCCATTGCATGACAATAGAGCGCCCCTCCTTATCGGCAGGAATGAGCTTCCCCTCCTTCTCCGCCAGATATAACAAAATCGCCCCGCTCTCAAAAACCACAAAGCCCCCCTCCCCCTCATCACAAATGACAGGAATTTTACCATTAGGGTTCATCTCCAAAAAAGCAGCGCTTTCCTGCTCGCCCTTTGACAAATCAACGGGGTGCAGCTCATAGGCAAGCCCCAACTCCTCCAACATAATAGAAATTTTCTGCCCATTAGGCGTATTGGCAGCATAAAGATTAATCAAAGGCTTCCGCCCAGCTACCTTCCGTCGCCGCCTTTGAATATTCGGTGGCACGATTTTCAAAAAAGTTCGTATGCTCAATACCGTTCAGCATTTCATCCATCCACGGCAGAGGGTTTTTCTCCTGCCCCTCATAAATTTCCTTCAGCCCCAATTGCACGAGTCTGCGATTTCCAATATAGCGAATATATTTTTTGACATCCGCCGCCGCCAGCCCCTCAATATCCCCCATCTCAAAAGCCAGATCAATAAACGCATCCTCATGCCGCACCACCGTCCGACATGCCTTATACAGATCATTTTGCAGCTCCTTATTCCACAGCTCCGGATTCTCCTCAATAAAAGTCCGAAACAGGCTGATAATAGACTTGGTATGCAGCGTCTCATCACGCACCGACCATGTGATAATCTGCCCCATGCCCTTCATTTTATTAAAGCGGGGAAAGTTCATGAGAATGGCAAAGCTTGCGAATAATTGTAAGCCCTCCGTAAACGCCCCAAAAACGGCGAGCGTCTTGGCGATATCCGCCTTAGTCTTCACCCCCCATTTCTGCATATAATCATATTTATCCTTCATTTCCCCATATTTAAGGAACGCCTCATATTCCGCCTCCGGCATGCCAATCGTATCCAGCAAATGACTATAAGCGGCAATATGGACGGTCTCCATATTAGAAAACGCCGCCAACATCATCTGTATTTCCGTAGGCTTAAACACCTGCGAATAATGCTTCATATAGCAATTATTGACCTCCACATCAGCCTGCACAAAAAAGCGGAATATCTGTGTAAGGAGGTTTCTCTCCCCCTCCGTCAAGTTCTTATGCCAATCCTTAACATCCTCAGCAAGCGGCACCTCTTCGGGCAGCCAATGAATACGCTGCTGAGTGAGCCACGCCTCATAGGCCCACGGATATAAAAACGGCTTATATACAATACGCTCTTTTAATAAAGACATGGCATTCCCTGCATTCCCTGCTTTCCCCGCTTCCCGCCCCTGCACCTATTGGCAGGATAAACATTCATCATAATTATTTTCATTTTCTTGCGCCTGTTCCTGCTCGCGCCCCTGCCCCGTTTCCTGCTCCTGCTTTTGCGCCCAAGGCAGAATATTAGCATCATCCCCCTCATTGGCACCGGCTTTCTCCGCACGCTGAATAGAAAGCGAGCGGCAATAGTAAAGGCTTTTCACACCCCTCTCCCATGCCTGATAATGAATACGGTGCAGGGTTTTTTTATGAATATTGGGCAGCAGAAACACATTAAGCGATTGCGCCTGGTCAATCATGGGCGCCCTATCGCCCGCCATTTCAATGACCCAGAACTGGTCAATTTCAAAAGCGGTTTTGAAAACATCCTTCTCCTCATCGCTCAAAAACTCAAGATGGCGCACCGAGCCAGACGAGGTCACAATAGAAGACCAGACATCATCATTATTCTCCCCCTTTTCGGTAAGCAGTTTTTCCAAATGACGATTGCGAACATTAAAAGAGCCGGAAAGCGTCTTATGGGTAAAACTATTGGCAGCAATCGGCTCAATGCCCGGGCTAGTCCCCCCGCAAATAATAGAAATGCTCGCTGTCGGCGCAATCGCCGTCTTATTGGAAAACCGCTCCCCAAAGCCACACTCCTCCGCATCAGGACAAGCACCCCGCTCCTTAGCAAGCGCTTTGGAGGCGGCATTAACACCGTCCTGAATATGCTGAAATATTTTCTTATTCCAAACCTTCGCCATCACACTTTCCCACGGAACCATATTTTCCTGCAGGAAGGAATGAAACCCCATCACCCCCAGCCCCACACTTCTCTCACGCATAGCAGCATAGGCAGCCTTTGACATTTCCGCCGGCGCATTATCAATAAAATCCTGCAACACATTATCCAAAAAGCGCATAATATCCTGAATAAAGTTCTCATCCCCCACCCATTCATGAAACCGCTCCACATTAACCGAAGAAAGACAACACACGGCGGTGCGCTCCTCATCCCTATGGTCTAGACCCGTCGGCAGCGTAATCTCACTACAAAGATTAGAAGTCTTCACCTCAAGGCTAAGCATTTTCTGCTGCTCCGGGCGCGCATTATTGACAATATCCTTATAAACAATATAAGGCTCCCCCGTTTCAATGCGGGTGGTCAAAATCTTCGCCCACAGCTCACGCGCCGAAACCTGTCTTTGTACGGACGTATCCTTAGGACTACGCAACGCCCAAAGCTCATCATCGGCAACCGCACGCATAAAAGCATCGCTCACCAACACCCCATGATGAAGGTTAAGAGCCTTCCGATTAGGATCACCCCCCGTAGGGCGGCGCATCTCAATAAACTCCTCAATCTCAGGATGGTCAATCGGCAGATACACGGCAGCCGACCCCCGCCGCAACGAGCCTTGCGAAATAGCCAGCGTCAAGCTATCCATCACCCGCACAAAAGGAATAATCCCACTGGTTTTGCCATTACCCTTGCCAACCCGCTCGCCAATAGAGCGCAAATTGCCCCAATAACTCCCAATGCCGCCACCCCTCGCCGCAAGCCAAACATTCTCATTCCAAAGCGAAACAATGCCCTGCAAACTATCCCCCGCCTCATTCAAAAAGCAAGAAATTGGCAAGCCCCTCTTCGTCCCCCCATTAGAAAGAATAGGTGTCGCCGGCATAAACCATAATTTAGACATATACTCATAAAGCCTCTGTGCATGCGCATCATCATCACTAAAATAAGACGCCACCCGCGCAAATAAATCCTGAAAACTTTCCCCCGGCAATAAATACCGATCCGTCAAGGTCGCCCTCCCAAACTCCGTCAACAACCCATCCCGCGAGCCATCAATCTCAACCCGATGCCCCCTACCCCCATACTGAACACCCTGCTCCAAGCCCTTCAGGGCTTTAACTGGTTGCAGACTATCTTCCTGAACGCTCGCTTTCTGGACTTGGTTTTGCTCCATCTCCACCTTCACCTTTTTCACATTTTCCGCCATTCTCTTTTCCATATTTCCGCCCTTTATTTTTTTCCCATTTTTTGCCTTTTGCACAGGCGTTTTTTTGGCGTTATTTTTCAGCGTCAGACGATAATTTTCCGAGTTACGCAACATGGCAACATGCTCCCTTACAATTATGGTCTTCCCCACATATTTTATAGAAGTCGGATTTTTTACAGAAAGGCTCATTCAAAACTTGTATCTGTTTCCTACCACCCTATAAAGTCAAAATCGCTGTTTACCCGTGCTTATCCACAAATATATCCCATTTCAACTTTACCCAGTTTTAACTATATGTTCCTCTATCTCCTTCTTCATACACTACATATAGTATTGCAACCCTCACCCCCTTACAAGGGATTTTTCCGCTTGTCTCTAAACCCTTGAAAATATGGGCGGTTATTTTTCACACATTCTGTCTGTAAATTTTCTTTTTTTTGCAGATTTTTCTTTTTATGGCTAATCTTGGGCGATTATAGCCCCTCCGAATCATTTTTTTTACCTATTCCCCTCTCATTAATTTTATCCTCTTTTTTCAAATGTTGTATTATAGTGCAATAGAGGTTTATGGTTTCACATGCGTATTTTTCATTATATCGGATTTGCTTTCATTATAGTTCTGGTTTCCGCTTGCGGCGGCGGCGGAGGCGGCGGTGATGATGGCGGCACCCCTCCCCCCCCAGTAAAACCCCCGCCACCCCCACCACCACCCTTCTTCAGCGGTGTTGAACTTGGCTCGCTTTACGGCTCACTTGGCACGATTGCCGACATCACCCACGACCAGCCCACCCTCACCACGGACATCACCGACGCCGAAAAAGACGCCTTCCGCAATGAAGCCCAATATAGCGGACAAGCCGCATTAGAAATGATTCACGCCTCCGCCGCCTATGCCCGCCTAAAAAAGGCAAATAAAGGCGCACCCGGCAACGGCATCACGCTTGGCATGATAGATGACGGCATTGACCACAGCATTGCCGAGCTAAAGGCGAATATTGACGAGGATAGCTGGCTTGGCATTTTGCTAAACGCCGCCGATATCACTGCGATTGAAGCGGGCATTGGCACGATTAGCCCCGCCGACATCGCCTTCACCCTCACCGGCATTCAGAAGCAGGTCAATGTGATAACCAACCAGCCCAGCCTCTCCCCGCAGGATAGCTGCATCCGCTCCGTAGCGGATTTTTTACGGGGGCACCAGTTCTGCCTCGTAGCCCTTGCCGATGGCAGTTATATGCTGCTTCGCCCTGCCGAGAACGGCAATAATCACGGCACCTCCGTTGCCAGCATCATGGTCGGCATTAAGGATGACGAGACGGATGCCACCGCTGAGCCAGAAAATGATATTTACGGTCTAAGCTATGACGCCAAGCTTTACGTGACCCCGCTTATATTGACCGCCTTTGACGGCGACCGCCCCGATTTCAGCGACCCGACCCTTTACGCTATGGATGACCGTTTCCTAACCCAAGCCGTCAATAACCAGCTTGCGAAAAACCCAGTCGCCGTCAATATGAGTGTCGTTGAGATAGGCAATGGCGATATTTTCTTCACTGGTGATGACGCCACCCGCACCGCTCTCATAACGGGCATTCGCAGCTCCTTTAACGGCTTCATCACGGCACTTGCCCAAGCCAGCAAGCCCAAAGCCGAGCGGGTAATATTCGTGCTAGCGGCGGGCAATGATGGGCGCGACCATCCGGGCTATTTCTCCGCCATGCAGAGCTATATAACCGAGCTTGAGGGACACATGCTAACGGTGGTAGCCGTCAACCTCAACGAACCCCCCAATGCCCGCGACGGCTTAAGCGATGAGGAGTTGAGACGGCTATTATTACGCTATGGCAGACAGGGAGAGCCGGGCGAGATAGCCGATTTCTCCAATGGTTGCGGCATTGCCAAAAAATGGTGCCTAGCCGCACCAGGGCGCGATATTTACCGCCTTGATGCCCCCCCTTCCCACCCGGCACCCGAAGCCTTCAAAGATGGACAAGGCACGAGCTTCGCCGCCCCGCTGGTCACCTCCGCTTTAGGGCTTCTCAAGCAATGGTGGCCCCAACTTGGCAATGACGAGCTTGTCCTGCGCCTCTTAAAAACCGCCGACCGCAGCGGCGTTTATGCCAATAGCGATATTTACGGCTGGGGCTTATTGGATCTGGACGCCGCCACCCGCCCGGCTGGTGCCACCAGCATGCAAATGGGCGCAATCATTGGCGAGCAAGGCGTCCCCTCCGCCCAAAGCTTTATGGAAATAGCCCCCCCCCTCGCCGGTCTGCAAGCAGGCTTTCAGGGCAAAACCATCGCCCTTTTTGACGAGTTGGACACCCCCTTTTTCGCCTATATGGACAGCTTCACCGCCCCCCTCCACCCCAATATGGGCGGGGTCGCCCTGCAAAGTGCCTTGGGGCATTTCATGGGAAGCGACATCATCGCCCGCCCCAAAAGCGGACAAGGTCTATACCTCTTAGGCGGCTCAGTAAAACAAGCAGACTTGCCCCCCCTAATGCTGGTCGGCGATAAAGGCGGCAAATATGACATGAAGCTCAGCTTCGGCTATAGAGCACACCCCGCAATGCTTTCGGGCGGCACCATAGGCTCAGGCTTCAGCCGCAAGGACAGCTTCCTGCCCCCCTTCCTAGCGCTCGCCCAACAAGGCGTAAGCGGTGCAATGCAAATGAAACTGGGAGGCACAATTCTTGACCTTATCGGCTTTAGCGGCTCGCCCTATTGGCAGGAGCTTGACGGCATAACCCGCCAAAGCGCCGACAAAGCACACGGCTTCATGCTTGCGCTCCGCCCAGAAAAAAACCCCCTGCAATTTCAGATGGGAGCGGTAAGCGAAACCTCAACATGGCTCGGAAGCCGCAATCAAGGCGCCTTTCAAGCAGGCAAGGGACACATGACATGGTTCGGCGGGCTACACATGAAGGAGCGTCTTGGCAAAGGCTGGCACCTCCACAGCTCCGCATGGCTTGGGGTCACCAAAGCCGAGCTTTCCGAAAACAGCATCATCACCAATATCACCCCGCTCATCTCCTCCAGCTTTTCGCTCGGTGTCCAACGCCACGGCTTATGGCACAAAGCCGATATGGTGAGCCTGCGCCTAACCAAGCCCCTGCAAATTGAGCAAGGCGAGATGAAGCTCCGCTATGCCATTGATAGAAGAGTGGATAAGAGCCTCATTTACGAACAAAACACCCTCTCGCTGGTGCGCGACAAGCAGGAGATGGAGCTTGAAATAAGCTATAAGCGCACCCTCAAAGATAAGGGTCAGTTCGGCATTAGTGCGGCGGTAATCTATGCCCCCCATTATGCTCCCTATGAAGACATAGAAGCACGCATCCTAACCTATCTCCGCAGGAGTTTTTGAAATGAACAAGCTCCCCATATTGATAATCCTTCTACTCTTGGCACTCCCCGCCAAAGCCGAACAACCCTTCCTCTATGAACATGAAGGAAGCCTAACCTATGGCGATAATCTCGGCTTCTTCACCCTAAACTCCGCCCTCAAATACAGAACCCCACTGGAAACCATAGCCGAACTTCTCCCCCGCCCCGCCCTCACCCCCGATGTCACCGACATCAGCGAGTTTGAAACCGCCGAATATAACAACCAGCCCGCTCTCGGCATGATAAATGCGGCATGGGCATATGCCCGCCTCAAAGCCGCAGGAAAGGGCACACCCGGTCAAGGGGTGGAGATAGGCATGATTGACACGCCGCTTTCTCTGGCAAATGCCGAGTTTGGCGGCAGGATAAACGCCGATAGCTGGGCAGGTTTTATTGTTGATTTTACCCTAGAGCTTAGTTTTGCGGCAGAGTTTGGCTTGGATGAAGCGGCGTTCAAAGCTGCCTTTGTGAAATGGGATTTACGCACCGGCTCGGATACCGCAGGCAGTATTTTCGCAAATCTGATACTCCGCAGTTACAAGGAGGATTTATTAGGAAACACCGACACCCTTTTTGGCGAAGGCGGCTGCTCGGTGACCATCACTTTTGAAGGCAAAAGCGCCACCCAGCGGCGTGCCTGCATCATCCAGATGGCGGATGATATTTATATAGAGATACCCTTTCTTGAGGATGTCAGCCACGCCAATCTTGTCGCCAGCATCATGATGGCGGCGAAAAACCCCGCCAGCCCGACCGCCGGAAATATGCACGGGCTTGCCTATAACGCCAATCTCATCAATTACGGACTTGGCTATGATGTCTTTGTCGGCGGTCGCCTCAATTTGAAAAGCGAAGTATTATTTGAGCACCTTGACCAACGCATGAGCGATGCCATCAGCTTCCACACCAATAAAAACATTTTTGCGGTTAATTGGAGCGGCGGCTTGGGACCGGCTGCCATCTCCACCTATCTTGACACAGAGAGCATCAGGCTCATTAAAGAGCGCATGAAAAAAACCATTGCCGCCTTCACCCAAAGCACCAAAGCAAAGGCGGATAAAACGATATTTGTTTTTGCGGCGGGCAATGCCTCCAAAGCCCACCCCGCCGTGCTTGGAGCGCTCCCCATATTTATAGAGGAGCTACAGGGCATCATCATCAATGTGATAAGCATTGATGGACGCGACATGGTGCCCGACAATCAAGGCGGCATGATAGCCAACCCCGATAAGGGCAAGGCGAGCAGTTTCACCCAATTTTGCGGCGTGATGAAGGATTGGTGTCTGGCAGCACCCGGACACGAAATTAACGGCATATCCGAAAGCACCGCTGGCACCGCTTTCAGCGATATTGACAGCGGCACCAGCTTCGCCGCCCCCTTTGTAACCGCCGCTCTAGCACTCTTAAAACAATGGTGGCCCCAGCTTGGCAATGATGAGCTTGTCCTGCGCCTCTTAAAGACGGCAAATAAGACGGGCGTCTATGCCAATAGCGATATTTACGGTCACGGTCTGCTGGACTTAAAAGCCGCCACCGAGCCAATGGGTGCTACCTCCACACAGGCGGGCGAGCGGCTTGGCGGCTTAGCCGTGCCGAGCGATAGCAGTTTTTTACAGCTTGGCAGTGCGATGGGCGACGCCCTCCATATCGGCTTCACCGAGCATAAAATTGCCATTTTTGACGAGCTGGACACCCCCTTCATGGTGCCGATATTGAGCTTTGTGCAACCCCTTATTCTGGACGAATATTACCACCATATCCGGCTGCGCTCCGCATTAGGACACTTCATGAACGGCAACAATTTCAACGGAAACCCAAAACAAAGCGGACTTCGCTTCCACAGCAAAGACAACCAAGCCGCACAATATGGGCGCGCCTTTTCCACCCGCCAAAACTTGAGCGAGAGCATAGAAATAGGCATGAGCTGGCGCACACATGGCGGGCTTCCCCTCTCCCAAAGCCAAAGCCCCACAGGCTTCAGCCACAAAAACAGCTTCGCCTCCCCCTTTCTCAGCCTCGCCCAAGAAGGCATAAGCATGAGCATGCGACAAGGCGCATGGCGCCTCATCGGCTTTTATGGCGAACCCTATTGGCAAGAACGCCACGCCAACCCCTTCCAACAACAGCAAAGCCGCACCGCAGGGCTAATGCTCGGACTTGATATCCGCAAAGGGCTGGAATGGCAATGGGGCATGGTGCAAGAGCAAGACGGCATTTTAGGCGCAAAAGGGGGAGGGGCGTTCGCAACAGGCAGTAAAAACACAAGCTGGTTTAGCGGCGGCAAATGGCAGAAAAAAATGAAAAACGGCTTGGAGCTTATGGCAAGCGGCTGGCTTGGCGTAAGCCACATCAACCTTGCGGGCGATGGCATCATAAGCGAAATGGGAAGCCTCCTCTCCAGCTATTTCTCCATAGGACTTATAAAGAACAAACCAAACAAACTTTTCGGATTAAGACTAACCCAACCCTTACGCATTGAACACGGCAAAGCAAAGTACCGCTATGGCATAAACCGAAGCAAAGACAAAAGGGTTCTCTTCCAACAAGGGACGCTGACGCTGTCCCCCTCAGGAAGAGAGCTGGAGCTAGAAGCCTTTTACAAACGCAAAATGAGCAAAAGAGCCAAAATAGGGGCTTCCCTATCCCTCATCCACAATCCCCGCCATTCCGCCTATATGGAGCAGGAAATAAGGGCTTTGGGCTATATCGCCTATCGCTTCTAACCCTATTTTTAGGCTTGCCAAACAAAATATGATATTCTATATGAGCAAGTTCCCTATAGTGGTTTGAACCTATAGGGCGAGTTTCTGAAAAAGGGGAGAGCAAAAGGTAAGGGGCGAATAGAATGCGCTACTTGTTTTTATTGCTGACAATCATAACGCTCGCAAGCTGTGGCGGCGGAGGCGGTGGTGGCAGCGGTGGTGGAAGCCCCCCTGCACCCAACCCCTCCGGCACCCCTCAACCCGACCCTCCAAAACCCGACCCCCCACCCGAGCCTCCCGCTCCCACCATAAAAGAGCCGACACAGGCACAAGTGGACGCAGAAAGCAATGCGGCAAGCTTCAAAGCGGGCGCAGGTCTGAACCTCATTAATGCGGCATGGGCATATGCCCGCATTAAGGTCAATGGTTTAGGCGAGCCGGGTGCCGGTCAAAAAATTGGCGCCATAGATAGCGGGCTTAACCATTTGCTGGAAGGTCTAAAAGACAAAGTAGATGATGCCAGCCTATTGGCATATTTACTGACAGGTGCCGCCCCCATCGGCATAACCGATTACGCCGATTTAAGCGGCGGCGATAAGGACATCACCGCCTATTGCGTCGGCACTAGCGGCGGCGGTAGCAGTGTGATAGACAGCCCGTCAATCATCGGCAGCGGCGATTGCTATGGCAAAAGAGCCGCCGATATTTGGGTAAGAATCCCTAGACTTTTGGAGCTAAATCACGGCAGCAATGTCGCCGCCATTATGGCACATAAGAACAGCATAACGGGTCTTTTTCAAGGCGTGGCGTATGGCATTGACTCCCTTTTATTCCACGCACTGGATAGCTCCAGCAATGAGCAGTTGCATGGCGGTGCCGAGCATTATGGCTTCGCCACTTTTGCCACTGCGGCAGAATGGGATTCCGATGAGAAGGAGTTTACCGATGCGATTAACTTCATGACCAACGCAAATATTCTCGCCTTTAATCTGAGCCTCGGCTATCAGGGTAGCATTGAGCTATATTTAAGCGATACCAACCCCATTGGTCGCCGCCCAGAAGACGTAAAAGCGGCATGGGCGGATATTTTCACCGCCATCCGCCAAGCAGGAACCAATGAGGCGGATAGAACCATCATGGTCGTAGCCGCAGGCAATGCCTTTGACGATTACATGGAAGACGGCACCCTTGCCAACGCCAATTCTCCTGAGATTATAGCGGGTCTTGCCCTATTGGACGACACCCTTTTGGGGCATTATCTCACCGTAGTCGGCGTCTATCCCGAAAAAATAAATAATGTCGCCTTAAATGATATTCTCGCCTCCGATGGTTCAAAATCTTTTCCTGCCCCCTATGCGGTGCCGGGCTTGATAGCCGAATTTTCCAACCGCTGCGGCATGGCAAAAGCCTTTTGCATTGCGGCACCGGGCTATGCCGTCGTGCTTGACGGCACCTATAGCGGCGGCGGCACCCTATTTGGCACGAGCTTTGCCGCACCCTTTGTGACGGCAGCCTTTGCGCTATTGGCGCAATATTTCCCCGATATGGGCAATACCGAGCTTGTAAAACGCATGCTGGACACAGCAAATAAAACAGGCATTTACGCCAATAGCGATATTTACGGTCAAGGACTTCTAGACTTAAAAGCCGCCACCGAGCCGGTCGGCAATACCCAAATGCCAACAGGAAACGGTATTCATAGCGGCGGCATTGGCGAAGCAGGAAGCCTCTTCCAAACCAGCGATGCCATGGGTGATGCCATAGAGCGCGCCTTTCGGGGCAAAAAAACCGTTGTCCTTGACACCCTCGGTGCCCCCTTCCCAAGAGAGCTTTCCGACTATCACAGCATGCAAGGACAAGAGCGTCTAACCGCCGCCCTCCACACACTAGGCAATATGCGAACCCTCCAAACAGAAGACAAAGAAATGCGCTACCGCAACATGCAAGGGCTTGGACTTTTCAGCCAACAAATCAGCCATTACGCTATGGATGGCGGCAAAATGATTGCCCCCTATCTACGCCTTGCAGGAAACGGTGTCGCCATAAAATACCGCCATAAAAACCTGCAAGTCGCCGCCTTTCATGGTGGTGCCGAGCGGACTATAGACAACAACACCTATTACGAAAACAGCCCCAGCAGCGGCATCATGCTAGGCTTTCAAGGTAGCGAATATGTAGGCTTCCAACTAGGCGCAATAGAGGAGCGAGAAGGCGCCTTAGGCACCATCGGCAGAGGCGCCTTTTATCTAGGAAGCCGCACAATGACCTGGTTCAGCGGCTTAGAAATGACCCGCCCCCTCCCCAATGGCTGGCAAGGCTTCCTAAACGCCTATGGTGGCATCACCCATATCCGACAAGGCACAGGCGCAAGCCTCCTCTCCGACATCAAACCCATCCTCTCCTCCAGCTTCGCATTAGGACTTGCCCGCAACAGCCTATGGAAAGCGGGCGATAGCTTCACCCTCCAGCTTTCGCAACCGCTCCGCATAGAAAGCGGCGAGATGAAGCTTCGCTACCCCATCAAACGCACAAGATATAAACAAGTCATTCACGGCGAGGAAAACATCCAATTTTCCCCAAGCGCACGAGAAATTGAAATGAGCATAAACTACGCCCTCCCGCTCACCACTTCCCGCCACCTCGCAACAGGCATTTCCGCCATAAAAAACCCCTATCACTCCAAGCATTATGACAATGAGTTCCGCCTCCTCTTCCACCTCTATCAGGCTTTTTAGATGAACCCATAAAAAAGCTATGCTAGCTTTCAACCCATGAAAAAGCATTTCTTTTTCCTATTGCTATTGCCCCTCACCCTCACCGCCTGCGGAGGAGGCGGAGGCGGAGGCGGCAGCACACCCCCAATCCCACCCCCTCCCATAGTAAATAAACCCGACCCCCCAGCCCCCACCATCAAAGAGCCAACCGCCGACCAATTAACAACCATACGCGACAACACCGAATACCAAGTCCAATCAGGCTTAGCCCTCATCAATGCCGACTGGATATATGGACGCCTCCTCGCCAATAATCTAGGCTCACCCGGCAAAGACATCATACTCGGCATCGTGGATAACGGCTTCAACCACCACAACAGCGAAATTAGCGATGCCGTAGAAGACGCAAGCTCGCTCGCCTATGGCGGCATCACCACCGCCCCTGCCTCCGACAGCATTGTAGATTTAACGGGCGGCGACAAAGCAATCCCCAATTATTGCACCACAAACGAGCTTTGCTATGGCAAGCGAAGCGACACCGAATGGGCGCGCATCCCCACCACCAGCGAGGTCAAGCACGGCACCGATGTAGCCTCCCTCATGATAGGCAAAAAAGACGGCAAGGATTATCACGGGCTCGCCTATGCGGGCAAAATCCTAGCCTACGCCAAAAACATTGATGACGATAATATGAGAGCTTCCGCCCCAACTCCCATATCCCCACCGTAAAAGCCGAAGATTTCTCCGACCCCTCCGCATGGGACGCCGAAGAAAAAGACTATGCCGACGGCTTCACCTTCATGGCAGACAATACCATCCTAGCCTTTAACCTAAGCCTCAGCCTAGAAGGTGCCATAAGCCTCTATCTGGACGAGCACAATACAGACGGTCGCACCCCCGCCGAAGCAAAAGCCGCATTGGCAGACATCTTCACCGCCCGCAAACAAACCAGCAAACAAGCAGCCGATAAAACCATCATGGTCGTAGCCGCAGGCAATGACCGCTCCCAAACCAACCCCGCCGCCTCCCCTCTATTTTTCGCAGGCTTACCCCTATTGGATAGCGAGCTTGCCGGACACCACCTAGCCGTAGTTTCCGTAGCCGCCACCGGCACCATAGCCAGCTATTCCAATCTATGCGGCATCGCCAAAGCCTTCTGCCTAGCCGCACAAGGCGAAGCAAGACGCAATGAAGCAAACCGCAATGGCAACGGCACCAGCCTAGCCGCCCCTTTTGTCACGGCAGCAATCGGATTACTCGCCCAATATTTCCCCAATATGGGCAATGGGGAACTTGTCACCCGCCTCCTCATGACCGCCAATAAGACGGGCATCTACGCCGATAGCGATATTTACGGTCAAGGCTTGCTAGACCTAAAAGCCGCCACCGAACCCGCAGGCGAAACCCAAATGCCAACAGGAAGCGGTATTAATGAAGGCGGCATAGCCGAGCTAGGAAGCCTCTTCCAAACCAGCGATGCCATGGGGGATGCCATCGCCCAAGCCTTCCGCCAAAAAAAGATACTCACCCTTGACAGTCTAGGTGCCCCCTTCCCAAGAAAGCTTTCCGACTACCACCGCCCCCAATCCCAAACCCGCCTACAAACCGCCCTCCACACACTAGGCACGATGCGAACCCTCAAAACAGAAGACAAAGAAATGCGCTACCGCAACATGCAAGGGCTTGGACTTTTCAGCACCCAAGCAACCCCCCACGCCATAGACACCAGCAAAATGATTGCCCCCTATCTGAGCCTAGCCGCAAACGGCGTCGCCATAAAATACCGACATAACAACATCCAAATCGCCGCCTTTCACGGCAGCGCCAAGCGCAATGAGACAACTTCCCTCTATTACGAAAACCCCCCCAGCAGCGGCATCATGCTAGGCTTCCAAAGCGGCAACCATATCGGCTTCCAACTAGGCGCAATAGAAGAGCGAGAAGGCGCATTAGGCACCATCGGCAGGGGTGCGTTTTATCTAGGAAGCCGCACCATGACCTATTTCAGCGGCTTAGAAATGGCACGCCCGCTGCCCAATGGCTGGCAAGGATTCCTAAACGCCTATGGCGGCATCACCCATATCCGACAAGGCACAGGCGCAAGCCTCCTCTCCGCCATCAAACCCATCCTCTCCTCCAGCTTCGCACTCGGACTTGCCCGCAACAGCCTATGGAAACAAGGCGACAGCTTCACCCTCCAGCTTTCGCAACCGCTCCGCATAGAAAGCGGCGAAATGAAAATCCGCTACCCCACCCAACGCACAAGATATAAACAAGTCCTCCACCAAGAAACCAATATCCCCCTCACCCCCAGCGCAAGAGAGTTTGAGATGAGCATAAATTACGCCCTGCCGCTGACCACCACCCGCAACCTCGCCACTTCTTTCACGGCGATTAAAAACCCCCACCACTCCAACCACTACCAAGAAGAAATCCGCATCCTGTTTCATCTTTATCAAGCCTTTTAAGATAGTCTTGGGGTTTCCCACTCTCCCTATGCAAACCAAAACGAATATGCTAGGCAGAAAAAGAGCGATAAAAATAGGATAGCGCAATGCCGATATACCTCCCCATAGCCGAGACGAGCATCAACTTGCTCCTTTTGCTATTTATGGGATTGGGTGTCGGTTTTTTATCAGGAATGTTCGGCGTTGGCGGCGGCTTTCTCATGACCCCGCTTCTCATCTTTTCAGGCATACCCCCCGCCGTAGCCGTCGGCAGCGAAGCCAACACCGTCGTAGCCTCCTCCATATCAGGCGCATTAGCCCATTGGCGAAGGCGTGCCGTAGATTTACGCATGGCATTTATCTTACTGCTCGGCGGCGTATCAGGCTCATGGGCGGGCGTGATATTATTCGCCCAATTACGAAAGCTTGGACAAATAGACCTCCTCATCTCGCTTTGCTATGTCCTCTTTCTCGGCGTCATAGGCGGATTAATGCTTATAGAGAGCATCAAAGCATGGCAAAAATCCAGACAAGGCAAAGCGGTATCCACAAGGCGACCCGGACAACATAACTGGATACACGGGCTACCGCTCAAAATGCGTTTCAAACAGAGCGGGCTATATATCAGCGTAATCCCGCCGCTCCTTATCGGCTTTCTGGTCGGCATATTGGCGGCGATAATGGGAGTAGGCGGCGGCTTCATCATGGTGCCAGCGATGATTTACATCTTACGCATGCCGACCAATGTCGTGATAGGAACCTCTCTGGTGCAAATTGTTTTCGTCACCGCCTCGGTAACCATCCTACACGCCGTCCAAAACCACACCGTAGATATCGTATTGGCATTTATCCTCATGCTCGGTGCCGCTTTTGGCGCACAAATCGGCGCCAGAGCAGGACAAAAACTGCGCGCCGAACAGCTCAGAGCCTTACTCGCCCTACTCGTATTATGCGTAGGCATAAAATTATTATGGGGTCTGGTCATAACCCCCGAAGAAGTATTCTCCACCGGCAGCTATTACGGAGCAGGCTGATGCGTCTTTTATTTCTTCTTATCTTCTTGGCAACCCCACTTGAAGCCATTAAAGCCCATGAGCTAGTCACCGATCTATCCGAAAACATGGTCTCCATCCAATCCGATTTCAGCGGCACCAACATCTTACTATTCGGCGCCATCAGCAATGAACACAAAGCGGAAGAAAACCCCCACACCCACGACAACCCCCACGAGATAGCCGTCATCATACGAGGTCCAAGCGGTCCCATAGTCGTGCGCCAAAAGGAACATATTGCAGGCATTTGGGCAAATCGCGGGCGCGTCATTTTTGAGGATGCCCCCAGCTTCTACGCCCTCTCAAGCTCCGTGCCACTTTCCGAAATAGCCGACCAACAAGCCTTATTGGATTATGGTCTTGGCGCAAAATATTTAGCCCTCAACGCCATCGCCGATAAAGGTGCCGACATCACCGCCTATCGCTTAGGCTGGCAGCGCAATAAAGAGCAAGCTGGACTATATGACTATTCCGAGCGAGGAGTCAGAATAATCAATAACCGCCTCTTTAGAGCCGAAGCCGCCCTTCCCTCAGGCGTCCCAGTCGGCAGCTATCAAGTAGAGTTCCTCCTCTTCTCAGACGGCAAAGTAATTGATAGAGAGCTTTCCCGCATTGAAGTTGGCATATTCGGCTTTGGGCAATTACTGCATAGATGGGCATATGAGCGCTCCTTCCTCTATGGTCTGGCAGGCGTATTTCTAGCCCTGGTGCTAGGCTGGGCGGTCAGTGCCGCCTTTATCAGGATATAACATGTCGCTCGCCCTCCTCTCCCTCACCGCCTTTGCGGGCGGATTACTAAGCTTCCTCTCCCCCTGCATCCTCCCGCTAGTTCCCGCCTATATCTGCCACATCACCCGCACCGAAATTGAGGATAAAACCCGCAGCCTAAAAAACATCTGGCTTTTCATTTTAGGCTTTTCCCTCGTCTTCATGGCGCTCGGAGCGGGTGCTGGACTCCTCCATTTATGGGTAATGGAAAACCGCCTCTTTCTAGGCAAAATAGCAGGGCTATTCCTAATGCTCTTGGCTCTCAGCTGGGCAAGCGGCAAAGGCTTAGGCTTCCTACAAAAAGAATGGAAGCTCAGAGTAAAAAGTGCCAATGCCCTCCTCATCGGACTTGCCTTCGGCTTCGGCTGGACACCCTGCATCGGACCCATATTGGCAAGCATATTGGCGCTTGCCGCAAGTCGCACCAATAGCATAGAAGCAATCTGGCTCTTAGGCGTATATTCGCTCGGCATTGGTTGCGGTTTCCTATTAGCAGGGCTATCCCTCCAAACCCTCATCAGCAGAAAAACCCCCCCCCGCTTTCAAAAAGTCATCCATTGGGGAAGCATAAGCCTCGTCTTCCTAACAGGCTTTGCCATTTATCTCGGCACATTAGAAAAAACCGCCATCTGGCTTCTAACCCTCTTCCCCTTTTTAGGGCTTTTGGGCTAGAGAAAGACTAACGAAATACAGGACCCTCATACCACCCCACCAGCGAATATCGCGTCCCCTTCGTAATCGGGTGAACCCCATGAAACACGAGCGATGGAAAAATTAACATCGTCCCCTGCTGAATAATAATATCCTGCGGCGGCTGCTGGTCAACATATTGCATCATAAACTGCCCGCCCTCATATTCCTTCGGGTCAGTAAGCTGAAGCGTAAAACTAATTTTGCGTTGCGACAGCCCCTTATTGACCAGCACACTATCCTGATGAGGGCGATAATAATCCCCCTTCTCGCCCTTTTTCCCCGCCTTATAGGTGGTGAACTGATAAGAGCTCGCCCCATATTGCCAATAATCCAACCCAAACCATTTACGATTTGCCTCGGCAATACAGCGGTCAATGGTCGGGAATATATTGGCAAAGTCAGGATGCCCCCTATCAATCCAAGCAATTTGCGATTGGCGAATAGCACTATCCACCTTATTTGCCTCCGTCACCGTTCCCGATTGCAAGGGTAATTTTTTTGCTTTTTCCACAATGGTTTCGCAAAGCGATTTAGGGAAAAGATTTTCATAGTAAGACCATTCACTCAGCATGTTTCCGCTCCTTTATAAATTCCTCTGTTTTCTCACTTGGGCGTCCAATTACAGCCCGCCCGCTCATCACGATAATGGGACGCTCCAATAGAATGGGGTTTTCCGCCATTGCCTGCAAGAGTATTTTTTCGTCTTTTTGTTGAGAAAGGTTTAACTCGGCATATACCGCCTCTCTTTTGCGTATCATCTCGGAGGGCTTACAGCCCAACATTTTGGAAAGCTTGCCAAGCACCTCAAGGGAAGGGGGCGTTTTCAAATATTCAACAATCTCCGTTTCAACATTACCCGCCCGCAACGCCTCCACCGCTTGGCGCGATTTCATGCATCTCGGATTATGATAAATCACCGCTTTCATCTTTGCTCCTTCACATCAACCCCCACAGCTTCGGATATATTGGCAAACCCATCCTTTGTCAATAAGGCACAAAGCCCCTCATGAATCTGCCCTATAAGCGCAGGTCCCTGATAAGTAAGAGCCGTATAAAGCTCCACCAGCGACGCCCCGCTCCTAATTTTCCGATACGCATCCTCAGCCGACGCAACCCCCCCCACCCCAATCAGCGGAATAGCCCCTTTGGTAACAGCAGCAATATCCCGCAACAATTTCGTAGAAGCCTCAAAAAGCGGCTTGCCCGAAAGCCCCCCCTTTCCCCCCCTCGCAGTCGTCGTATTAGAGATAATGATACCATCCGCCTCCTCCTCCAAAATAACATGCGCCAGCTTCTGCCCCTCTTGGCTCTCCATATCTGGCGACAGTTTCACCAAAAGCGGCGTCTTTTTACTATGCCTCTTAACCCCCCCTATCAACCCCCGCAACGCACCCTCCCCTTGCAAATCCCGCAACCCTTCCGTATTCGGCGAAGAAATATTAACCACCAAAAAATCCGCCAGCCCCGCAAACGCCTTTGCCCCCGCCACATAATCCCCCACAAAATCCTTACTCCCCTTATTCGCCCCAAGATTAACCCCCAACACCCCCTCATATCCCCCGCCCAGCCGAGCCTTAACCGCCTCCGCCCCCTCAGAAGGAAAGCCCAGCGCATTAATAATCGCCCCCTCACTTTCCACCCGAAACACACGAGGCTTAGGATTCCCCGCTTGCGCCAAAGGCGTCACCGACCCAATCTCCACAAACCCAAACCCCAGCGAAAAAAGCGCATGCGGCACCTTCCCATCCTTATCAAACCCGGCAGCCATACCAAGCGGGCAGACAAAGCGAAGCCCCCATATTGTCTGCCCCAATATCGGATTGACAACAGGCGGGCTTCCCAACAAACGGGCAGATTGTGCCATTTGCAACGCCGAAAGCGTCAGCCCATGCGCCCGCTCAGGGTCAAGACAATGCAGAAATGGGCGAAAAAAACGAAACATCACAGCTTCCCTGCCAAAGCCCGCTCAATCAGCTCACAAGTCTGCGAAACCCCATAAAGTGCCACAAAAGACCCAAAACGAGGACCCGAAGCCGCCCCCAGCAACACCTCATAAAGAGCCGTAAACCAAGCCCGCAATTCCTCAAAATGCCCCTTCCCAATCTCATAAATCACCGACTGAATATCCTCCGCCGAAACATTTTTCGGCAACTCCCGCAACCGCACCAGCAACTCCCGCAACGCCTTCTCCTCCTCAACTGACGCTTCCCGATACTTCTTACACGGCGCAATAAAATCATGAAAATAAGCAATCGCCCCCCCCACCAACACATCCAATTGCTCATGGCTCTCAGGCGAGCAGTCCGGCGCATATTGCCGCAAAAACCCCCATAATATTTCCTTACTATCCGCATTGGAAGCCGACACCAAATTAAGCAGCAACGAAAAACTAACCGGACTTGGCGCAGGCGGAGGCTTGCCCCCATGAATATGCCAGATAGGATTATTAACCCGCTCCGCCTCGCTCTGCCCCGCAAACTTCTCCGCAAAAGCCGTATATTCATCCACCGCTTTGGGAATCACATCAAAATAAAGCCGCTTCGCCTTGCGCGGATTTTGAAACATAAACAACCACAAGCTCTCAGGCGTGGCATATTTCAACCATTCCTCAATCGTCAGCCCATTGCCCTTTGACTTGGAAATTTTCTCGCCCTTAGCATCCAAAAACAACTCATAATGAAACCCCTCCGGCACCCGCCCGCCCAATATTTTACAAATCTGCGCCGACAACCGAAACGCATCAATCAGATCCTTCCCCGCCATTTCATAATCCACCCCCAACGCCACCCAGCGCATCGCCCAGTCCGCCTTCCACTGCAACTTACACGCCCCCCCTTTGACACTGGTCGTAACCTCCCCCTCCCCCTCAGGATGAATATACGTAATCGTCCCGCCCTCAATAGAAGTCCTAACCACCTTCGCCATCAACACCTTACCCGTTTTAGGACAAATCGGCAGAAACGGACTATAATTCTTCCTCCGCTCCGCCCCCAATGTGGGCAAAATAACCCCCATAATCTCATCATAATGTGCCAATAATTTCTCCAACGCCCCATCAAACCGCCCGCCCTTATAATATTGGCTCGCCGAGATAAGCTCATACTCAAACCCAAAGCGGTCTAAAAAATGACACAGCCTGGCATTATTATGCCCCGCAAAGCTTCCCCCCCCCTCAAAAGGATTAGGAATATCAGAAAGCGGCATATCCATATATTTCGCCAACATCTCGGATTGCGGAACATTATCCGGCACCTTCCGAAGCCCATCCATATCATCCGAAAAACAAATAAGCCTCGTTTTCACCGAAGGCTCCAACGCAAGCAAAGCCGCCCTCACCATAGAGGTTCGCGCCACCTCCCCAAACGTCCCAATATGCGGCAAGCCCGAAGGACCATATCCCGTCTCAAACAGCACCTCACTTGCCCCCGTCCGCTCAAGACGCTTTATAACCTTGCGCGCCTCCTCAAAAGGCCACGCCTTGGCACTGGCAATATCACCGATTATAGCGGCGGACTTAGACATATTTCTCTTTCCTTTTCCTTATAGGGAAATTACCATTGCAAAGGCTTGTGTCAATCATAGAAGGGAACAACCTATGGATATTGTAGAACATGGCAGCATCTGGCGGCTTGCGATATTCGCCAGCCTTTTCCTCCTCTTTGCCCTCATAGAAACCCTCTTCCCCGCCTTTCCCCGACGCACAACAAGAACCATAAAATGGCGCCTCAATATCGGCGTAAGCCTCCTAAACAGCCTCATCCTCCGCTTCTGCTTCCCCATAGCCACACTAGGCATAGCGCTCTGGACAGAGAAAAACGGCATCGGAGCTTTCCCCCTCCTCAACCTCCCCACCGCCGCCGCCCTCATAGCGGGATTCCTCCTATTAGACTTATCCATTTACGGACAACATGTCGCCATGCACCATTTCCCCTTTCTATGGCGCCTCCACAAAATGCACCACAGCGACAAACAACTAGACGTCAGCACAGGGCTTCGCTTCCACCCCTTTGAAATAATCCTCTCCCAGCTTTTCAAAATGCTTGTAATCATAATTCTAGGAATCCCCGCCTTTGCCGTCCTCCTCTTTGAAATAGCCCTCAACGCCGGCTCCCTTTTCAGCCACAGCAATTTCCGCCTCAAAGGCAAAACCCTCAAAACTTTCGGACTTCTCCTCGTCACCCCCAATATGCACGAAGCCCACCACAATATAGAAAAAAAGACCAGCCTCCATAATTACGGCTTCTGCCTCAATTTATGGGATAAAGCCTTCCACACCTATCTCCCCCCAAACACCCCGCTCCCCAATAAGAAGCTCGGACTTACCAATATCAACGAAAAAGACAGCCTCACCATCTGGAAAAGCCTCACCCTCCCCTTGCGTAATTAGGCGAGATGAAACCAACCCGCTTTGACCCCTCGCCCCGCATCATCCGCACCGGCGGCAATTTATACCACGCCGCCAATAGCAGTTATTTACATGAGCCTGATTTCTCCGCCCAACGCCCCTATCGCTCCGCCTTTCTTTTGTATTTTCTCTTGCTTTTGGTCATATTATATTTCCTATTTTCCCGCCACGCCCATTTAACCTTTCTGCTTCTATCCATCGTCTTTCTGGCGGAGGTCACCCTTCGTTGCACCCTGCTATATTTTGGATTGCGCCGGAGCGAGAAAATAAGCAATATGACAAATTTCACCCCGCCCAGAAATGAGGACTTGCCCACCTACACCCTATTGCTCCCTTTGCTTGATGAGCGCGGCATGCTGGACCAGCAATATAAGGCGATATGCGACTTGGATTACCCCATGCGCCTGCTGGATGTAAAGCTCATCATTGAGGAAAATGACGAGCAGCTGATTGAGTCCGCCATCCAGATTCAAAACCACGCCCCCTTTGCGATGGATATAATGATAGTCCCCCAATATGGTCTGCTCACCAAAGCACGCGCCTGCAATTATGCCCTGAAAGAGGCGAGCGGCGAGCTTATCACCATATTTGATGCCGAAGATATCCCCGACCCCGGACAGCTAAAAAGGGTGGCAACAGGCTTTATCACAATGGGCGATGATGTCGGTTGCCTACAAGCCAGCCTATTATCCCATGAGTGGAACGATCTTTTTTTCGCCAATCAATTTGCGATTGAATATGAAATGCTATTTGAATATTTACTCCCCTCTCTCAGCAGACACCATCTGCCTTTTCCACTGGGTGGCACTTCCAACCATTTACGCACCACCCTATTGCAAGAGATAGGCGGCTGGGACGCATGGAACGTAACCGAAGACGCCGATTTAGGCTTCCGCCTCGCAATCGCAGGCTACACCTCCCACAGCCTATATTCCTATACCTTAGAAAAGCCCCCGCATAATTTTACCATTTGGGTAAAACAAAGAAGCCGCTGGTTCAAAGGCTATATACAATTATGGATGGTGCAGATGCAACGCCCAAAAGAGTTCTATAAAGATGTTGGCTTTGGCGGCTTCATGATTTTTCACTTTATGGTATTGAAAACCTTTTTATCACCGCTCCTGCACCTCATATTATTTCTGATTGTCCTGCAAATGGCATGGGGCGTTGCGGCGCCCATGTCGCTTGTGGCGAGCATAATCTGCCTCACTTCCTATGTGATTTTATTGATTATTTATATTCTCGGCTGTCGGAGGCAGGATGATGGCTGGCTGCTCTATTCGGGCATTTTTCTGCAACCTTTTTATTGGTGTATATCCATATTTGCCTTTATGATAGCGATGGGTGATTTATTATTCCGCCCCTATCATTGGCACAAGACACCCCATATTGCCGATAAAAAATAGAGCGGATAAGGGGGCAGGGCATGAAAAAGTTTTCTTCCATAGAAAAAACTGCGGACGGCAAAAAGCGCGCCGCTGTCGCCTTTTCAAGCTGGAAAACCCTCTGGTTTAACACGGGAACCCTATGCAATATAGAATGTGAAAACTGCTACATCCACTCCTCTCCGTATAATGATGATTTGGTTTATATCAGCAAGGATGAAGTCTGCACCTTTCTGGACGAACTTCTCCAAAAAGGGGTGATGGCAGAAATAGGCTTCACAGGAGGCGAGCCCTTCATGAACCCCGAAATCATACCCATATTACAAGCCAGTCTCAAACGCGGCTTTGAAATATTGGTGCTAACCAACGCCATGCACCCCATGCAACGCAAGGAAATATCCGAACAGCTCACCCAATTAAACAAACAATACCCCAAAAAGCTTCGCCTAAGAGTAAGCATAGACAGCCATGACGAAACCCACCACGACAAAGAGCGCGGCAAAGGCGCATGGAAAAAAGCAATGGCAGGCGTACAATGGATTGCCGAGCAAAACATCCCCCTTGAACTTGCAGGCAGAATTGCCCTGTGCCACAACGAAAAGGAAGCCACTATCCGAGCACGCTACCAAAAAACCTTCTCCAAAATAGGCATAAACATGGACATGCAAAACACAAAAAACCTGGTGCTATTCCCCGAAATGGAAGAAACCACCACTACCCCCGAAATTACTGAAGACTGCTGGCAAACCCTAAACAAATCCCCCCAAGACATTATGTGCTCCCACAGCCGCATGGTCGTCAAAAGAAAAGGCGCAAAAACCCCCATTGTTCTAGCATGCACCCTAATCGCCTATGACCCCCGCTTTGAAATGGGCAAAACCCTAACCAAATCCCAAAGCAAAGTCACCCTAGCCCACCCCCACTGCGCCCGCTTCTGCGTGCTAGGCGGCGCTAGCTGCTCGGCAGGCTAGCCTGGCCTAAAATGCTTAGATAACCGCAACCCCTGCCCCTGATAATTAGACTGTATCGCCCCCCCATAAACACTTTTCGGCTTTTCCGTCAGCTTCTCAAAAAGTAGCGAGCCGACCCTCTGCCCATGCTCAAGAACAAACGGAACCTCCCGCGAGCGCACCTCCAACACAGCGCGCGCATTGGGAGCACCCTTTTTCCCCACCCCAAATCCGGGGTCAAAAAACCCCGCATAATGCACCCGAAACTCCCCATAAAGCGGATTAAACGGCAACATCTCCGCCGCATATTCCGAAGGAATAGCCAGCTTTTCACGCGAAGCAAGAATATAAAACTCATCGGGCGAGAGCACAATCCCCCCCTCTTTCGGACGCTTAATCGGCTGCCAAAAATCAGAAACCTCATACGCCCCCACCCTATCCACATCAATCAGATTGGTATGCGCCAGCGCCCGATAGCCAATAATCTGCTCCTCCCCCCCCTCAAGGTCAACACTAAGCGACAACCCATTTTGAATAAGCGGCTCATCACCAACCAGCCTTTGCCGCTTATGCAAAGCCAGCAATTCCCCATCATCAAAAATCTTTGCCGCCCCACACCGCAAGCGCAATTGCGAAAGACGGCTTCCGCTCGCAACCCGCACCGTAAAACTTTGCGGCGACACCTCCAAATAAAGCCCCCCATGATAGCCCGCCCGAACAGAATCAAACGACCCCGCATAATCCGTCAACAGCCTCGTAAAAATATCCAGCCGCCCCGTAGAACTTTTCGGATTGGCAAGCCCAGAAATATGCGAAGGCAGGTTAAGGCTTTCCGCAAGCGGAATAAGATACACACACCCCCGCTCCAACACCGCCCCCTTTCTCAAGTCAAGCTCATGATAAACCAGCCGCTCCAGCCTCTCCATCACCCGCCCCTCGCGACCAGGCAAAAACCCCGCCCGCAAACGATACGCCTTCTCCCCAAGCCGCAAATCCAGACTTGCGGGCTGAACCTGCCCCTTCTCAATCGGTGCCGAAGCCGTAATTTTCTTCCCCTCTATAAGCCCCACAATCCCAGCCTGAGGCAACACCCCCCGCCCCTCTCCTTCAAGAAGATGGGGAACATGCCCTTTTTGTTTTTTACTTGCGCCCATAATCCCCTTATACTCAAATCCGGTCATTCATAGCGAGTATAAAGCTCACATAATCCACAGCCTATTTTTCAAGGAGCGAGGCATGAAGAACTATAGAAGGCGCACCCAGCTAATTCACGGCGGCACGAAGCGGAGCAGTTTTGGCGAGACCAGCGAGGCGATATATCTAAGCTCGGGCTATGTCTATGACAGCGCCGAGCAAGGAGCCGCCCGCTTCCGAGGCGACGAGGAAGGCTTCATCTATTCCCGCTACGCCAATCCCAGCGTTCGCATGTTTGAAGAGCGCATGGCATTATTAGAGGGTGCCGAAGACGCACGCGCCACCGCCACAGGAATGGCAGCCGTCACCGCAAGCCTCCTCTGCCAGCTGCAACAAGGCGACCACATCGTCTCCGCAAAAGCCCTATTCGGCTCGTGCCGTTTCGTCATAGAGGACATCCTCCCCCGCTATGGCATAGAATGCACATTGGTCAATGGCACCGATTTAGAAGCATGGCAAAAAGCGGTTCGCAAAAACACCAAGCTATTCTTTCTAGAATCCCCCTCCAACCCCCTATTGGAAGTGTTGGACATCAAAGCCATAAGCGAGATAGCCCATAAAGCAGGCGCACAACTACTGGTAGATAACGTCTTCGCAACCCCATGGCTACAAAAACCCTTGGCGCTCGGTGCTGATATCAGCATTTACTCCGCAACCAAACACATTGACGGACAAGGCAGATGCCTTGGCGGCATTATCTTAGGAACAAGCGAGTTCATAGAAGAAACGCTCGCCAATTACCTCCGCCAAACAGGACCAGCGCTTAGCCCCTTCAACGCATGGGTGTTGCTCAAAGGCTTAGAAACCCTTGAGCTTCGCATCAACGCCCAATGCGATAACGCCGAGCACCTCGTCAAGTTTCTCAGCAAACAAAAACAGGTCAAGCAAGTACTCTATCCCGGACTTAAAACCCACCCCCAATATAAGCTCGCCCAAAAACAAATGGAGCGCAATGGCAGCCTATTAAGCTTTGAACTTGAAGGCGGCGAACAGCGAGCCTTTGCCTTCTGCAACGCATTACGCCTCATCCTCATATCAAACAATCTCGGCGACAGCCGCACCCTCATCACGCACCCCACCACCACCACCCATCACCGCTTGGGCGAGGAGGGACGCCTTGAGCTTGGCATAACAGGCGGCATATTACGCATCTCGGCAGGTCTTGAAGACGCCCAAGACATCACCGAAGACATCGCCCACGCTTTGGAGCAAGCCTATGTATGAGGCAGAAACCAAAGGCATTTACATCCATGTAGAGCCACAATATTTAGAAAATGAAAGCACGCCCTCCGAAGATTATTTCGTCTGGGCATATCACATCGCCATAGAAAACCGAAGCGGCACGGTCGTACAACTCCTCTCCCGCCACTGGAAAATAACCGACGCCAGAGGCAGACGCCACGAGGTCAAAGGCGAAGGCGTCGTCGGCGAACAACCCATATTAAAACCAGGCGAAGCCTATCGCTACTCATCGGGCACCCCCCTTTCCACGCCGTCGGGCATAATGAGCGGCAGCTATCAGATGAAAAGCACAAAGGGCGACAGCTTTGACGTAGAGATTCCCGCCTTCTCCCTAGACAGCCCGCATATAGAGGAAAAACCGCATTAGTCATGGCAAGTTTGCGCACGCCCATTTTCATTATCGGCATTTTGCTGGGCTTGCAGGCGCTCGGCATGTGCCTGCCCTTTCTGATTGAGTTCGCCGAAAACGGCATGAGTGCGGACGCCACAGGCTTCCTCCAATCCGCACTTGGATGCGGCTTCCTAGCAGGAGGCTTACTCCTCACCAATCGCGGCGCCCTAGAAAGCCTAACCCTAAAACAAGCCTTCCTCTTAACAGGACTTTCCTGGATAGCCCTAGCAGGCTTTGCGGCTCTGCCCTTTTATTTCGGCAGCCTGCAGCTTAGCTACACCGACGCCTTTTTTGAAGCCATGTCAGGGCTTACCACCACTGGTGCCACCATCATCCAAGACCTAGAGCAAGTATCCAAAGCCGTCCTACTTTGGCGCGCCCTCCTCCAATGGTTCGGCGGCATCGGCATTATCGTCACCGCCATTGCCGTCCTGCCCATGCTGAACATTGGCGGCATGCAGCTTTTCCGCTTGGAAAGCTCCGATAATTCCGAGAAAATCCTCCCCCGCACCGCCCAAATTGCGGGCAGTATCGCCTTTTTATATCTCGGCATAAGCTCCGCCTGTGCGCTCAGCTATTTCATGGCGGGCATGAGCGGCTTTGACGCCATCGCCCACGCCATGACCACCATCGCCACAGGAGGCTTCTCCACCCATAATGCCAGCATTGGCTATTATGACAATATCAGCGTGGAAGGCGTTTCCATATTTTTCATGCTGGCAAGCTCGCTCCCCTTCGTCCTCTATCTGCAAATGATAAATGGCAAGCTCTCCGTGCTATGGAGCGACAGCCAGCTAAGAGGATTTCTAGGATTATACGCCGCCCTCATGCTCATCATCACCCTATGGCTGAGCCTTGGCGAAACCTATTCCTTCGGCACCGCGCTCCGCTATAGCAGCTTCACCACCGCCAGCCTCCTAACGGGAACAGGCTATACCGCCCTCAACTATAACGCATGGGGCAGCCTAGCCATAAGCCTCCTCTTCATGATGAGCTTCATAGGGGGTTGCGCAGGAAGCACCAGCTGCGGCATTAAAATCTTCCGCCTACAAATTATCTGGAAAGCCATTAACCACTCCATCCGCAAGCTCACCCACCCCCATGGCGTTTTCCCAATCCGATATAACGGACAAAGCATAGAAGAAAGCGTCATCTATTCCGTCATGAACTTCGCCCTAATGTTCCTCTTATGCTTCCTACTACTCTCCCTCGCCCTCAGCCTCTTAGGGCTAGACATCATAACGGCGCTCAGCGCCAGCGCCGCCAGCATCGCCAATGTCGGACCCGGACTTGGCGAAATAATAGGACCACAAGGAACTTACGAGCCACTGCCTGCTCTTGGCAAATGGATATTATGCTTCGGAATGCTACTTGGACGCCTTGAGATTTTCACCGTCCTCGTCCTTTTCCTCCCCACCTTCTGGCGAAGATAAAAACTTCCTCATCCCCTTCCCCATATCATTCTGTATACTGAACAAAGCTGGCACCAAAAACAACACAATCAAGCTCGCACAACCAAGCCCCCATGAAATGGTAATCACCATAGGCTTCAAAAACTGCGCCTGCAAAGAAGTCTCAAACAATAAAGGCGACAAGCCCAACACCGTCGTCACCGAAGTCAGCACCACAGGGCGAAACCTATCGCAAACCCCATTCACAATCGCATATTTCAAACTTTTCCCCTTATCCTTTATCTCATCAATCCGCTTCACCAGAATAATAGAATTATTCACCAGCACCCCCGACAGCCCCATAAGCCCGATAAAACTTAAAAAAGTCAGCTCATATCCCATCAAAAAATGCCCAAACACCATGCCGATAATCCCAAAGGGAATAATGGACATAATGATAAAGGGGCGCGTATAGCTACCAAAAGTCCAAGCCAGCATAATATAAATTACACTAAGCGCAATATACGTGCCAAGCAGCATAGAGGAAAACGTCTCCCGCTGGTCTTCCGCCCGCCCGCCAAAGCTATAGGTCAAATTATATTTTTTGGCGAGAGCGGGCAAAAACTCCGAGCGCAAATCCGCCAATATCCCATTGGGATTTTCACTATCTGCAACCCTCGCCCCCACTGCCACCGAGCGCACCCCATCAATACGAGGAATACGCGAAAATCCGGGCTTCTCCGTAATATCCACAATCTCCAAAAGCGGAATAAACCCACTCTTATCAGGAATCTGCAAATACAGCGCCGCAAGGTCTTGCTTCTCACTCTGACTATGGCGCACCCGCACCGTAACCTCCTCATCGCCTCTAGGAAACCGCATCGCAATAGACCCCTCATACGCATCCCTCACCTGCGCCCCCACCCTCTTTGGACGAAACCCCAACGCCGCCCCGGCAGGCGTCACCTCCAGCAGAACCTCATTCTTGCCATAAGGCAGCCCATCTTGGATACCCGACACCCCATTATAAAACCGCAATTTCTGCTTCAACTCTTCGGCAGCAAGTTTCAACTGCTTAGGCGAGGCACGCTCAAGGCGAATATCAATATCATCGCCCGGCGGTCCAAATCTCTGCTCGCGCACCGACACCCGCTCAACGCCCGCCAGATGAGGCAGATTTTTCCGCCATTGCTCAATAAAAGTCTGTGTACGAACCTTCCTATCCTCACTGGAAGTAAGCTGCACCCAAATGCTTGCCCAATTATCCCCCTGCGCCCCAATATTACTATAGCTTGTGAGAATAAGATTTTTCCCCTTGCCCTTCAACTCACGGGCAGTTTTCTCCAGCGATTGTTTCACCAGCTGAACCCCCCGCGCCGTCTCCTCGCGCGGCGTTCCGGGCGCATAGACAATATCGGCGGCGATAATCTCCCCCTCAGGAGCGGGAAAAAACCGAAACCCCACATGCCCCCCCATCAACAGCCCCATAGCGACAATCCAAATCGCAAGACAAAGCGCCAATACATTATATCTCTTTATAAAGCATATTGTGATGAGACGGCGAAACTTCCCCTCACGCAAACGCTCAAACGCACCAACAAATTTTTCCCTTATCTTCCCTCTCGGCTTTGGCGGGGCAGAAAGGGCATGGCTCAAATGACCCGGCAGAATAAAAAAGCACTCAATCAGCGAAGCACAAAGCACACAAAAAACAACAATAGGAATAGCGGCAACCAGCTGCCCAAAAACCCCGCCCAATAGCAGAATAGGCATAAACGCCGCCATGGTCGTCCCCGCCGCAATGATTATTGGCAGCATCATCCGCTTAGCCCCTCCCTCAGCGGCTTGCATATGGTTCAGCCCCTTAGCCGAAAGTGTCGCCGCATGTTCGCCGACCACAATCGCATCATCCACAATAATCCCGATACACATGATAAGGGCAAAGCTGGACAGCATATTAATCGTCTGCCCCAGCGGCCACATAAAGCCAAAAGTAGCAATCGTAGCGACAGGGATTCCAAGTGCCACCCAAAAAGCCGTGCGAGCATTGAGAAAAAGAAACAGCACACAAAGCACGAGAATAAGCCCACCAAGCCCATTTTTCACCAGCACCCCAAGTCGGTCAAGAATAGCGTCCGAGCTCATATCAAAAACCTCCAACCGCAGGCTCGGCGGCAGAATATTTTTCTGCTCCTCCACATAATCGCGCACAATCGCCGCCGTTTTCAACGAATCCGCCTGCTTAGCACGCCTAACATGGAGCAAAATCGCCCGCTCCCCCTTACTGAAAATCACACTATCCTTTTCATGAAAACTATCCCTGACGCTCGCCACATCCCGCACCAAAATCCGATTACCATCCTTATCCGTATAAAGCTCCGTATCCCCAATATCCGCCGCATTTTTCGGAAGCCCAAGCGTTCGCAACTGCTTCTCTATATTCCCCCCCAACGTGCCGGAGGGCATATCCCCCCTATTGGTGCGAATATTCCAGCTAATATCGCCTGGCGTGATATTAAAGCGGCGCATCTGCTCGCTATCAATCTCAACCAGAATCTCCTCCCGCCTCATGCCCTCAAACTGAACCTTGCCGACCCCTTTCTGCAAAAGCCCATCGCGAATTTCTTTGGCATAGTTTTTGAGGCTCGCCTCCGAAAAAGGACCCGCAATTAAAATAGAGCCAACAGGGTCTAAAAACTCCGAAATAGAAATAACAGGACGCAAAATCTCCGCAGGAAAAGTCGTAATACTATCCACCGCCTGCTCCACAAAAGAGAGCGCATTTTGTATATTAGCGTCTGGCTCAAACTCCATATAAATACGAGCACTGCCCTCATAAGCGGTGGAGCGCATCTCCTTCAAGCCCTCCACAAGGCGCACCTCTGGCTCAATGGCGGCGATAAGGTTTTTCTCCACATCCTCCGCCGAAGCACCAGGCCACTGCACCGAAATAGAGATAGCATCGCTTTGAGTAGTCGGAAAAAACTGCGTGTTTAACCGCTCCAGAGCCGCAAAGCCAAACAAAACCATAAGCCCCATTAGCAGATTGGCGGCATTGGGATGGCGGCAAAATTTGGAGATAAGCCCCTTGCTTTCGCCCTCCTTGCTCATTTCACGACCTCAACCCGAACCCCCACACCGACAGCGGGAAATTGCGAGATGAGAATAAGCTCCCCATTTTGCAGATTGCCACTGATAAAAGCCTCCTCCCCACTTTTGCCTTCCAGAATGACATTTCTTTTTTCCAACCTGCCCTCATTAATAATAAAAACATATTGATTATCATAAAGTGCCTCTTGGGGAATCTTCGTAACATTAGAATATAGCCTATCGGGCAGCCGCACCTCCACAAACGCCCCACCCCGCACCAGACGAAACGCCTCATTAGAAATAATCCGCGCATAGACATCAATCCCCCTAGTGGTAGAGCCAATTTTCGCCCCCGTACGCTCAATCACGGCATCAAAAATTCTCGTCTCATTCCCCGCCCGCCAATAGACCTTGACCTTGCGCCCCTCCAGCTTTTCCTGCATGGAAAGCAGCCCCCCATATTGCCTATCAGAAAGGTTAAACCGCACATCAAGGCGCGACAAATCGGTAAGATTAGCAAGCCGCTCATTAACATTAACCCGCCTGCCCTCACGCACATTGAGATTGCTCAACACCCCGTCAAAGGGCGCAGTGATGAGCGTATTTTTGAAATCCCGCTCAGCACGTGCCACCGAGCTTTCGCGCCTTACCAAAACCGAAGCCGTCTGGTCATAGCGCGATTGAAAAATCTCCACATCGGTAGCCTTATCATCCACATATTTCTGCGCCACCGTCCCCTTTTTTCTAAGCTTCAAAGCACGCTCCAAGCCGATATTGGCTTGCTTGAGCTTGGCATTGCGCTCGCGCAAAAGGCTCTTGGTTTCGCGAAGGCTCGCCTCCGCCTCAATCAGAATACGCTCATAATAAAAAGGGTCTATACGGAGCAATTTCTGGTCTTTCTTGACCAAAGCCCCCTGCTCAAATTCGGGCCAAACCTCTATAATCTCACCGGCAACAAGGGCGCGAAAGCTAACCTCACGGGCAGCAAAAATCTCCCCAAAAACAACAATATCAGGCTGACTATCCGCAAGCTCAACGCTCAACGCCCGCACCGACCAAATCCGCTCCACCCCCTGCGAGGCCTGTGTTTTCGGCTTCAAACTTACCAGCACAATAAACGCAAAAATCGCAAGCAACATGATAAGCAAGGGTGTCGCAACTTTCGGTGCCACCCCCATCCGAACCAAAACCCCATGCAAAAAGTTCCATATCCTGACAAGATAGCCCTTGCCCCTATGCAGTATTTTCAACAGCGGCTCCAGCTTTGCGATATTCATGACCCCTCCCCCGACAAGCACCAATTAAGAATAGCCTTCTGCGCATGAAGCCTATTTTCCGCCGCCTCAAAAACCAAACTTGCCCCCGCATCCAAAACCTCAGCGCTCACCTCCTCACCCCGATGAGCAGGCAAGCAATGCAGAAAACAAGCATCATCCGCCGCAAGCCTCATAAGCGCGCTATTGACCTGAAACGGCATAAAAACCTCCGCCTTCTCCTCAGCCGAGCTTACCCCCATAGAAAACCACGTATCCGTAATCACACAATCCGCCCCCCTAGCCGCCTCTTGCGGGCTACCAAGGCTTACAGAATCCCCCGCCCATTTCATAAGCTCCCCAGACAAGGCATATTCCTTCGGCGTCGCCACACAAAGCTCCAACCCCAACAGCCCCGCCGCCTGCACCCATGAGAGCGCAACATTATTCCCGTCCCCCACCCAAGCAATTTTTTTCCCCTTCAGGCTTCCCCATCTCTCCTCCAGCGTGAGCAGATCCGCCATAATCTGACAAGGATGACTATAATCCGTAAGCCCATTAATCACAGGCACGCTCGCCGCCTCCGCCAAGCTCAACAAGCTTTCATGGGCATGCGTCCGCCACATAATCACATCAAGATAAGCCGAAAGCACCCGCCCCGTATCAGCAAGGCTCTCGCCCCTATCGGTCTGCATTTTCGCCCCATCCAATAAAATCGCCGACCCCCCAAGCTGGCGCATAGCAATATCAAAGGATATCCTCGTCCTCGTAGAAGGCTTATCAAACATCATACCCAGCGCAAACCCCTTAAGCGGCGCATCCCCATCAGGCAAAGCGGCAGGTGCGCCCTTTCTTTTTTCCTTGCGCGCCTTAGCATCCCGCAAAATGGCGACAAGATTGTCCGTATGCAGAGCATCTATATCAATAAAATTGGGCATCATCCTGACTCCTGCGTAAAACTGCTTGCCGCTTTATCAATAATATGAACAGCCTCATCCATTTCGGGGGGAGTAATCGTCAAAGGTGGCAAGAGCCGTATAGCATGATTGCTGGCAGAAACACAGAGAAGATAATGCGCCCGCAAATGCTCCACAAACGCCCGCGAGGCTTGGTCAGAAAGAGCAGGTGCCAGAATAAGCCCCTGAATAAGCCCCACCCCCCTTACTTCCGAAAACAGCATAGGATATTTTTCAAGAAGCGGCGTCAGCTTTTCGGTAAGCAGCCCCCCCTTTTCCCGCACCCCTTCCAAAAAGTCTTTTTCCAACACCACATCCAACACCGCCTGCCCCACCGCCATCGCCAGCGGATTACCCCCAAAAGTAGAGCCATGAATACCAACCCCCATACCACAAGCCGCCTCCTTGCTCGCCAGAACAGCCCCGATGGGAAACCCCCCCCCAAGCCCCTTGGCAATGGCAGCAATATCAGGCGCAATACCAGCAGCTTCGGAAGCCAGAAAATACCCACTCCGCCCCATACCACATTGTATCTCATCACAAGCCAGCAAAATCCCATGATGGTCACAAAGCACCCTCACCTTCTGCAAAAAATCATGCGAAAGCACCCGCACCCCCCCCTCGCCCTGAATAGGCTCCAGCAAAATAGCGGCAGTATTTTTGCCAATCGCCCTGCCAATCGCCCCCATATCGGCAAACGGCACCTGTATAAATCCCGCCAATGGCGCCCCCAACCCCTCCAGATTTTTGCCCTGCCCCGAAGCCGCCAGCGCCGCCAAGCTCCGCCCATGAAACGCCCCCTCCATAGTAATAATCTCCGTCTTATGCGGACTACCCTTAGCAAAATGAAACCGCCTTATCGTTTTCAACACACCCTCAATGGCTTCCGTTCCCGAATTGCCAAAAAACACCCGCTCCGCAAAGCAGTTTTGGGTAATTTTCTCCGCAAGCTTTTCCTGCCCCTCAATCGTGAAAATATTGGACACATGCCACAGCTTTTTCGCCTGCTCGCAAAGTGCCTTCACCAATATCGGGTTGGCATGCCCCAGCACATTAACCGCAATCCCACTGGAAAAATCCAGATATTTCTCGCCATTTTCAGCAAACAGCCACGCCCCCTCGCCATGGCTAAAGCCAAGCGGCGTTCTTTTATATACGGGCATGATTTTTGAGCTCATTTTCCTACCTCAAAACAAAAAGCCGCCCAAATTGAGGCGGCAGGCGTTGGTTTTCATTGTAAGCAAAATAGCGGCGAGGTCAATTAATAAGGATATTTGTGGATAAACCCCAAGTTTTTCTTGCCCACCACCCCCCATATCTAGTAGCTTTCCCCCTATAACCCCCTAAATATAGGGTAAAAACAAAGGAGATTCACGATGGCATGGACAGAAGACAGGGTAGCACAGCTAAGGCGGTTATGGATGGAGGGCTTAAGTGCCAGCCAGATAGCCATTGAAATGGGCGGCGGCATTTCCCGCAATGCCGTGATAGGCAAGGTTCATCGGCTCGGTCTATCGGGTCGGAGCAATCGCAATACGGTCAGCACCCCCAAAATTAAAACGGCGGCGGTCAAGCCCGAAAAAAAGGAAAAGCGCGCCTATCGCCGCAAAGCAGGCTTTTCAGAAAATAGCAGAAGCGATGATATCGGTTTTGGACTTACCGAAGAAAAGCAGAAAGAGCCAAGCCCCCAAAATGTCACCCTCCTCCACCTCAAAAGCCGCCAATGCCGCTGGCCGATAGAGGGCGAAGACGGCAAGCTTTATTTTTGCGGCAAAGCAAACAAGGACAAGCTCCCCTATTGCGAAAAACACGCCGAGATTGCCTATCAATCCCCCTCAAAATTGCGCAAAAAAGCATAAGCAAGAATGCTGTAAGCCAGCTTCGCCACCAAAAAATCACACCCATGCAAGCCCTTTATCGGCGCAAGCTCCGTAATATCCGTCCCGATAATCGTGCCAGCTTTCGCCGCAAGCTCTATCACCGCCAGCACCTCCTCCCAAAACAACCCGCCCGGCTCAGGCGTGCCAGTAGCAGGCATGAGGCTCATATCAAAAACATCCACATCAATAGTCAGATAAATCCGCTTCCCCTCCAGCAAGCTCCGCAATTTTTTCCTATCCCAGTTCTCTTTTTCCCTCGCCCAAAAAATATCAATAGAATCACTACCCTCAAAAAAGGCGACCTCCTCCTCCGAAATATTCCGCACCCCACAAGAAACCAGCCTCGTCTTGGGAACTTCCAAAGCCCTTCGCAAAGCCGAAGCATGCCCATCACGCACCCCGCCATATTCCTCCCTCAAATCCGCATGCGCATCAAAATGCAAAATGACAATCTCCTCCTCACAAACCGCCCTGACCCCCCGCAAAATAGCAGGCGTAATACTATGCTCCCCCCCCAAAACAAGCGGAAACTTCCCATCCCCAAACACCGAGCGCACAACCCCCTCAATCTCCGCCAACCCCTGCGCCAACCCCCCCACAGGCTTTGCAATATCCAATGTAGCAATCCCAATTTCCCGATAGGGCGCACACCAAAACCGCTCATCAAAAAGCTCCACCTCACGGCTTGCCCGCAAAATCGCCTCCGGTGCACCCCCCGTCCCCGCCCCATAGCTGACACTTTCCTCCAACCCAAAAGGAACAATAACCGCCCCCGCCCCCTCATATCCACAAGCCTCCCCTTCAGGCAAACCCAGAAAACCCTTCTCCGCAGATAAAATAGACCGCTCAGTCATCAAACAATTCCTGATAGCACCGCCGCCCCCGCTTTTTCCACAACCCCGAATGATAAGCATGGCTCGCCAGCAAAGGCAGCACACTACTTATCTCCGCAAAAACCATCTGCTCATGGGCAGTATCCACCTTCCCCCAAGAGCAAGCCTCGCGCAATGTAGAGCCGGAACACCCCCCATCACGCACATCCGCCACGCTGACCTGCACCGCATATTTATGCATATCCACCTCCTTGCCGAGAAACGGCGCACAAACCACACTATCCTGCACAAAGTTTTTCGGCACCCCGCCCCCCATAATCAAAAGACCGGAAGACTTTGCCGCAATCTTAACCTCCGTCAGCTCCCGAAAATCCGCAATAGAATCAATACTAATATGCCCCTCAGGATTTTCCACCTGATGCTTCACCAGCCCAAACCCAGCAGAAGAATCCGTAAAAGCCGGGCAGAAAATCGGCACCCCATGCTCATAAGCAAGCCCGACCAGACTCTCCTCCTTCTTCGCCCCGCCCTCCTTCAGAAACCGCCCCATCTCACGAATAAACCCCCGCGAGCTATAAGCCTTCGCCTCCAACCCCCCCGCAATCTCACAAATAACACGGTCACAAGCCTGCAGCTCTGCCTCATCAATAAAACTATCATAAATGCGGTCAATCCCAAGCTCCCGCAATTGGCGGTCATCCACATCCGCCCGCCCCCGATAATGCCGAAACCCCAGCGCCTCAAAAAAATCCATATCCACAATGCTCGCCCCCGTAGCAATAACCGCATCCACCATATTATATTTAACAAGATCGCTATAAATCCGCATACACCCCCCCGCCGAGCTTGAGCCGGCAAGCGAGAGAAAAATCGTACAATCCTTATCCGCCAGCATTTTCGCAACAATATCCGCCGCCCGCCCAAGGGAGCGTGCCGTAAACGACATATCCCCCATCCCCTCAATGATAGAGCTGGCATCAAAAGCCGTCATATCAATATGCTCAATAGGTCGTGATAGCAGTTGCTTTTTTTGAAGACTAGACATTAGGCAGCAATGGTTTTTCTATTTTTGCGCACGGTTTCATACATGCTCATAATCGGCGCATCGCTCACATGAACACTCTCCTTACACGGAGCAAACCCATTAAAGCCGGTAATCATCGTCTGCGCATAAGCCCCCATCTGCCCAATCTCAATATAATCCCCCTCGCCAATATCAGAAGGCAACATAAACGGACCCTCCATAACATCCAACGCACAACAGCTCGGACCATAAAACCGAAACGGAGCCGCCGCCGCATTACTCTCCCGCAAAAGCCGACTAGGAAAAATAAAATGCGGACGACCCGCATCAAACAACGCCCCATAAGTCCCATCATTCAAATAAAGCCCATCGCCCTTCCGCAACATCACCCTAACAATCAACGAGCTACTTTCCGCCACCAAAGCCCTACCCGGCTCCGCCACAAGCTGCATATTTTCCGCATTATCCAGCTTGGCAAAACTTTCCTCAATCGCCCTAAAATACCGCAAAAGCGGCGGGGGGCGCATATCCGCATAATGACAAGGAAACCCCCCACCAATATTAAAAAAACGAACACCCACTTTCGCCCGCCCCAACATCTCCCCACAAGCCCCAATGGCATTTTTATAAGCACGCTCACTCATCGCCTGCGACCCAACATGAAAACTAACCCCAAGCCCCTCACTAAAACCCGCCATTTTGCCCAATAAAGCAGGCGCCATTTCAAGCCCAATCCCAAACTTATCCCCAAACGGCAGAGCCGCAGACTCATTATGAACCCCAACCCGCAAATGCAATTTCAAATCCTCAGCATACCCCGTTTCCACAAGAATCTTCTCCAACTCCGCCTCACTATCAAGACAAAAATGCCGCACCCCATATTCATAATACGCCCGCCCAATCGCAGAGCGTGCCTTAACAGGGTGCATAAACCACGCCTCCGCCTTCGGCAAAACACGCCGCAACCCCTCCAGCTCACCAAGCGAGGCAATCTCAAAAGCCGTAATACCCTCCTTATACAACCCTTCCACTATATGCCGCTCAGGATTCGTCTTAACCGCATACAACAATTTCGCCCCAAAATTATCCCGAAAATACCCCACCGCCCGCTTCACCGATGCAGGACGAAACACAAATAAAGGCAAATCCCCCAAACCCGCCACCAAACTCCCTATACTCCGCAACGCCAAACCACTCTCCTCATCTCCCCCCTAAAAACTGCTAAAACATACTCCGAAACACCCCCCCACCCAATAAAAAAATCACCCCCTCCCCGACCCCCCCTTATTGCTATTGCTTCGCAATAACATTTCGCTTGCAAAATAAAAAAACGGGTATATAGTATCTTTTGCTTTTGAGAATCATTCGCAATAAGGAACACAAAATGACAAAAGAAATGCAAAAAATCGGACTTTTACTACTGGCAATCATCGCCCTGACAGCGGCGCTTTGGCACTTTCTGGACAAAGACGAGGAAAAAATCGCCCATTATGCCGGCATTGAGCTTCGCGACAGCAACCATGCGCTTTCCATATTGGACGCAGGCAAGATGCGGATAGGCGAGGTTCTGGCGGACACCCCTAACGCCTCCCGCTTGGAGGAAGTCCATGAGATAAGCTACAGCCTAGAATCGGCGGTAGATTTCTTGCGCGAGCTGCGCCTGACCAATAGGCAGGAAACCGCCTTGGACAATATGGACGAGGCAGTGCAAGCCCTGCATTACGCCTCCGAAGAGCATGACAGCAAGGCGACAAAAAAATGGTTCCACATTTTTTCCGCCTCCTATCGCAAGTTTTCGGAGATTTTTAATGCCCCCGCTTCCTAAGTTTTTATCGGCTCTGTCGGTGCTTGCAGTCATTGTGATGATGACTGCAAGCGTTGGCAGCGTTGATGCCGCCGACGAATATGTCTTACGCATTAAAAACCACCAGTTCCACCCCGAAACCTTACGCGTCCCCGCAGGCAAGCGCATTAAGCTTAGGGTGTATAATGACGATAAAACCGCCGAAGAATTTGAAAGCCATGATTTGCGCCGAGAAAAAATCATACGCGGCAACAGAAAAGCAACCATCTTTGTCGGACCCCTCAAGCCCGGGCGCTATCATTTTTTCGGCGAGTTCCACATGGACACCGCCAATGGTTACCTCATAGCGGAATAGAAGCGGAATAGAAAATGGGCATTATAGCAACGATTACCTTCCGTGAGTTTTTAGAAATATCCCTGATTGTCGGCATCATCTTGGCGGCAACACGCGGCATATCGGGGCGCTTTGCCGCCGTTGGACTTGGACTGCTAGGCGGACTTATCGGCTCCATAGCATTAGCATTTTTCACCGACCAGATAAGCGATATGATTGACGGCATGGGTCAGGAAGTCTTCAATGCCGGGCTTATGTTTCTGACCGCAGGCTTCCTAAGCTGGACAGTCATCTGGATGCGCCGCTATGGCGCCAAAATTGCCAAAGAGCTACGCGATGTCGCAGGCAAAGTCAGAAGCGGCGATAAAAACCTCTATGTGATAAGCGGCGTCATATGCCTAGCCAGCCTGCGCGAAGGCACCGAGATTGTCCTCTTCACCTATGGCATGGCAAGCGAAATCAGCCTCCCCATAATTTTCTTCGGCGGCATTCTCGGCGCCGCCGCCGGCTCCCTAGTCGGTGCTGGACTATATCTAGGCTTACTAAAAACCGCCCAAAAACACCTATTCAGCATAACCAGCTGGCTCCTAATCCTGCTCACCGCCGGCATCGCCGCCAAAGGCGTAAGCTTCCTAATCGCCGCCGGCATCGCCCCCCCGCTAGGCACCCAGCTATGGGACACCTCCACCCTAATCCCCGCCCAAAGCCTGCTCGGCGAAATCCTCAACATCATCATAGGCTACACCCCCCGCCCCACCGGCACCGAGCTCCTAACCTACCTCCTAACCCTAACCACCCTCTCCCACCTCTACCACCGCGCCGGCAAACCACTAGGTGGCAAACCCCAATAAGGGGAAACCCAAATGAGAACCAACTACAAACAAGACAATAAAGACCGCCTAAGGCGCGCAAAAAGCTGGCTAGCACGAGCAGAAAACGAACACTGCCCCGACGAAGAAGCCTTTCTATTCCTCTGGATAGCCTTCAACGCCGCCTATGGTCAGGATTATGGTCAATCAGATGAGAAAAATGAGCATGATCGTTTTTTTGCTTTCGCCGAACAGATTGTTGCCTGCGATAAAAGAAATAAAATCAGGATAGCCCTTATAAGCAATACCGATGTAATAAAAGAACTGACTGATAATGAGTTTATTTTTGATCTTTTCTGGAAATTTATTCGCAAGGGAGAGCCAAAAAATTGGAAAGAACGCCTTAACGATTATAATGATAAAGCTTTTGCAAAACTGGGAAAAAATGATATGTCCAAAACGCTGAATGAAATTTTATTCCGCCTTTACACACTAAGAAACCAGATAATTCACGGCGGCATCACCTTTGGCTCAGAAGGCTTAGGCAAACCCCAACTAAAAAGCGGACGAAAAATGATGACACTCCTAGTTCCAAAAATCATCAAGATTATGGAGCAAGATATACATACCACCCCCGACACCAAAAAATGGGGCAAAGTCGCCTTCCCAAGATATAAAGAAACCCCCTCCCCCAAAAAATAACCCCCACAGCACCAAACCCAACTAATCCAAAGCAACTCAAACCATAAATTTTCAGAGCGGTATGCACGAAAATGCTTACTGAAGCGAAGAAAGCCGACTTGAGTCTTCTGACTCGACTCTCAAAACGAATCATAGGAAAATTCTTTCATTATATAGAGATTCGATTCTAATTGACATCAAAATACTATATATAGTTAAATAATAATTTCTTACCCCACATATTGGGGTGAATAAGGTAGAAAATGATGCTCAGATTTGACAAATACACATGTAGTGCACGGATAGCGCCAGCTTTAATTACATCTTTACCAATTATAGTTGGTAGCATGACGGTATTCGTAAAACTTGATTATCACTGGAAAGCCTATGGCGCATTTACGGCTTTTATTCTATTTGCAGTGGCCTTGCTTGGGGCAACAATTGCCCGAAATAGTGGCTTAAAAGCTCAAAGAAAGCTAAAAGAAAAATGGGGTGTATTACCGGCAACAGCTCTTTTGCGTTGGCGAGATGAAACCATCAACAATATCATCAAACAAAGCTATCATCAGGAAATTTCACGGCGTTGGCACGATTTACACCTGCCTAGCAAAGCAGAGGAGGAAGTCGACAAAACAAATGCTGACCTAAAATATGAGGCTACCATTGAAAGGTTGATACAAGCCACAAGAGATAAAAATCAATATCCTGGAGTCTTTCGTGAATTGATAAACTTTGGCTTCATACGAAATCTTTACGGACTTAAGTGTCTCGCACTGTTTATCGCCCTTGCGGTGGGGTTAGTGTTTTTAGCGAACAACTATCTGTTCTCTGGTATTTTGCTTACACCAATCACTGCATTACTTATTTTTGGTACAATCATCCTAGAAACACTCATCTTAGTGTTTTTAGTGAACGCAAATGCGGTTTGGCTTGTTGGTCAACGCTATGGGCGCGAACTTCTTAAAACTCTTACACCACATAAAGGAGATAATCATGGCTGATAAGATCACTATTTTTTCTGTCGGTAATGGCGACACAATACTTCTTGAGGCTGACAATAAACGCATTCTCACCGATCTAAACTACAGAGAAGGCTCTGATGATGGAAAAGATGATATGCTTGAATTTGTTTCTAAAATAAGGAGTGCATGTTCCAGCGCCAAGCTTGATATTTTTGTTTTGACACATCCTGACGAAGATCACCTTCGTGGCTTTGATAAACTTTTTCATACCGGCACCCCTAGCGACTGGGATAGCAAAGGCGGCACTAACGATATTTTGTTGGTAAATGAAATTTGGTGTAGTTCATATGCGATTGATGCTGCTTATGACACCAATGAATCCAAGCCATTACTTGATGAAATTAGAAGAAGAAACAAACTTACAGGAATCTCCAAGGAAATGGACGGCAACCGTCTGCGGATTCTAAAAGAGAATAGCAAAACTGAAACAGGTAGTGATAAGGTTAGCGCTCTCGTTTTAGCTCCTAATGCTGATGAATGCGATGTAGGGAAAGGGGATGATGACAACCAACCTTCTGCCAACCCAACTAGTCTCGTCATTCAATGGTCAATAATGGCAGGTGAGAGAATAAACAAAGTGCTTTTGGGCGGTGATGCTCCTGCTTGCGTTTGGGAGCGCTTATGTACTAAACCCGATGACTATCTAAAATGGGATATACTCATCGCCCCGCACCACTGTTCGCGATACACACTTGGTTCTAAAAATGAGGACGGCAAGTTTATATATTCTAAGGATGCTATTGCTGCCCTTAATCACAACAATGAGGGTGGTTATATAGTCGCCAGTTCCAAAAAGTTAAAGAATAATGATGATGACCCACCAAGTTATAAAGCGAAAGAGAAATATGTTGACGAAATACTAGATAACAAAGACAATTTTCTATGCACAGGCGGTGATAATTCGTCTAAAGCTGAGCACATTATATTTGAATTTACGAGTAGTGGCTGCCGAAAATTGGTAATCGTGCCCGCTGTTGCAATCAATTCTAATAGCACAGGTAGTGGCGGTAGTTATGGCTAAGAGTCTAGTCAAATTATGGTCAAAGCCCCCGAGTGAGAGAATAGACCAAAAAGATTGGTCACCAGAACTAAAAAGAATTGTCGCAGGTGTAAAAAATTTTGGAGGATGCAATAGCAACTCGTTAAGAATTTATCAGCGAGAGAAGAACATTATCTTAATTGCAAAATTTCCAATACCTTTAGCTCAAAACCCAAAAGAATCTCGTATTAATAAGTCAGAATCAATAGCCTTTGTTTTCAAAGAAGGTTACGTAAGCGTCCATGCTCCACAGGTATATAGCAATAGAACAGATTTTCCACGCGACCTCCCACATCTAAATCCTGTCCTTGATGAAGAACCCGCATATATTTGTTTGAGTAATGTAGGTCTTTCCGATGCCTATAGACAACATGGTATCAGAATTATTGTAAAACAGCTTTCGGGTTGGCTTAAAAATGCCTCCAGCGGTGATTTAAATCGTGACGGCTGGCATCCTGTGCCAACTATGTATAGACCACAACAAGGAATTATAAATCTTGCAAAATTACAGGACGATGCGTTTAAACAAAAAAGTTCTCCATCCCCTAAATATGGGGTAGCAGAAACACATCCTCATCTGGTAGCCAAGAAATACGGAAGGGGGTATAAATCAAAAATACATTTATTCAATAATATTGATGGAGATATTTTCTTAAAAGAGCCTCCAGAACCCAAAAAAGAAAAAAAATACTCGCCAGTCATTTTTTTAGTTTCCAAAGATACCTATGAAAAACCTATTTTTTCATATGTATCTACTGGTCAAGGTATTTTTAATATTCTCAAAAAGGCCAAGATGGACTCTTCCTCATTCACAATAATAACTAGTGGATATGAATCATTTATTCAATTGTTGAAAGATAATAATCTCCGATTAGGAATTATTATTATAGGTATATGGCGTCCTAATCCCATGCAAAAAAACGCCATCGGACTCTCAGAAAATGAAGAAGCACGAAAGCTTGAGATAAAAGCATATGAAATTTCCACGAAACAATTAACTGATAAGCATAACGAAGATTATTCCTTGTGGTCAGCATGTGAAATAGAAGTGTTACCTGTTCCCAGTAAAAAAATATTTCAAAAAGTCTCTGGACAAAAATACCCTCAAAATGTTCATTTAATAGGATATGGCGCGCTTGGGAGCGAAATTTTTGATTTTCTTGTTAGAAGTGGCACACCAAAAATTAAAGTCATTGACCCAGATAGTATTGAAGCACACAATCTCACCCGCCACACAGCAACCTATAACAATTTATTAAGCCCTAAAGTAATAGCTGCCAAATGCTATTCATATACTATAAATGCTGGAACAGATATCGTTGAAAATTACGGATACTTTCAGGAGAAAAAGGGGCAGAAACTCCAAAAATATGACCTAATTCTTGATGCGACTGCCAATAGTTTTTTGAGAGAACATTTATCTTTCAAGATGAGCAAACCCTTAAACAACATTACGCGCATTGAAATATTCGACGATGGGAGACTAGGCTTTCTATCTGTTGCTGGCTCAAAAAATACACCTGATCTTCATTACCTTTATTCTTATTTATGTCATTTGGGGATACGCAACCAACAGATTCAGGAGTGGATAATAAGGGAAAACAAGCAAGGAGAATATATTAAATCAATTGAGATTGGAATGACTTGTGCTTCACCTTCAGTAGTCTTACCAAAAGAAACCATCGCCGTTCATGCTGCTACATTTATGCCTAAACTTAGGGAAGTATCCAAACAAAAAGGGAAGTCTTCTGCGGGCATTGGAATTAACCCTCTAAATGAAGATGGCACGCCAATCGGATGGCAATGGTTTGATGTCGCGCCACCAAAAACCCACATTCCTGATGGAGCAAAAGGCTGGAAAATTCGTATTAATCCCTCTGCCATAAAAAAAATGAAAAAGTGGTTAAAAGAAAAATGTCCAAACGAAACTGGGGGGTTTCTATATGGCGTACAAAATTTAGGAGAAAAAATTATTGATGTTATGATAGCTACACCAGAACCAGAGGGAACTGTCGGAACACCAACAGCACTTGAACTAAAAGAAAAGGGAACAACAGATATAGAAAAATGTATAGATAAGAATTGCTCACCACGAATTCACTTTCTTGGGTCATGGCATTCGCACCCCAATGGTGGGCATAAAATGTCAAAAACAGACAAGGAAACCTTTAATCACCATCATGAAGAAAACAAAGCACAGGGACTACCAACACTTATGATTATTACCACTAAAAATAAACTTGGGGTGTATCTGAAAGATTAAAAACCCTATCTCTTCATTATTCGCTCATTAATCCGCACATTTCTCTCACTTGAGGAAAAGCCTAACCTACCCCCCAAAAAAAGTGGCGCACCGGGGAAGATTCGAACTCCCGACCCCTTGATTCGTAGTCAAGTACTCTATCCAGCTGAGCTACCGGTGCCACCGCTTGCATACATACTCATTCGGGGGCGGTTTTGCAAGGGCGGCTTGCGGGCTATTTTGTGTCGGGAATGGCGAGGCGGAAGACGGTTTTGCCCGCCTTTGAAATAACGAGCTGCATCCGCCCGCCATGCATTTCAACAATTTCGCGGGTAATGGCAAGCCCCATGCCGTGAGTACTGGCTTGAGCGGGCATAAGATTTTTGGCTTCCCTAATTTGTTTTTGCAGCACCTTTGGCAGCCCCGGACCATTATCCTCAATCTCTATGGACACACCCTCCCCCGTCCGCTCAGCGCGCAAAAACATCTCCGCCCCCTGCTTTTTATCGCGCATAGCAACAAGCGCATTAAAAGCGAGATTAAAAAGCGCACGAAAAAGTTGCGCCTGGTCAGCGTCAATAGAAAGCGCCTTTGGACAATGCAGATGAATACTAACGACACCGGTTTTACTGGAGGAGCAGAGCATTTCGCGCACCTCAAAAAGCAGCGGTTTCAGCGGTGCCATCTGCCTGACAATATTACAATGAGCCGCCCCGCCCTGCAGGCTCAGCGTATCACACAGCCCCACCGCCCGCTCAATGGCGCGCGTAATATGGCGATGAATTTTTTTGCATTCGGGCTGGTTTTCTATCATAAGCAGCGAGTCAGCAAAAAGCTGCGTGCTACAAAGAACATTCCTCATATCATGATTAATCTTCCTGACATTGACAGGCACGCCCTCCTCTTTGCTTTTAGAAATCGGCTTGGCAATGCTTTCTGCTTTTTGAAAAAAGGATTTCACTTTCTGCCGCCCAAAAGGCAAGAAAGGCTTTCCGTCCTTATACGGAATAATCTTATGGACCCATTCCAAAGCAATCACGCTCTACTCCTTTTTTCCGTTCATGATTATAGAAAAGATAAGCAAAGCGCATGGCATTATCCGAGTAAATTCAATAATTTGAGAGCGAGGCGCACCTTTTTGCTGAACAAAAAGTGAGCATAATATTGTGAGGCAGCAGCTTTGCTTGCCTCACTTCGTGAGGGATAGGGCATGATGGCACCGGCAAGGGCAGAAAGTTTGAGCTTTTTCCGTATAAGAATTTCCCATGGCACCAGCAAATCGCCACCATGATGAGCAAGAATACCAACCCCCAAAACACGCCCCCTCTTAGAGAGGATGAGCTTGACAAACCCCTCCTCTTTGCGCTCACAAATAGCGCGGTCATTTTTGGCGAAAGGCGTCGTTATAATCTTGATATTTTTGTATTTTTTCCGAGCCTCCGCCTCACTAAGCCCAATAGAAGCAAGCTCCGGGTCGGTATAGGTGACATGGGGCAGCGAGCGATAATTAACACGCGCAGGCAGATGAAAAACGATATTGCGCAATATAATCCCCGCCTGATAGGAGGCGGCATGCGTAAATTGCGGCGCATTTTTGACGACATCGCCAAGCGCATAAATATGACGCTTCGCCGTCTGCAGACGATGATTAACAATAACCCCACCCTCATCATACGGAATATCCGAGCCTTCCAGCCAATCAATATTGGCACGCCTACCAATGGCACAAAGCACATGGCTTGCAAAAATTTCCCGCTTAGCACGCTCCCCCTTTCTATTACTATATTCAGAAAAAATATGAATACCCTTATCGGAAGAAGAAACCCGCACAACATCTTCCTGCGAATAAATATGCACCCCCTCCTCCATAAGTATTTTTTGAAGCCCCTCTGCCAAATCCCTATCTTCACGCGGCAAGATTTCACCCTGTGCGAATAGGCTCACTTTCGCCCCAAGGCGAATAAAGGCTTGTGCCATTTCACAGCCAATAGGACCAGCACCAATAATAGCAAGATGAGCCGGCAATGTGCTCAGTGTAAAGATAGTATCGCTCGTAAAAAAAGGAACATCGCCAAGCCCCTTAATATCAGGAATAGCAGGGCGCGCCCCGCTCGCAATAACAAATTTGCGCGCACGGATGACCTTCTTACCCTCCCCTGTCTCCACCTCAATATATTTAGGCGCAAGAAACCTCGCTTTGCCCAGCACCACCCTCACCCCAAGCCCCTCAAAACGCTCCACCGAATCATGGGGTGCGATATGAGCGATACGCTCCTGCACATGGCGGTGAATATGGGGAAAGTCAATATGCGGCGAGCTAGCCGCCACGCCAAAGCCCGTTTCCTTTCGCATGAGATGAGCGTGCTTAGCGGCGGCAAGCAAGGCTTTGGACGGCACACAGCCAGTGTTCAAGCAGTCGCCGCCCATTTTTTCTGCCTCAATGAGCGTGGTTTTCATGCCCATTTGCGCCGCTCCCGCCGCCACGCTCAACCCGCCAGCACCGGCACCGATGACACAAATATGGGTTTTCCAATCCGCCTTCACTCGCCCCCCCTTTTCTTCTTATGATGCTTATAAAATATCGGCAGCCCACTTAACACAGCAAGAGCGATAAGGGGCAGAATAATTTGCGGCTTGCTCCAAAAGCTGGTTTCCAGCTCCATGCCATTTTCCAGAAAAAAACCAAGCCCATTGCCAATGGACGCAAAAACAAAGCAGCCCGGCAAGATACCAATAAAAGTGGTAATGGCAAATACACGAAAAGAAACCCCCAAAAAAGCGGGCGCAAGATTAACGAGGAAAAAGGGAAAAAGCGGAATAAGACGCATAATGAGCAAAAAGGAAAACGCATTTTCCTCCACCCCCTTTCTAAAGCGCGACAAAGCTTTCCCCTCAGCCCTTTGCAAACGGGCATGAAGCATCTCGCCCAATGCCGACTTGGCGGCAAGAAATAAAATACAAGCCCCCGCCCCCGCCCCCAAAAGAATAAATATCCCGCCCCAAAAAACCCCGAATAAAAACCCACCCACAAGGCTCACAAAAGAAGCAATTGGCAGCGATGCGGCAGCGATAATCACATAAAGCAGTATAAAGAGAAAAGCCGATAGCAGATAATATTCCCCAACCCATTGGGTCAAAAACACATAATGGTTTGACAATAGCTGAAGCGAAAAAAACTGCCCGCCCCCAAAAATAAAAAAAGCAAAAAGCAGCGCCAATAGAATAAGAAGCGGGATAGATTTTTTCACCCTTTGCCAATTTTCTGTCTTACCCATATTGCACTCCTCATTATCAGCCTGTCATATTGCGTTCATCTCCTCAAGGCTCGCAAAGGCACAAGCCATCGTTTCTTCCATGAAACGAGCAAATTTTTCAAGCAAAAGGTCGGAAGGCATGAGCATAATTCTTCTGCCATCCAGGGGATCTTTTTGCGTAGAGACGAGATTAAGGGCGACCATTTCGTGAATTCTTTTCCTAAATGTTTTCTCGGAAAGGTTAAGCTCATAATGGGCGGCTTTGAGCATGAGCGGTCTATTATGGCTTGGCGAGAGAAAATGGATAAGCAGATAAAGAAAAATCGGCGGGCAATTATACTGGCGATGAATAGCCCTCCCCATGGTTTTCTGCATATCAGCGAGGAAGGCGACAAAGCGCATATGTCTCTGAAACCCATATTGGCGGATAAAGCCCTGATACCGAATCGGTATATGCTCATATTTAAGGCAGGCGGAAACAGGGTTGGTGTTATGGAGAATAGACTTGCAAACCCGCAGATTTTTAGGGTTTTCCGTCGTAAAGAGAGGCAGTGCCTGATAGGCTTTATTCCCATTCATATTCCCCATTTTAGCACCTAATTTATCCTTATTTCTTAACACTTTAACCCATATATTCTAATAAAGGTTGTGTTTTTAAGTTATCCCCAATCTATACATATTTTTCTAAACCATGCAAAGGTTTTTTATTATAAACACAAATAAGGCTGGAGGCGTTGACAGAGATGGCTGGATAGGCTAGATGAACGCATCAGTTTTTATAATTCAGGAGAGAATGAATGAAGCGTCCCTTTCAACCGAGCAATTTGGTGCGCAAGCGTCGGCATGGCTTTCGGGCTCGTTCAGCGAACCGGAGCGGTCGTGCGGTATTGGCGAGGCGGCGAGCCAAAGGCAGAAAGCGCCTCTCCGCCTGAGCCGATGGTTTTATCAAAAAGCCTGTCATGGAAGCCCTTGCGCAAACGTTCTGATTTTCTGGCATTGCGCGCAGAGGGCGAGAAGCTTGTGGAGCGCGGTTTCATCTTACAGCTAAAACGCCAAAGCGAGCCGCAAGCCAGCATGCGGATAGGCTTCACGGCAACGCGCAAGCTCGGCAATGCGGTCATGCGCAATCGCGTCAAGCGCCGCCTTCGCGCTTTGGCGGGCGAGATATTATGCCATGAGGGCGAGCCAAGTTGCGATTATGTTTTGATAGGTCGTTATAATACTTGCTCGCGCGACTTTAATGCGCTTTGTTGCGATTTGCGAAACGCCCTCAAGCGCGGGCATAAGGCATTAAGAAAGGAAACCCATGAACGAGCATAATCAGTTTTTATTTGCAATATTGCTCTGCATCGGCGTGTTATTCCTATGGCAATTTCTTGTCATAGAGCCAAAAATTGACGAGGAGGCAGCCCAAGCCGAGCAGATAGAACTATTACCGATACCAGACCGCCAAACCCCCCAAAGCAAAACCATAAAAGAAGAAAGCACAGGCGGCTTCATAGAAATAAAAAGCCAAAACTATAGCGGCAAGCTCTCCCTACAAGGAGCGCGCATAGACAGCCTATATCTCAGCCAATATAAAAAAGACCTGAACAATGACAACGGCGCAGTGCGCCTTTTCGCCCCGCCAAGTTACCCCAACGCTTGGTATGGCGTGCACGGATTTCTTGCCGAAGGCATGGATGTCCCCAGCGAAAAAACCAAATGGCGCGCCCTTTCAACAAACCCCCTCACCCCCCAAACCCCCATCATTCTGGAATATAGGAGCAAGCAAAACATCCGCTTCCAGCGCACCATAGCGGTGGACGAAAACTTCCTCTTCACCATCACCGATAAGGTCACCAATAAAAGCCGCACCCCCATCACCCTCTACCCCTATGCCCAGCTCAAGCGCGCAGGCATAGAGGACAAGACGAGCTTTTTCATCCTGCATGAGGGAGCCATCGCCGTCAGCGAGGAGCAGGGTCTGGAGGAGATAAGCTATAAGGATTTATTGAAGCAGGGCAATGAGGCGGGCGGCTTCACCAAAAGGGAGCAGCAAGGCGGCTGGATAGGCTTGACCGATAAATATTGGGCAGCAGCCCTCCTCCCCCCCCAAGACGAGCAGATAAGAACACGGCTCGGTCACGTCCAAAAAGAGGCGGTGATTGACTACTCCCTGCAAGGCAAAACCATAGCGGCAGGCGAGCAGGTGGAGATTACCCAGCATTATTTCGCCGGTGCCAAAGAGGTGGGTCTCATTGACCACTACAAAAAAGACTTAGCCATTCACCGCTTTGACCTCCTCATTGATTGGGGCTGGTTTTACTTCCTAACCAAGCCCCTTTTTCTAGTGATTGACATGCTCTATGGCATTTTCGGCAATTTCGGCGTGGCGATATTAATGATGACCATATTGATAAAACTATTATTTTTTCCCCTAGCAAATAAATCCTATATCGCCATGGGACGCATGAAAAAACTCCAACCCCGCATCGCCGAAATAACCAAGACTCATAAAGACAATCCGCAAGCGAAGCAATTGGCGATAATGGCATTATATAAGCAGGAAAAAGTAAACCCGCTGGCGGGCTGCCTGCCGGTGCTAATACAAATCCCCGTATTTTTTGCTCTGTATAAGGTGCTATTCGTCACCATAGAAATGCGCCATCAACCCTTTTTCGGCTGGATACATGACCTATCCGCCCCCGACCCCACCAATATTTTCACCCTTTTCGGACTTCTCCCCATAAGCCTGCCCGCCTTCCTCACCATAGGAATATGGCCGATATGCATGGGGCTAACCATGTTCGTGCAAATGCAAATGAACCCCGCCCCGCCCGACCCGATACAAAAGCGCATATTTTTCTGGATGCCCATCGTCTTCACCTTCGTCCTCGCAGGCTTCCCGGCAGGGCTGGTCATCTACTGGACATGGAACAATATGCTAAGCGTCCTCCAACAAGGTGTCATTATGAAAAAGCAGGGTGTCAGAATTGAGCTATGGGACAATCTCTTCTCCCGCAAGAAAAATGACCAAGACTGAAGCCGAAACCGCTTTCGCCAAAGGCGCAATATTCCTACGCTCCGTAGTAAGCATAGAGGGACTACCGCCCGCCGAGCGCACCGAGATTGCCCTTGCTGGCAGATCCAATGTCGGAAAAAGCAGCCTCCTCAACGCCCTTTTCAACAATAAAACCCTAGCCCGCACCTCCAAAACGCCCGGGCGCACCCAAGCCCTCAACTTCTTCAGCATGGGCGAAACCCTTTACCTCATTGACATGCCGGGCTTCGGCTATGCCAAACAATCCCGCAAAGAAGCCAAAGCATGGCAAGCCTTTTCCAAGCTATATCTCGCAAACCGCCCCACCCTCCAGCGCGTATTTCTCCTCATTGACAGCCGTCACGGCTTCAAAAGCAGCGACAAAGAAATGATGCAGACGCTGAACGCCGCGGGGATAAGCTTCCAAATTATCCTCACCAAAACCGACGAGCCAAGCCCCGCTGAGCTACAAAAGAGGCTTCAAGAAATGCAAAAAGAAGCCGCAAAATATGCCGCCTGCCACCCAGAACTACTCCCAAGCTCAGCCCACAAAAAACACGGACTGGAAGAGATAAGAGCCTCCATCTGGCAATTGGCACAGCGATAGTCTATATAGGGGCGAGATACAAGGAGAAGACATGGCGGCGAAGGATAAAGCACGGCAATGGTTGCAAAAAGCGCATTTGCTCAAAGATGCGCTCCCCTTTTTGCAACGCTATGAGAAGCGCAGCATCATCGTCAAATTTGGCGGCAATGTGATGGGCGATATGGCGCTCACCAAAAGCTTTGCCGAGGATATTGTCGTCATGAAGCAGGCGGGTTTTAATCCGGTTGTCGTACATGGCGGCGGTCCGCAAATTGGCGAGATGTTGGAGCGGCTGCAGATAGAGAGCAAGTTTTCCAACGGGCTTCGCATCACCGATAATGAAACGATTGGCGTTGTAGAAATGGTGCTGGCAGGCAAGATAAATAAGGAGCTGGTCAGCCTATTGCACAAAGCGGGCGGGCGCGCACTTGGCATATCGGGCAAGGATGGCAATCTCATTCGCGCCCGCCGCAAAAAGCAGCCGCAAGGCTCGCATTTAGAAAAAGCAACCGATTTAGGCTTTGTCGGAGAACCCATTGCAATTGATGCCGAGATATTACGGATTATTCAGGATAAAGACTTTATCCCCGTCATCGCCCCCATTGCCTATGGCGATGAGGATATCAGCCTCAATATTAATGCCGATATAGCCGCAGGTGCCATCGCCGCCGAGCTTAACGCCGAGCGCCTTTTACTGCTTACCGACATTGAAGGCGTGCTGGATGAGAAGGGTGCGCTCCTTGAAAACCTAACCATAAAACAAGCCCAAGCCCTCATCGCAAATGGCACCGCCAAAGGCGGCATGATACCCAAGCTGGAGACCGCCATTAAAGCCCTCCAAAGCGGCGTCACGGGCGTTGCCATATTGGACGGCAGAAAAGCACATGCCGTAAGCCATGAATTATTCACCAAAAAAGGTGCCGGCACGCTGATAGAAAAGCCATAAGATGACGCCAAAGTTTTCGCATATAGAGCATTGGATTTTTGACCTGGACAACACCCTCTACCCCCCCAGCCTTGATATTTTCGCAGGCGTGGACAAAAAGATTACCGCCTATATGTGCCAAAAGCTGGATATGACCGAGCAAGAAGCCGAAGCCCTCCAAAACTCCCATTTTGAAAAACACGGCACAACATTATGGGGACTACTACAGGAAAAACAAGACAGGCTGGACAGAGAAGAGTTCATCGCCCTCATCCATGACGCCGATTTTTCCAAGCTTACCGAAAACCAAGCCCTCAAACACGCCCTCTCTCAACTAACAGGCGAGCGCCTCATCTTCACCAATGGCAGCCGCCACCACGCCGAAGCAGTATTATCCCGACTTGGCATCACCTCCTGCTTTGACAACATATTTGACATTTACGAAGCCCGCTTCCGCCCCAAACCCCACAAGCAGACCTATGAGGACATGGTCAGATTTTTCGCCCTCAACCCCAAAAAAAGCCTCTGCATAGACGACACCGCCCGCAATTTACTCCCCGCCCACGAGCTTGGCATGGAAACCCTATGGGTAGAGCCAGACATTGGCGGCAAGGAGAGCGACAAGGAATATCAAAAAATAGCCTTCTGGCAAAGCAACGGCACCCATATCACGCACAGAACCGATAACCTGATTGGATTTTTACAACAAGCTGCGCTAGGCTAGAGGAGGAGAAAAAAATGAACGCATTACAAAAAACCATAGAAACCGCTTTTGACGAAATAGACCGCATTGACGAAAACCCCAAACTTCTGGAAGACGTCAATGAAGTATTGTCATTACTGGATAAAGGCGCATTGCGTGTCGCCGAAAAAAGAGGCGAGCACTGGCAAGTCAATGAATGGATAAAAAAAGCAATCCTCCTCTCCTTCCGCCTCAAAGACATGCAGCTCATTGAAGGCGGTGTCGGAAAAAGCGGTCACTGGTGGGATAAAGTCCCCTCCAAATTTGACGGCTGGGGCGCCGAAGAGTTCAGCAAGTCGGGCATACGAGCAGTGCCAGACTGCGTGGTGCGCCACAGCGCCTATATCGCCCCCAATGTCGTGCTGATGCCGAGCTTCGTCAATCTGGGCGCCTATATTGACGAGGGCAGCATGGTGGATAGCTGGGCAACGGTCGGAAGCTGCGCCCAAATTGGCAAAAACGTACACATCTCAGGCGGTGCAGGAATTGGCGGCGTGCTGGAGCCACTACAAGCAAGCCCCGTAATCATTGAAGATAACTGCTTCATCGGCGCCCGCTCAGAGGTCGCCGAAGGCGTAATAATCCGCGAAGGCTCGGTGCTATCCATGGGCGTGTTCATCTCCGCCAGCACCAAAATTGTAGACAGACAAAGCGGCAAGATTGTACAAGGCGAAGTCCCCCCCTATAGCGTCGTCGTGCCGGGAACGCTCCCCGGCGACAAAGTCAATCTCGCCTGCGCCGTGATTGTCAAGCAGGTAGACGCCCGCACCCGCTCCAAAACTTCGGTCAATGATTTATTACGGGATTAGCGATGGATAGCCTGCAACTCGCCCAAGCCCTCATCCGCTGCCCCTCCGTCACCCCCGACCATGCTGGCAGTCTGGACATTATAGAAGAGCAGCTAAAAGCACTTGGCTTCCAATGCCACCGCCTCCGCTTTGAAGGCGTAGAAAACCTCTATGCAAAACTGGGCGCAGGCGAAAATATTTTCTGCTTTGCGGGACATGTAGATGTCGTCCCCATAGGCGATGAAGCCCTATGGAAGCACCCCCCCTTTGGCGGCGAGGTAGAAGACGGCAAGCTATGGGGGCGCGGCAGTGCCGACATGAAAACCGCCATTGCCTGCTTCCTCAGCGCCATAAAAAAATACCATAAAAGCCTCCCCAAAAGCGGAGCCATCAGCCTCCTCATCACCAGCGATGAAGAAGGCGAGGCGGAACACGGCACCAAAAAAGTCCTAGAATGGATGCAAGAAAACCAAGAAAAAATAACCACCTGCCTAGTCGGCGAGCCAACCAATCGCACCGAGCTTGGCGAGATAATGAAAGTCGGCAGACGCGGCAGCCTAAGCGCAAAGCTCACCGTCACAGGCACCTCAGGACACATCGCCTACCCCCATCTGGCAGAAAACCCCATACCCGCTTTCTTAACCCTATTACAAAAATTAACCAGCTTGGCACTTGACCAAGGCAGCCAATATTTTGAACCCTCCAATTTAGAAATCACCAATATCCATATCGGCAATGAAGCCAGCAATGTAATCCCCGCCAAAGCCGAAGCCTTTTTCAACATCCGCTATAATGACCACCACGACAAAACCAGCCTCATAAAAAAAATAGAACAAGCCCTAGAAAAAACCAATATCGGCACAACAGAATATGAGCTTGCCTTCACCCATCACGGCGACAGCTTCCTAAGCAAAGAGGGCAAGCTCGCCGCCTGCGTAAAAAAAGCGGTAAAGCAGATAACAGGAAAAGACATCAAAGCCGATACGGGTGGTGGCACCAGCGATGCCCGCTTCATCAAAAACCATTCCGAGATAGTTGAGTTCGGCATGGTCGGCGCCAGCATGCACAAAATTGACGAACATATCCCCCTAGCCGACATAGAAAAACTGGAGCGCATTTACGAAAAAGTGCTAACAGATTATTTTTCCAACGGATAATCCACACCCATAAAATACAACCCATGTGCGGGCGCAAGCGTCGCACAAAGCGAGCGGTCTTTCGCCTCAAGCACATCCTTTATTTTACCACTTTCCCATTTCCCCACCCCCACTTGCTTCAGACAACCGACAATAGAGCGTATCTGGTGATACAGAAAACTTTGCGCCGCAACATCCACAAAAATATGCTCCCCCTCACGGCATATACGGATATCCTTAATAGACTTCACTGGCGAATTAGACTGACACCCCGAAGCCCGAAAACTAGAAAAATCATGCCTCCCAATAAGATGGCGCGCCCCCGCCTCCATAGCGACAATATCCATATTCTCAGGCACCCGCCACGCATAGGCTTTCTGCAAAGAGAGCTTGCTATTGCGCGCAATCAGATGATACCGATAATGGCGCATAAGCGCCGAAAAGCGCGCATGAAAATCCGCCCCCCTAGCATGAGTTTCCAAAATACTAATCGGCAAATCCTTAAGATAAAAATTAACCGCCTTAGTAATGGTCGCCCCCTCCTGCTCCCCTATAAGGTCAAAATGCGCAACTTGCCCTTTAGCATGCACACCCGCATCAGTCCGCCCCGCCGCAAAAAGTCTTACCCGCTCCCCACAAAATTTCTGAATTGCCCCCTCAATTGCCGCCTGCACAGAGGCAGCATTTTCCTGCGCCTGCCAACCATGAAAAGGGCTGCCATCATATTCAATCCTCATCGCAAAGCGGGGCATGACTATTCCAAAATCTCGCCAATATCAAGCGACAACCCCCGCTGAAACTCCTCCGCCGAGACAATTTTTTTTCCCTCTCTCTGCAAAGAAATAAGCCGCAACGCCCCCTCCCCACAAGCAATATCAAGCTCACCGCTCAGCACCTCACCAGCCTTGCCCGCCCCCTCCACGCACTCTGCCTCAATAATCTTTACACGGATTTTCTTGCCATGCGAGCCAAGCAAAAACCAAGCACCGGGAAAAGGCGACAACCCACAAATCCGCCTATGCAGTTCTTTGGCAGACAACCCCCAGTCAAGGCGCGCCTCCTTTTTATCAATCTTATGAGCATAAACCGCAAGGCTCTCCTCTTGGGGGCGCGCCGTCAGGCTCTTATCACACACCCCCGCAATCGCAGGCAGAATAAGCTCCGCCCCCATATCAGCAAGACGGCTATAAAGATGAGAAAAAGTCTCATTCTCAAAAATCGGACACGCCTTTTCCAGCAACACCGCCCCCGTATCCAGCCCCTCATCCATTTCAATAATAGAAACCCCGCTCTCTTTATCCCCCGCCATAATCGCCCGCTGAATAGGCGCCGCCCCGCGCCATCTAGGCAAAAGCGAAGCATGAATGTTCAAAAACCCAAAACTTGGCATGCCCAATATATTTTTCGGAATAAGCAACCCATAGGCAATCACCACCCCAATATCCACATGAAGGCTCTCAATATGCGCCCCCACCTCCGGCACAGAAAGCTTAGGCGCCGTAAAAACTGGCAGTCCCAACCCGTCGGCTTCGCGATGAATAGGCGAGCGGTGCTCCCGCTGCCCCCGCCCGCTATGGCGCGGCGGCTTTGTATAAACAGCGGCAATCTCAAACCCCGCCCCATGCAATGCACGCAAAGGCGGAATGGAAAACTCAGCAGTTCCCATAAAAATAATACGAGGCAGTTTTGTCATGGGAGTGCGCCGTTGTAAAAATATCTATATAATATTGCTATCAGCCACAGCTTTTTGCTGCTTGCGCTTTTCATGTTTTTTCAAAAGACGCTCACGTTTCTGCTCAGAGAGATGGTCAATAAACATAATCCCCTCAAGATGGTCCATCTCATGTTGAATACAAGTCGCCATCAACTCATCACATTCCATTTCTTGTCGCTGACCATTTTCATCAAGATAACGCACACTACAAAAAGCAGGACGCTCCACATCCTCATAAAGGTCAGGTACCGAAAGACACCCCTCCCGATAGCTTGCCATTTCCTCAGAGGCGTTCACAATCTCAGGATTAATAAAGAAAAGCGGATTGCCCCCCTCACCATGCTTGCCCTTTTCAAGGTCAATCAGAATAATCCGATACGCCACGCCAATCTGAATCGCCGCCAGCCCGATACCATTGGCATTATACAGACTATCCTTCATATCCTGCATAATCTCCCTAATGCCGTCATTGACTTCGGGAACAGGCAAGGATATTTTCTTAAGCCTCGCATCGGGTATAGTTAGTATTTCAAAAACTGCCATTCCGCTTGGATACTACTAAAAGCGATTATTGGTCAAGTATTTCCCGCAAAGTCTTGGATTATAAGACTTTTTTTATCCTATTTTCACGAAAAAGGACGCCTTGTGGCAATCGCAGTGGCAAGCGTACCCTCATCCATATAATCCAACTCGCCGCCAATCGGCACCCCATGGGCAAGGCGCGAAACTTTCAGCGACAGGCTCGCCAACATATCCGTAATATAATGCGCCGTGCTCTGCCCCTCAATCGTGGCATTGGTAGCGATGATAATTTCCGTAATCGGCTCGCTCTCGCACCTCGCCTTCAAAGCATGCAAGTTCAACTTCTCAGGCGTAACCCCATCCAAAGCTGAGAGCACCCCGCCCAGCACATGATAGCGCCCCTTAATGGCGTCAGCCCGCTCCAACGCCCAAACATCGGCAACATCCTCCACCACACAAAGCAACCCGACATCACGCTTGGGGTCACAACAAATATGACACGGCGACACACTATCAAGATTGCCGCAAGCTTTGCAGGTAACAATATTCTCGCCTGCCTTCACCAAAGAAGCCGCCAGCGGGGCAAGGGCAGCTTGCTGATTACGAAGCAAAAAAAGCGCAGCCCGCCTTGCCGAGCGCGGACCAAGTCCGGGAAGCTTAGCGAGCATTTGGATAAGCTCATGGATCTCAGCGCCCCACAAACCTATTCCTCCCCATCCCGCTCATCGCCCACAGGCAGAAGCGGCGTGATATTAACAATCTTGGCATCGGGAAAACAGCTCAACGCCGTCTCAATAAGCGGGATTTTCCTAACCTCCTCCAGCGCATTTTCCTCACTTTGACTTTCCTGCTCATGCACCGAAAGCGCGCCCTTTTCCTTAGAAAGGCTCACCATCCACTGCCTCCCCGTCCAGTTCAAAAGCGAGCGCGAGAGCAGATGAGCGATATTATTCGCCCCCTCCGCAAGGCGCAGTTCAATCATGGGCGGGGCAAACTTCACCAAATGAACCTCATGCTTCAACGCATGGGAAAGCTCAATATTGCGCTCCCGCTCCGCCAGGGCAATCACCTCCTGAAAACTACTAATCTCCCTCTTCTTATCAGGCGAGGCTTGCGGAACCGCCTGCGTTTGCGGCGCAATCGCCCGCGCCCCACCCCCACTTGGCGGCGGCTGAGGCGCACCCACCCCGCTTGCACCGGCGCTTTCCAACTTCCGCCGCAACTCATCGGGCGAGGGCGCATTGCTGAGATGCGCCATACGGATAATCACCATTTCCATAGCCGCAAACGGATTATACGCATATTGCGCCTCGCCATATCCCTTAATCAAAATCTGCCAAGAGCGCGCCAATGTCGGCACATCCAACTGGCTCGCCAACTTCTTACCCCGCTCGCGGCTCGCCTCATCAACCGTAATATCATTGCCCGCTTTTTTGATAAATTTGATACGCGTCACCCAATGCACAAGCTCGGCAAGGTCGCATAATATGGCGAGCGGGTCGGCGCCCATTTGATATTGCGCCGCACATTCCTCAAGGGCTTCGCCGAGCTTGCCCGCCATAATCACTTCCAGCAGGTCAATGATACGCGAGCGGTCAGCCATGCCGAGCATGGCGCGCAATTTCTCGGTATCATCAGCGAGCGTGCCATGGGCAATGACGCGGTCAAGCAGCGACAAGGCATCGCGTGCCGAGCCTTCCGCCGCCCGCGCAATCAACATTTTCGCCTCCTCACTCATCTCCACCCCCTCAGCGCTACAGATTTTGGAAAGCAGCACAAGGCTTGTTTTCTGGTCAAGACGGCGCAAGCCAAAACGCTGACAACGCGAAAGCACCGTCACCGGAATCTTCCTCTCTTCCGTCGTAGCAAAAATAAACTTCACATGCGGCGGCGGCTCCTCAAGCGTTTTCAGCAGCCCATTAAACGCCTGCTTAGAAAGCATATGCACCTCATCAATAATATAAATCTTATAGCGCGCCGAAAGCGGTTTATAGCGCACACTTTCAATAATTTCGCGAATATCATCAATACCCGTGCGCGAAGCCGCATCCATTTCAATCACATCAGGGTGCCGCCCCTCCATAATTTCCTGACAATGCACCCCCAACACCGGCATATCTATAGAAGGCTCATCAGCCTCCCCATTTTTATAATTGAGCGCACGAGCAAGAATGCGCGCCGTCGTCGTTTTGCCAATCCCCCGCATTCCCGTGAACATAAAAGCATGCGCAATCCGCCCGGACGCAAAGGCATTAGAAAGCGTCTGCACCATCACCTCCTGCCCCAAAAGGTCAGCAAAACTTTGCGGACGATATTTACGCGCAAATACCTGATACTCCGCCTTTTCCACCTTTTTCGGTGTCGCCTTTTTCGCCACTTTTTTCTCTGCCATGCTTTCCACGCCTTCCCTAAAAAGTGGGAGGCTGGAGCAGACCCGACCATGCCCGTTAGAGCTGCTTCCTTTCGGATCTGACTCGGTTGGCGAGCGGTTCGTCCTGCCCAACCTCCCTCGGCTACTATATCAGCATGGGAGGGGGTGAGCGCAAGGGGTGGGCGCAAAAATTAAGGGGATAAGTCAGCGGTTTTGGCGCTGGGCGGGATAGCTTCCGAGAATATGCAGCTCAGAGGTAAAAAACGAAAGCTCCTCCAGCGCATTCTTAATCTTTGCCTGCTCGCCATGCCCCTCAATTTCCACATAAAACTGCGTCGCCTGAAAACTACCCCCGACCTGATAGCTTTCCAGCTTCGTCATATTAATCCCATTACTAGCAAGTGCCCCCAGCGCCTTATAAAGCGCAGAAGGCACATTCTTCACCCGAAACAACATGCTCGTAATCGCAGGGTCATCGCTTTTCATCTCGCAAGGTGTGCGCGCCATAATCAGAAAGCGGGTCGTATTATGGTCAGCATCCTCAATCTTTTCGGCAATGATTTGCAGCTCATAAATCTCCGCCGCCAGCGGGCTTGCAATGGCGGCAAGGCTCGCATCCTTTTCCTCCGCAATCTGGCGCGCAGAGCCTGCCGTATCCGCAGCGATAACGGGAGTCAGCCCCTTTTTTCTAATAAAATTGCGACATTGCCCAAGCGCCATTTCATGGCTCTGTACATGGGTAAGCCTCTCAAGGCTCGTATCCTTTATGGCAAGCAGAGCATGATTGATAGAAAGAAAATGCTCCGCAATAATAAAAAGCGGACTTTCAGGAAGCAGCCGATGCAAGTCGCCGACCCTACCCGCAACACTATTTTCCACCGGCAATATGGCAAAGTCAGCCCGCTTTTTTTCCACCGCCTCCATAACATCCTCAAAGCTGAAACAAGGCATGAGCTTGGCATCAGGATAAGCTTGCAAACAGGCAAGATGAGAGTTCGCCCCAAGCTCGCCCTGAAAAGCAATCATTTTGGTCATGGTTTCCCCCCTTTCAGAATCTCTCTAGCCCGCTCAAGGTCAGAAGGAGTATCCACCCCAAAAGGATGGCTGTCAATCATGGCAACTTCAATCCGAAGCCCCGCCTCCAACGCCCGCCACTGCTCCAGCCGCTCGCGTTTTTCCAATGGCGAGGGCGGCAGCGCAATAAACCGCTCCAAAGCCGAGCGCTGATACCCATAGATTCCAATATGATGGTAAAGCGGCTCATCACAAAACGAAAAGGGTGCCGGCGCCCTCGTAAAATAAAACGCCCGCCCTTGCTTGGCACCCGCCTCCATACTAACCCCAATCTTAACCATATTAGGATTGCGCCCATCCTCCCCCCCCCTAATCGGCACCCCCAGCGTCGCAATATCAATCTCCCCATCATCCAACATCGCAAACAATGTACGAATGGCAGAAGGCGCAAGGGTAGGCAAATCACCCTGCAAGTTCACAATATGCGTTATCTCTTCCTGCTCAGGCAATTTCTGCAACGCCGCAAAACACCTATCACTTCCCGAAGCAAGCGCAGGGTCAGTATAAATCGCAACCCCCCCCTCCGCCTCAATAACATCGGCAATCTCCTTATCGCCTGCCGCCACAACCACAGGGGCAATTTCCGCCTCCATTGCCCGCTTCCAAACCTCAATAATCATCGGCACGCCATGCATATCGGCAAGCGGCTTATTGGGCAAACGGCTGGACTGCAAGCGAGCAGGAATAATAATCACCTTGTGCCTATCCATAAACCTCTCCTTTAGATTTTTTCCGTAGTGAATAATCTAGCACTTTATTATTGAATATGTGCATGGTTTTTGGCATTGATAGGGAAGGAAAAAACAAGGACGAGAAAATTGGATTCATTTGAGTGGAACAAAATAGCAGGAGCCATATTGGGCACGGTCTTATTTATCATGATTTTGATAAACATATCGCACTGGCTCTACCACCCCACCCCTGCGGGCAAGGACGCCTTTCCGGTAGAAACCGCCGAAACCACAACCACCACCACCAAAAAACAAGCGGCAGACCCCCCGCTCGCCAGCCTTTTCCAAACCGCCAGCCTCAAAAGAGGTGCCAAAATATTCAAAAAATGCGCCGCCTGCCACAGCGTTGAAAAGGGCGGCACCAGCAAAGTCGGACCCGCTCTATGGGGCATAATCAATGCGACAAAAGGGCATGTTTCGGGCTTTTCCTATTCCAAAGCCCTCCTCAAAATGGGCGGTAGCTGGAGCTTTGACGAGCTAAACGCCTTCCTCAAAAAGCCCCGCAGCTACATAAAAGGCACCAAGATGAACTTCATCGGCTTAAAAAAACCCCAAGAAAGAGCCGACATCCTCCTCTATCTACGAAGCCTTGACGACAACCCCGCCAAGCTCCCCCAATAATATGCGCCATTTCCTCCTTTTCCTTTTCCTCCTGCTCACGCCCTTAGGGGCAGAAGCCGCCGAGCGCCAATACGGACTTTCCCTCTTTGACGAGGTGGATCTGCCCGAAAACTTCCCCCATTTCCCCTATGTAAACCCCAACGCCAAAAAGGGCGGCGAAATTAAAATCGGCGCATTGGGTAGCTTTGACAGCCTCAACCCCTTCATCCTAAAAGGGCAAGCAGACGGCTATATCAGCATGATTTATGAGAGCCTCATGGAGCAGAGCGGCGATGAGGCAACCTCCAGCTATGGCAGGCTGGCAAAGAGCTTTGAGATTGCCGATGATTATTCCCATGTCACTTTCTACCTAAACGAAAAAGCAAAATGGCATGACGGCAAGCCCATCACCGCCGACGATGTGGTCTGGAGCTTCACCATGATTAAAAGAAACCTCCCCCTCTATAAAGCCTATTACGCCAATGTCGTAAAAGCCCAAGCCCTAAACAAACACACCGTCCGCTTCTCCTTTGATGTCAAAAACAATCACGAGCTACCCCTAATCGTCACCCAGTTCCAAATATTGCCCAAACATTACTGGACCAGCAATGGACGCGATATCAATAAAACCACCCTAGAAATTCCGCTAGGCTCTGGACCCTACCGCATCTCCGAAGTAGTCGCAGGGCGCAAAATAACCTATGAGCGCGTCAAAAACTATTGGGGACGCCACCTCAATATCTCGCAAGGACGCTATAATTTTGACAAGATTACCCGCGAATATTTCGGCGATGACAGCATCGCCCTAGAAGCCCTAAAAGCAGGACAGCTAAGCTTTAGAGAGGAATATAGCTCCAAAAACTGGATGCAAGCCTACAACATCAACAAAGTAAAAAAAGGCGACATATTGCGCGAAAAAATTACCACCGAAGAGCCGCAAGGCATGCAGGCATTCGTCTTTAATATAAGGCGCGACATATTCAAAGACATCCACGTCCGCAAAGCGCTCGCTCTCGCATTTGACTTTGAATGGGCAAATAAAAACCTATTTTTCGGACAATATCAGCGCACCCACAGCTATTTTGAAAACACCGAGCTTGCCGCAAAAGGACTACCCTCCCAAGAAGAGCTAGAAATATTAAACCGCTACAAAAAAGACATACCCCCCGAAGTTTTCACAAAACCCTTCACGCTCCCCGTCAATGATAAGCGCGGGAGCCTACGCATATATTTACGCCAAGCCAAAAAGCTCCTCCACAAAGCAGGCTGGCGCATTAAAAAAGGCAAGCTCATGAAGGACGGAAAACCCATGCAGATAGAAATGCTCCTCGTTTCCCCCGCCTTTGAGCGCGTTGTCGCCCCCTATGCCCAAACCCTCAAAAAGCTTGGCATAGAGATGCGCTGGCGGGTGGTGGATAGCAGCCAATATCAGAACCGCTTAATCGCCTATGATTTTGACATGATTATTTATAGCTTCCGAGAAAGCCTCTCGCCGGGCAATGAGCAGCGCGATTATTGGAGCAGTGCCGCCGCCGACCGCCCGGGAGGGCGCAATCTAATCGGCATAAAAAACAAGGCGGTAGATGGCATAATTGACGAGATTATTTTTGTCAAAGACAGAAAAACCCTCATCCATAGCGTTCACGCATTGGACAGGATATTGCTATGGAATTATTACGTAATTCCCCAATGGTATGCCCCCTATCACCGCCTCGCTTATTGGAAAGGCTTGCGCCACCCCAAAAATCTGCCTCGTTATAGTATTGGCTTCCCCCATATTTGGTGGTATGAAAAAGAGGAATAGAGGAGAAGCCTTATGAAGCATCTGATATTTCTCACCACATGCCTATTGCTATTGGGGCTTGGCGAAGCAAAGGCGCAGAAATGCAGCAAGCTATGCGATGTTGATTTCATTTCCTATGCCAATTTTGAGGATGTTGAGAAGATTTTATTGCTGGGTGTCAATATTCACGGGCAGGACAGCCTCGGCAATACCGCCCTCCATGCGGCGGCACAATATAATTCCAACGAGTCGATTATTGCGCTGCTCATTGACAGGGGTGCGCGCCTTGAGGTTCGCAATAGCTCCCAATGGACACCGCTCCATGTAGCCATATTGCATAATAGCAACCCCAAAATTGCCAAGCTCCTCATAGATAGCGGGGCAGACATCACCGCCCGCGATAAGCACGGGCTGACCCCCCTGCACTGGGTGAGCGCCAGCCCCCATATGAAAGACATCCTCCAGATTTTCATGGCAAATGGCGGCAATATTAACATCCAAAACAAAACAGGGCTAACCCCCCTACACATCGCAGTATTAATACCCAGCACCGAAGGCTCGGTGGGCGCCCTATTGCGCAATGGCGCCAATCCGCTGGCGGCGACCAAGACAGGCAAAATCCCGCTTGATTTCTCAGAACGGCGCGAAGAGTTCGCCAAAAGCAGGGATTATAAACTGCTACAAAAAGCGACAGAAAAGGCTAGATAAACGGCACATAAGGAACATCACAGCCCCCCAAAATAAGGGCAATGATACAAAGCATGGCGAGGGGGAAGATTTTCTGTTTCATAAGGTCTTTCCATTATAGTAATAAAAGCCGAACATAGCTTGTTTCGCATGGTTTGTCTGCAAGGTTTTATGAAAGGCTAATATGGGCATATATATTCTCCGCAGAATACTGCTAATGATACCGACCCTATTCGGCATCATGCTGATAAGCTTTGCCCTTATCCAGTTCGCACCGGGCGGTCCCGTAGAGCGTATCATCGCCCAGCTACAAGGTCTGGATGTCAGCGCCACCGCCCGCTTTGGCGGCACCAGCAATAGCGTGACGGGGCAGGATATTAATACCAGCAATGCCGCCGCCAGTAGCAAATATCGCGGCGCACAAGGACTTGACCCCGAGTTTTTAGAGGAGCTTGAAAAGCGTTTCGGTTTTGACAAGCCCGTCCATGAGCGATTTTTCCTGATGATGAAAAACTATCTCCGCTTTGATTTCGGCGAAAGCTATTACCGCGATGTCTCCGTCATCAGCCTCATTAAAGAAAAGCTCCCCGTCTCCATCTCACTAGGATTATGGACAACCCTATTAAGCTACCTCATCTCCATACCGCTCGGCATCGCCAAAGCCAGACGCGACGGCAGCCGCTTTGATATATGGACCAGTAGCACCATCATTATCGGCTATTCCATACCGGGCTTCCTCTTCGCCATCTTACTGATAGTCCTCTTTTCGGGCGGTAGCTATTGGAGCGTCTTCCCGCTGAGGGGGCTTGTCTCCGAAAACTGGTCAGAGCTTGGATTATGGGCGCAAATGGGTGATTATTTCTGGCACATTGCGCTGCCCATAACCGCGCTAGTAATCGGCAGCTTCGCCACCACCACCCTTCTCACCAAAAACTCCTTCCTAGACGAAATAGGCAAACAATATGTAATGACAGCGCGCGCCAAAGGCTTAACCGAGCGACGCGTCCTATATGGACACGTCTTTAGAAACGCCATGCTCATTGTCGTAGCGGGCTTTCCGGGAGCCTTCATCACCATGTTTTTCACAGGCTCGCTCCTCATAGAAACCATATTCTCCCTAGACGGACTTGGACTCCTATCCTATGAGAGCATCATCAACCGCGACTATCCCGTAGTATTCGCCACCCTTTACATATTCGGCTTATTAGGTCTGGTAATCAGCCTCATTAGCGACCTTGCCTATGTCTGGATAGACCCCCGCATTGACTTTGAAACAAGGGAGGTATAGCCCCATGTCCCCCCTAAACCAAAGACGCTGGTATAATTTCTGCAAAAACAAAAGAGGCTTTTTCTCGCTTCTGATATTCGCCTTTCTATTCCTCCTCACCCTCTTTGCCGAGCTTATCGCCAATGACAGACCCCTCATGATTAGCTATAAGGACAACATCTATTTCCCCGCTTTGGTGCAATATATGGAAACCGATTTCGGCGGCGAGTTTGAAACCCACGCCGATTACCGCGACCCCTATGTCCAAGAGCTGATAAAAGAAGAAGGCAAAGGCTGGATAGTGTGGCCTCTCATCCGCTACAGCTACGACACCGTCAATTTAGATTTACCCGTCCCCGCCCCCGCCCCCCCCAGCAAAGAAAACTGGCTCGGCACCGATGATCAAGGGCGCGATGTAGTCGCCCGCCTCATTTACGGCTTCCGCATAAGCGTCCTATTCGGCTTGGTGCTGGCACTGGCAAGCTCCATAATCGGCATAGCCGCCGGTGCCATACAAGGCTATTTCGGCGGCTGGATAGATTTAGGCTTCCAACGTTTCATAGAAATATGGACCAGCGTCCCCACTTTATACCTCCTCATCATCCTAGCCGCCGTCATAGAGCCAGGCTTCTGGATATTACTAGGCATCCTACTACTATTCAGCTGGGTATCCCTAGTCGGCGTAGTCAGAGCCGAGTTCCTGCGCGCCCGCAATTTTGAATATGTCAGAGCGGCGCGGGCGCTTAGCGTATCCAACCGCATGATTATGTTCCGCCACATGCTCCCCAATGCAATGGTCGCCACCCTCACCTTCCTCCCCTTCATCCTAAACAGCTCCATCACGACGCTGACCTCGCTAGATTTTCTCGGATTCGGATTACCACCAGGCTCGCCATCGCTTGGCGAATTGCTTGCACAAGGCAAAGCCAATCTACAAGCCCCATGGCTAGGCTTTTCAGGATTTTTTACCATCGCCATCATGCTTTCCTTGCTGGTCTTTATCGGCGAGGCGGTGCGCGATGCCTTTGACCCCAGAAAGACTTTCTCATGAGCAATCTCATCACCATAAAAGACCTCCATATCGGCTTTCGGCACGGACAAGAAGAGCTTACCGCCGTCAAAGATTTTTCCATGACCATAAAAGAAGGCGAGACCATGGGACTTGTCGGCGAAAGCGGCTCAGGCAAATCCGTAACGGCGCTTTCCATCATCAAGCTGCTCCCCTACCCCAACGCCTTCCACAATAAAGGACAAATATTTTTCAACGACCAAGAGCTACTCTCAGCAGATGAAAAAACCCTACGAGGCATAAGAGGCAATGACATTGCGATGATTTTTCAAGAACCAACAACCTCCCTCAACCCCCTCCACTCCATAGACCGCCAAATCAAAGAAGTCCTGCTCCTACACCGCAATATGGATAAAAAACAAGCCCAACAAAAAGCAGATGAGCTATTAGAGCGCATCGGCATAGAAGCAAGAGGCAGCGCATTACCGCATGAATTATCAGGCGGACAAAGACAAAGAGTAATGATAGCTATGGCACTAGCAAACCGCCCCAAGCTCCTCATCGCCGACGAGCCGACCACCGCCCTGGACGTCACCATCCAAGCCCAGATTCTAGACCTATTAAAAGAGTTACAAAAAGAAACTGGCATGAGCCTCCTCCTCATCAGCCACGACCTGCATCTGGTCAGAAGCATGGCAGACAGAATAAGCGTCATGGAAGCGGGCAAGCTCGTAGAATGTCGCGAGCGCGAAGCATTATTCCAAAAGCCCAAAGAGGACTACACCAAAAAACTTCTCGCCGCCCAACCCAAAGGCACAGCCGAAAAACTACCCATAAAACAAGAAAAACTCCTAGAAGGCAAAAACATCAATATCCGCTTCCCGCTAGAGCGCAAGCTTTTCGGTGGTGTCAGCAAACACCTCCACGCCATAAAAGATGTCAGCCTCCACGTAAGGCGGGGCGAAACTTTGGGCATTGTCGGCGAAAGCGGCTCAGGCAAAACCAGTCTTGGCATGGCATTATTGCGCCTCATTAAAAGCGAAGGCGAAATAATTTTTCACGGCAAACCCATTTCCGCCCTCAAACAAAAACAGCTAAAACCGCTCCGAAAACGCCTGCAAATTGTCTTCCAAGACCCCTATGGCTCGCTCAGCCCCCGCATGTCCATCATGCAAATCATCGGCGAAGGCTTGCGCGTCCATGAACCCCATTTAAGCAAAAAAGAGCACGAAAACCGCGTCCTACAAGCCCTAAAAGACGTAGATATTTACGAAAAAAGCGCCAGCCGCTACCCCCATGAGTTCTCAGGCGGACAACGCCAACGCATCGCCTTAGCCCGCGCCCTCGTATTGGAGCCGGAATGTATCATGCTGGACGAGCCAACCAGTGCCCTGGATGTTTCCGTGCAAGCCCGCCTCCTAAAGCTCCTAAAAAAACTACAAAAAGAGCGCGGCTTAACCTATCTCTTCATCAGCCATGATTTAAAACTGGTCAGAAGCATGGCACACCGCATGGCAGTCATGAAACAAGGCAAGATTATTGAAGCAGGCGAAGCCGAGCAGATTTTCACCAACCCCAAACAGCCCTACACCAAAGAACTATTACAAGGTGCGCTTGCTTTATAGCCGATACACCGCATACGGAGCATTAATCCGCTTAATGGTATCAGAAACCGCCTCACAAACCATTTTCATATGATACGCATTGGCATGAATAATGTTTTCCCCATCCGTAAAAATCCCAATATGCCCCTCCCAAAAAATAAGATCCCCCCTTTGCGCTTGTGAGGAAATCGGCTCACCCGCCCTTTTCTGCTGGTCAGAAGAATTGCGCGGAAAACAAACCCCCACCATCTGCAAAGCAATCTGCAACAGCCCTGAGCAATCAATCCCCAAAAACGACCGCCCGCCCCAAAGATACGGCACATGCAAAAAACGCTCCGCAAAACCAACAAAATCCCCCCCCTTATCCCCCATCGCCGCAATATGCTCTTTATAAAGAAACCCCTTCTCCGTCTTCACAAAATCCCCCCGCTCCGCCCCCACAAAAACCAGCGCCCCCATCGGCAAAATATGCAACACCCCCGCCTTCACATCAGGGGCAGAATATAAATGCGCCAATGGCTCACAAACATAATGCGTCGGCTTTTTAACCTCAGCCGAAAAAAGCCCTTCCGGCACAAACCCCCTATACCCATCAAACACCGCCTCCCCAAAAAGCATGCCGCCCTCCGCCCGCTCCACCACAAAGCCCTCGCCATACAGCATCTGCGTCTCCAGCGCCCCGCCTTCCGCCACCCCATAAAGCGGTGCCAGCGCATGGCTCACATAGACCCGCTTTTTCGCATTAACCATGGCTTAACCTCCGCTTTCCATTATGGGTGTTTTACAAAAGGAGCATAGAGGAGATGGCAAGGATAATCCAATTATTCCCGCTGATAGTGGCAAGCCTGTTGGCAGCCTGTTCGGGGAGCGACAAGTTCAGTCTGGAAAAAAGCGAAAACCCGCTTTTACGCACCCAATATGCCGCCCAGATTTACGAACAAAGCCCCAATGACAGCAAAGCGGCGCTCGCCTATGCCCGCCATTTACGCGGACTTGGCTCCTATGGCAAAGCCCTACAAGTGCTGGAGCGTGCCGAAACCATAACCCCCAACCACCCCAAATTGCTCCACGAATATGGCAAGACTTTATTAATACTGGGACGCTTCGGCGATGCCCAAGTCAAGCTATCCAGAGCGAGCATGTTAGATAAAGGACATTGGCAAAATTGGAGCCTGCTCGGCGTTGCGCTAGATTATGAACAGCAGCCCGACAGAGCCGAGCACGCCCATAGCCAAGCCCTCAAACTTTCCAATGAGGGCTACACCGCCCTCGTCAATATGGGCGTATCCCTTTTGCTGAGCGGCAAATGGGAGGAGGCACGCTTTTACCTAGAGCGTGCCGACGCCCATAAAAAAGCAGATGCCTATGCCCGCCAAAACCTAGCCTTGGCGCTCGGACTTCAAGGCAAGTATAAAAAAGCAGCCGCCCTTGCCCGCCAAGACATGCCCGAAAAACAAGCACAAGAAAATATCCGATTGTTTAAAAGTTTCGCCAAAACCCCAAGCTGGGAGCTATTAGGCGTCAAAGCCCAATCACCGTAATAACCGCAGGACCCAAAATAACCACAAATAAAGCGGGCAGAAAAAACAGGATCATCGGCACGGTGAGCTTTGGCGGCAATGCCGCCGCCTTTTTCTCCGCCGCCGCCATACGAAGCGAGCGATTTTCCTCCGCCAATACCCGCAATGCCTGCCCCAAAGACGTACCATAACGCTCCGCTTGGGTCAGCGCAGTCGCCAAAGCCCGCACCCCATCCAGACCGGTACGATGAGCAAAATTGACATAAGCCTGCGCCCGCTCCTGCAAATAATTAAGCTCGGCAGTCGTCAGCGCCAACTCCTCCACCATGTCAGGTGCCGCTTGCCCCTCCAGCTCTTCGGTCACCTGCCCAAACGCCGCCTCAATGGACATGCCCGATTCACAACAAATCAGAAGCAAGTCCAACACATCAGGAAAACTGCGCGCCAGCTTTTCCTGCCTTTTCTGAATAAGGTTCTGCAAATAAATATTGGGCGTATAAAAACCAAGCACCCCCATCGCCCCACAAATGGCAATCATCTGCAAGGGGCTAAAGTCAAAACTTATCATATAAAAATAACTGCCCACCGCCAGCACAATGGGATTAACAAACCGCATAAAGATAAAAAGATATAAAGGGCTATCCCCCCGAAACCCGCCCTGGCGAAGCCTTTTGCGGATAAGGTCTGCATTGACCTGCTCCGTCAAGCGCAGATTTTCAACAATCCCCCGCAATAAACCGGAAACCTCGCCCCGAAGCGTAATGCTATCCTCCTTCTCCAACTCCTCCCGAAGCCCCCTTTGCAGCCTTTTCCGCTCCTCCTTAATATAGTTAATCCTCTTAGTAGCATCATCTCGTTTGAACAAAGGACGTGCAAGGATAAAAATGGTCGCAAACACCCCCAATGCCGCCAGAAAGCTGATAACGGAAAGCAGAGAAATATTTATAGAGCCGATATTCATATTATTCTCCTAAAAATCAAAATTAATCATAATCTTCATAATGAGCGTTCCCATCGCCATCCATATCACGGCAGCAGCAATTAATATTTGCCCGATAAGAGTCGTGAACATGACGGTAATATATTCGGGAGCAACAAAATAAAGTGCCAGCGATACCACAATCGGAAGCGCACCAATAATGCCCGCCGACACTTTCGCCTCCTGACTGATAGAGATAATTTTACTCCGCAATTTTCTCCTCTCCCGCAATACATGGGAAAGATTTTGCAAGCTCTCGGCAAGATTGCCCCCCGTCTGCTGCTGAACGCTCAACACAACAGAGAAAAATTGCACCTCAGCAGAAGGCACCCTCTCAGAAAGACGCTTCAACGCATCCGAGACCGAAACCCCAAGGTCAAGATTTTCCATAAGCCTTGCAAACTCCCCGCCAACGGGTGCATCCATCTCATTGGCAATAATCTGCAAGCATTGATTTACAGAAAGCCCCGAGCGCACGCCCCGCACAATAATATCAATCGCATCCACAAATTTTTCCTCAAACGCCCGCAAACGCCTTCTGGTCAAGGTTTTAAGAAGCCATCTGGGAAACCCCATCACGCCGATAAAAACCAACATCGCCCCCAATAAAGGCGGTGAGCCAACCAGCTCCGCAAAGGTAAAAACAGGAAACCCAAAAAAAGCCGAAAACAACCGAAAATTACGAGGGCTTATCTTAATCCCCGCCCGCTCCAGCCTCAACCCAAGCCCGACTGGCGCATTTTTCTTTTTCTGATTTTCAATTTGCTGTAATTTTTCCTCCACCTCTTTCCGCCTCGCCCCCTCCTCGCGATTTTGCCGCAGCACATCCTTATGCCCATAGTTCAGCCTCTTGCCAATTTTCTTATCCTGAAGAAGTCCGGCAATGAACCAAGCAATAGCACCAAAAGAAATACCGGCAAGCAGCGCCAGCAGAAGAATAAAGGGAAGATTTGCCATGATATTTCCTCCTTATGCGCCGCCACCCTCATCGGTATCCATGGCATTGAGCAGCATTTCTTCCAGCCCATAATAGCGCACACGGTCCCAAAAAGCAGGGCGCGCAATCGCACTATTTTTATGCGTCCCGACAATATTCCCCTGATTATCCTCCCCCTCAATCTCATAACTCATAAGGTCTTGGGTAACGATAATATCGCCCTCCAATCCAAGAACCTCCGTAATCTGAGTAATTTTCCGCGACCCGTCCCGCAGCCTTGCCGCCTGCACAATCACATCAATACTTTGTGCAATCATCTCCCTTATCGTCCTTGCGGGCAGATTAAACCCGCCCATATTAATCATGCTTTCCATGCGCGAAAGCGCCTCACGCGGACTATTAGCATGCAGCGTCCCCATAGAGCCATCATGCCCGGTATTCATGGCTTGCAGCAGGTCAAAGGCTTCGGGACCCCGCACCTCACCAACAATAATCCGCTCCGGGCGCATACGCAGACAATTCTTCACAAGGTCCCGCATCGTCACCTCACCCTTGCCCTCAATATTGGGCGGGCGCGTTTCAAGGCGCACCACATGAGGCTGCTGCAATTGCAACTCAGCCGCATCCTCACAAGTAACCACCCGCTCCACATGGTCAATATTTCCGGTCAAACAATTAAGCAATGTCGTCTTCCCCGACCCCGTGCCACCCGACACCAATATATTACACCGCACCCGCCCGATAATACTAAGTAGCGTCGCCGCCTTTTCCGTGAGCGACCTAAAATCCACCAGATTTTGCAAAGTAAGCTTATCCTTTTTGAACTTACGAATAGTCAAAGTAGAGCCGTCCAAAGATAAAGGACGTGCAATGACATTCACCCGCGACCCGTCGGGCAGACGCGCATCACAGATAGGACTGGAATCATCCACCCGCCTCCCCACCTGGCTCACAATACGCTGACAAATATTAACCAGCTGCTGCTCGCTCTCAAAGCGAACATCCGTAGGCTGAATAATACCATTAACCTCAATAAAAACACTATCGGCACCATTGACCATAATATCGGAAATATCATCTCTCTGCAAAAGAGTTTCCAGAGGACCATAACCCATAATATCATCGGTCAAGTCTTGGGTAATTTGCTGCTGCTCAGAAATGGAAAGAGCAAAATTACGCACCGAGATAACATCGGCGACAATGGCAGCAATTTCCTTTTTCGCCGTCTCAGGATTGGAGCCGGCAATGCGCGTCAAATCAATCGTATCCACCAGCGAGCTAAAAATCTCGCTTTTGGCGGAATAATATTCCGCAGTTTTCTCTTTCGTATAAGAGGTTTGCACCTTTTTCTGCACCTCCCCCTCTTTGGCAGCAGAAACAAAACCACCCCCCTCCCCGCCCTCTTCATTGGCGGCGACTTCATTGACAGGCGCAACGCTTGGCTCTACGGCACTAGCCTCTTTCTCTTTTTTCCTCTGTGTACCAAACATACTTTACCCACTCCTTATGATTTTTTCTTAAACCATGACGTCCATTTATTCTGGCTTGCATGATGTTTTTCATGCTGGGAAAAATCCCAGAAGTTTTTAGCAAACTCATAAAGGCTTTGTGTCGTTTTATCTTTCGGATAAAGCTGAGCGAGCATTTGACCCGAATTGGCAGCCGTCCCAAACAGCTTAGCTTCAAAACTAAGCACAAGGTCAGGATGATGCTCCAGCGTTGCCGAAAAATCCCGCACCGACATTTCCGGTCGCCCATTAGCACCAGTCTGGTTCAAAATAATAAAAGGCGGGCGGTCATTGGCACGGTGCAATTTCAAAAACTCCATCAGCGCACGCACATTACGAAGCCCCGCCAAGTCAGGCGTCGTAACCAGCACAACATCATCACTGGCGATTAACACATCACGACACCAGCCCGACCATTGATGGGGCAGGTCAATAATACTAAGCGCCATAGAAGTTTTCGCCATTTCCACAAGTCGCAGCGCATCCTCAGGCAATAGCTCCAGCCCGTCATTAAGCGAAAGGTCAGCCGCCAGAATAGTAAGCCGCTCCGTAATCGGCTCAAAAAGGCGGTCTAAGAGAACACGGTCTAACCGCTCCTTAGCATCCAATGCCGCCACCGATGCCCCGCCGCCCTCATAGTTCAAGTCCAAAGCAGCAGTGCCAAAAGCAATATCAAGGTCCATAATCCCGCTCACCGCACCACCCTGCTCAGCAAGAATCCAGCCAATATTATGCGCCAAAGTAGAAGCCCCCGCCCCGCCTCGGGCAGCATAAAAGCTCACCGAGCGCCCAATGCTTTCCACATCAGGCGAGGTAAAAAGTCGGCACACACTCTCAATCAGCAAAGAGGGGTTGAGCGGTGCGACAAGATAATCATCAATCCCGCCCTCAATGGCATGGCGATAAGCGGAAACATCATTATTCCAACTAATCAGAATAACCCTTGTGCCTTGGGTGCAAAGAGCGGAAAGTTTTTCAAGCTCGGCAAACATCTCCTCTTTGGAAAGCTTAGTCTCCAATATCAGCAATGAGGCGGAGGGCGCCGAAGCATAATTATTTTGCGCCGCCGTAATCCCGCCCATATGAATATTGACCTTAGCCCGCTGCAAATGCCTGTCTTTGGCAAGCGCCTGCAAATACCCCGCCCCCTCTTCCGTCTCCGCAAAAGCATCAATCAAAATACGAGGTGCCGGATGAAGCCCCCCCTTCTGCTCCCCGCTCGGTGCCGCAGGCACTAGTGCCTCTGGTGCTGGCGGTGCCGGTGCTTGCACTTCTGGTGCTTGTGTCTCCTGTGCTTCTTGCACCTGTGGCACTTTCTCCTGTGTGGGTGTAGTATTCATTATTCCGCTACGCCGCCTCCTGCACTTACCAGATTTGCGGCATCAGAGGTCGGGTCGCCGCCTTTCCCATATTCCTGAATGACATTGACCTGCCGAATAATATCGCCCGCCGTCATTTTCCGCATACGGATAAGGTCACGCGGGTCATCAATTTGAGCGAGCAGATTACTCTGTAGGCTACAGCCGAAATTGGGACTATGAAGATTAGCAAAGCCCTGCTTCCAATTTTGACAATTTTCCGCCTCCATCTGCACGCCGACATAGCTGATAATGGCAATGGGCTGCGGGGCAAGCTCAACAACCCGTTCTTCTTCAAAAAGGCTTGGGCTACGCTTTTGCAAGGATTGAGCAAATTGCGTCATTTTGGTAACGGGCGAAGATTTACGCTCCGCATTACCCTTCCAATTATACCCCCACCCAATATCCGCCTCCGTAAGATATTCTGTTTCTCCCTCAACTTCCGCAACTGGCTCTACCACTTCTGGTTTCTCCCCATAAGAAGGCTCCGGCAAAGCGGCAAAGCTTTCCATCACAATCTCACTATGAGCAATCCCCTTTTCTTTCAGCACCGCCAATAAGGGTTGCCGCAGATAAGCATAGTGACTGGAAAGGCTAAGCGTGATGGGCGAGATAGCCGTTTCCCTAAACCGCCCCGCAAAAACCTGCATCTGCGCCTTGAGCTTGCCCTCAACACCCTGAGCAATACTATCCTCCATAATGAGCAGCCGCTCCTCAATATATTGCGTCTCAATAAATCCCATATCGGATTTTTTCTGAAACAAAGCCGCCCCCTTATAGGAAACACATCCACTAAGAGCGAGCAGGCAGATAAGAGCGATAGGCAGTATAGAAACTGATTTCATATTTTTTCCTTTACTGAATGATGGAGCCGAGCGGTCCATTTGGTTTTTTCATTTTATTGGCGGCATTGGGGTTATAGGTTTTATAGAGCTTGCCCCAAAAATTGGCGGCAATATCGCCGGCGGGAATAAACCCATCGCTCGGCTTAGAAAGTTTATTGGCACTAGCGGGCTTCACAATATAGGGCGTGATGATGATAACGAGCTCGGTTTCATTATTCTGAAAATCGCGCGAGCGGAAAAGCGTTCCCAAAATAGGAAGATCCTTCAAGCCCGGCACGCCCTCAATATTATGCTGTGTGCTTTCCGAGAGCAGCCCCGCAATCATGAGCGAGCCGCCTGAGGGCAATGCCACGGTCGTATCCGCCCGCCTCACCGTGATAGCGGGGATGGTCAGCCCGACGCTATTGGAAATGGTGCCATTGGCGCCCACCACCGAAAGCCCGCCCGGCAATGAAAACGCCCCCGATGCCGAAAGCTCGCTCACCTCGGTGCTGACATGAATATTAATCCTACCATCGCCAAGCACGGTTGGCAGAAAACTAAGCCCGACCCCAAACGGCTTAAAGCTCACCTGCACCTCACCCGCCTGACTTGAGCCAGTAGGCACGGGAAACTCCCCGCCCGCAAGAAAGTTCGCCTTCTCCCCCGATATGGTAGTGAGGTTCGGCTCAGCCAAAGTTTTCAACACCCCCGCCCGCTCCAAAGCCTGTATGGTCGGGCTGAGCGACCATTCCGAGCCAGTATCATAAGTCCCCGCAATACTAAGCCCACCCAAAGCCTGAGCGGCAATAGGAAAACTATTCCGTGTAATGACATTGGCAATGAAGTTTTTACCATTGCCAAGAGCGGCAAGATTAATACCAAGCTGCTTAATCGTATTCCTCTCCACCTCAGCAATGGTCACTTTCAGCATGACCTGCTCAGAGCGGGTAATTTCCATCATATTAATAATTTTTTCCTTGTCCCCCAGCAATTTAGCCGCAAGATTTTGCACTTTGGCAGCGAGGGTGGCATTTTCCACCTTACCCGCAAGCACAATATTCGTCCCCATCATGGAGACCTCAATCTCCTTTTTGGGAAAAAACTCATGAATAGTTTTGCGCAAAGCCGCAAGGTCATGAGCAACAATAACATTCAGCGTCAGAAACTTTTTACCCGCCTTATTAAAAAAGAATATATTACTGCGCCCCGCCTCTTCACCGAGAATAAAAATGCGCTTATTATTTCTAAGCACCGCCTTCACAATTTTAGGATTGGCAACCAGCATATCCTTAACCGGCTCAGCAAGCTCAATGATAGCGGCACGCCCCGGCTGCACCTCAATATTTTGCTCACTCGCCTCAACCGAAAGCGCAAAAAGCAAAGCGGCAAAAACCAGCAGGCTATATTTTCCAAAACGCATCGCCATATTATTCCGCCCCCTTCACATGAGCATAGGAGCCAAAACCCGCTTGGATAAGCAATAGGGAAGACGGCTTTTCGCTGCCGCCAGCGGCAATATCTTCCAGCGAGCGCAAGGCGAGCGATATAGAGCCGCTAAGCTGAGCAAGCGCCAACATTTCCGCTTGCGAGGAGGTGAGCGCAAGGGTCACACGCTCGCCGATTTTATTGGCACTGCTTGTTCCCGAAAAGGTCTGGTCAATGGCAAGCACCCGAATATTGCGCAAAATAGTCGTGCTTTGCCCGCCGCCAAAAAGACTCCGCCCATTATTCCCGCCTTTGGAAAGCAGCACATCCACGCGGTCATTGGGCAGAATAAAACCCGACACCGCCTTTTCCGGCGACACCTTAATAGAAAAAGCCCGAAGCCCCATCGGCAATATGGTCGCCATCAAGCTCGCATCGCCCTCCTTAATGACCTTGCTTGGCGAAAACGGCTCGCCCTTAAAAAAACTACCCCGTACCAAAGCATTGGAAAAGACTTGAGCGGCATTGGGCGATTTTTTCTGCGTGATAAAACTTTTTTGTATGATATTGGCAGGCCACTCACTCCAAATAAGGTCGCCATCGCGCAAACGCTCGCCCGGATTAAGAGCGCGCGCCATAGTCAAAACCTTATCACTGGGAACAGCAAGCTCAGCGACATTGCCCTCAGGGGCAGGACTATTGGAGAAGCTGGTTGCCAAAAACGCTGCACCCAAAGCGGCAAGCAAGGCGATAACAAGCACAATGGTTCTGGATTGTTTCATGAGCGGGTGAGCCTTTCTAATTTCTTTCTGCCCTATCACACCAAAAATGGGTCAAGGATTGGTTAATGGAGAGCGATGATTTTATGAAGCGATGGTGATTTTATAAAATGTCAGTATGCCCCCTATAGAAATGGCAATCCCATAGGGAATATGCCGCCATCTTTTTTTGAGCTTTACCAAAAACGCAAAAGGCGAGAGCCAATAGTCGGGCGCAATGCGAAACAAAAGCGAAAAAACAGCAAGCCCGCCGCCCGCCAAAGCCGTAGCAAGCAGAAAGGGAAAAACATGCGGAAACCCCAGCCACAAAGCAATAGCAGCGATAAGCTTAACATCCCCGCCCCCCATAATATGACAATAAAAAAGCACCGCAAAAGCAAAAAAACAGCCACAAGCCACCGCAAAATGAATAAGAAAATCAAAAGCCGACAGCCCCGCCCATAGCCCATAAAACGGAAACGCCCCCAGCAGAACAAGAATAGCAAGGTTTGGAATCCGAAGCTTCAGCAAATCAAAAAAAGAAATCAACACCAGCATCATAGGCAGAAAGCCCGAAAACAAAAAAGAAAAAGCGGAGGAAATATTCATGGCACCATTCATAAGCACTTATCCTCAATAAACCCTTAACACCACGCCTTGCAACAACCCGCCCATTTTCCTTTCCTTTACCTTTCTGCCTTTTACTGGTCAGCCCACCCACCCCAGCCATAAGGATATGATGATGAAACTCCCCCTCATTTTTTTCGCCGCCGCTTTTTTTCTCCTACCCGCTTCCGCTTTTTCCAAATCCGAGATTCTGCAAATTGACATGAATAGCAGCCTGCTATATCGCATAGCGGAGCAGCCCGCCAGCCTCATCATTTCCGACCCTTCCATAATGGGCGTCAATACCGAGCTTGAAAACATGCTGATAATCAGTGCACGTGCTTATGGTGCCAGCGACATGATTGGTCTTGATGAGCGGGGAGCGGTTTTGTTTTCCACCACCATCAATGTCGTGGAGGCGGGCGGCGCCCAGGTCAATTATTGGGCGGGCGATAAGCAGCAGAGCTATCACTGCACCCCCAATTGCGTGCCGATGATTGATGCGGCTGATGGTCAAGAAAATTTCACCAAAAACATTTCCCAACAGGGAGCCATCCGCCAAATATCGCGCCAGCAAAGGCGTTAGCGGCACTTATTCCACAAGGCGCAGCTTAGAAAGCGAGTTTGCAATCTGGGTAAATGCCTCCACCAGCGCCCCGCTGGAGGCGGCTTCATAATAATGCGCCTCACTGCTTGCACATTCCTTCAGCAAGCCCTCAATAAGCTCTCTATTGATATCGCTAAGCAGCGATATACCAAATCCGACCGTATAAAGACGAATAGAGTTTCCCGGCGTCGCCTTAATATTATCGCAAATCCGAATCATTTTTGGATTCATCATATCCTTATCTTCAAGATTGGCATGCTGAAAACGATTATGGTCTTTATACCCATAAACCTCATAATTAGACCCAAGCGCAGTCAGCGCCTTTGCCCCATTTGCGCCATCGGTCATAAGGATAATCGCTTTAATATTTTTATCCTGAGTATAAGGCGCCCCCTCCGTAAAGGGTGCGCCCGGCGATATGAGCCGCCACCCCCAAACAAGCCCCCACGGTATGATAGTGGCACCGCCCGCAAACAAACCATTAATTGTACTGATTAAAATATTTTTCTCATTGGTAAGCGGCTGCACCTTTGGCAGCCAGCTCCAACATTTTCCAAGCAGGTTGAGGGAGTGCACACTCTGCCCCGCATATTTTCCAAAGTTTCTAAGGCGCGCCTCCATATCCGTATCGCCCACATAGCCATCCTCAAAATCACCCAAATAGCTATGCTGAAAATAGGAAGTCGCCGACCCCTTAATATCAGGCTCATCGGCTTGGAAATACGGCACCCAATAGCTATTGACAACGCCCGCAGTCGGCGGCGTATCCAGCTCATCCAGCCGCGCCTCGCCCCAAGCGGGATTGCCAGGGCGCGCCTCCACACAGCCGCTCCAGCCCCAATAATTATCCCCCTTTACGAGCTTCCCCCACAGCGCAAAAAGATTAGTGCCGCTCACATCCGCCTGCGACATATAGACCCCATGATATTTTGCGGAGGCGGAAACATCCAACCACTGCGCCTCCGACTTCGCAAGAAAATTACTTTCGCTGGTATAATTAACCGCATGCCCCAGCTTAACATTTTGCGAATAGGGAACGATACCAATCTTGACATGCGCCCCCGCCTCACTGACGAGCAATTGATTGACGAGGTCTTTGGCGGCGACTTTAAGCGCATCCAGCTTTGAGATACTATCCGATGCGTCCGCCTTTCTAGACATAGAGCCGGTAATATCCAACACCATCACAACCTCCAACGAAAAAGGCGGCGTCTGCCCCGCTTTGGCGGTGAGAGTAAAGTCGGAAACCATATCACCAAAAGCGGCAAGCAAAGTAAGCCTAACACTAACATCCAACTCAACATGCACCGATTGGTCTGAAGTAGAAATCGTAATAATCGGCAGCGGCGCCTCGCCAATTTTTGGGGTGCTATCCAGATTACCGATATTCTGATTTTTATAATTGGCGATAAAAAACTTATTCCCCTCAATCAAAAGCGCATTGCGCTCGCTCACAGAAGTAGACGAGCTAAACCCCTGCGCATGCTTGGCGACATAAAGAGCGGTCGCATCCAGAGCGTTCTGCATACGCGAATTGACAACATAAATCCGCCCCAGATCCACCCCCACCCCCGAAAGCGTCAAAATAGCGGGCAGCGCAATGGCAAAAATCACCGCCACCGCACCGCTATCTCGCCCCAGCATTTTCAAAAATCCACACATGCAAGCAAGAGTGCCGAGAAAAACTTAATAAAAATTAAATGCCGATATTTTCATTTTATTCATAAAGCCCCTTTATCCTGCGCCAATGGCGAGGCGAGCAAAAAGCAGGATATTGCGCACCCAAAAGGGGGCGACGGCGGTTGAGTTCGGGCTGATAGCGATACCCTTTTTCACCATGCTCTTTGCGCTATTGGAGGTCGGCGTGGTATTCATCAATTCGCAAATATTGGAGGCGGGTCTGCATAATATTGTGCGCGATGTCCGCCTAGGCACTATCAGCAGCGAGGATAGCGGCACTGTTTCGGATAATTTATGCGATTACATCAGCGTGATACTAGACTGCCCCGACGGGCTAACCCTAGACCTCCGCCCCTACACCCCAACCCTAGCCACTCTTTCCGAAGGCGGCGGCACAATTACCTTAGGCAATGCCAGCCAGATTATGATATTGCGCGCCCAATATAAATGGAAGCTCCTCTCGCCTGCAGGCAAGTTCTTAGAAACCAGCGGCAGTGCCGGCTATCATGTATTGGCAAGCACGATAGTATTTCAGAACGAGCCTTTTTAATGCTACGCCTATGGTTTTGCAAAAAGGGCATAGCGGCGGTTGAGTTCGCCCTCATTGCGCCGATATTACTGGTAATTTTTCTAGGTCTGGTGGACATCGTCCAGCTTTTGCGGATGAATTACCGCCTTGCGCGCGTAGCCGAGACGGCGGCGGATATCACCTCGCGCTGCATGAGCGTGAATAACAGCTATATGGCGATGATTGCGGATGCGGCGCGCGCAGGAGCCGCCCCCATCAATCTGAGGGCGGTCAAGCTCACCATCAGCGTATTGGAAATGCAGGCGAGCAATACGAAAGGCAAAGTCGTCTGGTCAAGAGAGACCGGCACGGGCGGCGGTCACGCGGTTGGAACGGAGCTTGACATCCTGCCCACCTCCACGGCGATAAGTGATGGCGACCATATCGTTTTTGCCGAAGCCATATATATTTATCAAGGTCTGTTATCAAGTTTTTTCATGGGCGATGTGACCCTTACCGAAAGCGCCCTATTCTTCCCCCGCTTTAGCAATACGATAAGCCACAACCCCACCGCCACCAACCCCAGCTGCGAAGGCGTCTAGCGCCCTTTTATTTTTTTCCGAAGCGAGCGCATAGAAAAAGGCAAAACCATTTTCCGCAGTGTACGAATAGCCTGACAAAAGCCGACCCATCGGATAAAGGGGCGCAAACTGCTATCCCTCATAATCCCGAAGCTAATGGGAAGGGGCAGAACCCGCCTTTTTTTGAAACGATACCATTCATCACGGCTATAGTTTTTATACTTCCCATAACGCTCTTTATGAAAGCGGTCATACTCCTCTGCCACCGCCTCACTATTGGAAGAAATACCCGAAGCAACAAAGCTGGCAAAATCATTATCAATGCGCTTGAGCTGATAACCGCCAAGAAAAAGATCAAAAATCAGCTTATAATCACTGATAATGGCAAAGCTCTCATCAAAGCCGCCCTGCTCCATAATGGCTTTTTTTGTCAGTAATAAGGAAGGGTGCGAAATGGACATATGGCGGAGCAAAGAGTGTAAACGGGGTATGTGCATAAACATCTCTCCCAAAGGCTTTAGCACCCTAACTTGCGAAAAAACCCCATCAACCCCAAGCCTCTCAATAGCAGAAACCGCCCGCTTAATTCCGTCCTTATCATGATAAAAATCATCCGTGCCAATATAAAGAATATATTTTCCCCCCGCTTTTCGCAATCCACGATTAAAGGCTTGATAAATACCATTATCCTTTTTGGAAAACATTTTTACATTTTTATATTTCTCCGCATAAGCCTTAATCATCTCCAGCGAGCCATCCTCCGAACCGCCATCAATAATAATATGCTCTATATTATCATAGCTCTGCTCCTGCACAGATTGACAAAGCTTCTGAAAAGATTTATCCCGCCCCTCTTTGACAAGATTAAAACTGGCAGTGATGATAGAAACCTTTGGAACACTCATTATACACCATATCTTTCTGCTAATTTTGCAATACCTTTTTTAAGTGGCGTTTCCGCCTTCCAGCCTAGCGTAGTCATTTTTTCAATATCCATAAACCGCCTCATCACCCCATTGGGCTTGTCAGCATCAAAGCAAACCGCCCCCCCAAAACCAAGAACATCCTTAATCAGCAATGCCAGCGCCTTAATGCTCAACTCCTCACCGGAGCCGATATTAATATGCGTATTTCTAACCTCAGCTACCGCCCTCATGCAAGTCCCCAAAATTAATTTTTTCCATAAGAAACAGCGCCGCTTTCGCAAAATCGCCCGCCCATAAAAACTCACGCTTTGCCGTACCATCGCCCCAAAGCGTGACCGAAACCCCGCTTTCCCCTTGCTCAATGCCGTTCTCAGCAAGCACTTTCAGCATTTCTTCTTTAGACGCATTCCCCCCCAAACCCTTCATCGGATAGCGGGCAATATCGTTGGCAATCGCCCCCCAATCGCCCCCCTCCAAAGCACGCCCCAAATATATTTTGCGAAAGAGAGCAGGCAGAACATGGGAAGTCTCAAGGTCAAAATTATCCCGAATACCATAAAGATTGGCTCGGCATAGCGATAAGAAAATTCGTGCCATATTGCAAATTATAGGCTTCACATAATTTATTGGCGGCAAGCTTGGCAATGGCATGAGGCTCATTAGTATATTCCAGCGGACTGGTCAGCAACGCCCCCTCCTTTATCGGTTGCGGCGGGTCTTTAGGATAAATACAAGCAGAAGAAATAAAAACCAGCTTCTTCACCCCATATTTCTGCGCCGCCGAAAGCACGCTAAAAGGAATAAGCACATTAGGATAAAGAAAGTCAGCCCGATACACATTATTAGCATAAATCCCCCCCACCTTCGCCGCCGCCAAAAACACATATTCAGGACGATGTTTTTCAAAAAAGCGATGCGTATCCTCCTGATTGGTCAGATTAAGCTCCTTACTACTCCGCATAAGGATATTCTCATAGCCCCCCTTTTCAAGCGCCGCCAGAATAGCACTGCCCACAAGCCCCCCATGCCCCGCAATATAAATACTCGCCTTTTTATTCATGCCCCACCCGCTTTTTTCAAATCACTCTCCACCATTTCCGCCACCAGCTCCGCAAAACTATATCTCGGCTTCCACCCCAGCACCTTCCGAGCCTTAGAAGCATCCCCCAAAAGACTGCTCACCTCACTAGGACGAAAATAATGCGGGTCTACCTCCACCACAACCTTCCCCAATTCCAACTTGCACTTCCCAGAAGACTTAACCACCGCCTGCTCACGCTCCCCCTCCCCCCGAAACTCCAACTCCACCCCAATATGCCTAAACGCCAACACCACAAAATCCCGCACCGAATACTGCTCCCCCGTCGCAATCACCCAATCATCCGCCTCCTCCGCCTGCAAAATAAGCCACATCACCTCCGCAAAATCCTTCGCATGCCCCCAGTCCCGCTTGGCATCCAAATTGCCAAGATACAACCTATCCTGCTTCCCAAGCGCAATATTGGCAACCGCCTGCGTAATCTTTCGGGTAACAAACGTCTCCCCCCGAATAGGCGATTCATGATTAAACAAAATCCCATTAGACGCAAACATGCCATACGCCTCACGATAATTCACACTGATCCAATAAGCATAAAGCTTCGCCACCCCATACGGACTACGCGGGTGAAACGGCGTGTTCTCATTCTGCGGCACCTCCGCCACCTTCCCAAAAAGCTCAGAAGTAGAAGCCTGATACACCCTCGTCTTCTCAGATAACCCCAAAAACCGCACCGCCTCCAACACCCGCAACGTCCCCACCGCATCCACATTGGCAGTATATTCGGGCATCTCAAAAGAAACATGCACATGGCTCTGCGCCGCCAAATTATAAATCTCATCCGGCTGCACCTGCTGAATGATACGCGTGATATTCATACCATCCGTCATATCCCCATGATGCATCATAAAGCGCGCCCCCCTCACATGAGGGTCCTGATAAAGATGGTCTACCCGCTCCGTATTAATAAGCGAAGCCCGCCGCTTCACCCCATGCACCACATAGCCCTTCCCCAGCAAAAACTCCGCCAGATAAGCCCCATCCTGCCCCGTAATCCCCGTAATAAGCGCAATTTTCGCCATAATCTCTCCTTACCCATTGCCCCCCCCACCCTATATGATATAACCCCATAAACCAAGCAAAACCACCAGGAGAGGTGCCGGAGTGGTTGAACGGGGCGGTCTCGAAAACCGCTATGCCTTCATGAGGTATCGGGGGTTCAAATCCCCCCCTCTCCGCCACCCCCCCCTAAACGAATAAACCCTTGCCCACCCCCTTAGAAGGCTAAGCGCTTGCAACTAGTGGTTCTGGTTTATCTACATTAAGAGAATTAGATAAACTCGTTTCCTCAGAAATAAAGATAGACAAAATAGCTCTTGAAATATGCCACATTAAAACAGGAGGTATCGCATTTCCTACCTGCCTATAAGTGTCACCCTGACTTCCTATGAATTTGAATTCCTCAGGAAAAGACTGAATTCTTGCGGCTTCTCTAGGAGTAAATCTTCTATATAACTCTTTATCTGCATCAACTAGCAAAACAGGGTCTCTAGAATTTAAACTTACTTTAGCTAAATGACTCGTTATTGTTAGACATTGATCGTTTAAGTCTTGCGCAAGAGCTCTTTTCATATTTGGTTTAGCATTCTTCACTCCTTGCACAGCCCTCTCTGAAAAGAAGTATTTATCGTCCTCTGGCCATAAAGATTTAATCACTTTCTTAAGTGAGACTTTCTTTTCTAGTCCATCACCATGTGTAGGAGCAGGAAAGTTAAAAGTCTTACTAATGTCTTTTCTTACTCCTATAATAAAAATTCTCTCCCTCTTTTGTGGAATGCCAAAATATGATGAATTTAGTAAAGAATGGGATATATTATAACCAAGTGATTCAAACTCTTTACATGCTAAATTGAAGTAATAGCCTTTTTTTAACCTATAAAACCCCTTAACATTTTCAGCAATAAATGCTTTTGGCTTTACCTCATGGATTATGCGTGCCATTTCCCAAAAAAGTTGAGAATCTCTTTTGTGTGGCTCTTTTGTAGGGTTAACAGTTGAAAAAGGCTGACATGGAAACCCACCTATTATTAAATCTGCTTTAACCCCCTTTAGGCTCAACTCATTGATATCACAAACATATGATTTATGGGAAAAATTCTCATTGTATGTTGCAACAGCTTTCTTATCAATATCAGAAGCATGTACAATTTTGTAACTTAATGATTCGTATTTCTTTCCTAAATAATGAAAACCACCCAACAAACCAAGATCTGCACCTCCGCACCCTGAAAATAATGAGATAACCTTCACCAGATTACGATTCATAAAACTCTCCACTAGTATGATTAAACTCTATCCTGTAAGTTATAGGAACAGCACAGATAACACCATCATCATTCAGCTTATGCGGGTTTTGTATTATAAAAATATTTGTTTCATTTTGCGAAAAATATACTCTGTAAATAAAGAAGTTTTCTTTATGCTGCTGTGCTGCCATCCACTCATTACGAGTTAGGTTAATAGTATCATTAAAGTCTGTAGACGGAGGAGTTACTCTTTTAGTAGATTTAACTTCAATATATTTGGCAAATTCAGGATTCTCACCTTCTGCCAATACTGATTGCAAATCATATCCAAGCCCTCTGATTTTACCAAGCTTTTTAATTTTATTTACCAAATAAGGATAATTGCTTTCAACACGACTTCTCTCTAAACAATATACATACTCCTCACCATCATCACCTAATGAAATAGTATCCGTTTTTCCTCTAGGTGTTTCTGGCAGGTTAATATTCCATAGAGAATCAGCAGTGGTTTTTAAAACCCCTTCTTCATCCTCAGAAAGCTTGCTAAAAAATTCGTCCCAGTCAATTTCAGCTTTTTTTCGTTGCTCAAAAGCAGATAAGTTATATTGACAAAAATCAAACTCTGGGGAAACATTATACTTTGAAGCTAAAAGATTAATATAACTCTGCTCTTTGTGATTAATTCTTATTATGTTTCCATCCAATATAATGCAGTTCGCCAGCGCCAATAAATTCAGCTGTTCATTTATATGTTGATTATTGTATGAAGAGGCTTTCCCTGGATTAGCCACCTTTCTTTTAATTTTTCTCTCTCGATCACCAGCAATTGCTTGAATAATTTCACTTGGTAAAGCATCATTCCGCAGTGCATCTAATGAGTTTAATACGTAATAACCGATTTCTTCTTTCGTAAGGCTACCATTAATTCTTTCGGCTTCTATCAATACTTTCATCACTAATGAAAGCTGTCTAACACTAATACCATCACCTATTTGATCTCTCACTGTATTAATTTTATTCATCCCGGAGGGGAATTGGTATTTAAGGCATAAATCTTTGAAGAAAGCGGGCTGGTCAGAATCCTCAAGCAATTTCAATGCTCTCTCAGAGGCATAAACCACTCTCTCATTGCTTTCGTAGAACATGCCGAACAACTTTCCAGCAATTTCGGTTCTATGGTTATTTAATGTTTTTTTGGTTCTTGTAGTAAGAGACTTAGATAATTGTTGATTAAAGCGCGATATAAAATCATCTTTATTACATGGACAAATTTCGGATATTATTTGAGCATAAGCTGGTAATAAATCATCTAATTCACCAATAGCCTTACCCCTAACAATAGGACATCTATATTGTTTTCTATGATTGTAACTCATTTTACCTCACTCGACTCAATCAATGCTTCTGCTATTTTTTGAGCCAGAATAGGTGGAACTGCATTCCCTACTTGCCTATATTGACTTGTTCTTTTTCCCTTAAACACAAACTCATCTGGGAAAGACTGAATTCGAGCACATTCTCTAACAGTAGGTACACGATTCGCTCTATAATGGAAGTGATGATTATGCCCTGCATCAATTGTAAAACACGGTTTTTTACTATTCATTCTTGTCCAAGCAATGTTAACTTTTCTTGTAGCCTGTAGTTCAATAGGTAAGTTTTTATAATTTCCTCCATCAGGAACCATAGAAATTATTTTTTTTGTCATTGATTTATGGTCGACCGCTGTATGATTGTATAAAATATTTAAACCATTTCTCATCATTTTCTGATATTCACTTTTTCCCACGCTCTCATATTCAGCAATTTCTTCGCCTAAATTATCTTCTAATAGAGGTAAATCGGATATCGCTTCAAAAGTAGTAATTGGGGCAAAGCATTTTCTTGTGGCTAAAAAAGGATTAAGTAAAATGTTGTTTTTACTTCCTATAAAAAACACACGTCTTCTGCTTTGAGGCACGCCAAATTCAGCAGCGTTTAACTTATGAACTTCCACATAATAGCCCAAGCTTTCTAGACCAGAGATAATTTTTTTTGCAAACTCCCCCTTCGCAAGACTTAAAATGTTAGGAACGTTTTCAATAATAACAAATGTTGGAGTTAGAATCTTGACTATATGCAAGTAAGATTGGGTGAGCAAGTTCCTAGGATCATCTGCCAGTCGCTTCCCTGCAATTGAGAAGCCTTGGCATGGAGGACCACCCAGAATAAAATCAACATGACCAAAAGAGTTAAGCATATTCTTATCTGGACTCATTAAATCTACCAATAGCGCCTTAGTGTTTGAGAAGTTATGCTTATAAGTAGATAATGCCTCCTCATCATTATCTAGTCCCATTATGATTTTTACGCCTGCTTGGCTAAAACCATAACTCATGCCACCTGCTCCACAAAAAAGATCAATACCTGTGAGCTTTCTGTTTTTCATTATTTGTCTATCTCTACACTTTTTTTCTTTTGCCATGCCCTTCTCCTTGCTTAATCTATCTCAGAATCGGCGAGATAATCAACCGAAACAGATGAATAAACCCTTGCCCACCCCCCCCACTTCTATATATTGCACCTTACAGGAGAGGTGGCCGAGTGGCTGAAGGCGCACGCTTGGAAAGCGTGTAGGCGCTAACGCGTCTCGAGGGTTCGAATCCCTCTCTCTCCGCCACAAATGGAGGAATAAGGAAAACTTTTTATGCTGGAAAACACATATAGCATTTGCGTGATTGATATAGGCTCTCCAAAGGCGGGGAATTTGGGTTGGTGTTTCACGGACACCGACGGTCACGAAAAAACGGGCGACGACATTGATACGCTTTTCCCCTATCTGCAAGCGGCTTTACCAAAAAGCGGGCTGATTTTAGGTCTTGAGGCTCCGCTTTTTGTGCCTTTGCGCAAGGATATTATGGAGGCGACAAAAGCAAGAAGGGGCGAGGGACAACGACCATGGTCTGCAGGCGCAGGAGCGCAAGTGCTAACCATTAATCTGCCGATTATGGTCTATTTATTCAAAGGAATAAAAGCGGCTTGCCCTGATATTTCCTGGCATGTAAACGAGCAAAGCTTTACCGCCAAGCCTAATGAAATAATGATTTTTGAGGCATTTATCAGCGCTGCCGATAAAGGCTCCAGCCATATTAATGACGCCGAGCTTCTAGCCCAAAGTTGCAGGCGTTATGCACAAAAAAAGACTCTCCCCTCTTCCATGTTAGAACCCGAAAAAGACGTTGAGTTTCTTAACTTGGCAAGCGCCGCATTAATCCGCTGTGGCATACTAAACGACCCCAAAGCCCTCCACGAAATCTCCCCAATATACAGACCCTCCAACGAGTAGCCCCTCACAAACCAACTTTCCCACTCACAATATCCTTGGCACAAGCATAATGCCAATTGGTGCGCACATCTGTTTCATAGCGCCTTGCTACAAAACCGCCCGACAATTGCGGCACTGTATCGGAATTAAAAAAGACAATCTTCCTACCCCTATAATTTTTTGTCAGCTCACAAAACAGAGGCAAATATGCCTTCCCGCCCAAAAAGATAATATCGCCACCCTCATCGGGCAACATAGCAAAGTCACGATAAGAATCATTTTTCTTGCGGGTACTATATTTCTTATCCCTGCTACTATTAAAAGTAATATTATAGTCAGGGGTAAGAAAGTCAGCAGGAATAATCCCCCAACCCGCAGAGGCAATATATATGGTTTCGGCACCAAAGCGTTCAACCAATTTCTGATAAACGGGATTTTTATAAAGCCGATAAGCAGGCAATAGATTGTCAGGGTTCTGCCCCGAGCGTATATAAGCAAGCAGACGCTCCCGCCAGCTATGCCTAGCATCATCAGAAATATCATCTGGTCTTGCATAAAAATATTCTTGGCTGAGGGGTGCTATATCTGGATTTGCAACAAAAAGCACACGCTTCCCCTCAGCGGTGCGCAAATTTCCGCAGGCATTTTTGCTACCAGCACATTGTATAACTATCTTCATGCGAAGCCCTCCATATTATTTATAAGCTTTTCCATATAGTTTAGAAATTCGGGATCATAATGCTCATCAATATGGTTCTGGTTCCACAAGCCAGAAGCGATTACTTTTTTATGCCCGCATCCCTTTCCCAGCCAATGCGCAGAAGCAGGGTCAAGCGCCTGCTTTTGCGAATTACTGAGCAGGGCAATAGCGTTGCGCTCTATATATCCTCTCAAACTTTCAGGGTTTGCAGGGTCATTAATGGCAAGCCAAAGAAACGGCATAGCGCCGATAATCGCACTGACCTCCTGCTCCATAGCAAGCTCCTGCTTGCGAACTTCCCGAGCGGCACTACTTCCCGCCCCCCATTGCGGGAATGAACCGCTGACATTACCATCTTTTATAATCGCCCGCCCCACAAGCAGTCTAAAAATTGACCCTCTATGATTACCACCCCCATTTTTTATAGTTCCCCTATGTTGCGCAAGCCGCCCCCATAGGCTGGATTTTGAATTATTTTTCAGCGCATGAGTTCCCACCCGCACGATGCGCAACCCCTTGCCGCTATCCCTTCTCTCCTCGCTTTTTTCCATAAAAAAATAGACGCCTCTTTGCGGAAACCCCATCGCCCCATTACAATTTTTCAGATAATGCGCCCCGCCTATTTTATCGGCAAGACAATCAAGCAGCTCATAAAAGCGAATAATATGGGTAAGGCGGTCACTCATAATAATATGGATAAAAACTAATCCAGAATTTTTACAATCCCGTTTGTGCCGTCCACTTCCACTTCTTGCCCGTCATGGAGCTTCTCGGTGATGCCGTGGATACCGGCGACGCATGGCTTGGCATATTCTCTGGCGACAACGCCGCCATGTTGAAGCACAGCGCCAATTTCCAATATGATACCACTGGCACCGACAAAAAGCGGCGTCCAGCCCGGGTCAGTATTATAGGTAACAAGAATATCCCCCTTTTCAATTTTCTTTTCACGCGGATCTTTAAGAACTTTCACCCGCCCCCTCACAACACCACGCGAAATACCATTGCCCTTTAATATATTGGGGTCATCGCTCTCCCCCTGCTCCGCCTCTGCCGTAACTATCCGCCCACGCGAATCAATAAAAATGGGAAAGGTTTGCACATTGGCACTCGCCTCTTGAAAAAACGGCTTCCTCTTTGCAATGAGCTTTTTCAAATCCCCGCCTCCTGCAAGCTCCTCAAAGGTCAAGAAGAAAACATCCTCCACCATTTCAATCTTACCTGCAGCAACTAACTTCCCCCCATCCCTCAGCACCAATTTACGAAGTGTATGATTAATCAGCACAAAGATATATTTCAGCGTATCGCGAGAAGGCGCAAAGCGATGAATATTCTGATAATATTTTTTAAGCTTTTTGCTCTCATGATTGGGCATCTCCTCCAATAGTTTCTTATAGGCTTTTTCCCGCTCCTCCACATGCCCGCTCAACTCCGCCTCTTTTGCAATAGCGTCTTGGAGCTTGTGCCATTCGGAACTTTTTTCCACCAGCTCATTCCACGGCTTAAAAAATCCGGCACCACAGACAAAGCCATTCGGCACCACAAAGCCGGCATTGGACATAGTAATAAGAGAATGCGCCTTGCCCCCGACCTCGCTAATCGGCGGAATAGGGGTTTGGGTAAAACGAAAAATATCAGACATAACCAACCTTCCCTTGATTAAAAATGAGAACGGAACATAGCATTTTTTCAACCGCATGAAAAGCACATTTCCCACAAAGCAATTTGCACAATCCCCCTCTATCGCATAAACTACCGCCACCAAAGGAGCAGAACCATGTCGGAAATAAAAAACCTAAAACAAGGATTCCTAAACTTTCGCCGCAAATATTTCGGCGCAAGCGAAAGCATATATAAAGCACTTGCCAGCGCACAAACCCCCAAAGTCATGGTGATAGCCTGCAGCGATAGCCGCAGCGACCCCCTATTATTGCTCGGCGCAGAAGCAGGCGAGCTTTTCACCGCCCGCAATATCGGCAATATGGTGCCGCCCTTTTCGCACGGTGCCACAGACAGCATTGGCGGCGCATTGGAATATGGCGTTCAAGGATTGGGTGTCAAGCACATCATCATATTGGGGCATAGCGACTGCGGAGCGGTCAAGGCACTGGACGGCTTGCAAGGCGACTGGCAATGCGTCCCCCATTGCATAGAACCCGCCCAAGCCATAAAAAAAATGGACGACAATTTCTCCAAAGAAGAACGCAACATCCTCCTCTCCCTCAAAAACCTTACCTCCTACCCCTTCATAAAAACCGCAATAGAAAAAAACACACTACAACTCCACGGCTGGTATTTCTCCATTAAGAACGGAACCCTCACCGAATACAACCCCACCCAAAACATCTTCAAAACCATAGAATAATCCCTTCAAAAAACGATAATTGAAGAAAATACTTCCAATTTCTTCTATTTAATGTTATAAATTTCAACTATTTTGTATTTTTGGGAGTTAAAAAGAATATGCTTATAGAATTTAGTGTTAAAAATTTCCGCTCTATCAAGGAGCAACAAACATTTTCAATGGTTGCACAGAGTAGCAAGCAAAGAAAAAACCATCTATTGAAAACAGGATTTAGAGTCGCCCCTGAGCTAGTTGGCAGTGCTTCCATTTATGGACCAAACGCCTCTGGTAAATCAAATCTTGTTAAAGCAATAGAGTTCCTTAAAGATTTTGTTATCGACTCTTCTAAAAACTATCAGGAAGGAGAGGAAATAGAGATTACTCCCTTTACGTTCTCAAAAACAACCCCAAAGCAACCAAGTGAGTTTGAGATTGTTTTTATTCATGAGGACTATCTATTTCAATATGGTTTTACCATAGATAAAAAAAGAGTGTATAAAGAATGGCTCTATGCCACCCCAAAATCAGGAGAAAAACAAAGCCCTCAAAAATGGTATGTAAGAGATGAGCATAACCATACGGAAAAATCTTTTATTAAAAAAGAACTGAAAGGGGAAAAAACACTATGGAGAAAAAGCACTCGTGATAATGCTCTTTTTCTATCAACCGCTGCCCAATTAGGATCAAAAGATTTTCAAATCCCATTTAGTTGGTTTCAAAAGAAACTCTATACTCTACCTTCAGATACACTCCTTGCTAATTTTATGACTAGAGAAAAACTCCAGGAAAGTAAAAAATCACATGAAGAGATTATCCAATTCATGAAAAGCTTGGATATATCCTTTGATGATATTCAGGTGGAAAATCAAGAAATTGGTAAAAAAGGCTTGAAGGATATGCCCTCAGAATTAAAAAAATATATTATATATAGAGGTGGCAGCAAGTTAACCAGTATCTATAGATTAGATAGTGGAGAATATACCCTTGATTTTAATGAGGAATCGGAGGGCACAAAGCGTTTATTAAAATATGCAGGACCGCTTCTTTCCATATTACGCAAAGGAGGCATATGGTTTGTAGATGAATTGCACCGTAGCTTACACCCCCTTGCTTTGGAAGGTGTTCTTTCCATGTTTCAACAAGCCAAATATAACAAAAACAATGCCCAGTTGATATTTACAACACATAACACCACTGCCATGCGAACAATGGATAAAGAACAAATCTGGCTTATGGAAAAAGATAAAAAAGCGCAATCAAAGCTTATTCCTATTGCTGATTTTAAGGAGCGCGGGGCTAATGAAGTTATTGAAAAGCGTTATTTAACGGGTCGTTATGGTGGTCTTCCTAATATTGGGCATGTGTTAGATGAGTAGCTATGGTCGCAATGCTCCTAAGCCAAAAAACCGCTTTGAAAGAGCACAAAATAAAAATGAACAACATGATAGAATATTAATCGTCTGCGAGGACAGTAAAAAATCTATTGAATATTTTAAGGCACTCTGTCGGGATTTAAGATTATCAAATAGCGTAGAGATTCGTGGCGAGGATTGTGGAAGCGACCCCCACTCCGTTCTTAAACACGCAAAAGATCTTATAGATGAAGATATTACAAGATATGGGGAAAATGACACATTTGATAGGGCTTATTGTGTTTTTGACAAAGACAACCACAAAAATTACAAACAAACGATTCAACAAATAAAAAATGAAAAGCTACATAAAAGTGTAGAATTACACTACACCTATTGCAATCCCTGTTTTGAGTTCTGGATTTTATTACACTTCAAAAACACTGCAAAACCTTTACCAAAATGTGCGGATGTAAAAAAAGAAATCAAAGAAATATTCAAAGGATTTAATAAGAAAGAAACAAATTATGGAACTTTATATACAGAACAACTAAAACAGAAAATGCCTGAAGCAATACAACACTCTAAACAGATAGCAAGGGAAGCCGATAACACAGGTGCAACGAACTCTTATACCAATATTCATGAGCTTATTGAATATTTAATAAAAGATAGCAAAAAATAAAGTAGCTACTGCTTCAGCTTATACCCCGTCTTAAAAATCCAACCGATAACAGCAAGACAGATAAACAAAAAACTAAAAATCATAATCAGGCTGATAAAAATAGGAATATCCGCATTTTCATAAAAACTCCACCGAAACCCGCTAATGAGATAAACAACAGGATTGATAAGCGAAACCTTCTGCCAAAAAGGCGGCAGCATGGTAATGGAATAAAAAGACCCGCCCAAAAAAGCAAGCGGCGTGATAATAAGCAGCGGAATACGTTGCAATTTCTCAAAGCCATCGGCAATGATACCGATAATAAAACCAAGCAGGCTAAAAGTGATACAGGTCAAAAGCAGAAACAGCGCCATATAAACCGGGTGCATAATCTGCAGGGGCACGAAAAACCCCGAAGTCGCCAGCACGATGAAGCCGATAAGCACCGATTTTGAAGCCGCCGCCCCCACATAGCCCACCGCAATCTCACTAAAGGATAAGGGCGCCGATAATATCTCATAAATCGTGCCGGTGAAGCGGGGAAAGTAAATGCCGAAAGACGCATTGGATATGCTCTGCCCCAATATGGTCAGCATGATGAGACCCGGCACGATGAAGGCGCCATAGCTGACCCCGTCAATATTTTCAATGCGCGAGCCAATGGCGGCGCCAAAGACGATAAAATATAAAACCGTTGAGATGACCGGCGATAAAATGCTCTGCCCGACCGTGCGAAAAGTGCGGCTCATTTCAAATTTATAGATTGCCCATATCCCATAATAATTCATTTTGCCTCCACCAATTGCACAAAAATATCCTCCAGCGAACTGCTTCTGGTATCAATATCCTTAATGGCGATATTATTCTTATACAGAACATCAAGCCGAGCCTGCACAGGTCTTTCCTCGCCATCAGGGTCATAGGAAAAAATAAGCTCCTGATTATTACGGGCGAGCTTAGGAGAATATTGTTTAAGAGCAGCAGGAATAGTTTTAAGCGCCGAAGCCAGATGAATAATAATTTCCTTCTTGCCAAGATTTTTAATAAGATTTTTCTTCTTTTCGGTCAGAATAATCTTCCCATCACGAATAATCCCAATACGCTCGGCAATCTCCTCCGCCTCCTCAATATAATGCGTAGTCAGAATAATGGTCACGCCCATTTTTCTCAGCATCTTAATCTGCCGCCACATGGACTTTCTAAGCTCCACATCCACGCCCGCCGTCGGCTCATCCAGAAACAAAATATCCGGCTCATGCGACAGCGCCTTGGCAATGAGAAGCCGCCGCTTCATACCGCCAGAAAGCATCCGCACCTGGCTATCCTTTTTATCCCAAAGCGAAAGCCGCCTGAGCACTTTTTCAATATGGGCAGGCTTTGGCGCCTTATTAAACAGCCCGCGCGTGAGCGATACCGTATTCCAAACCGTTTCAAAACTATCCGTAGCAAGCTCTTGCGGCACCAGCCCGATATGACTGCGCGCCTTGCGATATTCCCGAATATGGTCATGCCCCAAAACGCTAATATTACCGCTAGAAAGCGTCACAATCCCGCAAATAGAGTTGATAAGGGTCGTTTTTCCCGCCCCATTTGGACCAAGGAGGGCAAAAATCTCGCCTTTTTCCACCTCAAGGCTGATATTTTTGAGGGCATGAAAGCCGTTTTTATATTTCTTGCTAACATTTCTGACGCTAATGGCGGCGGTCATCGGGAAACTCCTTTGGGATTGCAGGGCTGATTATATTTTTTTTATGGCGAGTAGCAAGAGCGGATTACAAATGGCGAGCAGAAGCATAAAGTCAAGGCTGGTAAAATGGAGCGAAAACAGCACCAATCCAACCATATTCGCCCCCACCATAAACAGCGCATTCATAATATTATTGGCGGCAATGATACGGGCAATATGCGCTTTGGGCGCAGATTTCTGCAACATCGCATAAAGGGGAATAACATAAATACCCGCACAAACCGCCAACAATAAAAGCGATAGCCCAATCAGCGGCAGAGCAGGCAAAAAATGAGTGCAGATAAACAGCAGAACAATCGCCCCACTCATGCCCATACACCCAAAAGGCGCAAGCCTCTTGCTCACCGCCCCCCTCAACAAAACATTACAAAGCAAAGCCCCCCCCGCAATGCCCACCGAAAACAGCGTCAAAAAAAGCACGACAATTCCCTCACCCGCCCCCAATATCTCTTTGGCAAAAACCGGCAATTGCGTCAAAAAAACCGCCCCCATCAGCCAGAACCAAGAAATAGCAATAATGGTAAAGGCACGTTTTTTCTCCCCATAAGCATGGCGCAAGATTTTCATCGTCTGTGTAAAGATATTCTTCTCCATCACAAGCCCCTCATTCCCCGCAGGCTTCACAGGAATAAACCAACTTGCCACCCACCCAATAGAAGCAAAAACAATCAGCGTCACAGGAAAAAGCAATATGCCAAAACCACCCCCCACCACCAGCCCCCCAAATATAGTGCCAAGCAATATCGCAATAAAAGTCGCCCCCCCAATCAGCCCATTCCCCCCAAGCAGCTCGCTTGGCTTCAACTGCTCAGGCAATAGACTATATTTTATCGGACCAAAAAAAGCCGACTGCGACCCCATAAGAAAAATAAGCACCAGCATCGCATATACATTCTGCCAAAGAAAAAGCCCCGAAAAAATCAGCATAAGGATAATCTCCGCAAGTTTTATCCTCCGCACCAAAACCGCCTTGCTAAACGCATCCGCCATTTGCCCCGCAAAAGCCGAAAAAAGAAAAAACGGCAAGATAAAAAGCCCCGCCGCCAGTGCTGCCATAGAAGCCGCCCCAAGCCCCCCTGCACGAGAAGCGTCATATAAGAACCAGATGATAAAGCCGTTTCTGAGCGCATTATCATTAAATGCGCCGAAAAACTGGGCAATAAAAAGCGGCAGAAATCTTTTTGATTGCAGAAGATGTGCTTGATTTTGCATACTACAAGCTTATAGCCTAAGGGGCGAGCCTTGTGAAACGAAATGAGGAGAGGCATGAGCAAAAAGAGTATTATCGGCAAGGAGGAATGGTGTGCACTCCCTGAGCTTGGGCTGCCTGCGATAAAGGCGCGCATTGATTCGGGCGCCAAGACCTCCTCCCTCCACGCCTTCAACATTCATGTTTTTCGCGAGGACGGCAAGCAGAAGGTGAGCTTTGACATTCACCCCATACAGGATAACCGCAAGATTATTCAGAGCTGTATCGGCGAGGTGATTGACAAGCGCAATGTGAAAAGCTCCACCGGCGAGAAGGAGAGCCGCCATGTGATACAGACCTCCATCACGATGGGCAAGCTCCGCTGGGATATAGAGGTGACGCTGACCAATCGCGATTCCATGGGCTACCGCATGCTGCTCGGCAGGGAGGCGATGAAGGAGCGCCTTCTCATTGACCCCAATAGCTCGTTTTGTCTGGGGCAGTTGCAGGAGAGCGACATTGCGCGCCATTATAATATGGTTGCGCCCAAAAAGACGGGTCTGAAGATTTTACTCTTGGCGAGCAATAAGAATTTATATTCCAATAAGCGGATAATAGAGGCGGGCGAGGAGCGCGGTCACGAGATGCGTTTTGTCAATATTCGCCAATGCTATATGAATATCAGCGCCAGCAATCCAGAGGTTCACTATCGCGGCGGCGAGATATTGGACGGCGTTGACGCCCTCATACCCCGCATCCGCCCCTCCATGACTTTCTATGGTTGCGCCATTGCCCAACAATTTCAATCTATGGGCGCTTACTGCCTAAATGATTATGCCTCCATTGCCCGCTCGCGCGATAAGCTGAGGAGCCTGCAGGTGCTTTCCAATATGGGCATCGCCATGCCGACGACAGGCTTTGCCAATTCGCCGGTGGAGACGGGCGAGATTATCAAGCTCGTCGGCGGCGCACCGCTGGTCATAAAATTACTGGAAGGCACACAAGGCAAAGGCGTCGTGCTGGCGGAAACCAATAAAGCGGCAGAAAGCGTGGTCAATGCCTTTAAAAGCCTGCGCGCCAATATTCTGGTGCAAGAGTTTATCCGCGAAGCACAAGGCAAAGACATCCGCTGCTTTGTCATAGACGGCAAGGTGGTAGGCTCCATCCAAAGAGAAGCACAAGGCGACGACTTCCGCGCCAATCTCCATTTAGGCGGCAAAGCAAGCTCCGTCCGCATAACCCCCACCGAGCGCCGCCTCGCCACCAGAGCCGCCAAAGCCATGGGCTTACCCGTAGCAGGCGTAGACATCATCCGCTCCAAAGACGGACCCAAAATCCTAGAAATAAACTCCTCCCCCGGACTAGAAGGCATAGAAGAAATCACCGGCAAAGACATAGCCGGTCTCATGATAGAATCCATAGAAAAACAAATCCGCAAAAAACAAAACAAAAAACCCCGCCCCAAACCCTAACCCCCCTACACCTTGCACAAGGGCAAAAATAATACTATCCTAATAATAATAGAACAGGGAGGCGATCTATAATGTCATTATCAAAACTTAGAATTATCATAGCGGCAATCGGTCTATTCGGCTTTCTCCTTATACGATACTCATTCTTAAAGGATAGCCTACCCCCACAAGCAATCTCCTTTTTAGGCACTGGTTTTCTAACTCTTTTTCTAGTAACTATTTCCCTACCAATTGTGTTTTTCTTGAAAAATAAATTTTTCAAGCAATAATCAGGAGGAAAAAATGGCTCAGCACAAAAAACATCCCCCCACCCCTTCCCTCCGTAAAAATAAATTTTATGATTTTGACGAAGTATATCTTTCAGCATTTCGCGAAAAGAAGTTTTGGATATCCTATTTCTTACTTCTTTTATTTTCAACTTTATCAATATGGGCAGCAATTAAGACTGAGCTTTATGGTACGGGCATAGGAATACCTTGCGCCATAGCAACTTTCGCCTGCCTGTTCATGAAGCACTATATCAAAGAAAAAAACGCCATCTGGCTACCTCTACATTTGATTAACGCCACGCTTCTTATAATCATAGGCGGATATGCCATCTATTTAAGCATATACGCAACATCCCTCTCTTAGCGCTCCCTCGCCAGCACGATTTGAACCTCTACCAAATCTATGCTACCCTACCCAAAACAAGGAGGAAGGTTATGATTTCTTTATTTAAGCGTCACCCTATCAAAACAGAGATTATCGTATTTTTGTTGTTTAGTATTTTTCTAGGAATTACGGTTTCTATATTGTTCACAAATTTTTTCGATTCTTTTATTGGCGGTCTAGTGATAGGGGCAATTGGTGCAAGTTTTGGAATCTTTCTTTCAAAGCTCTTGAAGAAATAACCCCAACCACACAAAACAAGGAGGAAGATTATGAACTCTTTATTTAAACGTTACAAAACAGAACTTATCATGGGTTTGCTGATTGGTGCTTTCGCAGGAGGTGTATTGCCTAGATTAGTCTCAAACTTTTTCGAGCATTTGATTGCCTCTATAATTTTAGGGGCAATTGTTGGAGCTGTTATAGGCATTATTTTGAGAATCCTGAAGAAGAAGAAATAACCCCAACCACACGAAGCAGGAAGGCAGATTATGATTTCTTTATGTAAGCGTCACCCCATCAAAACAATAATTATCGCAGGAACGATTACATCGGTGCTGCTTGGTTTTTTTGCAGGCGTTATTTTGCCTAGATTAGTCTCAAACTTTTTCCAATATTTGATTGTCACTATACTTTTCTGGACAATTGTCGGAGCTGTTATAGACATTATTTCAAGAATCTTGAAGAAGAAAAAGCCCCCTCAAAAATCAGGAGAGAAAAATGGCTAAAAATAAAAAACATTCTTCCAATCTTTTCTCCCATGAAAATAGCCTTTTTTATGGAGATATATTTTTTGCGACAACAATGGGTATACTGATTTTGGTATTGGCAATGTTTGGGGTTGAGCAAATATGGAGGTTCTCTTTAGCCAGCGCGGCATTTACTATTTTTGTCTATATCGGCTCTATTAAGACTTTACATAATTTCAATAGAAAGCCTAACCTTCTTAGCCTCACATCTTTTATGATTGCCATCGGGTCTATCATAATGGGGGCAATGATTACCTATGGGCTTTATTCAATGGGTCATCTCGCAGATAAGATAATAGCGGGCTAGAAACCAACCCCTCTAAAACATTTTCCGCTGTATACGGATATAATAAAACGCCCCGCCATTTCCAAACGGACCATATTCAGGATAAAGCGAGCCGGCAATACCCGAATAAGGATTGCGGTCGGGTCTTTTATTTAAAAGATTACGAACCCCCAAGCTAATATTCCCCAAACTGGGTATCTTGCGCGTCATCTCAACATCAAACAGATAATGATTGCTGGACTCTACCGTCAAATTAATATCCTCCAGATAATCCTCAGAAGCCGGTCCATAATAGCGCATCCGCACAAGCGCGCCCCACTCATTGCCCTCATGGGTAATAGCGGCACTATAGCGCAGCTTGGGGTGAAGTGCCTCCAATCGCTGCGCCCGCACATCATCCACAATCGCCTTATTCCGCTTGGTCACCTTTGTCTCAATCCAATTGGCGGTGAGGGAGAAATTGGTTTTATTGCCGCGCCCAAGCGGAGTCTTATAGGTAATATCAATGCCTTTGGTGCGGGTATCAAAATCATTGGTGAAATAGCGCACTTGGCTAAAACTACTGGAATCGGCAAACCCCTCGGCAAGCAGCTGAGCCTTATCGGCATCGGTAAGTGCCAAAGGCGAGGTGAGCGCAATCCTATCCTGCACATTAAAATCATAATAATCCATACTGAACCTTGCCCGCCCTTGGCGCACAACAATCCCAAAGCTGAGATTCTCAGAGCGTTCCGCCTTTAAGGGCTTACCCCCCTTCTGCACCGAAATAGGATGGGTAGAAGGCAAAGTCGCTTGGTCAAGCAGCTTGCCCAACACAAACTCGGTAGTAACATTTCTGACATTGGCTTGCCCAACTGTCGGTATACGGACACCGCTATTAAAACTTGCCCTCAGCAACACATTTTCATTAACCTCATAACGAAATGCCAGCTTTCCGTCCAACGCATCATCAAAGTCCTCATATTTTTCATGGCGCAGTGCCAGCCCCATCTCGGTTTTGTCAGAAAGCTTCACCTCACTGTCAATATAAACGCTCCACGCCCCCCTCTTAGAAGCCCCCGCATCCCGCAAATTAAAACCCGGAAACCCATTAGACCCAACCGCAAAACCCTGCTTGGCAATATTGGGGTCAACAAACCAGGAGTTTTCCCCACCGGCAATAATATCAAACTCCTCCTGCCTATATTCCACCCCCCAAGAAAGATTGACCGGATTACGAAAAAAGGGCATCTCAACAAGGCGCAAAAAATCAGCATTAATTGTGAGATCCGTCTCCGAATAAGCACCCGGATTATACCGGGTAGGAACATCCAATTGCCGAGCCACAAGCTGAGGATTTACGGTATTAAAGATAAAAAAGTCAGTCTGGTGCGTCCCCCAAACGGCGGAAAGGTCATATTCCCACTCGCCAAGAAAGGGAAAGTTGAACAGCCCCTTCAACCCAAGCGCAAAACTATATTCCTCAACCTCCCCACTAAAATTCGGCGTAAAGCCACCGGGAAAACGCTGAATAAAAGCAAAACAATTCGGATTGCTCGCAACTTGCGCAAGCGCCGTAGCATCAGGCACATTATTTACAATCGGCACCGCAGGACAGCCCCCCGAAGTCCCATCACTGCTCAAGTCGGCAACCAACACATTCTTCCCCCCATCTTTGGTAAAAACACCGCCTCTGGTATGGGGATTACGAAAATAAAACGGACCCGTAGAAGTCCGCGAAGAAACATTCCCAAAGCCATAAAGCTCATGCCCCTCTATATCATAGTTAAAATTGGCAAAAAACTTGAAATTATCCTTCACCTCGCCCTCGCCCCATATCTGGGCATAGGGCTGGCGCACATCCTCATTCCCCGCCGCAATAAGGGCGAGCGCATCATCGCGTTGCACCGAGCGCGAAGTAGAATCATTTTCACTAATCTCAAGGCTCATATTCAGTACACCCCCCTTCCCCAAAGGCACACCCATATTACCGGAAATAGAATAAGCCGCCCCATCGCCTTGACTATATTGTCCAGTGGTGAAAACGACCTCGCTACCCAAATTATCGCGCAGCACAAAATTAATAATACCCGCAATGGCATCCGCCCCATATTGGGCAGCCGCCCCATCACGCAAAATCTCCACCCGCTTCAGAGCAATAGAAGGAATGGTCGCCATATCCGGACCATGCGCCCCGTCCGAGATTCCACCGCCCAAAAAAGCAATAACACTGGCACGGTGTCGCCTCTTCCCATTAATGGCGACAAGAATATTATCAGGCGGCAAACCCCTGAGGCTTGGCGGGCGCACAACAGAAGCCCCATCACTGATCATATCCACTTTTACATTATAAGAAGGCGCAAGCTGGCTCAGCAGACTATTCATATCCAGCCCGACCTGCCTCTGAATATCCCGCGCGGGAATAATATCCACAGGAATAGTAAGATTTTCAATATTCTTGGTCTTAATCCGCGACCCAATAACAATAATCTCCTCCACCTCTTCCTCAACCGCCAAAACTGGCACAACCGGCAGTGAAAACACAAAAACAAGAAGACTCACAAGCAAAACACGCATAATTTTTCCTTTAATCAGAACAGTTAATATAAAGACTTCCGCATATAACCAGCCCTCACCCCTCTTTGCAAGAGTTTTTTGGAAGTATTTTTATCCATATAGTATTACTTATCAAAGAGTTTTATGCAACCATCCATTAAATAATACTACTTAATGCGCCTCGTCCCAATTCTTACCCGAGCGCGCCTCCACCACCAATGGCACCGATAATTTGACTAAGGGTTCTGGCGCCTGCTCCATAAGAGCGCATATTTTCTTACGAAAATACTCTTCATGCGTCTTATCCAACTCAAAAACCAACTCATCATGAACCTGCAACACCATAAGCGGCTTCGCCTTTTTTGCTTTCGGCTCTTTTTTCAACGCAGGCGGAATAGCACACATGGCACGCCTTATGATATCGGCGGCACTTCCCTGAATGGGCGCATTAATGGCAGCCCGCTCCGAAAAGGCACGCCGCACATATTGCGATGAGCGGATCTCAGGCAGATGACACCGCCGCCCAAAAAGAGTAGTAACAAACCCATATTTGCGCGCCTCCTCCTTAGCCCGCTCCATATAATCACGAATACCCGGAAAGCGTTGAAAATAAGTTTCCATATATTCCCCCGCCTCGCTTCTTGCAATACCCAGCTGATTGGCAAGCCCAAAAGCCGAGATGCCATAAATAATCCCAAAATTAATCGCCTTGGCACGCCGCCTTATTTCGGGCGTCATCTCAGCAAGCGGCACATGAAAAATCTCGGACGCCGTCATCGCATGAATATCCACCCCCTCATGCAGGGCATTTTTCAACGCCTTAATATCGGCAATATGAGCAAGCAGGCGCAGCTCAATTTGCGAGTAATCGGCACTCATAAGAACCCGCCCCTTTTCAGGAATAAAAGCCTCCCGAATACGCCTCCCATCCTCCGTACGAATAGGAATATTTTGCAGATTAGGCTCACTGGAAGAAAGCCTACCCGTGCTCGTCCCCGTCAAAGAATAAGAGCTATGCACCCGCCCCGTTTTGGGGTGAATAAAGCTCGGCAAAGCGTCCGTATAAGTTGACTTCAACTTACTAAGCCCCCGCCAATCAAGAATATGCTTAGCAATCTCATGACCAGAAAAATCCAATTCTTCCAATACGCTGGCAGAAGTACTTAACGCTTTTCCTTTCGTCTTCTTACTGCCCTCCAAGCCCAGCTTTTCAAATAAAATATGCCCCATTTGCTGAGGCGAAGCGAGGTTGAACTCCTCACCGGCAAGGGCAAAAACTTTCTTTTCCTGCGCCTTCATTTTCTTGGCAAATTCTTTGGATAACGCCGCCAGATGAAGGCTGTCAATCTTAACACCATTTTGCTCCATCTCAATAAGAGGCGCAATAAGCGGACGGTCTAACCCCTCATAAATCCGCACCAGCTTCTCCTCCCGCAAAAGGGGTTTCAAAACATGAAAAAGCCGCAACGTAATATCCGCATCCTCTGCCGCATATTGCGAAGCCTCAGCAATCGCAATCTCCGCAAAAGATTTTTTCTTGGACCTCCCCACCCCCATCACTTCCTTAAAAGCAATCGGTGCATGGTCAAGATAAAGTTTGGAAAGCTCATCCATGCCATGCCCATGCTTACCCGCCGAGAGAACATAGGACATCACCATCGTATCCTCTATGGGCGCAATATGAATATCATATTGCGAGAGAACCAGCGCATCAAATTTTGCGTTCTGCCATATCTTCAGTATACTGCCATCCTCCAAAAGCGGCTTCAACATTTTGACCACTTTTCCCCTATCCATTTGCGGCGGCACCTCCTCATGAGCGGGGCTATCCTCCAACTGCAATTCTTCTCTTTCGGAAGGCGCAACATGCCCAAGCGGAATATAACAAGCCTCATTGGGCGAAAGCCCAAGCGAAATACCAACAAGCTCGGTTTGCAAAGGCGACAAAGAAGAAGTTTCCGTATCCACCGCCAACTGCCCAAGCTCATAAGCACGCTTTATCCATTTCTCCAAACTCACCGCATCATAAATCGTGACATAATGCTTACGGTCAATGGCAGGAGGCACCTTTTTAGCGGCAGATGACTTTCCCCCCTTACCGCCCCCTTTCCCCGAATTAGTATTACTTATTCCAACATCCACCCCAAATCTTTGCGCAATCCGCTTGCTCAACGTATTAAATTCCATTTCATGCAAAAACTTCAACAGCTTTTCAGGCTGAGGCGCCATAAGCTCCATATCCTCCAGCGGCACCCGAACGGGCACATTTTCGTCCAACTGCACCAATTTCATACTGAGATGAGCGTTTTCGGCGTATTGGATAAGGTTTTCCCGCCTTTTCTGCTGCGGGATTTTCTCGGCATTTTCCAGCAATTTCTCCAGCGAACCATATTGATTAATAAGCTCAGCAGCGATTTTCGGACCAATTCCCGGCACACCCGGAATATTATCCACGCTATCCCCCGCCAAAGCCTGCACATGCGTCACCAGCTCTGGCGGCACCTGAAACTTCTCCAAAACCTGCTTGCGCCTAATTTCCCTATCCTTCATGCTATCCACCATGCGGATAGCCCCGCTCACAAGCTGCATGAGATCCTTATCGGACGAGATAATCGTCACCCTCGCCCCCAGCTTCTCCGCTTGGCGCGCATAGGTAGCGATAAGGTCATCCGCCTCAAACCCCTTCATCTCAATAGAGGGCAGATTAAAAGCGCGCACCGCCTCACGAATAAGCGGAAATTGCGGAATAAGCTCCTCAGGCGGCTCGCCACGATTGGCTTTATATTCAGGATAAATCTCATTGCGAAAACTCTGGCTCCCCGCATCAAAAATCACCCCCAAATGAGAAGGCTTATCCGCCCCCTCCAAGCCCTGCAACAGCTTATCAATCATATTACAAAACCCGCTCACCGCATTGACCGGCAACCCATCCGACTTTCGGCTCAGCAACGGAATCGCATAAAACGCCCGAAAGATAAACCCCGACCCATCAATAAGATAGAAATGATTTTTCGCCGTAATTTTTTTTCTAAGCACCTTACCCATCCACCGACTATGCCACCAAAGCCCCCCCCATAAAAGTTTTTTATCCCCCCCCTTTTGCCAGTTGCGATAACCCCCATACTAGTCTAAATTCCCCCCAAGCCCCCCAGCACCTGTAGCTCAGCTGGATAGAGTGCTGCCCTCCGAAGGCAGAGGTCAGAGGTTCGAATCCTCTCAGGTGCACCACCCTCTAAGAGGGCTTACCTTTAGGCTTGCTCCCCTCCAAGAGGCTTCCTCTAGGGGAGAAAGTCGCTATGAGTATGAAAGGATTTAGTAGGGTTCGGATATGGGCGATAAGCAGAAAATAAGTGATGAAGAATTTTATGGTGCAAGCCCCAAGCACCCCAAGAAAAAATCCTGCCTCAACTGTGCCTATTTAAAGTTAGAAAAGCATGAATATTGGGAAGATACTGGCGACTATGATTGGTATGGCGAAAAAGCTGATTGCTTTCAAAACATCTGGAAACGAGGTTTTTCGGAAGGGCTTGGGGATGTTTTATCTTATGATGTTGAGTATGAAACCATACCGTCTCACAAAGGGAACGGAACTTACATATTGCCATGCACGATAAAAACTTTACATAGTGTTCTGGGAGATAATTACGGTCTAACTCGCATTCCTACACCTGAAGATGGCTTCATTGAGTTGGCAACCTATACTTGTCAGAGATTTTATCCAAAGAAAAAATTAAACCAACGCACGCTTGCGACTTGCTGGCAAGACCAATTGGAAAGAATAGCAAATCGCAAGAACTCTATAAAATTTTGGGTAACGACTTTGATTGCTGTTTTGGGTTTGATGGCTGCTTTTATGGCTTGGTGGAAGTGATGAAATGAACAGTTAGATTATTGAGAATTTTCCTGCAATGTTTTACTGAATACTTTGGCAATTTTATTTTGGCAAGCTATGCCATCAAGAGCAATTACTTCAGACCCATTTTTGTTATCAATGATAGAGATTTCATAACTAATATAAGACCTAAGATTAAGGCAGGTATCATGCCAGCGTGAACTAACGTGCAAAGAGTATCTGGTATTAAAAGTATTATATGTTTCTACTTTTTTTCCTCCAATAGTTGCTTCAGTTACTTCAGTTACTTCTGGACCACCATAAACAAATAACCTCCAACCATTATCATGAAGAATCTTCTTGATGTCTCCCTTGACACTCTTACTTCCAGCAGGAACAGTAATGGTTTTGTTCCTGCTATCAATATTCCCATATTTTTGAATATTATGCGAGGAACACCCCACTAAAGCCACCAAAAATATAATTGTAAAGAATCTAGTCATTTTATTTTAGCCCCTCACCACCCCGAACATGCACATCCCTCTGCGGATAGGGGATGGTAATATCATTCTCCCCAAACTTTTTCCAAATGGAGCGCATGACATCGCTTTGCGGTCCATAGCGCCCCTCAGTAACATCATCCACCCAGAAAAACAGCAGGAAGTTCACCGAGCTATCGGCAAAATCGCGCAAAAAGCAAACCGGCTCAGGCTCCTTAATACAGCGCGGATGCTCCCCCGCCGCCTCAAGAATCAGTGCGCGCGCCTTTTCAATATCCGACCCATAAGACACGCCCAGCCTAATCTCCACGCGCCCCCTTTTATTGCTATAAGTCCAATTGGTCACATGATGAGTAATAAACTCCTCATTGGGTATCATAATCTCCTTGCCGTCAAAAGTTTCAATCAGCGTATAGCGCGCACCAGTATGGCGAATAAACCCATAAGTCCCGTCAGCCAGCTCAACGAGATCATTTTTCTCCACGGATTTTTCAAAGAGTAAAATCAGTCCACTGATGAAATTGGAAGTAATTTTCTGCAACCCAAAGCCAAGACCAATACCCATAGCGCCAGAAAAAATCGCGAGCGTAGTGAGGTCAATCCCCAGCACATCCAGCCCGATAAGAAAGGCGAGGAAGTAAACAATAATCTGAAAAACTTTTATCGCAAGCGGCTTATTGCTTGCCTTAATGGTTTTAATCTCCCTGATACGACGCTCGCCAATCTCAGAAAAAATCCCCGCAAACCAAAACAAAAGAATAATCGTAAGCGTAGCCTTCGTAATAAGATAAGCAGAAAACCGCTTATCCCCAATCGCAAAACTAAGCGCCTCCGAGCTTAAAAAGCTCTTTATCGGCTCAAGATAATCCAGAAAGCCGAGCAGAAAAAACCCGCCCACCAGCACCACAAGCAAAACCTTGGCAACCCAAGCACGCGGCTTCAACAATATTCCCCAAATCCTATTCATGCCCCCCAATATAAAGCCTCCCACCCCTTTTGTCACAAATTATTCACGCCAATTCGCCCCACCTCATCCGCCACCCCCAACACCACCCCCACCCGCTCATGCAGGGAGCTCGGCACGATATCCATAATGGGCAACTCACCACTGGAAGCGGCGCCACCCGCCTGCTCAATGATAAAGCTCATCGGCGCCGCCTCATATAATAGCCGCAAGCGCCCGCCCTTTTCGGCAAGCTCGCTATCTATGGGATAGAGAAACACCCCGCCCCGTAAAAGAATGCGATGGACATCCGCCACCATCGCCCCAACCCAGCGCATAGTAAAACCCCGCTCCACGCATTCCCCAATATAGCCCCGCACCGCCTCCCCCCAAAGCGGGGCGCGGGCAGCATTAATGGCATATTCCTTTGCATTTTTGGGGAGGCTAATGTTTTCGCGAAACAACCGAAACACTTTCTCCCCCTCATCCAATATGAACCCATGCACCCCCGCCCCAATAGTCAGTATAAGAACTGTTGCCGCCCCATAAAGCATATATCCCGCCGCAATCTGCTCCCTTCCCGCAAGAAGCATAGTCTCCCCCGCAGGCAATATTGAAAATATAGACCCTGTCGGCATATGAACATCACTATTTGCCGAGCCATCCAAAGGGTCAAAAAGCAAAACATATTTTCCCGCTTTAGAGAGCCGCAATGCATCCTCCATCTCCTCCGAAACCATAGCGGAAAACACCGAAGCTTTTTTGCCATGCGCCAAAAAAATATCATTGGCAAAAACATCCAGCTTTTTCTGCCCCTCACCCTGCACATTAACCCCGCCAGCCTCACCCACCATATCAGCAAGCTCCGCCCCCCTTATCGCAAGCGCAATATCACAGCCTGCTTCAGCTATGGCGAATAAGGCTTCCTGCAGGCTTGCGGCAACGGTTTTGGCATTTAGAAACTCGGCTAATGTCGGCTTATTGCGGGGCATTGCTTTTATTATCTTTATACCACTTTGCCATTTCAGCGAGCGGTATCGGTTTTATTTTGACCGCCTGCCCCGCACTTCCAAAACGCTCAAAACGCTCCGTACAAAGCGTTTCAGTAGCCTGCATGGTTTTGGTCATGAAAGCGCGCACATCAAAACTTTCAGGCTTTTCGGAAAAATATTGCCGTATCGCCGCCGTGCTTGCCATACGAATATCCGTATCAATATTGACCTTGCGCACGCCATTTTTAATCCCCGTTTCAATCTCCTCCAGCGGCATACCAAAAGTCTGCGCAATCATTCCGCCATTTTGATTGATGATATCCTGCACCTCCTGCGAAACCGAGCTTGCCCCATGCATGACCAGATGAGTATGAGGAAGGGCGGCGTGGATCTCCTTCAATGTTTCCATAGCCAGAATATCGCTTTCGGGTTTTTTGGAAAACTTATACGCCCCATGCGAGGTGCCGATGGCGATAGCGAGCGCATCCACTTCTGTGTCGGCGACAAATTGGTGCGCCTCCAAAGGCGAGGTCACCAACATATCTTTGGAGAGCTTGCCCTCAAAGCCATGCCCGTCCTCCTTTTCGCCCTCGCCCGTTTCCAGCGAGCCGAGGCAGCCAAGCTCGCCCTCCACCGAGACGCCGCCTGCATGGGCGAGCGCCACGGTTTTGGCGGTGATGGCGGCGTTATATTCATAGGAGGCTGGCGTTTTGGCGTCCTCCTCCAGCGAGCCATCCATCATGACGGAGGAGAACCCATTGGCGATGGCACTCCGACAAGTCTCCAGATTATTCCCATGGTCCTGGTGAATACAGATTGGAATATGCGGATATTTCTCCATAGCGGCGGCAAAAATATGCGCCAGCATGACATCAGAAGCATACCCCCTCGCCGAGCGCGAGGCTTGCAGAATAACGGGGCTATCGGTTTTATCAGCAGCCGCCATAATGGCGAGCACGGTTTCCATATTGCTGACATTAAAAGCGGGCATGCCATAGCCGCACTCGGCGGCGTGGTCGAGGAGCTGGCGGAGAGTTATGAGAGCCATTTTGTATTCTTCCCGAAAATTTTCACTGATTATAAAGAGATTCGCCCCGCACCGCAATTGCCAGTTTTTGCCAAGGTTTGATATCCCAATAAGCAACCGCCCGCCCCGACGGCGAGGGCAGAATATGAACCTGCGCACTGCCAATATTATCCCCCTGCTTCCCATAAGAAAAAAGACTGCTGGTCTTTTTTCCATAAAACCATGCGGCAGCCGTCTTGCTGGTAAAGCCGATAGTTTCGGGCTGAAAGGCGATAATCTTCTCCCGCAATTCCTGCACCGCCCCCCCATCATGGCGAAGCGCGCTATCGGCACCGGATTGCGTTTTATGAATATCGGTCAAGCCAATCCCATAGTTCAAAAGGGTCGGAAAATCTTTAGGAACAATAAGCGTGGGAACAAGCCCAATAGCAAAAAGCGTGCGATAAAATCGGTTTCCGGGATGAGCATAATAAGCCTGCTCCTCCGCCGAGCGGGCAGAAGCGGCGGTGCCGATAAAGATAAGGGGCAGATTTTTCTCCAACAAATCGGGAAGAATAAAAGACTTCATCACATATGAATAGGACGCTTATCCACGGCGAGCGCCGCCTCCTTCACCGCTTCAGAAAGGGTCGGGTGCGCATGACAAATACGCGCAATATCCTCAGCAGACGCCCCAAACTCCATAGCGACACAAGCCTCAGCGATAAGCTCACCGGCATTGGTGCCGATAATATGCACCCCCAAAATACGGTCAGTTTTCGCACAAGCGAGGATTTTCACAAACCCGTCAGTGGTGCCATTGACCTTTGCCCGCCCATTGGCGGTAAAGGGAAACTTGCCAATGCTATAGTCTATTTTGGCACCCTTTAACTGCTCCTCCGTCTTACCAACCGAGGCAAGCTCCGGCTCGGTATAAACGACAGAGGGAATAACATCATAATTGACATGGGCAGGCAGCCCCGCCAAATGCTCGGCAAGCGCCACGCCCTCATCTTCGGCTTTATGGGCAAGCATCGGACCCGTAATCACATCGCCAATGGCATAAATCCCCGCCACCGAGCTTTGAAAATGCCCATCCACCTCAATCTCACCACGCTTGGAAAGCTTGACCCCCAACGCCTCCAGCCCAAGCCCCGCATGATACGGCACCCGCCCAATGGCGACCAGCACCACATCCGCCATCACCTTCTCGCCCTTGCCCTTCCCCGAAGCAGGCTCAATCAACACTTGCAGCCCCGCCTTCATTTTTTTCACCGCACTTACTTTGGAGGATAGCTTGAAGGCGAAGCCCTGTTTTTTTAAGATACGCTCAAATTGCTTGGCAAGCTCGCCATCCATACCCGCCGCAATATGGGGCAGAAACTCAACGACGCTAACCTGCGCCCCCAGCCTCTGCCATACCGAGCCAAGCTCCAGCCCGATAACACCGCCGCCAATAATCAGCATTTTTTTCGGCACTTTCGCAAGCGACAGCGCACCGGTAGAGGAGACTATCTGCTTCTCATCAATTTCAACATTAGGAAGGCGGGAAATCACCGAGCCGGTAGCGATAATAATATGCTTGGCACTAAGCTTCCTTATTTTACCCTCCCCGCTCGCCACCTCCACCTTTCCGACAGCAGGAATAGACGCCGTGCCGATAATATCCTCAATCTTATTCTTCTTGAGCAAAAAGCGCACCCCCTCCGTATTACCCTTAACGCCCTCCTCCTTAAACTTCATCATCGCCTTGAGATTGAGCTGAGGCTTTGCGGCAATCCCCATTTTCGGAGCATGGGAAGAAAGCTCCGTATACAGATGAGAAGCATGAAGCAAAGCTTTAGACGGAATACACCCGACATTCAAACAAGTCCCACCCGGCACAGCACGCTTATCAATACAAGCAACCCTCATACCAAGCTGAGCCGCCCGAATGGCACAGACATAGCCGCCCGGTCCATTGCCAATAATAATCACATCAAATTGCTCTGCCATCTCAAATATCCAATAATAGCTGAGCGGGGTGTTCAAGGCATTGCTTGACACGCACCAAAAAGCCCACCGCCTCCTTGCCGTCAATCAGGCGGTGGTCATAGGAAAGAGCAAGATACATGATGGGGCGGGCGACAATCTCGCCCTCCACCACCATGGCACGCTCCGTAATACTATGCATGCCCAACACCCCCGATTGCGGCGGGTTGAGAATAGGCGTAGAAAGCATAGAGCCATAAACCCCGCCATTAGAAATGGTAAAGCTCCCGCCTTGCAAATCCTCCAAAGCAATCTTGCCCTCGCGCGCATTTTTGCCAAAATGAGCAATCGCCTTCTCAATCTCAGCAAAGCCCAAGCTCTGCACATTACGAATAACAGGAACGACCAGCCCCTTATCGGTGCCAACCGCCACGCCCATATTAACATAATTGCGATAGACAATCTCATCGCCCTCAATAGACGCATTAACAGCAGGATAATCATGAAGTGCCGCAATACATGCCTTCACGAAAAAACTCATAAAGCCGAGCTTAACATTATGCTTCTTCTCAAAATCCTCCTTATACTGATTACGCAAACCCATAACATGGCTCATATCCACCTCATTAAACGTAGTCAGAATAGCGGCAGTATTCTGCGCCGCCTTCAGCCTCTCCGCAATGGTCTTCCGCATACGACTTATCGTAACCCGCTCTTCCGAGCCTTGCGATGCCACGCTTTGCGGTGTCACTTTTGGCGATTGCGTCGCCGCCAACACATCCCCCTTTAATAACCGCCCCCCCTTACCACTGGCAGGGATTTGAGCGGGGTCAAGATTATGCTCCTCCACCAACCGCCTCACCGCAGGCGAAAGCACCTGCTCCCCTTGTTTTGCTTCTGGTGCTTCTGGTGCTGGTGGTGTTGGTTCTGGCGTTGCCGCCTTCGGCGCTTGCGCCTTAGCGGGCGCCGCCCCCTCTTCCATTTTCGCAAGCAATGCCCCAACCTCCACAACATCGCCCTCTTTCGCAAGAATCTCGGTTAGCACCCCAGCTTTGGGCGCTGGCACTTCCACGCTGACCTTATCGGTTTCCAGCTCCACCAGCGGCTCATCCACGGCAAACGCCTCGCCGATATTTTTATACCATTTGCCAATGCTTGCCTCGCTGACACTTTCGCCCAATTGCGGCACTTTAATTTCAATGCTCATGGCTTACTCCCCTTTGCCCGTGCCCAGCGCTTGGGCGAGCAGGCTTTGCAGTTCATTTTCATATCGGCTCATCAGCCCCGTTGCGGGCGAGGCGGAGGCATTTCTGCCAGCATAGGATAAGGCGCAATGTTTCATAGTATCTTTTTTCAGCATGGCTTCAATATAGATGCGCATCCTGTTCCATGCACCCATATTTTTTGGCTCTTCCTGGCACCAGAAAATCTGCGCCTCAGGAAACCGCTTAACCTCCCTTGAGAGCGCCGATTGCGGAAACGGATAAAATTGCTCAAGCCGCAAAACATATACATTCTTAATTTTCGCCTCCTTACGTGCCTTAATAAGGTCATAATACACCTTACCCGAACAAATAATAACCCGCTTAATCTTATCATCAGAAACCAGCTCCTTCTCCTCGCCGTCCACCAGCACACGATGAAAACTACTTTTATTGGTAAAATCCTTCAGCGGGGACACACATTGCTTATGGCGCAAAAGCGATTTCGGTGTCATCAAGATTAACGGCTTTCGGAAGTTCCTCTTTAGCTGGCGCCGCAAAATATGAAAATAATTGGCAGGCGTTGAGCAATTGGCAATGACCATATTCTCCTCCGCACAAAGCTGCAAAAACCGCTCCAGCCTAGCCGAGCTATGCTCCGGACCCTGCCCCTCATAGCCATGGGGCAACAGCAATACCAGCCCCGACATCCGCAACCATTTCGCCTCCCCTGAGGCGATAAACTGGTCAATCATGACCTGCGCCCCATTGGCAAAATCGCCAAATTGCGCCTCCCACAGCACCAGCGCATTGGGTTCCGCCAGCGAATAACCATATTCAAAGCCGAGCACCGCAAACTCGGAAAGCATGGAATTGACCACCTCAAAATGCGCCTGCTTCTTATCAATATGGCGCAGTGCCGTATGGCGGGTTTCATTTTGCTGGTCAATCCAGACGCTATGCCTTTGCGAAAAAGTCCCCCGCTCCACATCCTGCCCCGAAAGGCGCACCGGGTGTCCCTCCAAAAGCAGCGAGCCAAAAGCAAGCGCCTCGGCAGTTGACCAATCAAAGAGTGCCTCGCCCGCAAACATCTTTTTTCGGTTTTCCACAAAACGCTCAATCCCCTTATGGGGCGCAAAGCTTTCGGGAATATGACAAAGCGCCTTGCCAATGGCTTTGACTTCCGCCTCCGAAATGGAAGTCTTGCCCCGAATAAACTTATCCTCTTTTTTCTTTTCCAGCCCCGCCCATTTGCCGTCCAGCCAGTCAGCACGCTCGGATTTATAATGGGGCGCATTATCAAACGCCTTATCCATCTGCCCCCGAATGGCAGAGCGCATCTCGTCTGCCTGCCCCTCCTCAATAACGCCCTCACTGATGAGCTTATCGGCATAGATTTTCGTCACCGAAGGATGGCTTTTAATTTTCTTATACATAAGCGGCTGGGTAAAAGCAGGCTCATCGCCCTCATTATGCCCAAAGCGGCGATAGCAAAACATATCAATAACGACAGGCTTAAAAAACTTCTGGCGAAACTCGGTAGCAAGCTTGGCGGCATGGGTAACCGCCTCGGGGTCATCACCATTGACATGAAAAATCGGCGTATCCACCATCTTAGCCAAATCCGAGGGATAGGGCGATGAGCGCGAAAAACGAGGATTGGTCGTAAAGCCAATCTGATTATTGACAATAAAATGAATAGTGCCGCCCGTCTTATGCCCCTTCAGCCCCGACAGCCCAAAGCACTCAGCAACCACGCCCTGCCCCGCAAAAGCCGCATCGCCATGCAGCAAAAGCGGAATAACACTGGCACGAAGCTCCTTATCGCCATATTGGTCTTGCTTGGCGCGCGCCTTGCCCAGCACCACAGGGTCTACCGCTTCCAGATGAGAGGGGTTGGCGGTCAGCGATAAATGCACCTCATTGCCATCAAAAGAGCGGTCCGAAGACGCACCAAGATGATATTTCACATCGCCCGACCCCTCCACATTTTTCGGATTTTCCGACCCGCCCCGAAACTCGTTAAACAACGCCTCATAAGGCTTTGCCATCACATTGCAAAGCACATTGAGCCGCCCCCTATGAGGCATGCCGATAATAATCTCGCGCGCCCCCAAATTGCCGCCGCGCTTAATAATCTGCTCAAGGGCTGGCACCAGAGCCTCGCCGCCATCCAGCCCAAAACGCTTCGTGCCGGTATATTTGACATCCAAAAACTTCTCCAGCCCCTCGGTCTCAAACAGCTTGGCAAGGATTGCCCGCTTGCCCTCAGGCGTAAAACTAATCTCCTTATCCTTGCCCTCAATGCGCTCCTGCAGCCAGGATTTTTCCTCAGGGTGCGAGATATGCATGAACTCCAACGCAAAAGTGCCACAATAGGTGCGGTGCAAAATGCTCAGCATTTCCCGAATGGTGGAGCTTTCCAACCCCAGCACATTATCAATAAAAATCGGGCGGTCATAATCCTCCTCCGAAAAGCCATAGCTTTTCGGGTCAAGCTCAGGATGATATTGTTTTTCCGCAATCCCCAACGGGTCAAGCTTCGCATAAAGATGACCCCGTATCCGAAAGGCGCGTATCATCATAATCGCCCGCACACTATCCAAGCTCGCCATACGAATATCGGCTTCACTACCAAGCGGAGCAGAAGAGCGCGCCTTTATTTTCCCCGCCATTTCCGTAGCAAAGCTATCCCACTCGCCCGTTAGGGCGGCAGTCAGCTCCCCATTTTGCGCAGGCGGCCAGCCTTCCCTTTTCCAGCTTGGCTGAGGCGGATTGGAAGGCTCAAACTCAGCAAAAAAACGCTGCCAATCATGGCTAAAGCTTTCTGGATTTTTCTGATATTGCTCAAATAAATGTTCAAGGAACATTGCATTATTTGCGGTGAGCGTGCTTTGGCTGTTTTGCAGATTATGCTTCATAGAACAATCCCATAATTCCCTCAAGGCTAACGCAGAAGGAGCGTTTTGCAAAGCAAAAACCGCCCATCAGCCTTTCACAATCTCGGCAAGCGTTGCCCCAATCGTTGCGGGCGAGGAAGCCACATGAATATTGGCGGATTTCAGTGCCTCTATCTTGCTTTCCGCATTGCCCGCCCCCCCCGATATAATCGCCCCCGCATGACCCATGCGCCGCCCTGGCGGTGCCGTCAGCCCCGCAATAAAACCGATAACAGGCTTTTTCCTTTTTTCCTGCTTCACGAACTCAGCCGCCTCCTCCTCAGCCGACCCCCCAATCTCGCCGATTAAAATAATAGACTCCGTCTCCTCATCGGCAAAAAACGCCGAAAGACAATCAATAAAACTCGTACCATTTATGGGATCGCCCCCAATCCCCACACAGCTTGACTGCCCCAGCCCGACCGCACTTGTTTGCGCCACCGCTTCATAGGTGAGCGTCCCCGAGCGCGAAACAATCCCAACCGAGCCACGCTTATGAATGGGAGCCGGCATAATCCCAATCTTGCACTCACCCGGCGTAATAATACCCGGACAGTTTGGACCAATCAGCCGCGAGCTGGAACGGCTCAACCGCGCATGCACCCGCACCATATCCAATATCGGAATCCCCTCCGTAATACAAACAATAAGCCCAATCTCCGCCTCAACCGCCTCTATAATCGCATTGCCCGCAAAAGCAGGCGGCACATAGATTACACTGGCATGCGGCTTGGTAGCGGAAACCGCCTCCTCCACACTATCAAAAACAGGCAAGCCCAAATGCTCACTCCCCCCCTTGCCGGGCGTCACACCCGCCACCATTTTCGTCCCATAGGCAATAGCCTGCTCCGTATGAAACGTCCCATGCGCCCCCGTCACCCCCTGACAAATGACTCTGGTATCCTTATCCACCCAAATTGCCATCACCCCACCCCCTTAATGGCAGCAAGCATGGAGCGGGCAGCATCATCCAAATCTTTGGCAGGAATAATATTGAGCGATGAGGCGGCAAGGATTTTCTTACCCTCCTCCATTTTCGTCCCCGCAAGGCGCACCACCAATGGCACATGAATATCCATCTCTTTGGCGGCGGCAAGAATCCCCTCCGCAATAACATCACACCGCATAATCCCCCCAAAAATATTAACCAAAATCCCCTCCACATTTTTATCAGAAAGAATAATCTTGAACCCATGCATCACCTTCTCCTTAGAAGCCCCCCCGCCCACATCCAAAAAATTGGCAGGTGCCGCACCATAGAGCTTAATAATATCCATGCTCGCCATAGCAAGCCCGGCACCATTGACCATGCAGCCAATATTCCCCTCCAGCTTAATATAGCTAAGCCCATGCCCCGAAGCCTCAATCTCCGCCGGGTCTTCCTCCGCCATATCACGAAGCCCCACAATATCCTCATGGCGGTAAAGCGCATTATCATCAAAAGAAACTTTCGCATCCAAACAAACCAACTTCCCCCCTTTGTTCAAAACAAGCGGATTTATCTCCAGCAACGCCATATCCTTTTCCACAAAAGCCGCATGAAGCCCGCTCAGCAATTCCTCACAGTGAGCAACCGCCCCCGCCCCCAACCCAAAAATATCGCAAACCCTCTTGGCATGCTCAAGGCTCGGCTTCCCCTCAGGCGCAATAGGAAGCGTCACAACCTTCTCAGGCGTGCGAGCCGCAATCTCCTCAATATCCATACCCCCCTCAGCAGAAGCAATAAAAGAGACACAAAGATTTTTCCTATCCACCAATAGAGAGAGATAAAACTCCTCAGCAATCTCCGAGCCCTCCTCAATATAAAGGCGCGAAACCAACCTCCCTTTTTCCCCCGTTTGCGGCGTAACCAGCGTCATGCCCAATATCTCTCTGGCATATTTTTGCGCCTCGCTCACGCTTTTTGCGAGCTTCACCCCCCCGCCCTTGCCCCGCCCCCCAGCATGGATCTGCGCCTTCACAACCCAAAGGCTCCCACCAATTTTCTTACAAGCCGCAGGCACCTCGCTTGGACTTTCCACCATCACGCCTTTAGGAACGGCAACGCCAAATTGTGCAAGGATTGCCTTTGCCTGATATTCATGAATATTCATCTGCGCCTCATCTCAGGCTATTTTGCAAGTTTTGGGTTAATTTTTTTACAAGCGCTGATAAGGGCGCGCACTTCCTTAGCCGAAGCGAGAAACTGCTTCCTCTCCTCGGCGCTAAGTTTAATCTCAACAATACGCTCCACCCCCCTAGCCCCAATCACAAGCGGCACGCCAACATAGATATCCTTCACCCCATATTCGCCATTGAGATAGCCTGCACAAGGCAACACCCGCTTCTTATCCAGCAAATAGCTTTCCGCCATCGCCACCGCCGCCACCGCAGGCGCATAAAAAGCCGACCCCGTTTTAAGAAGCCCCACAATCTCCGCCCCCCCATCACGGGTACGCTGAATAATATGATTGAGCTTTGCTTGCGAAATCCACTTCATCTTAACGAGATCTGGCAAGGGAATACCCGCCACCGTAGAATAACGCGCCAGCGGCACCATGCTATCGCCATGCCCACCCAATACAAAAGCACTGACATCCTCCACCGAAACCCCCATCTCGTCTGCCAGAAAAAACCGAAAACGTGCCGAGTCCAAAACCCCCGCCATGCCGATAATCTTCTTTTTGGGAACACCAGCACTTTTCTGCAACGCCCACACCATCGCATCCAGCGGATTAGTGATACAAATGACAAAGGCAGAGGGTGCATATTTTTTAATCCCCGCCCCGACCTGCTCCATAACTTTCAGATTAATACCCAGCAAATCATCACGGCTCATGCCCGGCTTTCTCGGCACGCCCGCCGTCACAATCACCACATCGGCACCCCGAATAGCACCATAAGAGGCGGTGCCGACGAGCTTGGCATCAAACCCGCTCACCGTAGAGCTTTGCGCAATATCAAGGGCTTTCCCTTCGGCAACACCCTTAGCAATATCAAAAAGCACAATATCGCCAAGCTGTTTCAGCCCGACGAGATGAGCAAGCGTGCCGCCAATTTGTCCAGCACCGATAAGGGCTATTTTTTTGCGTTTCATGCTATTTTGGTAGCGCAAACTCGCCATATAGGCAAGCCAAGAAGCGGGCTAGTGTTTCTTTTTCCAAGCCGTTTTGAGATAAGAATCCGACTGCATCTCCACAATACGAGAAATAGTCCGCTTCCCCTCCCCCTCAGGATACAGCCCCTCCACCGCCCCCTCCGCCGAGCAAACGAGCTTCACCCTATGCTCATAAAGAATATCAATAAGGGCAGTAAAACGCGCCGCATGGTTTGGCTTACCCTTGCCAAGATGAGGAATCTCCTCAATAAAAAGCGTATCAATCGTGCCCGCCAATACCTCATAATCCCTCGTCCAAAAAGCCTGCCCACAAAGTGCCTCAAACGAAATAGCAGCAATAGACCCACACGCACGAGGCAAAACAAGACAGCGGTCTTCAACCGAAAGCGTAAGCGGTGGCGCAGGCATATTCTTAGTCATTTCCGCAAAAAGCGCATTTTGCTCCGCCCGCTCCCTCAAAGAAAACCACAACTTCCGATTGCTCAACTGCCCATACCGATAATCCCTTTCCCCACATAAATCATGACTTTCCATATTCTCCTGCAAAAGGGTAAGCGCTGGCACAATACGCTCCCGATGAAGCCCCCCCTCATATAATTTCTCAATGGGCGTATTACTGGTAGCCACCACAATCACCTTGTGCGCAAACAAGCTTGCAAACAACCGCCCCAAAATAGAAGCGTCGCCAATATCATTAATCTGAAACTCATCAAAACAAAGCAGCTTGGCATTTTTCGCCCGCAAGAGCGCCACCTCCTCAATCGGGTTTTCCACATTAGCTTGCCGCAAGCGAAAAATATCCGCATGCGTCTCAGCCATAAACTCATGAAAATGAATATATTGCTTTTTACGAATAGCCGTAGTTTCAAAAAACAACTCCATCAGCATAGACTTCCCCCGCCCCACATCCCCATGAATATAAAGCCCAAGCGGTGGCACACCACGGAGCGGCACACCCCGCCCCAACCAAGAAAACAGCTTTTGACTTTTTTTCACCTTTTCCTGCAACTCCCCCAGCCTCCGAGCAAGGGCAAACTGCACAGGGTCTTTTTCAATAACGCCCTTATCAATCAAAACCTGCAAAGCGGCGAGGGTATTTTTCTCAGACCTCAAGATAGCTGGAATTATCCGTGAACCAGATAGGCAAAGTATAGCGGTTGCCACCCATAATCGTTTTGACCCCATGGCTATATTCAATCCCCGCCCCAAAGGCGATACATTTCCCACATTCCGCTTTGGAAGTAACTTTGAGATTAGGAAAAAACGTCTCCCCACCATTATAATCATCGTTCAGATAAATCACCGCCGAGTGTGTCCGCCACGGAAACCTGCCCGGCGACCCATCCTGATAACTATTATCGGCATGCACGGGCATATTCTCCCCATCGCCCCAATAGACAATATCGGTATAATCAGGGTAGAGATGAGGAATAGCAAAAAACCGCCTAATCTCCTCAGCCACCCGCCAACGGCAGAAATTAATAATGCGCTTGACCTGCAAATGGTCAGGAATACGCCCATAATTAATCTGCCGCCCCGAAAACGCCGGCTCCGGATTTTCGGACGCATAATGAGCAATATTTTGCTGAAAAAATCCGACAATCTCATTACAATCACTACGCGACAAAAAATTAGGAAGCTCCATAACTTTACAATCCGCCAGCGAAAGCTTTTTAGTCCCTCCCACAAGCGCCAGCTTCGCAGGCTTCTTAGCCGTAGCCTTTTTAGCAACAGGCTTCTTAGCCACAGGCTTTTTAGCAATAGCCTTCTTACCCAATTTCTTAGAAACCAATTTTTTCAAACTAATCTTAACAGGCTTTTTAGCCGTAGGCTTCTTACCCACAGCCTTTTTCGCCACAGCCTTTTTCGCCACAATTTTTTTCTCAGGCTTCTTACCAGTCTTTTTTTTATCAGGCATTTTTCTCACTCTTTCCTTTTGATTGATGGGTGACGATTAATTTTTTTGTCTCGGCAATAGCTTTAGCAGGCGAAAGCCCCTTAGGGCAAGCCTTAGCGCAATTCATAATACTATGGCAACGAAACAATTTAAAGCTATCATCCAGCGCCCGCAACCGCTCGCCCTTTGCCCCATCACGGCTATCGGCAATCCAGCGATAGGCTTGCAACAGCACGGCAGGACCCAAATATTTCTCCCCATTCCACCAATAGCTAGGGCAGGCGGTGGAGCAACACGCACATAAAATACACTCATAAAGCCCATCCAGCTTTTCGCGCTCTTTGGGCGATTGCAGCCTTTCCTTTTCAGGCGTTTTCCCGCTCGCTTTCAAAAAAGGCTCAATGGACGCATATTGTTTATAAAGCGGGTTCAAGTCAGCAACCAAATCCTTCACCACCTCCAAATGCGGTAGCGGATAAATATGAATATCCCCCTTAATCTCCGCCATGCCCTTCGTACAAGCCAGCGTATTCGTACCATCAATATTCATCGCACAAGACCCACAAATCCCCTCCCGACAGGAGCGGCGAAAAGTCAGCGTCGTATCAATCTCATCCTTAATCTTAATGAGCGCATCCAGCACCATAGGGCTACAATTTTCCTCATCAATCACATAGCTATCTATGCTCGGATTACCCCCCTCGTCAGGATTATACCGATACACATGCACCGCTCGCACTTTCCCCTCCGACTTCTGCGGAGGAAACACCCGCCCCTTTTTCGGTCTAGCATTTTTCGGAAGAGCAAATTGTACCATTTTTCAACTATCCTTCCGTATAAGGATGAGATTATCCTTATCACGGCTCACTTCATCATAGCCCCTTTGGGCGCAAATTTCCAGCGCATTTCTCTGCCACCGCTCCCGCCATCTATGCTCCATGACAATGATAGCAGGCAAGCCAGTATCAGGCACATGTTCTAAGAAAGGGATAATGATACGGTCTTCATAGCCCTCCACATCCAGCTTCAAAGCGACAAACGGCGTCTTGGCGGCATTTTGCGCAATAAGCTCATGCAGCGGATAAATCGCCACCGAAATACCCCCCTTATCCTCATGCGTTTGGGCAAGCGTCGCCTGCCCCGCATTATTATTGGTAAAATGCAACCTCGCCTTGCCCTGCTTCTCCCCCACCCCGCAAGCCAGCGGCTTAATGCTATGCGGACGGTTCAGCGAAAGATTAAAACAAAGCCGACGATAAAGATTAGGGTTCGGCTCAATAGCAAGGATTTTGGCATTAGGCACCGCTTTCGCAACCAATAGGGAAAACAGCCCAATATTCGCCCCAATATCCACAAAAAGCGGATTTTTATGACGAGCAAGAACATCCGCTATCGCCCCAATCTCATGCCCATCATAGCGGCTCTGCTCCATCGCAAACCGCCGCTCACAAGCATTATTGGTCAGATATAACCGAAACCGCAACCCTGCCAAAGAAACATCTATCGGCGAGGGGCGGAGCCAATGCACCAGCATAGCCAGCCTTTTCCGCAAAAACCCCCGAAACCGCACCACCCGCCCCAGTGCCAAAATAACCCCCTGCCAGCGCGTAGGCGCAAAACGCCCAAAACCCGCCTCATCCTCCACCGGAAGCCAATCATCAAGACGGCGCACCCCCATTAATAAACCCTCTCCTGCGGCGGCGTATATTCCACATCATCGCTCAACGTAAAATCATGAATAGGGCGATAAGCCAATGAAACCGCACCCTTATCCCTAAGCGAAGCCAGACTATGCTTCATCCATTGCTCATCGTCCCGCTTTGGAAAATCCTCCCGCGCATGACTACCACGGCTTTCCTCCCGCAATAGCGCGCTCTCCATCGTGGCAAGCGATTGCGAAAGCAGATTATCAAACTCCAACGCTTCCATAAGATCCGTATTCCAAATGAGCGAGCGGTCAGAAATAGCAATATCCTCCGCCCGCTTATAAAGCGCCGCAAGTTTTTTCTTCCCCTGCGCCAAAACCTCCCCATCACGAAACACCGCACAATTTTCCTGCATAATTTTCTGCATATCAAGCCTAAGCCTTGCCGTATTGGTAGCCCCCTTAGCATTACGAAACCTCTCCATACGAACAACCGCCCCCTCCCCCGCAGAAGCAGAAAGCTTTGTATGCGAACTATTCGGCTTGGTAAGCTCCGCCGCACGAATAGCCGCCGCCCGCCCAAACACAACCAAATCCGTCAGCGAATTGGAACCAAGCCGATTAGCCCCATGCACCGAAACACACGCCGCCTCCCCAATCGCAAATAATCCTTGTACGACCCTATCAGGCTTTTCTTGAGAAGGGTTCAAAACCTCCCCCATATAATTTGTCGGAACCCCCCCCATATTATAATGCACAGTCGGCAATACAGGAATAGGCGCTTTGGTAACATCCACGCCCGCAAAAATATGCGCGCTCTCCGATATGCCAGGAAGCCTCGTGCTTAAAATCTCAGGGTCAAGATGGTCAAGGTGCAAATGAATATGGTCTTTATGCGGACCAACACCCCGCCCCTCCCTAATCTCCACCGTCATAGCCCGCGACACCACATCACGCGATGCCAAATCTTTAGCAGAAGGGGCATAACGCTCCATAAAACGCTCCCCCTTACCATTCACCAAATAACCACCTTCACCCCGCGCCCCCTCCGTAATCAAACACCCCGCCCCATAAATACCGGTCGGGTGAAACTGCACAAACTCCATATCCTGCAATGGCAGCCCAGCCCGCAACACCATAGCCGAGCCGTCCCCCGTACAACTATGAGCAGAAGTACAAGAAAAATAAGCACGCCCATACCCCCCCGTCGCCAAAATCGTCTGATGCCCCAAAAAGCGGTGCAAGCTCCCATCCTCCATACATAACGCCATCACGCCCCTACACGCACCACCCTCATCCATGATGAGGTCAAGGGCAAAATATTCAATAAAAAACTGCGCATCATGGCGCAAGCTTTGACTATATAGCGTATGCAAAATAGCATGACCGGTTCTGTCAGCGGCGGCACAAGTCCTCTGGGCAATGCCCTCGCCAAAATTGGTAGTCATGCCGCCAAAAGGACGCTGATAAATCTTGCCCTCTTCGGTGCGCGAAAAAGGCACCCCAAAATGCTCCAACTCATATATCGCTTTGGGCGCCTCACGGCAAAGATATTCAATCGCATCCTGGTCGCCAAGCCAATCCGAGCCTTTAATCGTGTCATACATATGCCAGCGCCAATCATCCTCGCCCATATTGCCAAGCGCCGCCGAGATACCCCCTTGCGCCGCAACCGTATGCGAGCGCGTCGGAAACAGCTTAGAAATACAAGCCGTCTTCAACCCCTTCTCCGCAGTTCCCAAAGCCGCCCGCAATCCCGCCCCACCGGCACCGACAACAATCACATCAAATTGATGGTCAATAATATCTACCCCCGCAAGCTTAGCCATTCGCCACCCCCAGAGAGATAATCGCCCATAACCCAAACCCAAAAAGCACCGTATAAAGACAATAATTCAAAACGATAAGACTACGCAATAAGCGAGGCGCATGCACATAATCCTCCAAAATCACCTGCATTCCCAAAGCCCCATGAAGGGTCAGCGAAACAACCATAACCCCAAAAAGCAAAACCAGCGACAATGACGAAAACAACGCCATCACCGCCCCATAATCAAGCCTCGCCGCACAAAGAAAACAATACAAAAAAAGCGGTATCAAAATAAGATTACCAAGCGCCGTCACCCTTTGCAGCAAAAAATGCGTAGAAGCCTTCATGACACCACCACCCACAAAAGAATATTCCCAAGCGTGGAGAGAATAAGCGTCAAGCGTGCAAACCACTCAATGGAAACAAGCCCAAAGCCCCACCCAAAATCCCAGATAAAATGCCGCACCCCCCCCAAAGCATGATGAAGCAGTGCCCAGCTAAACAAAAAAAGCACCACTTTCGCAGGCAAAGAAGCCAACACCCCCTGCAACGCCAAAAACGCCCCCTCCGAGCAAGCAAGCGTAACAAGAAACAGAATAAAAACCACACTACCCAGATACAACGCCATCCCCGAAATGCGATGCGCCATAGACATCAACATGCTGAACATCATGCGATAAATCTGAATATGAGGCGATAGGGGGCGGGGCTGTTTCATAGGCAGCATTATGCCAGATTTCCCCTCACAATGCGAGAGCCTAGCCCTTGCCCTTGCGCAAATGCTTGGCAATCAGAGTTTCCGCAATCTGTATCGCGTTTAACGCCGCCCCTTTACGCAAATTATCGGAGACAACCCACAGATTAAGCCCATTTTTGACGCTCTCATCCTCCCGAATCCGTGAAATATAGGTAGCAAACTCGCCAACACACTCAACAGGGGTGATATACCCGCCATCCTCGCGCTTATCCAGCACCATACAACCCGGCGCTTCCCGCAACGCATCTCTCGCCGCTTTCGCAGAAAGCGGCTTTTCAAACTCCACATTGACCGCCTCACTATGCCCGACAAACACCGGCACCCGCACACAGCTTGCGGTAAGCTGAATATCAGCGGCAAGGATTTTCCTGCTTTCCTGCCATATTTTCCACTCCTCTTTGGTATCGCCATTTTCCATAAACACATCAATATGCGGAATGACATTAAAGGCAATCTGCTTGGTAAAGTTCTCCACCTCCACGGGATCATTCACAAAAATACCCCGAGTCTGCGAAAAAAGCTCATCCATAGCCGCACTCCCCGCCCCCGAAACCGATTGATAGGTGGCAACCACCACCCTTTTTATCATAGCAAGCCTATGAAGCGGAGCCAGCGCCACCACAAGCTGAGCGGTGGAACAATTTGGATTAGCAATAATATTCTTCTTTTTATACCCCGCAATCGCCGACGCATTAACCTCAGGCACAATCAATGGCACCTCATCATGGTTGCGAAAATGCGAACTATTATCAATCACAATACAGCCTTCCCCCGCCGCAATCGGCGCATATTTTTCCGACACCGCCGCACCTGCCGAGAAAAAAGCAATATCGGTTTTTGCAAAATCATAATTTTCCAGCGCCTGCACCTTCACGCTCTTCTCGCCAAAACTGACCTCCCGCCCCTGCGATTTACGCGAGGCAAGCGCATCCAGCTTGGCAATGGGAAACCCCCGCTCATGCAAAATAGCAAGCATCTCCTTCCCAACCACACCGGTCGCTCCAACAACCGCAATATGAAACCCGCTCATGACAACTCCTTCAATTTAGCAAGAATAGCGTCCCCCATTTGCGAAGTAGAAACCGCCTTTGCCCCGCCCCCTTCTATAATATCTGCGGTGCGCAGTCCATCCTCTAAAATACCCGCAATCGCATTTTCAAGAAGCTCCGCCTCCCCAGACAGCGAAAAACTATAGCGCAAACACATCGCAAAACTGGCAATGGCGGCGATAGGATTGGCAAGCCCCTTGCCCGCAATATCAGGCGCCGAGCCATGCACCGGCTCATAAAGGGCGTGTCGCTCGCCAAGACAAGCAGAGGGCAACATGCCCAAAGACCCAGTCAGCTGAGCGGCAATATCAGAAAGAATATCGCCAAAAAGATTATCGGTCACCAACACATCAAACTGCTTAGGATTACGCACCAGCTGCATCGCACAATTATCGGCAAGCATATGGGCAAGCTCCACATCGCCATATTCCCTTTTATGCAATGCGCTTATTTCCTCATTCCACAACACCCCGCTTTCCATCACATTGCGCTTTTCCACCGAAGTCAGCCGATTGGAACGCTTCTTAGCAAGCTCAAAAGCAATCTTACCAACCCGAATAATCTCATGACTATCATAGCACTGCGTATTAATCCCCCGCCTCTCCCCATTAGGAAGCTCCGAAATACCGCGCGGCTCCCCAAAATAAATCCCCCCCGTCAGCTCCCGCACAATCATAATATCCAGCCCCTCCACCAGCTCCCTCTTCAAAGAGGAAGCATTGGCAAGGGCAGGAAAACAAATGGCAGGGCGCAAATTGGCAAACAGCCCCAAATCCTTACGAAGCCGCAACAACCCCGCCTCAGGACGCACATCATACGCAACCCTATCCCACTGCGCCCCCCCCACAGCCCCCAACAACACAACATCCGCCGCCAGCGCCTTCTCCATAGCCCCCTCCGAAATAGCCTGCCCATGCGCCTCATAAGCCGCCCCCCCCACAAGCTCCTCCTCAACCTCAACCCGCAACCCCCTATGCTCCCCAAACCAGCCAATAACCCGCCTAACCTCCCCCATAACCTCAGGACCAATCCCATCCCCCGCCAATATCAAAATTTTTTTGCTTTCACTCATCTTATTTTCTTTCCTGCCTTATACATTAACCCACAAGGAATCTTTGAACCTCCATGCGGTTTTATATGTTTTTCCCATTTTTTACCAAATTGCTCAAAAGCTTCTACCATTTTCTTCTTATTTGTCAGCAAAATTATGGCTCTTGTTCCATAACGAGCAGAACGGATGATGGAGGGCGTTTCTTTTCCAAATTCTTTTTTTAATTTTTCGCTCCACTCTTCCATTTTTTTCAGATTATCACTTCTTCCAAATGTTTGATAAAACAGAATGGATTTTTCCTTCTTCCATAAAGCTTGCAATTCCCCAAAATCAATATGCCCCTCGCCTGTATTTCCTCCCCTCCAGTTTACCCCATTATCAGGGTCAAGAAAAATAAGGTCGCAATGCTTGTCCATTTCTGTGCTTATTGCGTTTGTTTTGGAGAATGAAGCATCGCCAAGAACCTTGTCGCTTTGCACCCGCTCAATCTTTCTTTCCCCATCATCACAAACGATTTTTTTCAATTTTTCAAAAAGTTCTCTATCAAGATTTTTATAAGGCACTTCATCGTGCAAATATCCCGTTTGAGAACCATGTGTAGTGTCATCATCGCCAGTAAAATACCAAACGACACCTAATTTTTTTACCCCGCCCTTTCTCTGCAAATGGCAAAGCACCCCATATTTTATGAAGTCACCAAAATCACCAACATATTGGTTTTTCATATCCCGCCCCTAAACCCAAGGCGTTTCCGCTTTGGCTTTCTCCTCAAAAGCAGCAATCTCACCCTCTTTTTTTAACGTAAGCGCAATATCATCCAACCCGTTCAGCAGCGCATTTTTCCCCGCCTCATCCAGCACAAAGGAGATAACCCCGCCCCTATGCGTAATCCTATTATCCGGCAGCGAAACCTCCAGCATCGGCTCCCCACTTTCCGCCTGCGCCATCAAAACATCCACCTCAGCTTGCGGCAACCGCACCGGCAAAATGCCATTCTTAAAGCAATTATTATAAAAAATATCCGCAAAACTAGGCGCAATAACACAGCGAAACCCAAAATCCAACAACGCCCAAGGCGCATGTTCGCGCGACGAGCCACAGCCAAAATTATCCCCCGTCACCAAAATCTGCGCCTTGCGATATGGCTCACGGTTCAGCACAAACTCAGCAATCTCGTCGCCCTCAGGCGTAAAGCGCATCTCATCAAACAGGTTCGCCCCCAGCCCCGTACGCTTAATGGTTTTCAAAAACTGCTTCGGAATAATCATATCCGTATCAACATTGATAAGCGGCAAAGGCGCCGCGATGGCTTTGATTTCTATAAACTTTTCCATGCGCTACAACTTCCTAATATCCACAAAATGCCCAGCAATCGCCGCCGCCGCCGCCATTGCGGGCGACACCAGATGAGTACGCCCGCCGCGCCCCTGCCGCCCCTCAAAATTGCGGTTTGAGGTAGAAGCACACCGCTCCTCAGGCGCAAGCTTATCCGCATTCATCGCAAGACACATGGAGCAGCCAGGCTCGCGCCACTCAAATCCGGCGCTTAGAAATATTTTATCCAACCCCTCTTTTTCCGCCTGCTCCTTAACCAGCCCCGAGCCAGGCACAACCATAGCAGAAACAGAAGCCGCAACTTTCTTATCTTTGGCGATAGCGGCGGCGATACGCAAATCCTCAATGCGCCCATTGGTGCAAGAGCCGATAAAAACGCGGTCAATCGCAATCTCGGCAATCGGCGTGCCAGCAGCAAGCCCCATATAACGAAGCGAGCGCTGCATAGCATTGCGCTTTGCCTCGTCCGAAACCTCGGCAGGGTCAGGCACATTATCCTCAATCGTAATCACATCTTGGGGCGAAGTTCCCCAGGTAACAAGCGGCGGCAAAGCGGAAGCATCCAAGCGCACCTCCTTATCAAACACCGCATCCGCATCAGAATATAAGCTCTTCCAAAACCCAAGCGCCGCCTTCCCCATCTCGCCCTTAGGCGCAAGCGGTCGCCCCTCAAGATAAGAAAACACCGTCTCATCAGGCGCAATAAGCCCCGCCCTCGCACCCGCCTCAATGGTGAGATTGCAAAGCGTCATCCGCCCCTCCATAGAAAGTGCCTGCACGGCAGGACCCGCATATTCAATCACATGACCAGTGCCGCCCGCCGTCCCAATCTTGCCGATAATCGCAAGCGCAAGGTCTTTAGCAGAAGCATGAGCAGGAAGCTCCCCGCTAACATGCACCCGCATATTTTTCGCCTTTTGCTGAATAAGCGTCTGAGTAGCCAGCACATGCTCCACCTCCGAAGTGCCAATACCATGGGCAAGCGCCCCAAACGCCCCATGCGTAGAAGTATGACTATCGCCACAAACAATCGTAGCCCCCGGCAAGGTAAAACCCTGCTCCGGACCAACAATATGCACAATCCCTTGCCGAATATCCTGCATAGAAAAATACGGAATATCAAACTCACGGCAATTTTTCTCCAGCGTCTCCACTTGAATACGAGAAGCCTCATCCGCAATCCCCTCCGAGCGGTCGGTCGTTGGCACATTATGGTCAGCCAGTGCCAGCGTCTGCTTGGGCGCACGAACCCCCCGCCCCGCCAGCCGCAACCCCTCAAAAGCCTGCGGGCTGGTAACCTCATGCACAAGATGGCGGTCAATATAAAGCAACCCATTGCCATTTTCAAAAAGGCAAACGAGATGAGCGTCCCATATTTTATCGTAAAGTGTTTTCCCCGCCATGATTTTTTCCTGAATGAGGGAGTGTGCCGTTATTTCTTAGCTTGAGGCTTCGCCTCTTTTTCTTTTGGCTTTGCCTCTTTTTCTTTTGGTTTTGCCTCTGCCTTTGGCTTAGCCTCTTTTTTAGACTCCGCCGCTTTCTCTTTCGGCTTTGCTTCTTCTTTTGGTTTCGGTTTTGCTTCTGCTTCTGTTTTCGGTTTCGCCTCTTGCGGTTTCACCTCTTGCGCCTTCACCTCTTGAGGTTCAATATCCTTCTTACGAAGCCCCGCCTTCTCAGCAATACGAGCCGCCTTCCCGCGCAAGCTACGGAGATAATACAACTTAGCACGGCGCACCTTACCACGGCGCATGACCTTAATCTCATCAATCAGCGGACTATACAACGGAAAAACCCGCTCCACACCCTCGCCATAGGATATTTTCCTAACCGTAAAACTAGCATGCAGCCCGCCATTACTTTTAGCGATACACACGCCCTCAAAAGCCTGAATACGCTCGCGCGTTCCCTCCACCACGCGCAGATTGACGCGCAGCGTATCGCCCGGGCGAAAGCTCGGAACATTCTTATTTTCGGTGAGCTTTTTGACATGCTCTTTTTCAAACTCGGCAATCATATTGACCATGATATTTTTCCTCACTAGGGAGCAGGGAAATAGCACATTCTCCCCCGTAAATCTAGTTTTTATTTTTTCCGATAGTTCTCCCAGAGATCCGCCCGATATTTTTTCGTTCTCCGCTCGGCTTGCTCCCGCCGATATTTTTCAATCTCGGCATGGTTTCCCGAAAGCAAAACTTCAGGAATATCCATATCTTCAAACCGTTGCGGCTTGGTATAATGCGGATATTCCAGCAGCCCATTAGCAAAACTTTCCTCCTCCAATGAGCGCCCCTTCCCCATCACCTCAGGAAGCAGCCGAATAAGCGCATCCAACACCACAAGTGCCGCAGGCTCCCCGCCCGCAAGAATATAATCGCCAATGCTCACCTCCACCCCTTTTCGCAAGCGCATAACCCGCTCATCCACCCCCTCAAAGCGCGAGCAAAACAGGATAAGCCCCTTGCCCTTCGCCCATTTTTCCACCTGATTTTGCTGGAGCGGATTTCCGCGCGGAGTCAGATAAACCAGCGGAAAGTCAGGCGTTTTCTTTTGCGCCGCATCAATCGCCGCACAAGCAACATCCGCACGGCACACCATGCCAGCACCACCGCCAGCAGGCGCACCGTCAATATTGCGGTGCTTATTATGGGCAAAGTCCCGCAAATGAAATGCCTCCCATGACCATATTTTTTTTCGCAATGCGGCACCCGCCAAAGAATGACCCAAAAAGCCGGGAAACATCTCCGGAAATTGCGTAATAATGGTAGCGTGAAAACTCATTTCTTCCCCCCCTGATTACGAGCATCATTACGAGTAAGCCAAGTAACCGCTTCAGGGCTTAGCATAACATATCCCTCGCTCATATGAACCGAAGCAATAAACCCCCCCCCAAGCGGAATATACTCACCCTCTATCTCCAGCACCTCCCCCGCCCCAAAATTATAAACCGCCCCAATCGCCCCAAAAGGCTTTTTATCAGGGCAAAGCACAGAAAGCCCAACAAGGTCTTCATAATACCAACACCCCTTCTCAGCGGAAGGCAGGCTCTCACGGGGCAGATAAAAATATTTATGAACAAGCCCCTCCGCCTTCTCCCTCGTATCAATATCCTCAAAGCGCACCCCCAGCCCCCTTTTCAAAGGACGGATAGCCAGCGGCGCAAACCGCTCCCCCCCCTCATCATAAAGCACCCCATATTTCCCAAAGTTTTCAGGCGGCTCGGTAAAGCTCTCAATCACCACCTCTCCCCGCAAGCCATGCGCCCGCTTTGCCTGCCCAAGACACACCAATTTCTCACTATCCCCTCGCCCAACAGCGGCAGACATCTACTCTTTAGGCTCCTCAGGAGCATCTTCCTTTTTGGCTTCCTCAGCAGGTTTTTCCTCAGCAGGTTTCGCCTCTTCCTTCGGGGCTTCCTCTTTGGCTTCCTCAGCAGGTTTAGCTTCCTCTTTAGCTTCCGCAGGTTTTTCCTCTTTGGATTCTTCCGCAGGCTTTGCCTCTTCTTTAGGCTCTTCCTTTGGTGCTTCCTCTTTCGCTTCCGCAGGTTTCTCCTCAGCAGGTTTTTCCTCTTTGGATTCCTCTACTGGTTTTTCCTCAGCAGGTTTCTCCTCTTTGGATTCTTCCGCAGGCTTCGCCTCCTCTTTCGGAGCGTCCGCAGCTGGCGCTTCCGCCCCCTCAGCGCTTGGCACTTCCGCACTCGGTGCTTCCGCCCCCTCAACAGCCCCCGCCTCAGCCGCCGCTTGCGCCGCCTTTGCCTCTTCCGCCTTGGCGGCTTTCGCTTCCTCTATCGCCTTGAGCCGCTCCTGCGTCTTAGCCTTTGGCTTCGCCTTTTGCGGATTATTTTTCGGCACCCGCTTCAGCACTTTGGCATCATCCAGAAAGCGCGCAATCCTATCGGAAGGCTTAGCGCCATTACCGAGCCAATATTGGATACGCTCCAGCTCCAGCTTCAAGCGGTCTTCCCTATCTTTGGGAAGCAGCGGATTATAAAAGCCGAGCTTTTCAATAAATCTGCCATCGCGCGGCATTCTGCTATCGGCGACGACGATACGGTAAAAGGGTCGTTTTTTGGAGCCTGCACGGGAGAGACGAATTTTAAGAGCCATTTGGTTTCCTTTCTATTTTCGCATAAAGGGAGGGATTTGGTTAGGGTTAAGGTTTGGCATTTCCCCATTAGGAGCGCCATCCATAAGGGCGGAAAGTCCTCCCATTCCGCCTTTTTTCATTTTTTTCATCATCATCGCCATAGCGCCATGCATTTTAAGGATTTTATTGACCTCTTGTACCGAAGTTCCCGACCCGTTAGCAACCCGCATTTTGCGCTTGGCATTTAACAGCTTAGGCTGAGTACGCTCCATAGGAGTCATAGAGCCGATAATAGCAATTTGTCGGGCAACAAGCTTGTCATCCATTTTGCCCTCAATCTGCTTTTTAAGCTTACCAATGCCCGGCATCATGGAAAGCACCGCCCCAATACCGCCCATGCGCCCCATTTGCAAAAGCTGCTCCCGCAAATCGTCCAGATCAAACTGCCCCTTTTTCATCTTGGCGGCAATTTTCTCCGCCTTTTCCTCTTCCATCGTCTCGGAAGCCTTCTCCACAAGGCTGACAATATCGCCCTGCCCCAAAATCCGCCCCGCAATCCGCTTAGGGTCAAAGCCCTCCAGCGCATCGGTTTTTTCCCCAACCCCCATATATTTAATCGCAAGCCCCGTGACATGGCGCATGGAAAGTGCCGCCCCCCCACGCCCATCGCCATCCATGCGGGTCAGAATAATCCCCGTGAGCGTCAAAGTTTCATGAAAACTTTTAGCCAACCGCACCGCATCCTGCCCCGTCAGCCCATCGGCAATAAGCAGCGTCTCATGAGGCTTAATAATGCGCTCCATCTCCACAAGCTCCGCCATCATCTCGGCGTCAATATGCGAGCGACCCGCACTATCAAAAAGCACAATATCAAACCCGCCCGCTTTCGCCTCCGAAAGCGCACGCTTGGCAATAGCGGCAGGCTTTTCCGCCTCCACAATAGCAAGGCTATCCACCCCAATCTCTTCCGCCAAAATCTGCAACTGCTCACGCGCCGCCGGGCGATAAATATCCAACGACACCAGCAAGCATTTCTTTTTCTCACCCGCAAGCTTGCGCGCAAGCTTGGCAGTGGTAGTCGTCTTCCCAGCACCCTGCAACCCAACCAGCAAGATAGGCACCGGCGGGGCATGGTTCAAAGAAAGCGGAGCCGCCTCCCCAAGCACCTCAATCAGCGCATCATGAACAATCTTGACCACCATTTCCGAAGGCTTAACCGAGCGGAGAACTTCCTCACCCTTTGCCCGCTCCCCAATGGAAGCCAGCATTTCCTTAACCACAGGAAGGGCAACATCCGCCTCCAGCAAAATCGTTCTGATCTCCGCAAGAGCCTCCCGAATATGCCCCTCGCTCAACCGCCCCCGCCCCGAAAGGCGCGAAAAAATATTCGTCAGATTATCACTCAGCTTTTCAAACATAGCGTTCCTTATCCCATTACCAAATGCCCCCATGGGCGAACCTCGCTGATGGGGGGCGATGCCTACATCTCTTTTCAGGCGAGCCTGAGGATGATTGCACCAATTATTTCATAGCTTCTATAAAGCGGGTGCACTCTATTCCCCCCCGCCCCCTCTTGTCAAGCAGGCTTGTTTTTATTATTCTGCCACAAAGAGGAGGAGGCTCATGAGATATATACTACTAATGCTAACGGCACTATTTCTGCTTGCACAAACAGCAGAAGCCCAAGAAACCTATAGAGCATGGCAGGGCAATAATGCCTATCGCAATGGCGACATTGACGAAGCCGTCAGAATATGGGAGCGCGCCGCCGAGATGGGCGAGCCAATATCCGCCAATTTTCTAGCCCGCCTTTACGCCAAGGGCGACGGCGTCCCCAAAGACGCCGAGCGGGCAATGGAGCTATTTGAACAAAGCGCCGAGGGCGGCTACCCCATCGGACAATTCTCCGCCGGCATGGCATATTATCACGGCAAGCTCACCGACACCGATTACGACAAAGCCCATTATTGGTTTGAAAAAGCCGCCAAACAAGGAAGCCATGTAGCCCTATTAATGCTAGGCACCATGCACCGCTGGGGCAAAGGCGTTGAACAAGACGACAAAAAAGCCATAAAATACTTCAAACAAGCCGCCCGCCAAGGCAACCCCAAAGCCAAAACCATCCTAAAAGAAATGGGCAAATAACCCCCCCCCCGCAAAAAGGAAACCTAAATGGCACAGATTCCTACATACCCGAAAGGTATCTCCCTTTACGAGAAAATTAAGTGGATAAAGAATGCTGGCAACGCTTTTTTAGAAAGCCAAAAAAAAGCTGAGGAAAAACCTTCTCACATAAACAACGTTTTGGAGACAGTACTATCTTCCCTCAACATCGGAATTCTTAAGCTTATTGTAATGGAGGAAGAACGACTTAAAAGCCTGACTTCTGCTATTGATGAACTGGGAATAATTATTGAGCAAATTACTGCCACGAAACTAACACCGCAAGAGGCGGGCAAAATTGCCAAAAAATATCTGGAAGAGTTGAATCATATTTATAACGTGATAAACACGTGCGCACATACCCCTTTACCCCCTTCTCCCCCTCGCCCCGACTATGAAACTGAAAGAGCGGAGATTTTGCAGGAAGCAAAAGTAAATCTTGCAAGAATTAAGAAGCGTGAAGAACAAGCAGCACAGATTCTGGAAGGCATCAGCACAGATGCAAAAAAAGTCAGCATAGCAAAGGAGGCAAAGCATTTTAATAAAGAAGCCGAGAAACATAAAGACGTGGCAGAATGGTGGCTTGTAGTAGCAATTATATTGGCAGCATCCTTGCTGATATGCGCAATATGTTTTTATTCTGATATTCCCAATATTGCTGATGTGCCATCCGCTCTAAACTGGAATTACTTCCTGCCCCGATTTTCCCTTCTTGGTATGTTGCTTTTCTTTACCGCCATTTCAATAGGTGGCTATAGAGCCGAACGCCATAATGTTGTCGTCAACAGACACCGCGCCAATGCACTGAATACTTTTCAGACCATGACCGCCGCAACGCTTACGCAAGATGTAAAAGATGCCGTCACTCTGACGGCGGCGGGTGCGATTTACACCCCGCAAGAAACTGGCTTTAGCAAGCGTGGCACGGCACAAGAATCAAGTGCCGCAAAAATACTGACTACGATTGCTAAGCCTAAAAACTAAGCGACTAGTCGCTAGTCCCGAATCTCCTCACCAGTTTCCTGGTCAACCATTTTCATACCAAGACGAATCTTACCCCTATCATCAAAGCCGAGCAATTTGACCTTAACGCTATCCCCCTCAGAGACAACATCATTAACCCGATTAACGCGCTCATTGGCAAGTTGCGAAATATGCACCAGCCCGTCTTTTTTGCCCATGAAATTAACAAAAGCGCCAAAATCCATAATTTTCACGACCTTGCCCTCATAAATCCGACCCGCTTCAGGTTCGGCGACAATATCATTAATAAGGGATTGCGCTTTTTGGATAGCCTCTTTGGAGGGCGACGCAATTTTGATAAGCCCCTCATCGCTAATATCCACTTTTGCGCCCGACACCTCCACAATCTCGCGGATAATTTTGCCACCGGTGCCAATAACCTCCCGAATTTTATCTTTGGAGATTTGCAACGTCTCAATACGAGGCGCATATTCCCCCATTTCCTCGCGCGCAACGCTCAGCGACTTAGACATCTCGCCCAATATATGCGCCCGCCCTTCGGAGGCTTGCTCAAGCGCAATTTTCATAATTTCCTCCGTAATGCCGGTAATTTTAATATCCATCTGCAAGGAGGTTATCCCCTCAGCGGTTCCCGCAACCTTGAAATCCATGTCGCCCAAATGGTCTTCATCACCCAGAATATCAGAAAGCACGGCGAACTCATCGCCCTCCTTAATCAACCCCATCGCAATACCCGACACCGCACCCTTGAGCGGCACACCGGCATCCATCAATGCAAGCGAACTACCACAAACCGAAGCCATAGAGGAAGACCCATTGCTTTCCGTAACCTCCGAAACCAGCCGCAATGTATACGGAAACTCATTCTTCTCAGGCAATACCGCCCGCAACGCACGCCAAGCCAGCTTGCCATGCCCCACTTCACGCCTTCCCGTAAAACCGGTACGCCCTGTTTCCCCAACCGAATAAGGCGGAAAGTTATAATGCAACATAAAATGCTCACGGCGCGAGCCTTCCAGCCCGTCAATCATCTGCTCATCATCACCGGTGCCCAAAGTGGCAACCGCCAGCACCTGCGTCTCGCCTCTAGTAAAAAGAGCCGAGCCATGGGCGCGCGGTAAAATACCAGCCTCCGCATCAATCGGGCGCACATCCGAAAGCCCCCTGCCATCAATACGCTTTTTCGTTTTGAGAATACTCCCGCGCACAATATTTTTTTCCAGCGTCTTGACCATAGCCGAAAGACGCATACGCTCATCAACACTCATATCCTCGCGGGCTAATTTCCCCTCAACCAGCTCATGCACTTTGGCGAGCTTCTCATGACGCTCCGCCTTTTGCGCCTCCTTATAAGCATCCTGCAAGGGCTTCAGCGCAACGCCTTCCACCTCTTTCTGCAATTTGCTGTCATCGCTTTCTGCCACGGCTCTTGGCTCTTTGGCACATTTCTCCGCCATACGAATAATGGCATCAATCACAGGCTGGCTCTCCTTCTGCCCAAACATAACCGCATCCAGCATAATCTTTTCAGAAAGCTCCTTCGCCTCGCTTTCCACCATAAGCACCGCATTGGCAGTACCCGCAACGCTCAAATCAAGCGCACTTTCCTCCATCTGGTCAAGGGTCGGATTAAGCACATATTCGCCCCCAATATATCCCACTCTCGCACCCGCAATCGGACCCAAAAACGGCACACCCGAAATGGTAAGCGCCGCCGACACCGCCACCATAGCGACAATATCGGGGTCGTTTTCCATATCATGCGAGATAACCGTCGCAATGACCTGCGTCTCATTCTTAAACCCCTTAGCAAAAAGCGGACGAATAGGTCTGTCAATAAGCCGTGAAATAAGCGTCTCCTTTTCACTAGGACGCCCCTCTCTCTTAAAAAACCCGCCCGGAATACGCCCCGCCGCATAAGTCTTTTCCTGATAATTAACCGTCAAAGGAAAGAAGTCCAACCCCTCCTTAGGTGTCCTATCAGCAACCACCGTTGCCAGCACCGAAGTTTCGCCATAAGTGGCAAGCACCGCCCCGTCCGCCTGTCTGGCAATCCGTCCGGTTTCTAAGGTAAGCTCTCTGCCCCCCCAGCTAATTGTTTCTTTCGTAATCTTGAACATATTTTTTTTCCTTTTCTCTGTTCTTTTTAGCGGCGCAATCCGAGCCGTTTGATGATATCTTCATATCGCTTCTGGTTTTTCCCTTTGACATAATCCAGCAATTTGCGTCTTTGGCTTACCATTTTGAGCAAGCCTCGTCGTGAGTGATGGTCTTTGGCGTGGGTTTTGAAATGCTCGGTAAGATTATTAATTCTTTCGCTTAAAATTGCGACCTGCACTTCGGGGGAGCCTGTATCCTGTTCATTGGTTGCAAAATCCTTAATAAGTTTTTGCTTTTTCTGTAATGATATCGACATCATTTTCTCCTGTTTTTTTCTCCATTTTCGGGGGGACATTCAGCCCCCTGACTACATATAATTGGGCGGTTTTAACTCTGGCGATAGCGATGGGGGTATTTCCTTCCATGGCGATGACCAGCTTTCCCTCTTTTTCATGATGAGGAAAGTTTTGCCCTTGTCTGAGCTTCCCAGCCTGTTCGGGGTTGAGGGAGAGCGCCGGGATGTCGTCCAGCGCCTCTTCAAGCCGAATGAGGCAAGGTTTTGTCTCAAAGCGAGGCGGACTATGGCGCATTTGTTCCAGCTTTGCTAGTGAAATTGCATTTTTTATTGAAAATTTTCCAACCCGCCGCCGTATAAGCTCCGACACATAGGCGGCAGAGCCTAGTGTTTCTGCGATATTTCGCGCTAGAGAGCGGATATATGTACCCTTAGAACAGACACAATGAAAGCGCGCAAAAGGGGGCGAAAAAGAGGTAAGTGTGAGCGAAAATACAGATATTTCCCTCTCCGCCAGCTCCACAACATGCCCCTCCCGCGCCATTTGATATGCCCGCCTCCCATCAATATGCGCCGCCGAAAAAGCAGGGGGTCGCTGCAAAATCTCCCCCGTAAATTGCGGCAGTACAGAAATAATATCCGCCTCACTTGGAATATGCGCACTCCTTCTAATAACCTCCCCCTCCCCATCATCGGTGGAGCGAGCCTCCCCAAAACAAGCCGTAAAATCATATTCCTTCTCCTCATCCATAAGATAGGGAATAAGCTTGGTCGCCTCCCCAAAGGCAATCGGCAGCACCCCGCTTGCCAGCGGGTCAAGCGTCCCCCCATGCCCCGCCTTTCTGACATTGCAAAGCCTTCTGGTTTTGGAAAGCGCCTTGGCGGAGCTTATGCCCTTAGGCTTATCCAAAATAAGCCACCCCGAAATATTTTCACCCTGCGCCCTATTCATGTTTTTTCCCAATATCACGAGCAATCGGCGGCGAGGAAAAAAGAGCGTCTATCTTTTCGCTTTCCTGAAATCTCGTATCCGCAAAAAATTGCAATTCCGGCACATAGCGCAAGGATAAAAGCTTAGCAATCTGACTACGAATAAGCGGGGTAAGACGGCTCAACTCCTCCAAAAAAGGAGCAGGGTCTATAGCCCCCCCCAGCGGCACCAAAAAAATACTAGCCTGCTTCAAATCGGGCGAAACCCGCACCTCCGTAATCGTAAGCGAAGCCTGCCCCAAAACCTCCGAGGGCAAATCCGCCTTTAACAATAATGTGCTTAACTCTGAGCGCAACAACTCCCCCACCCGCAACTGCCTCTGAGAAGGAGCACTGGAACCATGCGAAAACGCCGGCTTAGCAGGGGGCTGTTTTCTCTTTTTCAATTTTTTATCCTTTGGAGAGCAACACCTCTCCCTATACATTACTTACGCCTATCAATCCCCGACCCCGCCACAAAGCCCGCCAGCAAAGCAAGCGTGGTGCAAAGCGATACCAGCAAATAGGGGAAAACCCCCCCTGCTGGCGAGAGCCAAAGAAAAACCATGCCGATAATAATAACCACCAATAAGCCACCAATAATCATCCGCAAATGCCCCCCCTCTGCTTCAAATTTATTGCTATTGCTTTTCGGCGCAGGTGTTTTCTTATTCTGAACCATTTTTTTCCTCTCCTTCTTCAAATCGTTGCAACAGAGCCTTAGCATCACGGTTGCCCTGAGCGGCGGCTTTGCCCCACCAATGGCGAGCCTGTTCATTATCCTCCTCAACGCCCTTACCATAATAGTAAAAAGCACCAAGATTATATTGCGCCTGCATATGCCCATTGGCGGCAGCCCTCTGATACCAATAGGAGGCGCGTGTCAAATCTTTAGGCAGCGGCTCGCCCTGCTCATAAATCTGCCCCATATAATATTGCGAATCCGCATCATTTTGGCGCGCCTTTTGCTGGAAGCCGCGGACGGATTTCGTGAACCATTCTTTAGCAAGCTCGCGGTCATTTTCCACCCCCTGCCCTCTGGCATAGAGCTTGCCGAGAATATATTGCGCCACATGATTGCCCCTCTCCGCACTCGGCAAAAGCTCCTTCACCGCACGCTTATGATAGCCCTGCTGAAAGTGAATAACGCCCTGCTGAAATTTTTTCTCAGGCGCAATTTTCGTGCTGTAATAGCCCGCCCCAATAATAAGAGCGACAAGCACCACGCCAATCACGGCAAGTTTTACGATAGATAGTTTCATTATAGCTTTCATATTTTTTCTCCTTATGATTTACCAATCTGTTCCTTTTCCTCTTGGGGCTTCGGCTCTTGGGGCTTTGCCTCTTTAGGCTTCACATCATCCATGCTCCTTGCAATGGTTTCCACCTCATAACATTCAATAATATCGCCCTCTTTCATATCCTGATATTTGGCAAAAGACATACCACATTCTTGCCCTGCTGCCACCTCTTTAACCTCATCCTGAAAATGTTTCAACAAAGAAAGCTCCCCCTCATGGACAACAACATCATCACGAATACATCTGACTTTCGCCCCCCTTCTTACCAAGCCGTCAGCGACAAGGCAACCCGCCACTTTCCCGGTTTTGGTAATATGGAAGACCTTTTTAATCTCCGCCTGCCCCAGCCTCGTTTCGCGAATATTAGGCGCCAACATGCCCGACATGGCGGCTTTAATATCATCCACAAGGTCATAAATAATATTATAGTAAGAAATGGTAATCCCGTCCCGCCCCGCCAGCTCACGGGCTTGGGCATTGGCACGAACATTAAACCCAAAAATAAGCGCATTGGCGGTTTGGGCGAGCGCCACATCACTTTGCGTAATCCCCCCCACACCCGCATGAACAATCTGCGCCCTTATTTCCTCATTGGAAAGCTTCTCCGCCGCCTGACTTATCGCCTCAGCCGAGCCTTGCACATCCGCCTTAATCAGAATGGCAAGCTCTTTGACATCGCTTTCCTTAATCTGCTTCATCATCTGGTCAAGCCCAGAGCGTGCCGAAACCGAGCTACGGCTATGGCGCGCCTTCTGCTGACGATAGGAAGCAATCTCCCTAGCACGCGCCTCATTTTCCACCACATAAAACCCTTCACCGGCTTGGGGTGTTCCCGTCGCCCCCAACACCTCAACAGGAAGAGAAGGCGTCGCCTCCGTTATATTCTGCCCCTTATCATCCAACAATGCCCGCACCCGCCCCGACTGCTCCCCCGCAATAAATCGGTCACCAACTTTGAGCGTGCCCCGCTCCACCAAAACGCTTACCACCGCCCCACGCCCCGCATCAAGGCGAGCCTCAATCACCACACCCTCGGCAGGGCGGTCAGGGTTCGCCGAAAGCTCCAACAACTCCGCCTGCAACAGCAACGCCTCAATCAACACCTCCAGCCCCTCGCCCTTTTTGGCAGAAACCTCTATCGCCTGCACCTCGCCGCCCATTTCCTCAATCATCACCTCATGTTGCAACAAGTCCGTTTTAATCCGCTGAGCGTCCGCCCCCTCCTTATCCATCTTATTAATGGCAACGATAATCGGCACCTTAGCGGCGCGCGCATGGGCAATGGCTTCAATCGTTTGCGGCATGATACCATCATCAGCCGCAACCACCAGAATAACAATATCCGTAATTTTCGCCCCCCGCGCCCGCATGGCAGTAAACGCCGCATGACCGGGTGTGTCCAGAAAACTAATATGCTGCCCCGAAGCCGTCTTAATCTGATACGCCCCAATATGCTGGGTAATACCCCCCGCCTCGCCTCTGGCAATATCACTCTTCCGCAACGCATCCAGCAGCGACGTTTTCCCATGGTCTACATGCCCCATCACCGTCACAACAGGCGGGCGGGCTTTCAAAGTCTTAGGGTCATCCTTTGCCCCGCCAAGCCCCGTTTCCACATCCGCCTCCGAAACCCGCTTCACACTATGCCCCATCTCCTCGGCAATCAGCTGAGCCGTGTCGGCATCAATCACATCATTAATCGTCATCATCATGCCCTGCTCCATCAGCACCTTAATCACATCCACCGCCCGCTCCGCCATACGGTTAGCAAGCTCCTGAATGGATATCGCTTCAGGAACCGTCACATTTCTCGGAATCTTGGTAGCCGGCTCACCGCTACTATCACTTTGGCGCATTTGCCGCTCACGCCTACGCCTCATAGAAGCAAGCGAGCGCACCCGCTCCTCATCATTAAGCGCCTGCGAGATTGTCAGCTTCCCCGCCCGCCTACGCCTTTCGGTGCGAGGCGGTGTCGGCTTTTTAACCTCCTCATGCGGGCTTGGCACTTTCTTACCCCTATCCCTAGCCGCACTTCCCCGCGCAGGCTCTTTCGGCGGTGGCTCACTTGGCATAGGCGGAGGAGGAGCTTCCGCCCTTGTTTTCGGCGCCCCTTCCCCCTTCGGCTTAGGAGGCTTAGGGCGAGAAACCTGCGAAGGCTGAAGGGGAGGCGGGGGTGGTGGCTCATTTTTTTCCTGCATGGCACGCTCTTTGGCGGCAAGCACCGCCTTTTCACGAGCGGCTTGCTCGGCAGGGCTTAACTTCTGCTCATCCTTTTTGACCCCGCTCTCAGCAAGCGGGTCGGTGGAGAGGGTACGTTTTCGCTTTTTCTCCACCAAAACCGATTTAGACCGCCCATGCGAAAAACTTTGACGCACCTGCCCCGAGCCAATGGTACGCTTCAAGCTCAGCGTCTTTCCCTTATTGGCGGGATTTTTTTCGTCTTTTTTCTCTTCTATGCTCATTTCTCTACTCTACCCATTGCTCTATTGTGGCAAGTTTTTCGCCATAGCCCATAATTTTTTCCGCAAGCTTTGGTTGCAAAAGAGCGGCATGGCGTACATTTTCGCGCCCTGTAGCCCTGCTTAATTGCTCGCAGGAAAATATTTCTAGCACAGAATAAGCAAGGTTTGGGGATTTTCGCCCTTTCGGGGCAAGCTTTTTTTTCTGCGAGGGCGATGCATCACTGGCATGAAACATCAACGGAATATCTTGACGCTCCCCCTTAGCAATGATTTTCGCAAAGCCACAAACCAAAACCCCCTGCTTCTGAGCCAGCCCAATAAGCGAAAGCATAGCCGAGCGGCACTGCTCCACCGCCCCTTTCCAAACCGAAGCCGAAAGATTTTTCGGCAAACACCCCTCCACCAAATGAACAAACCGCCCCTCCTCTGCAGGCAATTTTTCCCTAACATCAAAAAAAGGCAACCCCTCAGGGTCAGTCAATAATAATAACCGATTTTTCTTTGTAAGCGGTTCCTCACAAACAGAGCAAAGGGGCAGGCTACCCCGTCCAGCAGAGTCCTGCGTAGCGGGGTTTCCTTGCACCGATTTTGCATAACCTGCCTGTTTCATTTCCGCGCCTCATAACTATTCTGTCGTGCCAGTGCTGGCTTCGCCAGTATTGGCATCTTTAGAAGACCCCTCCGCCTTAGCCTTAGCCTCCGCCTTAGCCTCCGCCTCAATTTTCGCCTCAGCCTCAGCCTCCGCCGCCGCTTTGGCTTCCGCCTCCGCCGCCACTTCCGCCGCCGCCTCCGCTTCCGCCGCAGCGATAAGGTCTTTTTCCTTCACCCAACCTGCCGCAATACGGGCTTTCATAATAAGCTCCTGTGCCTGCTCAGGGGTTAGCTCAAAGCCTTCCAACAGCCCGCTATGAATGGTTTTTTCCCCATCCTTACGCTCCACCCAGCCCAATAAATCATCGGGAACACAGCCTGCAAAATCCTCCAATGACAGAAGCTCCTGCTTCCCCAACGCCACCAGCATAGCGGGCGTGATACCGGCTATCTCGGCAAGGGCATCGCTCACCCCCATTTTTTTACGCTCCTCATCATGGGCTGCATTGACCTGGTCAATATAATCCCGCCCTCGGTTCTGAATCTCCTCTGCCGTCTCCTCCTCAAAGCCCTCAATATCGCTAATCTCAGAAAGCGGCACATAGGCAATTTCCTCAATAGAAGTAAAGCCCTCAGAAGCAAGCAATTGCGCAATCATCTCGTCCACATCCAGCGCCTTCATAAAAAGGGCAGTCCTGCTGGTGAACTCCTCTTGGCGCCGCTCCGACTCTTCGGCTTCCGTCAAAATATCAATATCCCAACCCGTCAGCTGAGAAGCAAGGCGCACATTCTGCCCGCGCCTCCCAATAGCAAGGCTCAACTGCTCATCGGGAACAACCACCTCAATCCGCTTGGCATCCTCATCCAATACCACCTTCGCCACCTCCGCAGGCGCAAGCCCATTAACAATAAACGCCGCCGGGTCTGGCGAAAACGGAATAATATCCACCTTCTCCCCCTGCAGCTCATTAACAACCGCCTGCACCCTGGAGCCACGCATACCCACACACGCCCCCACAGGGTCAATAGAGCCATCATTAGAAATAACCGCAATTTTAGCCCGCGAGCCAGGGTCGCGCGCCACCGCCTTAATCTCAATAATGCCGTCATATACTTCAGGCACTTCCTGCTCAAACAGCTTTTTCATAAACTCAGGGTCAGTTCTGGAAAGCAGCACTTGCGGCGCACGAGCCTCACGGCGCACATCCTGAATATATGCCCGCACCCGCTCCCCAACCCGAAACGCCTCACGCGGAATAAGCGAATTGCGATGAATAACCGCCTCACCCCGCCCAATATCAATAATCACATTGCCATATTCCACGCGCTTAACCGCCCCGCTAATAATCTCGCCAACCCTATCCTTAAACTCTTCAAATTGCTGCTGACGCTCCGCATCGCGCACCTTCTGAACAATCACCTGCTTCGCACTTTGCGTAGCAATCCGCCCAAACTCAATCGGCGGAAGCTCCTCCGTCAAATAGCCGTCCGCCTCAATATCCTTATCCTGCTTCTTAGCGTCAGCAAGCGTAATCTCCCGAGCAGGGTTCTCCACCTCCTCCACGACCTTAATATAACGGCGCAGATTGATCTCCCCCGTATCGGCATTAATATCAGCACGAATATCATTCTCCGCCCCATATCTAGACTTCGCCGCCCTCTGTATCGCGTCTGCCATCGCTTCCAGCACAATATCGCGGGAAATGGTTTTTTCACGGGCAACCGCTTCGGCAATCTGTAGCAGTTCAAGTTTATTGGCACTAATAGCTTCGGTCATATTATCCTCTTATTGTTTTTTTTTACTATTGCGAAAAATTTCTTTCATCTGCTCTTCATTAATCGCCAGATGAGCCTTAACGATATTGGCAATCGGCACACTTAACGGCTCAGCACTATCCCAAAGCCGCAAAATAATATTCTCCCCCTCAAGCCCCTGCAAGAGCGCCCTAATTTTTTTCTGCCCCCGCTTTTCCTCTATCTGAACCGCCTCCGCAAGCTCAATTTTAACCTCATATCCCGCCCAATGCTGAAAATCAAACGGACTTGTCAGCGGACGGTTCAAGCCCGGCGAAGAAACCTCCAGCTGATAATTATCCGCAAGCTGGGGCAATTGCACCTCCTCCACATCCAAAACCGCCGACACCGCATGGCTTATATTTTGGCAATCCTCCACCGTCATCTCATGGGGCGGCACGCTTGGCTCCGCCATAATCTGCAACACCGTCCCCTCACCACCCGTAAACGAAACCCTAACCAGCCGAAACCCCATCTCCTGCAACATGCCACGAATAAGCTCATAAAGCGGACGTGCCATAGCAGGCGCAATCAGATGCAAATATCCCTCCCCGCTTTCGGGCGCATTTTCCGCCACCATTTCCGCTACCATTTGTCGCTCAGCCATATTTCTCTCTCTCCTAGAAAAGCAAAAAGCGGGAGCGATTTCTCGCCTAGCCCACCTATCTTCCTCCATAATTTCGCCTCGCAATATACCCCTTCCCCCAAAAAACGCAAGCCCTATTTTCTCTCAAAATAAAGATAGCACGGCACCCGCCCCTCACGAATTGCCTTCTGCTCATAGCGGGTGCTTTGCCAATGGGCGGGCGGGGCTTGCCAATCATGCGGCATTCCCGCCGTCCAGACAAAATCAGGCGAAGCGTCCAGCACCGCCAGCGTCCAGCCAATATTACTATCAATATCACTGGCAATAAAAAGCGGCGCCTTCGGCTTCAAAACCCGCGCCATCTCACCAATACTATCCTCGTTCAAAAACCGCCTCTTACAATGCCGCCTTTTCGGCCAAGGGTCAGGATATAACAAAACCAGCTCATCAATAGAATTATCCGCCAGCGCCCTCAACAGCAAAAACCCATCCTCATCATAAAGACGAATATTTTCACACTTCGGCACTTGCGCATCAAAACGGCTCAAAAAAGAAGCCACCCCGTCCCGAAAAACCTCACACCCCATAAACCCCCCCTCAGGCTGGCGCAGTGCCGCCGCCAATAAATGCTCCCCCGACCCAAACCCAATCTCAAGACTTATGGAAACAGGCTCATGCTCAAAAAGACTTTTCGGCTCAAGCCCCTCACTAAGTGTAATCCGTAAATCGGGCAAAAGCTCCCGCCACAATTTTTTCTTATGCTCAGAAAGTGCCCGCGCCTTCTGCCTACCAAACACACGCCTGCGTGGAACCCGCCTGCGTGGCGTATCAGCTAAGCTCGGCTTTGAAGTCATCAGCAATATCAGTTTCTTCCCAAAGGAACCCACCCTCACCATCAGGCGCGCGCCCAAAATGCCCATAGGCGGCAGTGCGCGCAAAAATCGGCGCACCCAATCCAAGACGAGAGCGAATTGCGGAAGGCGTAAGCCCAATAATCTCCCCCTTATGCAAAAGAGCCTCCAACTTCCTCTCCCTATCGGCAAGTGCCGGGTCATGCAAATTCACCAAAATAGAAAGCGGCTTGGCCACCCCAATCGCATAGGAAAGCTGGAGCGTGCATTGCTCCGAAAGCCCCGCATGAACAATATTCTTGGCAATATAGCGCGCCATATACGCCGCCGAGCGGTCAACCTTAGTCGGGTCCTTCCCCGAAAACGCCCCCCCACCATGGGGAGCAGCCCCACCATACGTATCCACAATAATCTTACGCCCCGTCAAACCCGCATCCGCCTCAGGACCCCCCATCACAAAACTACCACCCGGATTCACAAGGATTTCACAATTAGGAACAACAAACCCCTTCGGCAAAGCCCCATCAATAACCCCACGAACACACTCCTCAATCTCGCCCTCTTTCTTATCCGCAACATGCTGAGTAGAAACAACAATAGAACAAGCATGCTTGGGCTTGCCGCCCTCATAAACCAAACTTATCTGACTCTTGGCATCAGGCAATAACCCCGCTTGCCTTTCCCCCCGCCGAAACTCCGAAAGCCGCCGCAAGATTTTATGCGCATAATATATCGGTGCCGGCATCAGCATATCCGTCTCCCGACAAGCATAGCCAAACATAATCCCCTGGTCACCCGCCCCCTCTTTCGCCGCACTACCAATTTCAGGGCTCTGCGCATGAATATGCGATTGCACCTTCACCCTCTGCCAATGAAACTTCTCCTGCTCATACCCAATATCACGAATGGCGGAGCGCACAATCTCCTCCCGCCCCTCATCAGAAAGCTCATGCCCACTCCTCACCTCACCGGCAAGAATAACGTGGTTGGGCACCGCAAAGCACTCAAAGGCACAGCGCGCCTCAGCGTCATGGCGCAAATATTCGTCCAGCAGGCTATCAGAAAGCAAGTCGCAAAGCTTATCGGGGTGTCCTTCGGAAACCGATTCACTGGTAAAGATAAAGTCTTTTCTGGACATGGTCTTCTCAGATTATAGGGGTTATTTTTTAGTATTGTTGGGCGAGCTGTTTTGCGCAAAAGCGGTAACAAAATGAACCACCGCCTGCCTCTGATTATTACTGGCAATGGCGGCGAAGCCCTCCAGCAGAGCCGCCCCCTGATTGCTTTTTCGTATATCCTGATGAATGAAAGGGTTTCCCTCTTCCCCAAGCTTAGCCTGCACCTCTTTCTCCATGCCATCAAAAAAGAAGGCGATATCCACCTTCAGCACCTTACTAATTTCATAAAGCCTGCCTGCCGAGATACTATTGATACCTTTTTCATATTTCTGCACCTGCTGAAAGGTGACGCCCAGTTTTTGCCCAAGCTGTTCCTGATTAAGATGGCATAATATTCTCTGCGAGCGTAGCCTGCTGCCAATATATTGGTCCATTCTCAAGAATTTTTTACGGCGCGGGGCTTTTGTCACTTTGCGTTTTCCTTATCATCTAGACGGCTCTATCATATCGCAAAAAAACCTTCTTGTCAGATATTTTTTTCAACCTATGCGTGTTTTTTTCTCACAGGTGCCAATATGCCGATAAGGGCAAGCAGGGAGAAAAAGCATAGATTCCCAAATCTTAGATAGGGCGGAGCGTCAATTTTTTGTGGCAATTTTGCCTCAATAGCCTGCTTTTTTTGTAGCGGAATTTCATGCAAAACCCGCCCCAGCGGATCAATAATGGCAGAGATACCCGTATTGGCAACCCGTATCATTGGCAGTCCCTGCTCAATACTTCTCATTCTGGCATGCGAAAAATGCTGATAGGGACCGATAGTTTTCCCAAACCAAGCATCATTGGTGACATTAATAATCCAATCGCTCCGCTCATGCCGTCTTATCTCATTAGGAAAAATTGCCTCATAGCAGATAAGCACGCTAAAGGGCGGAGCGTTAAGCGGTTTATAAAGCGGCGGTGTTGTCCCCTTCGTAAAAGGAGAGAGCGCCGCCGCCAATGGCTTCAACCCAATCCTTGCCCAAAGAGCTTGCAGCGGCAGCACCTCCCCAAAAGGCACAAGATGGTTTTTATCATATATGGTTTTGACCTGCCCGCTCGGCTCCAACAGAATAAGCGAGTTCAACAACTCCCGCCCCCCGCCACTGCTCCGATAGCGCAACGCCCCCATAAGCAAGCTCGTATTCTGCGGCAGACTATCGGCAATGCGTCGGCTCAAATGGGGCGTATCCTGAATAAAAAGCGGCAACGCCACTTCGGGCCAAATAATATAATTTTGTGTCGTCTTTAACGAAAACTCCTTTTGCGAAAGCGACATAATTTTTTCAATATGATGCGCCCGCAAATTAGGGTTCCATTTATCCCGTTGCGAAATGGCAGGCTGAATAAGCCGAAGCCCGATATAACTTGCCTCGCCTTTGGGATGTTCCAAAAGCCGATAAAACCCTCCCCCAATAAGCGCAATACAAAAGACAAGATAAACTCCTCCGCATAAAGACTTTCTCAAAAAAGAAGAAGCCAGCCCGACCCAGAGCGGACCCATAATGATAAAAGCAATCATGACACTCAGCCCATATATGCCCCAAAGAGCCGCAGATTGGGCAAGCGGCAAATAAGCAAATGCCGTCTGCCCAAGCAGATTCCAGGGAAAGCCCCCAAAAAGATTCCCCCGCAAAAACTCGCCCACAGACCAGAAAAACACAAAGCCGAGCACCCTACCCTGTGGCGAGCTATTGGAGAACAGCCCAAATCCCGCCATAGCGGCGGCGGGAATAAGCGCCATGCCGGCAGGAAGCCCGATAATGGCAAGCGGCAAAACCCATAAAAACCTATCGCCCTCTATTAAAATGGCGGAACCCAGCCAATACCAACCAAAGAGAAACTGCCCAAAGGCAAACGCCCAACCATAAAAAAACGCCGCCCCCCATTGCCGATGACGAATGAGAAAAAAGAAGCAGGGAAAAAGCAGAAACAATAAAGCGAAATGATAAAAAGGCGCATAGCAAAAAACAAGCAAGCCCCCCAAAAGAAAACAAAGCAACGCCCCCCCATAAAGCGGCAAAGCAGAAAGTACTTGAGGCACCGCCATAATGAGCAAAACGACTTGCTTCACAAGCGAGGGCTTATCAAGCGAGGTTTTGTCAGATGACCGCTTGGGTTTATTTTTTGTTTTTGACGGCATGGTTCTTTTTCACAATGCGTTTCTTTTTCACACGAGGCGTTTTAGGCACGGGTTTTTTTGGTGCGGGTGCTGATGCCTTGGGTATTTGTGCCTTAGGCACATTCATATTTATACGGATTACTTTAATGCGCCGTGCATCCACATCACATATTTCAAACTCCATGCCGCTTTTTTTATCGGTAATAATCTCGCCTCTTTGCGGCACGCGTCCGGCAAGGCGAAAAACAACCCCGCCCAACGTATCCACATCCTCCCAGCCCTCGCGCTTAATCAGCGGGCTTAGAATAGAAGACATCGCCTTAACGCTGATGCGCGCTGACGCCTCCAGCTGCCCATTTTTAAGCTTGCGCAGGGTTTGTATGCTTGGCGTATCATGCTCATCCTCAATCTGCCCGATAACGCCCTCCACCAAATCCTCAATGGACACCAGCCCATCCGTGCCACCATATTCATCAACGACAAGCGCCAAATGCACCCGCAAGCTCCGCATTTGAATAAGCAGGTCAAGGGCAGGCATGGAGGGCGGCGCAAACAGCACCTTACGGCGGATTTTAGAAAGCGGCATTTGTTGAGCGGGCGGCTTGGCAAGCACACGCATCATATCCTTAACATGAACCTGCCCCAGCGGATTATCCAGCGTATCGCGATAGACGGGCATACGGCTATGCGAGGCTTTGGCAAAAGCCGCAATCGCTTTTTTCAAACTACTGCTTACCTCAATCGCATCAATATCCGCACGCGGTATCATCACATGCTGAACCTGCAACTTACCAAATTGCAGCAAATTGCGGAGCATATGCAGCTCCTCAATCGTAAAATCCGTATGCGTATCATAAGGACCCTCCAACAATTTTTGCAACTGCCGCCGCAAACTTGGCGCCGTTTTCGCCTTACCATTTTTCGCCCGCAACAATTTTGCAAAAGGCGAAAATATTTTTCCCATCATGCCTGCTCCTCTTTCCCCGCTCATAATCTTCTCTCATGCCGATAGGGATTTTCAATCCCAAGCTCACCCAAAATCGCAATTTCCATGCGCTCCATTTTTTCCGCCTCGCTTTTTTGTTTATGGTCAAACCCGATAAGGTGCAATAGCCCATGCAGGGCAATATGGGCAAGATGATGGCAGGGCTTCTTTTTCTGCGCCTCAGCCTCCTCCCCAATCTTTTCCCATGAGATAAGCAAATCACCAAGATAGTCAGGCGCATCACTTGGAAACGCCAATATATTCGTCGCCTTATCCTTATTGCGATATTTCCGGTTCAGCTTCCGAATATGCCCATTATCCGTCATCCGCACCCCGACCTCCTTACCGCCAATATTATTTTTTTCCCCCGCCAAAGCGAGCGTTTGGCAAATGGTATTTTCAACCCTTTCCCGCTCCTTCTTTTCAAGGCTCACACTTTCCATCTGCACTTCAATATGGATATGGTTCATTTTTCGGACAGAACCTCTCTCGCATTATAGGCTTTGATGATACGGGTCACCATATCATGGCGGACGACATCGCGCTCATCAAAGCAAATGGTTTCGGCATCCTCAATATTGGGCAGCACCTCCATCGCATCGGCAAGCCCCGACTTTGCCCCAAGCGGCAAGTCAATTTGCGAGGGGTCGCCTGTGACCACCATATGACTGTTTTCCCCCATGCGGGTTAGAAACATTTTCATCTGTGTCGGCGTTGCATTCTGCGCCTCGTCCAAAATAATAAAGGCATTGGCAAGTGTGCGCCCCCGCATAAACGCAAGCGGAGCAATCTCAATCGCACCCGCCTCCATATAGCGGTTCACCTCATGACCTGGCATCATATCATACAGCGCATCATAAAGCGGGCGCAGATAGGGGTCTATTTTCTCCCGCATATCGCCCGGCAAAAACCCCAGGCTCTCCCCCGCCTCCACCGCAGGGCGCGATAAAATAATGCGCTCCAGCTTCCCCTCCTGCAACATCATCGCACCTGCCGCCACCGCAAGATAGGTCTTGCCCGTCCCCGCAGGACCAATCCCAAAAACAAGCTGCTTCTGATAAAGGGCTTGAATATATGCCTCCTGTTGGGGCGAGCGGGCATGGATACGACGCTTTGGCGTTTGCAGATAAATACTGGACTTCTTCCCCCGAATGCTCGCCTCATTACTATGCTCCATAATCGCCTCATCAATATCCTGCATGGAAAGCTGCTCACCTTGTTGCAATTTTTTATAAAGATGGCGAATAATATGCTCCCCCGCATTGGTTTTCTGCGGGCTACCCCTAAGCGCAAGCCGATTACCCTTTGTAGAAATACGGATATTAAGCTTTTCCTCAATCATCATAATATGACGCTCCCCCTCGCCAAAAAGCGGCGCAAGCAGGCGGTTATCCTCAAGCGTGATAACGGGCACATGCTCAGCTTTTGTCTTTTCAAGGGTGCCTTTTTGCCTGACGGTTTTCAAACTCTCTCCAAAGCGGGGTTCATCTTTTCACTATGGGGCTTTCGGGCATTTTGTGCAAGGGGTAAGGCTTTGAGCGAGCGGGGCTGTGCCTCGGCAATATTCATGGTTTCAATTTCGCCAATATAGCTTTCGGGACGCATAGCATGCACGGCTTGCATATAAGGCGAGCGTCCAACCAACTGCCCCTCCACTTTCCCCCGCTTTTCCCACAGGATAGGCATGGCACTGGCGCTCGTCTTCCGATTAAACGCAAGCTGGTCAGCCCCAAGCTGCTCCTGCAACCGAGCCAGCCGCTCCGCCTTAACATTTTCAGGCACCTGCTCCCTCACCTCCGCAGGCGTTCCGGGACGTGGCGAATACTTAAAAGAATATGCCTGCGCAAACCCAATTTCCCTAACCAGCGACAACGTCTCCTCAAAATCCTCCTCCGTCTCCGAAGGAAACCCAACAATAAAATCCGAAGAAAGCGCAATATCAGAACGCACCCCCCGCAACGCCTCAATAATCCCCACATATTCCTTACGGCTATGCTTCCTATTCATCGCCGTCAAAATCCTATCCGACCCCGATTGCGCCGGCAAATGCAGATGCGGCATAAGCACCTCCAACTCCCCATGCGCCCGAATTAAGCTCTCCGTCATATCACAAGGATGGCTGGTAGAATACCGCAACCGCTTCAATCTCCCACTTTCACAAAGACGCGTCAGCAACCCCGCAAAATCCTCCCCCCCAGACCGCCACCCATTAACATTCTGCCCCAATAGCGTAATCTCCACCGCCCCCGCATCCAGCAGCTTCTCCGCCTCCAACAAAACCTCCCCCATCGGGCGCGAAACTTCCGCCCCCCTCGTATACGGCACCACACAAAAACTACAAAACTTATCACACCCCTCCTGAATAGTCAGAATCTGGCTGGCACGCTTTTGCAAAGGTGCCAGCTTTTTCAACGCCGCAAATTTCTCCTCCACCAAAAACTCCACCATCACCCTATCAGCCGAACCGCCACGCACCCCCTTCACCATCGCCCCCAGCTCATGATAGCTTTGCGGTCCCATCACAAAATCAATATGGGGTTGCCGCCTTCTCATCTCTTCCCCCTCAGCCTGAGCAACACACCCAACCACCCCAATCATTGGGCGCGGCTTGCACCGCTTAACAAACCGCCCAATATCCGAATACACCTTTTCCGCCGCCTTTTCCCGAATATGGCAGGTGTTCAAAATCACAAGCCCCGCCTCCTCAGCACGCTCCACCATAACATATCCCTCACGCTCCAAAATGCTCGCCATGCGCTCGGCATCATAGACATTCATCTGACAGCCATAATTTTTAATAAATGCCGCTTTTGCAAAATCACCGCTTTTCATTTTTTCCTCTTTACCCCATATAATTCAAGCCGATGGTCAATTAAGCGATATCCCAGCTCTTTAGCAATTTCTTCCTGCAGCTGTTCAATACGCTCATTGACGAACTCTATCACCTCTCCGGTATTGACATCAATAAGATGGTCATGGTGTTGCTCACTGCTTGCCTCATAGCGCGTTTTGCCCTCCTTAAAATCATGGCGCGTCAAAATCCCAAGCTCCTCAAACAGGTTAAGGGTGCGATAAACCGTTGCGATAGAAATAGCCTTATCAATCTTGCTCGCCCGCTTATGAAGCTCCTCCACATCAGGATGGTCAGAACTTCCCGAAAGCACCTCCGCAACCAGTAGCCTTTGCCCCGTCATACGAATATTCTTCTCCATACAAAGCCGTGAGATTTCATCCTTAAGCGTCATCTGATTACTCATAACCGCCTCTTTTGTTTTTGCTCCGCCTGCTTCTTCTGACGAAAATGCTGAAACTCCTGCATAAAAGAAGAACTTATGATAGCGGTCGGCAGCGCAACCATCATAATCCCAATGATAGAAGTAAGCCCCCCCAAGACTTTCCCCACCACCGTAACCGGCACCACATCCCCATAGCCCACCGTCGTAAGCGTGGCAATCGCCCACCACATAGAAGCAGGAATAGACGAAAACGCCCCGTCAGGGTGCGGATGTTCCGCCATATATAAAAAACTGGAGGAAAAAATAAGAGCCAGCAATAGCAAAAAAATCACGCTCAAAAACTCCGCCTTTTTGCGCGCAAGCACATGGATAACCGTCCGCATACCAACCGAATAGCGGTAAAACCTCGCCAGCCGCAAAATCCGAAGCACCCGCAAATCGCCACCAAAAAAGCTCGGCAAAATCGCCACAAGGTCTAACACCATAAGCGGCGAAAAGAGAAAACCAAGCCGCCCTTTTACCCCCTTATATTTCCCATGCACCCACCCCGCCGTGATGACACGGGCAAGATATTCCAGAATAAAAATCCCAACCGAGATAATCTCAAAAACCGCAAAAAAGAAAATGAGCCGAGCAGGCAGGTTCGGCAAAGAGGCAACAATCACCGCAATCACATTGGCGGTGATAAGCAGCTTCAGGAAGAGGGCAAGCCCCCCCTTTTCGGAATTGAGCGCATTGGCGAGCAGTATTTTCATGGGCTTCACTCTAGCGGATTGTTGCGCCTCATGCAAAGCGCCGCTATGCCACCGCCATAATACCCGCTCCGCTTGGAAAAAACCTCAAACCCAAAACTTTGATAAAGCGCAAGGGCGGGACGATTATTCTCCGCAAGCTCAAGAAAAACACACTTCCCCTTCTGCCCCTCCAGAAAATGCGCCAACAACAACCGAGCATAACCCCGCCTCCTCAGCTCAGGCACGCTCGCAAGGGTAAGGATTTCCACCTCGTCCCCCACCCCCTTCGCCAAAAGCACCGAAGCCAGCCCCGCCTCAAAAACCCCAAAAGCAATATGATTTCCGTCCCCAAAAAACTCAGAAAGCCCCTCAACACTCCATTTCTGCCCCGCATTATCAGGAAAGCACCGCTCAGAAAGCCCCGCAATCTCCCCCGCCTGCTCCACCCCGCAAACTTGCACCTTCATTTCCGCTTCACAATGTTAGCAGGGTCAGCAGGCTTAGCATCCGGCGCCCGCAAATAAATCGGCTGCCATTCCGAAAGCACTTCTGCCTCCCCCGCCGCCAAAACCCGCCAGACATATTCAATCAAATAAAAAGAAAGCAACTCCTCAAGCTCCACAAGCTGAGCCGAAGCAAATCTCTCTTTGGCAATCCCCGCCCCCGACCCAACACAGATAATTTCTTTTTCCTTTATCCGCTCAGCAAGCACTGCTGGCGACACCGCCTCCGCCTCCCCTAACGGCTTCCTATCAGCCGAAAAACACTGCACATAAAGCTCCCCCCGCAACGCATTAATAGCCGCAAGAATAGCATGAGAAGACGACCCCACCGCCTCCGCCAAAACCACCAGCGAAGACACCCCATAACAAGGAACGGAAAGCGCCAGCGCCAACCCCCGCGCAAAGGATAACCCCACCCGCACCCCGCTAAACCCACCCGGACCCCTACTCACCGCAACCCCCTCAATATCCGCTTTCGCAACCCCCGCCTCCTGCAAAAGCGCATCCAACACAGCAGGAATATGCTCCACATATTTGCGCCCCTCCCCAAGCGGGCGCGCGACAATCTCCCCCCCCTTGGCTATCGCCAAAGAAGGCTTATCATGACTTATCTCAATAGCAAGCAAACAAGCCCTCGCCTCAGACAAAACGGCACGCCTCCTCAATCGGCAGACGAGGCAGACGCGGATTTAACTTTTCACGATTTCCATAGCCAATATTACAAAGAAAATTCGCCTCCAAATTACTCCCCGCAAAAAACGCCTTATCCACCGCCCCCTTATCAAACCCCGACATCGGACCGCAATCCAACCCCAAAGCCCGCGCCGCCATCATAAAATACGCCCCCTGCAATGTGCCATTGCGAAAAGCCGTCTCATGAGCAAGCGCCTCATTTTTCGCAAACCCCGCACCCGCCCCCTTCGCATGGGGCATGAGCGCAGGCAATTTTTCATGAAACGCATTATCATGGGCAATAATCGCACAAACAGGCGCCGCAAGAATCTTCGCCTTATTCCCCTCCGCCGCCATTTCAGCAAGCTCCGCTTTGGCGTCTGCCGAGCAGACAAAAACCACCCGCATCGGAAACCCATTCATACTGGTAGGACCCCATTTCGCCAAATGATACAGCTCTACCAAAACCTCCCTCTCCACCGGCTTCTCCACCCAATAAGAAAAGCTACGAGCCTCCCGAAACAGCAAATCCAACGCCTTCTCATCCGCCCTCATATGGTGCGTACCTCTTTGACCTCAGGAATATAATGGCGCAACAAATTTTCCACCCCATTTTTCAGCGTCATGGTAGAGCTTGGACAGCCCGAACAAGCACCCCGCATTTCCAGAAAAACCACACCGCCCTCAAAGCCCTTAAACACAATATCCCCCCCATCTTGAGCAACAGCAGGGCGCACCCTCGTCTCAATAATCTCACAGATTTTAGAAACCGTCTCATCACCCCCCCCCTCATCCTTTTCAGACTTTTCAGACAAAGGTACTTCCCCCTCCAAAACAATAGCCGTACCCGCCATTAAATGCTCCCCCATCGCCACCAGCAAAGAAGGCTTAATATGCTCCCACTCCACATCAGGCTTTTTGGTGACCGAGATAAAATCCGCCCCAAGAAACACCGCCTGCACGCCAGCAATTGCAAACAGCCGCTCCGCAAGCGGCGAAAACCCCGCCTCATCGGGCGACAAAATCTCATGCGTTTTCCCCTTCCCCGCAATGGCACAATCGGGCAAAAACTTCAAAACTTGCGGGTTGGGTGTTTCTTCGGTTTGTATAAACATGGGGCTTTCCTCCTAGCTGATAGCGTCAATTCCCTCATCCTCGCTACCAGCAGGGACGACGGTTACAGAAATGGGAAAGCCGCTGCCCTTAGCAAGAAGCGACACCAACGTTCCCGGATTATTCCCCTCAGCCGCCCCAATCACAAGCACGGCAATATTCTCATCCTCCTCCAAAAGAGCGAGCAGCGCATCATATGTACTCCCCTCGCGAATATGTTTCTCAGGATTTATCCCGACCAGCGATTGCACTCTGGCGGCAAGCTCGCCCAAAACCAGCGCCGCCTCCTCGCGCGCCTCCTCCTTCATAATGCTTTCCACGCCGAGCCAATGCTCAAAGCCGCCCGGCTCCAAGACCAGCAACAGCACCACCCCGCTATCGCATGCTTTGGCGCGCCTAGCCGCATAGCGCAAAGCGCGCGAAGATTCAGGCGTGCCGTCCGCAATCACCAGAAATTTCCTTTTTTCAATATTCGTCTTTTTACTCATACGATAATGGTGGCACAGCCCAAAGCATGGGGCAACCCCCTCAGGGGGTAGCCCTCCCTATAAAAGCCCCATGCGCCGTTTCACCTCCTGCAAAACAGGATTAGCGATAACCGCCGCCCTTTCCGCCCCCTCCGCCAAGAGCGCATCCAGCGCAGGAATATCCTTTTTTATCTCGCCGATTTTCTCCCCAATCGGCACAATCTCCGCAATCAGCTTTTCCGTCAATGCCTCCTTCAAAGGCGAAAAGTTCCCCCCCCCAAACTGCGCCAACACCTCTTCTATAGACACCCCCGCCAACGCCCCATAAAGCGCAACCAGATTCCCAGCCTCAGGACGGCTTGCCAGCCCCTCCTTTGTTTCAGGCAAGGGTTCTCCATCCGATTTCGCCTTCCGAATCTTGAGCGCAATATCATCCGCACTATCCTCCAGCCCAATACGTGCCTGCTCCGAAGCCTCCGATTTTGACATTTTCCTACTCCCGTCCCGAAGCGACATCACACGAGGCACCGCCCCGCCAATAACTGGCTCAGGCAAAGGAAAAAACCCCTCCGCCAAATCACCCGCAAAGTCCTTATTAAACTTCTGCGCAATATCTCTAGCAAGCTCCAAATGCTGCCTCTGGTCTTCCCCAACCGGCACATGGCTCGCCCGATACGCCAAAATATCCGCCGCCATAAGAACAGGATAAACATACAGCCCCACCGAAGCCCGCTCCTTATCCTTACCCACTTTTTCCTTAAACTGCGTCATGCGGTCTAGCCAACCAATGCGCGCAATACAGCTCAAAATCCATTGCAGTTCAGAATGCGCCGCAACCTTAGACTGGTTAAAAATAATATGTTTTTTCGGGTCAATCCCACATGCCAAAAAACTAGCCGCCGTATGGCGAATGCTATTGCGCAGCTCATCAGCCCCAATCCGCATCGTAATCGCATGCAGATCCACCACACAATAAATACACTCATATTCGCTTTGCAGTGCCACAAATTGTTTCAATGCACCGAGATAATTCCCCAAATGCAACCCGCCGGTAGGCTGGACACCGGAAAACACTCTTTTTACTGGATGGGCTTCAGACATGGTTTTTTTATGGCGAAATGAAGGACGCAATGCAAGCTATTTACCAAGCAAGTTTCTATACATGCCATCAATCGTCACCACCCGAAAGAGCAGAAGCAGGGAAAAATAAATAGAAGCGGCAGTCATAATAATCCCAAGCAAAGCCAAAATAGAAATCCACCCCTCCGCAAAAAAGAACGGCGAGAAAAACGGAATAAGGCTGAGCAGAATAAGCGTCATCGCAACACAGGCAATCAGAATAAAACAAACCCGCCAAATCAGCGCCGGCGTAATCACCAGCCATTTTCTCCTCTGCAAGCTAACCCAGCTTAACACCAGCGTCACCCACCCCGCAAGGCTCGTCGCCCACGCAATCGCAAGATGACCATAGCGGGGAAAAAAATAAAGGCTCACCGAGATATTAACCACCACCCCAAACGCCATATGCCAAAGCGGTGCATGGGTATTCTTACGAGCAAAAAAGCACGGCTGCAAAATCTTAATAAGAATGAAAGCGATAAGACCTGGCGCAAAAGCGGCAAGCGCCTCGGCGGTGGCAATCGTATCTTGCGGCGTAAATTGCGCCCGCTCAAACAGGATATGAATGATAGGTTCTGCCAACATAAACAGCCCCACCGACGCAGGCAGCCCAAACAGACAAACCGCCTCAATGGCGCGGTTCTGCACATGAAACGCCCCCTTCATGTCACCGCTCGCAAGTCTGTGCGAGAGCATGGGCAGCAGCGCAATCCCCACCGCCACCCCAATCACGCCGAGCGGCAGCTGATACAGCCGGTCAGCATAGTAAAGCCAAGCGGCGGCACTTTCCATCTGCGAAGCAATATTGGTGCCGATAAGCAAATTAATCTGCACAACGCCCGCCGCCAGCACACCTGGTATGCCAAGCCAAAGCATATTCCTAAGCGAAGGCGTGATACGCGGAAACCGTATCGGCAAGCGATAGCCCACAAAACGCACCGCCCATAACAAGCACAAAAACTGCAAAAGCCCCGCAAAAGAAACCCCCCAGATAAGAAACCAAGCAGGATTCGCGCTCAACGAAACCGACAAAGCCAGCGCCGCAATCAAAATAACATTAAGCAGGATAGGCGTAGCCGCCGCAATCAAAAACCGCCCCGAAGCGTTCAAAATGGCGGCACAAATTGCCATAAGCGACATAAAAAACAAATAAGGAAACGCAATCCGCGAATAAAGCACCGCCAGCTCAAACTTCTCAGGAATTTGCGCAAACCCATGTGCGATAAGGTGCAACACAAAAGGCATCGCCATTTCAATAAGAGCCGTAAAAAAGAGCAGCGCAAAAAAGAGAAAAGAAAACACCTCCACCGCAAATTTCTGCGCCACCTCCTTCCCCCCCTCTTTGAGCTTGGCAGTAAAAAGCGGAATAAACGCCGCATGCAACGCCCCCTCTGCAAAAAGACGGCGAAAGAGATTAGGCAGGCGAAACGCAATGACAAAAATATCAGCAAGCGGACCCGCCCCCAAAATCGCAGCGATACAAACATCACGAATAAAGCCGGTGACCCGACTTATCATAGTCGCACAAGCCACAATCGCGGCAGAAGGAAATATGGAGCGGTGTGCGGTTTTCATCTTCTTACTCATTTTTTTCAGCAAGAATTTTTTGCAAGCGATATAACGCCTCCAATGCCTCACGCGGCGAAAGGCTATCAGGATTTATCCCCGCCAGCACCCCCTCCAGCTTTGAAGCGGCAGGCATATTTTTTTTCTTCCCCCCCCCCTTCATCACGGATGGCACTTCGCCCTTTTCCAGCCTATCCAAAATCTCCCCCGCCCGCTCAATAATGGAAGCGGGCAGTCCCGCAAGAGCGGCAACATGAATCCCATAAGAATGCGAGCTTTCCCCCTCCTCCACCTCATGCAGAAAAATAATATCCCCCTGCCACTCCTTCACCCGCATCGTAAAGTTCGCCATCAAAGGCAGCTTTTCCTTCAGCGAAGTCAGCTCATGATAATGGGTCGCAAATAATGTCCGTGCACGGATATTCTCATGCAAATATTCACAAATTGCCCATGCGATAGACAGCCCATCAAAAGTAGCCGTACCCCGCCCAATCTCATCAAGAATAATGAGCGAGCTTTTGCTCGCTTGGGTCAGAATGCTCGCCGTCTCCACCATTTCCACCATAAAAGTTGAGCGTCCCCTAGCAAGGTCGTCCGCCGCCCCCACCCTAGAAAACACGCGGTCAATCACCCCAATATGAGCCGATTGTGCCGGCACAAAACTACCCATTTGAGCAAGAATAGCGATAAGAGCATTTTGCCGCAAATAGGTACTTTTACCCGCCATATTCGGACCCGTCAGCAGGATAAGCGACTGCTTTTTTTCGGGCAAGTTCAAATGGCAATCATTGGCAATAAAATTAGCACCCCCCTGCTTCATAAGCGCACCCTCCACCACCGCATGTCGCCCGCCTTTAATAGAAAAAGCAAGGCTATCATCAATATATGGTCGCACCCAGCCCTGTTTTTCAGAAAGCTCAGCGAGCGCCGCCGCCACATCAAGGCTCGCCACGCTCGCACAGATAGAAGTAATATGCTCACAATGTTCCAATATCTCCGTACAAAGAGTTTCAAACAACTCCAACTCCAAAATAAGCGCGCTCTCGCCCGCACGCGCAATTTTATCAGCAAGCTCCGACAGCTCAATAGAAGTAAACCGCACCGCACTTCCCAGCGTTTGGCGATGTACAAAGACATTATCCTTATCATTCATCAACCTATCGCCATGGGCGGGCGACACCTCAATATAATATCCAAGCACCGCATTATATTTAACCTTGAGCGACTTCACACCAGTCCTGGCAGCATAGCGGCTCTGCAAAGCGGCAATAAGCCGCACCCCCTCATCGCGCATCGCACAAAGCTCGTCCAGCGCCTGATGATAACCAGCACGAAAAATCCCCCCATCACGCGCAAGCAGCGGCAGGCTCTCCCCCATAGCACGGCGAATATGTTTCATCAGCTTTTCAATCGGCAGCGGCGACAATGCCTCCTCCACCTCACCAAGTAAAGCTGGCAATTTTTTAGCACGGCTCAACAGCCCATAAATCTTGGAAGCCAGATATAACCCATCCCCCATAGCCGCCACATCACGCGGACCCGCCCGCCCCAAGCCAAGCCGAGCAAGGGCGCGCTCCATATCGGTAAGACGAGCAAGCACCTCCCGCAAATCACGCCGAAGCTCACCATGTTCCGCCAAATATCCCACCGCCTCCAGCCTCGTATTAATCGCACCCGCATCACAAAGCGGTGCCGCAAGCTGAGCCGAAAGCAACCGCGCCCCCGCACCCGTACAGCTATAATCAATATGCGCCAACAAGCTCCCCTGCCTTCCCCCCTGCAAGGTACGGTGCAATTCCAGATTATTTCTGGTCGCCCCATCCATATGCATAATACCGCTCTCCGCCTGCAGACGAGGCGGGCGCAATAGGGGCATTTTCCCCTTTTGCGTATTATGCAAATATTCCAACAACGCCCCACAAGCCGAAAGCGCAAGCGGCGAGGCATCTGCTATTCCCGCCTTCCCAAAAAGACTTTCCATTTTCCCCGCCCCCTCCCGAGCAGAAAACTGCGAAGCAGGAAGCTCCGTAATCGTACAACTTTCCGAAAGCCGCGCCTCTAGCCCTGCAAGCTCCCCGCTCCCCTCCGCAAGTAAAATCTCATTGGGCAAGACCGCCGACAGCGCTTGTCGCAACGCCCCCACCGCCCCCATACGAATATAAAACTCACCAGTAGAAATATCCACCCACACCAGTGCCGCCTCTTTTTTCGCCACACAAAAACCGGCAAGAAAATTATTCCGCTTGGCATCCAGCAACCCATCTTCCGTAAGCGTGCCGGGTGTCACAAGACGCACCACCTCTCTAGCCATAAGCGTTTTCCCCCCCCGCTTGCTCGCCACACCCCCCTCCTTCTGCTCACAAATAGCAATCTTAAACCCCTTCCGCACAAGCCGCTCAAGATACCCATCAGCCGCATGCGCTGGCACCCCGCACATCGGTATTTTCTTCCCCTTATATTGCCCCCTATGCGTCAGCGTAATATCAAGGCTCCGCGCCGCCAGCTTCGCATCCTCCATAAACAGCTCATAGAAATCGCCCATGCGATAAAAAAGCAGATAGTTCTCATGCTCCGCCTTAATACGCAAATATTGCGCCATCATTGGCGTAGGCTGAGCGGAGCGCCCCTGCTCGGGCAGGTTTTCAAAAAGACTATCGGATTTTTCACCCATTTTGCTATACAAGCAGATTATGGATTGATGTGCGAGTGAAATTGTAAATCTGCTTGCGAAGTTTATGATATTGCATAAAGATACGCAGATAAGGATGAAGTAATGGCGAAAAAGAACAAGGACGTTTTTACCAATAAGGAAGCCTTACGCTTCCACGCTGGCAGAAAGCCCGGCAAGCTTGAGATACAGCCAACCAAGCCGATGGCAACCCAGCGCGATTTATCGCTTGCCTATTCGCCCGGTGTCGCCGCCCCGGTCTTGGCGATAGATAAAAATGCGAACTGCGCCTATGACTACACCGCTAAGGGCAATTTGGTGGCGGTTATCAGCAATGGCACGGCGATATTGGGGCTTGGCAATTTGGGAGCGCTGGCGAGCAAGCCGGTCATGGAGGGCAAAGCGGTTTTATTCAAGCGTTTTGCGGGCGTGGATAGCATTGATATTGAAGTAGATACGGAGGATGTAGACGCCTTCATCGCCTCTGTGCGCCATTTGGGAGCGTCTTTTGGTGGCATTAACCTTGAGGATATCCGCGCCCCCGATTGCTTCATCATTGAGCAGACCCTGCGCGAGGAGATGGATATCCCCGTCTTCCACGATGACCAACACGGCACCGCCATCATCTGCGCCGCCGGGCTTATCAACTCGCTCCACCTCACCAAGCGCAAATTATCCAAAACCAAAATTGTCGTAAATGGCGCAGGCTCCGCAGGCATTGCCTGTGTAGAACTGATAAAGAGCATGGGGCTACCAGCCAAAAATGCAATTATGTGCGATAGCAAAGGTGTCCTCTATAAAGGTCGCCCCGAAGGCATGAACCAATGGCAGTCGCCCCACGCCATAGACACCCCCTTGCGAACATTGGAAGAAGCCATGAAAGGGGCAGATGTCGTCTTAGGGCTCTCCGTCAAAGGGGCATTCACCAAAAAAATGATAAAAAGCATGGCGAAAAACCCGATTATTTTCGCAATGGCAAACCCCGACCCCGAAATATTACCCGAACAAGTCGCCGAAGTAAGAAGTGACGCCATTATGGCAACTGGCAGAAGCGACTACCCCAATCAGATAAATAATGTCTTGGGCTTCCCCTATATTTTTCGCGGTGCGCTGGATGTGCGCGCCCGAACCATAAATGAGGATATGAAACTTGCCTGCGCCAACGCCCTCGCTGAGCTTGCACGAGAAGACGTGCCAGACGAGGTCGCCACCGCCTATAAAGGCGAGCGCCCCCGCTTTGGTCGCCATTATATTATCCCCGTCCCCTTTGACCCCCGCCTTATCCGCGACATTCCCCCCGCAGTCGCCAAAGCCGCGATGGAAAGCGGTGTTGCGGGCAAAGACATAAAAGATTTTGACGAATATAAACACCAGCTATCCGCCCGCCTCAACCCGACCGCCACCGCCCTACAAATGATGACCGAGCATATCCGCAAGCACCCCAAAAGGGTAATATTCGCCGAAGGCGAAGAGGAGCAAGTAATCCGAGCCGCCCTCATCTTCAAAGATTTAGGACTTGGCAAACCGGTGCTGGTAGCACGCGAAGAAAAAGTGGAAAAAGCCATGCGCCGCCTTGAACTGGACAGAATGGATGACTTAGAAATTATCAATGCCCGCTATCAAGCCCTCGCCCAAAAATGCGTGGAGTTCGTCTATCCCCGCCTACAAAGAAAAGGCTATTTAATGCGCGACTGCACAAGGCTCGTCAATAATGACCGCAATGTTTTCAGTGCCGCTCTTTTGGCAATGGGCGAGGGTGACGCCGTAGTCACAGGCGTCACCCGAAACTATTCCGTAGCCCTAGACGGCATATTGCAAGTGATAGACAAACGCAAAGACCGCCCCCTTATGGGCATATCCCTCATGATAGCCAATGGACGCACCGTTCTGGTCGCAGACACCAATTTCCACGACATGCCAAACAGCGAACAGCTGGCAGACATCGCCATCCAAACCGCCGATGTCGCCCGCAATCTCGGCTATATCCCCCGCGTTGCGCTGCTCTCCTATTCCACCTTTGGCTATCCGACAGGCGAGCGTTCCCAAATCGTCCGCGATGCCGTACAAATATTAGACAAGCGCAAAGTAGACTTTGAATATGACGGCGAGATGGGCGTAGATGTCGCCCTCAACGCCGACGCCATGCGCGCCTACCCCTTTTGCCGCCTCTCCGAGCCAGCAAATGTCCTCATCATGCCCGCCATCCACTCCGCCAGCATCGCCACCAAAATGCTAGAAGAACTAGGCGGCGCCAGCCTCTTAGGACCCCTACTGGTCGGTCTAACCCACAGCGTCCAAATCGTCCGCATGGGCAGCCCCGTCAATGAGCTAGTCAACATGGCAGCCTTCGCCGCCTATGACGTCCACAGCGACATGGACGCCGACACCGAAAAAAAGAAAAAGAAAAAAAGACGCTAACCCCTACCCCGCCCCCCGCCAGCCCAAAGCAACGGCAAGGTGCTTCTTATTAATATCCGCCGCCCCACGCAAGTCAGCAATCGTTCTTGAAACCCGCAAAATCCGCCCCACCGCACGAGCCGAAAGCTCCTTCTCATCGCTCATCACTTCCAGCAATTTACGGCTCTCCAAATCCAATGGCGCCAGCTTCTGCAACGCCTCCCCCTCCAAATACCCGTTCAATGGCGGATTATTCTTAACAAAAGCCGCATTTCTTTCTATCTGCACCTTGCGCCCCGCCAAAACCCGCTTGGCAATGCTCTCACTATTTTCAGGCGGCGGCTTATCAGGGTCAATAAACCCCATCTCCGACACACTAAGCGGGGGAATATCCATCTGAATATCAAAGCGGTCTAATAAAGGACCCGAAATCCGCCCCCGATATTCCTGCACACAACGCGGCAGCCGATGACAAGCACGCTTAGGATTATGCGCATATCCACACCGACACGGATTCATCGCCGCAATCAACTGAAAGCGAGCAGGATAGCTAACATGAGCAATGGCACGCGACACCAAAATCGTCCCGCTCTCCATAGGTTGGCGCAACGCCTCCAAAGCCTGCCGTGAAAACTCAGGCAACTCGTCCAGAAACAAAACCCCATTATGGGCAAGCGATATTTCACCTGGTCCCGCTTTCCGACCCCCTCCCACCAATGCCGCCATAGAAGCCGAGTGGTGCGGGGAGCGATAGGGGCGCAAATTGCTCTCCTCCGTAAGCGGGCGGGCAGCAAGCGAGGCAATCATTTTGACCTCCAACATTTCCTCCGCCGTCATGGGTGGCAAAATCCCACCCAGCCTTTGTGCCAACATAGACTTCCCCGCACCAGGCGGGCCCGACAATAACAAACTATGCCCACCCGTCGCCGCCACCTCCAACGCAAAGCGGGCTTGTGCCTGCCCCCGCACATCCGCCATATCAGGATATAGCGAAGGCGTTATATTCCGAACAAGCTCCGGCGAGCTAAGCTTCTGCTCCCCCTTAAAATGATTAATAAGCTGCAATAAATCAGAAGCCGCCAAAATCCCCCCACCGCCAGCCTCGCCAATCCCCGACCAAGCCGCATCATTACCACATTCCGCAGGACAAATAATGCCAAGCTTTTTACTATTAGCAAAAATAGCCGCAGGCAATGCCCCCGCAATCGGCGCAATCGCCCCATCAAGGGCAAGCTCCCCCAAAACGATATAGTTAGAAAGAGAGTCTTGGGGCAATGCCCCCATCGCCACCAACAACCCCAAAGCAATAGGCAGGTCAAAATGGCTTCCCTCCTTAGGCAGATCGGCAGGCGCCAAATTAACAATAATCCGCTCAGCGGGAAGTGCCAACCCAATAGCAGAAAGGGCAGAGCGCACCCTTTCCCTGCTCTCCGCCACCGCCTTATCCCCCAGCCCGACAATAGCAAAATGCACCGCCCCCGGACTATGCTGGACTTGCACATTGACCTCAGTCGCCTCAATCCCCATAAAGGCAATAGTTTTAATACGAGCAGATGAGATTGCATTCCCCTTTCAGCTAAAAACAAAGCCTATCGCAAAGCCGCAAGCCTTGCAAGAATAGCGTCCCACACCAGCGCCGCAATATCCGCCCCGCCAAATTTCAAAATCTCCCTTACACAAGTAGGCGAGGTAACATTGACCTCCGTCATAAGCCCGCCAATAACATCCATGCCCGCCAGCACAATCCCCTCTTTTTTCAAAACAGGCGCAATGCGTGCCGCAATCTCCCTTTCCCCCGCACTAATCTCGCAGGGCTTCGCCTCCCCCCCCCTATGCAGATTAGCCCGCGCCTCGCCCTTTTTCGGAACACGCAACACCGCCCCCATTGGCTCGCCCTCCACCAGAATAATCCGCTTATCGCCCTTTGCTATTTCGGGCAGATATTTCTGCATAATAATTGGCTCAACGGAGCGGGCAAAAAACATATCCAAAAGAGCGTTCAGATTTTCGTCCCCTTTCTTGAGATGAAAAATATCCGCACCCCCCCCACCATAAAGCGGCTTCACAATCACCTCCCCCCTATCAGCAAAAAACCCCGCCAATTTTTCACGACTTCCCGAAACCAAACTTGGCGGATGAACATCCGCAAACCCCGCCGCAAACAATTTCTCCGATATATTCCGAATCCCACGCGGATCATTCACAATCACACAGCTCCCACAAAGCCCCTCCAGCAAATAGGTGGTCGTCAGATACGCCATATCAAAAGGCGGGTCTTGGCGAATAAGAATAACATCCCGCTCCCGCAACAAAACCGAAGCCCCCCGCAACACCTCACAATGCCCCCCCCTCTTATCCGCCACCCGAATATACGCCCCCTCCGCATAAAGCTCGCCGCCCTCCAAAGAAAGCCCCGACGGCTCATAATAAAAAATCTCCACCCCCCGCTTTTGCGCCTCCAATAAAAGCGCAAAGCTGGTATCGCCCTCAATATGAATATGGCGAATATCATTCATCTGTATAGCAAGCTTCACACTCATGACTTTTCCCTCTGATACGCCCCCTTAATATGGAGCGGAAACCGAAACGGCGCAATCAGAATAGCATCAAAGCGCCAATTGCAGCGCGCAATATCAGGCTCATGACGGGCGGTGCTGGCAAGATAAAGACGCGCCGCATTTTCAATCCTACGCCATTGCCTATAGGAAATCGGATAAGGCGCCAGCGCCAGATTTCTCCGATATTTAACCTCAACAAAAACAATAAGCTTACCCTTACGAGCAATAATATCCACCTCCCCCGCCTTATGCTTATGGTTCTTTTCCAAAACCCGATACCCACAAACCCGCAAATAAAAACGCGCAACAGCCTCAGCAAACCGCCCCCGCAAAATATGCCCCCGCCTCATGACAGCTTCAAGGCAAGCGCATAAACCCTTGACCTCGCAACCCCATGCAACCGAGCAATCTCAGAAATAGCCGATTTTTTTGACTTATGTTTAACCGCCTCCCCCAACAAAACCATAATCTCCTCATCCGACAATTCCGCCCCCACCCGAGGTGCCGCCACAATCAGCGTTATCTCCCCCTTTGGCGGCTCGTCCTCATATTTCTTACTAATCTCAGCAGGCGTTCCCTGCATAATCTCCTCAAACTTCTTGGTCAGCTCCCGACAAAGCGCAAGCGGGCGCGCCCCCAAAACCTCCTCCATATCGGCAAGGCTTGCGCATAGCCGTTGCGGGGCTTCAAAAAAAACAAGACTGGCAGGAATGGCGGCAAGCTCCAAAAGCGCCTTTTTGCGCGCCGTTTTTTTCGGCGGCAGAAATCCGGCAAAGAAAAACTGATGACACGGCATACCCGCCACACTAAGCGCCGCAATCGGTGCCGAAACCCCCGGAATCGGCACAACATCAAACCCCGCCCCCCGCACCTCCCGAATAAGCTTAAATCCCGGGTCAGAAATCAGCGGAGTCCCCCCATCACTAATAAGCGCAAGGCTCTCCCCCCTCTCCAGCCGCTTCACAATCCCCGCCCGCACCTTCGGCGGCGAATGTTCATGATAACTAAACAACGGCACACTAATCCCATGCAGTGCCAATAGCTTGGCACTATGGCGCGTATCCTCGCAGAAAATCGCATCCACCTTCCCCAACTGCTCCAACGCCCGCAACGTAATATCCTTATGGTTGCCAATCGGGGTAGCAATGATGTATAAGGCGTTCTGTGTCATAATTTATCATCTTGGAAAAAAACAAAAGAAATGCTAGGATGACACGAGTATAAAGAAAATGGGTCAAAATATGCAAAAATATATTATTCCAACTTCCCGCCTTCTCATGCTACCGCTTATGGCGCTGGCACTGACCGCCTGCAATTATTTCACGGGAAGCGCCCCCACAAACAGCGCCTATGCCCCCAATATTCGCGTTGAGGAAAACAAGCAATGGTCGGGCATGACCCGCTCCACCGCCCCCGACCAATTGGGCGCCATATTGGCGGGAGCGTATGGCACCAAAGCCTATGAGATTACCTCCCTTCCGGTCAATATAGCAGGTGTGGCACGGCGCAACAGCACCCGCAACACCGATAATGCCGATATCACGGTGAAGCTTAATATTTTCAAAGGCGAGCTTGGCAAGCTACCCCCCGCCGATATCCGCTCGGTAATGGTTCCCGGCATTGAGAGCCAATACACCTTCGGACGCTTCCTTGAGCTAAACCGCCAACAAAGCGCCGAAAGAAGCGCAGCAAAAAAGCATGTCTATCATGCCGAATGGCGCGAAATGAGCAAAAGACAGCTAGGCGTATGGGCATGGCAAGATGTCTTTGACGGCAATTACCGCCTCTTCGGCGTTGATATAGAGTAGCTAGCTACTGCGTAATCTACACCCACAACTCCCCCAGCAATCTATCCAACACCAACCGCCCCTTACTGGTTGCGCTCAAACGCCCCTTTCGCTTAGAGAGCAAACCAAGCCGACAATATTCCTCACATTTTTCAACGGAAAGATATTCCGCAAACTCCGCAAAACAAACCCCCTCCACCAGCCGCATCCCCATTAAAAACTTCTCCTGCACCCGCATTTCCACCGAAAGCAAGTCTTGTACCTCCATGCCATGCCCCTTTTCCGCTATAGAAGCCCCCCATTGCTTCGGGTCAGAAATGGCTTTGGTAGCATACCAATCCGCCCCCTTTTTCACCCTGCCATGCGCCCCTGGACCCACCCCAATATATTCGCCACCCCGCCAACAATGCAGATTATGCTCCGCCCCCGCCCCCGCCACCGCATGGTTTGAAACCTCATAAGCAGGCAGCCCCGCCCCCTCACAAAGGCTCTGCGTCACATGATATAACTCCGCCTGCTCCCCCTCAGAGGGAAGCACCAGCCTCCCTTTTTCATGCAATTTATAAAACGGCGTATTGGGTGCCAGCGTCAATTGATATAACGACAAATGCGAAGGCGAAAATGATAAGGCTTGCGAAAGCTCCGCCTCCCAACCCGCAAGGCTCTGTGAGGGGCGCAAATAAATCAGGTCAAAAGAGCTTTTTGGAAATATTTTCTTTGAAGCCTCCATCGCCCAAAGTGCCTCCGCAAGACTATGACGGCGCCCCAAAAACCGCAACGCTTCCGCCTCCAATGCCTGCACCCCCAAAGAAAGACGCGTAATGCCAACACCCTCAAACCCCCGCAACATCTCCAAACTGAGCGGAGCAGGATTTGCCTCCAGTGTAATCTCCGCACCCGAACCAATCCCCCAAAGCCCATCAATATGGCGCAAAATATCCGCAATGCTATCGGGCGATAATAATGACGGCGTGCCACCCCAAAAAATATCGTTTTAACATTCCCCCCCACACCCTGCTCCGCAAAAAAACTAAGCTCCCTCTTCAGCACCCCCGAAAACCCCTCATGCTCCGCCCTATGCCTCCCCGCCAGATGAACATTAAAATCGCAATAGGGGCAGAGCGAGGTGCAAAAAGGATAATGAATATAAATCGCCAAAGCGGGCTTAGTCATGTTCATAAAAGGCGATAAATTTCTTAAACGCATCGGCACGATGAGAGAGCGCATGTTTTTCCTTTGGCGACATCTCGCCAAAAGTCAGCACCCGCTCATTGGGAATAAAAATCGGGTCATAACCAAACCCCTTCTCCCCCTTTGGCGGATAGGCAAGCGTGCCATTAACCCGCCCCTCAAAAAACTGCTCCCCCCCATCAGGAAACGCCAAACACAACACACAGGTAAAATGGGCGGTAAGCTCAATCGGCTTATCCGCTTGCGCCTTCCGCTCACAAACCGCCTGCCAAAGCCGTTCTATAGCAAGCGAAAAATCCCGCTCCTCACCCGCCCAACGTGCCGAATAAATACCGGGCGCACCGCCCAGCGCATCCACACAAAGCCCGCTATCATCAGATAAAGCAGGCTTATTTCCTGCCCTTGCACAATGGTGCGCCTTAAGCGCCGCATTTTCAGCAAAACTATCCCCCGTCTCCTCAATATCAGCAATATCAAGGGCGGCGGCAGAAATTGTCTTTATAGAGAGCGGGGCGAGCAGTGCGCTTATCTCCGCCAACTTCCCCTCATTATGAGTAGCGATAATAAGCCCCTCATTTTTAGAAAGCTTGCTCATTTGCCCCCCTCATTGCCCTAATGTCTTTTTTTGCAAATCCGTAATCTCAGCACAAGCCTTCTGAGCAAACCCCAACATATCCTGCAATTGCTCCGGCGAAAAAATCGCCCCCTCCGCCGAAGCCTGCACCTCCACCAAGTTCCCCCTTTCGGTAATAACAAAATTAGCATCCGTCTCCGCCGAGCTATCCTCCGCATAATCCAAATCACAAAACGCCTCCCCCTTAACAATCCCGCAAGAAATGGCAGCCACCGCCTCCCGAATAATCTTCTCCCTCTCCCCAAACCGCTTCTCTACGGCTTGTGCCAAAGCAAGCCACGCCGCCGTGATAGAAGCCGTCCTCGTCCCCCCATCCGCCTGGATAACATCGCAATCCAGCGTAATCTGCACCTCCCCCAAAGCCGAAAGGTCACACACCGCCCGCAATGAGCGCCCAATCAGCCTCTGTATCTCCTGCGTCCTCCCGCTCGGCTTGCCCATGCTCACCTCACGGCGCATGCGTGTATTGGTGGAGCGCGGCAACATGCCATATTCGGCAGTAATCCACCCCTTGCCCTTGCCCCGCAACCATTGCGGCAGCCGCTCCTCAATACTGGCAGTGCAAAAAATATGCGTATTCCCACATTGAATAAAGCACGAGCCTTCGGCATTTTTCGCCTGCCCCATTTCAAGGCTTATCTCCCGAAAGGCATTATTTTTTCTATTTTCCGCACGCATGGACTTCCCCGCTTTGTTTTCTATTGACGCAGACACTATTATAATGCCAAACCTTACTCCATAATGAGCAAGCATAAAAACAAAAAACACGAAGAGCCGACAGACGAGCTATCCCCCGAACAGGAGTTAGCTGAAGCCCAAGAAAAAATCCTCCGCCTCATGGCAGAGCTAGAAAACACAAGAAGGCGTGCCAGCAAAGAGCGTTTTGAAGCCGAGCAGTTCGGCATCCTCTCCTTTGCGCGCGATTTATTACGCGTCCATGATTATATGCACGCCGCCCTAGACAGCATCACCGAAGAGGATAAAACCGCCCTTAGCGACAAAATGAAAAAAGTCCTAGAAGGCATAGAAGCCACCGACAAAACCCTCCTTTCCGTAATGGAGGCACATGGCATAAAGCGCACAAACCCCTTAGGCGAGAAGTTTGACCCCCATCTCCACGAAGCCCTTTTTGAGCGCGAGGGCGGCACCCCAAGCGAGATTATAGAGGTCATAGAAGCTGGCTTCCTGATAGGCGAGCGACTTTTACGCCCCGCAAAAGTCGCCGTCAGCAAGGGCTAACCCCTTTTTTTACCCCACCCCCCTTGAACCACCCCGCCCCGCCCCCTATATGAACAACATATCTTAAAAAAGGAGAAATAAAGATATGAGTAAAGTAATAGGAATAGACCTTGGCACGACCAATAGCTGTGTATCCATCATGGATGGCGCAACCCCCAAAGTGATAGAAAACACCGAAGGCGCCCGCACGACCCCGAGCATCACCGCCTTTTCAAAAGAAGGCGAGCGCCTCGTTGGGCAGTCCGCCAAAAGACAGGCGGTAACCAATCCGACCAATACGCTTTTTGCGATTAAGCGGCTTATCGGGCGCAATTTTGCCGACCCCGCCACACAAAAAGACCGCGAAATGGTTCCCTATGAAATTATCAAAGCAAAAAATGGCGACGCATGGGTAAAAGCCAATGATGAGGAGTTTTCCCCCGCCCAAATTTCCGCCTTCATCCTACAAAAAATGAAAGAAACCGCCGAAGATTATCTAGGCGAAAAAGTCCAAAAAGCCGTAATAACCGTGCCCGCCTATTTCAATGATGCCCAAAGACAGGCAACCAAAGACGCAGGCAAAATCGCAGGGCTGGAAGTCCTACGCATCATCAACGAGCCAACCGCCGCCAGCCTAGCCTATGGGCTGGATAGAAAAAAAGGCGAAACCATAGCCGTCTATGATTTAGGCGGCGGCACTTTTGATGTCAGCATTTTAGAAATAGGTGACGGCGTCTTTGAGGTCAAAGCCACCAATGGCGACACCTTTCTAGGTGGCGAAGATTTTGACATGGCAATATTGGAACACTTGGCAGACGTCTTCAAAAAACAAGAAGGCATAGACCTCCGCAAAGACAAGCTTGCCCTCCAGCGGCTAAAAGAAGCCGCCGAAAAAGCAAAAGTGGAGCTATCCTCCTCCTCCCAAACGGAGGTCAATCTCCCCTTCATCACGGCAGATAGCGCCGGTCCCAAGCATTTCAATTACAGCCTGACACGGGCGCAATTGGAAAAGCTCGTGGATAAGCTCATCGCCAAAACCAAAAAGCCCTGCGAGGCTGCCCTCAAAGATGCGGGCATTAAAGCAAGCGATATTAGCGAGGTCGTCCTCGTTGGCGGGCAAACCCGCATGCCCAAGATTCGCTCCTTTGTGAAGGAGATATTCGGCAAAGAGCCTAATATGAGCGCCAATCCCGATGAGGTGGTCGCCATGGGTGCCGCCATTCAGGCGGGCGTATTGCAAGGCGATGTCAAGGATGTCCTCCTGCTGGACGTCACCCCCCTCTCGCTTGGCATTGAGACATTGGGCGGCGTTTTCACGAGGCTCATTGACCGCAACACGACCATTCCGACCAAGAAAAGCCAAGTATTTTCCACCGCCGACGACAACCAAGCGGCGGTGACGATACGGGTATTTCAAGGCGAGCGCGAAATGGCAAGCGACAATAAATTGCTTGGGCAATTTGACCTTGTCGGCATTCCCCCCGCTCCCCGAGGCGTCCCCCAGATTGAGGTCGCCTTTGACATTGACGCCAATGGCATTGTCAATGTTTCCGCCACCGACAAGGCGACCAATAAGGAGCAGACCATACGGATTGAGGCTTCGGGCGGTTTATCGGAGCAGGATATTGACAAAATGGTCAAGGATGCCGAGCAGAACGCCGAGGACGATAAGAAGCGCCGTGAAGAGGTAGAGGCTAAAAACAACGCCGAAGCGCTGGTGCATACCACCGAGAAAACCCTCTCCGAGCTTGGCGACAAAGTGGAGGCAAGCCTCAAAGAGGCAACCGAAGCCGAGATTGAAAAAACCAAAAAGGCGATTGAAACGGGCGATGCCGACACCATAAAAGAGGCAAGCACTGCGCTCACCCAGCAAGCCATGAAGCTTGGCGAAGCCGTTTATAAGGAGCAACAAAAGCAGTCCGAGAACGAGGCAGACATAGACGCCGCCGGCGAAAAAGTCGTTGACGCCGAATATGAAGAGCTGGACAAAGACGCCGAAGAAAAGCCAGAAGAAGAGCCAGACGAAAAATCTGAAAAGCCTGACAAGACAAAAGCCTCCTAACCTCCTATAGTCATAATGAAATAAGGATAGAGGACTGAGCAATGGCAGAGCGTGATTTCTACGACATATTAGGCGTGAGCCGCTCCGCCTCCGCCGCCGAGTTAAAAAAAGCCTATCATGCGCTGGCAAAAAAGCACCACCCCGACCGCAACCCCGACGATAAGGGAGCGGAAAAACGCTTTAAGGAGATTAACCACGCTTACGATATTTTAAGCGATTACGAAAAGCGCGCCGCCTATGACAATATGGGTCACAGCGCCTTTGCCAATGGCGCAGGAGGCGGTGCGGGCGCAGGAGGCACAAGCGGTTTCGGAGGCTTTGAAGGCTTTAGCGGCTTTGGGGGGGGTGGTGGCGACTTCTCCTCCATATTTGAAGATTTATTCGGACAAATGGGCGGGGGTGGCAGAAAGCCCCAGCAGAAAAGCGAAGATATCCGCATTGATATGGAGCTTGACCTTGCCGAAGCCCATAGCGGCGTTAAAAAAACCATCACCATCGCCATACCCAGCAATTGCGATGCATGCGGTGGTAGCGGAGCCGAAAAAGGCACCACACCCGAAACCTGCGGCGCATGTGGCGGAAGCGGCGTGCAGGAAGTATCACAAGGCTTTTTCCGCATGCAGCAACCCTGCCGCCAATGCGGAGGAAGCGGAAAAATTATCCGCACCCCCTGCAAGCCCTGTCACGGCAAAGGGCGCGCCATGAAGCAAAAACAGATAAGCCTGGCGCTTCCCGCAGGCGTAGAAGACGGCATGCGAATACGCCTAAGCGGCAAGGGTGGCGAAGCCATAAAAGGCGGCATAGCGGGCGATGCCTATGTTTTCGTCCGCATCAAAAGACACGCCTTTTTTGCGCGCGAGGGCGCCCACCTCCTCTGCCATGTGCCGATATCCATAAGCCAAGCCATGCTTGGCGGAAGCCTCACCATACCGGCGCTGAACGGCAAAACGATTAAATTAAAAACACCACCCGCCACCCAGTCAGGACATCAATTACGCATGAGGGGGCAAGGCATGCCCAGCCTTGAGGGCAGTGGTACGGGCGATTTATTCGTCATCATAGAAATAGAAACCCCGACCAAGCTTTCCGCCGAGCAGAAAAAACTTGCTGAGGCTTTAGAAAAAACCATGAAAAAAGAAAACCGCCCGCAAATGGAAGCCTTTGCGAAAAAATCTGCGCAGATGAAAAAATAAAATGCTATAAAAAGACATGGCTTATCCGATACTCATAGCAGGCAGTCAAGGACGCATGGGGCAGGTGCTGATAGAAATGGCATCAAGGGATGAAAATTATGCGCTACTTGGTGGCATTGGCAAGCAGGCAGATTTCACACTGGAAAGCGCCCCCTTTTCGCGCGCCAAAGCCGTAATTGATTTCTCCGCCCCCGCCCTAACGCTTGCCATAGCCCAAAAGCTCGCGGAAGAAAAAACAGACTGCGCCCATATCATCGGCACAACGGGCTTTAGCGAAAGCGAGGAAGCCGAAATAAAAAAACACGCCCACCACATCACCATCATCAAAGAAGGCAATATGAGCATGGGAGTCAATGTGCTTGCCGCCCTTGTCAGCCAAGCCGCCAAACTTCTACCCGATTGGGATATGGAAATATTAGACCGCCACCACCGCCATAAAAAAGATGCCCCCAGTGGCACAGCAAAATTGCTGGCGGAGGCGGCTGGCAGAAAAACAGCCATTTCCTCCATGCGCGCAGGCGAGATTATCGGCGAGCATGAGGTCATGCTGGCAGGGCATGGCGAGAGCCTCGCCCTTATCCACCGCGCCGAGGCACGCGATATTTTCGCCAAAGGTGCGCTTAAAGCCGCCCTTTGGGCAAAGGGCAAAAAGGCGGGGCTATACGGCATGAGCGATGTGTTAGGGCTGACCCCATGAATTATCTGGCACTAATCCGCCATGGCGAAAGCGAATGGAACGCCAAAAACCTATTCACAGGCTGGCGCAACCCCCCCCTAACCGAGCGGGGCAAGGAGGAAGCAAAACAGGCAGGCAAGCTATTGAAAAAAGAAGGCATCACTTTTGACCTCGCCTTCACCTCCGCATTGGAGCGGGCAAAAACGAGCTACACCCTCATCATGGCAGAGCTTGGGCAGACACTAACCCCCACCGAAACCAAAGCCTTGAACGAGCGCGATTATGGCGACCTTGCGGGCATGAACAAGGATGATGCCCGCAAAAAATGGGGCGATGAGCAGGTGCATATTTGGCGGCGAAGCTATGACACCAGACCCCCCAAAGGCGAGAGCTTGGCGGACACAGCAGAGCGCGTATTGGCATATTATGAACAAGAAATTGCCCCCCCCCTACAAGCAGGAAAAAACATCCTACTCTCCGCACATGGCAATTCCTTACGCGCGCTCGTCATGCATCTGGACAAGCTCACCCAAGACCAAGTCATGGCGCTGAACATCGCCACGGGCGAGCCATATCTCTATGGCGTCGCAGAAGGTAAAATAAGCAAAATAAGCCTGCGCCCATGAAGAGCGAAAATATCCCCGAAGTTTTCCGCCGCCTCAAAAAGCAGAACCCCAACCCCACCACCGAGCTTGCCTATCACAACCCCTACACCCTGCTCGTGGCAGTAATCCTCTCCGCCCAAGCAACCGATATCGGCGTCAATAAAGCAACCAAGCCTTTATTTAAAAAAGTAAAAACCCCCCAACAAATGCTCACACTTGGCGAAGAAAAATTACGCACCTATATCAAAACCATCGGGCTTTACAGAAACAAAGCCCGCCATGTCATAACCTGCTCACAACAGCTTTTAGAAAAACATGGGGGCGAAGTCCCCCCCTCCCGCAAAGACCTTGAAGCGCTCGCAGGAGTAGGACGCAAAACCGCCAATGTCATATTAAACACCGTTTTCGGAGAGCCAACCATCGCCGTAGACACCCACTTATTCCGACTTGGCAATCGCACCGGTTTAGCAAAAGGCAAAAATGTCAGCGAGGTAGAGCAGGCCTATATAAAGCGCGTCCCCCAAGCCTATGCCCAAAACGCCCATCACTGGCTCATATTACACGCCCGCTATATCTGCAAAGCCCGCAAACCCTCCTGCGAAGCCTGCACCATCGCCGATCTATGCGATTTCGGCAAAAAGCGGGCTTCCTAGTCTCTAAGACCCGTTCGCATTTTCCTTCTGAATCGCTTTAGCACATTGGCTCACCGATTGAAGCTGAGGAAGCGGGGTAAGCATATTGACGACTTTTAGCGTCCCCTCTTTTATTTTCGGCTCTTTCCCATTCTTCTCCACTTTGCCCGCCTCTTTATGCGGAGCAAGAAACACAAGCAAAGTGCAAGGCGTCTCAGCAATTGTACTGGCAAAGCGCCGTATCTCAATCTCCTTTTCCCGCCAGGAAAGCTCCGCCTGCCCAAATTTTTCATCCAGCTCAAAAACACTGAGATTTAACAATTTCGGCGGAATAGAATGAGGAAGCAGGCTATTGGGTTTCACCGCACAAGCGGATAAAAACAGGACAGTGATAAGGGCTATATTTTTCTGCATTGCGTGTTTCCTTATCCCTTCCCCTTCCCGCTATAGCGCAAGCATTGCCCATTGACAAGAAGCAGGCGGGAAGGGCAAAAGAGAGGCTATGAAAAAACACTATGCAATAAGTGCCTTAGGCTCGGCAATCTTGGATATGAGCCTCACCTTCCCCGATGAGGGGCTGGCAAAAATTGGGCTAGAAAAAGGCTCCATGATTCTCATAACCAGCGAGGAAGCCGACCGCCTTTTGCAGAACCAAAAAATCCACCACCACGCCGCCGGTGGCAGTGCCGCCAATAGTTGTGTCGCCCTCACACAATCAGGAGGGAGCGCCTGCTTCATGAGCCGAACAGGAAGCGATGAAGCGGGCGATATTTTCGCCCACCAGCTAGAGGCACTAGGCGTCCATTTCAAACGCGCGCTTGGCAAAACCCCAACCGGCAGATGCATCATCCTCATCGGCGAAGACGGCGAGCGTAGCATGTGCGCAAGTCTAGGAGCGTCCGCCAATATGGACAAAACCCTGCTAGACAGACAAGCCATAGAACAAAGCCAATTTTTCTACAGCGAAGGCTATGTATTGGACAATGAAAAAGGCGCCGAGATGATAGAACAAGCCGCAATATGGGCAAAAGAAGCAGGCGGGGCTTTCGCCCTTTCCCTATCCGATAGGTTCTGCGTAGAACGCCACAAAGAAAGTTTCACCACCCTCGTCAAAAAAGCCGATTGGATATTCGGCAATGCCCTAGAGTTCGCCGCCCTCCTACAAGAAACAGAAATAGACAAAGCAAGAAACGCCCTAGCACGCCTAGCAAAAACCCACACCACCCATTTCGCCCTAACCCGTAGCGAAAAAGGTGCCGTCATCATCACCCCCGAAACCCAAACCGAGATAGCCCCCCACCCCATAAAAACCCTCATTGACAGCACAGGAGCGGGGGACGCCTTTGCAGGCACTTTTCTGTATCATTTATCCGAAAACACAAGCATTGAACAAGCAGGCGCAAACGCCGCCAAACAGGCAAGCTCCGTCTTAGGACATTACGGCGCTCACACCCTCTCCAAATCCCCCTGAAGAATAATATTCTGCACGGCATGGCACTCCCCCTTTTGCAAAACCATATCCGCCCCCTCCCGAAGCGGCAAAATATGCGCCTTGAGATTAACAAGATTAATCTCCCGCCAAAAATATTCCGCCTTCTCCCTAAGCTCCTTCTCACTAAGCGTTGCAAAGCGATGATAATATGAGCTAGGCTCGCCCTTCCCCTTTGCGCTCAACTCCAAAAAGCGTTGCAAATACCATTGCCATAAAAGCTTTTCATCCGCATCAAGATAAAGCGAAAAGTCAAGAAGCGAGCCAAAAAACCGCTCCAACGGCAAATGCAGCCCGTCCAAAATAAAAATCTCCGCCGTCCCAATATCGCGCGGCTCCGCCATCGGGTCATAGATAGCATGGTCATAAATCGGCAGCCTCACCGGACGCTTCTCCCGTATCGCCAGACAAAAACTATGCATGGCAGCAAGGTCATAGCTTTCAGGAAACCCCTTTCTTTCCATAAGCCCCAAGGCTTGCAATTTCTGATTGGGATATAAAAACCCATCCGTAGAAACAAGCTCCACCGAAAACCCAAGCTCCCCAAACAGCCCCTGCAAAATCCGCCCCGCACTAGTCTTCCCCGCAGAAACCCCCCCCGTAATCCCAATAAAAAACGGCGTCTTCCCCTTACGCTCCCGCAAAAAATGCGCCAACGGAACATAAACCTCCTCCACCGACACAAACCCCCCAAGCACAGCAGGCAGTTTTATCCCCCCCTCTTTTTTACCATATTCCCCCCACTCCAAAGGACTAAAAGACCGCCTCATTTTTATGACCCCGACCGCCGCTTTCGCACCCTACTTGCCTTTTCCTCAAACCCGCTCTGCCCCTCACGCCCCGCAAGCTCCGCATAAAGCGCATTGGCACTGATATTTTTCGCCCCAAGCACAACAAATAAATGATAAACAAGGTCCGCCGCCTCATGAATAAGCTCCTTCTTGCTCCCCCCCTTCGCCGCCTGAATAGTTTCCCCCGCCTCCTCCTCCAGCTTAGCAATCGCAAGTCGCCCCCCCTTTTTCATAAGGCTTGTCGTATAAGATTTCACCGAAGGTGCTTTTTTGCGTTGCGCAATTTTCCTCTCCAACCGCACCAAAGTTTCAATCGGTAAGACCCGCTTTTTCGCCAATACAGGATATCGCCCTATCCAAGCATCAACCTCCTCCCGCACCCAATAAATCCGCCCCATAAATTTTTTCGGCGCTGGAAACCCATAATGCGGAATTAAACTATTCAGCACCGTATTCCTCACAGGATATATATTAATGCTCTCCCGCAAATAATCCCGCAGCTCCCCCAAGCTCATCTCACTCTTATCCAAGCTCATTTCACCCTTATCCATCTCTCTACTCCTTTTCCCCCTCTCTACTCCTTTCCCCCAACTTGACACATCTTGACACACATCATCACCACTCGTCAAGTCCCATCCTCCACCCGCACCGCCACCCCCGCTTTCCCCATAGCCGCCTTCGCCTCCTTTATAGAAATCTCCCCAAAATGAAAAATAGAAGCCGCCAGCACCGCATCCGCCTTCCCCTGCTTCACCCCCTCAATAAGGTGTTCAATCGTACCAACCCCCCCAGACGCAATAAGCGGAATACCAACCGCTTCCGACACCGCCCTAGTCAGCTCCACATCAAACCCCTGCCTTGTCCCATCCCTATCCATAGAGGTAAGCAATATCTCGCCCGCCCCCAATTCCTCCGCCTTCCTCGCAAAGGAAAGCGCATCCACCCCACTCGCCTTCCGCCCCCCATGCGTATAAAGCTCCCATTTCCCCCCCGCAATTTTTTTAGCATCCAGTGCCACAACAATACATTGGCTCCCAAATTTCTGCGCCGTTTCGCGGATAAGCTCCGGGCGCGCAATCGCCGCACTATTCATCGCAACCTTATCCGCCCCCGCCAGCAAAAGGTCGCGGACATCCTCACTACACCGCACCCCGCCCCCAACCGTAAGCGGAATAAAACACTGCTCGGCAGTCCGCCGCACCATATCAAGCAGCACACTGCGCCCCTCATGGCTTGCGCTAATATCCAGAAAGCAAAGCTCATCCGCCCCTTCTTTTGAATATGCTTTGGCGACAGCGATAGGGTCGCCCGCATCTTTGAGCGCGACGAAATTAACCCCCTTAACGACGCGCCCCTCATGCACATCCAAACACGGAATGACACGCGTTTTCAGCATTACTCCACCCCCTCCAACGCCAATGCTTGCCCAGCATTAAGCGCCCCCTCATACAAAGCCCGCCCCGCAATCGCCCCGATAATATTCTCCGCCCCACAGTCACGAATGGCTTTGATATCCGCAAGGCTCGCCACCCCCCCCGAAACAATAATCGGCGTAGAAACCTCGCGGGCAATAGCAAGGCTCGCGCCCAAATTAACCCCCGCAAGAACCCCATCCCTATCAATATCCGTATGAATAATCGCCCCCGCCCCCGCCTGCTCCATTTCCCTCGCCAGCACAAGGGCGGATACATCCGCCTGCCTCGCCCAGCCCTCAACCGCAACCTTCCCCCCCCTCGCATCAATCGCAATGGCAATAGCACCCCCAAACTCAGAAATTGCCTCCCGCACAAAGTCAGGATTCTCCAAAGCACTAGTACCAAGAATCACCCTCGCCACCCCCCTCTCCAACCAAAACCCCACCGATTTCATATCCCGCACCCCACCCCCCAGCTGAGCGGCAAGCGGCGTAGCGGCAAGGATTTTCTCCACCTCCCCCCCATTAACCCCCACGCCCGCAAACGCACCATCAAGGTCAATAATATGCAGATGCGAAAACCCCTGCTTGGCAAAAACCCGCGCTTGCTCGGCAGGCTCATCGGCAAAAATGGTAGCGCTTTCCATCTCGCCCCTTTTGAGGCGGACGCATTTGCCTCCCTTAAGGTCAATGGCAGGAAAAAGGATCATGGCTTCCACCCCAAAAAGTTTTCAAGGATTTTCCCCCCAAGCCTCTGACTTTTCTCAGGATGAAACTGCGTACCAACCACATTATCCCGCCCAACAATCGCCGCAAAGCTCACCCCATACTCACAAACCGCCAAACAATCCCGCTCCTCTTTCGGATGAAACGCAAAACTATGCACAAAATAGGCATGGTGCGCCCCCAACCCCTGCAAAACAGGATGACCCCGCCCCCGAGCCGTCACCTCAATCTCATTCCACCCCATATGCGGAACTTTCAACCCCTCCGCCGGCAGTGCCTCAACCTCCCCCCCAATCCAACCCAGCCCCTTATGCGCCCCATATTCACTGCTCCGCTCCGCAAGCAATTGCATCCCGACACAAATCCCAAGAAAGGGCTTGCCCTTTTGCAAAACCTGCTCACAAAGCACCCCCTCCATATCCTCTATCGCAAACAGCCCCTCATAACAGGCACCAAAACTTCCCACTCCGGGCAGAATAATATAATCCGCGCTCGCAAGCCCCCCCGCCTCCCGCACAAGAGAAACCTCCGCCACAATCCCCACCTCTCCAGCAGCAAGCGCAAGGGCTTTTTGTGCGGAATGGATATTGCCACAGCCATAATCAATAAGGGCAATCTGCATTGCCATTCAGCTTCCGAGCTTTCCTTTGGTTGAGGGGATATCGCCGAGCTTACGGCTATCCATGCCAATCGCTTGGCGCAGCGCACGCGCCAGCCCCTTAAAACAGCTTTCAATAATATGATGATTATTCTCACCATAACAATTTTCAACATGCAGCGTGATACCGGCATTTTGCGCAAACGCCTGAAACCATTCCTTAAAAAGCTCCGTATCCATTTCCCCAAGCTTGGGCTTCGTAAACTCCACCTTCCAAATAAGATAGGGACGCTCAGAAACATCCAATGCAATTTGCGAGCAAGTCTCATCCATCGGGACCCGAGCCTCCCCATAACGGTTAATCCCCCGATAATCCCCCAACGCCTTTTTCACCGCCTCACCAATAACAATGGCGGTATCCTCAGTCGTATGATGATAATCAATATGCAAATCGCCCTTTGCCTTCACCTGCAAATCAATCAGGGAATGCCGCGAAAGCTGCTCCAGCATATGGTCTAAAAACCCGATACCCGTATCAATACTATATTCCCCCACCCCGTCCAGGTTTAGGCTGACCTCAATACTAGTTTCTTTCGTTTTTCTTTTACAACTTGCTTTACGCATTGGGTTTGACCTTTTTCTTTTTCTTGTAGCACCGAACTTCACGGGCGACAAGGCAAGGGTTACGCAGTTTCGCTCTGCGTTGCCTCCAGCCTCCATATCGGCGAGCTTGCCCCCAAAGTGCGCGAAAACAGCCAGCTATCCTCCACCCGCTCTGGTGCATCATAGCTTTCCGCTTTGCTTTGGGGCGCAATTTCAGCCGAGAACCGCACGAGAATAGAAGCCTTTTTATTAGAAAGCGTAATCTTCCCAATAGACGCCGAAAGAATATCAATCTGCGGCGCAAGCTTAGCAGGCTTACTATCCTTAATCGCCGCCTGAAAATCTTTACGCACCTCAGCGCTAATAAATTGAGCAATAGGCTTCAACGTCCCCATTTGAAAGTTCTTAACAATAAGCGCATAGGCCCCCCTCGCCCCGTTCAAAAAACGATCCTCACTAAAGTCGGGAAACAACATCGTCAGACTTTCAGGATTCTCAACTCTCGGCACAATAATAGGCTTTGCGCTTTTCGCCTTTTGCCCCGCTTGTGCGCTTTCCTTTTGCGGCGGTATCAGCTTTGCCTTACCACCCTTATCGGGGCGTTTCGCACCATCATTTGTACCCAATATGGAAAACAACACATAAAGGATGGCGGCAAGGATAATGAGCAGGATAAGGTTTTGCATAAGCTCCCTCGTAATTCATCTGAAAAGACACTATACTATTTCTTATGAGATTTGCGATATTTTTCCTGATTATTATTTTACCCATAGTGGAGATAAGCCTGCTTATCAAACTTGGCGGGGCGATTGGCGCATGGGCAACGATATTTTTAATCATTGGTGGTGCGGTTTTTGGCTTGTTTTTACTACGCCTGCAAGGGCTGGAAACCCTATGGCGGGCAAAAGAGCAAATGCTAAAAGGCGGCTCCCCGCTCCCCCAAATTATGGAAGGATTACTCCTATTGGTCGCAGGCATAAGCCTAATCGTTCCCGGGCTTATGACCGACATTATCGGTTTATTTCTCTTGATACCACCGCTAAGGCGTGGCATAGCAGGGGCAATGCTTGGCGCCCACAAAGCCCCCCAAGCCCAAAAATCGCAAGGCAACAAGTCAAAAGGCAATAAACCGCCAAGCAATGAGATAGCCAGCGACGAGGTAATAGACGTAGAGTTCACCATTGAGGAAGAAGAAGGAACAGGCAAAAAAGATGAGTGAGAAACCCAAAAAACAAGCGGAAAAAAGTAAAGCCCCGCAGGGGCAGGACATCAACCCGCAATTATCGGTATTGACGCAATATGTAAAGGATTTATCCTTTGAGAACCCCTCCGCCCCCCGCCATGCGGCAGTAAACGAAAAGGGCGAGCCGCCGCAAGGCGATATTTCCATTAATGTCGGCATTGGACAGCTTGGCAAAGAGGAGTTTGAGGTCACCCTCCATTTTCGGGTTAATACCAAAATTGACGATAAGCCCGCTTTCGTGATTGAGCTTTTATATGGCGGTGTTTTCCGCCTGCAAAATATTCCAGAACCCGCCATTGAAAAAGTCCTCATGGTAGACGCCCCCCGCTATATTTTCCCCTTTGCCCGCCGCATCCTAGCCGATGTCACCCGCGATGGTGGCTTCCCCCCTTTACTCCTAGACCCCGTAGATTTCGTCCGCCTCTATGAAGCCCAAAAAGCCCGCATAAAAAAAGCCGAAGCCCAAAAACACCAAGAAGAAAACGGCGACAACAAAACCACTCACTAGAAAAAGGCAAAGCGCAGGGGAGAAATATCCTTTACGACCCCCAACAGGAAGGCTTGTCAAAACTTGCCACAAACTCAGCGTGCAATTTTTTCTCTTCTTCCGTCAGGCGCGACGGCAATGGCGTTGGTCGCTTTTCCTGCGTTTGCAAATTGGGCGTAGCGTTGGGATTCCCCGCAAGAGCGGCGGCTTGGGCGGCAGAAAAAATAAAGCCCTTTTGTCGCCCGCCAATCATTTCAAGATAAACATCGGCAAGCAGCTTAGCGTCCAATATGGCGCTATGGGTGGTGCGCTCCGAGAGGTCAATTTCAAAACGGCGACAAAGCGCATCCAGACTATTGGCGGCATTGGGAAACTTGCTCCTCGCCAAAGTAAGACTATCCACCACATGCTCCACCCCCACAGGCAGAAGCGGTTTTTTCAACCGAGCAAGCTCGGCGTTCAGAAACCCCATATCAAATTCGGCATTATGAATAACAAGGCGCGCATCACCAATAAAAGCGAGAAGCTCCTCCACAATATCCGCAAAAAGCGGCTTATCGGCAAGAAAGCTATTGGTCAGCCCCGAGACCTCGCTCGCCTTTTCCGATATCTCACATTGCGGATTAATATAAACATGATATTCCTTACCCGTCGGCAAATGCCCCTGCAGCTCAACACAACCAATCTCCGTAATCCTATCCCCATTAGCGGCACTTAACCCAGTCGTTTCCGTATCCAAAACAATCTCTCTCATGGCGACAGACTAGCAAGAAAGCCGTCCAATTGTCTTTGCAGATTTTCAAGTTTTCCCCCATTTTTTAGAATAAGCGCAGGCAACCCCGTCCTTTCCAACGCACATTTATTTTTAAAAAAACTATTTTGACGCCCCAGCAAAAACCCATAATGAGCAGGGGGCATAGAGGCACGCGCGCGCCGAATATGCGGCGGCGTAGAAAGCAAAATAATCGCATCAAACCGCTTCTCCATATGCGTTTCAAACAGGAGCGGAATATCAAAACAAAGAAGGGGCGCACTCTCATTTTGGCGGGCAAACCCCTCCATCTCCTTTTTCAATAACGGATGAACCAGCTTTTCAAGCCGTCCCAGCGCGGAAGGGTTGCGCAATAACATCGCCCATAATTTTTCCCGACAAACCCCCCGCTCCGAAACCAGCGCCGGAAACGCCGCCCGCAATTTCCGCCACGCCTTGCCATAGGGTGCATAAAGCTCCGCCACCACCTCATCGGCACAAAAACACGGAATGCCCCGCCCCGCCAGCAAAGCAAGCGCCGTAGATTTCCCGCTGGCAACCCCGCCCGTAAGCGCAATATGGAACATCACCCAAGCTCCTTTTCCAACATTTCATAAAGCTCCCCATGCACCACGGGCTTGACCCCAAACCATTGCTCAAAAGCAGGCACGGCTTGATGAACCAGCATGCCCAACCCGCTTAGCGGGCGCAGTCCCTTTTCATGCGCCGCCCGCAAAAGCGGCGTCATAAGCGGGCGATACACAATATCATAAACCAGCGCCTCTCTATGCAAAGGCGCAAGGTCAATTTCCAAAGGCGGCTCATTTTCCATACCCAGCGAGCTGGCATTGACAAATAACCCCCCACCCCGCAACGCCTCCCCCGAAAGCGTATCCATAAGCACCACCCGCCCCCTCTCCTTCTCAGAAAGGGTCGCATATAGGCTTTCCGCATTTTTACGCGTCCGATTAACAAGCCGAACACAGCTGGCCCCCGCATCCAATAAGGCAAATAAAATCGCCCGCCCCGCCCCACCGGCACCAAATAAAATCACAGGGCGTGCCAATAGCTTGGCAAGCTCCACATGCTCCTGCATATGCGCCAAAAACCCGACACCATCACTATTATCCCCATAAATCTCCCCCCTTTTCAGCGTCAAAATATTCACCGCCCCCAGCCTTTTCGCCGCCCCCGAAACATGGTCGCATAATTTCACCACCGCCTGCTTATGCGGAATAGTAACATTCACCCCACAAAAGCTTTCCTCATGAAAAAGAGTGCCAACCCTTGCCGCCAATTTCTCCGACGACACCGAAACCGCCTCATAGCTTGCCTCTATGCCATATTCCCGATGCCAAAACCCATGCAAAGTCGGCGAGCAAGAATGGGTAACAGGATAGCCAATAATCCCCGTTTTTTTCACACTCATATCAACCCCTTTATGGCAAATTTGCGAAGCGCTGGCAAAAGCAGCAGCATAGGAAGCCCCATAATCGCTGTATATTCCCCCCTTATCTCCGAAAATATCTGATACGCCCCCCTCTCCAGCTGATAAATCCCCGAAACCGAAAGCGCCGCCTCCCCAAGCAAAGCAAGATAATTTTCCTGCTCTTCCAAACGAAGCGAGCGTACCGAAAGCACCGCCTTCTCCACCCCCGACCAGACCACCTCCCCGCTTTGCGCCAAAGCACAGCCCGAATAAAGCGCATGACTTTTCCCACAAAGAAACGCCAAATCCTCCCGCGCCTGCCCCACGCTTCCCGACTTATCCACTCTCCGCCCCTCACACACCATAACTTGGTCGCCCCCCAAAACCAGCGCGCCCCTTTCCCCTTTAGAAACCGCCAGCGCCTTCTCCTCAGCAAGCGCCACCGCCAGCGCGCTTTCCTCCCCCACCCCATAACGGCTTTTCAAAACCCCCTCATCCACCGATGAAGGCTTCTGACAAAAGACAATCCCTGCCTCGCTCAAACAGCGGGCTCTAGCGGGCGATGCGGAAGCAAGAATAAGGTCCATAAGCATTTCTCAGATAGCAGTAATAGCAATAGTAGCAGTAATAGCAATAGTAGCAATAGTAGCAGCAGCAACAATAGTAGCAACAACAGCAATAGTAACAATAGTAGTAGTAGCAGCAACAATAGCAACAGCAACAGCCTGTGAATAAGGGGGATATCTCCCCCCCTTTTCCTCATCCTTACTTTTTTTCCACAAAGCGCAATATCTCTCCCCGAGATTTCCCCCGCCTTTTTCACACCCCCCCTTCCCCCCCTGCAAAGCGTGGATAAAAACCCATCCCCATAATCCCCATAATTCCCCCCCTTATTTTTTCGCCCCAAAAGAATCTTTTGTGCATAAAACCCTCCCGCATCCCTTCCTCTCCGATGGGGATATATGCTATGCAGAAGCGGTATAAAAATGCGTCCACAGTTTCGGCCTCAGGCTACTACTACATACTATTATTTATATATATATTAGTAAGGGAGGATATGGATATCTCCGAGAACACAACACCCCTCATAAAAACCCTGACGGGCAAGCCCACTTTCCCGCCTCCTTTCTGGTTTATGCGCCAAGCGGGGCGTTATCTCCCCGAATACCAAAAGCTCCGCAAACAAGCAGGAAGCTTCCTGAACCTCTGCTACACCCCCCGCCTTGCAAGCGAAGTAACCCTCCAACCCTTACAGCGCTTCCCCCTAGATGCCGCCATCCTCTTCGCCGACATCCTCCTCATCTGCCAAGCATTGGGACAACCCCTAACCTTCAAAACGGGAGAAGGACCCTGCCTCACCCCCTACACCCCCGACACCCCCCTCACCAATAAATCCCTCCTCCAGCACCTCGCCCCCATAATGGAAACCATCGCCCTCACCCGCGCCAAGCTCCCCCGCGACACCGCCCTTATCGGCTTTGCCGGCGCCCCCTGGACAGTCGCCACCTATATGATAAAAGGCGGCAGCAACGGCATGGAGCAAACCCTCCACTTCGCCCACCACCACCGCCCCGCTTACCTCTCCTTGCAAAAACTACTAGAAGAAAGCACCATCACCTATCTCTCCGCCCAAATAAAAGCAGGTGTCCACGCCGTCCAAATCTTTGACAGCTGGGCAGGCTATCTCCAAGACCAAGACCTCACCGATTTCTCCCAAAAGCCGCTCGCCCGCATCACCCAAGCCCTCAAAAAGAAACACCCCACCACCCCCATCATCATCTTCGCCAGAGGCTTAGGCGACCGCCTCCCCGCCTACACCCAAACCATTCCCGCCAACGCCTTCGGCATAGAGGAAACCGCAACCCTCCCTCACCTCCACAAAACCCTCCCCCCCAAGCTCTGCCTACAAGGCAATTTATCCCCCCAGCTTTTGCGAGAAGGCGGCAAACCAATGCTGGAGCAAGCCGACAAAATCATCCAAGCCCTTGCCAAGCGCCCCCATATCTTTAATCTTGGACATGGCGTGCTACCCGACACGCCGCCCGAGAACCTCGCGCAAATCTGCGCCCACATAAAAGGACTACCCCAATGACATGGATAACATGGATACTCGCCCTCCACCTCCTCTCCGTTTTTTTCTGGATGGCAGGCGTTTTCTACCTCCCGCGCCTCATGGCATATCACGCCGACACCGCACCCGACAGCGACAGCTATAAAATGCTCACCCTCATGGAGCGCCGCCTTATACGGATAATCATGACTCCGGCAATGCTGGCAACATGGTTTTTCGGGCTTATCCTACTCTCCCGCCTCCCCCCTTTCCCCCTCTGGCTCTGGATAAAACTGGCAGCCGTCCTGCTGCTTACCGCCTATCACGGCATAATGGTTTCCCACGCCAAAGCTTTTTGGCAGGGCAAGAAAAAACGCCCCGCCCGCTTTTACCGCCTCACCAATGAAATAGGACCAGCACTGGTCGCCCTCATCGTCATCATGGTAATCGTCCGCCCCTTCTAAAAACCCCTTGCACGCCAACCCAAAAAAGACTACAACAACCCCCTCACCCCAAAATGAACACCGGCACCCCCCGCCCTTTGTTTCATTTTTCAAAACGATACATCACTAAGGAGATCTCCATGGAAGAGATACGCTTAAAGGATTTAAAAGCCAAATCTCCGGCAGAGCTATTAACGCTTGCTGAGGAGCACAATGTAGAAACCACCCCGACCATGCGCAAGCAAGACATGATGTTTGCGATATTAAAACGCCTAGCCGAGAGCGATACCCGCATCATTGGCGAGGGCGTGGTGGAGATTCTATCCGATGGCTTCGGCTTCCTCCGCTCCGCCGACAGCAATTATCTACCCGGACCCGATGACATCTATGTCAGCCCCTCCAAAATAAAAAAATTATCGCTCCGCACAGGCGACACCGTTGAAGGCGACATCTCCAGCCCCAAAGAAAACGAAAACTATTTCTCCCTGCTCAAAGTAAACCAAATTAATTTTGAAGACCCGGCGCGTGCCCGCCACAGAGTCCATTTTGACAACCTCACCCCGCTTTACCCCGATGACCGCCTCTTCATGGAAGTAGAAGGCAAAGACGATGAAAAGCGCAAAGACCTATCCACCCGCGTCATAGATATTGTCGCCCCGCTTGGCAAAGGACAGCGCGCCATCATTGTCGCCCCCCCGCGCACAGGCAAAACCGTCCTTCTACAGAATATCGCCAAAAGCATTGCCGAAAACCACCCCGAATGTTATCTCATCGTCCTCCTCATAGATGAACGCCCCGAAGAGGTCACCGACATGCAACGCTCCGTAAAAGGAGAGGTTGTATCCTCCACCTTTGACGAGCCAGCCTCCCGCCATGTGCAGGTCGCCGAAATGGTCATAGAAAAAGCAAAACGCCTCATAGAACATAAGCGCGATGTTGTCATATTACTGGATAGCATTACCCGACTTGGGCGCGCCTATAACACGGTTGTGCCAAGCTCAGGCAAGGTGCTGACCGGCGGCGTTGATGCCAATGCCCTGCAACGCCCCAAAAGATTTTTCGGCGCAGCCCGCAATATAGAAGAAGGCGGCTCGCTCAGCATCATCTCCACCGCCCTTATTGACACCGGAAGCCGCATGGATGAAGTCGTCTTTGAAGAGTTTAAGGGAACAGGCAATAGCGAGATAGTGCTGGATAGAAAAGTCGCTGACAAACGCGTCTTCCCCTCCATTGACATTATGAAATCGGGAACGCGCAAGGAAGAAATATTGGTAGAGAAACAAATCCTACAAAAGATTTACGTATTACGCCGTATACTGACACCGATGAGCGTAGTGGATGCCATAGAGTTTTTACTGGATAAATTGCGCGCGACAAAAAACAATAACAGCTTTTTTGACTCGATGAATAATTAAGGGGAATAAGTAAAGGAAAATGGCACGCCTTTCCCAAAAAGAAACCATTTACGCCTTAGCAAGCGGCAAGCACAAAGCAGCCATTTCCATTATCCGCATATCAGGCAAGGAAGTGCAAAGCCTCATAACGCTCCTTACAAAGAACAAACCGCCCCCACCAAGAGAGGCACGCCTCTGTTTTTTATACGACCCCAAAACAAATGAAAAATTGGAGCAAGCTTTGCTTGTCTATTTCCCCGCCCCCCATAGCTATAGTGGCGAGGATATGGCAGAGCTTCATATCCATGGCGGACAAGCAGGAAAAGAAATGCTCCTAACCCTGCTAGGCGAACAAAAAAACACCCGCTTAGCGGAAGCAGGAGAGTTCACCCAAAGAGCCGTGCTAAACGGCAAAATGGATCTGTTAAAAGCCGAAGCCATAGCCGACATCATAGACGCCGAAACCACAGCCCAACACAAGCAAGCCCTGCACCAAATGGGCGGCGGCTTTAGCGACAAAATAACAAAATGGCGCACAGGCTTACTGGAAGTGCTGGCAAATATAGAAGCCGATATTGAGTTCGCCGATGAAGACCTGCCCGGCGGCATAGGCAAAAAAGCCCTCACCCAAGCCCAGCAAATCCTAACCGAAATAGAAGCGCAATTAAAAGAAACAAGAGGCGAAAAACTAAGGGACGGCGTAGAAATTGCCATCATCGGACCCCCCAATAGCGGCAAGTCCAGCCTCCTCAACCTATTAGCAGGGCGCGATGCCGCCATCACCACCGACCAAGCCGGCACCACCCGCGACATCATAGAAGTTCAAATGGTGCTAAAAGGCATACCCTGCATAATAGCCGACATGGCAGGCATAAGAGAAAGCACCGACACCATAGAACAAGAAGGCGTAAGGCGCGCCCAAGCCAAAGCCGCCCAAGCCGACATCTGCCTAGTCCTAGACAGCACAGAATCCAAAACCCCCTTCGCCAACCTACACCATTTCGCCCCCAAAGCCCTCTACCTCCTAAACAAAACCGACCTACTCCCCCCCCAAAAAACCCCCACCCCAACCAACCCCACCTCAACGCAACCCGCCCCAACCAACCCCACCTCAACGCAACCCCCCCAAGCCACCCCCACGCCGACAAACCCCACCCCCACTCACCCCCCCCAAACCAACTCCCCCCAAACCACCCCCACCCCCCCCAACCCCATTTTCCCCATCTCCATAAAACAAAACAAAGGCATAGAAGCCTTCCTAACCGCCCTAGAAACCAAACTAGACACCCAATACAACACCAACACCCCTGCCCTAATCACCCGCACCCGCCACCGCCAATCCCTCCAAAAAACCGCCCAATCCCTAACCCAAGCCCTCACCCCCAACCACCCCCCCGAACTAACCGCCGAAGACCTCCGCCAAGCCACCACCCACCTCTCCCACCTCCACGGCACCCTAGACATAGAAACCCTCCTAGACAAAATCTTCTCCAATTTCTGCATCGGCAAGTGATTGGATAAACATAATGCGCCCTACGGCGCAGGCTATTTGCGCTTTGCACAAGTGAGGTGTGGTAATTTATGCTGCTGGCGGGCGGGTTGTATATTCTTTGCTAAAAGAGTAAAAAGCCTGCATGGAACAAAAGATAAAAAGCGATGTCATTATTATTGGTGGTGGGCATGCGGGCTGTGAAGCCGCCGCCGCCGCGGCGCGCATGGGTGCAAAAACGACGCTCATCACGCATAAAAAATCTGCGCTTGGCGAAATGTCCTGCAACCCCGCCATTGGTGGCGTTGGCAAAGGGCACCTTGTGCGCGAAATAGATGCACTGGACGGGCTTATGGGCAGAGTTGCCGATAAAGCGGGGATTCAGTTCCGCCTCCTCAACCGCCGCAAAGGTCCCGCCGTTCGCGGTCCGCGCGCCCAAAGCGACAGGAAGCTTTACAAACAAGCCATGCAAAAAGAAATGGCTGCCCAAAAAAACCTCAATATCCATGAAAGCGCCGCCGAACACATTGAACAAAAAAACACCGATTACTATATCCATTGCGAAGACGGCACCATTTTCCACACCAAAGCCGTCATTCTGACAACGGGAACCTTCCTTGACGGCGTCATTCATAAAGGCAAGGAGCGCATAGAAGCTGGACGCTTCGGCGACCCCTCCGCCAAAAAGCTTGCCCAATGCCTCTATGGCATGAAGCTGAAAATGGGCAGGCTTAAAACAGGAACCCCCGCGCGTCTCCTTAAAAACAGCATTGATTTTTCCAAGCTCCAAGCCCAACCGGGCGACGAAAAGCCCTATGCCTTCTCCTTCCTAACCGAAGCCATCACCACCCCCCAGATCTGCTGCCACATCACCGCAACAAACCGTCAAACCCATGATATTGTTGCAGAAAACATCAAATCCTCCCCCGTCTATTCCGGACAAATACAGGGAACGGGACCCCGCTATTGCCCCTCCATTGAAGATAAAATTATGCGCTTTGCCGACAAAGACAGCCATCAGGTCTTCCTGGAACCCGAAGGGCTGGACAGCGAGCTCATCTACCCCAATGGCATCTCCACCGCCCTCCCCGACGACATTCAGCTCGCCTTTCTGCGCAGCATGAAAGGTCTGGAAAAAGTAGAAGCCGCCCGCTTCGGCTACGCCATAGAATATGACTATATTGACCCCCGCCAACTAACCCCCTCTTTAGAACTAAAAGATTTCGCAGGGCTTTACCTCGCCGGACAAATAAACGGCACCACCGGCTATGAAGAAGCCGCCGCACAAGGACTGCTTGCCGGCGTCAATGCCGCCCTTTACGCCACCAACCATCAAACCAGCTTCCAAATCTCCCGCAGCGACGGATATATCGGCGTCATGATAGACGACCTCACCACAAAAGGCGTCACCGAACCATACCGCATGTTCACCGCCCGCGCCGAATACCGCCTAACGCTCCGCGCCGATAACGCCGACCAAAGGCTCACCCCCCTAGCCACAAAACTAGGCCTAATAGGCCCCCAAAGAACCCGCTCCTTCACCGAAAAACAAAAAATATTAAAAGCCGCCCGCTCCTACGTCCAAAGCCAAAAACTATCCTCCCACGAAGCCCGCCAAAAAGGTCTCCCCGTCACCCAAGACGGCAATTACCGCTCCCTTTCCACCCTCCTAGCCCACCCCGACATAAACTGGGAAACCCTCTCCACCCTTTACCCCCCCCTCCAAAAAATAGACCCCCTCGCCCGCGAACAAATCGAAATTGACGCCCTCTACTCCGGCTATCTAACCCGCCAAAACGAGGATATCCAAGCCTATCTCCGTGATAAACAACTAAAACTTCCCAAAAAAATTGACTATATGTCCATAAACGGCCTCTCCACAGAATTACGCCAAAAACTCACCTCCACCCGCCCCACAACCCTCGCCCAAGCCGCTCGCCTCGACGGCATGACCCCGACAGCCCTAACTTTACTTATCTATTGTGCCAAGCGTGAACATTATCTTGCCTAATGTTCCACGTGGAACATGTGTGTTGGGGGTAGGATTATGAGAAAATTTCAATTTACTGAAAAACATAAGGGTTTGGGGGAGAGGCTTGGGGGGGTGGAGAATTATGGAGAGGAATTATTGAAATGGAATGCGGGGATAAATCTTGTTAGTCGGCGGAGTGTGAAGGGTTTTTGGGAAAGGCATATTGAGGATTGTGCTCAGTTGGTTCAGTATATTCCTGAAAATGTGGAAAATTGGCTTGATCTTGGGACAGGGGCGGGGTTGCCGGGGATGGTTATTGCTTTGTTGAAGCCGGAGGTTTGGGTTCATTTGGTGGAAAGTGATGGGAGGAAGGTGCAGTTTCTTAAGCATATTGCTAGAAAAGCTGAGGTGAAGGTGAAAATATATCAGGTTCGGATAGAAAAGCTGGAGGTGGGGTGCTTGCCGGTGATGGATGTTGTTTCGGCGAGGGCGTTGGCGCCATTGCCGAAATTATTGGAGCTTTCTCAGCCTTTTTTGCAAAAAAATACGATTGGGTTGTTTCCGAAGGGTAAAAATTGGCAAGAAGAATTGACGAATGCTGAAAAAACATGGAATATGAATATAAGTGTGCATCAAAGTGCGACGGAAAAAGAGGCGCGGATTTTACAGCTGGAAGGGTCCATTGAGCGAAAAACAAAAGAATCCACTCATCAGACATAGTTTTGTTATTGCCAATCAGAAGGGGGGGGTTGGGAAAACAACGACGGCGATAAATCTTGCCACGGCATTGGCGGCGTGCGGCAAAAAAATTCTTATTATTGACCTTGACCCGCAGGGTAATGCGTCTACCGGCATGGGGATTGCTGAGGAGGATAGGGGGCTTTCGTCTTATTCGGTGTTATCGGGGGAGAAGAAGGTGAAAGAGGGTATTCAGGCAAGTCCGGTTCCGAATATTGACATTATATGTTCGCATATGGATCTGCTGGGGATTGAGATTGAGCTTGCCGAGACGGCACGGCGGACGCATAGATTGCGTGATGTTTTAGAGGAGGCTTCGGGTGAGGGTCTGCCCGCTTATGATTATGCTTTTTTTGACTGCCCGCCTTCGCTCAACCTGCTGACATTGAACGGAATGACGGCTGCCAACGCCATTTTGGTTCCGTTGCAGTGCGAGTTTTTTGCGCTTGAGGGCTTGAGCCAGCTTATTAAGACGGTGGAGCATGTTAAAAACAGTCTTAATCCGAGCCTTGAGATACAGGGGATTATTCTGACGATGTATTCTTACAGTAATAATCTGTCGGCGCAGGTGGCGGCGGATGTGCGCGGATATATGGGGGATTTGGTGTATAAAACGGTTATTCCGCGCAATGTTCGGGTGTCGGAAGCACCCTCTCATGGCAAGCCTGTGCTGATTTATGACCATAATTGTGCCGGCTCGCTTGCCTATATGAAATTGGCATCTGAGTTGATTGAGCAGGAAAAAAATCGGCAAAAAATAATCAAAAATAAAGAAAAGAAAATGTTCAAAAATGAACAAAAATGGTCAAAAAAGGCTTAAAAATGATTAAAAATGGACAAAAACGAGCAAAAAACGCTCAAAAACGAAAAAGAGAAAATTGATGGAAACATGGCATGGTGTAAATATGTTTTTGCTGAAATGGACACTGATTGGATTTGGGTTCAGCCTCATATTGGCTTTTTTCTTAGCCATTGGGGATTTGATTTTTCATGATGAGATAAGGGAAAAAACCATCGGGGTAATGGGATTGTTTTTAGCTATATTTTATTTTGGCTTTTGCTTTGGAATATATTTGGTGGTTTTACGATGGGTAGTTTTACTATGAATATCAGCAAGCAAAAAAAGAGCCTCAAAACAGAGAAAAAAGGAGAAAAAATATGAAACAGACAAAGGCATTAGGAAGGGGGCTGGGTGCGCTTATTGGGTCGCCGCCGCCGGAGAAAAGTGAGGAAAAGGGGAAGTCGGTATTGGGGGTGGCGCAATTGGAGCCTAGCAATGTGCAACCGAGGCGGCATTTTGATAAGGAGAATCTTGCGGAGTTGGCGCATTCTATTAGTGAAAAGGGGATTTTGCAGCCTATTGTTGTGCGTCCTATAGAAAACGAGCGCTATGAGATCGTTGCCGGAGAAAGAAGGTGGCGGGCGGCGCAATTGGCGAAATTGGATGAGGTTCCCGTGACTATTCGTCCGCTTTCTGACCAGGAGGCGTTGGAAATTGCTATCATAGAGAATGTTCAGCGTGAGGATTTAAGTCCGATAGAGGAGGCGTTGGGCTATGAGAAGTTGCAGAATGAGTTTTCTTATACGCAGAAGCAATTGTCGCAAATGTTGGGGAAGAGCCGTCCGCATATTGCCAATGTGTTGCGTTTGTTGGATTTGCCTAAAGAGGTGCAGGATATGCTTGCTGAGAAAAAGCTGAGCTTTGGGCATGGGCGGGCTTTATTGGCGGCGCATGACCCGGTGCAGTTGGCGCGCGAGTTGTTGGAGAAGCCCCTATCGGTGCGGGAGGTGGAGCAGTTGATTAGCGGGCAGAAGAAAAATCCAGCATTGCGCGCCCCTGTGGGGGGCAGGCGCAAGGATGCGAATATTCGCACGATTGAGAGAAACTTGCAGGATGCGTTGGGGCTGAAGGCAGAAATCTCGCATAAATCCGAGCTGGAGCGCGGGCGGTTGGCTCTGCATTATAGCAGCTTGGAGCAGTTGGATATGCTTATTCAGAAGCTTTGTAAATAGTGGTGTGCTGTCTGTCTTGAGGGTTGCCCCGCTTTGGGATTGCGCAAACCCGCTAGCGGGTTTTACTTTTTGCGACATCGCGGGGGCAATGACTACAGCATTAATCAGGGTGTGTCTTGTTTGAAAGGGCGAAGTTTGGCTTGGATGAACTATCCTTGTTTTCTTTTCCAAATGGGTCGTTGATGCCAATCCTCAGGAAATCCCATATCACCGAGTGGAACTGAAGAATATTCCTGAACCAGGGCTATAAATTTTTTCCGCAAGCTATGTTGAGGAGAGATGATGTCGCTCAGATATAATATAATTGTGAATGTATTAAAGCTTTGATGGTCGGGTACAAAATCATCTGGTGTTATCACCTTATGATTTTGAGGCTTCTTAGGACTGGTACGATTAAATTTCCGATTCCATAGACGCGAATGGTGAGCACAATTATTACGTACCACAGTGAGATGATGCAGCCATGACTCTAGAAACGTTGGATGGACACCATAGATTTTCGCAATTTTCTTACGCAATCCGCTTACACGAAGGCAGTGAAACCATTTTGAAAGAAGACTAAAAGACATTACTTCGCTAACGACCCAGATGGGTGGCGTGACATTAGAATATTTTTTAAGCTGACGCTTGATAAAAGATTCATCAGACCGCTTAAGCGCTTTGTGAAGCGCATCAAGATTTTTCTTCCATAAGTCGCGCTTTTTAGTACCGAATGAACGCCGATGTGCCTTATCAACCAGATGTGCATGTGGTCCATATGCCTTGCTCATATGGTAAGCCCATTGTGCTCGGATAGAAATTTCAAACTCCTCAATCGCATTTAAAACCAACCCACGCAATTTTTTATCAAACCTATAGAGCGCTATGACATCTACAAAATCTGTTCCGGGCTTTAGCTCATGCGTATCATGATTGCTCTCAAAACTATGCCAATAAATACCTAAACGATAGTAATTCGTGTGCTGCAATATCTGAATAGCCGCTTTGCTGTCTTTCACAATCATTCCACGAGAGATTAGCTTTTCAAGCTGCTTCTCATAGCTATAATGAGTTTTGCAATAAGGCTTCTTAGACATGCCACCCCCAGAAAAAAAGACCCGCCAATTTGAGGATGCAGAGCATAGCCTTGGCGGGTTCAATCACCCCTAATATACCTCAAAAGAAGGTAAAGGGGGGTAAATAATAGAATAAAAACAGACAATAAGCAGTTTTTCCGAATACTGTGTCATTATTGCCATGCTGGAATAACGCGTTACTTTTCTGATATATTGTTAATGCAATCCTCTTGCCTCCTATATATGGTAATTATTTGAAATCATTTTAAGAAGACGACATGATTTATACAATTTTTCCTCTATTCCATAAATAAAAACGTACACCCGCCTGCCTACAGGCGGATGCGGAGTGCGCCTCGCTCTACAAGCAAATTTAAGATTCTAGAGGCCCCCCAACCCTGTAACAAAGACCCGCCCCGATTAATGCTGTGGTTATTGCTCCTCAGATGATGCAAAAAGTAAAGCCCGCTAGCGGGTGCGACTGCGGGTTGTAAAACTGGGGGGGTTTTCTATAATGTGGCGGATGAGAGAAGTTTTGCAGGTTCGGGATAGTATATTGGGGGTGGCGCAGAGGCGGTTTACGCATTATGGGTATCCTAAGACTACCATGGCGGAGATTGCGGATGAGTGTGATATGTCTACCGGCAATCTGTATCGGTATTTTGATGGTAAGTTGGAGCTTGCTACGCATATTGCCAGTAATCATATAACGGATATTCAGGAGCGGTTGCAGCCTATTCTTACTTGCAATTTTCGCACGGCGGCGCAGAGGCTGGAGGAATATATGTTGCATGGTATGCGCTATAGTTATGATTTGCTCAAAAATCAGCCTAAGCTTTTGGAGATGGTGCAGATTGTTGCCGTTGCGCGTCCGCGTTTTCAGATACGCTCGGAGCTGAGGGAAAAAAAACATATTGCCTCCATTTTGCGGGATGGGAAGGAAAAGGGGGAGTTTGCGATAAAAAGCGCTGAGGAAATGGCGGGGAATATTCAGACGGCTACGCTTAAGTTTCGCTATTCGCCGGTATTTGCGCCGCAAAAATTGGAAGAATTGGAAAAAGAATTAAAAAATATTCTTCATCTTATCTTAAATGGAATATTGCCAAGATAGAGCGTTTTTTTGCAAAAATAATCACTTTTTTGTGCTTTTTAATGAAAATAAAGCGTTTTTGTTAATTTTTTATTAACCATTTACGGCTATGTTTTTCCGAATTAGGGAAAATAATGAATAATCTATAAAATATTTATTGATTTTTAGTTTTTTATCCTATATATATGAGCCATATAAAAAATTCGGGGATAACCCAACCAAAGAAAGAAAAAAAAGACATGAAAACAAAAATTATAAAAACTGTCAAAAAGCTGACACATTTGCCAAGCATACTTGCTCTCATCTTCGCATTATATGGGTTCGCCCTGTTAAATAGTGGAGTGATGGGCTTTAGCTTCATCTAAACCATACAAATCTCGACCTCCCTCCCCTTTTGGTCGAGTGTCGCGCCGGCGCAACCCTCCCTTTACGGTTCAGAAATTGAATCATTTTGCGCCGGCGTTTTTGTATCTAGATACTTGTATCTAACGACCAGCGCGCTCTGGCGGGGTGGGTGAGGGGGGAAAAGCGGTTTTGGCGATAATTTTCTATTCCTGCCCATGCAATCATGGCGGCGTTATCGGTGCATAGGGCTTTGGGGGGGAAGGTCAGCGAAAAATCGCGCTCGGAGCAGATGCCTGCCAGCTGCGCCCTCAGTGCCATATTGGCGGCGACACCGCCTGCGACCACTAGGCGTCTTTGTTTATATTGGGCGGCGAAACGCTCCATCGCATTGCCGAGCCTGTCGCCAAGACAATCTAATATTGCCTGTTGGAAGCTGGCGGCGATGTCGGCAATCTGTTGCTCACTGACCGGCTCCATCGCTTTTGCCGCCTTTGCCACCGCTGTTTTTAAGCCCGAAAAGGAAAAATCACAGCCCGCCCGCCCCAATAGTGGGCGGGGTAATTTCAGCGCATTCTTGTCGCCTTTTGCTGCCATGCGCTCTATTTCTACGCCGCCCGGATAGCCAAGTCCCAATAGTTTTGCTGTCTTGTCAAAGGCTTCGCCCGCGGCATCGTCCAACGTGGTTCCCCATTGGTGATAGACGCCTGCCGCCTCCACCGCCAGCAGCTGACAATGCCCGCCGCTGGTCAGTAAAAGCAGGAAGGGGAAGGCGATATCTTCGGTAAGGCGGACGCTGAGCGCATGCCCCTCCAAATGGTTAATCGCCAGAAAGGGCTTGTCCAGCCCCCAGCTCAGCGCCTTGCCGTAGCTTAGCCCGACCATCACGCCTGAGAGTAGTCCGGGTCCGGCGGTGGCGGCTATTGCGCTCATACGCCCAAGTTCCATTTGCGCCTCCGCCAGCACCTCGCTTAATAATCTGTCCAGATGGTGGATGTGACTGCGGGCGGCGATCTCCGGCACCACGCCGCCATAGGGAGCATGGCTCTCATTCTGGCTCAAAACCCGCTCGCTCAAGACCTGCCCGCAAGGCTTGCCCTCATCGGCAGAAACCACCGCCAGTGCCGTCTCGTCGCAGCTTGTTTCAATGCCCAATATGAAAATCCGTTCCATCACCCTTCCCCTTAGCATAAAATCTAACTATTCTATACACCATGTCGCCCAAAACCCTCTCTGTCGGAACCCGCGCCTCGCCGCTTGCCTTGTGCCAAGCCCGCGCCTTTGCGCAGGCTTTTGCGCGCGCGCATAACATTGCTGAAAGTGCTGTTGCTATCACGCCCTTTACCACCAAAGGCGATAAGCTCAAGGACAAACCGCTTGGGCCACTTGGGGGGAAGGGGCTTTTTACAGCAGAATTATCTAAGGCGTTGCAGGGGGGGGAAATCGCCGCCGCTGTGCATTCGTTGAAAGATGTGCCGACCCGATTGGAGGGGAGCGTTATCGGTTGCGTTTTGCCTAGAGAGCAAAGTGCGGATGCGCTCATCACGCCCAAAGGAGGCGCACACTCCCTGCAAGAGCTTGCCCCCAATGCCCGTATCGGCACCGCCTCCTTACGGCGCAAAGCCATTTGCCTCGCCATGCGCCCGAAGCTCACCATCACGCTATTGCGGGGCAATGTGGAAACGCGTATCGGCAAAATGCTGGCGGGAGAAATTGATGCTACCATCCTCGCTTGTGCGGGCATAAACCGCCTTGCGCTTTCCGCCGAAACGCTGGGCGTCACCATCACCCCTTTGGATGAGGCGGTGTTCCTGCCCGCCCCCGCACAGGGGGCATTGGCGGTGGAATGTCTTGCTGAAAACAAGGCGTTGCGCCATGCCCTTGCCGCGATAAATTGTGCCACGACCCAAGCGGAGGTGGTGGCAGAGCGGGCATTTTTGGCAGGGCTGAACGGCTCTTGCCGCACCCCCATTGCCGCTCGTGCTAGGGCTGAGGGCGATAGACTCACTTTGCAGGGCAGGATTTACAGCCCCGATGGGAGCGAGCAGGCGGGTGGCTCCTGCGAGGGGCATCTTGCTGACGCCGAGCATTTGGGCACAAATCTTGCCCAAGCCATACGAACATCCCACCCTCATCTTGTGCCATGATTTTGCTGACCCGACCTGCGCCCGACAATCAGAAGCTCGCCGAAAAATTGAGCGGGGCAGGGGTTGTTTTTTTTGCCGAGCCTTTATTCACCATTCGTTTTTTCTCTGCTGACTTGCCTGCTTGTGAGGAGGGGCAGGGGTTGGCGTTCACCTCTGCCAATGGGGTGCGGGCGCTTATGGAGCAGAGGGGTGTGGCGCCTTTTCTTGCGCTGCCTGCCTTTGCGATAGGGGGCATCACCGCCAAGACGCTTGCCAGTTTTGGGTTTGAAAATATCATTATTGCTGACGGCAATATGCAATCGCTGGCGGCAACCATTTTGCGCCATAGCGGTATAGGCTCGGTGTTGCATATTGCGGGCGCTCATCGTGCCGGAAATCTTGTTGGGCTTTTGCAAAAGGGAAATCTCCCTGCCTCTCTTTTGCAGCTTTATGAATCCGAAGCCGTGAAATGTTTTTCGGAAAAGCTATGCGCTGCTTTGCAGGAGAAAAAAATTACCGGTGTTGTTTTTTATTCGGCGCGTGCCATAGAAAGCTTTACCGCCCTATGCGAACAGCATGGGCTTTCCGCCCATATCACCACGCTTTCCGCTTTTTGTTTATCGCCCGCGCTCACAGAGCTTGCCCGCAAAAAAGGCTTTGTGGACGTTCATACCGCCACCGCTCCTAATGAAGAAGAGATGCTTATATTATTGAGGCGGTAAATAAACCCCGACCCCCAGCACCTCGCCATTTTTGGCGCGGCGGACAAGGGATAATTTCCATGCCTCTTCGCCCGTTGTCGGGTGCTTCCATAGATAGGGAACCCATACGCCCTCCTCATTGGCGCTAAGTACCATCTTGCGCCCAAACGCCCTGCCACTGCTGTCTTGCAGGGAAAGCAGGCTTTTGCCAATGCGCTCCTTATCCACCCCATGAGCGACAATATTGCCGCTCTTATCGGCGATAAAAACATATAAATCATGCTGCTTATAGGCGTCATCATTGTTAATTTTTTCATAGACCTCCGCCTTGTCATCGGATGTATCCATGAGCTGCACCGCCCGCTCCAAAAGCATCTCCGCCTCAAGAGGCGTGCCATAGCGGGGCGAAAATCCGCCCAAATTCTGCCCGATTACCACCCCAAAAATAAATAGCAAAACCGCAAATAGAAAAAATCCCTTACTCATTTTCATACCCTCCTTTGTCTGGCATTTCCCAATATCATCATTTTATATTATAGCTAACATTTCACAAGAGGAAAAACCGCCCGCCCATGATAAAAAAAACCATATTCCTAATCCTCACCCTTCTGCTTGCTATGGCGGCAAGCACCCTCATGTTGCGCTTTGAGGATAAGGGCGTGTTTTCCTATCTCAGCAATTATCAGAGCAAGAAAAACAATACCCGCCACAAGCTCGCTTTGCTGGAGGGCGAGCTTGCCACGATGAGGGAGCAGCAGGAGCGCATTGAATATGAGCAGACCCGCATTGACAAGATTCAAAAAAAGCTGGACGAGATTCTAAGCCAATCCGCCGAATGGGAAAACGCCCCCAATTCCGAAGAGCGCACCCGCTCGCTTTTGCCGCTTATGGAAAAACTACGCACGATTGAGGACGAGGTTCAAAAACGCCACGCCTTGGCAAGATATGGGCTACGCCTCATAGAGCTTTCCCATGAGGGCAAGCCCTTTCTCGCCCCGCTCATGGCATTAAAGGCGGAGGGCATTGGCGGGCAAGGCGAGAACTGGACGCTCCTCCTCCAATATGCAAGCATAGGCGTGGCAAGCCTGCTGGTGCTGGAAAAAGGATTTCAAGAAAATATCCCCGCCGCCCTCGCCATAAACCCCAAAACCGCAAAGGGCTTTTGGGAGGAGGTGCTGGCATGGCTTAGAAGCCAGATATCTCTGCGCCCGATAGGCGTTTCTGAGGGCGACAACACCGCCGATATCCTCGCCCGCATGGAGGTCGCTCTGGCAGAAAACCGCCTTGAACAAGTGCTGTTTCAGGCAAAATCCCTCCCCCCCATCACCTATGAGCTTATGGAGCCATGGTTGCTAAGGGTTGAAACTCGTGTAAAAATATTAAATGCTCTTGCCAATCTGGTGGCGGAATAGGGGTTTAGGAATGCGTATATTATTTTTTGTGGTTATCTTTCTTTTCATTCTCGGCTTTGCCCTTTGGCTGGCGGGGCTGAAAGAGCCGGTGCTTATCGTCTGGAAGGGCAATGAGCTTCGCGCCTCAACAGGGGCGGCAATTTTTATGGTGATTAAAGTCGCCCTTATCGCCCTGCTCCTTATTCGGATTATTCTCTATTTCATCATGCTCCCCCACCGCATTGACGGCATGCGGCTGAAACGGCGCAAAAAAAATATTGACAAAGCCCTGGAGCAAGCCCTCATCGCATTGCAATTACAGGATATGAAAACGCTCCGCCCCTATGCCACGCAAATATTGCGCCTAGACCCCCAAGACCCAAGAGGCATCATCCTTATGGCAGCCGTCCATGAAGCCGAAGGCGAAGGCGAAGAAGCAAAAAGGCTCTATGAAGGGCTTTCCAAAAAAGGCAAAGCCCGCCAGCTCGGCTTTTACGGACTATACCGCCTCGCCCGCGAGCGCGACGATGAGCCAGAAATGAAACGCCTGCTTTCGCGCGCCCAAACCATTTCCGGTCCCAAAGAATGGCGCAGCCGCGTACGCCACGAAACAACCGCGCCGCCGCGCTAACCCCATTTCTTTATTTGAACCCCACCCCTTTTTACGATACAACCCCCCCAAGACCACTCTCAGGGTTAGCCGCTTTAGCTCAGTTGGTAGAGCACATCATTCGTAATGATGGGGTCGCGTGTTCAAATCACGCAAGCGGCACCCACGAGGCGGGCTTATTTTTGGACACTATATATAAAGACAGGAATCTGCTTGGATTGAGCCGCTTTTTGAATGCGGTGTTCATAAATGCCAATCTGATTGTCAGTGTCATAAATAATAATGAGCGGTTTTTTCTTTGTAAGCTCGGCGGCGAATAGGGCTTGTTGGATGCTATCCAGTGAGGAGCGTTTATCCAGCCCCACTTCAATCACGAACTCATCGGTTTCAATATCCACACTGATATAATGCCTGCCCCTATAATAATGTCTGACTTCAGCTTTTCCCTGCAATTGTTCGGCAAGCATGGCGTTTAGCTCCCGCTCATTTTTTGCCCATGCAGGCGGGGGGAATAATAGTATAAGCATATAGAAAAGCAGGATTTTTTTGTGCATTTTTAACTCTCTTTGTGAAAATCCACCAGATGTCTCTGGTGGATCGGGGAGTTAATATAACCGCACAGAGTCGGTCAGCAATGACCTTTAGACTCCCCACTCGGGGAAGTCTTGGACATACGCCATCGCCTCCCCGACCCATAATAATGGAACAGAGAGGCATTAATTCTTGGCTAATGCCTTAGCCACTCTATGGCGGAAATATTAATTTCCAGCGCAGAACATCTCCTACGCTGGCTACAAGTTAGCACATAAGAAAATTAAAATACAAAAACAAAAAAGCGGTGCCTTCATTTATAGCGCCCGCCTTTGGCGGGCTTCCCCACCCACACCCCCCTAACCCCCCTCCGCCCTTTTTTATATTGCTGGTGCAATATAAAAAATAGGGGGGGACTAGCGGTGCGCCCTAAGGGGCGCGCATTTTTTATTTAAAGACACATGCCGATTAATGCTGTGGTGCGGCTAGTGTTTAAAATGTCTTATCCCTGTGAAGACCATGGCTAGGTTGTGGGTGTTGGCGGCGGCTATGACCTCGTCGTCGCGGAGTGAGCCGCCGGGTTGGATTATGGCGGTTATGCCGGCTTGGGCGGCGGTGATGATGCCGTCGGGGAAGGGGAAGAAGGCGTCTGAGGCTAGTATGGCGCCTTCTGCTAGGGATTGGGTTTTGCCTAGTGCTTGGGCGGCAAGCGTTGCTTTTATGGTTGCGAGTTTGGTGCTGTCTATGCGGCTCATTTGTCCGGCGCCTATGCCGACACTGGCGGCTTCTTTTGCATAGATGATGGCGTTGGATTTGGTGTGTTTGGCGATGGTGAAGGCGAAAATCATGTCTTCCAGCTCTTGCTCGCTGGGTTTTCTTTTGCTGACGATTTTCAAGTCTTTTTTGTTGATTTTTTTCTTATCGCTCTCCTGCACCAGCATTGCGCCGTTAATGCTTCGGACTTCCAGCTGTGGGGGTGGCTTGCCCGCTCCTGTGAGGAGAACGCGTAGGTTTTTCTTTTTGGCTAGAAGTTTTTTTGCTTGCTCGTCTATATCGGGGGCGATGATGACCTCAGTGAAAATCTTGGCGATTTCGGCGGCGGTTTCGGCGTCTAGTTTTTGGTTGAGGGCGATTATGCCGCCGAAAGCGGAAGTGGGGTCGCATTGTAGGGCTTTTTGATAGGCTTGCTTCAGGGTTTTTCCCTTTGCCACGCCGCAGGGATTGGCGTGTTTGACGATTACGCAAATTGGTTCTTTTTCGTCAAACTCGCAAGCTAGGGCATGGGCGGCGTCGGCATCATTAATATTGTTATAGCTCAGTTCTTTGCCTTGTATTTGCTTGGCATTGGCGATTGAGTTTGCTTGCTCGTCCCATAAATATAGGGCGGCTTTTTGATGGGGGTTTTCGCCATAGCGGAGGCTTCCCTTTTTTTTGCCTGCGATTGCGCGCCATTCGGGGGTGGCATTATCTATTTCTCCTGCCAGCCAATTGCTTATGGCGGCGTCATAGCTTGCGGTTCTGGCATAGGCATATTGGGCTTTTTGCTTGCGAAACGCCGTGCTTGTGCCGCCCTTGTTTTTGTCCATTTCCGCCAATAGCGCATCATAATCTTGCTCGTCAATAATGACGCTGACGCTGGCATGGTTTTTTGCTGCCGCCCTTATCATGGCGGGTCCGCCAATATCAATATTTTCAATGCAGTCCTCATAGGAGCCGCCTGCTTGCAGGGTTTTTTCAAAGGGGTAGAGATTGGCGACGAGGAGATCTATCGGCTCTATGCCATGTGTGGCAAGCGCCTGGTCATGGGTTGCATCACCCCTTTTTGCCAATAAGCCACCATGTAGCTTGGGGTGTAGGGTTTTTACCCTGCCGTCCAATATTTCGGGAAAGCCTGTTATTTCGGCGACTTCTTTTATCTGCACGCCTTCGCTTGCAAGCAGTTTTGCGGTGCCGCCGGTTGAGAGTATCTCCACGCCCCTTTTGGAAAGTTCGCGTGCCAGTGCGACTATTCCGCCCTTGTCAGAAACCGATAGCAATGCCCGCTTTATTTTCATCCGCCCCGCAACGCCTTTATATTGGCGGCATAATCGCCCTCATTAAACACTGCCGTTCCCGCTACCAGCATGGTTGCGCCCGCTTTGCAAATGCTCGCTGCGTTTTCTTTGGTGACGCCGCCATCTACCTCCAGCAAAATCTCGCGCCCGCTCTTATCTATCAGCATGCGCGCCTGCTTTATCTTCTCCAGCGCATGGGGGATAAAGCTCTGCCCGCCAAAGCCGGGATTGACGCTCATAATGAGCAGCAGGTCAATATCGCCGAGCAGGTGTTCCACCAGGCTGAAGGGACTGCCCGGGTTTAGCACCAGCCCTGCCTTGCAACCCGCTTTGTGAATGCTCTCAATGGTACGGTGCGGGTGGTGGCTCGCCTCGGGGTGGAAGCTGATTATTTCCGCCCCTGCTTTGGCGAAAGCGTCAATATAGCAGTCGGGGTTTTCTATCATTAAATGCACGTCTAGGGGCTTGTCGGCATGGGGTTTTAGGGCGCACACGACATCGGCGCCAATGGTCAGGTTCGGCACAAAATGTCCGTCCATCACATCAATATGGATATAATCGGCGCCCGCTTTGCAAATCGCCGCGACTTCCTCGCCAAGTCGGGCGAAGTCGGCGGATAATAGGGACGGGGCTATCTGTATCTTCTTCAACATACTCCCTCATTACCCCGCTTTCTATCGGCGTGCAAGCTTTGCTATGAAAAATCCGTCCAACCCGCCGTGCGCTGACCAATCGCTGGGAAGGCTGCGTAAATATTTGCCTTGCCAGTCAAGAAAACGGATGGGCTGGGCTTCAAAGCTGGGGTGGGTGGTCAGAAAATCTTGCACCCGCTCCTCGCCCTCGCGCTTATCCAGCGAGCAGGTGCAATAGACCATGATGCCGCCGCTCTCAAGCCAGTCTGCGGCGCGGGTGAGCATCTTGTCCTGCTGGCGGGTGAGATACTCCATATTGTGCTTGTGCCAGGCAATATCGGGGTGGCGGCGCATGGTGCCGCTCGCCGAGCAGGGGGCATCCAGCAGGATGAAGGGGTATTGTGCGGGTGGCTCCCATTGTAAGATATCGCCTTCTACCAGCTCGGCGGTTAATTTGAGGCGGGTGAGGTTTTGCTCCATGCGGTGTAGGCGGGCGGGGTTGTTTTCCACCGCCGTCACTTTTGCCCCCTTTGCGGTGAGCTGTGCCGTTTTGCCACCTGGGGCGGCGCATAAATCCAGAACGCGCGCCCCCGCACCCGCTCCCATTATGGATATGGGAAAGCTCGCCGCCGCCTCCTGCACCCACCATGCGCCTTGTTCAAACCCCGCAAGCTTTTCAATCGCTCCCGCTTTTTTAATCCGTATACTGCCATTTGGCAAAATGGTGCCGTCAAGACGCTCTGCCCATTCTTCCGCCTCTGAGGGGTTTTTCAAGCTGATGTCAAGGGGTGGCTCTTCCAAATGGGTGAGGGCAATTTTGCGAGCTTTTTCTTTGCCATAGGCGGTAATCCAGTTTTTCATGAGAAAAGGCGGGGTGTTCTCTATACTGACTTTATCCGCTACTTCCTTTGTCAGTTTTCGCAAAACGGCATTGACGAGCTTTTGATAAAAGCGTGCCTTTGGGTGCATCTTAACGCCGTCTATGGTGGCGGAAAGGGCGGCATGGGGGGCGACCTCCATGAATAATAGTTGTGTTGCACCTATTAATAAGAAGCTATGTCCGAGCCTTCCTTTTTTGGGGAGCGGTTTTTTCATGTGGCGTTTGAGCGCGGTTTCTATCTGCGTCTTGCGGCGCAAGGCGGAGAGAACCATCGCCAGAGCAAAGGCATTATCGCGCGGGGCAAGGGTCGGCTTGCTCATCTGTTCACGGGCTGTGGATAAATGCGCTCCGTCCAGGATTTCCGCCAATAATCGGGCGGCGTAGAGGCGGCTTGCACCACCATTTTTGCTTTCGGTTTTTTCCATGAGGCTATACTATAGGCTATAGGGAAAAAAGAAAGGGCGGCGCTTGTCATTCCAGAAACAGCTACCGACATGGGTTGGATTATTTGTGGTTTTGACCTTGTCCATTTTTGTTTTTGGTAGGATTGCGGCGCTGTTTCATACCGATAGCATCATGGATATCCGCACCTTGAAGCCGCGCTTTTTGGGCGAGGGGGAGATTTTCATTATTGACGGTGATACCATAGAGCGGGGCGGGGTGCGATATCGTTTTATCGGCGTGGATACGCCTGAGTTGGAGGGTGCCTGTGAGCAGGAAATAATACTTGCCCATAAGGCGAAGGCGTTTGCGGCGGCGTGGTTTTATGAAAACCGCAATCCTGCCATTCATGTGCGCTCGCAGGATGTTTATGGCAGACAGCTTGCTGTCATCATCTCGGAGGAGGGCGAGGATATCGCTCATGCCATTTTGGCGGCGGGGCTTGGGAAAAAATATCGGTCTACAAAAAACCCCTGGTGTCAAAACTAGCCGAGCTTGCGATGGGCAATGATGATATCCGCCACCACTTGCGGGTCTGCCAAAGTGGAGATGTCGCCGAGCGCCTCATATTCATTGGCGGCGATTTTGCGCAAAATGCGCCGCATAATCTTGCCGCTTCTCGTCTTGGGAAGGGCGGGGGCAAATTGCAATTTTTCGGGCTTGGCAATCGCGCCGATTTTTTCGCCGACCCATGAGCGCAGCGCCTGCCTCGTCTCCTCATCCGCCGCCTCGCCCGCCATGAGGGTGACATAGGCGTGGATGCTCTCGCCCTTTATCGCATGGGGATAGCCGACAATGGCGGCTTCCGCCACCTTGCTGTGGGCGACGAGCGCGCTTTCTATCTCGGCGGTGCCCATTCTGTGTCCGGAGACATTGAGGACATCATCCATGCGCCCGCTTATCCATATATCGCCCTCGCTGTCGCGATATGCGCCGTCACCGCTGAAATAATAGCCCGGATATTGCCGAAAATACGTGTCAATAAAGCGCTGATGGTCGCCATATACACTGCGCATTTGTCCAGGCCAGCTATCCTTGATGCAGAGCGCACCGCTTGCCTCGCCCTCTAGCTCCTGCTGTTTTTCATTGAGTAGAACCGCCTCTATGCCGAAAAAGGGCTTCATGGCGGCACCCGCTTTTATGTTCGTAAGCTCGGGGAGCGGCGTTATCATATGTCCGCCCGTTTCGGTCTGCCACCATGTGTCCATGATGGGGCAGTTTTTATTGCCGACAATTTCATAATACCATTTCCACGCTTCTGGATTTATCGGCTCGCCCACCGTTCCCAAAATGCGAAGGCTTTTGCGACTGTGTTTTTTTACCCATTTATCGCCCGCTCCCATAAGAGCGCGAAGAGCGGTCGGTGCGGTGTAGAAAATACTGACGCCATATTTATCGCAGACCTGCCAGAACCTGCCCGCATCTGGATAATTGGGGACGCCCTCAAATAAAAGTGTCGTGGCGCCATTGGCGAGCGGTCCGTAAATCATATAGCTATGCCCCGTCACCCAGCCAATATCGGCAGTACACCAATAAATATCGCTCTCCTGATAATCAAATACACGGCTATGAGTGAGGCTGACATAAACCATATAGCCGCCAGTGCTGTGCAATACGCCTTTGGGTGTGCCGGTGCTACCGGACGTATACAGAATAAAAAGCGGGTCTTCGGCGCTCATCTCTTCGGGGGGGCAATGGGCTTCCACGCCTTTTAGTGCCTCATGCAGCCAGATATCGCGCCCATCACGCATTTCAATTTCAGCGCCGCTATTTTGCACCAGCAAAACACGGCGCACATTTTTTGCCTGTTCCAGCGCCTTATCCAGATTTTTTTTGAGGGGGATTTTTTTGCCGCCCCTTATGCCCTCATCGGCGCTTATGACAAAGTCGGAGCGGCAATCCTCTATGCGCCCCGCCAATGCCTCGGCGCTAAAGCCGCCAAAAACAACGGAATGTACCGCCCCGATACGAGCGCAAGCGAGCATGGCATAGGCTGCCTCTATAATCATTGGCATATAAATTGTTACCCTGTCGCCTTTTTTGACGCCCTCTTTTTTCAGCACATTGGCAAAGCGGCAAACGGCTTCATATAATTCTTTATACGTCACTTTTTTGTCATTGCTTGGCTCATCGCCTTCCCAGAGCAGGGCAATTTTATCGCCTCTTTTTTCCAAATGGCGGTCTATGCAATTGGCACAAGCATTGAGCGTTCCGTCTTCATACCAACGAATATCCACTTTGCTATCGGAAAAAAGCGTGTTTTTAACTTTGCTATAGGGGCGTATCCAATCAATACGCTTACCCTGCTCGCCCCAAAAACTTTCCTTGTCTTTTATGCTGTGCTGATATTCGTCTTTATACTTCATTTCGCCCCCATCTTGCTGATATGTTCCCATTCTTTTTTGCTGACGGGCTGGACGCTAAGGCGCGAATTATTGACCAGCACCATATTTTGTAATGCCTTTTCGCTTTTTATGTCCTCTAGCCCAATAGGGGTTTTTAGCTCCCCTATCGCTTTTATGTCCACCATGCCGAAACGCTTTTTCTCATCGCTTGGATCGGGGTAATGCTCCTTTATGACCTCCACCATGCCGATTATTCTTTTTTCTTTGACCGAGTGATAGAAAAATCCTCTATCGCCTTTTTTCATATTTTTCATATTTTTATTGGCGAGAAAATTGCGCACGCCGTCCCAGCAAGTGCCCTTGCTACCACATGCCGTCATATCCTGCCAGCTCCAAGCGGAAGGCTCGGACTTAAATAACCAATAGGCTCTCATTCTACTTCCACCCCTGTTTTTCGTTGCAATAATGCGCTGATGGTTTCGTCCAAAGGTGCGTTCTCAATAATTTTTGCCACCGCCTCGCATATCGGCATGGAGCAGTCATGTTTTTTTGCCAGCGCCACCACTGCCTTTGCCGAAAGCGCACCTTCGCTCACATTTTTTTTGCCCTTGCGCGCCTCCTCCAAAGTTTTGCCCTGCCCAAGCTGCTGCCCCAGCGAAAAATTGCGCGATAGAGTACTGCCGCAGGTCAGCATTAAATCGCCAATGCCGCAAAGCCCCGACAATGTTTTGCGCCGCCCCCCCATAGCCGCACTGAGCCGCAGCATTTCGGCAAAGCCCCTGCTGACAATGCTCGCCCGCGCACTCTCGCCCCAGCCCTTGCCGATAACAATGCCCGCCGCAATTGCCAGCACATTTTTGACCGCCCCGCCAATCTGCGCCCCGATAATGTCGTCCGAAAGATAAATGCGGAAAAGACTATGCCCCATTGCGCCCGCTAAGGCTTCGGCAAGCTCCATATCGGCGCTCGCCAACGTCATGGCGGTTGGCAGATTTTGCGAAATATCCTTGGCAAAGCTCGGACCCGATAACACCGCTATCGGATTTTTAGGAAACACCCCCCGCACCACCTCCGACATAAGCCGCAAGCTCTCCCGCTCTATGCCCTTGGCACATAAAACCAGCGCCGTCTTTTCGGACAGCCCCTCTTTCTGCAAATCCCGACACACCGCCCCCATATATTGCGCCGGCGCCACCATCAGCAACGCATCAAACCCCGTCATATCCGTGAGCCTATTGGTCGCCTTTATCTCCTTCGGCAAAGCAACACCCGGCAAAAAAAGCGAATTGCAATGCTCTCCATTGACCGCATCCACAACCTCCCCCTCAAGCGCCCACAACAACACCCCCCCCCTCTTATGCGCCAACGCCACCGCCAGCGCCGTCCCCCAAGCACCACCACCAATCACACCTATTTTCTCCATCCTATATGCCATACCCCTATATTGCCCCCTCCCCCAAAAAAATCAACCCGCTAGTGGCTTCCCACTAGTGGGTTCCCATTAGTGGGTTTTGTTTTTGACTTTTTTTGGCTTATCCTTCATTCTTATTTTACCACTACAGATTACCCAGAAGTACCCCCTAGTCGGGGTGCTTGCTGAATAAAATACCTTCGGGAAATAAGTTAGGCATGCTTCTGGGTATGTAGTGGTAACCCCCGACACTTGCGGGGCGGGGAAAATTACCGCTTATAGGAATCCAGAAATACAAAAAAATCCGAAAAAATTTGACCTGCTACAGGCAACGGACTGGCTTATTGACCAGCTATATAACCACCCTGAAGGGTTGAAAATTGCCGTGGATATGGCACTGCTCGCCACCGAGCAAAAAAGAATGACCGATGAAAGACTCTGGTCGCATTTCGCGCAAAGAATAAGAAAACTGGAAAAAAGTAAAGCCCGCTAGCGGGCGGCGCGGGAGAGGCGGAGCATTGTGGTTTGCCAGAGGGTTTGGGTTAGGGGGGATTGGCGGCGGGTTTGGGCTTCGGCTTGGGTTAGGATTTTTAGGGCGGTTTCTATTTTGGGTTGAGTCCAGAGGGTTAGTTGGCGTTCTATTTTGGGTTTTCTTTTGAAGTGGAGTAAGGGGCGGAAGCTGTAGCGGAGTGCTTCTTCGCGGGGCATTTTTTTCATTTGTCCTAGACATAGATGGAGGTTGCAGAAATGGCGTCTTGTTAGGATGAAAAAGGCTTCGGCGCCCATGCCCATTTCTAGGAGGGTGGTGCCGGTTTTGTCGGCTGCCTCTATGTCGCCAAGTGCGATTGCATCCACGAGCTTGTCTAGGCTGGCGCTGCCTGTATCGCCAAGGCAGGCTTCTATGTCTTCGTGGCGTATCATTTTTGGCTCGCTTTTTTCGCTTCCCCCCATATATAGGATGAGCTTTTCCAGCTCTTGCTCGCTGACACCCCTATCCATGCCCAAATGCTCCTTTAGGAAAGTAAGCCCCTGCATGTCAATGCGTAGGGATTGGGCGCTCAGTTTTTGGCGTATCATCGCCTCCAGCACTCTGGCATCATCCTCATAGCAGGGGAGCGCCATGGCGTTTTTATGGGCTTCCACCGACTTTCGGATTTTAAGGGCGGGCTTTAGGCTGCCTGCTTCTATGATTACCAAAACTTGCTGCTCCATATTTTCCAGATAGGAGCAGACGGGCTTATCCATGAGCCTTCCATTTTCACGGCTTAGCATGATTACTTTTTTATCGCCGAACATGGAGACTTCTTTTGCCTCATCGTGCAAACAGCTTGGGGTTTCGGAAAAGTCACTTTCGGATAGGGTGATGCATTGTAGCTCATCGGCATCCTTGCCTAAGGATTTTTTGCTTAGTGTTTTGGCAAAGCTTCTGACGGCGCCTTGATTGGGTCCGTATATCAGTATAAGTCCTAAGTTTAAGTCTGGGTTTTTTACAAAGCCTTCGCTTTTATATGCGGGTAGTTTCATGAGCCGTGCCTTTGGCGTAGAAATAAACCAAGACGAAGCCAGATGTCTTCCGCAAGGCTTTTTACGGCGCGTGCTTTGGCGTCTTCTTTTGCGGTTAAATTGGCGAAGGGGGAGACGACAATATTATAGGAGCTTTGGGTTCGGCTTATGCCCTCGCTTATAATTTTGCCCGCCTTGTCGCGAATATCATAGCGGGCTTCTATGTGATAGGCTTGCCGTGTCGCCCGCCCGTCTTGTCTGACCGCAAGGGGGATAAGGTTTTCTCTGGTGTCTAGGGATAAAATATAATCGGTTTTCTCGGCTTTACCCATTATACGGAGCATCTGCTCCTTGACCTCTTGGTTTAGAATATCATTGCCTTTTTTGAGGTGAATGGCGGTATTGCTGTTGCCCTTTATGGTATGCTCGCTGTAAAGCGGGGAAAATCCGCATGCTGACAATATCAACCCTGCCATGAAAAGGCTAGAGAACGATATTAACAATCCTGTCCGGAACGATAATGATTTTTTTAATTTTTTTATCTGCACATGCCTTCTCCACTTTTTTGCTTGCCAATACCAGCTTTTCTATTTCCTGCTTGCTCGTGCCGGGTGTGATGTTTATTTCATCGCGCCTTTTGCCGTTTATCTGTATAGGGATGGTAAGGCTCTCTTGCACCAAAAGGCTTTTGTCAATTCTAGCCCATTTTGTGTTGGCGAGCATTTTTTTCTCGCCCCATTCCTGCCAGCCCGCTTCGGCGAGATGGGGCATGAAGGGGGCGAGCATTTGTAAAAAAAGCTTTACGGCTTCCTCTAATGTTTTGGGGCTTTCATGGTTTTCCATTGCTTCATGGATGGCATTGGTGAGGGTGTATATTTTGGCGACTGCCCGATTGAAAGCGAGGCTTTCTAAATCTTTTGTGACGCCGTCCAAAATGATATGGGCGGTTTTGCGTAGCTCGGTTTTTTGGTGGTCGCCTTTTTTTGCTTGGCAATATTTTTTTGCCTCCAAGACCATGCGCCAGCTTTTTTGGACGAACTTTCCTGCGGCTTCAATGCCGCCCTCGCTCCAATAGACATCGCGCTCAGGCGGGCTGTCGGAAAGCATAAACCAGCGGGCGGTGTCGGCACCGAAACGCTCTATAATGTCGGTGGGGTCTATGGTGTTTTTGCGCGATTTTGACATTTTCTCCATGCCTGCGGAGAAGACTTTTCGGGTTTTATCTTGTTTATGGGTTAGCGTGCCGTCTTGTTTTTGGACATTTTGGATGGCTATGGGTACGCCTTTTTCGTCGGTAAAGCTCTCATGGCAGACCATGCCTTGTGTGAAAAGTCCTTGAAATGGCTCCTCTATGGTCATGTGTCCTGTTTTTTTCATCGCTCTTGCGAAAAAGCGCGAATAGAGCAAGTGCAGAATGGCGTGCTCTATGCCGCCGATATATTGGTCAACGGGGAGCCAGTAGGATACGGCTTTTTTGTCGGTGGGGGTGGCTTGGGGCTGTCCGCAAAAGCGGGCGAAATACCAGGAGCTATCCATGAAGGTGTCAAAGGTGTCGGTTTCGCGCTCCGCTTTGCCGCCGCATTTTGGGCAAATGGTGGTTTTCCATGCTTCATTGGCGGCAAGGGGGTTTCCTGCGGCTTTTATGTCTATTTCGCGGGGGAGTGCTACGGGTAAATCGGCTTTTGATACGGGTACTGCGCCGCATTGGGGGCAGTGGATAATCGGTATCGGGCAGCCCCAATAACGTTGGCGGGAGATGCCCCAATCGCGGAGGCGGTATTGGGTTTTGCGTTGGGCGTTGCCTTGTTTTATTAGCAGGTCGGATATTTTTTGTTTGGCTTGTTCGGTGTCTAGTCCATCAAATTCGGCTGAGTTTATGAGGGTGCCGGTGCCTTCATAGGGGAGGGGGTCTTTGCTGGCGATGACTTGTGTTATGGGGAGGGTGTATTTTTGGGCAAACTCGTGGTCGCGGGTATCGTGGGCGGGGCAGCCGAAAATGGCGCCGGTGCCGTAATCCATTAGGACGAAATTGGCGATATAGAGGGGGAGCTTTTTGTTTTTTTCTAGGGGGTGGTGTAGGGAAAGTCCCGTATTCAGTCCTTTTTTTTCCATTTTTTCAAGGGCGGCGGCTGCCATGGGGGTTTGGGCGCATTCTTGGCAAAAGGCTTTTATCTCCTTGTTTTCGGCGCTGAGCTTGAGAGCTAGGGGGTGGCGGGGGGATATGGCGCAGAAAGCGGCGCCATAGAGGGTGTCGGGGCGGGTGGTGTAGATGCGTAGGGGTTCTTTTTCGCCTTCTATAGCAAAGTCTATTTCTACGCCTTCTGAGCGTCCTATCCAGTTGTGTTGCATGAGGCGGACTTTTTCAGGCCAGCGGGGGAGGGTTTCTAGCCCTTGTAATAGCTCTTCGGCGTAGTCGGAGATTTTTAGGAACCATTGGGTGAGGGTTTTTTGTTCAATTGTCGCGCCTGAGCGCCAGCCTTTGCCGTCTATTACTTGCTCATTGGCGAGGACGGTTTTGTCTATGGGATCCCAGTTTACGAGGCTGGCGCGGTGCTCTACCAGCCCTGCTTCTAGGAAGTCCAGAAACATGGCTTGTTCGTGGTGGTAATAGGAGATATCGCAGGTGGCGAACTCGCGGCTCCAATCAATGGATAAGCCTAGCGACTGCAATTGCTTTCGCATGGCGGCGATGTTTTGGCGAGTCCAGTCTTCGGGGTGGGTGTTGTTTTCAAGCGCTGCGTTTTCGGCGGGCATGCCGAAGGCGTCCCAACCCATGGGGTGCAGGATGTGATAGCCTTGTGCTTTGCGGAAGCGGGCGACAACATCGCCCATGCTGTAATTGCGGACGTGACCCATGTGGATACGCCCCGAAGGATAGGGGAACATTTCTAAAATGTAATATTTCTTGCCCGCTTCTTTATTGGAGGAAGTAAATACGCCCTCGCGCTCCCACTCGCCTTGCCAATATGCCTCCCGAGCCGCAGCGTCATAACTCATTATTCCCCATTGCCCTCCAGCTTTTTGGGGTCGTGCTTATTTATGATTTTCTTGGCACCGCGCAGGATGATATCCAGCGAGGCGGGGTCTATCTTGCCGGAGTGGCTTTTGCGCTGGAAGCTTCCGGAGCGCAGAACCTTATTGGCTTCCTCGCTTTTGGGTTTGTCGGAAACCTCGCCGCTGGGGCTTAGTTTTACATCGCGGAAAAGCCTGCCATTTTTGAATATGGTAATGCCATCATCGCCCAATATGCCGCCGCCCTTAATGCGCTCGCTGTCATTTTGGGGGGGGTAATCATTGACAATGTTCATCTCTTCAAGGCGCTTGCAGCCTGCAAAGGCTAAAACCGCAATCATTATGCATAAAAAAGAAATCCTGCTCATCTTCTTTCCTCCTATCTAATTTCGCCTATCGCTAAATCGGCTATTTTTAACTCCCTTGCCCGCGTCAATATCGCATCTTCCATTTGGCGGCGGGTCAGCTCGGAAACGCTCATATCGCGCCATGTGCTGCCTTCGCGGCGTTGGCGGAAAATGCCAACTCTTAGCGCATCCACGCGCAAATCTCTGTCCAATATGTAAATGGTGAGCTTAAAGCGTTCATTTGGCTCGCCCGTGCCGCTATACCAATCGCTGATGATTACGCCACCAATGGGGTCGGCGGAAAGAAGGGGTAGGAAAGATAAGGTGTCTAGGCTGGCGCGCCATAAATAGGAATTGACGCCGAGCGCCTTTTCTTTTTCGCGCCTTGCAAGGCGTTCCTTCTCTTTTTTCTCAAGAAGTTGCTCCTCCGTCAGGACAAGGGGCTGCTTTTCAAGCCGCTCAAGGCGTGCTTTTTTACTACAGGCTGAAACCGTAAACACCGCTAAAATCATGCAAAAAACTAAAAAATATCCGCGCGCCGCCAAAACTCTCATGCCATTTGCCTCCTTGCTTTATAGACTATAGCCTTATAGCAAACATCACCGCTCATGCAAGCAGTTCCAACATCTGCCCATAAAATAATTTGTGGTAAATCAGCAACACACGCAAAAATAACATAAATCATCGGCTTTTTATACTTCACACCGGCGGGCAAATCTGACTATCCTAGCGAAAGTAGTGCTTGCTCTTGTTTTAACAAAGACAAGACGGCAGAGAAAATGGGTAATGGTAAAAGCTGAAAGGGATTGGCGGAACGACGCTTACTAAGCGGAGATATAGGGAAAAAATAAAAAACTTCCCCCACGCAATTCCAAAAAAAACGGCGCATAGAAAAATGCCATTGCATATTTGTAAGACTCTGTGTAAAAGGTGAGCTTACTTGTCGCAGTTCGCGACACACCGGAAGTGAAAAGAAAGAAAGGAAAAACCAAAGAGATATCCGTCAAAAAACAATAAAATAAATGTTCTATGGCGATATAATAATGATGATGAGATAAAATAATGACAAAAAAACACTTTGTCCGCTTGCTATATCTATATATTCACAGTATAAATCTCTTAAAGGCTTTCAGTCTTACCAGTTCTGGTTTGGTGCAAATAGTTTGAGGAAATGAAAAAGATGAAAAAATCACATCTTCTAGCCGGTACGGCACTCGCAACGCTTATGAGCGTTCCTGCTCTGGCAGGCCCCGCAGAAATTAGTTTCGGCGGTCAGGTCAATCTGGGGCTATTTAGTGTTGACGATGACAAAAAGACTGAGCCTACCATTGGCGATAGTGCGGTTGTCAATTATTCACAGCTTAATATTATGGGTGGCTCTACGCTTGACTCAGGGATTAAGGTGGGCTTTGAGGCTCAGTTCTATCTGGATAGTCATGAGGATGACGACTTTGAAGAAACCTTCGCTTTTCTGGAAGGCGGATTTGGTCGCATTGAGCTTGGCTCCGCATATAGCGCCAATTATAAAATGAGCTATACGGCACCTTGGTTTGTGCCGGGCAATGGCGTTGATAGCCCCAATATCATATTGAACTCTAAATATGATTCCGGCGGCGTGGACGCTTCCACCACCACCATTATTCGGGATACCGAAACTTCCACCAAAATTAACTATTTCACTCCTTCTGTGAACGGGCTGCAATTTGCTTTCTCCTTCACGCCGGATACGGATAGTAAAAATGCAGGCGGGCTGACCGTGCTGGATGATGAGAACTCCTATGAGGATATCGTTGAGGTTGCTTTCGCCTATACCACGCAAATCTCTGCCATTGACCTTGGTGTATCGGCTGCCTTCTCGCAAGGGACAGCAGGCGGACAGGGCGAGGCAAAGGGACAGCATGACCCTAATAATTATAGGGTCGGGCTTGAGCTTTCTACGCTTGGCGTCACATTGGGCGGCGGCTATAGCCGAAGCGAAACCAATAGTGTCGGCACGGTTGATAGCGGCACTGGTGCTGTCACCTCCTATAGCCAAGATACGGTTGAAACTTGGACGGCTGGTGTTGCTTATGAGATTGGCAAGTTCACCCTTGGTGTTGCTTATCTGGAAAGTGAAAGAGAATATCAGGGTGGCGAGAAAGCCGAATGGAGCTTTTTGCAACTTGGTGGGACCTATAATCTCGCTCAAGGTGTAAATCTGAGCATCGTCGTTGATACAACCGAAGCTAGTGATAAGGCGGCGGATAAAATCGACAATACTTCTGCAGGGGTAATTATTGGTCTAAGCTTCTAAGCCTTGGGAGGTCATGGGAAAAAAGGTCTGGATAGAAACTGAGCCTTTTTTGTCAAAATTGGAATAGGAACTATCGGGATAGGAACTAAAGGTCATCTTTCATGGTTAGAGAATTACGCAACATGAACAAAAAGAAGCTGTTATTGTCTGTATTGGCAACGCCATTAGTGGCAGGTTTGTCCTTCGCTTTTGCGGGGGCGGCATCTGCTCAGATGAAGTTTAATGTTGGGGCTGCTATTCATGCCGCCGCTTTTGTCGTTGATGATGGGGCGTTTAGCCGTCCCTTTGTGCCGTCAAAAAAGATTATTTCCTCTAAACCTGAGTATACAGACCCGAAAGTGGATGAGGGGGTTTATTTTGATATTGCCCAAGCGACTTATGTTCTTGCGGATGGCACGATTGCGGAGCTGACGCCGGCGCAATATAATATTAATAATAATGCGTTTGCGGCTCTTTTCACTCCCGTCATTGATGCTGATACGGGTGGGGATCCGATTGACTTCTATAATAACTATACGGGTGCGCCTGGGGCGGATGGGATTACTGACCCCATCACCGCTCCTCATTGTGTGAGCGGGGATATTGCAACTTGTGTTCGTGGGCGGAGAAATGATGTTATCGCCGCAGAAGAGGCGATTTCTGGTATTGGTAATAGTGCGGTTAGAAATTATATGCTGCTTAATATTGGTGCGTGGATGCCGCTTTATAATAATGGGCGTGCGGGTATGCAGGCGGATATGTATCTTTATGGAGATGATGAGGGCAAGCTGGCTTTTGAGGAATATTATGCCTTTTTTGAGGGAACGGTCGGGCGTATTGAGGTCGGTACGGCGTATGGTCCTTCCTATCGGGTTGGCTATGCCGCTCCTAGCTATATGAGTGCCAATCGGGTGGATGACCCTGATTTCATTAATAATCCCATTCAGGACGAGCTTTTGACCAGCTCCACTACCCTGCTTTTGGATGATAATGCGTTGTCGCGCATCAATTATTTCTCGCCTGAAATATCGGGCTTTATGCTGATGCTTGGGGTTGCCGCTGATAATGATAATACGGGTGACACGCCTATCCGCTCCTCCAATAATCGGGCTGACATTACCGATATTATTGAGGTTGGGCTGGCTTATGAGTTGAAAACTGAAAAAATGACGGCGGGGGTTTCCTTGTCCAGTCAAAGTGCCAAGGCGGATAGTAGTTTTAGTAATGAAAATCCTTCTGATTGGCGTGTGGGTGCATCGCTGAGCGCGGGAGATGTTACGATTGGCGGTGGATATCGCGAGAAAAATGATGTCAATGACGGCACGACCGAAACATGGTCGGCGGGGATTACTTATGAAAGAGGTCCGACTATTGTTGGTGTTGCCTATCTGGAAAGTAGCTATAGTGCCGCCGCTGGTGAGCCTACGCGTGAGGAGGAGTGGCAACTTCTGCAAATTGGTGGCTCGCGCAGTCTTGGAAAAGGCGTTGAGGTCGGTATTTCCCTTGAGGAAAGCGTTGCCGAAAAAATTACGGAGGAAGTCCGCAATAGAGATACTTCCCTTGCCGTTTATATCAGCCTCTATTTCTAATCCAACCCGCTTTTGAGAGCGCAAAGCTATGGGCGCACTTATCTGGCTTGCTTCCTATCCGAAATCCGGAAATACTTGGGCGCGAAGCTTTATCCATAATTTGCTGAAAAATCCGGACACTCCCATTCCCATTAATGAGCTGGATAGCTTTTGTCTTGGCGAGAGCCATTTGCCTTTTTATGAACGGCAAATGGGGCGTGCTTTGAAGCGGGGCGATGAGGGCGAGCTTGCCAAAATCAGACCGCTGGTGCATGGGCAATTTACCCAAGTCTCGCCCGATAGCGTTTTTGTCAAAACCCATAATCTATTGGGGAGCTGGCATGGGGTGCCTATTCATAATATGGCGGTGACGGCGGCGGCGATTTATATTATTCGCAATCCGCTGGATGTGGTGCTTTCTCTGGCAAGCCATTTTTCGCTATCCATAGACGATGCCATTGCTCATATGGCAAATGAAAAGGCGGCGACGGATTTTACGGAAAGTCATATTCCTGAGTTGCATGGCTCATGGTCGGTGCATGTCAAAAGCTGGACGGCGAACCCGCATCAGCAATTATGCGTTTTGCGCTATGAGGATATGTTGGCAAAGCCTTATGGGGTTTTTAAAAATCTGACGAAGTTTCTAGGACTGCCCGCCTCCAAAAAGCGTATTGAGAAAGCGGTGCGCTTTTCCTCTTTTAAGCAATTGCAGGGGCAGGAGGAGAAGGGCGGCTTTAAGGAAAATCCTGATAGTGCCAACGCCATGTTTTTTCGTAGTGGGAAAAGTGGGCAGTGGCGCGATAAGCTTGATGGGGCGCAAGTGGAAAAAATCTGTGCCGAGCATGGCGAGCAGATGAAGCGGTTTGGTTATCTGGATGAAGAAGGCAAGCCTGTTTTGTAGGGATCGGTGGCGGCGAAGCCTTGAAAGCCAAGTCCAGCTATTTTGTGAAAATTATCCACCCGCACTCCGCCAAGTGCGAAAAGGGGGAAGCCCCTCGCCGTTTGGCAAAGGCTTGCCGCCATTGGGGGGGAAAGCAAGCGGGCTTTGGAATGGCTGGTGGTGGGAAAGAGGGGCGAGAGAAGGGCGGCGCTGGCGCCAAGCTTCATACCCAATAGCAAAGATGTTCTGCCATGGGCGGCAATGGTGATGGGGGCGTTCAGCTTTTTTGCCATTTGGCGCAAGCTGCCAAGCCGTGCGATTTGCCATTCGGGTAGGTGAAGTCCGGCGCCATGCTGATAGGCGAGGTGCCAGTCGCCAGCGATAAAAAAGGCAAGCCGCTTTTTGTGGCAGAGATGGGCAAGCTCGCCTGCCAATAAAGAGCGGTGGCGGTCGCGATAATGGCGCAGAAGCACGCCATCGCCAGCGCGCAGGCTGTTTAGTAAAGGGCGGGGGTCGCCTTTCTGCTCGCTGCTTACCAGAAAAATATGGGGCATAAAACTCATAATGCTCTTTGGCGCTCCTTTTGCTATAGATGGAATATGACGAGCTTAGACCGATATCGCAATGCGTGCAAAAAAATTGAGAAAGCGGTGCGCCCTGAAAAGGGGGAGGCGCCCGTGTTGGTTGCTGTTTCCAAAACGTTTTCTGTGCAGGATATTGAGCCGCTTATTGAGGCGGGGCAGAGGCATTTTGGCGAAAACAGGGTGCAGGAGGCGGAGAAAAAATATCCGCCTTTGCTTGAAAAATATCCTGACTTGCAATTGCATATGGTCGGTCCCTTGCAAAGCAATAAGGTGAGGCAGGCGCTGGGGTTGTTTTCTCATATTCATAGCCTGGATAGGTTGTCTTTGGCGGAGAAGCTGGCAAGCGAGATGGGGAAGATGTCCAAAGCGCCACGCCTTTTTATTCAGGTTAATATTGGGGGCGAGGCGCAGAAAAGCGGGGTGGCTATTGGGGAGCTTGCACAATTTATTGAGGCGTGTCGGGGGCAATATGGGCTTTCTCCAGAGGGGCTTATGTGTATTCCGCCGCAAAATGTACCGCCTTCTGCGTTTTTTGCGCTTTTGCGTAAGCTCAGCCGTCATCATAAATTGCCCTTGCTGAGCATGGGTATGAGTAATGATTTTGAAGCGGCGATTTTGCAGGGGGCGACCCATATTCGTTTGGGGCGGGCGTTGTTTGGGGAAAGACCTGCTACTCCTCCTCAATGATGAGGGTGGTTTTGGGATTTGTTGTTTTTAGGATGTAGTCCATTGTTTCTTTGCTGACGGCGAGGCAGCCTTTGGTGGGGGAGAAGTCCGGCTGTGCTAAATGTAGGAAAATGGCACTGCCTTTGCCCGCAAGTTTGGGGGCGGTGTTATAGGTGAGGGTTAAGAGGGCGTCGTAAATGTGGTCGTTGCGCCATAGGGGTTCATGGGAAAAGGGGTGGGGTCGCTGCACCGGCTCATTATAATGGGGGTCGGAGATATCGTCCGACCAGCCATGTGCTTTGCTGATGGGGTGGGGGGTGAAGGCGGTTTTTTGGGGTGGGTGGAATCTGTCTTTTCTATGATAGAGGGTGCCGAGCTGCATTGTGCCAAGCGGGGTTTTGTTGTCGCCCTCTTTTTTATTGCTGCTTACGCCGCTTTTTCCGAAAACACAGGGGAAGGTTTTATCGCCGACAAGCAGAGTTTTGCGCTTCTCCCCATAAATTGCCCGTAATTTTACCGCCATTTTTTGTCTTTCTCTTTTAGGGGTGGGGGGTGTAAGGGGTTGAAAAATAAGGGGGTTTTTGGAAAGGGGAACAATAGAGGGAAAAATACCGCTTCTTTTGCCCCTTTTGTCGCTTTGTTAGAAAACGAACACTCATAGGCTCACATAGAGGCTAACACAGAAAGGTGAGAAATATCAGCGATGTTTCACATCTTGATGAGGTACCCTCATTGCCCTTGTTTGTAGATAAGCGAGGTTTTAGGATAAAACAATAAAGGAGACACCGATGACGACGTCTATTAAAAATATTTTAGTGATTGATGACGATCCCGAAATTATCAAAGCCCTGAGGGAGCAATTTGCCCTCCATACGGAATATGCCCTCCACCATGTTGGGACGGCGGCGAAGGGGCTGGAGCATATTGGGGAACATTCCACCGACCTTGTTTTATTGGATATTGAGCTGCCCGACCAAGAGGGTTGGGAGACTTGCCGTATTTTGCGCAAAAATGGGTTTAAGGCGCCTATCATTATGTTGACGGCGGCTATTTCTGATGCGGATGTTATTTTGGGGCTGGAGTCGGGGAGCAATGATTATGTGTTGAAGCCCTTCCGCTTTGGGGTGCTGCTTGCTCGTATTCGGCTGCAATTGCGCCAGCATGAATATAGTGAAGTGGCGAGCTTTAAGATTGGTCCTTATCTTTTTCGCCCTGCCAATAAGTTTTTGCTGGATGCCAAAGAGCGCAAGATTCGGCTGACCGAAAAGGAAACCAATATTCTGAAATATCTCTATCGTGCCGGTGCCGCTGTGGTGGAGCGTAGGAAGTTGCTGAACGAGGTGTGGGGGTATAATGCCAATGTTACTACCCATACTTTGGAGACGCATATTTATCGGTTGCGGCAGAAGATAGAGCCAGACCCTTCTAATGCGGAGCTTTTGGTTACGCAAGAGGGTGGGTATAGGCTGGTTGTTTAGCCTCTAGAGGCTAGGTAAGTTTGAGCATGACGGGGGCGTGGTCGGAGGGGCGTTGCCAATTGCGGATTTTTTTTAGGACTTGCATGGCTTTGAGATTGTTTTTGAGGGAGGGGCTTGCCCATATATGGTCAAGTCGCCTGCCCCTATTGGTGGCTTGCCAGTCGCGGGCACGGTAGCTCCACCAGCTATAGAGCTTTTCGTTTTCATTGACAAAATGGCGCATGGTGTCAATCCAATCATGGGATTTTTGCACCTGTAGTAAATGGGCTACTTCAATGGGGGTGTGGCTTACGACCGTTAGTAATTGTTTATGTGACCAGACATCGTGTTCCATAGGGGCGATGTTGAGGTCGCCGAGCAGGATGCGGTGGGTCTTGGTTTTGTGTTTCATGGTGGTGCAGAAGCGTTGCATTTCTTTGAGGAAGGAAAGTTTATGGGCGAACTTTTCATTGCTTTTGATGTCGGGTTCATCGCCGCCGGCGGGGACGTAGAAATTATGGATATGGAGGGGTGCGCCTTTATAATTGACGGCAATTTCCATGTGGCGTCCGTCCTTTTTTTTGCAGAATACATGGGCGTATTCGTGCAGAAAGGGTTTTTTGCTGATACTGGCGACACCATGATAGCCTTTAATGCCGTTTAGGGCGATGTGGCGATAGCCTAGCTTTTCAAATGGTTTATGGGGGAAGGCGTCATTTGGGCATTTGGTTTCTTGTAGGCAGAATATGTCGGGTTGCTGCTCACGCAAGATGCGGGTGGCTTGGTTTATGCGAAGGCGTACTGAGTTGATGTTCCAGCTTATAATTTTCATTGCCTGCCCCTTTTGCTACCAAGCGGGCGGGGGTCAATGGCGAAAAGGGAGGCGGGGGGTGGGGTTTTTAGCGTGCGGATTTTTGATAGGATGATGGCGGTGCGGAAGCCTTGTGCGTCTTCTATTTCCCAGCCTTTGAGCTGGAGGGTGTTTTTGTCCAGCAGGAGTAATAATTGTCCGCCTATGGTTTTCTTTTTGGGGGTTATCCATAGCTCTATATCATTTTCTTTTTCTTGGTGGCGGATTATATATTCGGGATTATCCAGTTTTATGGTTTCTGCCAGTAAGAGGGAAAGGGGGGTGCTTGCCAGCCATATCTGGCTGAGATTGCCGCCCTTTTTATTGCTTATCCATATCCAGCGTCCATCGGCGATGATGCGCATATCGTGGGCGTAGTAATCAAAGCGGAGCTTGCCGGGTCGGGAAAGGGTGAAACTGCCCTCCGCCTTATTGCCTTTGCTGTCCCATTGCGAAAAATGCCCTTCCGCATGGCGGGTTTTGTTGATGCCGTGCTCTATCTGCTTCAGGCTTAGCTCGGCTTGGGCGGGGGGGAGATATAGCAAAAAAATCAATGCTATCAGGGGGATATATTTTGAAAGGGGGGGCATTTATCGCTCTTCTACCAGCACTTCTCTTTTGCCTGCTGCATTGGGGGGGCTGACTACGCCTTGTGCTTCCATCTCCTCTATGAGGCTTGCTGCGCGATTATAGCCAATCTGCAATTTGCGTTGGATATAGCTGATGCTCGCTCGTCTGTCGCGGGCGATTATTGCTACGGCTTGGTCATAGAGATTGCCGTTTTCATTGCCGCCGCTCATTTCTTCGGCTCGGCGGGTTTGGGCTTCCTCATCGGTGATGCCTTCCAGATAGGAAGGCTTGCCCTGTTTTTTGAGGAAGCGGACAATGGTCTCCACCTCCTTATCGGAGACAAAGGCGCCATGCACCCTTTGCACTTTTGAGCCTGCCGACATATAGAGCATGTCGCCCTGCCCCAATAATTGCTCGGCACCCTGCTCGCCCAATATGGTGCGGCTGTCAATTTTGGAGGTAACCTGAAAGCTGATGCGGGTCGGGAAGTTCGCCTTTATCGTGCCCGTTATCACATCCACCGAGGGGCGCTGGGTTGCCATAATCATGTGGATACCAGCAGCGCGCGCCATTTGTGCAAGGCGCTGAATGGCGGCTTCTACATCTTTTCCCGCTACCATCATGAGGTCTGCCATCTCGTCAATAATGACGACAATGCGGGGTAGGATGACGGGCGGCTCTTCGCGCTCCTCCATAATCGGCTTGCCGCTATCGGGGTCTATGCCGGTTTTAACCTTGCGGGTGAGCTTGCGCCCCTCTTTTTGGGCGGACTCCATCTCGTCATTATAGCCGTCTATGTTGCGGACATTGCGCTCTGCCATGCGCTGATAGCGGGCTTCCATTTCGCTGACGACCCATTTTAGTGCGACTACGGCTTTGCGTGGCTCGGTGACTACGGGGGCGAGGAGGTGGGGAATCTCGTCATAGACGGAAAGCTCCAGCTTTTTGGGGTCTACCATAATCATACGGCATTGCTCCGGCTTATAGCGGTATAGCAGCGACATTATCATGGTGTTGATGCCGACCGATTTGCCCGAACCCGTTGTTCCCGCTATCAGCAGATGGGGCATTTTGCCCAGATCCGCAAGGACAATCTCGCCGCCAATATCCTTGCCCAGCGCCAGCGATAAGCCCTGCTTGCTGCTCTCAAAGGCTTGGGTTTCCAGAAGCTCACGCAGATAAACGCCCTCGCGCTTCTGGTTGGGTAGCTCTATGCCAATGGTGTTTTTGCCGGGAATCGTGCTGACCCTTGCACTGATTGCCGACATGGAGCGGGCAATGTCGTCGGCAAGTCCGATGATGCGGCTGGAGCGGATGCCAGCGGCGGGCGATAGCTCATATAGGGTGACGACGGGTCCGGGTCGGACTTTGCCTATCTCGCCTTGTACGCCGAACTCCAGCAGGATGTTTTCTAAAAGTCTTGCATTGGCGTCCAATGCGTCTTCATGGATGACGATATTGTTTTCTTTGGGGGCGCTGAGGAGGTGCAAGGGGGGTAGGTCAAAACTTTTGCTGCCGCTCAGATTGAGATGGGGTTGGGTTTCGGCTTTGGCTCTTTTGGATACGCGCTTTTTCTTTTTCTTGCGCCGTTCTATGGTGCGCCCGGTGTCGGTGGTGGTTTTTTGTTTTTTGAATAAGGCGGGCAAGGTGAGGCGGGGGCGGAAGCTTCGTATTCGTGTGAGCCATAAAACGACTGCCCATAAAAAGGAAAAGGAGCGTCGGAAAAGGGAAGCCGAGAGGAGCGTTAATAGGAGGGCGGTGGTGATGATGCCGACTGCCCAGAAGATGCCATTTATGGGGAAAAACTCGGCGAGCCTTTGGGTTAAGATGCGCCCTGCCGCCCCGCCCTTATCTTGTGCCATCATATCCAGTCCCATTGCCAGCAGGAAGGGGCTGGTTAGCCATAATATGCCACGCCACCATAGACCTTTGAGGCTTTTATGGGTGAGCAGCGCAATGCCCAAGACGAGGGGGGCGAGGAAGACTGCCCCTGTGCCAAGCCCTAAAAGCTGGACTAATTCGCCCATATTGGCGGCGGTGTATTTCAGATAGCATAGCATCTCGCCCGAACAGCTTTTCATGCCCTTGCCGTCAAAATAATTGAGGCTTGGATTTTCAGGGTTGTAAATAAAAGTTGAAAATAGCCCAAAGCCCGATAGCAATATGAGCGCCAACCCGCTTGCTTCAAAAAAGCGGTGGCGCAGAAAGCGCAACAGCCAGCCAAAGGCTCCCTGCTCCCATTTTTTCCAGCCCCTGCTTGCGGGGGCTTGCTCTTTATTTCTTCGCCATGCCATATTCGCTATAGTAAAGGATTTTTGCAAAACCAGAATGTGCCGCAAAAACCAATATCGCTCATCCTTTCTTGTGTGAACCCCTTTATGCTATAAAATATAGAACAATTTTTATGCCGATAAAAGAGGAACTGCGCCAGCGTGGGAAAAAATAATCCATATCAGAACATTGTCGTGAGCGGCGGTGGGTTTGCGGCGCTTAGCTGTGCGCTGGCTTGTGCGCATTATGATATGGCGCCGGTGCTGGTGAGGGGGAGGCGGGGTGAGGTGCCGCAGGCGGTGCGCCATGAGGCTTCGGTGTTGGCGCTCTCGCCAGCCTCCAAGAATATGCTGGTGAGGCTTGGGGTGTGGGGTCTTATAAAAACGAAAAGCAGGGTTGAGGAGATTCAGATTTTTGGTGCCGATGGGGGGGGTGTGAATCCGGCTTTGGTGTGGGAGAAAAATACGGAGCGCTCGCCCTTTGCTTATATTGTTCCCGCAAGCGAGTTATATGGGGCGCTTTGTGAGAAAATTGATGAGAATAAAAATATTCGGCAGTGCTATGGGCTGTCGGAAAGTTTTTCGGCTTCGGCACATGGGGGGCGGCTTGTATTGGAGGGGGGGGAAAGCGTTCGGACACCGCTTTGTCTTGTGGCGGAGGGGGCGAAAAGCAGGCTTCGGCAATTTGCCAATATTGGGGTGTTGCAGGGGAGCTATGGGCAATATGCGATGACTGCTTTGCTTGGGCATGAGGAGGAGCGGCTTATTGCGGCGCAGGCGTTTTTGCCAACGGGTCCGATGGCGTTGCTGCCACTTGCCCCAAAACAATCGGCGCTGATATGGAGTGTGAAGGGGGCGGGGTTTGAGGGGCTTCGGGAAATGGAGCCGGCGCGGTTTTGTCGGCAAGTTGCGGAGTATTTTCCGAAATGGGGAGCGTTTTGTTTGCAAAGTGAGCGGGGGGCGTTTCCGCTTAGTTTTATGTTGGCGCGCCAATATGTCGGGAAAAGGATGGCGCTGATTGGGGAAAGCGCTCATCTTTTTCATCCGCTTGCGGGGCAGGGGTTTAATCTTTCTTTGCGGGATTGTGCGAGTATTGCCGAGCGGCTTTCCTATGCTAGGGGGTTGGGGTTGGACCCTGCTTCGCCAGCGGTGTTGAAGGAATATGAGGTTTTGCGCCGTTTTGATGGGGTGGCGATGGGGGCGTTGACGCATGTATTGGCGAAAAAGGCGGGGCTTATTCCGTTTGGTGCAGTTAATCGTCTGCCGGTGTTAAAGCGGTTTTTTGCGAAATCTGCCCAATTTGGCACCTCGCCCATGCCGCCGCTTATGCGCTAAAGCTGGCGGGCTTCCTCTATCAGTAATATCGGTATGCCTTCCCTGACGGGATAGGCAAGACCCGCTTTTTTGCTGATAAGCTCCTTTGTGGTTTCGTCATATTCTAATGTGCCGTGTGTTTTGGGGCAGACGAGAAAGGGTAGGAGGGTTTTATCCATTGCGCGCCCTTATCGGAAAAGCAGGGAGGAGAGGCGTTTTCGTGCCTCTATCACTGCTTCATCTTCTATGCCATAGGCATCAAAAAGTTCTAATAATTGTTTTTTTGCGGCACCCTCTTGCCAGTTGGCGTCTTGCTCTATGGCGGTGAGTAGGGTTGTCATAGCTTCAGTTTTTTGTCCGCTTTCGTGATATGCTAGTGCTAAAGCAAGGCGGGATTGGTGGTCGTTTTGGTTTTGGGCGCATTTTGCTTTTAGGGCTTCTATGTCGCCGCTGCTTCCGCCTTTTTGGGCTAGGTGCAAGCCGGCATAGGCGGCTTTTATTGCTTCGTGGTTTTTGTCTTTTTCTTCTAGCTGGGCAAGCAGGTGTTCGGCGGGGGCAAGCTCGCCTGCTTGTATGTAGCATTGGGCAAGTCCGCCTATCGCATCCAAGCTGTTTTCGTCTAATTGTAGGGCTTGACCATAGGCTTGGAAGGCTTGCTCCCAGTTTTGTTCTGTCTTTGCGGTTGCGCCTGCTTCTAAGAGGTTTTGTAGCTCACTGTTGCCGCCCTCCACGCCAAGCCGTGAGAGGAAGGCTTCTAGCTCGCTGTCGGAAACGGCGCCGACAAAGCCATCTATGGGGCGACCCGCCTTGAAGGCGAGCACTGCCGGAACGCTTTGGACTCGGAGCTGGGCGGCAATTTCGGGCTGCTCTTTGACGTTAATGCGGGCGAGCGCCATTGTGCCTTCGCTTTCGTGGACGCGCTTTTCTAGGCGCGGGGCAAGCTCCTTGCAGGGGGCGCAATCCTCTGACCAGAACTGCACCAGCACTAATTTTTCCTGCGAGGTCTGCAGGACTTTCTGCGCAAAACCTTGCATATCTACATCAAAGATTGTCTCATTTTCCATAAGCATTCCTTTCCTCTATAAAATGGGGAGGATTGATGAAAAAATCAATAGCAGTGGTAAAATCTTTATCTCCCTACTTGTCATTTTCGCCTTTTTCGGGCATAACTCCTTGCCTAGTGGCAATGCGGGCGTAGCTCAGGGGTAGAGCACAACCTTGCCAAGGTTGGGGTCGTGAGTTCGAATCTCATCGCCCGCTCCACTATGGATTTGCAGGCTTTATTGCTATATTCTGCGCAAGGCGCATTATAGAAAACTATCGGGGTAATAAGGGGCCGTAGCTCAGTTGGGAGAGCGCGTCGTTCGCAATGACGAGGTCAGCGGTTCAATCCCGCTCGGCTCCACCACCGCCCGCTAGGCGGGTTTTACTTTTTGAGAGTTCAGGGTTTGGGGGTACGGTTCCCAGAGGCGGTGGGCTTTTCGGCTCGGCTTTCCCAGTTTTTTCTAAATATTTCCTAAATAGCTGTAATTTCTGCAGGTTTTTTAATGATATAAATTTTTAAAAAATGCTTGCAGATGATTTTTGTATCTGTTATATACGGATTTTGAAATAAATATATAACAAAATGAGAAAATTATGAAAATTAAAAGAGAAAAATTTATAGACCTTGCCAATAAACGTGTTCCAAATGCATTGGATAAGTTACGACTTGTTGGGAACTTGGCGGATAAGAGGTTTTATGATTATTCGGAAAATGATGCCAAAGAAATAATTGATACTCTCCAGAAAGAAATCCATTCAATTAAAGCGAAATTTTTAGAAAATAATAAAAAAAGAAAAAAAGAATTCAAATTAGAAATTTGAGAAGGAGGGAATAATATGAATTGGAAAGAATTATGTTTGAATATTGCTATGGCGGAAGGGGAACAAGACGTCATTGCCATTTTAAAAAAAGGCAATTTTTGGGATAGTGAAGAATATTGGGATATTGTCGGGGGAAAAGAGACCACTAATAATCAGGGTATTGTCGGCAATCAACAATCCAATCCTGCAAATGCATTGGTTGAAAAAATCGTTAATTGTGGCGACAGCACCCTTATGCTCAAATGCAAAGAAAAAAAGATTGATCCTAAATCAGAGGAAGCTCCCAAATCTGTAAAGGAAGCTTTAGAGACATTCTTTGGAGTAAAAAATGGTAAATGGATTAATTGTCAGAATTCTGAGCTAAAGGAAATTGCACAAGAATATTGTAATGTGGTTGTTACTGGAGATAAGAAAAATCCAAATTATATCATTGTTGATAAGGCAGAGGGGCAAGCTCCAGATGATTTTAAAACAACCTTCCTTAGATTAAACTCAAATAACAAAATTGAGGTTCAATTTGTGCAAGGAAAATTTGGAATGGGAAGCTATGGAGCGGTTAATTTCTGCAAGGATAACGGGCTTCAGCTTATTCTTTCAAAAAGAAATCCAATTCTAAATGGTAGCCAGCCTGGAAAATGGGGCTTTACCATTATCAGAAAATTTGAGCCTACAGAGGTATATAGAAATTCAAGATGGATGTATTTCCATATTAATGGAGAGATTCCCTCATTTGATGCTGAAGCCTTGAAATTATTGCCAGGAAAATATCCGGAGGCATATGAAAAAAATCTTAAACATGGAACATTTATAAAGCTCTATAATTATGATATTGGTCCAGGGTTGCGCTCTGTCGCATATCTTAATTTTTTTTATAAATTAAATTCTTTGCTCCCCAATCCGGTCGTGCCAGCCTTAATTTATGAGAGGAGAAAGGGTTATAAAGCTGATGGCTATGAACAAATTCTTCATGGGTTGGAAACAAAACTGGAGAAAGATAAAACTTCCATAATATATGATGAGGAGCATTTTGATTTTTATGTAGAAGAACAAAAAATGACATGTAAGATTTATGCCTTTAACAAATACAATGAAGAAGGAGGAAATTTTGATCCTAATAGATATGCGAATGGTGTTCTTTTTCTAGTAAATGGGCAAACAAATGGAATATTGACCCCCTCATTTTTTACTTCAAAAGGCCTTAAATTTGAAAATATCAAAAAAAATATTCTGGTCATTATAGATTGCTCAACAATACAAAATAAATATATTGAGAAAATTTTTATGCCGGATAGAGAGAAAATTTATCAAAATGCATTTACTGAATTGATAAAAAAGGAAATTAGGGAGGGTCTGAAGGCTTCGTTTCTGCCTGAGTTTCAGAACGTAATGAGAGAACAGGAGGTTAAAGAAAAAATAGAGAATAATTCTGAGGCGAATCAATTATTAAATGAATTGCTCAAAAAAAGCCCTTACTTGGCTAAGTTTTTATCCTCTGGGGGGAGAATAGGAGATCCATTTGAGGAAGGGAAGAAAGAAAAAGAAAAATATGAATATAGTGTTTTTCCAACTTTTTTTGAGCTTGCTAAAAAATCTCCTAAAGAAAAACCCAGACAGGTTGAAAAGGGAAGAAGCCCCAGAATTAAATTTAAAACGGATGCGCCCAATGATTATTTTACCAGGGCAAACGACCCTGGAGAATATCATATCTTTCTTGAAGGTGAAGAAATAACCCGCAAATCTAAAGTTAAGCTTCAGGGCAAAGATGGCATTTGGTTTCTCCATTTGCCCCAACCCGAAAAAGAAATACAAAAATATAAAGTGGTGGTGTCAGATATTCAAAACCTTGTTCATCCATTCAAGAGCGAGTTTTATTGCCAGCTTATAGAAAAGAAAGAGAGAGAAGGAAAACCTACTCCACCATCAAATCGCGACAATAATCTAGATCTTCCAGAGGTGACTAAAGTTAAAAAAGAGAAATATGGAGATTATGATTATGATGTTGATGAAAATGATGCAATGTGGGTCATGGAACACCAAGATAACACGAACACCTTTTATCTAAATATTGATAATAAACATTATTTAAATTATCTTAAAACAGTTCCCCCCACAGATACTGATCTTGTAAAAAATCAATACGAAGTAATATTTGTGATTATCTCTCTTGCTTTGATAAAAGAGCATAAGAAACAAAAAAATACAGAAGAAAGCCTTACGGAATATACAAAAAAAATTAACAGAGCAATTGCTCCTGTTCTTTTGGGGTTAGTGAGAGACCTTAGATTTACTTAGCTCCACCGGTTTCACAAGGCTTGCTCGGGGGGGGGAAAGGGGGTAAGAGGTAAAAATGGTTGGGATTGTTATTTTGGTGCATAAATTGATTACGCTTTATATATGGGCGGTGATTGTTCATGTGGTGTTTTCGTGGCTTAGTGCGTTTGGGATTGTTAATATGAATAATCGGGTTATTTATGCGATTGCGGCTTTTTTGCATCGGATTTGTGAGCCGCTTTGTCGCCCTGTTAGGAATGCGTTGCCTGACTTTGGGGGGATTGATATCTCGCCCATTATTGTTATTCTTGGGCTTAATTTTCTGCAATATGGGTTGGTGAGGGTGCTTTATGGTCTATAGGATTGACGGTAAGGAAATTGCGCTCGCCCTGCGTGGTGAGGTGAAAAAGGCGGTGGGGGTGCTTGGTAAAGAGCATAATCTTGCGCCGGTGCTGGCGGTGGTGTTGGTTGGAGATGATGCTGCCAGCCAGGTTTATGTTCGCAATAAACAAAAGGCGTGTGAGGAGGCGGGGATTGGGTCTGTTCAGCATAGCTTGCCTGCGGGGGTTTCGCAGAAGGAGCTGTTGGCGTTGGTTGATACGCTTAATTGTGACCCTGCTATTCATGGGGTTTTGGTGCAGTTTCCGTTGCCTGCGGGCTTGTCGCAGGCGGAGGTGGTCAAAGCCATTGCGCCCGCAAAGGATGTGGACGGGTTGAACCCGTTAAATATCGGACTGCTCGCCGCCAATGCGCCCGCCCTTATTCCTTGTACGCCTATGGGGGTGCTGATGCTTGCTCGTCATGCTTGCGGTGAGATTGGGAGGAAAATGCAAGGGGCGCATGCGGTTATTATTGGGCGGTCTCATCTGGTGGGAAAGCCGCTTGTGCAACTCTTGCTGGCGGAAAATTGTACTTGCACTATTGCCCATTCTAAAACGGAAAGCTTGCCTGAGATTGCGGCTTCGGCTGATATTCTTATTGCTTGTGTGGGCAAGCCTGAGATGGTGCGGAAAAGCTGGGTGAAGCCGCAGGCGATTGTTTTGGATGTCGGGATTAATCGCATTGAGCGGGGGGGGAAGGCGGTGCTTGTTGGGGATGTCGCTTATGAGGAGGTCGCACCCATTGCCGGTGCTATCACGCCGGTGCCGGGTGGGGTTGGTCCGATGACGATTGCGTGTTTGCTGAGGAATACGCTGATTGCGGCTTGTCGGCAGGGGGGAATTGACGGGGTGGAGATTTAGTTCTCTTCGCCTTCTTTAAGAAATACTTCAAAATCATCATCGTCTAATCCATTATCTTCAAAAAATGTTTTAAGGTTGGAGACAATTCCATCTGCGCTTAAATTGGTCTCAATATATATGCCTTCCTTTATTTTTTCGGGTGTTGTGTGTGAGCCTTTCTCACTACTGACTATTTTTATTTCCTCTGATTGTGCAAGTCGTGCAAAATATGAAGGCTCCCGCTCGTCTAACATTTTGACGATTTGTAGGAATAAGTCGCTCCAGCTTGTGACGCTTTTTGTTTCCTCTATAAAAGTAATTTTGACAGGCTTTGTTCCTGTAAAACTAAAATCATCAGAGAAACTACGAGAGATTGATGGTTGTTCTTGGGGTTGGAATATGCTTTCTGGCGGTTTCGCCCAAATTTTTATTGACTGCTTAATTAGTTTTTTCGCTCGTATTTGAATTTCTTCTTCTGTCCATTTATCAAATTTTGCAAGGTCTCTGTTGAGCCATAAGACGCATTCTTTATAACCCCTTACCATATCTCGTTTTTCTTGGAATGGTTTGTTTTGATATTCGGAATTATAGGCAGTCAGGGTCAGATTACCGATTGTGTGCAAATATTTATCGTGAACTTTTTGATAATTATCACCAAGATCCTTTTCCCATTCTGGGGTCAATGTTTGTGGCATAATATGCTCAATGGATAATATATTTTTTTCCAATAGATTCTCAACATCAACAAGCCGTTTCTTTTCATAATTTGAAAGCCGCTCAAGGAGATGGACACATCGCTTGCCATGACTATAAACATTACGCTCTTTAAATTTTTCCTTAAACTCATCATCTAAGGGGAAGCGGGTATTGCCACTACCCTGCATGAGGTAATAGGTGAATACATCAATATATTTATCGGATTCTTTTTTTTCAGAGCGTATGTTTTTTGCCAAAAAAGCAAAAATCTTATTAAGTGCGTTTGTTGGAATCTCACAAATAGCCCGTCGGAATACAAAGCTTTCAATATATAACAGGATTTGGCTTACCTCTTGAGTGGTAATCATTTTTTTTGATTGCCATGCGTGAAATACATCTATCAAAAATGGATAGGAAACGCCAATTTTCAAATGATTAATGCGCTTCAACCCCATATCAATATTTTCATCTCCGCTTATTGTTTTTGAGGATATGATTTGCCCGTAATATTCTGAAAATTGTAAAAGTTTTTTCAAAAGCTTGTCATCATCGCCCTTAAAAGCTTTGTGAAATTTCTTAAACGCCTTATATACCTTTTCCTTTTTTGGTATTTGACCGCTGGAATAGATTAAAAAATCCCTTATAAAATCGCTGACCCGATAATGGGTATTTTTTTCAATGGGGTGCCAATAGTCTTCATAAAATCTTTCCTGCGTTTTTGCGTCTTCATCCATTAAGATATAGTTTCTGATTAAGTCGCCCTCCTCAAGGCTTTTGCCTGCAGCATTAAGGCTTTCAAAAATAAGCTGGGGATTGTCTTGTTGACGGTTCAGCTTGATATCAACAATGATAAGTTTTGTAAAAGCCTCAAAAAACGCATCAATGGAGCATTGGTTTTGGTCAATTGCCTCTTTAATCCGCTTTTTCAAATATCTATAATTGGAGGTGATATTTGAGTTCTCATCATATTCTTTTTCATTGCCGTCAAAAAGCTTTGCAAAAGCCTCATGGTCATTTTTAACAGGTTTTAGGCGAATTCTCTCGCAATCACTTTTAGCATATTCATCTATCAAATAGGTTTTAAATATTTTCTCTCTAAGATTTTTATCTTCCGTTTCTACCTCGCCTTTATCAAGGAGATGACAAATTGCCAGTAATAATAGAGAAAATGTTGTCAGGCGTTGTTGTCCGTCAATAATAATTTGCTCAATGGCATAATCGTCATGCACGGAGACAATAGACCCCATAAAATAATGTTCCTGTGACTCTTTAATGATGTCCATAATGTCATCAAAAAGCTGTTCGCAGTGCTCGTGCTTCCAATCATAATTACGCTGATAAACAGGAATCCTAAAACGCCTTCCTTGTCCCTCCATAAATCGGTGTAGGAGTATTTGTGATGCGTGCATGGATTTCCTCTTATTTCTTGCGTTTGGCTAGTTGTTTTAGGCGCAGGGCTTGGAGTTTTATGAAGCCTTGGGCGTCTTTTTGGTTGTAGGCGCCTTTTTGTTCGAAGCTTACTAGGGATTTGTTGTAGAGGGAGTTGGGGGAGGTTCGGGAGGCTATGGTTATGGTGCCTTTGTAAAGCTTAAGTTTTACGGTGCCGGTTACGTATTCTTGGCTTTGGTTGATTAGGGCTTGGAGCATTTCGCGCTCGGGGGAGAACCAGAAGCCGTTATAGATTAGCTCGGCATATTTGGGCATTAGCTCGTCTTTGAGGTGGGCGGCGGTGCCGTCTAGGGTTAGGCTTTCTATGGCGCGGTGGGCGGTGAGGATTATGGTGCCGCCGGGTGTTTCGTAAATGCCGCGGGACTTCATGCCGGTGAAGCGGTTTTCTACCATATCTACTCGCCCAATAGCGTGTTTGCCGCCGATTGTGTTTAGGGTTTCCAGTAGTTTGGCGGGGCTTTGGGGCTTGCCGTTTATGGAGATGGGGTCGCCTTTTTGGAAGCCAATCTCAATATATTCGGGTTTGTCGGGGGCGGCTTGGGGGCTTTGGGTTCTTTGATAGACGTGCTCGGGGGCTTCTTGGGCGGGGTCTTCCAGCATTTTGCCCTCTGAGGAGGTGTGTAATATATTGGCATCGCACGAAAAGGGGGCTTCGCCTTTTTTGTCTTTGTCTATGGGAATCTGGTGTTTTTCGGCAAACTCTAGCAGTTTTTCGCGTGAGGTTAGGCTCCATTCGCGCCATGGGGCGCATATATTGATGTCGGGGTCGTGGGCGTATAGTCCAAGTTCAAAGCGTATCTGGTCGTTTCCTTTGCCGGTGGCACCATGACAGACGGCATCGGCTCCTGTTTCGTGGGCTATCTCAATCTGCCTTTTGGCGATGAGGGGGCGGGCAATGGCGGTGCCTAGCATATATACGCCTTCATAGAGGGTGTTGGCTCTGAGCATGGGGAAGACGTAGTCGCTGACGAAGGTCTCGCGCAGATCTTCAATGTAAATTTGTTTGATGCCGAGAGCCTCAGCTTTTTTCTTGGCAAGGGTTAACTCCTCGCCCTGCCCTAAATCGGCGGTGAAGGTCACGACCTCGCAGCCCTTCTCAAGCTGTAGCCATTTGAGGATGATGCTGGTGTCCAGTCCGCCCGAATAGGCGAGCACAATTTTTTTTATCGCCGTCATAATCTCGCTATATTGCGATAGTTTTCATCATAAAGACAAGCCCTTATCGTGCTTTGCGCAATTTTTCGCTTGCCGTTTTTAACTGACCGCATGCCGCCATGATGTCGCTGCCCCTGGGGGTGCGAAGCGGGGCGGGGAAGCCTGCGTGATTGACAATCTCGGCAAAGGCGCGCATGCGGTTTTTGGAGGAACACTCATAGGGTGCGCCTTCCCATGCGTTGAAGGGGATAAGGTTTATTTTGGCGGGGATATCGCGCAAGAGCCATACTAGTTCTTTGGCATCGGCATCGCTGTCGTTGATGTCTTTTAGCATTACATATTCAAAGGTGATGCGTCTGGCATTGCGTAAGCCTTTGTAGTTTTTGCAGGCTTCTAATAGTTCGGCGAGGGGGTATTTTTTGTTTAATGGGACAAGCTGGGTGCGGATATCGTCGCGCACAGCGTGGAGGGAAATTGCTAACATCACGCCTATCTCCTCGCCGCAACGCTCTATTTGGGGGACGACGCCTGCGGTGGAGAGGGTTATGCGCCTTTTGCTCAGTTGAAGCCCGTCCTTATCGCTCATTATCTCTATGGCTTTTTTGACATTGTCAAAATTATAAAGCGGCTCGCCCATGCCCATAAAAACCATATTGGTGATGGTGCCAGCCTTTAGGGCGGCGAGGCGTTGGTTTGCCAGCAGAAGCTGGGCGACAATTTCGCTTGCCTCCAGATTTCTGACGAGATTTTGGGTGCCGGTGTGGCAGAAGCGGCAGTTGAGGGTGCAACCAATCTGGGAGGAGACGCATAGCGTGCCTCTTTTGGGGGTGGGGATATAGACGCATTCTACTTCTTGCCCCTCAGCAAGCTTGAGCAGCCATTTTATGGTGCCGTCTTTGGAGATTTGTTCGCTGGTGATGTCGGGGAGGCGGAGGGTGAGCTCTTGGCTTAGGGTTTCTCTGAGCGCCTTATCCAGCGTGTGCATTTTGGAAAAATCGTGGCAATTGCGGGCGTAGAACCAGTTCCATATTTGGCTGGTGCGCATGCCCGCTTTCGGCTCTGGCACGCCAAGCGTCATCAATGTGTGTTTGATATCCGCTTTATCTTTGCCGATGAAATTGGCATTTATAGGGGGCAATCTTCATCCATTTGTTTGCTTGCCGCCGTGAAGCCTGCGAGAGAATAGGTGTCTTCGGTACGCGTGCCGCGATTGCTGGTGCCTTTGAAAACGAGGCGGTTGCCCTCTCGCATTGCCGGTATCATATCATCTGCGGTTTGGGGGTTTTCCAACCATGCCCAATGGGCGCTTTCTTTGCCTCTGCCAATGCCGGTGAAAAATTGGAAATTGCTTTCGCCGATTTTAGCGAAGGGGCGCGATTTGGGGGAGAATACATATCCGACACGCAGGCTCAGCTCATTGCGGATATTCTGCTCCTGCCTGTGGGTTACGAGGAGGACGACATCGCCGCGCCTCACCCCTTTGGGCTTTTGGGCAATCGGCTCGGAGACGATATAGCAGACCTTGTTCTCGCTCGTGCCTATGACATAGCTGCGCCATGCCTTATAGGTTCCCGTGCGCCTTGGGGCTTGGGCATATGCCTCGCCGATAAAGGCTAGTGCTAAAGCGCCGATAAAAAATAAATATGCTTGTTTTTTCATTTCTCTACCCTATCCATGATTTTGATTGATTGCAAATGCTCTTGCGTTCTCTTCTTGTTTTTCGCCGAATAGGGGGCGTGTAGCAAATTTTCCTAGTGAACACAACCGGTCATACATGAGGATTGCGCCTGCGATTTGTACGTTTAGGCAGAAACGGGTGGGGATGCGTACGATATGGGCGGCACGCTCTAGGACTTCTTGGCTGATATTGCCCCGCTCGCGCCCTAATATATAGGCGGCGCACCGCGGGTGGCGGAAGCTGGGGAGGGCGATTGCCTTGTCGCATAGCTCTATGGCGACGAGGGTGCAGTTATCGGGAAGCGTCATATCGGCGAGGCTGTTCCATGCGTAAAAGGGGAGCGTGTTGTGGCTTTGGGAGGTGTCGGAGGTCATTTCTTTTACGCGGGTATGGGCGTTCAAGGTGAAGGTGAAGCTGGCGCCGAAGGCATGTGCCGAGCGCATGAGATTGCCCATATTCATCGGCTTGCTTATGCCCTCTGCTCCTATGCCGAAATAGCCTTTTGTTTTGCTCATTGCTTTTCGCCCTCCTCCATTTCTTTGGCTATGCTGTCTATTTCTAGGCAATAGGCGGTTTCGTAGCGGTTGGGCTTTTTCTCTTCTAGGGGGATGCTGAGGCTGAGGGCGGTATAGACATTTTGCCATTCCGGTTCCATGCCTCTCTGCTCGCCTAAAATGGCGATGCGGGTTAGGAAGGCGATACTGGTGCTGAAACTGGAAAAGGTGAAGTTTTTTTGGATTGCACCTTTTTCGGATTTCCAGCCTTTGGGGTTGCCTTGTTTGCGCGCTTTGGGTTTTTGTGCCTTTTCGTCAATTTCGGTTTTGGCTTTGTCCATAAAGCCTGCCATGTCTATATCTTTGCTGGTGATGCCGCCTTCGCTATGGGTGGTCATTTCTACGGATATGGTTAAGCCCTTTTGGCTCCATTCGGGGTGGTGGTCTATTTGCTCGGCATAGAGGGCTGAGCGCATCATCCATAGAAAGCCGTCTGAGAAGCGGAGGAAAGCGTAATTGCGGGAAAGTTTTTTGCCGTCTTTTGTGGGCTTCCATTTGGGGAGGGGGGTAAGGGCGGTAGAAAGCTCCTTTTTGGATAAAATAGACATATTTCCTCCTTGCAATTTGCGCCCCGACTTCCCATATAGTATAGTATCAGAATAATGAATAAAAGGAGTAGCAAAATGAGTGATGTTCGGCAATCCCCCCCTTCCGTGGCGCGCGCCGGGTCTATTGACCAAGGGCTGAGGCGTTATATGCTGAGGGTGTATAATCTGATGTGCCTTGGGCTGGCTTTTACGGGGCTGAGCGCCTGGTTTGGGGCAAGTTCGGGGATTTATCTCGCTATTGCTCAGACACCCTTTATCTGGCTGCTTATGTTTTCGCCTTTGATTATGGTGTTTATCTTATCGGCGCGCTTGCATAAGCTTTCCAATACTGCCGCAAGGCTTAATTTTTGGGCGTTTTCGGCGCTTATGGGGCTGTCGCTATCCTATGTGTTTCTTGCCTATACGGGGGAGAGTGTGGTGACGACCTTGCTTATCACTTCCATTGCCTTTGGCTCGCTCAGTATTTATGGCTATACCACCAAAAAGGATTTATCGGCTTGGGGGTCGTTTCTGTTTATGGCGGTTATCGGGCTGATTATTGCCATGATTGTCAATATTTTCATGCAAAGCTCGGCGATGCATTTTGCTATTTCCGTTATCGGTGTTCTGGTTTTTGCGGGGCTGACTGCTTATGATACTCAAAAAATCAGGCAGGAATATTATCAATTGCAGGGTACGGATATGGCGGAAAAGGGCGCGATTATGGGGGCGCTTCGGCTCTATCTTGACTTTATCAATATGTTTATTTTTCTGCTACAGTTTTTGGGGAATCGGGAATAGATGGAGTTTTTTTTACTCCTCTTCATCCTTGCTGTCTGTGGGTTTGGGGTCTATTTTTTTGTCACTATCGCTTATGGGCTATTCAGGGGGGTTGTCCGAGATATTACCGATATACAGGAAGAGCGTAAGGCGGAATTGCGGGCGGAATATGAGGAATATGAAGAGGAATGAAGGCTTAGGCTTAGGAGGCGGAAAGTCCGCGTAATACATAGGGTAATATGCCGCCATGTCGGTAATATTCGGCTTCTTCTTTGGTGTCTATGCGGCATAGGACGGAAAGCTTTTTCTGTTTGCTGCCCTTTTTAATAATCAGACTTAGTTTTGCGCCTGCTTTTGGGGTGCCTGTTATGCTTATTTGTTCGGTGCCGGTCAGGTTTAGTTTTTTCCAGCTATTGCCGCCTAGAAATTGCAAAGGGAGTACGCCCATGCCGACTAGATTGGAGCGGTGGATGCGCTCAAAGCTTTCGGCGATTACTGCTTTTATGCCTAATAGTCTTGTTCCCTTTGCTGCCCAGTCGCGGCTGGAGCCGGTGCCATATTCCTTGCCCGCAAAGACGACCAAGGGGAGAGCTTTTTTCTGATATGCCATAGCGGCGTCATAAATGGGCAGGAGCTTGCCCGCCATTTTGGTATAGCCGCCCTCTTTGCCGCCCGCCATTTGGTTTTTAATTCTGATATTGGCGAAGGTGCCTCTCATCATCACCTCGTGATTGCCACGCCTTGCGCCATAGGAGTTGAAGTCCATTATGGGGATTTTATTGGCGGTTAAATATTTTCCTGCGGGGCTGCTCGGGGCGATAACGCCGGCGGGGCTGATATGGTCGGTGGTGATGCTATCGCCGAAAAGCCCTAAAATGCGGGCGTTTTCTATGGTGCCAGTTTTTTGCGGGGTCTTGGAAATATCGCTGAAAAAGGGCGAGGGTTGGACATAGGTGGAGTTTTTTTGCCAATCATATACGGGTTTTTTTGCGGTTTTAATGCGCCGCCATAGAGTGTCGCCGTCAAAAACATGTCCATAACGTTTGCGGAACATGGACGCTCCGATGTTTTTATGGATAAGGGCTTCTATCTCTTTGCCGTCAGGCCAGATGTCGCTCAGAAAGACGGGGTTGCCTTTTTTGTCATGCCCTAAGGGTTCTTTGCTCATATCAATTCGGGTCGTTCCCGCCAAGGCGAAGGCGACAACGAGCATGGGGCTTGCCAGATAATTGGAGAGGGCATCGGGGCTGACGCGCCCCTCAAAATTGCGATTGCCCGAAAGCACCGAGCTGACATTCATATCATGCTTGGCGATGGTGGCGCTTATCTCTTTTTCCAGCGGTCCTGAGTTTCCGATGCAGGTCGTGCAACCATAGCCGACAAGGTGGAAGCCGAGCTTGTTGAGAGCATTTTGCAGCCCTGCTTTTTGTAGGTAATCGGTGACAATTTGGGAGCCTGGTGCAAGGGAGCATTTGACAAAGGGTGGCACGCTCAAGCCTTTTTCATACGCTTTTTTTGCCAGCAAGCCCGCGCCGACCATAACGCCCGGATTGGAGGTATTGGTGCAGCTCGTAATCGCCGCTATCACGACATCGCCATTGCCGAGCGTGAAGTTTTTGCCTTTTATTTTGTAGCGTTTGTCTCTTTTTGCTTTTGGTATGGTGCTAAGCGTCTTCTCTTGGCTTTTGTTCATATCGCTTAGCGCAACTCTGTCTTGGGGGCGTTTGGGTCCAGCAAGAGAGGGGCGGATGGCGGACATGTTTATTTCTATGGTTTTTGTAAAGACGGGTTCGGGGGTTTTGCTCGTTCTATATAGCCCTTGTTTTTTGGCATATTTTTCTACCAGCTCAATTTGTGACTTTTTGCGCCCGCTTGCTTTTAAATAGGTGAGGGTTTGTTTGTCTATGGGGAAAAATCCGCAGGTGGCGCCATATTCGGGTGCCATATTGGCGAGGGTTGCTTTGTCTTCTAGGGATAGATTGTCCAGCCCGCTGCCGCAATATTCTACGAACTTGCCGACTACGCCAAGCGCGCGAAGCCTTTCGGTGACGCATAATACGAGATCGGTTGCCATTGCGCCTTCGGGGATTTTGCCGACCAAGCGCACGCCTATCACATCGGGTAGCACCATAGAAATGGGCTGTCCCAGCATCGCCGCCTCCGCCTCTATGCCGCCAACGCCCCAGCCCAATACGCTAAGCCCATTGACCATAGTGGTGTGGCTGTCAGTGCCTACCAGGGTGTCGGGGAAGGCGAGATTTATGGTTTTGCCGTTTTGTTTGGTTTTGCTCGTCCAGACGGTTTGCGCCAAATATTCTAGATTGACTTGGTGGCAGATGCCGGTGCCGGGCGGGACAACGCGGAAATTGCTGAAGGCGTGCGCGCCCCAGCGGAGGAAGCCGTAACGCTCGCCATTGCGCTCATATTCTAGGGTGACGTTTTGGCGGAAGGCGGACTTGTTGCCCGCTTTATCTACCATTACGGAATGGTCTATGACTAAGTCTACGGGAATTTGGGGGTTGATGTTTTGCGTTTTGCCACCAAGCGCGCTTTGGGCTTCGCGCATGCTGGCTAAATCTACCAATGCGGGAACGCCGGTGAAGTCTTGCATGAGGACGCGTGCGGGGCGGAAGCTGATTTCTTTTTTGGAGCTTTTTTGTTTGAGCCAGCTTTTGAGGGCGCGGATGTCGCTTGGCTTGACATGGGGGCTATCCTCGTGGCGGAGAAGGTTCTCCAATAATATTTTTAGCGAATAGGGAAGGCGAGAAATGCCTGCCAAACCATTTGCCTCTGCCGCTGCTAGGCTGTAATAGACATATTCCTTGCCGCCAAGGCGCAGCTTGCGTGCCGAGTGAAAGCTGTTAGGGTGGGGGTGCAAAATCCTATCTCCTAATTGGTGAAAACAGGGGGAATATACAGGTTTTTGCCGATTTGGCAAATCATCTTATCCCCTTGCTGCGCCCTTATGCTATACATCATCTGCTATGAGGAAAAAAATGCAATATCAGGCAAAGCAAATTGCTTGCTCGCGTAATGGAAGGCTGATTTTCCATTCGCTTTCTTTTTTGCTGGCGCCGAAAACCATGCTCTCGGTGCGGGGGGAAAATGGGGCGGGGAAAACTTCGCTGCTGCATATTCTTGCTAATCTTATTCAGCCTTATGATGGGAAGGTTTATAATTTTGTGCCGCAAAATACGCATTTTATTCCACTGCAGGAGGCGGCTCACTCGCCATTGACGCTCCATAAGCAGTTGTGTTTTTGGGGGAAGGTTTTGGGGAATGGGAAGCCTCCTTCCAAGAAAATATATGAGAGGCTGGGGCTTGTTCCCCTGCTTTCGGAGCGGGTTTGTCATCTTTCTGCGGGCGAGCAGAAGCGGTTGCAATTGGCACGCTTGCTGCATGTTCCGCGCAATATTTGGCTGCTTGATGAGCCTTGTGCGTCTTTGGATGAGGCGGGGCAGAGCGTGCTTAAAACCATGCTTGGGGAGCATTGTGAAAAAGGCGGTATCGCCATTATGACAACGCATGCTCATAGCATTGGCTTTGGGGAGGAAATTATTTTGAAGGGGGGCTTATGAAACAGGACGCTTTTTTCGCCATTCTTCGCCATGATATTGAGATGAACCAAGCGGCGGGGGCGCAGGGTTTGGTGGCGTGCTTTTTTTTATTGACGCTCGCTTTTATCTCCTTTGCGCTGCATATCGCTTTGGGGGTGGAAAGTGCCCTGCTGCAAAAAATGGCGCCCGCTTCCATATGGCTCTGCTTTTTGCTTGCCGCTGTTATTTCGCTTGAGCATATTTTTATCCGTGATGAGGAGGAAGGGGTGCTAGACCAGCTTATGCTTTCCGCCCTTTCTTTGGAGGGGATTGTGCTGGCTAAGGCGTGTGCGCATTGTATCAGTTTTCTTATTCCGCTTTTGGGGTTGGCGGTTTTTACGGCTATTTTGCTTAATTTGGCGGCGGGTGATATTATGTGGCTTGTGCTGGCGCTTTTTTGTGGTGCGCCTGCGATGAGCTTGCTTGGGACATTGGCGAGCCTGCTTTGTCTGGGGCTGAAACGCCCTGCCATGCTTATCGGGCTTCTGTGCTTGCCTTTCTATCTGCCCTTATTATTATTCGGGGCGATGGCAATGGAGAAAGTGAGCGCTGTTCTTATTCTTGCGGGGTTCAGCCTTGCATGGGGGTTATTGGCGCCAGTAATTGGGGCGTTTATTTTGCGGGAGAGGGAATGATGTCGCTTGCTAATCCGAGCCGTTTTGTGGGGGCTACCCGTTTTCTTATCCTGCCTTTGGGGGTTTTGACGCTTGTGGTTTTTATTGTCGGGCTGGTTTTTGCTTTTCTTGCCCCGCCTGATTATCAGCAGGGGGCGGCGGTCAGGATTATGTTTGTGCATGTGCCGTCCGCTTGGATGGCGATGTTTTGCTATGGGTTATTGGCGGGGCTTAGTTTTATTCGTCTTATTTGGGGGCATAGGCTGTGTGATATTGCGGCGCTCTCTTGTGCTAAGCTGGGGGCTTGTTTTACTTTTCTTGCGCTTTTTACCGGTGCGCTTTGGGGGAAGCCCATTTGGGGGGCGTTTTGGGTTTGGGACGGGCGGCTTACTTCGGTGTTGGTGCTGTTTTTTATTTATATGGGGTATCTTGCTTTGCGGGGAGCATTGGAGGGGCGTGAAAATGGTGCCAAGCTCGCCGCTTATTTTGCGCTTATCGGGGCGATTAATTTGCCCATTATTAAGTTTTCGGTTGTCTGGTGGAATACGCTTCATCAGGGGGCAAGCATTGCGAAGTTTTCGGCGCCCTCTATTCATGTTTCTTTGCTTGTGCCGCTTCTGATTATGGCGGGGGGGTTTGTGCTGTTTTTTTTCCATGTGCTGTTATTGGAAGTGCATGCGGAGGTCTATCGCCGTCAAAGTAAGAAAGGGGGGGCATAATCTCATGTCGTATACGCCCTATATTTTTGCCTGTTTTGCGATGGTGGGACTGGTTTTATTTGCCCGCTTCTTTATCGCTTTTGTCGCCTATCGCCATTATCGGCGTCTTGTTAAGGGGAAGAAACATGAAGGGTAAGGTTCTTTTACGCTTTGCGCCGTTTGTTTTGCTTGTGTTTCTTATTGTGGTTTTTGCGGTGAGCTTGTTTGCCCCTGCACCCCCTGACCGTTTGCAGAGTCAGCTTATTAATGAGGCGTTGCCGCCTTTTGCGCTTCCTGCCATCCCTCATCTTATGGAAGGGGGCGAGCCGGTGGAGGGCTTTACGCATGAGGATGTTTTGGCGGAGCAGGAGCTGGTGCTGATTAATATATGGGCGAGCTGGTGTTTGCCGTGTCGGGCGGAGCATCCGCTTTTGCTGAAACTTGCGAAGGGTGGCATAAAGATTTATGGCATAAATTATAAGGATAGTGCGCGCTCGGCGCGGCTGTTTTTGCGCCAACTTGGCAATCCCTTTCGCCGTGTTGGCTTTGATGCCTCAGGGCGCACGGCTATTGCGCTGGGGGTTTATGGAATCCCGGAAAGCTACCTCATAAGCAGGAGCGGTCATGTGCTGTTGCGCCATGCCGGTCCGCTTACGGAAGAAATGGTGGATAAAATCCTTACTTCTTCTTTCTAGCGGGCTTTTTCTTAGCCGCTTTTTTCTTAGCAGGCTTTTTCTTAGCTACTTTCTTTTTGGCGGGCTTTTTCTTAGCCGCTTTCTTTTTAGCAGGTGCTTTTTTCTTAGCCGCTTTTTTCTTCACTACTTTCTTTTTAGCAGGCTTCTTTTTAGCCGCCGCCTTTTTCTTGGCGGGTGCTTTTTTCTTAGCCGCTTTTCTTTTGGTAGCTTTCTTTTTGACCACCTTCTTTTTGGCGGGCTTCTTTTTAGCCGCTTTTTTCTTAGCGGGTGCTTTTCTTTTGACCGCTTTTTTCTTGGTAGCTTTTTTCTTCACTACCTTCTTTTTGGCGGGCTTTTTCTTAGCCGCCGCCTTTTTCTTGGCGGGTGCTTTTCTTTTGACTGCCTTTTTCTTGGTAGCTTTTCTTTTCACTACTTTCTTTTTGGCGGGCTTCTTTTTAGCCGCTTTTTTCTTGGTAGTTTTTTTCTTCACTACCTTTCTTTTGGTAGCTTTTTTCTTCACTACTTTCTTTTTGGCGGTCTTTTTCTTGGCTGCCGCTTTTTTCTTGGCGGGAGCTTTTCTTTTGACTGCTTTTTTCTTGGTAGTTTTTTTCTTTACTACTTTTTTCTTAGCTACTTTTTTCTTGGTGGCTTTTTTCTTGACCACTTTTTTCTTGGCAGTTTTTTTGGTGGCGGCTTTTTTCTTTTTTGGTTTGGCTGCCGGTTTTGGTTCGGATTTGGCGATGAAAACATTGAGCAGTTTTTCTAAATCGCGACTGGTGCCAACGCCAACGCGCTTTTTTAGCTCGGCTTCACTGCGGCGCAAAATGGGTAGCCCGCTTTTCAAAAGGGCTTTGCCTTTGGCGGTGAGGCTCACTAAATTGGCGCGGCTGTCGGAGCGCGATGCTTTGCGCTGGATAAGTCCCCTTTTGCCCAAACGCCCCAATAGCTCTGCCATTGTGGAGCGGTCAATGCCGGTCTCCTCTACCAATAGGGTCTGGGTGCAACCCGCATTGGACGCAATCGCTGAGAGCAGTTTAATCTGGCGCAGGGTCGGTCCTTTGCGCTTTACCTTGCTTATGAAAATCTCGCTTGCCAATTGCTCGGCACGGCGTAGGGCTTCAATTAAAAATGTTTCATTTTTCTTTGCCATGTTTTTATCCTTATACTTATAAATATTAATGGTGAATATAATGAATATTCTTTCTCTATAACCCCGAAACTTTCCCTCCGTGATGGGGCTATATCCGATATTGGGCAGATTTTACGCCATTGTGCAAGTGTTTTTTATACAAATTTATTCGGCAAGTCCAAAAAGATTGCGGGCAAATCCGCGCGGTGAAAATACCGCCAAATCATCCTCGCCCTCGCCCATGCCGATATAGTAAAGAGGAAGCGGATTTTTTTCGGCTATCGCCAGTAGAAATCCGGCGCGCGCCGTGCTGTCCAGCTTGGTGATGATAAGCCCTAACCTCGCAGAAATCCCCGCAATTTGCGAGAACTTGTCCAATTGCGATAGCGCATTTTGTCCATTATTCGCATCAATCACAAGGGCGGAAATGTGGGGGGCGTGTTCGTCAATTTTTTGCACGACACGGATAATCTTTTCTATCTCCGCCAGCAAGTCTTGGCGGGTTTCAATGCGCCCTGCCGTGTCCATAAGGACAATGTCATATCCTTCGGCTCGCGCTTTTGTGAAGCCGATATGTGCCAGGCTTGCCGCATCGGCGCCAGGTGTGCCCGTGATAATCTCGGCACCGGTGCGCTTTGCCCATGCCGATAATTGCTCGCAGGCGGCGGCGCGGAAACTATCGCCCGCTATCAGCATTACTTTTTTATTTTCGGCTTTGTATTTTTTTGCCAGCTTGCCGATGAGGGTGGTTTTGCCAGCACCATTCATGCCAAGCACCAAGATAAAATTGGTGCTGTTGGTGAGGGGCATGGGTTTTGCCATAGGGGCTAGTTTTTTTTCTATGCCGTCCGCCAAATGGGTGAAGAGAGCCTCGCTATCGGTGCGCTTGTCCAGCAGGGTTTTTGGCGCACTTGCTACCAGCTCGCTGGCGATGGCTGGTCCCATATCGGCTTCTATTAGGAGGTCTTCAAGGCTTGTGGTGCGGGCTTGGTCGGGGGTGGCGCTCCATTCCTTTATGCGGCTTCGCATGGTTTGGCTGGAGCGGGAAAGTCCTTTTTTGAGCTTGCCGAAAAAAGACTTCATGGGGTAGTGCCTATTAGGGTGTCGTCTTGGACGGCTTTTATTCGCATGGGGAGGATTGTTCCTGCTTGGTGGGTTTTGTCGCAATGGACGGGGGCAAAACTTTCGGTTCTGCCGAAGCCGTTTTTTTCTATGAGGATTTTTTCTGTTTTGCCGATGCGGGAGGTGAGCCAGTGGGTTTTGGCTTGCGCTCCATATTGGCGCAGTTTTTTGGCGCGCTCTTTTATGGTTTCGGCTTTTAGTTGGGGCATGCGGGCGGCGGGGGTGTTTTCGCGCGGCGAAAAGGGGAAGATGTGGAGCCATTGAAGTCCGCATTCTTCTATGAGGCGGAGCGAGTTGGCGAACATGGTTTCGGTTTCGGTGGGGAAGCCCGCTATGATGTCGGCACCGAAGCTGATATCGGGGCGGTGTTGGCGCAAGTTTTGGCAGAGCGCAATGGCGTCCTCTCTTTGGTGGCGTCTTTTCATGCGCTTTAATATCATATTATCGCCCGACTGGAGGCTGAGATGGAGGTGGGGCATGAGGCGGGGTTCGTGTGCCATGAAGTCTAGGAGGTGTTCGTCTAGTTCTACGGCGTCAACGGAGCTTAGGCGCAGGCGCGGGAGGTCTTGCACCTCACTTAATATATGGGCGATGAGGGTGCCAAGTCCGTGCGGTTCGTTGATGTCTGCGCCCCATGAGGTGATGTCTACGCCGGTTAGGACAATTTCTTTATGTCCGTCATCTACGAGTTTTTTGCATTGTTCTACGATTTGGGCTTTGGGGGTGCTGCGGGAATTGCCGCGTCCATAGGGGATAATGCAGAAGGTACACCGGTGGTCGCACCCTGTTTGTATTTGCACCATGGCGCGTGCTCTTGTTTTTTGGGGAGCGGGGGGCGGTGGTGTCGCTTTTTTTTCCGTCATAATGTCTGTATGCACCATGCCGTTTTTTTGCATGGCGGGGGGGGAAAGCTTGGCGGCGTTTCCTAGCACCAAGTCTAGCTCTGGCATATTGGCGAAACTGCGGGGATCAATTTGGGTGGCGCAACCTGAGGCGATGATTTTATGGGTGGGGTTTTGGCGCTTGGCTTTGCGAATGGCTTGGCGACTTTGGCGCACGGCTTCTTTGGTGACGGCACAGCTATTGATTAGGGTGGCGTTTTTTAGCCCTGCTTGTTTGGCGGTCTGCTTCATCTGGTCGGCTTCTAGGGCGTTTAGGCGACAGCCTAGGGAGATGGTTTGGATGGTCATAGGGTGGTTTTTTCCCTAGATTCATGTTCGGCTTCACCTGACATTTTTGTCTTATCCAGTTCTATAGAAAGCATCCCACCCGCTTGTATAACGACAATATCTGAAAGGGGATAGCGCATAGAATAGAGAAATGCAGTGGCGACTGCCGCACTGCCACACGCCCTGGTCATGCCTGCTCCCCTTTCCCATGTTCGCAAGTGAATGTAATCGCTACGCTGTCTTTCCTGACAGGCAAAGCTGACATTTATGCCATTTTTGGGGTCAATGATTTGTTCAAGCTTACTACCATACCCTATGACAAGTCCCTCCAATTCAGACCCATCCTTAGCTTCAACGAAAAAAACAATATGCGGATTACCGACATCCACAAAACCATGAAAAATTGTATGAACTGGCAATTCATCAATAATATCTTGTGCCACTTGCGGCAATTCTCTGTCCACTTTCTGCGGGGCTTTTGCCAGTTTTATGGAAATATTATATTGTTTATTACTCCCAATAATATGATTTATAGCAAAACTGCCAGCGATGGTGTCAATTATATAATCCTCTCTTGTTTTGCCCTCGCTTAAATAAAGATAAAGCATGGCGGCTCTGGTGCCGTTCAAACAGGCTTCGGCAGGGCTTCCGTCTTTATTATAAATATCCATAAAACAATCGGCTTCTTCGGAGGGACGTAAAACCAATAGCTGGTCGTAACCGACTCTATTGGCAAATCCTATAATAACCTCTTTTGAGGGTTCAAAGCCTGCCATTTTTTTGCCTGCACGGGCATCTATTAAGGCAAGACTATTGCCAATCCCATTCATTTTTTCAAAATATATTATTTTACTCATTTTATTATCCCACATTTTTTCTTGCTTGCGGTTTTATAGCGGTGAACAGGCGTATAGGCTAGCCTTAATTATGCCATAGTGATAGAACATAGTCGGCTTTGGAAGGAAAAAATATGCCGCAAATTGCTCTTGTTGATGATGATGCTAATATTTTGGCAAGCCTTGCTATGAAGTTGAAAAGTGAGGGGTTTGTGGTGAAAAGCTTTCATGATGGACACTCGGCGCTGGAGGCTTTGGCTGAGAAGCCTGCGGATATTGGGATTTTTGATATTAAAATGCCCCGCATGACCGGCATGGAGCTTTTGAAAAAATTGCGGTTGACTTCCGATATGCCTGTTATTTTTCTCACCTCCAAAGACCAAGAGATTGACGAGGTTTTTGGGTTGAAAATGGGGGCGGATGATTATATTACCAAGCCTTTCTCACAGCGCCTCCTGCTCGCGCGCATTGATGCCGTTTTGCGGCGCAATGCGCATAGGAAAAACCCCAAAACCCCTAAATCCCAAAGCGAGCAGGAGGACATTATTCAGGTCGGGAAGCTGAGGCTCAATGTGCAAAGGCATGAGTGTTTGTGGGGGGAGGTCAGTATTCAGCTCACCATTACGGAGTTTCTTATTCTTTCCTCGCTTGCTAGGCGCCCGGGGCTGGTGAAGTCTAGAAATGACCTGCTCAATGCCGCTTATGAGGATAGGCTATATATTGAGGATAGGACCATTGACAGTCATATCAAACGGCTCAGGAAAAAAATGAAAGCCAAAGCGCCCGATTTTGATGCCATTGAAACGCTTTATGGAATAGGCTATCGCTATCAGACAGGAGAATAGCGGTTTGCCAAAAAAGCAAAAACAGAAAAAAATTGAACTGCCCCATAAAATGGTTTTCGCCCTTTTGCGTGAGCCTGTGCGCTTGTGCCGTAAGCCTGTGGGGTGGTTGTTTCGGAAAATGAGGCATCCGCCTATTCTGACCCGTCTTATTCTGCTCAATATTATTGCGCTTTTGGTGTTTTTTGTCGGTATCTCTATGTTTTCGCAATATCAGAGGGGGTTGAGCGAAGCCTATCGTCAATCGCTGCTGACGCAGGCGCTTATCATATCGGGGGCGCTTGGTGAGGCGGCTACGGATGAGGAGGAGGCGAAGCGGAGCTCGCGCAAAAAGAAGGATGATACCGAGCTTATCTATCCCAATTTTGAGCCTAATGCGGCGGCGCTTATTTTGCGCCGTCTGATTACGCCGACGCGCACGAGGGCTAGGCTGTATGACCGTGAGGGCAATTTGATTTTGGATTCTGAATATGTGCGGGGGGCAGGCTCGGTGGTGAGCTTTGAGCTGGAGCCGCCAACGAGGAGGAAGGGGATTAATCTGCTGGGCTGGTTTGAGAAAAATATTATGCAGGGCTTTGCGGAGCAGAAGCCCTCTATGAGTAATGAAATGGCAAAGGATGGGTTGCAATTTGCTGAGGTGGTCGGTGCGTTTGGGGGGAAAAATCAGGCAAAGGATAGGGTCAATGAGGAGGGGCAGATTATTGTTAATGTTGCCGTGCCGGTGCAGAGATATCGGGCGATTATCGGGGTGCTGATGCTTTCTACGAGGGGCGGCGATATTGACGGGCTTGTGCATGAGCAATGGATGGCGCTGTTTCAAATCTTTCTGATTGCCTTAGTGATGAGCCTTATTTTTTCCTTTGTGTTGGCGCTGTCTATTGCGCGTCCATTGAGGCGGCTTGCGCGGGCGGCTAGTTCGCTTCATAGCGTGAAGGAGCGGAAAAAAAGACCGCGTCTGCCTGACCTTTCTTATCGGGGCGATGAGATTGGGGAGCTTTCCGCCGCCCTTATGGAGATGACGGATGCGCTTTGGGAGCGGGTGGAGAGCATTGAGGCGTTTGCCGCTGATGTTGCCCATGAGTTGAAAAATCCGCTGACCTCTTTGCAGTCTGCGATTGAAACCATGACAAACTTGCCTGAGGGCAAGGATAAGAAAAAGCTGTTTGGCATTATTCAGGAGGATGTTGCGCGCATGAACCGACTTATTAGTGATATTTCGCGCGCCTCTGCGCTGGATGCGAGGCTGGCGCTGGCACCGAAAACGGCGCTGGCATTGGGGGCGTTTATGGAGAAAACCATTCCTGTTTTGCAGGATGCCTATGCTTCGCATAAAAATATTACGATTGTTTTTGAGAAAGCGGAGGGTGATTATACGGTTTTTGCGGAGCAGGAAAGTATTTTGCGTATTCTGCAAAATCTTCTTACCAATGCTATTTCCTTTTCGCCAAAGGGGGGCGAGATTACGGTTCGGCTTTCGCGTGAGGGCGGCGAGATTGTGTTGGAGGTGGCTGACCAAGGGGTGGGTGTTCCCGCTCAGGAGGCGGAGCGGATTTTTGAGCGGTTTTATACCCGCCGTCCAGAGGATAAGTCTGGCACGGCTACTCACTCGGGGTTGGGGCTTTCCATTGCCCGACAAATTGCGCTTGCCCATCAGGGGAGTTTGGTGCTGAAGCCTTCTAAAAAGGGGGCGTGTTTCGTTCTCACCTTGCCTGCCCAAGCGCCTATTTCGCTTGCCTGAAGCTCGGCTTGTCTGGTATAGCAGGGCATGGATTACAAAATTGCTGACATAAAACTTGCCCAATGGGGGCGCAGTGAGATTGAAATTGCTCAAACCGAAATGCCCGGACTCATGGCGTTGCGTGCCGAATATGGCAAGCAAAAACCGCTAAAGGGGGCGAGAATTGCGGGGTGTTTGCATATGACCGTGCAGACTGCCGTATTGATGGAGACGCTTTTGGAGCTTGGGGCGACGCTTCGCTGGGCAAGTTGTAATATTTTTTCTACCCAAGACCATGCCGCCGCCGCAATGGCGGAAAAGGGCGTTCCCGTTTTTGCTTGGAAGGGGGAGACGGATGAGGAATATGATTGGTGCATTAAGCAGACCATTGAGGGCAACCCCGACTGGCAGCCCAATATGATTTTGGATGATGGGGGCGATTTGACCAAAATGGCGCATGAGGATTATCCAGCGCTTATCAAAAATATGAAGGGGCTTTCGGAGGAGACGACTACGGGCGTTGCGCGTCTTTATGAAATGCAGAAAGCGGGCATGCTGAAACTACCCGCTATGGATGTCAATAATTCGGTTACCAAGTCCAAATTTGATAATCTGTATGGGTGCCGTGAGAGCCTTGTGGATGGGATTAAGCGGGCTACCGATGTGATGGTCGCTGGGAAAATGGCGGTTATCTGCGGTTATGGCGATGTCGGCAAGGGTTGTGCCAGAAGTTTGAGCACGCAGGGTGCGAGGGTTATTGTGACGGAGATTGACCCTATCTGTGCGCTTCAGGCGGCGATGGAGGGTTATGAGGTGCGTACCCTTGAGGAGGTTGTCAGCACCGCCGATATTTTTGTGACGGCAACGGGTAATGTTGCCGTTATCACCCAAGCTCATATGCAGAAAATGAAGGATCGTGCCATTGTCGGGAATATTGGGCATTTTGACAGCGAGATTGAGGTGGAGAAGCTACGCAATTATCAATGGCATAATGTGAAGCCGCAGGTGGATGAGGTTGTTTTTCCAGACGGCAAGCGGGTTATTTTGCTGGCGGAGGGGCGGCTTCTGAATTTAGGTTGTGCTACTGGTCATCCGAGCTTTGTGATGTCCACTTCTTTTTCCAATCAGGTGCTGGCGCAGATTGAGCTTTGGAACCGCCATGATAACTATGAGAATAAGGTCTATACACTGCCGAAAATTTTGGACGAAAAAGTGGCGCGCCTTCATTTGGAGCGGTTGGGGGTGAGGCTCACTGAGCTTACGAAAGAGCAGGCGGAATATTTGAACCTTTCGGTGGAGGGTCCGTTTAAGCCTGAGGCGTATCGCTATTAGTTTCCTAGCTCTTTGGGCTTGATGGTTTCGTCGGTAATTTCTTCGGCGGTTAGTTTTGCTTTGCGGGCGATGAGCGCCTTTGCCGCCATGAACTCGGCGCCGCGATTGACGGCATCTACGGCAATCAATTCGCCTTGTTTGAGGTAAAATATGGCAAAGGAATTGTCTTTCTGGCTGCCTCGTTGCACCGCCATATCATAGCCGGTGGAAATGCCCGCTATCTGCAATTTGACGTCATATTGGTCTGACCAGAACCATGGGATTTGGGCATAGGGCTTGGGGTTGCCCAGTATCGCTCCCGCCACCGTTTTTGCTTGCTCTATCGCATTATGTACCGATTCCAGTCGTAGTCTTTTTTGCAATAGGGCATTGGGGTGGTCGGTGCAGTCGCCCGCCGCATATATGGTGTTGTCGGAAGTTGTGCCTAGCTCGTCCACGACAATGCCGTCATCTATGGCAAGACCCGCCTCCTCCGCAAGCCGAGTGCAGGGCAGGATGCCGATGCCGATAAGGGCGATATCGGCGGCGCATTGCTCGCCATTGGATAGCTCTATGTGGGAAAGTGCGCCCTCGCCTAGAAATCCGCAAACGCTGCTCTCGGTCAGGATTTTTACGCCGTGCCTTGCGTGGAGTTTTTCATAATAGGAGGAAACTTGGGGGTCTACAACGCGCGACATTACGCGTTTTTCTGCTTCCAGAACGGATACATTATGCCCTAGACCATTGGCGATGGCGGCGACCTCCAGCCCGATATAGCCGCCGCCGATAATCGCCAATTTGCGGTTTTTCTTTTTGTCCAAAGCGGTGCGGAGATGTTGGACATCCTCAATGCCGCGTAGGTAAAATATATTGGCAAGCTCGGCGCCCTGCACCTTCATTTTGCGGACGCGGCTGCCTGTGGTCAGAACCAATATGTCGTAAGGGAGGGTTTTATTGTTGGCGAGGGTGACTTGCTTTTTGTCGCGGTCAATTTGCTTGGCTTTGGTTGTTAGATGCAGGTCAATGTTATGTTCTTTGTAGAAAGTGAGGGGGCGGAGATAGAGGCGTTCCTCGTCTAGGCTACCTGCGAGATATTTTTTGGAAAGGGGGGGGCGCTGATAGGGCGGGTGTGGCTCGTCGCCAAGAAGGGTAATCTTGCCCGTGAAGCCTCCTTGCCTGAGGCTCGCCGCCACTTGCAGTCCCGCCTGCCCTGCTCCGATGATGATAATCTTCTTGCTCATGCCGCCTTCCCTATCGCTTTGCCCGCCCCCTTGTGATAAATTGGGAGCGGGATTGATAAATGAACCATAACCAACAATATCAAAAAAAGCTATCTATTGCTTCCCTTACCGCTTTGGGGGCGTTTGCCGATGTGCTGGCACCGCTTATTGGGGGGGGCGAGCTGCTTATGGTTTCGGGGCGGCTGGGTGCCGGGAAAACAACGCTGGCGCGGGCTATTCTTTGCCGTCTTATGGGGGGAGGGGTGCCGATACCAAGTCCTTCTTTTGCGCTTTTTCAGCCTTATGAGAGTAAGCCTGCTATTGCTCATATTGACCTCTATCGTATTGGCGGGGCGGGGGAGCTTGCGGAGCTTGGGGTGGAGGAGTGGCTGGCGGATGGGGGGGCGTGCATTATTGAATGGCCTGAGAATGCGGGGGGTTTTCTGGATTATTATGCGCCGCAGAGCTTGTGGATTGGGTTGGAAATGGGTGCAAGCGCCGTAGGTGCGGGGGAAGAGCGGGTGCTTTCTATTGCGGCGCCGCCTGTTTGGGCGGAAAAGCTGGAGGGGAAATTGTGAGCGGGAGGGTGGCGGATATCCAAGCCTTTCTGGTTGGAAATGGCTGGGGCGAGGCGGTTATAAAGCCTGTGGCGGGCGATGCCGGTGTGCGGCGGTATAGCCGTTTGAGGCTGGGCGAAAGAGCAGCCATTCTTATGGATTGGGCGCCCTGCCCTGCCGATGAATATAGCCTTGCGGTGAAGCTTGCGGGGGGCTTGGCGCCTTTTTTGGAAATAGCAGAGTTTTTGCGGGAAAATAATCTTTCTGCGCCCGAGACCATTGCCGTTGATGAGGAGCGGGGCTTGCTTTTGCAGGAGGATTTTGGGGATTTCAGTTTTGGCGAGTTTTGGAAAAAGGATGTGCCAAAGCGGAAGGAAGCTTATCGCCATGCGGTGTCGGTGCTGGTCGCCTTATTGGGGGCGCCGCCTATTGAGAAAGATTCGTATAGTGGGGATATTATGATGAAGGAGGCGGGGCTTTTTCTGGAGCATTATTTGCCCTTTCGTAATATTCATCTGCCAGAAAGGGCGTATACGGAATGGGAGGAAATATGGCGGGAGCTTTTGCCTCATCTTATGAGTACGGCGCAGGTTTTGGTGTTGCGGGATTATCATTCGCCTAATCTGCTTTATCTGCCTGAGCGCGAGGGGGTGCGTCAATGTGGGATTATTGATTTTCAGGATGGGCTATGGGGGACGGCTTGTTATGATCTGGTTTCGCTTTTGCAGGATGGGCGGATTGCTATTGCGGCTGATTTTGAAAAGGAAATGTTGAGCTTTTATCTTGCGGAAAGCGGGGCGGAGGAAAAAAGTTTTTTGTCGGCTTATTGGATTGTCAGTGTGCAGAGGAATTGTAAAATATTGGGTATATTTACGCGCCTTGCGGGTGAGGGGAGGAGGGGCTATCTTGCTCATCTTGACCATTTGGAGGGATATTTGCGCCGTGCGCTGCAACAGCCTGTTTTGAAGCCGCTTAGGAAATGGTGGGGGGATTATGTCTATACGGATTAAAAAAGCATTATTGTTGGCGGCGGGGCTTGGGACGAGAATGGCGGCTATATCCAATGGGCTTCCTAAGCCGTTGCAGGAGGTGGCGGGGTGCTCGCTCCTGGTGCATGGCTTGGAGCGGCTTGTGGGCGCTCATATTGAGGAGATTATTGTTAATATTCATTATAAGGCGGAGTTGATTGAAAAAGCGTGTCGGGAATGGCAGGGGGAGATGGGCGATATCAGGCTTGGGTTTTCTGATGAGCGGGGGGAGCTTATGGATACGGGCGGGGCGATTAAAAAGGCGTTGCCGCTTTTGGGAAGTGCGCCGTTTCTTGTGCAGAATAGTGATATTCTTTGGCGGGAAAGGGAGAGTAATATTCTGCGCCTTGCTGAGTATTGGCGTGATGAGATGGGGGGGCTTTTGTTGCTTACGCCTGCTGTCGGTAAGGGTGATTTTGTTATGGGGGAGGATGGGGTTCTTAAAAGGGCGGGTGAGGGGGTGGGTTTTACCTATTGTGGGGTGCAGGTTCTTGCGCCGAAATTGCTGGCTGATATGGGTAGTGCGCCTTTTTCGTGTAATCGGCTTTGGGATAATGCTATTGCTGCCCGCTCGCTTTTTGGGTTGGTGCTTGCTGGTGAGTGGTTGCATATTGGTACGCCTGAACAGCTTGCTATCGCTAATAAAGTAATTGGGGAAGATTAGCAAAAATTTCTCCGCCTCCGCTTTTTTGCCTTTATACTCTCTCCATGCCTAATTTGTTTTCAGCCCCTGCCTCTATTGACTTGCTTGATGAGATTGCGCGCGCGCTCATTGGGGGGGAGGATTTTGCCGCGCTTGGGGTCGGGGATAGTCCGCTTTCGGAATATGTTTTTTTTCTGCCGACACAGCGGGCGAGGCGGTATTTTCGGGAAAGGCTGCTGTTTTATAATGGCGGGAAGACGCTTATCATGCCGCATTTGCGGGTTTTTACGGAAAGCTCGCCGGAGGCTCTTGGGCTGTGGGCGAAGGGGGAAAACCCGCTGCCGCCTATGCCTGATTTGCAGAGGCGGTTTTTATTGGCGCGTGCTATTCATGAGTTTTCTAGCCTTTCTTGCTCGGCGGCGCAGAACTTTCGCCTTGCGGGGGAGCTTGCTCATTTGCTGGATGAGGCGGAGGGCGAGGGGGTTTCGCTGGAGGAGTTGGAGGGGCTTGAGCCTAGTAGTTTTTCTGAAAATTGGCAGCTTAGCCTTTCTTTTCTCAAAATAATTATTCATGAATATCCGAAAGTTTTGCAGGGTTATGCGATGCAGGATGAGAGCCGATTTCGGGCGGAGGCACTTGACCACCAAAGGGAGGCTTGGGAGCGTGACAAGCCCGAAACGCCTATTTTTGCGATTGGCTCAACCGGAAGTGTGCCGGCGGTAAGGCGGCTTTTGGCGAGCATTGCTTGCTTGCCAAAGGGGGGTGTGTTTTTGCATGGGCTGGCTTTGGAAAGTGAGATTTCGGACGCCTCATGGGCGGCGATTGGGGACGACCATCCGCAATATATGTTGAAAAAATTATTGGAGGGTATGGGGCTTGAGCGCAAAGCGGTGCGGGCGATATTTTGTGAAAACACGCCCTGCCCTGAGCGGACTAAATTGCTTCATGCGGCATTGCTGCCTTCTGCCGAAACCAAAAATTGGCCAATGCTCACCGCCGCCCTTAAGGGGGGGGCGGAAAAAGCGTTAAGCGGCTTTTCGCTTTGCGAAACCAGAAATATCCATGAGGAGGCGAGCCTTATTGCGCTGGCTTTGCGAAAGGTGCTGGAGGAAAAAGATAAGACGGCTGCCCTCATCACGCCCGACCGTGATTTGGCGCGCGCTGTTAGTGCTTGTTTGGAAAAATGGGGTATAAAGATTGATGATGGTGGTGGGAAGCCGTTTTTGCAAACGGCTTTGGGTATGTTTTTGCGCCTTGTTTTGAGCCTTGCTGATGAGGGATTTACACCGATTGCGCTATTGTCGCTTTTGAAGCATCCCTTTGCGCGTCTGGGGAGAAAGCGGGGGGATATGTTGCGCCTTACGCGTAAATTGGAGAAGGAATATATAAGGGGGGAGCAGCTTTTGCGCTTTGCTGATTTGTGCAAGGTGCTTTCTGAAAAAGACACGGAGCTTTTTGCGCTTTGTCGGGAAATGGAAACGCTCTTTATGCCCCTTATGAAGCAGAGGCGGGCGGAGCATATTCATCTGCCTAGTCTTTGTACGGATTTGTTGGAAATTGCTGAGAAGCTGGCTGAAAATGAAGAGGGAAATTGTCCGCTTTGGGGGGAGCGGGGGGCGCGCGAGGGGGGGGCGCTTTTGCAAAATATTATCCGCTTTGGCGGCGAGATGGGGGGTGTGCCCCAAGCCGAGGCGAGCGAGTTGATAGAGGTATTGTTTCTTTCTTTGGCTATTCGTAGTCAGGTCAATATTCATCCGCGTCTTCATATTTGGGGGACTTCTGAGGCGCGGCTGCAATATGCTGATTTTTTTATTCTTGGCGGGTTGAATGAGGGAAGTTGGCCTCAGATTGCGGAGACGGGTCCGTTTCTCTCGCGTCCTATGCGGGAGCGCATGGGGCTTAGCAGTCCTGAGGAGAATATTGCTCTTTCGGCATTGGATTTTTTGCTTGCTTGTCAGAAGCCTGAAGTGTTGCTGACCCGCTCGCAGAAATCGGGCGGGAAGCCTGTTATCGCTTCGCGCTGGTGGTTGCGGATTGCCGGATTTGTGGAGGCGCAGGGGAAAGGGGAGCTTCTTCAGCCTGCTGAGAAATGGGGGGAGATGGTGCGCCTGCTTCATAGGGCGGAGAGGCGGATTATTTTTGAACAGCCGAAACCAAAACCGCCTGTTTCTGCTCGTCCTAAAAGGCTTTCGGTTACCAATATTGAGAAATTATTGACCGACCCCTATAGCGTTTATGCGCGCTATGTTCTGAAACTGCATAAGCTAAAGCCGCTGCATGAGGAGATGGGGGCGGCTGAGATTGGCACTTTTATTCATAGGGTGCTGGAGGTTTTTGGCAAAAAATATGCCCAAAGCCCGCCCGAAAACTTTGTGCAAGATTTTATGAAAATTGCGGAAGAAACTGCCCGCCACCAAAACCCTAGCATTTTGCAATATTGGCGCGCCCGCCTTGAAGCTATTGCCGATGCTTTGGAGGGGGTGGAAAGGCAACGCCGTGCTGATGGGGGGCAGATGTTTTTTGAGGCGAAAATTGAAACGCATATTTCGGAGCTTAACTTTACGCTTTCTGCTAAGGCGGATAGGATTGAGTTTCATAAGGATAAGGGGATTAGCTGTGTTGATTATAAGACAGGGACGCCTGCGTCAAAAAAAGATATGCGCGAGGGCAATGCTTTGCAGTTGAGCCTTGCGGCGGCTATTCTTCTTTATGCGGATAAACCCTCTTTGCCGATTCCTGAAAATGCTTTTGTCAAAGAGCTTGCCTATTGGAAAATATCGGGGGAGAGGACACCGATAGAAATAAAAAATACGCTGAGCGGTGAAGAGGCGAGTGCGGCAATGGTGCGGGCTTGGGAAAAATTGCGCGAGCTTATCGCCTCTTATCAGCATAAGGATAAGCCCTATATTTCTCATTTGGAAATGAAAAAGACGCGCTATGTTGGGGATTATGACCATTTGGCGCGCCTTGCTGAGTGGTCGGTGCTGGCTTCCAAAGAGGAGGGGGAGAAGTGATGGGCGCTCTCTCTCCCGAGCAACGCGCCGATGAGGCGCAAAGACAGGCATCCTCGCCTGCCCAAAGCGTATTTGTCGCCGCCAATGCGGGGTCGGGAAAAACCTATATTCTGGTCAATCGGCTTGTCCGCCTTTTATTGGAGGGGGTCGCACCGGAGCGGATTTTGTGCCTCACCTATACGCGCTCGGCGGCAGCCCACATGAAGAATGAGCTTTTTCAGCTGTTGAGCCATTGGGCAAGTCTTGCTGAGCAGGAGCTTTCTGCCGCTATTGAAAAACGCCTTGCCTTTACGCCCTCCGCCCAAGCCTTGCGGCGGGCGCCGCTTTTATTCGCAAGCGCATTGGAAACCAAAGAGGAGCTGCATATCCAGACCATTCACAGCTTCTGCCGTAGTCTGCTGGCGCGCTTTCCATTGGAGGCGGGGATTGCGCCACGCTTTCGGCGGCTGGATGAAAATGATGCTCAGATTCTTATTGAAAAATTGACCAAAGAGCTTTTTGCCTTGCCGCAATCTCATAAGGTGCGAGCCGCTTTGGATGTTATCAGCCGAGAAACGCGCCCCGAAACCATGAGCGTTCTTATCGCCTCTTTTCTTGACCAGAGCAATGCGGTTCAATGTTTTTCTGAGCAAGCGGAAAAAAAAGCATTGCAAAATATTGACCAGCGTTTTTCGCTTGGGAAAAAACAAAAGCCTAGTTTTAATCTTGCGGCTATTGAAAAAACTATTCCTTTTTTGTTGAAGGCGGTATCAGATGGTGACAAAAAGCTTGCCCAAGCCTTGCAGGGTTTTCTGCTTGTGCCTGATGAGCCAGAGGTTCTTTTTCCTTTATTTCTGACGGCTAAGGGGGAGCTTCGCAAAAATCCTTATACGAAAAGTTTTGCCACAACCAATCCTGATATGGGGAATATTTTATGTGCTTGCAAGGAGGCGGTTTGGCAGGAATATAAAAAAAAGCAGGGGCAGCATATTCGCAAAAATACCAAAGCCCTTTATGAGATTGCCCGCTTTGCCGTTGAAAAATATGAGCGATATAAAGCCTATCACGCTTTATTTACCTATGATGATCTCATTGAAAAAACGCGCGCCATGCTTAAAAAATCGGAAAATGCGGCTTGGGTGCTATACAAGCTGGATGGGGGGATTGAGCATATTCTGATTGATGAGGCGCAGGATACCAGCCCGGCACAATGGGAGATTGTGGGGGCGATTGCCGAAGAGTTTTTTGCGGGCGTTGGGGCGAGCGAGAAACCACGCACGCTTTTTGCGGTGGGTGATGAGAAGCAATCTATTTTTAGTTTTCAGGGGGCGGATGCGGAAAGTTTTGAAAAGCAGCGGCAATATTTTGCGCAGAAAATACAAGCGGCTCGTAAGAAATTTGCCACTATTCCTTTGCAATTATCAAGGCGCTCCAGCCTGCCTATTTTGGAGGCGGTGGATAAGACGCTTGCTCCTTTTTCTGATAAGCTCAGTGCCGCCAAAGAGCCTATTCATCATGATGTCTGGCGGGAAAATGAAAACTGCCCCTCCACCATTGAGCTATGGGAGCCTTGCGAGGAGAAAGCCGAGCTTGCTGAGAAAATTGCCGACACCATTGGGGGCTGGCTGAAAGCCCCGCCTCTGCTTGGAAGTGGCAAGCCGCTTTCTGCTGGGGATATTCTTATCCTTGTCAAAAGTCGGAAAGGGGGGCTTACGGATGAAATATTGCGGGCGTTGAAAAAACATAAGATTCCCCTTGCCGGTGCTGACCGTATGCAGTTGCAGGAAAATATTGCCGTGATGGATTGCTTGGCGGCTGCCAATTTTGCGCTATTGCCCGATGATGAGCTGACGCTTGCGACCCTTTTGCGCTCGCCATTTTGTGGGATATCGGAAAGCGCACTTTTTGAGCTTTGCCATGAGCGGGACGGGTCGCTTTATGAGGCGGTGAAAAAATCCGATAGGGAGGAGGTCAAAACATTTTTGCAGTCCTTATTGGCGCATGCTGATTATATGCCGCCTTATGAGTTTTTTATGAGCTTGCTTTTTGTGGGCGGGGGATATCAGCGTTTTGCTGAGCGGTTTGGTAATGAAATGGAAGACCCTGTTCAGGAGTTTCTCTCGCTCTGTTTGCAATATGAGCAGGAGCATATTCCGTCTTTACAAGGATTTATTCATTGGTTTTCCTCGCTCCATATTGAAATTAAGCGCAATATGGAACAGGGCAAGGATGAGGTGCGGGTCATGACCATTCATGGGGCGAAGGGGTTGGAGGCACCGGTGGTTTTTCTGCCTGATACCAGCCGTAAGCTTGGGCAGTTTCATAGAAAGCCCTATCTCAGCATTGGCGAGGGGGAGCTTGCTTGGAAAATGCCCAATAGTCTTTCTATGGGCGAGTTTGATAGCGATATGGAGGCGGTGCGGGATGCGAATTATGCTGAGGAGATGCGGCTGCTTTATGTCGCCATGACGAGGGCGCGCGAGCAGTTATATATTGGGGCGGCGGGAGTGCTGCGCCCGCCGTGCTGGTATGAGCAGATAAGTGAGGCGTTGCGGGGGGATATGGTGGAGGTTTCTGAGGGTGTTTATCGGAAGGGGGAACTTGGTAAAAATCCGAAAAAGCCAGCGCCTGCAAAGGCGGAGATTTCGCTTCCGAAATGGGCGAAAAGGGGGGCGCCTGTGGAGGGGGGGGGTGCTAAGGTTTTGACGCCTTCGGGGTTGGGGGAGGGGGGGTATTTTGGGCGGCTGGAGGCTGGGGGGGTGAGCGCACAGGTGAGGGGGACGCTTATTCATGGGCTTTTGGAGTATGGGCTGGGATTGGCGGCTTCTGAGCGGGAGGGGGTTTTGGGGAATATTTTGCGGATGCGGGCGGGTTGGCTTTCTGAGGGGGAGCGGGGGGCAATGGTGAGCGAGGCATTGGCGGTGTTGGCGCATGAGGATATTGTGCCGCTTCTTGGGTGTGCGAGGGCGGAGGTGCCGATTATTGGGAGCGTTGTGTTGCATGGGGAGGCAAAGCCCGTTTCGGCGATTGTGGATTTATGGGTGGAAGAGGAGAAAAGGGTTACGATTTTGGATTATAAGACGGATGCTAAGCCTGCTGAGCTAAAAGCGCCGCCGCAGAAATATTTGCGTCAATTGGCGGTTTATGCCGAGCTTGCGAAGGCGGCGTTTCCGAAAAAGGAGGTGTGTGCTGGTATTATTTGGACGGCTATTCCGCGTATGGATATTTTTGCGCCTGAGATGTTGGCGCAATCTATAGAATCTATTCCGAAGGAGTTGACAGGAGAGGCAAGCACCACTAATTTCAGTGCCTTACCTTACGAATGGGGGTCGCGATGAAGCTGACAAGATTGACGGATGATAATTTTCAGGACAGCATTAAAGAGGGGCTGGTGCTGGTGGATTTTTGGGCGGAATGGTGTGCGCCCTGCAAACAGCTTACGCCTATTTTGGAGGAGATTGCTGAGAGCGGTGAGATTGAGGGGCTGGTGATTGGGAAAATGGATATTGATGATAATCCCAATACGCCGACTGGTTTTGGGGTGCGGTCTATTCCGACGCTTATTCTGTTTCAGGACGGGCAGGCGGTGGCTACCAAAGCGGGGCTGGTGCCTAAGGGGGAGATTTTGGATTTTATTCGTTCCGCCATTTAATTTGCTTCTAAGACTTTGCCGATGAAATAGAGGGAGCCGCAGAGGATAATTTCGGGCGCACCTCTGGCTTTTTTTATTGCTTCCTCTAGGCTTTTGCAGGGGGTGGCGTTTATGTGGTGCTTTTTTGCCATTGCGGTAAGCTCATTGGGGGTGAAGTTTGGCTCGCCAAGTGTGATTGTGGGGGCGAGGATGGTTATGTTTTTGTCGGCGAAGGGGCGCAAAAAGGCGGAGGCGTTTTTGCGTTTTAGCATTGCTATGATTAGTATCGCTTTGCGGTTTCCTATCCATTGGGAGAGGGCATTGCCTGCGGCTTCGTTGTGTCCGCCGTCTAGCCAGAGGGGGGTTTGGGCTAGTTCTACCAGTTTTCCTTTGGTTAGTTTTTGAAGCCTGCCGTGCCATTTGGTGGTTTGGATGCCCTGCTCTATTGCTTGTTGGGGGAGGGGGAGTTTTTGTGCCAATGCGATGGCGGTGCCGGTGTTTTCTATTTGATGGGCACCTTGTAAATTGGGGAGGGGGAGGTCTAGCAGGGTGGTTTCGTCTTCAAAAAGGAGGCGGGCGTTTTCGGTGCGGGATTGCCAGTGGCGGTTGGCGATAAATAGGGGGGTTTGTTTTTTTTCGGCTTCCTCTTCTAAGACTTCTAGGACTTGTTTTTGTTGGGGGGCGATGATGGCGGGGGTGTTTTTTTTGAAAATGCCGGCTTTCTCTCTTGCAATCTGGCGGATATCGCTTCCTAAATATTCTTCATGGTCGTGGCTTATGGGGGTGATGGCACAAAGGCTGGGGGTGCATAGATTGGTGGCATCCAGCCTGCCGCCTAGACCTGTTTCAATGAGGTTGATGTCGGCGGCGTTGCGGGACATGGCGAGAAAGGCGGCGGCGGTGGTGGCTTCAAAAAAGCTTATGGGTGCGGTTTTGTTTTTTTGTTTTACTTCTTGTAGTAAGGCACAAAGTGCGCCCTCCTCTATCTGCTTGCCTTTTAGAATAATGCGCTCGTGGAAGCGGATGAGGTGGGGGGAGCTATACATATTGACGGATTTGCCTGCTGCTTCTGCTATGGCTTTTAGGGTTGCCAGCACGGAGCCTTTGCCGTTGGTGCCTGCGATGTGGATGCTGGTTTGCATGGTTTTTGGTTGCACGCCTAAGGCGGTCAATAGGCGGGTGATGCGGTCTAAGCCGAGATCTATTTCTTTGTTGTGGAGCTTGCTCAGCTCGGTGAGCAGGGTTTGGCTATCCGTCATGTTTCTTTTTGGTCAGGAAGCCGATGAGGCGGGCGAGCATTTCGGGTAAATGATGGCGGTGGACAATCATATCTACCATGCCGTGGTCTAGCAAAAACTCGGAGCGTTGAAAGCCTTTGGGAAGCTTCTCCCTGATGGTCTGCTCTATGACGCGGGGTCCCGAAAAGCCGATAAGGGCGCCCGGCTCCGCAATGTGGATATCGCCGAGCATGCCGTAAGAGGCGGTGACGCCGCCTGTGGTCGGGTCGGTTAGGACGACGATATAGGGCAGTTTTTTTGCGCGCATTTCCTGCACCATCACGGTGGTTCTTGGCATTTGCATGAGGGATAAAATGCCCTCCTGCATGCGCGCCCCTCCCGCCGCTGTGACGATGATGAGGGGAAGCTCGCGCTTTATCGCTTCGGCAAGCCCTGTGATGATGTTCTCTCCTGAAGCCATGCCGAGCGAGCCGCCCATGAAGAAAAAATCTTGCACAATTACCACGGCGCGCGCGCCATTTATGGTGCCGATGCCGATACTGACGGCATCGCGCTCGCCTGTTTTATTGCGGGCATCTTTGAGGCGGTCGCTATATTTCTGCTTGTCGCGGAACTTGAGGGGGTCGTGGGGAACTTCGGGTCCTTTTATCTCCTCATATTTGCCCTCATCAAAGAGGCTGGCAAAGCGGCTTTTGCGGTTTATACGCATATGGTGGTCGCAATTGGGGCAGACATAGGCGTGGCTTTCTAAATCGCGGTGGAAAACCATCTCGCTGCATTTTGGGCATTTCGTCCAGAGCGAGCTGTCATTATCATCGCGGCGGAAAACTTTTGCCATGCCGGGGGGGACAATATTTTTAATCCAGTTCATGCCTGCTACTTTGCCCCATTTCGTACTGCTTCTGCAAGTTTCTCAATGAAATCTAGCGTGTAGCGGAGCGTGTGGGGCTGGGCGTGCCCTTGCTTGTCAAGGCTATAGGCAAGCTCGTCTATAATGGCGGAGCCGATGACAATGGCGTCTGCCTTGCCGCAAAGCTGCTTTATCTGATCGCGGTGCCTTATGCCAAAGCCTGCGGCGATGGGGAGATTGGTGAAATTGCGGAGATGTGCCATTGCTTTGCTGGTGTCGTCACTATGGGCGTATTGGGTGCCGGTTATGCCAGCGACGCTGATATAATAGAGGAAGCCGTCCGCATTATTGGTTATTTTTTTGAGGCGGTCGGGATTGCTGGTCGGGGTTGCCATGCGGATGAAATCAATGCCTGCTTTTTTTGCGGGGAGGCATATTTCTTGGTCTTCTTCGGGCGGCGTGTCTACGATTATTAGTCCGTCAAGGTCGGCTTTGGTCATGTCGGTTAGAAAACGCTCTACGCCGTAATGGTATATTGGGTTGTAATAGCCCATGAGGAGTAGGGGGGTGTGGGGGTGTTTTTTGCGGATGCGGGCGGCGAGCTTGAGGGTTTTTTTGACGGTTTGTCCGCCCTGTAAGGCGCGCTGTCCTGCGGCTTGTATGGTTTTGCCGTCCGCCATTGGGTCGCTAAAGGGGATGCCAAGCTCTATGATGTCAACGCCGCGCTCAATGGCGCCGTGTATAAGTTCGCGCGAGGTTTTGGGGTCGGGGTCGCCTGCCATGAAGAAGCCGATAAGCCCTGTGCGCCCTTCTTGGCTGAGGCGCGCAAAGCAGTTTTTGATGCGCCCCGTACTCATGAGAGATATTCCTCTATGGTGAAAATATCCTTGTCGCCGCGCCCGCAAATATTGATGATGAGAAGCTTTTGCTTGTCCAGCTTGGGGGCTATTTTTGCCAGATGGGCAAGGGCATGGGCTGGCTCAAGGGCGGGGAGGATGCCTTCTAATTTGGCGCAAAGTTGGAAGGCGGCGACTGCTTCTTTGTCGGTGGCGGAGACATATTCTACCCTGCCGCTGTCTTTGAGGTAAGCGTGCTCGGGTCCGATGCCGGGATAGTCTAGCCCTGCGGAGATGGAGTGGGCTTCCTCTATCTGTCCGTCTTTGTTTTGTAGGAGATAGGTTTTATTGCCGTGTAATACGCCTTTTTTGCCGCTACTCAGAGAGGCGGCGTGCTTGCCGCTTTGTAAGCCTTTGCCTGCGGCTTCCACACCTATCATTTTGACGTGCTTCTCTTCCAGAAAGGGGTGGAACAGACCCATCGCATTGGAGCCGCCGCCAAGACAGGCGAGCAAAATATCGGGCAGCCGCCCTTCCCTTTTCGCCAATTGCTCCTTGACCTCGCACCCGATAATGGACTGGAAGTCGCGCACCATTTGCGGATAGGGGTGGGGTCCTGCGACCGTGCCGATGAGGTAAAAGCTGTCCTTAACATTGCCGACCCAATCGCGCAGGGCTTCATTCATCGCATCTTTGAGGGAGGCAGAGCCTGTTTTGACCTCTTTGACCTCGCCGCCTAAGAGGCGGATGCGGAAGAGGTTGGGCTTTTGGCGCTCCATGTCTTTGGCGCCCATGAAGATTACGCTTTCTAAGCCGAAGCGGGCTGCCATGGTTGCGACCGCTACGCCATGTTGTCCCGCACCCGTCTCGGCGATTATTCTTTTTTTGCCCATGCGCTTTGCCAGTAGAATCTGTCCTAAGCAATTATTTATTTTATGGGAGCCAGTGTGGTTTAGCTCGTCGCGTTTCATGTAAATCTTGGCACCGCCGAAGTGGTCGGTTAGGCGTTCGGCGAAGTAAAGGGGGCTGGGGCGTCCTGCATATTCGTGGAGGAGGCTGTCTAGTTGTTTTTGAAAAGCGGGGTCTTTTTTGGCGGCTTCATAGGCGGCTTCTACCTCTAAAATTAGGGGCATTAGGGTTTCGGCTACAAAGCGTCCGCCATATTCGCCAAAGCGTCCATTCTTGTCGGGTTGGGTCATTGTTTTACCCCCTGCTAAAGGTTTTTTGCAAGAGTGATAAAATCCCGCATAAATTGCAAATCCTTTTTGCCTGTGGTGCGTTCTATGCCTGAGGAAACATCTACGGCTTGGGCGTTGCTCTGTTGGATGGCGGTTTGGATGTTTTGGGGGGTTAGACCGCCTGCCAATATCCATTTTTTATGCGTGTGCCAGTCGGTGAGGATGTTCCAGTTGAAGGGGGTGCCTTGTCCGCCTGCGGGTTTTTCGCCTGCTTTGGCGTCTAGTAATAAATAAGCGACATTATAATGGGCGGCTTTTTCTAAATCGGTTTTGGTTGCTATGCCGAGCGCTTTGATTATCTTTATGCCAAACTTTTCGGAGATTTGGTTTACGCGCTCGGGGGTTTCGCTGCCGTGTAGTTGTAGGAATTGGGGGGCTAAGGCGTCTATCATGGTTTGAAGTTCATCATCATTGGCGTTGACGCTGAGCGCAATGCGGGGAATGGTTAGGGCTCGCATTTCTGTTGCGGTTTGGGGGGAGATATAGCGGGGGCTGTTTTTGTCAAATACGAAACCTGCCATATCGGCGCCGTATTCTTGGGCGGCTTGGGCGTCTTGTATATTGGTTAGTCCGCATATTTTTACTTGCATAGCGGTTTTATCTCTTCCCATATTGTTTTGGCGGCTTTGCTGGGGTTGGCGGCGGCGGTGATGGCTCTGCCGATTACGAGGATGTCGGCGCCCATTTCTATGGCTTGTTGGGGGGTGGTGGTGCGTTTTTGGTCGTGGCTGTTTTCTGACTGGGGGCGAATGCCGGGTGTGATGCAGAGGAAGTCGGGGCTTATGTTTTTGCGGATTATGGGCAGCTCTTTGCCGGAGCAGACAATGCCGTCTAGCCCTTGTCGTGCTGCTTCTTGGGCAAACGCTAGGACTTGGGCTTCTGTGTCGGCGGTTTCTAGGCTGGTTAGGACGCTGACTCCGATGAGGAGGGTTTCGCTATTTGCATCATCTACTGCCTCTCGGGCTTTTGCCATCATTGTGCTGCCGCCTGCGAGGTGGATGTTGATGATGGCGGGCTTGAGGGGCAGGAGGGATTTGAGGGCGCCGAAAACCGTGTTGGGGATGTCGTGTAGTTTGAGGTCTAGGAAAATGGGTAAGCCTATCTCGGCGATTGCTTTTACGCCTTCATTGCCGGTGGCATAGAAAAACTCCATGCCAATCTTTACGCCGCCGATATGGGGTTTTATTTCGTGGATGAGCGAGATTGCGCTGTTAAGGTCGGGCATATCCAGGGCGCAGAATATCGGATTGGGAAAGGCTCTCATAAGCCTTTTTATATCATAATCCCTTTTTTCAGACTAGCTATTTAGCTTTTCGCGCAGGTTTTTGCCCGTGCGGAAAAAGGGCACATTTTTGCGCTCCACCTGCACCGGCTCGCCCGTGCGGGGATTGCGCCCCATGCGCGCCTTGCGCTCCCTCACCGAAAAAGCACCAAAACCACGAAGCTCAACGCGATTGCCGTTCTGCAACGCCTTGCTTATCTCCTCAAAGATAACATCAACAATCTTGACAATATGCTTCTGGCGCAAATGCGGATACTGCTCAGACAGCACCTTTATCAATTCAGACTTGACCATTTCCCTCTCCTTTTATCTACCCTGCCAAAGGCTGAGAAGACCGTTAGGGGAGTAGCGGTGCATTGTCGCTCCTGTTCCGAATATTGTTTTCATGAACTTCCCCGTGTCCCCTTCCAATAATAGGCTTAAAAGCCCTGTCTCCTTTTTATCATTATAAGTAACAAGCTTCAAATCTTTTTTCAGACCATGCTTGTCGGCAAGCCAAAGGCGTGCCTCGCGTTGGCTGCCAATCTCGTCAATCAGACCCAGCAAAACCGCCTGTCTGCCTGTGTAAAGGCGACCATCCGCAAGCTTTTCGGCATAGGGTTTTTCCATGTCGCGGCGCTCCATTACGAGGGCGACAAACCAGTTATAGGCGTCTTCAATGAGACCCTCCATTGCGGATAGGGCTTCTTTGCTAGGCTCTGTATAGGGGTTGGGGTCGGCTTTCAGCTCGCCTCTTTTGACGTCATGGGCTTTGACGCCGAGCTTTTCCATCATTTCGGAAAGTTGGAGCCATGAGAATAATACGCCGATGGAGCCGGTCAGGCTCGTTTGATAAGCGAGGATGTGGTCGGCGCCAAGTGCGACAATATAGCCGCCTGAAGTTGCCATCTCGCCCATCATTGCCAGCACTGGTTTTTTTTCGGCTATCAGGCGCAGTTCATTATAGATTGCCTCAGCACCTGCGACGGTGCCGCCGGGTGAGTTGATGTGGATGAATACCGCTTTGACTTTTTTGTTTTTCTCAATATCGGCAAGGGTTTTGATGAGGGTGGTGTTTTCACTGATGACTCCCTCAATTTTGAGATAGGCGATATGCTCCTCAAAGGGGAGCGTGCCGCCATCATCCGCAAAATATTGCACCATGCCGCCTATGGAGAATATCAGCAATAACCAGAAAAATAACCGCCATCTTTTGGCTCGCTTTGTGGCTTGTGCCGCTTGCAGGCTTTCGGGGGTCATGGGCGGTTAATCCTCTTTTGCTTCTGCCTTTTTCGGCTTGGCTTCTTTTTCGGCTTTGGGTTTGGCTTCTTTCTTTTCGGCTTTGGGCTTTGCCTCTTTCTTTTCGGTTTTCGGCTTCGCCTCTTTCTTTTCTTCTTTTGGTTTAGCTTCCTCGTCTTTGGGGTTTAATGCCGCACCGAGAATATCGCCGAGAGAGGCACCGCTATCGGAGGAGCCATATTGGGCGACTGCCTCTTTTTCTTCGGCAATCTCAAGGGCTTTGATGGAGAGGGATATTTTGCGCCCTGTTTTGTCAAAGCTGGTGAGCATGGCATCCACCTTGTCGCCTACGGCAAAACGCTCGGGGCGTTGCTCGCTGCGCTCGCGGGATAAATCGCCTCTGCGAATGAAGCAGGTGATGGCATCCTTGCCGATGGCGACCTCCAGCCCGCCTTCGGTGACCGCTGTTACCGTGCAGGTGACGACATCGCCTTTTTTAATATCCTGGCTCAGCATATCCAGCGGGTCGCCCGCAAGCTGTTTGATACCAAGCGAGATGCGCTCTTTTTCAATGTCTACTTCTAGGACTACGGCTTCTACGCTTTCGCCTTTTTTATATTTGGCGAGGGCTTTTTCGCCGGGTTCTGTCCATGATAAATCGGACATATGCACCATGCCGTCAATATCCTCGTTCAGCCCGATGAATAGCCCGAACTCGGTGATGTTTTTAATCTCGCCCTTGAACTGGTCGCCGTTTTTGGTCTGCTCGGCAAATTGCTGCCATGGGTTTTCTTGGCATTGTTTCAGCCCTAGCGAAATGCGCCGTTTGGGGGCGTCTACTTCCAGAACCATTACTTCTACCTCTTGGGAGGTGGAGACAATCTTGCCGGGTGGTACGTTTTTCTTGACCCAGCTCATTTCCGATACATGGACAAGACCCTCAATGCCGCTGGAAAGCTCAACGAAAGCGCCGTAATCGGTGATGTTGGTAATCTTGCCCTTATGCTTGCTGGAAATGGCGTAATGGTTTTCAATATCCTGCCATGGGTCGTCTTCAAGCTGTTTTATGCCAAGCGAGATGCGCTGGGTTTCCTGATTTATCTTGATAATCTGGACTTTAATCTTGTCGCCTATCGCCAAGACTTCGGAGGGGTGGTTGATGCGCCGCCATGCAATATCGGTGACGTGGAGAAGTCCGTCCACGCCGCCAAGGTCAATAAAGGCGCCGTAATCGGTGATGTTTTTGACGATGCCCTCTTCTATATTGCCTTCTTGCAGGTTTTGGACAAGCTCATTGCGCTGCTCGGCGCGGGTTTCTTCCATAATCGCACGGCGCGATACGACAATATTGCCGCGTCGTCTATCCATTTTGAGAATCTGGAAGTTTTGCGGGCGGTTCATGAGCGGGGTGATGTCGCGCACGGGGCGGACATCCACTTGTGAGCCGGGTAGGAAGGCGGTCGCGCCTTTTAGGTCAACGGTGAAGCCGCCTTTGACGCGTCCGAAAATAATGCCTTCTACTTTTTCCTCTGCGGCGAAAAGGGCTTCAAGTTCTTCCCAGCCTTCTTCGTGGCGGGCTTTTTCGCGCGATAGGACGGCTTCGCCGGCGGAGTTTTCTATCTGCTCCAGATAGACCTCAACCTCATCGCCTATGCTTAAGCCATCACCCTTATTGGAGGGGGAAAACTCTTCAAGGGCAATGCGCCCTTCCATTTTCAGCCCGACATCCACTATCGCAAAATCATTTTCTATCGCCGTTATTCTGCCTTTGACGACGCTGCCCTCAAGGGCGGTATTGGTGCCGAGGCTTTCTTCCAGCATGCTGGCGAACTCTTCGCGGGCGGGGTTCATATTGGGGGGGGTGGTGGTGTTGGACATATTGTTTCTTTTCGTTTGCCTGCTCTTTATAAGGAGCGGTCTTCCTCTGTGAGGCTCATCCTAGCGTCTGCTCAATGATGGCAATCGCTTTTTCCAAGCCTGCTTCTATACTCAAATTAGAGCAGTCTAGCAAGTGGGCATTGGCAGATTTTATGAGCGGGGCGGTTTTGCGCTCGCTATCTTGGCGGTCGCGCTCCTTAATCTCGGCGAGGACTTCTGCCTCGCTTATGGTTTTGCCCTGCTTTTGCCACTCCAGAAAGCGTCTGTGGGCGCGGGTTTCCAGCTTGGCGGTGACGAATAATTTTACTTCTGCGTCAGGGCAGATGATGGTGCCGATATCGCGCCCATCCATGACCACGCCCTTTTTGCCATTGGGCGGGTTTTTGGCAAAATTGCGCTGTATGCCCAAAATGGCTTGGCGCAGTTTTGCATTTTGGGCAATTTTGGATGCCGCCTCGCCTATCGGCTTGTCGTGGAGGGTCGGGGAGGTGAGGTGGGTGGTGTCCAGTTTGGCGGCGGTGTGTAAAAGGGTGGCGGTGTCGGTGATATTGGCGTTTTGCTCAAGCATGGATTGGGCGATGGCTCGGTATAGAAGTCCTGTTTCTAAATGGGCGTAATCGTAATGCTTGGCGATGCCTCGTGCCAGCGTGCCTTTGCCTGAGGCGGCGGGTCCGTCTATGGCGATTATGGGGGTCATGCGCCCTGCTCTATTCTGCCGCCAATGGCAGTTAGGCTTTCGCAAAAGCGGGGGAAGCTCGTGGCGATGGGGGCGAGGCTGTCTATCTCTATGGGGGTTTTTGCGGCAAGCCCCAATATGGCAAAGCTCATGGCGATGCGGTGGTCAAGGTTGGTTTTGACAAAGCCGCCGCCTTTGACCTGTCCGCCTTGTCCGATGATGGTCATGCCGTCTTCATATTCTTTGAAAGGGACGCCATTTGCTTTTAGCCCGGCGGCGATGCTGGCGAGGCGGTCGCTCTCTTTGACGCGTAGCTCTTCCCAGCCGCGAAAATGGGTTTCGCCCTCGGCAATGCTTGCCGCCATTGCCAATATGGGGAACTCGTCAATCATGCTGGGGACAAGCTCTTTTGGGACGTCTATGCCGTTAAGGGGTTTGTGGCGGATTTCAAAATGAGCCATTTTTTCGCCTGATGCTGTGCCTGCGTCCTGTTTTTTTATTTCGGCGCCCATCATTTCCAGCACTTTCCATAGCCCGTCGCGGGCGGGGTTGCACATGATGTTTTTCATGCGGATATGGGAGGCTTCTACCATGCAGGCGGCTACGGCACCGAAGGCGGCGGAGGAGGGGTCTTTGGGAATCTCTATGCTTTGTCCAATAAGCTCGGCTTTGCCTTGTAGGGTGATGGTGCTGCCTTGTTCATAGGGCTCTGTTGTGATGTCGGCGCCGAAGAGTTTGAGCATTTTTTCGGTGTGGTCGCGGCTGGCTATGGGTTCTATCACGCGCGTGGTGCCTTTGGCGCCAAGCCCTGCCAGTAGCACGGCGGATTTTACTTGGGCGGATGCTATTTGCTGGCGGTGTTCAATGCCGATAAGTCCTGCTCCTTGTTTGATGTGTAGGGGGAGGTATTCGTTGTCGCGTGCTTCTATTTGCGCGCCCATTTGGGCGAGGGGTTTTATTACGCGTCCCATAGGGCGGTTTTGTAGGGAGGCATCGCCCGTGCAATGGGCTTCAATGGAGCTGCCCGCTATGGCGCCCATTGCGAGGCGTATTCCTGTGCCGCTATTGCCGAAGTCAAGGGGTTCGGTGGGGGAGCGGAAGCCTTCGGTGCCGCGTCCGTGAATCTTCCAGTGGGTTTTGTCGTGGGTAATTTCTGCGCCGAGCGCTTGGCAAGCGGTGGCGGTTGCCAATACGTCTTCGCCTTCTAAGAGTCCGCTTATCTTGGTTTCGCCTATGGATAATGCGCCCAATAATATTGCCCTGTGGGAAATGGATTTGTCGCCTGCGAGTTTGAACTCGCCGCTCAGGGGTTTTTCTGCTCTATAGCTTTTTCCGCTCATTGCTTGTATTCCTCTCTCGCTATATATATGATAGCGCAAAATCAATTTAGCGGAGGATATGATTGTGAGCAAACCTTCTCTCGGAACGAAGCGAGTATGCGCCCATTGTGGTGCCAAGTTTTATGACCTTAATAAGGAGGTTATTATCTGCCCGAAATGTAATATGGAGTTTATTGAGCCGCAAGCCCGTAAGCGTCCCAAGCCGCCTGGCGAGCGTGCTGTTGTGGAGGAAGCCGCCGAAAAACCCGAGGGGAAAGAGGATGAGCTGGCTATCCCTGAGCTGGAAACCGATGATGTGGATATTGAAGACGATGATGAGGAGGATAACCTCACCATTGAGGGCGAAGAGGATGATGGCGGCGAGGCGGTGGTCGGGATTATTAAGCCTGCGGCGCATAGTGAGGATGATAGTTGAGGGGCGCGCTTTGGGGCGCAGCAACGCGCCTAGGCGCTTGATTTTTGGGGGAAATGTCGGTATCCATGCGCGCATCTGATTTTATGGGGCCATAGCTCAGCTGGGAGAGCGCTTGCATGGCATGCAAGAGGTCGGCGGTTCGATCCCGCCTGGCTCCACCAAATTTTTTTTGGGGGGGGTTAAGAATTAAGGTTTTTAATCAAGTCTTTCCATTTGGTCTTATGTTCAATCTTCAATTCTGTATCATTTACAATATTTTCAGATAGACGATTTATAAATTTATCCACTTTATCCAAAAGACGAAGATAATATTTTATGGTTGGTATCAGCCCGTTGATAATTAGTTGACAGCCGTGATTGTTTTTTAGTTCTGCAATCTTTTTTCTTACTTCTTTATAATCCTTCTTAGCAATATACTTGGTTGATAAGATGTAATATCGTTTCGGGTTATGGATGTGAATTTTTTCAATTGCCCTGTTCACAATGTGAGATGAAATTTCAACCTCATACTTTATCTCTACTGCTTCAAACAAGCCTGCAGTATCACTAATTTCAATATCTCCACTTGATTTTGACCTACTATCTGGTGAAGTATGGCTTGCTAACTCTTTAAGATTTTTTCCTTTATATCTATCAACTTCATCTATAAGAACTTGATATAGAGAAAAAAACATAATTACCGGCAACTTTGACCCTCCAGCGAATGAAAAATTTTCGTTAAGATATTGTTCCAATACAGACAAGATTATGGAAATAGATAATTTATCAGGATTTTTAATTGGTTGTATACTGACTCTATGCCTATCTCTCAGAATAATAGCTTCCTTTAAGATATTTAAAACTACTGCCTCCGCTTTTTCTGGATGTTTTTGTATAAAGTCAACAATCTCCAGAAACTCATATTTTACTTTCTGAATTCTGCCTTTGTAGTTCTTTAAATAAGGATATGGTTGCTCCAGGCTTCTGGTTAACCATCCCGACTCAGCCATAGAAGGCAAGCCATTTTGTTTAAGGGTAGGAGTTATATATTTTGTGTCAATTGACCTGCCTGAAAATCCGCGTTTCATCTTTTCTTGAAAATATCTAATATCTTGGGAAGGAAATAAAATCTTATGAATGCCGAGCGTCAGCAAGACGGTATAAACTCCCTTCTGACCTTCAATGTTTTCACAAATTTTTGTTAGATTTCTTGAAACTTTAGACGGCAAGTTCGTATTGCTCGTCTTTGTCTTTCCAATCAATTCTAACAATTTTTTTGCATGATTTTCCATCTTCTAAGTGTCCTTGTTTAATAATCTCATCAGCAATCGCAGAAACTATATTTATCGGAATTGAATTGCCAATCTGTTTGTATTGTTCTCCACAAGGACTAATTCTTTTATAGTCATCTGGGAATCCCATTATCCTGAAACATTCATTGATTGTCATCTTTCGAACGCTGTCTTTTTCGGGTTCGTAAATAAAAAACCGTCCCGCAGTTTCCTGCGAAGGAATGGTAGGGTGATTTCCTTCTACTGAATAAATTCTATTTGGCTGCCTATGAACACGATTGAGGTGTAGCGTGTTAGGTCTAATGCCTCTCTTGAAACCATTTTTATTTCTATATCCAATAAAAATTAAACCCGAACCGGGTTGTTTTTTATAAACACCTTCATTGAGTAGCGTATATTCTGATGGGTTTAAATATTCATGATTTCCTGAGGAGTCTAAAAATTCCTTTAAGGGGGGGGCAGGTTGCAAGTCAAGGTTTTCAAAGAGGAAGAAATCTCTCTTGGAGCCGATAATAAAAATTCTCTCACGATTTTGAGGTAACCCAAAATCTGTTGCGTTCAAAACTTTATAATTCACAAAATATCCCAAATCCTGCAATGAGGTCATTATTGTTTTAAGGGTTCTCTTTTTGTCATGATGAATGAGGTGTTTGACATTCTCAAGAACAACTACTTTTGGTTGATGTTTTTTGATTATCCTACAGACATCAAAAAAAAGCGTTCCTCTCGTATCTTCAAAACCTTTTTTATGACCAGAAATACTAAATGGCTGACATGGAAAACCTGCAGTTAAAAGGTCAAAACAAGGAATTTTCTTAGGGGCAATCTCGGTAATATCTCCATAAGGTCTTTCTTGAAAATTTGCTTCATAGGTGTCTTGTATATGAGAATTGAAGTCAGAGGAAAAGACGCATTCAAACCCTTGCGGTTCAAAACCAAGCCTGAAGCCACCTAATCCACAAAAAAGATCTATAAATGTATATTTTTTCTTCATTACAATCGCCTGAAAGAATCGCATGATTCTATCATACTATCAACTAGGACAGAGTATGAAAATGAACTGCCCCCCTATCTGTAGCCATCTAGACAGCCTTGAAGGGGAAGGGCTTTGGGGAAAAAGGCAGGCGGGGTTGTGTGGGTGGGGGAACTAAAGATAGTTGCTTGAATCTTCAAAGTTTAGTTTTGGGTGTAAGAATATATCCTCTTTTCCTCTTTTATTTGAAGTGCCATAGGCCAAATCCCAAGACAAATGAGAGGGGTGTTGACCATAAAGCTTATTGATGAGCGCACATCTATCATAAGATAAAACCCAAAGTGATTTTTCTTTTGAGCAAATGGACTTGGCTATTTTTTTATGGTCTTCCTCATTGTAAAAATTATAGTAAAGCGTTTTGGCTTTTTTGACATAAGGCGGGTCTAAATAGAGAAATGTTTCTTTTCTATCGGCTCGGATTAGTTGATAAGCGTTCATTTGCTTTATGATAATTTTATCTCCAAAACTGGCTATTCTTTCAATGCTGGCAATAAGCTTTTTCTTATTAAAGCGGGCATCAATTTTATAATTTCCTTTCTGTTCAAACCCACCAATAATGCCAGCACGCAAAACACCGGAAATATTTGTTCGATTTAGAAAAAAAGTGGAAAAACCCAGAGCAAATAAATCCGCTTCCTCTTTCTTGCGTTGAATATTGCGCTGGATACGCCAATTATGAGGTGAGATTTTTATTCTCGAAATTTTCCGACAAAAGCGTTCGGTTTCATTAAGCACGCAATGCCAAAAAGCATAAATGGATCTATCTAAATCATTTATGGTTATTTGAGATACATAATTTTCAAATAATAGAGAAAGCCCAACGCTTGCACCGCCAGCATAGGGTTCAATATATTTCATTCCTTCTAAAGAGTTTTCTCGAAAAATTGACTTAATAAAGGGGGCAAGTTTTGACTTGCCGCCAGGATATCGCAAAGGGGAAAGAGATAATGGCATGGCTCTAGCTTTTTTTGCCGTGAGAAATTTCAAGCATTTTGCCTATAAGCAGTGAAAGCGCAATGGTTTGTTCGTAGTTATTATTTGCCGTGTAAGAATGTGCGCTTGCTTGTAAAAGGTCAATGCATTCTTTACTTGTATGAATGTTCTGAATATGGAGTGTTTTTTGTTCATCATGAGTTAGCCTATTTTTGGCGTCTTCAAAATGCTTTTGCACATAGCCCTTCATGCAATCATTCGGTTTTTTATCTTTGCTATCTTTGTCTTTTCCAGCCGCTTCGGCTAATAACCTTAGTCCCATTCTTATGAAGCATGGGAAACTGTCAGAAACATCTTTCTTTCCAATCATTTTTTCCATTTCGTGTAAATCTAGATAGAGATTTCCAATCTCCCCATCCTCAATGGGAGATTTGTTCCCGCCAAATAATTTATGTTTCTTTTTGGGAACGCGTTTCGTTGGTTTAATTTTTTTACTGAAAGGTTTTTTTTGTGATTTTGATTTAGACCAATCCTGTTTAATTTCTTTTATGTCGGTTGTAGAACGTAAAATCCCTAAAATATCACCCCTATTATTCCGAGTGGTGATTTGTTTTTCAATGATTGCTTCGGCAATAGCGCTAAGAATCTTTTCTGCAATCTCTTTTTTATGTGTTGTTGTTAAGTGGCTTTTGGTTTCAAAAAAACCTAAGGTATTCAGATTTTCTTCTGTGAGAACTTCACTTTTAACAAATCCCTGATTAAGCTTTTTGTAAGAAGAGATAAGCTTAGTAGCTTCTTCAAATTTTAAGAAAAGGCTTTTGTCCTCTCCCATATGTTTGTATAGAAAAATATCACGCTCAAGTGCATCCCAAGACCCTTTGCCCGCATGTTTGCGTAGGACGTTTCGGAGAGCGGTCTGCTTGTTGCAGACATTGCAGGGAATTTTCTCAGGAAAATCAAAATTTTGGTATTTCGAAGTATCAAATCCGGAAACATATTCATGAATGATTTTTCCTATAAGAACCCTTCTATTGCCGTCATAAACGATTGGCTTGCCTTTTTTATAAACAATAGTTGGAAGTTCACTGAAATCATATCCGTCGCCCATCTTAGAAAATAGACCCTTAAGACTCCAGCGCTTCCTGCTGTCTTTTTCAATAGCTCTATCGGCAATGTCTTGGTCGCTACTATTGCTACTTATCGGGTCGCGTGGGTTTTCAGTCCATAAGACTAAATCTTTTACTGCTATATGTTTTATTTCTTGTTTTTTTTTCATAGGTTTCCCTATCTATAGTGTCTAGACCGCCCTGAAAGCGAGGGAGGCGTTGGTGCCGCCGAAGCCGAAGCTGTTGGTTAGGGCTAGGGGGATTTTGGCGGGTTGGGTTTGGCGGAGGATGGGGAGGTCGGTGAAATTGGGGTCTAGGGTTTGGATGTGGGCGCTTTCAGCCATGAAACCTCCGTTCATCATGATTAGGGTGTAGATGGCTTCTTGGGCGCCGGCGGCGCCTAGTGAGTGTCCGCTTAGGGATTTTGTGGAGGAGAGGGGGGGGATGTTGGTGCCGAAGGTTTGGCGGAGAGCTTCCATTTCTCTTTGGTCGCCTATGGGGGTGGCGGTGCCGTGGGGGTTTATATAGGCGGGGGTGTCTAAGCCTTTTAGTGCCATTTGCATGCATCTTACTGCGCCCTCGCCTGAGGGTTGTACCATGTCAAAGCCGTCTGAGGTGGCGCCATAGCCGACTAGCTCGGCGTAAATATGCGCGCCGCGCTTTTTGGCGCGCTCCATTTCTTCTAGCACTATTACGCCCGCACCGCCTGCGATTACGAAGCCGTCTCGGTTTTGGTCATAGGCACGGCTTGCGCTTTCGGGAGTGTCATTATACTGACTGCTCATCGCCGCCATCGCATCAAAGAGGAGGCTTAGAGTCCAGTCCAAATCCTCGCTGCCGCCTGCGAAGACCATATCCTGCTTGTCCCATTGGATAAGCTCGGCGCCATTGCCGATGCAATGCGCACTGGTGGCACAAGCCGAGCTTATGGAATAATTGACACCTTTTATGCCAAAGGGGGTGGCAAGCGTGGCGGAGGCGGTGGAGCTCATGGCTTTGGGGACGGCGAAGGGTCCGACACGCCGCGGGCTGCTTTTTTCGGTGGTGAGCGCCGCTTCTACGATGGTTCGGGTGGAGGGTCCGCCGCTTCCCATTATCATGCCGATGCGGGGGTGCATAATTTCTTCTTTGGTCATGCCGCAATCGGTAAGCGCCTGCTCCATAGCGATATAATTCCATGCGCTGCCGCGCCCCATAAAGCGTCTATGGCGTTTGTCAATGAGCTGCTCTATTTTCTCATCGGTAAGGGGCGGGGCGCCGTGCACTTGGGAGCGGAAGCCTTTGGCGGCATAATCCTCTGCTCTGGTGATGCCTGACTTTGCTTCTCGCAGGCTCTCCTCTACTGCTTTTTTATCGGCTCCCAGTGAGGAGACGATGCCCATGCCTGTTATTGCTACCCTTCTCACAAATCCTCTCCTATTTTTGTCGTTGTATTAGCCCGACGCGCAAATGATTGGCGGTGTAAATATCTTTGCCGTCAGCGGAAACACGACCATCGGCGATTGCCATATTGAGGCGTCCGGTGATGATGCGCTTTATGTCCAGATGATATTCTACGAGCTTTACCTCTTGCAGGACTTGTCCGAAAAACTTTACCTTATCGGTTGCCAGAGCGCGCCCTTTGCCGGGGTGTCCGAGCCAGCCTAGATAAAAGCCCAATAATTGCCACATGGCATCCAGCCCTAGACAGCCCGGCATGACGGGGTCGCCGATGAAGTGGCATTTGAAAAACCATAAATCGGGCTTGATGTCCAAGCTCGCATGGATGTGCCCATTATTGAAAGCACCGCCCTCCTCGCTTATCTTGTCTATCCTATCCACCATCAAAAGGGGGGGGGCGGGAAGTTGGGCGTTATCGGCACCAAAGGTCTCGCCCCTTGTGCATGCCAGTAAATCTTCATAGGAATAGCTTGTTTGGCGTCGGCTCATCTCTTCTCTCCTCGCTCATATAAAGAATATATCCTTAGCACGCCACACCATACAGAAAAAGAGACTTTTCGCAAAATCGGGGTTTTCTTTATTCATTGTAAAAATAGCTTGTCAAATCCTATAAAATATGACAGCATTTATCACAGAGCGGGGGAGAAAATATCGCCCTCAAATGCCCCTTGTAAAAAGGGTGCGCTTCTATAATAGGGAGCATGGATTATGGCAGAATCACGAACACTAGAAACAAATATGAATACTATTGCGGCGCTGATTAGAAAAGCGGGGCTTCGGGTTACGGGGCAACGCTTGCAAATTGCCAAGCTGCTCTTTTCTAAAGGGCACCGCCATGTGACCGCTGATGGGTTGAGGCGGGAAGCCGATAAGGCGGGGTTGAGCATTTCTTTTGGCACGATTTATAATACGCTTAATCAATTTACTAAGATTGGGCTGTTGCGGGAGACGATGGTGGAGCCGAACCGTACCTATTTTGATACCAATACGCATGACCATTCGCATTTCTTTGTTAAGGATGAGGGGCGGCTCATTGATATTGACCAAGAGGCGTTGAAGGTGGAGGGGCTGCCTCCGATACCGGAGGGCATGCGCCAGACGGGGATGCATGTTGTTATCCATTTGGAGAAAGCTCGCTAATTATAACTATTCTAAAAAGCCTTGACAACCGCTTCCCATCTGCTATAAAGGGGGGAACAATAGGAGGAGATAAATCATGTCATTAGCTAAATCAAAAACATTGGACAATCTTAAGGAAGCCTTTGCCGGCGAAAGTCAGGCGAACCGCAGATATTTATATTTTGCGCAAAAGGCGGATGTTGAGGGATATAATGATGTCGCCAGCGTTTTCCGCTCCACCGCTGAGGGGGAGACGGGGCATGCCCATGGGCATTTGGAGTTCCTTGAAGAGGTCGGCGACCCCGCAACGGGCGAGCCTATCGGCTCTACTTCCGATAATCTGAAAGCCGCTATTGCGGGGGAAACCCATGAATATACGGATATGTATCCGGGCATGGCGAAAACCGCTAGAGATGAGGGATTTGAAGAAATTGCCGATTGGTTTGAAACCCTTGCAAAAGCGGAAAAATCCCATGCCGGTCGCTTCACCAAAGCCCTTGACAGCTTAGACGGCTAGCTCCGAAAATGAGCGAAGGAGGATTGGGCGCACCCGAACGCCATCCCATCCCTTGGCAGGAGGAAAGCTTTTATGACAAAGCCGCCCTTGATGCCGAAACCAGGCGTATTTTTGATATTTGCCATGGATGTCGGCGCTGTTTTAATCTTTGCTCCAGCTTTCCCAGACTCTTTGACCTGATTGATGATAGTGAAACGGGCGAGCTGGATAGTGTTAGCTCCGAAGGCTTTCCCTCTATCATTGATGCTTGCACGCTTTGCGATATGTGCTTTATGACGAAATGTCCTTATGTGCCGCCGCATGAGTTTAATCTGGACTTTCCTCATCTGATGTTGCGCCATCGGGCGGTGCTGGCGAGGGAGGGCAAGGCTCCCAGCTTTATTGCGGGTGAGCTTGCCAAGATAGACCGCAATGGGCGGCTATTTGCCCCGATTGCTTTTTTGGTCAATTTTTTTACGGCGCGCAGGCTTTATCCTGTGCGGAAAATGATGGAGTGGGTGGCTTCTATTGATGCGCGGGTTGTGTTGCCGCGATTTTCTTCTAAGCCGTTCACGAAATGGGCGAGGGGGGCGATGAAGAGGGGGGTTTTTGTGCGGAAAAAGCGTGCCAAGATGAAGCGGAAGGCGCTGATTTATACGAGCTGTATTACGGAATATAATGCGCCTGATATGGGCAAGGCTGCCCTGTCGCTGCTTTCGCATTTGGGGGTGGAGGTGGAGCTTGCCTATCCTGAATGTTGTGGCATGCCGATTTTGGAGCAGGGGCGGCTTTCGGAGGTGGCGGAGAAGGCGGAGAAAATATCTGCCGTTTTATCGGAAAAGATTAGGCAGGGCTTTGAGGTCATTACATTGACTGCCTCTTGTGGGTTGATGTTGAAGCAGGAATGGGCGCTGTTGTTGCCGAAGGATAAGAATGTGGCGCTGCTTGCGGAGGCGACGAAGGATATTACGGAATATGTGGTGGATATTGCGCATAAGGAGGGCTTGCCTGAGGGTATGCGTCCGATTGCGGGGGGCGTTGGGGTTCATCTGGCTTGCCATGCTAGGGCGCAGAATATGGGTCCAAAGGCGCTTGAGCTTGTGAAGCTGTTGCCGAATACGGAGGCTTCTGTGGTGGAGCGGTGTTCGGGGCATGGGGGGACATTTGGGGTGTTGAAGCCTACCCATGAGCTGGCGGTGAAAAATGGGAAGCCTGCGGCGCGTATGGTGGAGAAAACGAAGGCGGGGACGTTGGTTTCTGAGTGTCCATTGGCGGCGAAGCATTTGGGGCAATTGGTGGAGGATGATAGTAAGAAAAAACTTGCCATTGCTCATCCTGTGGAGCTTATGGCAAAATCTTATGGCTTATTGGAGGAGAAAAATGGCTAGGGCTTTGAGGCGTGAGGATATTATTTCTGTGGAGGCGTATGAGGCGGAACGTGCCAAGCGTAAGGCGGAGATAAAGCGGATTAAGGCACCGCGCCGTATTGAGGTGGGACCCTTTGCCTGTTTTTATTTTGAAAGTTTTGACACCATGCTCTATCAGGTGCAGGAGATGCTTCATATTGAGCGGGGCGGGGAGGAGCAGTTAGCCGATGAGCTTGCGGCGTATTGTCCGCTTGTGCCGAGCGGGGATAATTTGGTGGCGACGCTGATGCTGGAAATTGCCGATGCTAAAAAGCGGTATGATATGCTTTTGACGCTGACGGATATTGAGCTTTCGGCATTTATTGCTATTGCAGGGGAGGAAGAGATTTTTGCGAAACCTGAGCAGGATGTGGAGCGCACCAGTGCGGATGGCAAGACTTCATCGGTGCATTTTTTGCATTTTCATTTTTCGCCTGAGCAAATAAAGGCGTTTAAGGCAAGCAATGCGAAGGTGCAGATTGGGTTTCGGCATGAGAATTATCGCCATATTGCGGAGCTTGGGGAGGAGCAGAGGGGGGCGCTGGCGGGGGATTTGGATTAGTTTTTTTGTCGCTCCCCGCTCCATTCCCAGGGATAAATGCCCCATAAATATTTGCGTTCTGCCCAGCCGCTTACCTCGCCTTTGCTGAGCTGGCACCAGTTTTCTTTGCAATGGGAGAGCCGCGCAATGACACCGCTTTCTAGCAAAGCGCGCCTTCTGGCATTGGGACCGGGTCGGCTGTGGAGGGCGAGGGCGGTTTGTTTTTTGCGGATGATGACATAACGCTCTTTGCGGAGTAGCTTTTGCCATATCCAGCCTTCATCGCCCTCATAATCTCTGACTTTGCGCCAGCTTCCATAGCTTGCTAGGACTTCTATGGGTAGGTTTTTGCGCTGATATATCCAGCGCAGGGGGTATTTTAGACCGGGTCCGATACGCATATTGGCTTTATTTGCCTTGAGGCTTGCCATGAAGGGGTAGCCTTGTTCGTCTTTCTGCACTTCAATGGCATTTTCTGCCAGTGCGGGGGTGCTGAGAACTATCGCTATCAAGAAAAAGAATCGCATGGGGCTATTTGACAGGAGGGGGGGGGTGCAACTCAAGCAAATTTTTTGCGCAGGTGCCGGTGCCGTTGAGGGGGTTGGTTTTGTTCCAGTTTAATTTGACGGTTCGCATGGTTAGGCTTTTGGCATCTAACAGGAGAAGTTTGTTGAGTATGGTTTCTTCTATGTTGCAGATTTGGCGGATGGCTTCCCATGCGGTGAGCGAACCCATCATGCCCGCTATGCAGCCTAGCACGCCGTTTTCGGTGCAATCTTCGGTGGTGTCGGGGGCTTGGGGGACGAGGCAACGATAGCTGGGGGCTTGGGGGCTTTCCCATGAGCGGAAGCTGGAAAGCTGTCCGCTAAAGCCTGCTATGGCGGCGGAGATTAGGGTTTTTTTGAGGAAAAAGCAGGCATCATTGACCAGAAAACGGGTCGCAAAATTATCGCTGCCGTCCAGTATCATGTCGTAATTTTGCAGGAGGCGTTCTATGTTTTCAATGGTGAGGCGCTCATCATGGGGGGTTATTTCGCAATGGGGGTTTTGGGCTTTGCTGTGGGCGGCGGCAATCTCTACTTTTTTTTTGCCGATATGGGCGGTCTGGTAAAATAGCTGTCTTTGCAGATTGCTGAGGCTGACAATATCATCATCCACAATGCCAATTTTGCCAATGCCTGCGGCTGCCAGATAGTGCAATATTGGCGTGCCAAGTCCGCCTGCTCCGATGATAAGGATACGCGCTTGTTTTATTTTTTGCTGACCGGCACCGCCAATTTCGTGGAGGATGATGTGGCGTTGGTAGCGTTCTAGCTCCTCTGCGCTGAGGCTCATAATCCGTCAAAAAGGGGGGTGGAGAGATAGCGCTCGGCAAAGCTTGGGATTATCACCACTATCTGCTTGCCTTTCCATTCTTTGCGCCCTGCAAGCTCAAGGGCGGCGGAGATTGCCGCTCCTGAGGAGATGCCTCCTGTGATGCCCTCCTTTTTTGCCAGCTCGCGGGCGGTGGCAAAGGCGGTCTCATTGCTGATGGTGATGGTCTCATCAACCATGTCCATATTGAGATTTTTGGGGATAAAGCCGGCACCGATGCCCTGTATCTTATGGGGTCCCGCCTCGCCGCCTGAGATGACGGGGCTGTCTTCGGGTTCTACCGCTATCATTTTGACGCTTGGCTTTTTGCTTTTTAGCACCTCGCCAACGCCGCTTAGCGTGCCGCCTGTGCCGACACCGCAAATGACGGCGTCTACTTTGCCATTGGTGTCCGCCCAGATTTCTTCGGCGGTGGTTTTGCGGTGGATCTCCGGATTGGCGGGGTTGTTAAATTGCTGTGCCATGACGCTGTTTGGGTATTTGTCCAATAGCTCTTCGGCGCGCGCAATCGCTCCCTTCATGCCTTTGTCAGCTGGCGTGAGGTCTAGCTCGGCGCCTAATATAATCAGCATTTTGCGGCGCTCCAGCGACATGCTCTCGGGCATACACAATATGAGCTTCAGCCCTTTGGCGGCGCAGACAAAGGCAAGGGCAATGCCGGTATTGCCCGATGTCGGCTCAATGATGACGGTGTCTTTATTGATGCGACCGCTGCGCTCTAGGTCTTCTATCATCGCAACGCCAATTCTGTCCTTGACGCTTGCCATCGGGTTGAAAAACTCCAATTTGGCGACAATATCCGCCTCGCCGCCCATATTGCGGATGCGTACCAGCGGGGTGTTGCCTATGGTTTCGGTGATGTTTTCGTAGATTTTTCCATGTGTCATGCTCTTTCGCCTTTCATATCGTAAAGTCACTTTCTTTGCTCATGGATAATCCCTTCTCCTGTGCCTGCTTGCATAAATCTTCAACGCTCATGCCAGATAGCGATGCCATTATATCCTTTTGTAGTTTTTTACACAAAGGGGAAATTAATTTTTCGCCAAGCTCGGAGTGGAGCTTTGGTAGTTGCGGGCTGTCTTCTATCTCGGAGATGGTTTCAATAATCTCGGCTATGGAGATGCGGCGGCGCTCGCGCGCCAGATGATAGCCGCCTTTGGGACCGCGCACACCGCGTAATATGTCGGCTTTGACGAGCGCTTGTAATACTTGTTCTAGATAGCGCTGGGGGACGCCTTGTCTTTTGGTGATGTCGCGGGCTTGGACGGGGTGGGGGCGGCTATGGGTGGCGATGTCTATGACAGCTTCCAATCCCATTATCATTTTGCGTGAGAACTTCATGGGGTTATTTTCCTGTGGATCCAAATCCGCCTTTGCCCCGTGCGGTGTCGGAAAGCTCGCTGACCTCCTGCCATTGGCTTTGGGTGATGGGGGCAATGATAATCTGGGCGATGCGCTCGCCACGCTTAATGGTAAATGCCTCGCTGCCATGGTTTATGAGCAGGATTTTGACCTCGCCGCGATAATCGCTGTCAATGGTGCCGGGCGTGTTGACGAGGCTTATGCCGTGCTTGGCGGCAAGTCCAGAGCGGGGGCGACATTGGGCTTCATAGCCTTGGGGTAGTGCCATCGCGAAGCCGCAGGGGATTATGGCTCGCCCGCCCGCTTGCAGAGTGAGGGGGGTGGCTTCTGCTATGGCGGCATAGACATCCATGCCGGCGGCGTGTTCGGTTTTATATTCGGGGAGCGGTAGCCCTTTGCCGTGTTCCAGTCTTTTGATTTGGCAGATGGTTTTGGTCATTTTATTCCTGTTGTTCAAAGTAGGAAACTATTTCATTGCCTAGACGCTCGCCTATTGCTTTTTTGCTCATGCGTTTCCAGTGTTGGGCGGAGGCGGGTTTGATGAGGTGTATTTCGTTCTCATCGCTGCCCATAATGTCTTGGCTGATATTATTGGCGATTATCCAATCGCAGGATTTGCTTTTTCTTTTGGCTTTGGCTTGCTCCAATAGTTTTTCGGTTTCGGCGGCGAAGCCGATTAGCAGCTCAGGGCGTTTTTTATGGGTGCCGATATGGGCTAGGATGTCGGGGTTTTCTTCCAGAATGAGGTGGGGAGTGCCAGCGCTTTTTTTTATTTTTTGGGCGGCTTTTTTGGCAATGCGCCAATCGGAAATGGCGGCGGTGAAGATGCCGATATGGCAGGGGAGGGTTTGCTCGCAGGCGGTTAGCATTTGCTCGGCGGTTTCTACTTGCTCGGTTTCTATGCCTTTGGGGGGGGCGATGTCGCTGGCACCGCTTATGAGGTGCACCTTTGCGCCTAATTTTGCCAATGCGTCAGCGATGGCATAGCCTTGCTTGCCCGATGAGCGGTTGGAGAGGAAGCGCACGGGGTCAATGGCTTCTCTGGTGGCACCTGCGGTTATCATGGCGGTTTTGCCTTTGAGGGGTTGGGCTAGGAAAATGTTCAGCGCCTCTATGATTTGTTCTGGCTCGCTCATGCGCCCTTCGCCGGTTTCGCCGCATGCGGCTTCGCCGCTTTCGGGTCCGATGAAACGGATGCCACGCTCTGCCAAGAGGCGGATATTGTCTTGCACGGCGCTATGGGCGAGCATTTGGGGGTTCATGGCGGGTGCTACCAGTATGGGGGCGTTGCTTGCCAAGAGTAGGGTGCTGGCTAAATCATCGGCGATGCCATGTGCCATTTTGGCTAGGAAATTGGCGGTGGCGGGTGCTACCAAAATACAATCGGCGCGCCTTGATAAGTTTATGTGGCTCATCTCGGCGGCTTCTTTTTTGCTCCATAGTTTTTCATAGACGGAGTTGCCTGAGAGGGCGGCGAGGCTCAGCGGGGTGACAAATTGTTTGCCTGCTTTGGTTAATACTACTTCTACTTCGGCACCCTCGTTGCGGAGGCTTCTTATTAGCATTTGGCTTTTTACGGCGGCGATGCCGCCGCCGATTACCAGGAGAATATGTTTATTCTGTATCATAATTCCTGCACTATAGAGTTTTACATCTGGCTTGTGTAGTTATTTTATTGCGATTGCCAGTAAAAAAATTGCGCCCGCAATAAGGGCTAGGAATAGGGCGGTTTTGAGGTAAAAGCCTGTGCGCTCTCGGTCGGCTTGGGCGAGGCGTTCTACGCTTTCGGGGTGGAGCTTAATGCCGTCAAGGGTGACAATCTGTTCTAGGGCGCGCGCTGTGGCGTTGGCACGCGCAATGGTTTTGGGGAGCGCTTTGACCTCTTCGGCAAGCTTTTCTATCTGTGCTTTGGCGCCAAGCTTGCCTTCTATCCATTGCTTGAGGATAGGCTCGGAGGCTTGCCATATATTGACGCGCGAGTCCAGATTGCGGGCGACACCCTCCACGACGACCATTGTTTTTTGCAGGAGTAATAATTGCGGCTGGGTGTGCATGTCAAATTGCTCGGTGACCTCAAATAATTGCAGGAGCAATTTTGCCATAGAAATCTCGTCGGCGCTTTTGCCCATTATCGGCTCGCCTATGGCGCGCAGGGCTTGGGCGAAAGCCTGCTTGTCTTGTGCCTTATCTACATAGCCCGCCTCAAAGTGCACCTCCGCCAGGCGCTCATAATTGCGGGTTACGAAGCCATATAATATCTCGGCGAGGAACATGCGCTCCTTATCGCCAAGCCGCCCCATTATGCCGAGATCAACGCCTATCCAGCCGCCTTTTTTGTCAATGAAGAGATTGCCCGGATGCATGTCGGCGTGGAAAAATCCATCGCGCAAAGCGTGGGTGAGGAAGCTTTGGAGTAGGCTCTCGGCAAGCTTTTTGCGGTTGAGCTTGGCTTTTTTGAGGGCGGGGATATCCTTGGCGGAAAAGCCTTCTATCCATTCTGTGGTGAGGACGTGGCGGGCACTATGCGACCAGATTAGGGCGGGGAGGCGGAAGGTTTTGTCTGTGCCGATGTTTTCGCTCATCTCGGAAATGGCGGCTGCCTCCATGCGTAAGTCTAGCTCCAATGCCACGCTTTGGGCGAGGGTTTTTACGGTTTCGGTGAAGCGTAGCCGTCTGGCGCGGGCGGAAAAACGCTCCGCCCATTTGGCTATCCAGAAAAAGCCGTCCATATCGGCTTGTAGTTTTTTGGCGATATGGGGGCGGAGGATTTTTACGGCTACCCATTTTTTGCCTTTTTTAAGCTTGGCTCTATGTACTTGTGCGATGCTGGCGGCGGCGAGGGGTCGGCTAAACTCGGAGAATAATTCGTTTATTTTTGCGTCTAAATCCTTCTCTATAATCTTGACGGCTTGTTTGGTGGGGAAGGGGGGAAGCGCGTCTTGTAAATGGGCTAGGTCATCGGCGCGGGTTTTGCCGATGATGTCGGGGCGGGTTGCTAGGAATTGTCCTAGTTTTATGAAGCTTGGTCCTAAGCGGTGGAGGAGCTTTGCGCGCCAGAAGGTGCCGCCGAAGAGGCGATAGAAGAGGAACCATAAGCCCATGCGGAAGGGTAGCGTTAGGTGCGAGAGGCGCAGGCGGGGTTTGGGGGCGAACATTATGGTTTCCATCCTTCGTGGAGGACGGCGATGCCGCCGCTTAGCTTTTTCCAGCCTGTTTTTTGGAAGCCTGCTTTTTGGATGTGTTGGCAAAGGGCTTCGGGGCTGTGCCAGGCTTCTATGCTTTCGGCGAGATAGCGATAGGGGGCGCGCTCGCCTGCGACAAGCTTTCCTAAGGTGGGGACGATGTGGAGGGTGTAGCCTGAGTAAAGGCGTTGCCATAAAGAGGGGGGGAGGGGGGCGAACTCTAGGCAGAAAAAGCGCCCGCCTTTTTTGAGCACTCTATGGGCTTCGGATAGGGCTTGGGTGATGTCGGTGATGTTGCGAAGTCCGAAAGCGATGCTATAGGCATTGGCGGTGTTGTCTGGCATGGAGAGGTGTTCGGCGTCACCCTGTATGAAGTCTATGGTTTTGGAAAGCCCTGCTTTTTCGGCGCGCTTTTTGCCTTCTATTAGCATGGGTTTGTTTCTGTCTATTACCAGTATTTTGATGTTGGGGTTCAGGCGGGCGGCGCCGATGGCGATGTCGCCGGTGCCGCCGGCGGCGTCAATGAGGAGGTAGTTTTTCCGCCCTGCTAGGGCTAAGCGGGTGAGGAGATAGGACTTCCAGAGGCGGTGTAGCCCTATGCTCGCCATGTCGTTCATGATGTCGTAGCGGCGGGCGGTTTTGGTGAATATGCCGTCTATGAGGGCGGGCTTTTCGCTTGCCTTCACCTTTTTGCGTCCGAATGAAACTTGTTTTTTCATCTGCTTTTGCATCTGTTTTTTCATGGGCGATACCATAGCCCATAATGGTGCGCTATGCTAGGCTTCAGCCATGCCTGAGCTGCCTGAAGTTGAAACAATTATTCGTGCCTTGCGACAACATATTGTCGGGTTGAGGGTTGAGGGGGTCAGCCTTTCGCAGAAACGCTTGCGCTTTCCTTATCCGCCGAACTTTAGGAAAAGCCTTGTCGGGCGGCGGATTGAGGGGGTGGAAAGGCGGGCGAAATATATTCTGGTGCGCCTGGATGGGGGGGCGGTGTGGCTTATTCATTTGGGGATGTCGGGGCGGTTGCATATTCTGCCTGATGGGGAAAAGCCTGAGAGCCTCGCCAAGCATGGGCATTGTCAGGTGCATTTTTCTAATGGGCAAAGCCTGCTTTATGTTGACCCGCGCCGATTTGGGTTTATGTCGCTGGTTGCGGATGATGTTCCTTCGCCGTATCTGGTGGGGTTGGGTCCGGAGCCTTTTGATTCTGTTATTGGGGTGCGCTGGTTTATGGAGCGGGTGGGGAAGCTCAGGACGCCGATAAAAAATCTGCTGTTAAATCAGCGCTTTATGGTGGGGCTTGGGAATATTTATGTTTGTGAGGCGTTGTTTCGGGCGCGCATTGCCCCTCAGCGTCCTGCTTGTTCGCTGACGAGGGCGGAAGTTAAGGCGTTGCTGCCAGCTATTCGGGCGGTGTTGAGGGAGGCGATTGGGGCGGGTGGCTCTTCGCTTCGTGATTTTGCCGATATTGAGGGGAAGCCCGGCTATTTTCATAAGAAATGGCGGGTCTATAATCAAAAGGGCAAGCCTTGCTTGCATAGGGGTTGTAGTGGTAGGATTGCGGCTCTTGTTCTTGCGGGTAGGAATAGTTTTTATTGTCCATCATGTCAAAAATAATTGTCTTTTTGCTGTTTTTTGGTGTTGCCAGTGCCGCTGGGTTTCTTGCGCCTGATAGTGATATTCCGCTATATCCGAAAATGAGGGAGGTGGGCGGCTCGCGGGCGGTTTTTGATAAACCGCAGGGGGCGATGCTTTGGGTGGAGATGCAGACGAGGCGTCCGCAAAAATTGCTGAAGTTTTATGGCGAGGTGCTGCCCAATCTTGGCTGGGTGGGGAAGGCTCGGGAGGGGGGGATGGTGTTTAGCCGTGAGGAGGAGGTTTTTTCCATTCATATCCTGAGCAAAGAGGGGCGCAGCACCAGGCTGCTTTTTCATCTGAGCACACTGGAATAAGGCTCTTGACGGCGGGGGTGCAAAGCCTTATAAAATCCGCCAGAAACTCGTTTGGAGAGAAATAATATGGCCAATATGAAATCGGCAAAAAAAATGATTCGCAAAATTGCGCGCCGTACCGCTCGCAATAAGGATAGGGTCAGCCGTATGCGCTCCGCCATTAAAAAAGTGGAAACCGCCATTGAAGCAAAAGATAAAAAACTTGCCACCTCCGCCATGCAGGATGCCCAAATTGAGATCATGCGCTCAGGGCATAAAGGGCTTATCCATGCCCGTGCGGCTTCGCGTAAAGTTTCGCGTTTGACAAGAAAAGTGAACGCCATCTCCTAAGCCTTTGCAGAAAAAGATAATTTTATTTTTACTCTTTTTACAGAAAATAGAGCGTGTACAGATTATTTTTTTTAGCTCCCTATTTTTGAAAAAAAATCGCTGGGTTGAAAAAAAAAATTATATTCCGCATACCCCATTATTTAGAAGAAAAAGAGAAAAACCCTCTACATCTTGCGAGGCAAAGCGTAAAGGTTGAAAAAGAAAAATGCTAGGGGGTAGGGGCGAGGCTTGCTAAATGAAAACGGCTTATATATGGTGAAAAATATGAGGGGGGAAGGCACTTTTGCTTTCCCTTTATAGGCGAAAAAAACCATAGCTGAAAGGCTCCCCAAAAGAGCCAAAAGCACAAAAAACTTAACAGAAACCAAAGCCCGAAAGGGGCAAGGGGTCTTTTGAGAGGGGTGAAGTTTTGTCTTGCATTAGGGGCAGGCTTCTTAGGAGGGTTGCCGAAAAAACACAAGTCCTGAAAGGGACATAGTTGGTGCAAAAAGTAAAACCCGCCTAGCGGGTGCAAAAAGTTAAAAGTCACCTAGTGGCGGAAGGGATGATGTTTTGGTTGGTGGTTTGTCTGGTGCTGGGTCTGAAAGTTTGCGGGGGGGGGTTCCGCAATATTCTTCTTGTGAGGCTTGGGGGGAATTGAAAGCTAATCCTAAGGCGCAATTGATTGATGTGCGGACAGTGGCGGAGTGGAGTTTTGTGGGGGTGCCGGTTTTGGAGGAGCTGGGGAAGCGGGTTGGGTTTATTGAGTGGCAGGGGTTTCCTTCGGGGGAGGAAAATCCCAATTTTATTGATGAGGTTAAGGGTTTTTTGGCGGAGCAGGAATGTTCGCCTGAGGGGGCGCTTTGTCTTTTTCTTTGCCGCTCGGGGCAACGCTCGCAAAAGGCAGCCCTTGCTATGCGGGGGGAGAATATTGCCTCTGTCAATGTGCATGATGGTTTTGAGGGGGGGGTAAATGCGGAGAGTAAAAGGCAGGGTCCGGAGGGGTGGAAGTTTGCGAAGCTTCCATGGAAGCAGGGGTGAGGCAGGGGTGAAGTAGGGGTAAGGAATAGGCAGAGATAGAGGCAGGGGTAAGGAATAGGCGGAGATAGAGGAAGGGGTAAGGGATAGGAATAGGGAAGCGGGGATAGGCAGATGGCAGAGATAGGGAAAGGAAGTGGGGATATGGAAGTGGAAAAAAGCAGCCAAAATCAGGAGCAGTTGGCGTGGAATAGCATACGCTCGCGCTTGCGGGCGGAGCTGGGCGAGGCGGTGTTTAATAGCTGGTTTAAGGCGTTGCAGGTTGAGGTGGAGCTTGATGAGGTGCATATTTTTGCGCCGACAAGATTTATCTGTAATTGGATAGAAAACAATTATGCCTCCCGTCTGCTGGAATATTGGCAGGATATTGACCCTGAGATTAAGAAATGCACCATCACTATGCTTCCCCAAGAGAAGCGGGGGGGTGCTAAGGGGGATGGGGAGAGGATTATTCGCACCAATGATAATCAGGGGTTTAGACCGCAAGGCGGGCGGGTTAGGAATGGGGGGGAGAGCCCTTATATGATGTCGGCACCTGTTAATGGGGGCACCGCGCTTAATCCGCATTTTACGTTTGAGAACTTTATGGTCGGCGAGAGCAATGCGCTTGCTCATGCTACGGCGAGAAGGATTGCCGATGCGGAGCAGGTTATTTTTAATCCGCTGTTTATTTATGGGGGTGTGGGGCTTGGCAAGACTCATCTGATGCATGCGATTGGGTGGGAAATGCAGAAAAAACATGCCCATAGGAAAATGGTTTATATTTCGGCGGAGAAGTTCATGAACCAGTTTGTGATGGCGTTGCGGATGAAGGATATGATGAGCTTTAAGCGCAGATTTCGGGAGGTGGATGTGCTGATGCTGGATGATGTGCAGTTCTTTTTGAGGAGGGAGCGTATTCAGGAGGAGTTTTTTCATACCTTTAATGCGCTTATGGATGAGCAGAGGCAGCTTATTATTTCGGCAAATTGTGCACCCTCCGAGTTGAAGGGCATGGACGAGCATATCCGCTCGCGGCTGGTTGCGGGGATGGTTGCCGATATTGATATGGCGGATTATGCGCTTCGGCTGAAAATTGTGCATGTGAAGGCGTCTCACCTTGCCAAAAGTCATGGCATGAAGGCGTTGCCGGAGGAGATATTGCAATTTCTTGCGGTGAAAATTGTTTCCAATGTGCGCGAGCTTGAGGGGGCGTTGAAGCGGGTGCTTGCCTATTGCTCTTATGCTAGTGCAATTCCTACGATTGAGACGGTGGAAAGCATTCTTTCGGACTTGCTTAGGGCGAGCGCTCATCGGGTTACGATTGATGAGATACAGAGGAAGGTGTCGGAATATTATAATGTTTCTATGCGGGAGCTTGTTGGTCCAAGGCGCGCCCGCATGGTGGCACGACCACGACAGGTGGCGATGTATCTCGCTAAGCAGATGACGACAAGAAGCCTGCCCGATATTGGGCGCAAATTTGGCAACCGTGACCATACGACGGTTATTCATGCGGTTCGGAAAATTACCCAATTATACGAATCAGATACGAATATGCAGGAAGATGTCAATTTATTAAGCCATATGCTGACCGAATAAAGGGGGCGGCAGGAAAGGGGGGCGTTTTTTATCCCTTTGGTTTTATTGAGGTTTTTTGTGGGGGCTGAAAATGGGGAAAAGTTCCCACAGAAAATATCCCTTTATACTCTAAAATTGCTACCCTCTTTTATGCCTTTTTGCTAACTTGCGGTGAGGCACATCAAGCTAAAGGAGAGTGAAATATGAAGCTTATTGTAGAACGCGAAAGCTTCCTGAAAGCGTTGAAACATGTTCAAAGTGTGGTGGAGCGGAGGAATACGATTCCTATTCTTGCCAATGTGCTGTTGGAGACGAAGGGGGAGAAGCTGTCGCTTCGCTCAACTGACCTTGAAATTGAAATCTCTGAGCAGATACCTGCTCAAATTGCTAAGCAGGGGGCAGCTTCCGTGCAGGCTCATACGCTGTATGATATTGTTTTGAACTTGCCCGATGGGGCGGAGCTTCAGATTGAGGCGAGCGAGGGGAAGCTATTGCTGGTTTCGGGGAAGTCTAATTTTAACTTGCCATCGCTTCCGCATGAGGATTTTCCTTCTATGCCGGATGATAAAATGCCGGTTAAGTTTTCTATGTCGGCGGTCAATCTTGCGGGGCTGATTGAGAAAACGAAATTTGCTATTTCTACCGGTGAGACGCGCTATTATCTCAATGGGATTTATCTCCATATTGCCGAGAAGGGGGCGCATCTTTGTGCGGTGGCAACGGATGGGCATAGGCTGGCGCGCTTGCAATTGCCGCTGCCAAGCGGGGCGAAGGCGATGAAGGAGATTATTATTCCGCGCAAGACGGTGATTGAACTGCAGAAGCTCTTGGAGGGCGTTGAGGAGGAGGTGCGGATTGAGGTTTCTGAGACGCGTATCATGGTTAGTTTTGCTAATTTGTTGATTCTTTCTAAGCTGATTGATGGGAAGTTTCCTGACTATAATCGGGTTATTCCGAAAGAAAATGATAAGCTGTTGAAGATATCTTCTACCGCACTTGCTCAGGGGGTGAGAAGGGTGGCGGCGGTCTGTAATGATAAGACGAGGGCGGTTAAATTGTCGCTGCAAAAGGGGCAATTGACGCTTGGGGTTTCTAATCCCGACTCGGGTTCTGCCAGTGATGAGATGGAGGTGGAATATAAGGCGGAGGCGATAGAGATTGGCTTTAATGTTCATTATTTGCTGGATGTCGCCGAGCAGATGGAGGGCAAGACCGTTAATTTTGCTTTTGCTGATTCGGGAAGCCCTGCTGTCATTACCGATGATGAGGATAAGACCCTCCTCTATGTGCTGATGCCCATGCGGGTATAGGCTGTTATGGCACCGCCTAAGGCACAGGGAAAAACTTCTGCCAAGCCAGAGGCTGTAAAACAATCTATTGCTCATTCTGCTATTCAGGCGCTGACGCTGACGGGGTTTCGCTCGCATGGGGAGCTTAGCCTTATTCCGCAGGGGGATAAGCGGGCGGTGATTTTGGTCGGTGAGAATGGGGTGGGGAAAACCAATATATTGGAGGCGATATCGCTGCTTGCACCCGGGCGGGGCTTGCGCTCGGCTAAAAATGCGGAGCTTGCCGAAAGGGGCGGTGATGGCTCTTGGTCGGTGCATGCGCGTATTGCGGAGGGGGGTGCTGTTGGGGTGGGGTGTGCGCCTCATTCTAATAGCAAGCAATTGCGGATTAATGGCACGAAGCTGGCATTGCGGGAGCTTGGCGGGGTGCTGCCGATGTTGTGGCTGACCCCTGCTCATGACCGTTTGTTTTTGGAGGGGGCTTCGGGGCGGCGGCGGTTTTTAGACCGCTTTGGCATGGCGTTATTTCCTGAATATAGCCTTTATCTTGCCGCTTATGAGCGGGCAATGCGGGAGAGAAACAGGCTGTTGGCATTGGGGGAGGGGGAGAAATGGTTGAACGCTGTGGAGGGGGAAATGGCGGTGAATGGGGTTCATCTGGCGGAGTTGCGGCTGAGTGCTTTTGAGCGGCTTTCGGAGGAGGCGATGCGGGCTGATGGGGGTAACTTTCCGCCTTTGGATATGAAGCTCAATGGGGAGTGGGAGATGGTGGTGAAGGAGAAAGACCATGGGGAGGCACAGGGGCTTTTTGCGCGCTCTTTATGTGAGGGGCGGGGGCTGGATGCCAAAGCGGGGAGGTGTCTGAGCGGTCCCCATCGGAGTGATGTTCATATTCATCATATTGCGAAAAATATGCCAGCCCCGCTTTGCTCTACGGGGGAGCAGAAGGCGTTATTGCTGGCGCTGTTTTTGGCGAAGGCTCGTATCTGTAAGGCGAGCAGTGGCAAGTCGGCATTACTGCTTCTTGATGAGATCTCGGCTCATTTGGATACGCCCCATCGCAAAGCCTTGTTTGGCGAGCTTGCCAAGATTGGCGGGCAGGTTTGGATGAGCGGGACGCATGAAAGCCTGTTTGAGCATTGCCCGAAAAAACAGCTTTTTCATCTGCCGCAAGGCGAAAGCAAGCCTTGAAGAATGTGGCGTAAAATTGTAAGATAAGGGTGTTGAATCGGAAGTATAAATGACGAAAAAATCAGAGCCTCAAAAGGCAGTAAAAGAGGCAGTAGAAAAGCCTCAAAAAGAAACGCAGCCACCAGTGGCGAAATCAGAAGAATATGGTGCGGACTCCATTAAGGTATTAAAGGGGCTGGAGGCGGTGCGGAAGCGTCCGGGCATGTATATTGGCGATACGGATGATGGTACCGGTCTTCATCATATGGTCTATGAGGTCGTGGATAATTCCATTGATGAGGCACTGGCGGGGCATTGCGATAGCGTTGAGGTGGTGCTGCTGGGCGATGGGGCGGTGCAGGTTTCGGATAATGGCAGGGGTATTCCTATTGAGGTGCATGAGGGCGAGGGGGTGTCTGCCGCTGAGGTGATTATGACCCAGCTTCATGCAGGGGGAAAGTTTGACCAGAATAGTTATAAAATCTCAGGCGGGTTGCACGGGGTGGGGGTGTCGGTGGTTAATGCGTTATCCGATTGGCTGGTGCTGACCATTTGGCGCAATGATAAGAAATATTCCATTCGGTTTGAAAATGGCAAGGCGGTGGCACCGCTCAAAGATGAGGGCGAGGCGAAGGGGAAGAGCGGGACGCAGGTTGTTTTTCATCCAAGCCATGATGTGTTCACGCATACGGAGTTTGATTTTAATACATTGGAGCACCGCTTGCGGGAGCTTGCTTTTTTGAACTCGGGTGTCCATATCACCCTTGCTGACCATAGGGGGGTTGAGCCGAAGGAGAAGAGGTTGGATGCTGAGGGGGGGCTGAGCGGGTTTGTGCAATATTTGGATAGCACGAAAAATGCGCTGCTGCCGGAGCCTATTCATATTGAGACGGAGAGCAATAATATTCAGGTGGAGGCGGCGCTGTGGTGGAATGATAGCTATCATGAGAATGTGCTTTGCTTTACCAATAATATTCCCCAGCGGGATGGGGGGACGCATTTGGCGGGGTTGCGCGCCGCGCTGACGCGCACCATTAATAATTTTTCTCATCTGGTTGTCACGCAGAAAAAGGATAAAATTGCTATCTCCGGTGATGATTGTCGCGAGGGCTTGAGCTGTGTGTTATCGGTGAAAGTTGCTGACCCTAAGTTTTCTAGCCAGACGAAAGACAAGCTTGTATCCTCTGAGGTGCGCCCCGTGGTGGAAGGGGCGATGGGCGAGGAGATGGGGAACTGGTTTGAGGAGCATCCAAACGAGGCGAAGCTTATCCTGCAAAAGGTCGTGGAAGCCGCAACCGCGCGCGAGGCGGCGAGGAAGGCGCGTGAGCTGACGAGGCGGAAGGGGGCGTTGGATTTGTCGGCATTGCCGGGAAAACTTGCGGACTGTCAGGAGCGCGATGCTACGCGCTGTGAGCTTTTTATTGTTGAGGGCGATAGTGCGGGGGGGTCTGCCAAGCAGGGGCGCAATCGTGCTAATCAGGCGGTGCTACCTTTGCGGGGGAAGATTCTCAATGTGGAAAGGGCGCGCTTTGATAAGATGCTTTCTTCCAATGAGATACGGACATTGATAACGGCGCTTGGTACGGGGATTGGGCGGGATGATTTTAATATTGAAAAACTGCGCTATCATAAGATTATTATTATGACGGATGCGGATGTGGATGGGGCGCATATTCGCACCCTTTTGCTTACTTTTTTCTATCGGCAAATGCCGGAGATTATTGAGCGGGGCTATTTATATATTGCCCAGCCCCCGCTGTTTAAGGTGAAGAGGGGTAGCTCGGAAAGTTATCTGAAGGATGAGGATGCGCTGGAGGAATATCTGATAGAGGAGGGCAAGCAGGATATGGTGTTGCGGCTGGCTTCGGGGGAGGAGCGGGTTGGCGAGGATTTACGCGCGCTTATTGACCATGCCCGTGTCATTACGCATATTTTGGAGGGGCTTCCGAAAAAATATCCGCGCTTTGTTATTGAGCAGACCGCCATTGCGGGTGCGTTGACGCCTGCGATTTTGTCAGACCCGAAATCGGCGGAGCGGGCGGGGGCTTATCTCACCCAAAGGTTAAACGCTTTGGATGCGGATGGGATTCGGCAATGGACGGCGGTGCCTTCGGGTGATGGGGGGTTGAACATTGTTCATGAGGTGAGGGGGGTTTCGCAAAGTTTTCTGATTGATGCACCGCTTATTGCATCGGCTGATGCCAGAAGGCTGGATGAGATGGCGGTGGAGCTTCAGCAGGTTTATGAGCAGGGGGCGCGGCTTATTCATAAGGAGCGGGGGGCGCATATTTCTTCGCCTTCGCAATTATTGGCGGAGGTCTTGCAAAGCGGGCAGAGCGGGCTGCAATTACAGCGCTATAAGGGGCTGGGCGAGATGAACCCCGACCAGCTTTGGCATACCACTTTGGATAAAAATGCCCGAAGCCTGTTGCAGGTCAAGGTCAAGGAAATCTCGGACGCCAATGATATGTTTGACAAGCTCATGGGCGATGAGGTGGAACCAAGAAGGCTATTCATTCAGGAAAATGCCTTGCAGGTTAGTAATCTGGACATTTAAGATAAGCGTCCGAATGTTTCGGGGGAGGCTTTGCGGGTATGCCGAAGAAAAAACAATGGTGGAAGGATAAAAAACTGCTTGCGGTGCGGGCAAGGGTGCTGGCTGTGGTGGCGGTGCTGGTGTCGGTTTGGAAGAAACTGCGCAAAAAGGGCAAAAGCTGGCTTGGGCTTTTATGGAGGGGGGTGAGCGTTGGTAATGTGTTTCGGCTGCTTCTGTGGGGGGGGTTTATCGGCATTATGGCGGTGGTGCTGTTTGTGTTTTATTGCTTTTTGGGGTTGCCCGATACTTCTGATTTGTGGAAAACGCAGAGGACGCCCTCTATTCAGATTTTGGATGCGGAGGGGAAAATTATTGCCAAAAGGGGGCGTATTCAGGGCTATGCACTGCCCTATTCTGCTATTCCGCCGGCTATGGTGGATGCGGTTATTGCGATTGAGGATAGGCGTTTTTATAAGCATAAGGGGTTGGACCCCAAGGGTTTTACGCGGGCTATGCTGGTTAATTTGCAGGCGAGGCGGTTTGTGCAGGGGGGCAGTACCATCACGCAGCAATTGGCGAAAAATGTGTTTTTGCAGCCGAGGCGTACCATTAAGAGAAAGGTGCAGGAACTGCTGCTTGCTTTTTGGTTGGAGACGAGCTTAAGCAAGGAGGAGATTGTTACGCTGTATTTGAACCGCGTTTATTTTGGGGCAGGCGCCTATGGGATTGATGCGGCTTCTCGGCGGTATTTTGATAAATCGGCGCGTGAGCTTAGTATTCATGAGGCGGCGATGTTGGCGGGGTTGTTGAAGGCACCGAGCCGTTATGCGCCGACCCGAAATTATCCAGCCGCTGAGAAGCGTGCCAAGCTTGTTTTGAACGCTATGGTGCAGATTGCCTCTTTAACCGAGAAGGAGGCGGGGGAGATTGCCGCTGAGCCAGTGATTATTCGTGAGCATGCGGACGGGGCGGGGGCTAATTATGCGATTGATTGGATATTGGAGCATTTATCGCGCTATGTTGGGCGACCGCGATCGGATTTGCTGGTTTATACGACCATTAATGCCAATATGCAGACCAATGCCGAGCTTGCTATTCAATATGCGCTCAAAAAAGAGGGCGAGAAGTTTGGGGCGCGCCAAGCGGCGCTGATTGCGCTGACCCCTGAGGGCGAGATACGGGCTATGGTGGGGGGGCGGTCTTATGCCAAGAGCCAGTTTAATCGGGCGGTTAATGGGTATCGACAACCTGGTTCTGCCTTTAAGCCCTTTGTTTATATTGCGGCACTTGAGGCGGGGTTGAAGCCGCAGGACTTATTTATTGATGAGCCGGTGACGGTGGAGGAGTGGTCGCCGAGCAATTTTACCGATGGCTATGGCGGCGAGATGACGATGCAGGAGGCGATGGCACGCTCGGTTAATACGGTGGCGGTGAAAGTTGCCGAGCAGATTGGTAGGGGCAAAACGATTGAGGTGGCAAAGCGGATGGGGATTACTTCCTATCTGCACCCGCATCCTTCTTTGACTTTGGGGACGCCTGAGGTTTCGCTTTTGGAAATGGTTAATGCCTATGCGCCTATGGCAAATGGCGGGCGGGGGACATTGCCTTTTGTTATCAAAAATATTAATACCAATGCTGGCTCTACGCTTTATGAGACGCCTCCTGCTCGTATCGGCAAGGTGCTGAGTAGGAAAACGATTGAGGATATTAATGCGATGATGGTCTATTCGGTGGAAAAGGGGACGGGGAAAAGGGCGCGCATTAAGGGGCGGAAAATTGCGGGGAAAACCGGCACTAGTCAGTCCTTTCGTGATGCGTGGTTTATTGGCTATATGGGCTCGCTCATTGTCGGGGTATGGGTCGGAAATGATGGCGGTGAGCCGATGAATAAGGCGACGGGGGGGACATTGCCCGCCGCCATTTGGCATGATTTTGTGTCGCGAAGCTTGGGGGATATTGAGGTGAAGCCGATACCCGGCATTGATGATGGGCGCTTTGGGGGGCGGGGGTTGTTTGATTGGTTTTTTGGAGAATAATATGCGTTTTTTCTTAGTGTTTATGTTTCTTGTTGCGCCTGCTTTTGGGCAGAATGAGGCGCCGCTTATTCCTGATAATGATATGATTGAGGGGGCGAGAAGCGGCGATATTGGGCAGATGGAGCAGGGGATTATGCAGGGCTTTGCGGTCAATGACCAGGGGCGCGACGGCATTCCCGCTCTCATTATCGCTACGCAAAATGGCAAGGAGCGGGCGGTGCGGTTTTTGCTGGAAAAGGGGGCGCGCCCTAATCTGAGAAGTCGCAAGGGGGATACGGCGCTTTGTATCGCAAGCCGTCATGGGTTGCAGAATATTGTTGAGCTTTTATTGGGCTTTGGGGCTGACCCTAATCTCTATGGGCGTGATTTTGATATTCCGCTCATCTTGGCAACGCGTGAAAAGCATCGCAAAATTATTGAGGTGCTGTTGCGCTTTGGGGCGGATATTGAGGAGACGGATAATACGGGGCGCACGGCGTTGGATTGGGCGCGGGGGTTGCGGGATAGGCGCATTTTGCGGATTTTGCAAAAAGGTAGTTAGCCTCTTTTTTTGAGAAGCTCCTCGCTAATTTCGCACATGGTTTTGCAGATGAGGGCAAGCTCTGCCTCTTTGATGATGAAGGCGGGGGTGGCGTAAATAATATTGCCAAAGGGGCGGCACCATAGCCCTGCTTGGGCGAAGCGGGTGCGGAGGAACCGAAGCTCGCTTGGGGTTATCTGCTCCAGTTCAATCACGCCGACTGCGCCTTTGCTGCGGGTTTCTTTTATGCCGCTTTTGCCGTTTAGGGGGTCTAGTCCTTTTTTGAAGGCGGTTTCTATGGTGGCGATTTGTGCCAGTCTTGGCTCTTGTTCAAATAAAGAGAGGCTGGCAAGTGCGGCACGGCAGGCGAGGGGATTGCCGCTAAAGGTGGGTCCGTGCATGAGGGCGGTTTGCTCGCTTGTGCTTAAGAAGCTGTCAAAGATTTGCTGGCTGGCAATGGTTGCGGCGAGCGGTACCATGCCTCCTGTTAGGGCTTTGGAGAGGGTCATGATGTCGGGGGCGATGCCCGCTTGCTCGCAGGCGAATAGGGTGCCTGTGCGTCCAAAGCCGGTCATGATTTCATCGGCGATGAGGAGGACTTCATAATGCTTGGCGAGGCGGGCTATTTCAGAAAGGGTTTTTTTGTCGTGGAATACCATGCCACCTGCCCCTTGTATGAGCGGTTCTATGATGATGGCGGCGATTTGATTGGCTTGTTTTTGTAAGACTTCCTCTAGGGCTTGGGGGCATAGTTTTACTTGTATTTGGGGAGGGAAGCCATTGGGGAAATGGCGGTGCATGCCTTCTGCCTCGTCGCATAGGGACATGGTGGCGAAGCTGTCGCCGTGATAGGCGTTTTGGAAGCTGACAAAGCGGGTTTTTTTGTTTTGCTTTTTGTTTTGCCAGAATTGGAGTGCCATTTTCATGGCTATCTCTACGCTGACGGAGCCGCTTTCGGAAAAAAAGACATGTTGTAAATGGGCGGGGGTAATCTCTGCTAGTTTTTTTGCTAGGGAGAGGGCTGGCTCATGGACAAGTCCGCCTAGCATGATGTGGGACATTTTTTGTAGCTGGTCGTCCATCGCTTTTATGATGTGGGGGTGGCTATAGCCATGGCATGCCGTCCACCATGAGGCGGTGCAGTCCAGTAGTTTTTTGCCATTGGCGAGCGTTATGTGAACGCCTGAGGCGGTTGCCGCTTCCAGCGGGGCGGCGTGCTGCATTTGGGTATAGGGTAGCCAGAGATGTTGGCTCATAGGGCGGCGGTCTCGGCTTCTAGACCGAGCCGTTTCATGAGCTTGGTGTCGGCGGTCATTTCGGGATTGTCGGCGGTTAGTAATTGCTCGCCAATGAAAATGGAGCTTGCGCCCGCAAAAAAGCAGAGCGCCTGCATCTCGTCGCTCATCTCCTCGCGCCCTGCGGAGAGGCGGATGGAGGAGTGGGGTAATACCAGGCGGGCAACGGCTATGGTGCGGACGAAATCAATCGGGTCAAGGCGCGCCTCGCCCTCCAGCTTGGTGCCTTTTATGGCGATGAGCTGGTTTATCGGCACGCTTTCGGGGTGGGGGTCAAGTTTTGCCAATGTTGATAATAGGCTTGCGCGGTCTTGCTCGCCCTCGCCCATGCCGATAATGCCACCACAGCAGAGCTTCAGCCCGGCTTTGCGGGCTTCGTCAAGGGTTTCCAGCCTATCTTGATAGCTGCGGGTGGTGATGATGGTGCCGTAAAAGGCTTCGGAGCTATCCAGATTATGGTTGTAGTAATGCAGCCCTGCGGCTTTTAGGCGTTGGGCTTGGGCTGGGGTGAGCATGCCTAAGGTGGCGCAGGTTTCCAGCCCTAGCTTGTTGACGCCTTTTATCATCGCCTCCAGCTTTTCCATATCCCTATCTTTGGGGTTGCGCCATGCCGCTCCCATGCAGTAGCGGGTCGCACCCTTTGCTTTTGCTTTTTTTGCTTCCGCCAGCACCGTTTCTACCTCCATGAGCTTGCTCGCTTTTATCGGGGTTTTGGCATGCACGCTCTGGCTACAATAGCCGCAATCCTCTGGGCAGCCGCCTGTTTTGATGGATAGCAATTGGCATAGCTGGATGCGGTTGGGGTCAAAATGCTCCCTATGGGTGCTGTGGGCGCGGAATAATAATTCGGAAAAGGGGAGGGCGAATAGTGCCTCTATCTCGGTGGGTGTCCAGTTATGTCTTGGCTTCATCTTCTCTCGCCCCTATTTGTTGCTCCGCTATCATAGCTTTTTGCATATCTTTCGTAAAGCATTTGACAGCGTTTTTCTCGCACGGCAATTTGGGGCTATGGATATGAAAGTGAAAGCGCAGGAAAAATTGGATAGCTTGAAGGTGCAGAGCCTGTTGCGGGAAACGGTTAGCATTGAGCGGGGCGGGGCGGGGCGGGTTGTGCATGGGGGGCGGGAATATGTTTCTTTTTCCTGTAATGATGTGTTGGGGCTTTCTCATCATGCCAAACTGGTGGAGGCAAGTATGGGGGCTGTAAAAAAATATGGGGTGGGGGGGGCGGCATCGCGCTTGATTACGGGGAATAATCCGCTTTATGGGGCGTTGGAGGGGGGGTTGGCTCATCTTAAGGGGGCGGAAAGCGCGCTGGTTTTTGGGTCGGGCTATCTTGCTAATATCGGGACTATTCCGGCGCTGGTGAAGGAGGGGGATGTTATTTTTATGGATGGGCTTTGCCATGCTTGTTTGGTTTCGGGGGCTAGGCTTTCGCGCGCTGAGATTTTTTCCTTTCGCCATAATGATATGGGGCATTTGGCGGAGCTGTTGGGGCACCATAGAAAAAAGGGAAAAAATGCGCTGGTTTTGACGGAGGGGGTGTTTAGCATGGAGGGCGATATTGCGCCGCTTGGTGAGATGAAGGCGCTTTGTGAGGAGCATGGGGCGTGGCTGTTTTGTGATGATGCGCATGGGCTGGGGGTGCTGGGCAAGGGGCGCGGGGCTTGTGCGGAGCTTGGGGTGGCGGCGGATATTCAGATGGGGACGCTTTCTAAGGCGGCGGGGAGCTATGGGGGGTATATATGTGGCTCGGAGGTGCTTTGTGATTTGTTGAAAAATCGGGCGCGCTCGCTGATTTATAGCACGGCTTTGCCGCCCGCTGTGCTGGCGGCTTCGCTGGCGGCGATTGAGATTATCGCTGAGGATGAGGGGCTTTGTGCGCTACCATTGCGGCGGGCGGCGTTTTTCTGTTCGCAAATGGGGCTGGGTGTGCCGCAATCTCATATTGTGTCCTTGCCGCTTGGCTCGGTGGAGGAGGTGCTGGCGGTTTCGGAAAAATTGAAGGGGCAGGGGTTTTGGGTGCAGGCTATTCGCCCGCCAACGGTTCCGACCCCGCGCTTGCGGTTTGCGTTTTCTGCGGTGCATGGGGAGCGGGAGATTATTGCGCTTATTGAGGCGTTGAAGGGGGTGTTGTCGTGAAGCAGTGTTTTTTTGTTACGGCTACGGGTACGGATATTGGTAAGACCTATATGTCTTGCCTTGCGCTGAGGGGGGCGCGGGGCTTGGGGCTTGATGTCAAAGGGATAAAGCCTGTGATAAGTGGGTTTTGTGAGGAGGATTTTGGCGGCTCTGACCCGGCTTTATTATTGGGCGCTTGTGGGGTGGAGGCTTCTCTTGACAATGTGAAAGAGATTGCGCCGTTTCGGCTATCCTTGCCTTTATCGCCGGATATGGCGAGCCGTGTGGGGGGGGAGGGGGCGTTGTGTTTTGAGGATATTGTGGGGTTTTGTCGGGGAAGTGTTGCGGAGCAGGAGGGGGGGTTGTTGTTGATGGAAAGCGTGGGCGGCGTGATGGTGCCGCTTTGTGAGGGGTATCATACGGGGCATTTATTGGCGGCGTTGAATATTCCGATTTTATTGGTGGCGGGGAATTATTTGGGGACGATAAGTCATACGCTTTCGGCGGCGCATTATTTATTGGCGGAGAACATGCCGCTTGGGGCTATCTTGCTTAATCCGCATGAGGATGTGGATATAAGTCCGCTGGAGACGATGAAAAGCTTGCGAAATCATTTGCCGAAAATCCCGCTCTTTCTCAATTCTCCTGAGCGTTCTGAGAAGGAGCAGGCGCAAGCGCTGATAAAGTTTTTGCATGAGCGGTAATCTCGTGCTATATTTTGGGAACTAGGGAAGAGCCAATAGTCTTGGAGAAGGTGTTGTGATGGTGGCTCGGTTTAGATTTTTTTTATGTAGTGTTGTGCTTGTGCTTTTTGGGGCGGGGGTTGGTTTCTGTGCGGAGGGGTCTGCGCGGCTAAGTCAGAAAATGACGATTGAGGATGCGCGCCATCTGCTTTCGCGCACCGGTTTTGGGGCGAGCCTTGCGGAGATTAAGGAGATTTTGCCCCTCACAAGGGGGGAGGCGATTGAGCGGCTGATTGGCGGGCTGCAGACGGAGCCAAGTGTTTCTATGCCCGAATGGACGAGAAGGAAGGCGCCGCCCTTTTGGGCAAAGGCGGGTATGGTGAACCGTGAGCGGGACCAGTTTCAAAATGCGCGTGCTTCCGAAATGCGCTCACTGCAAAAATGGTGGATTGCCGAAATGGTCGCAACGCCCTCGCCCTTGACCGAGCGGCTGGTGGTGTTTTGGCATAATCATTTTGTGGCAAGTTTTTTGGGTGTGGATGGATGGTCTATAAGCCTGGCGCGCCAGAATGAGGTGTTTCGCCGTCTTGGTACGGATAATTTTAGAGAACTTAGTTTCGCCATGTTGCGCTCGCCTGCTATTTTGAAATATCTGGATAATGTTTCAAACCGACGGGGTAAGCCCAATGAAAATCTTGCGCGCGAGTTTATGGAATTATTTACATTGGGGGAGGGTAATTATAGTGATGCGGATGTCAAAGAGGCGGCGCGGGCTTTGACGGGTTATGGGGTGGATGATAAGGAGGATTTGCATTTTCGGTTTTTTCAGGGCAAAGCCGATAGGGGCAAAAAGACCATATTGGGGGAGCGGGGTAATTTTAATGGCGATGGGTTTGTTCGTATACTGTTTAAGCAGGATGCGCTTGCTAATCATATTGCTAGTAAGTTTTGGTATGAGTTTATTTCTTCTACTAATTTTTCGCAAAAAGAGGTGGATAGGATGGCGGAAAGTTTTCGCAAAAGTGGGTATGATATTCCTTCTTTGTTGAGGGCGACGCTACAATCGCCCGCTTTTTGGGCGGGGGAAAACAGGGCAACGCTTATTAAATCGCCTATTGATATTGTGGTGGGTAGTTTGCGGAGTTTGGAGATTGCACCCGCCCAATGGCAGAGATTTGCTCATAATATGGGAATTATGGGGCAGGGGCTGTTTCAGCATCCCAATGTTGGGGGGTGGCCTGGTGGGATTAGTTGGATTTCGCCCTCTGCCCTTATTGAGCGGGAGCAGTTTTTGCATGAGCTTCCTTCCATGCCGCTTGGTAAGGGTGTGCCAGAGGAGGGGGGTATGATGATGCGCTCTGAGAACCCTTTTTTGAAGCAGAAGCCTTGTCCGAAAGATACGCTTTGTGCGGATGATATGTATATTCGTTATGCTAATATAGAGAAGAAAAAATTTATCGTCTTTGGGCTGACTAATCCGAAAATGAATGATATGCGCTGGGATAGTCTGATGTTCCGCCTTGCGGAGCAGGGGGGCTATATTACATTGGGGGTGGAGCGGCGCCCTTGTGAGAAGGGGAAATGTTATTTGTCGGCTAGCGTTCAGCAGGAAAGGGGGCGCAAGATGAGAGGGGGTAAAAAGGGGGGGAGAAAAGGGAAAAAGGGGGGTGGTAGAAACCATGATAAGAGTATTAACTTGCCGCCCAATACCATATTCTTGCCCAATCCTGCGGCTCATCCAAACTCATTATTGGTGTTTTCTAAAATGGGCGAGCCACTGCAAAAAGCGATTGCCGCTGTGATGTTGCGGTTGAATGTTCTGACGCAGACGGCGAAGGAGAGCCGTATTTATCGCCAATCGCCTGAGAAAATTGGTGGGTGGATTAATGCGCTGCCGCTTATTCAGAGGAAAATTGCCAAAGAAAAATGGGTGAAGGGGTTTGTTGCTGAGCGCCAGCCGCTTCGGTTGAACCCGCAAACGCCTATTTATATGCAGCCTGCGCGCCTTGCGGAGGATGCGCCCGAAAATCTTTATCCTAATGGTAGGGCGCCGCTTACCTCGCTGGTGATGTGGCAGAGGAAATTGGCGCGGGAGCTGCCTGATGTTTCGGCGGCGGTTTTGCTGTTGCCGATGCCTGCCGATGACATTAAGAATGCCAAAAATATTGGCGAGATTCTGCTTCACCCCTCATATCAATTACGATAGGATTTATGATTATGCAAAATTTTTCTAGACGACAAATGCTTACGATGCTTGCGGCGGGTGGGGTGCTGGCACCGTTTGCCTCTCCCTTTGCGCTGGCGGCTAAAAATACGGTGAGGCGTGTTGTTTTGGTGGAGCTTGCGGGGGGGAATGATGGGCTGAACACGTTTATTCCTTATCGTAATGACCATTATCACCGTGCGCGTCCGCGCCTTGCTATGGGGAAGGATAAAGTGCTGCGGGTTTCTGATGAGCTGGGGTTTCACCCGCAAGCCAAAGCGGCGCATGCGATGTATAAGGCGGGTGATATGGCGGTTTTATTGGGGGTGGGCTATCCTTATCCGAACCGCTCGCATTTTAAGTCTATCGCGCTTTGGAGTGTGGGGGGGGACGGGAAGTCGGCGCCTTCTAATGGGTGGATTTGTGGGGGGCTGGAGCATCAATATCCGAGCATTGATGCCCATGGGGTGAGCTTTGCGGAGGATCTCGCCGTTTTTCAATCGCAGGAGGGGATTTATATTTCGGCACGCAATGCCGCTCAGCTTAAAAACTTTGCCCTGCCCAGTTTTGAAAGCAAGGCTTCCGCCAATAAGGCGCTGGAAATGGTCATTGCCCGCTCGCAACATTTGGAGCAAGCGATGAATAGTCTGCGCTCCAAGATTCCCGAAACGGGCGGGGCGCAAAAAATGAATAGGATGAGGGACGGCTTTGCCAAGCAAAATCGCAAGGCGAGAAGCACGCTTGCGGCTCAGCTGGGCGAGGTCTTTACGCTGGTCAAGGGGGGGGCGGATATTCCTGCTTTTCATGTGAGGCTCGGCGGGTTTGATACGCATAGGGGGCAGGCGGCGCGCCATAATAAGCTGCTTTCTGACCTGTTTCAGCCGATTGCGGAGTTTAGGAAGCAATTGCGCTCGGTGCGCCAGTGGGATAATACGCTTATTCTGACTTATTCGGAGTTTGGGAGGCGGTTTGGGGAGAATAATGCGGGTGGGACTGACCATGGGGCTGCTAATACGCATTTTTTAATGGGGGGTAGCGTGCGGGGTGGGATTTATGGGGAATATCCTTCGCTTGCTGAGCTGGATGGGAATGATGATTTGCAATTTACTATGGATTATCGGGGGGTGTATGCGGCAATTTTGCAGGGCTGGTTTGGTGACCCTTCTGCGGGGGGGTTTGGGAAATATCGTAATCCTGTGCTTAGCCGTCTTTTTGAGATTTAGCGCGCGGATGCGCTTGAACATAGCTTTGTTTTAAGGCGTTGGGTTCAATCTGGGTGTAGATCTGGGTGGAGGAGAGGCTGGCATGTCCGAGAAGTTCTTGGATGGTGCGTAAATCGCCACCACCGCTTAGTAAATGGGTGGCGAAGCTGTGGCGCAGGGCATGGGGGGTTATCTCGGCGCCAAGTCCGAGCGCGTGGCGAAGTTTTTCTATGGTTTTTTGTACTTGTCTGGCACCGAGCCGCTTGCCTTTGACGCTGCGGAAAAGGGGGTCGGTTTCGCTGAAGTGAAAGGGGGCGTGGTGGAGATATTCTGCTATGGCGAAGCTGAGCGGGGCAAGGAGCGGGACAATGCGCTCTTTGCCGCCTTTGCCTTTGACCCTTAGGCTTCCTTTTTCGCCGCGCTGTTCATAGTTTAGTTGCAATGCCTCGTCAATGCGAAGTCCGGCGCCATATAATAGGGTGATGAGGGCGCAGTCGCGTATGCCTATCCATGCGGGGGTGCCCATTTCTTTTGCGAGGCGTAGCATGTCTAATGCTGCCTGTTCGGTGAGGGGGCGGGGGAGGGTTCGGGGCTGTTTGGGGCTTTTTATGGTTTCTAGGCTGGCTTGGAGTTTTATGCCTTGCTCTTGCAGGAAGCGTAAGAAACTTTTTATGGCGGAAAGCTTGCGGGCGATGCTTCTTTGTCCTCTGCCGTTTTCGCGTAAGGTGGAAAAAAAGGCGCGGATGTGGCGGGGCTCAAGTTTTTCTATATGGGTTATGGTGGGGGGGGTTTGTTCATATTCTTCTAGGAAAGTTAGGAATTGGCGGAAATCGCTTTCATAGGCTTTGCGGCTATGGGGGCTGAGCCTGTTTAGGGAGGTTTGGCGCCATAGCTCGGTCTGCTCGTTTAGCGGTTTTGCCATATATGCCTCATATTTTTTGACCGGTTTTTTTCCAATCGGAGAGGAAGGCTTCCAGCCCCTTATCGGTAAGCGGGTGGGCGATGAGGCTGTGGAGGACTTTGGGGGGGAGCGTGGAGATGTCTGCTCCCAAAAGGGCGGCGCGCCTGACGTGCTCAGGGCTTCTTATGGATGCGACCAATATTTCGGTTTTGAAACTTGAATATTGGTCGTAAATGAGGCGGATATCCTCAATGAGGCTCATGCCGTCTATGCCGATATCGTCAATTCTGCCGACAAAGGGGGAGATGAAGCTGGCGCCGGCTTTGGCGGCGAGGAGGGCTTGGTTGGCGGAGAAGCAGAGCGTTACATTGACCATGTGTCCTTTGTCGCTGAGGTGGCGGCAGGCTTTTAAGCCCTCCCATGTGAGGGGGAGTTTGATGGCGATGTTTTTGGCGATGGCTAGGAACTTCTGCGCTTCTTTGAGCATGGCGTCGGCTTCTAGGGCGGTGACTTCTGCGCTTACGGGTCCTTTGGTGAGGGCGCATATTTCTTCCAGCACTTCAAAAATATCGCGACCTGATTTTGCGATTAAAGAAGGGTTGGTGGTCACGCCATCTACCATGCCGGTTTGGGCTAGGGTTTTGATGTCGGCAATTTCGGCGCTGTCTATAAAAAATTTCATTCGGTTCTCTTTCCCTTATTTTGTGGTTTTAGTCTATCATAAAGCCTATGTCTTTGCTTGCTGTATTATTACCCCTCAATGTTCCGAAAAGCTATAGCTATCGGTCTGACGCTCCGTTGAAGCGGGGTAGTTTTGTTCGTGTGCCGCTGGGCAATAGCGAAAAAATTGGCGTGGTGTGGGGGGAGGCGGAACGCTCCTCTCTGCCCGAATCAAAAATTAAAACTATCATTGAGGTTTTGCCACTGCCGCCTTTGCCTGAGAAATTATGTGAGCTGGTGGATAGGGTGGCGGGGTATTCTATGGCACCGTTGGGCATGGTGTTGCGGCTGGTGTTGAACACGCCCGATGCGTTGAAGGCGGAGAAGCCGATTATTGCCTATCGTTTCTTGGCGGTGCCAGAAGGGGTGCGGATAACGGAAGCGAGGGAGCGGGTGGTGAAGGCGGTATCGGCTGAGCCGCTTGTGGTGAAGGATATTGTGGAGAGAGCGGGGGTTTCGCGCGCTGTGGTGCGGGGGATGGTGAAGGCGGGGGTGTTGGAGGAGGTGAGGCTTGGCGGGCTTGCGCCTAAGCCTTTCAAGATTTTTCCTAAGCCTAAAAAATTATCGCCTGCTCAGAGGGAGGCGGCGGGGGTGCTTTGTGAGGCGGTTTCCTCGTCGCGCTTTGCGCCGTTTTTGCTGGATGGGGTGACGGGGTCGGGGAAGACGGAGGTTTATTTTGAGGCGGTGGAGCGTGCGCTTAAGGAGGGGAAAAACGTGCTGATATTGCTCCCTGAGATTGCGCTGGCGGCGCAGTTTCCTAAGCGCATTGCGGAGCGGTTTGGGGTGGAGGTGGCGTTGTGGCATAGCTCGGTTTCGGCGGCAAAGCGGCGGGAGTTGTGGAAGGCGGCGTTGAGGGGGGAGCTTCGTTTGTTGGTGGGGGCGCGCTCGGCGTTGTTTCTGCCCTTTGCCAGCCTCGGGCTTATCATTGTGGATGAGGAGCATGAGGGCGCTTTTAAGCAGGAGGAGGGCGTGCTGTACCATGCGCGCGATATGGCGGTGTTGGCGGCTTCTTTATATGAGGCGGCGATTATTCTTGCTTCGGCGACACCCTCGCTGGAGACGCTTGCTAATGTGAAGGCGGGGCGGTATCGGGAGGTTTGTTTGCCTCACCGCCATGCGGGGGCGAAATTGCCTGCGATGGAGGCAATTGATATGCGGGAGCATCCTCCTGTGAAGGGGGCTTGGTTGGCGCCGCCTTTGGTGGAGGCGTTGGCAGGGAATCTTGAGGAGGGGAAGCAGTCGCTTTTGTTTTTGAACCGTCGGGGGTTTGCGCCTTTGACGTTGTGCAGTAAGTGCGGTCATCATTATGCTTGTTCTGAATGTGATGCGTGGCTGGTGCAGCATAAATATAAGCCTCATCTGCATTGTCATCATTGTGGGTTTCAGAAGCCTTTGCCGATTGCCTGTGAAAATTGTGGGGAGAAGGAGAGCCTCGTTGCTTGCGGTCCGGGTGTGGAGCGTATTGAGGGGGAGATTGCGGGGCTGTTTCCCGACTCAAGGCGGCTTATTTTGTCTAGTGACCATATGCGTAGCCCTGCCGCTCTTGCGTTGGCGTTGGAGCAGATTGATAAGGGGGAGGTGGATATTATTGTTGGGACGCAGATTATTGCTAAGGGTCATCATTTTCCGAAACTTACTTTGGTGGGGGTGGTGGATGCTGACTTGAGCCTTTCTAATGGGGATTTGCGGGCTGGTGAGCGGAGCTTTCAGCTGCTTCATCAGGTGGCGGGGCGTGCGGGGCGCATTGCGGCGCAGGGGGGGCGGGCTTTGTTGCAGACGCATATGCCGGAGCATCCGATTATTCAGGCGCTGTTATCCTCTTCGCGGGAGGCGTTTTTGTCTTATGAGGAGGGGGCGCGCCGTAATTCGCATATGCCGCCTTTTAGCCGTCTTGTCGCGCTTATTCTTTCGGGGGAAGATCCGAACGCTTTGGCGGTTTATGCTAGGAAGTTGGCGGCGTGCGCTCCGCTTATGGAGGGGTTGTCTGTGCTGGGTCCCGCTCCCGCTCCCTTGGCGAGGGTCAGGGGGAGATATCGGATGCGCTTTTTATGTAAGGCGCCGAAAAGTTTTCCTGTGCAGAGGGTTATTGGTGAGTGGGTGGGGAAAACGCCGCCACCTGCTAAGATAAAGCTACAGATTGATGTTGATCCTCATAATTTTTTATAAGGGGGCTACGAAAAATCTTGAGGAGAAGTAAAAACTTAGCGATGAACGCTCAAAGCGTTTGCACCGCTCCCGTTGCTGTGCTAGGAAAACGCAGAAATATCAGGAGCTTTTATGTCGCAAAAACAGCATGCCATCAACCCCGTTGCCAGACGCTATGCCAGAGCGTTGTTTCTGGTAATCTCCGAGCAGGGGGAAGCGGCGCAAAAAGAGATTGAGAAGCAGTGTTATGCGTTGGAGGGGGTTTTGGCGCAGTTGGAGGAGGTAAGGCTTGTGCTTGAAAATCCGCTTATTCCTATTCGTAAGCAGGAAGAGGGGTTGGTGGCTATTCTCAAGGAAACGGGCGGGCATGAGGTGCTGGAGCGGTTTATTCATGTATTGGCGGGGCATAGGAGGCTTGCGATTATCGGGGATATTTTGGCGGCGTATCGGGGGATTATGGAGGGGGAGAAAAATATTAAAAAGGTGCATGTAACCTCTGCGATTGCGTTAAGCGGGGAGCAGAAGGAGAAGCTCTCCAAGAATATTGAGCGGGCTTTGGGGGTGAATGTGGTGTTGAGCGCCGAAACGGATGCCAGTCTTATTGGCGGGCTTGTGGTGCAATATGGGAGCCATATGGTGGACGGTTCTATACGGACGCAGTTATCTTCTCTCCAAACTATGATGAATGAGGCAAGCTAATGGATATGAAAGTCAGTGAAATATCAACTATTTTGAAACAGCAGATTAAGGAGTTTGGGCAGACTTCGCAAACCTCTGAGATTGGGCAGGTTGTGTCGGTGGGCGATGGGATTGCGCAGATTTATGGGCTGGATAATGTGGAGGCGGGCGAAATGGTGGAGTTCGCTGACGGCACCAGAGGCATGGCGTTAAACTTGGAAAGCGATAGTGTGGGGGTCGTTATTTTCGGCTCGGATAGGAATATTAAAGAGGGCGATGTTGTTAAGAGGACGCAAAGCATTGTGGATGTGCCGGTTGGGAAAGAGCTGCTTGGTAGGGTGGTGGATGCGCTGGGGAATCCTATTGACGGGAAGGGTCCGATTAAGACGAAAGAGCGGCGGCTTGTGGATGTTAAGGCGCCCGGTATTATTCCGCGCCAAAGCGTGCATGAGCCGATGCAGACCGGTTTGAAGGCGATTGATGCGCTTATCCCGATTGGGCGGGGGCAGAGGGAGCTTATTATCGGTGATAGGCAGACGGGGAAAACGACGATTGCGATTGATACTATTCTGAACCAGAAGGCGGTCAATGAGGGCAAGGATGAGAGCCAGAAGCTCTATTGTATTTATGTTGCGATTGGGCAGAAGCGCTCAACGGTGGCGCAGATTGTGAAGACGCTGGAGGAAAATGATGCGCTGAAATATTCTATCATTGTGGCGGCTACGGCTTCGGAGGCTGCGCCCTTGCAGTTTCTTGCGCCTTTTACGGGCTGCACCATGGGGGAGTATTTTCGCGATAATGGGATGCATTCGCTGATTGTATATGATGACCTTTCCAAGCAGGCGGTTGCCTATCGGCAGATGTCGTTATTGTTGCGCCGCCCGCCCGGGCGTGAGGCGTATCCGGGCGATGTGTTCTTTTTGCATTCGCGTTTATTGGAGCGTTCGGCAAAGCTGAATAAAGAAAATGGGGGCGGCTCTTTGACGGCGCTGCCGATTATTGAAACGCAAGCCAATGATGTGGCGGCTTATATTCCGACCAATGTGATTTCCATTACCGATGGGCAGATTTTTTTGGAGACGGATTTGTTTTATCAGGGTATTCGCCCTGCCGTGAATGTGGGCTTGAGCGTGTCGCGGGTTGGCTCGGCGGCGCAGATTAAGGCGATGAAACAGGTGGCGGGTGCGATTAAGGGCGAGCTTGCCCAATATCGGGAAATGGCGGCATTTGCGCAGTTCGGGTCGGATTTGGATGCGGCTACGCAGAGGCTTCTTGCAAGGGGCGAGAGGTTGACGGAGCTTTTGAAGCAGAACCAGTCTTCTCCCTTGTCTATTGCGGAGCAGGCGGTGCTTATCTATGCTGGGGTTAATGGCTATCTTGATAGGATAGAGGTCGGGCAGATTGCTAACTTTGAGGAAAAGCTGCTCATCCATTGTCGCAGTCAATATAAGAAATTGCTGGACGCCATCACAACGGAAAAGGAGCTTTCCAAAGAAAGCGAGGCGAGCCTCAAAAAGCTCATGGATGATTTTGTGAAAACGTTTGGGTAGGGGCTGAGAGAATATGTCCGGTCTTAAAGAACTTCGTAATCGTATCTCCAGCGTGCAGGCAACGCAGAAAATTACCCGCGCTATGCAGATGGTGGCAGCCTCCAAGCTGAGGCGGGCAAAGGAAAATGCGCAAAATGCCAGACCTTATGCGGAGCAATTGGCATCGCTCATTTCGCGTATTGCGGGGAGTAGTGATATGTCGCTTCCTTTATTAAAAGGGGGGGAGAAAAATCAGGTGCATCTTTTGATTGTGGCTACTTCTGAGCGGGGGCTTTGTGGGGGGTTTAATGCGTCTATTGCACGCCTTGCCATTGCGCATGCCAAGCAGTTAAAGGCGGAGGGGAAGCAGGTGAAGGTGCTGCCTATTGGGCGCAAGGGATATGAGGTTTTGAAGCGGCAATTTGATGAGGAGCTTTTGGAGGTGATTTCTTTTCGTCAGGTTAAGCATATTGGCTTTGGGGAGGCTGAGGGGGTGGGCGAGAAAATTCTCACCCTTTTTGAGGAGGGGGGGTTTGATTGTGCTACGCTTTTTTTCGCACGCTTTCGCTCGGTTATCTCGCAGGTACCAACTGCGGTGTCGCTAATCCCTGCTCATATTGAGGAGGGGGAAGCACAAGAGCCGCAAAAGGGTGCGCCGCCCGCTGCTTGCTATGAATATGAGCCAGAAGAGGAGGAGGTTGTGAGTATGCTGTTGGCGCGCAATATTTCGGCGCAGATTTTGCAGGCACTTTTGGAAAATGCTGCTTCCGAGCAGGGGGCGCGGATGAGTGCGATGGATAATGCGACCAGAAATGCGGGCGATATGATTGATAGGCTTTCTATTACCTATAATCGCACCAGGCAGGCGATTATTACGAAAGAGCTGATTGAAATTATTTCGGGGGCGGAGGCTATTTAGTCTAGCCCCCTTCATTGAGAGGAGAAAAAAATGAGTAAACTAGGCAAAGGGAAAATTACCCAGATTATTGGGGCGGTTGTGGATGTGAGCTTTGAGGGCGGGCTTCCTGCGATATTAAATGCGCTGGAGACGAAAAATGGCGAACATCGGCTTGTGTTGGAGGTGGCGCAACATTTGGGCGAGGATATGGTGCGGTGCATTGCGATGGATAATACGGAGGGGCTTGTGCGGGGGCAGGCGGTTTCTGACCTTGGGGCACCGATTGCGGTGCCGGTTGGCGATGCGACTTTGGGGCGCATTATGAATGTTATTGGCGAGCCGGTGGATGAGGCCGGCGCGATTGCGACGAAGGAGAGGCGTCCTATTCATCAGGATGCACCCGAATTTGTCGAGCAGAGCACGGAAGAGGAGATGCTGGTTACGGGTATTAAGGTTGTGGATTTGCTGGCGCCCTATGTGAAGGGTGGGAAGATTGGGCTGTTTGGTGGGGCGGGGGTTGGCAAAACCGTGCTTATTATGGAGCTTATCAATAATATTGCGAAGGCGCATGGGGGGTATTCGGTGTTTGCCGGTGTTGGGGAGCGCACGAGAGAGGGGAACGACCTTTATTGGGAGATGATTGAGAGCGGGGTGAATAAGGAAAAAGGCGCAAAGGGGTCAAAATGTGCGCTGGTTTATGGGCAGATGAATGAGCCGCCGGGTGCGCGCGCTAGGGTGGCGTTGAGCGGGCTTACGGTGGCGGAGCATTTTCGCGACCAGGGGCAGGATGTGTTGTTTTTTGTGGATAATATTTTCCGCTTTACGCAGGCTGGCTCGGAGGTCTCGGCGCTGTTGGGGCGGATACCTTCTGCGGTGGGATATCAGCCGACTTTGGCGACCGATATGGGGGCGTTGCAGGAGCGGATTACTACGACCAATAAGGGGTCTATTACTTCGGTGCAGGCAATTTATGTGCCTGCCGATGATTTGACCGACCCTGCACCTGCTGCCAGTTTTGCGCATTTGGATGCAACGACCGTGTTATCGCGCTCTATTGCGGAGAAGGGGATTTATCCCGCTGTTGACCCGCTTGATTCTACGAGCCGTATTTTGGAGCCGCGCATTGTGGGGGCGGAGCATTATGATATTGCCAGAAAGGTGCAGGGGGTTTTGCAGCGCTATAAAAGTCTGCAGGATATTATTGCTATTCTTGGAATGGATGAGCTTTCGGAGGAGGATAAGCTGACGGTGGGGCGGGCTAGGAAAATTGAGCGGTTTCTTTCGCAGCCTTTCTTTGTGGCGGAAGTTTTCACCGGTGCGAGCGGGAAGCTGGTGGCACTGGAGGATACGATTAAGGGGTTTAAGGGGCTGGTTGAGGGCGAATATGACCATATTCCTGAGGCGGCTTTTTATATGGTCGGCTCCATTGAGGAGGCGTTGGAAAAAGCCAAGAAGCTGGAAGCGGAGGCGGCGTAATGGCAGAAAACCTGCTTAGGCTTGAGCTTATTCATCCAGAGCGGGTGATTTTTTCGGGCGAGGTGTGCCAAGTGAATGCGCCCGGAAGCGAGGGGGATTTTGGGGTGCTGGCGGGGCATAGTAGTTTTGTTAGCACCTTGCGGGCGGGGTTTATTGAGATTTTGGAGGGGAAGAAAACGCGCAAGGTGCTTATTTATGGGGGGGTGGCGGAGGTCTCGGAAACAGGAATGAAGGTTCTTGCTGAGAATGCTTTTTTTGCCGATGAGATGGATAAGGGTGCGCTGAAGGCGGAAAAGGCGAGGCTGGCGAAAGAGGATAGTCCGCTTGCAAAAGAGTGTATCGCTTTGTTGGAGGGGCTTTAATTTATATATTGGGCGAAGGCTTTGCCTATCTCTTGGTAGAGGGCGTGTTTGAAGTCAATGATTTGCTCGGATAGGGTGGCGTAGTTCATCCATTGCCATTGGCAGAACTCTGCCACGCCATCATGCTCTAGGCAGAACTCGGCTTCATCGCCTAGAAAGCGGAAGGCGAACCATTTTTGTTTTTGTCCGCAATGTCCCATTTTCTTTTCAATAAAGGTCGGGAAAGTATAGCTGAGCCAGTCGGGGGTTTCGGCTAATAGCTCCATGTTTTTGCAGCCGGTTTCTTCTAATAGTTCTCTTCGGGCGGCTACTAGGGGGACTTCGTCCGCCTCAATGCCGCCTTGTGGTAATTGCCAGCAATGGCTATTGGCGCGTGCTCTTTTGCCTGCCCAGACTTTGCCATCCTTGTTGAAAAGGACGATGCCTACGCCGAGCCGATACTTATTCATCTGTCTCGCCAAGTCCGATGAGGGGGAAGCCGCTAAACTTTGCCCATTCAATAATGGCGCGGAGGCTCGGCTCGCTTGCCAAGCTTTGTACATAGATGATGGTGTTTTCGCTTTTGGCTTTTTGCTCTGCCTGTTTGAGGGCGAAAAATTGCTCGGAGGATTTTGCTTGTGGGGGCAGCGTCATGTGCCATAGGGGTTTTTTGAGATATAGACCTTGTGCTTTTACCATCTCAGAAAGCTCGTGCCATTTTTGGGGGCGTATTGTGAAGGCTTCGCCGCGATAGGGGATGATGCCTTTTATGTGCGAGTGATAGGCGGTGAGGGTGTCTAGGCGTTCGTGGTTTTTTTGCATGGGGAGGGAGGCGTCAAGGCTGGCGGAATAGGAGCTGCCATCCATAGGGAGGTGGAGGATTATTTCCTTGCCTTCTGTTTGGCGTTTTTTCTGCCAGCTATTGGGGAGGCTGAGCGGTACGATGCCTAAACTGACATTTTTGGGGAGAGCGCGCCAAACTTCTTCGGGGATTTTTGCCAAGCCTACGCCGCCGATGAAGATTACCAATGCGGCGTTTTCGCTGCTTGGTTTGGTGGGGGGTTCGGGGGAGGCAAGGGGTATGGGGGCAGGCGGGGGTGCTTTTTTCTTGAGGCGTTTTTGGACGGCTTGTTTTACTTCGGCGATGATGGTTTCGGGTTTGGGGGATTTAGCTTTGGGGGCTTCTATTTTGGTGATGGAAATTATGGGGGGTGGGGGTTTTTTTTCGGCTTTTTTGGGTGGCTCGGCAAAGAATGTGGTTTCTGTCTGATAGCTTTGTGGGCGGTTTTCTAACACGCTTGTGGCAAATAAATACAGAAAGATGCCGCATAACAGAAATAGAAAAAGCTCTCCAATGCGCATGGCTTCGCCTATCCGTTCGTGCCTGTGGGCGGGGTTATTGCGGGCGGTGCTTCTTCGCCTTCCCAGCCTTCAAAGGCGGGGCGGTGGAGGGGGATGAGGGGGGGGATGTGTTTGCGGGAGCTGTGCAATTGTTCCAAAAGGGAAATGGCGTAATTGAGCTGGCTATCCTCCTCGCCTTCTTTGGGGAGATAGGCAAAGCTTCGGGTTTTTTTCTTGCTTTTTTCCTCTTCCTCTGGGGCTTCATTGGTTAAATGCCCTTCTAAATCGGCTTCGCTTTTTGCTTTGACTTTGACTTTTTTCAGCTTGTCGGCAAGCTCTTTGGGAAGTTTTTGTTCTACCAGAATATCAGGCTCTATGCCGAGCGCCTGTATGCTCCGCCCTGATGGGGTGTAGTAGCGTGCCGTTGTGAGCCGTAATGCGCCCTCATTGGGGAGGCGCAATACGCTTTGTACCGAGCCTTTGCCGAAACTTTTTGTGCCGAGCAATACGGCGCGGTGGTGGTCTTGGAGCGCACCTGCGACAATTTCGCTGGCTGAGGCGGAGCCGCCATTAATGAGGACGATGACCGGCTCCTGTTTGATTAAATAGGTTTGGGTGGCGTGATAGCGTTCGGTGTCGGAGCGGTTTTTGCCCCTTGTGGAGACAATCTCGCCTTGTTCTAGGAAGATGTCGGATACGCCTATGGCTTGGGAGAGAAGTCCGCCTGGGTTGTTGCGCAGGTCTACAATCCAGCCGGCAAGTTCTTTTTCGTCAATTTCTTCGCGGAGCTTGGCGATGTTTTTATACAGCCCGGGAAGGGTTTGTTCGTTGAAGGTGGTGATGCGGAGATAGCCGATATTCTTTTGCTCGCCCTCTATGCGTGAGCGGGTGGAGCGGATTTTGATGATGGCGCGGGTGATGGTAATTTTGAACGGCTCGTCGTGACCCTCGCGCAATATGGTCAGGAGAATATCGGTGTCGGGGTCGCCGCGCATTTTATCTACGGTTTGCGATAGCGTCATGCCGCGCACTTTTTTGCCGTCCAAATGGCTGATTAAATCGCCCGCCAATATGCCCGCTCTTTGGGCGGGGGTGTCGTCAATGGGGGCTACGACTTTTACCAGCCCGTCTTGCATGGTGACCTCTATGCCTAGCCCGCCGAACTTGCCTTCGGTGCTGACTTGCATTTCTTTGTAATCTTTGGGGTTGAGATAGGAGGAGTGGGGGTCTAGGGAGCGGAGCATGCCTGCGATTGCCTCCTCTATCAGCTCGGCGTTTTCGGGGTCTTCTACATATTTGCTTTGGATGTGGTCAAAAACATTGCCGAAAAGCTGGAGCTGACCATAGGGGTCAAGCTTCTTCTCATCAGCATTTGCCATCCATGCTATGCCTATAAAAAGGAGAAAATATAGGGCTATTCTTATCATGTTTTTTCTCTGCTCCTATTGGAACCAACTCTTCGGGTTTATCGGTGTGCTTTTATAGCGTATCTCTATATATAAATGCACCTCTTTCTTATGGGGCATGGAGGCTATCGGCTCGCCTGCCAATATGTCTTGACCAGAAACGGCTTCAATGTGCTCCAAGCCCGCCAGTAAAATATGATAGCCCTCTCCGACACCCAATATCAATATCTTCCCGTAATTGCGGAAGCTGCCCGCATATAATACGCGCCCGTCAAAGGGCGAGATGATACTCGCTCCGGCGCGGGTTTGCAATTCTATGCCTTGATATATGCTGTTATGTCCGCTTTTTTGACCATAATGGGCGGTGAGGATGCCTTGTGCGGGGAGGGGGAGCTTGCCTTTTGCTTTGCTGAAACGCTTATAGAGCGTGTTTTCGGCAAGGGGGCGGGGGATGGGGGTGCGGCTTTGTTCAAGGCGGGTGATAAGCTCGTCAAGGCTTTGGGCTTTTTCGGTGAGGGAGGCTATTTGTTTTGTTTCTTGGCGGGCTTTTTGGCGGAGGCTGTGCTCGGTTTCTCTTTTGGCGGCATATAGGCGTTCCAACTCTTGGCGTTTTTTGTCTAGCCCGATGAGGCGGTCAGTCAAAAGCTGTTTTTGGCGGGCAATGTCGCCGCGCAATAGGCTGAGCTTGTCTAATTGGGTGGAGAGGTGGTCGGCGCGTTGGCGGAGGATGGGGACGCTTCCTGCCAAAGCGAGCGTTGCGTGGAGGGCGTCTAGTATGTTTTCGGGGTAGAGCATGATGCCCGGGCGGGGTTTGTAGTGGAGTTTTTGTAGGCTGTGGAGGATTTTGCTTAGTTTTACGCGTTCTGCGAGTAGTTGTTTGAGGAGGGTGGCTTCTTTGGCTTGTAGCTCGGCTAGTTTTTGTTCTAGGGCGGTGATGCGGCGTTCTTCGTTTTGGAGGCGGCTTGCGAGCGAGATTAATTGTTCGCGTAAAAGGTGGGCTTCGGCTTGCATTTCTTCGGCATGGGCGGAAAGCCCTGCTTCTTCGGCTTTGCGGGTGGCAAGCTCGTCTTGCAGGGTTTGGTATTGTTGGCTCACACTTGGCTCTTCGGCATAAGCGAGGCTGGTTGAGAAGAAAAGGAGGAGGAGAAGGCGCATGGGTTATTCGCGATGATAGGGGTGGTTTTGGAGGATGGAAATGCTGCGCCAGATTTGTTCCGCTAAAATTGGTAGCACGAGGCGGTGGGGGAAGGTTAGGGGGCTGAGGGATAGGCGGAAGTCAGCGTTTTTGAGGAGGGTGGTGTCTAAGCCGTCCGCTCCGCCTATGAAGAAGAGGAGGGGGTTTTGGGCTTCTAGCCAATGTGCCATTTTTTGGGCGAAGGCTTGGGAGGTCAGTGCCTCGCCTTTTTCTGTGAGGGCGATTGTGGTGGCGGTTTTGTCTGTGTTTTTTTGGAGGAGGGTGGCTTCTGCCTGTTTTCGTTTTTCGCCGCTTAGTTTTTTCTTTTCGCTCATTGGGGAGAGGGTGATTTGTTTCAGCCCTAAGGTTTTGCCCATTTTTTGGGCGCGGGTTCGGTAGTCTTCAAAGAGGGCAAGCTCGTGACCTTTGCTGGTGCCAATCATGCGTATTTCTATGTGCATGGATTTGGCTCGTCAAAATCTTCTTGCCATATTTGCTCAAGGCGATAGAAGCGGCGCATGGGGGGGAGGAAGATATGGACGACGACATCTAGTAAGTCTAGGACTATCCAATCGCTGTTCTCCAAGCCTTCGGGCTTATTGCCTTTTGCCTCGCTCATGCTTTGGAGTAAAAATCGGCTAAGCGCCCGGGCATGGGGGCGGGAGGTGGCGGTGGCTATCACCATATATTCGGCGAAAACCGCCTTGCCCCTAAGCGATATGGTGACGATATCTTCTGCTTTTCGCTCGTCCAGTAAAGAGGTAATCTGCTTGAGAAGTGCTGCGCTTTTTTTCATGGGCGCCATGTTAGCAACGCAGTAAATAGAGCGCAAATAATCCTTGCGCATCCTCCCAGCTTTGCTCAAGGCGATAGCCCGCTTGCTCGGCTAAATGGGTGAAGCTTTGCTCGCTATATTTCCATGAGCTTTCGGTGTGGAGGGTTTCGTTCTTGGCAAAGGTGAAGGTTTTTTTGTCTATTTTTATGGTCTGTTTTGATGTGGCGCGCAAATGCATTTCTATGCGGCTCTGCTCCTCATTGTAAAAGGCGTGATGGGCAAAACCCTTATGGTTGAGCTTGGCGCCAAGCTCGGTTTTCATGCGCTTCAAAATGTTGAAATTAAAGGCGGCGTTCTTGCCCGCTTTGTCATTATAGGCGGCTTCTAATATATTCTTGTCCTTTATTTTATCTACGCCTAAGAGGAAAAAGCCGTGCCGTCCTAGCATGCGGCGCATTTGTGCCAGAAGGGCGCCTGCCTGTTTGGGCGAGAAATTGCCCAAAGTGGAGCCGGGCAGGAAGCCGAGCGTTTTGCCCGCACCTGCCAATATATTGGGGAGCGGAAAGTCGCTGGTGAAATCGGCACAGATGGCGCCTGTTTTCATATTGGGGTAATCGGCGCCAAGCTTGTTTGCGCTCTCGCATAGGAACTGGAAGCTCATATCTATTGCCGTGTAGGAGGCGGGTGCTTTGAGGCAGTTTAGCAGGGTGCGGACTTTGCGGGAGGCACCTGAGCCAAGCTCAATAATATTGACATGCTCGCCTAGCGTTTCGGCGAAGTCTTTGGAGTGGGCTTTTAAGAGGGCAAGCTCGGTGCGGGTGATGTAATATTCGGGGGTTTTGCATATTTCTTCAAAGAGCTTGGAGCCGTTTTCGTCGTAGAAATATTTTGCTTTTACGGTTTTCTGCTCCTTTGCCAGACCCGCCAGAACATCTGCCAGAAAGCTGGAGGCGGGGGGGTGGAGGTTTATGAAGAAATCAAGTTTATCGCAGGCGGCGGGTATGGTGTCGCTCATGGGCTTGCTCCTTCTGCCAGGCGCAGCCCTGAAAATTGCCAGCGGGCATGGGCGGGGAAAAAATTGCGGTAGCTTGGGCGGATATGTCCTTTGGGGGTGGCACAGCTTCCGCCCTTCATCACCATTTGTCCTGACATGAACTTGCCGTTATATTCGCCGATGGCGCTTGGGCTGGCTTGGTAATTGGGGTAGGGGCTGTAGGCACTTTGGCTCCATTCCCATATATGTCCGAATAGACCAGAAAGCCCCGCGCCTGTGGGGGGGTGGGGGAGTATTTGTGCTTTTGCGTCCAACATTTGCCCCTTCTCCTTATCTGCGCTTTGGGCGGCGTGCTCCCATTCAAACTCGCTGGGTAGGCGTTTTCCTGCCCATTTTGCGAAAGCGTCTGCTTCGTAAAAGCTAATATGGCAAAGGGGGGCGGTGGGTTCAACCCGCTTCATGCCGTAAAGGGTGAAGTGCCAATATTCATTGTCGCGCTTTTCCCAATATAGGGGGGCTTGCCAGTTTTCTTGGCGGCTTTTATCCCAGCCATCGGAGAGCCAGAGGCGGCTGTCTTCATAGCCGCCATCTTCTATGAAGGCTTGGAACTCGGCATTACTGGTGGGGGTGGTGCGGAGGCGGAAGTCTTCTAGGAATACTTTATGGCGGGGTTGCTCATTGTCAAAAAAGAAGCCTTGCGCCGCTCCTATTTCGCATAAGCCGCCTTTGATGGGGTGCCAGTCTGCTTTGGTTGGGTTTGGGGTGGGGGTTTTTATTGCTTGATAGGCTTGGGGGCGGAGCGGGTTTTGCCAAAGCGCATGGAGGAGGTCGGTGCAGATTAGCTCTTGGTGTTGCTGTTCATGGGCGATGCCTAAGAGGGTGAGGTGGGTTATTTCTTCATTTGCAGTTTCAAGGAGGGTGAGCATGTCGGACTCAATGGCTTTTCGGTATTCCAGGACTTCTTGCAGGCTGGGGCGGCTTAGTAAGCTTCTTTGCGCTCTCGTGAAGGGGGTGCCTAATTGCAGATAGTAAGAGTTGAAAATCTTGGCGTAGTCGTTGTTTTTTACTTGGTAGTTTTTGTGGAAGGGGGTGAGGAGAAAGGTTTCAAAAAACCAGCTTACATGGGCGAGGTGCCATTTTATGGGGCTGGCATCCTCCATAGATTGCAGGCTCATATCCTCCGCTGAAAGCCCTTTTATGAGGGTTTCGGTGAGCGTTCGTGTCGCCATAAATTGTTCGGCTATCGCCATTTTCTCTCCTTCTCTGCCGCTTACGCTTGCAAGGGAAAGCGGCGATGTCAAGCCTTACGGATGGCTTTTGAGGAATGGGGAAGTTGTGCGCCGCTTCCCATGCCCCAAAGGGGAGGGGGGTGGTTTCGGAGCTGGTCTATGTCTTGGTCTGCGAGCTTTTGTTTGGCGAAAACTTGCCCTGCTTCGCATTGGGCGGTTTGGGTGGCACTTTCGCCTCGTGGATAGACATAAATGGCGATGGTTTTCATGAAGTCTTGCCACGACTTCCAATGGTGGAGGGTTATAAAATTATCGCTGCCCATTATCCAGATGAAGCGGGTGGTTTTATGCTCGTCTTGCAGTTTTTTGACGACATCAATGGAATAGCGGAAGCCCCATTCTTGCTCCAATGCCATGGGGATTATGTGGGGGTCGTTTTGGAGCAGGGCTTTGCATGCCTCATAGCGGGTTTGGGTGGGGGCGGGTTTGTGGGCTTTGCTCGGGTTCTGCTCGGTTAGAATCCAGATGGCGTTGGCGATGTTCAGCTGCTTCATGGCTTGGCGGGTTATGTGGAGGTGCCCCTTATGGGGCGGGTCAAAACTGCCGCCGAGCAGGGCGATATGGGAAGGGGTGGGGGTCATTGCGGTCGGGTTTGCCCGCTTCCTCTTAGCTGATATTTGAAGCCTGTTAGCTGTTCTAAGCCTACGGGTCCTCTTATATGCGCTCTGCCCGTGGCGATGCCAATTTCGGCGCCCATGCCGAACTCGCCGCCATCGGCAAATTGGGTGGAGGCGTTGTGCATGATGATGGCGGCGTCAATTTCTTGTAAGAAACGCTCGGCGGCTTTTTTGTCTTCGGTGATAATCGCCTCGGTATGACCGGAGCCGTGTTGGGCGATGTGGGTTAGGGCGCCTTCTAGACCTGTGACGGT
>CBDDDD010000001.1:0-11485 GCA_965226465.1 Parvibaculaceae bacterium
ACGGGTGACCGTCGATTCCGCCGACATGGGCGGCATCTGCTTGAGCTTGCGCAATTCCTGTTCGCATTTTTCGCGCGCCTGCTTGCTCATGCCGGCTTTGGCGATGCGCGCCTTAATGCTTTCCATTTCGGCGTTTTGGTCATCACCGAGTTCGCGCTGGATGGCGCGCGCCTGTTCTTGCAGATAATATTCACGGTGGTTTTTTTCCATCTGCGTTTTTACCCGTCCGCGAATTTTGCGGTCAACTTTTTGTTCTTCGCTTTCGCGCGTGATGTGTTTCAACAGGGAATTAGCCCGTTCCGTCAGGCTGTTCATTTCCAGCAGCTGCTGTCGTTTCTCCAATTTGGCGGGAAAAAAACTGATGATATGATCGACCAATTTTGCGAGGTCTTCAATCTCCCCCATTTTGGTCATGAGTTCATCGCCGATTTTGGCATTGACTTTGGTATATGCCACAAGTTGGGAGCGCAGGGCGCGCCGCATGGCGGCGGCGGCTTTTTCATCTGGCCGATCGGTGGTGTTTAGGAGTGTGATTTTGGAAAAAATCGCCTCATCTTTGCGTTTGACAAATTCGGCACGGGCGCGAGAGATGCCTTCCACCAGCACTTTGACGGTGTCATCGGGCAAGCGCATAATTTGCAGCACATTGGCGACACAACCGACCTCGTATAAATCTTTGCCTTCGGGGTTTTCGGTGTCGGGTGATTTTTGGGTGGCCAAAAAAACCTGTCCGCCTTCATCCATGGCTTTATTGAGGGCGTCCAAAGACATTTTGCGCCCGACATAGAGGGAGATTACCACGCGGGAAAAACCACGACATCGCGCAGGGGAACAACCGGCATGGCATTTAGGTATTCTAAGTCACTCATTATTTGTCCCTTTCGTGGTGATGAAATTTTTCATAAAAAACTGCCGCCCAACTGCGCAAAGTCCCGTCAAATAGTTTGCGGACGCCATCTTTTATATTATAAGGATAACACAATATGTTTTCAAGCCCGATGATTTTGGCATTAGCCGCAAAATATTGGGGGTGCAATATCATTTGCTCACCGCACAAAATCAGCCGTTGCCTTTGGAGCGCTATTCGTTATGGTGAATTTGCTCAGCGTGATTCCATCATCAGCGTTTAGTTCGTTTCCGTAGGTGCATCACTTGCGTTATTCAGTTTTGCGTCATTCAGTGCCCAATAGGCTTCCGAACTTATGAATGCTATATTTCCGTACGCCAAAGTAAGCGGCGTTTTGCCATATGCGTTGGATATGGTCGTATCCGCGCCATTTTCTAACAGCCATAAAACCGCTCGTTGTTGGTTGGCAATAACCGCATAGTGCAATGGCGTATTACCGTCTTTGTCTTGGGTGTTGATATTGATTTTCTCGATCAATACGGCAAGGGCACCGACATTACCAATTTCGATTGCCGCATGCAAAGCGGTGGCACCGTCTTTATCACGGCCGTCGACCCGCATGCTGCCACTTGTTATCAGGGCGGCAACAACTTCGGGAGTGCTATACCGGGCGGCACTGTGCAAAACGGTTTTGCCTGTTCTGCGGTGTCGCTGAGATAAGTCAGTACCGATAAGCATTACCGTGCCTTCTTGTCCTGGGCCAGTAGACACCACTTGCATGCCCAAGTTTAGAACGTTTTGACTCGGTCTTCCCCTGAATTTTCGTTTTCGACTTTTTCGGGGTGTCGCGGCAGCGACAGCAGGGGATGCCTCGCGGGGTAAAGCCTCTGCCACATCTGCCACATCTGCGGTAGGCCAATTCACACCGCCCAAGTTTTTTAATTCTTCTTGCTCCCTTTTTTCTCTTTTTTCTATTATCGCGGCAATTTTCAGGGCTCTTTTAACACCTTCTTGGTATGCTTTTATGTTTTTTAGATAATAAATAGAATCATAATTGGCCAGCATTTCTGGTGTTTTTCCATTATTGTTTGTTGCTTGGGGATTCGCTCCCAATGCGATTAGCAAGGCGATGACCTCGGGGTTGTTATTATTCTTCGCCGCCAAGTGCAAAGGGGTGTTTCCGTCATTATCTTTTGCATTAATCTCAGCCCCTGCTTGTATAAGTGGATAGATTAAGTTGGGGTTTTTATTATGTTCCGCCGCCCAATGCAAAGGCGTTTGTCCACTGTAAGTTTTTGCATTAATATAAGCCCCTGCTTGTATAAGCGCGTCGATGATGTCGGGGTTTTCACTAAACTGCGCCGCCTTGTGCAAGTGCAAAGGCGTTCTGCTTCCAACCTTCCTTACATTTATTCCTTGCACATCGGCAGGCGTGGCAAATTTCCAGTTAATACCAAAACAAGAACTACTATTAGCATAACATTTCTCACGCTTCTTTTTTTCTGTCACCACGAAACCTCCACTATTAGGCTTCTTTTTTTCTTTCACTACGGGAGGCTTCCATTTCATGCACCGCTCATAGTCATAAACGCTAACACCTATCCACACTTTGCAGGCATCCTTTACAGTTCCTGGATATGGAGCCCCCAGAGTAAGTGTTCCTTGATCTGTTTCTTAATTTCGCGCTCCTTACAGATGTGATATGACCACGGGGAAGCATTGGGACTGGCTCTAAGATGAGAGCAACTATAATTAACTCCCACATAGTCATCTTCCGCTTTTACTTTTGCAATGGCAACATCCGCAAATTGCCCACCGATCAAAAGCAGAGACAAAGCGGTAATACAGAAAATAATTGCGTTTTTCATTTTTTCCTTCATTTGAAATAAAAACAGTTTTCGTATATTAGCATAAAATATACGATTCTTGCAAGCGCGAATTACATTTTTTAGTTTCCTTCAGACCTACAATACCGCCTTTGTAGCATAACAATCATCACTCAGAGTCATTATTACCGGCTTCCACCACCACATCACTTTGCGCAACATATGAATGCTCTGCGATATGTGTAATCAATAATCCGCGCAATTCTCGCGCATCATCTCGCAACTCAGCGATGCCATCACTGTTTGCATTCACCATACCGCTCAATACACCAAGTTCTCCTTTAATGTCGCCAATTTCACTACTGATCGCCCACAAAACCATAAGGAAAGCCGGTAATATTCCCCGCTCCATCGCATTTTCATTAGCGGGATTTTCTAACAGCCTCTTGGTATATGGCTAAACGCCTTTTACTTAATATTCTGGCCGATTTCATCTTCTGCCGTTTGTCCATCATTGTTTGTTGCTTGGGTATCCGCTCCCAATACGATTAGCGCGTTGAAGATGTCGGGGTTTTTATTCCACCTCGCACTATGCAAAGGCGTGTCTCCGTGTTTATTTTTTGCATGAATATCAGCCCCTGCTTGTATAAGCGCGTTGATGATGTCGGGGTTTTCATGATACTTCGCTGCCTCATGCAAAGGTGTATGTCCGTATTTACCTCTTGCATTAATATCAGCCCCAGCTTGTATAAGCGCGTTGATGATGATGATGTCGAGGTTTTTATTCCACGCCATCGCCCAGTGCAAAGGCGTGTTTCCGTCTTTATCTTTTTCAAGAATATCAGCCCCAGCTTGTATAAGCGCGTTGATGATGATGATGTCGGGGTTTTTATTCTGCTCTATCGCAAGGTACAAAGGCGTGTTTCCGTTTTTATCTTTTGCATTAATCTCAGCCCCAGCTTGTATAAGCGCGGTGATGATGTCGGGGTTTTCATTCGCCGCCCAGTGCAAAGGCGTGCCTCCGTATTTATCTTTTGCATTAATCTCAGCTCCTGCTTGCATTAGCACAGCGATAATGTTGGGATTTTCATTCTCCGTTGCCCAGTGCAAAGGCGTGTATCCGTTTTTATTTTTTGCATTAATCTCAGCCCCTGCTTGTATAAGCACGTTGATGATGTCGGGGTTTTCATTATACCGCGCCGCCCAGTGCAAAGGCATTTCTCCGAAGTTATGTTTTGCATGAATATCAGCCCCTGCTTGTATAAGTGCGTTGATGATGTAGGGGTTTTCATTACTCCTCGCCGCCCGGTGCAAAGGCGTGTCTCCGTCTTCATCTTTCGCATGAATATCAGCCCCAGCTTGTATAAGCGCGTTGATGATGTCGGGGTTTTCATTACTCCTCGCCGCCCAGTGCAAAGGCGTGTCTCCGTCTTCATCTTTCGCATTAATATCAGCCCCTGCTTGTATAAGCGCGGCGATGATGTCAGGGTTTTTATTACGATACGCCGCCCAGTGCAAAGGCGGGGCTCCGTCTTCATCTTTCGCATTAATATCAGCCCCTGCTTGTATAAGCGCGTTGATGATGTCGGGGTTTTCATTCCACTCCGCCGCAAAGTGCAAAGGCGTTTCTCCGTATTTGCCTTCCTGCCATACATTTATTCCTTGCACATCGGCAAGCGTGGCAGTTTTCCAGTTAATACCAAAACAAAAACCTGTATCCCAATCACATTTCTCCGCCACCGCCGACATATGCCAAAGCATGGACAGCAAAAACGCCAACAAACATATGCTTTTTTTCATTGCTTTCTCCAAGGTAGTTGCACCAAATTGGGCGATTATACTCCTAATTGGTGCAGTCTTTGTGATTTCTTCCGCCGCTATGAGCAAATAATATTATGCTCCTGATCATAAGGAAAGGCGGTGATATTATCCGCTCCATCACATTTTCATTGGCGGGACCTTTTAACAGCCTCTTGGTATATGTCTAAATTCCAGATGTCTGAATGCACGTCGTCTGAATAATGCCAGCTAATTCTGGCTAAATCTTCTGCCGTTAGCCCTTTATTGTCTGTTGCTTGGGTATCCGCTCCCAATACGATTAGCGTGGTGATGATGTCGGGGTTTTCATTCCCTAACGCCGCCTTGTGCAAAGGCGTGGCTCCGTCTTCATTTTTTGCATTAATCTCAGCCCCTGCTTGTATAAGCGCGTTGATGATGTCGGGGTTTTCATTCCACCTCGCCGCCCGGTGCAAAGGCGTGTCTCCGTCTTTATCTTTTGCATTAATCTCAGCCCCTGCTTGTATAAGCGCGTTGATGATGTCGGGGTTTTTATTATACTCCGCCGCCCGGTGCAAAGGCGTGTCTCCGTCTTTATCTTTTGCATTAATCTCAGCCCCTGCTTGTATAAGCGCGTTGATGATGTCGGGGTTTTCATTATCCGCCGCCCGGTGCAAAGGCGTGTTTCCGTGTCCTTCTGCATTAATCTCAGCCCCTGCTTGTATAAGCGCGTTGATGATGTCGGGGTTTTCATTATCCGCCGCCAAGTGCAAAGGCGTGTTTCCGTGTCCTTCTGCATTAATCTCAGCCCCTGCTTGTATAAGCGCGTTGATAATGTCGGGGTTTTCATTACTCCTCGCCGCCAAGTGCAAAGGCGTGTTTCCGTCTAAATCTTTTGCATGAATATCAGCCTCTGCTTGTATAAGCGCACTGATGATGTCGGGGTTTTCATTATTCCTCGCCGCCAAGTGCAAAGGCGTGTTTCCGTCTAAATCTTTTGCATGAATATCAGCCTCTGCTTGTATAAGCGCACTGATGATGTCGGGGTTTTCATTATTCCTCGCCGCCAAGTGCAAAGGCGTGCTTTCTAGATGTCCATCTTTTGCATGAATATCAGCCCCTGCTTGTATAAGCGCGCTGATGATGTCGGGGTTTTCATTATTCCACGCCGCATAGTGCAAAGGCATATCTCCGAATATATTGTTTGCATTAACATAAGCTCCAGCTTGTATAAGTGCGGTGATGATGTCGGAGTTGTCATTCCTCTCCGCCGCCCAGTGCAAAGGGGTGCTTCTGGATGCAGTGTGTGCATGAATATCAGCCCCTGCTTTTATTAGTGAGTTGGTGATGTCGGGGTTTTCATTCCACCCCGCCGCCTTGTGCAAAGGCGTGTATTCGTATATTTCATCTCCATGATCATCAGCCCTTGCATTAACATAAGCCCCTGCTTGTATTAGTGAGTTGATGATGTCGGGGTTTTCATTCCACTCCGCCGCAAAGTGCAAAGGCGTGCGTCTGTATGGGTCTTTCGCCCCGGCATCTATTCCTTGCACATCGGCAAGCGTGGCAGTTTTCCAGTTAATACCAAAACAAAAATCTGTCTGCCAACCACATTCCTCCGCTACCGACGACATATGCCAAAGTATTGACAGCAAAAACGCCAACAAACATATGCTTTTTTTCATTGCTTTCTCCAAGGCAGTTGTGCCAAATTGGGTGATTATACTCCTAATTGGTGCAGTCTTTGTTATTTCTTTCGCCGCTATGAGCAAATAATATTATGCTCCGGACCATAAGGAAAGCCGGTAATATTCTCCGCTCCATCGCATTTTCATTGGCGGGATTTTCTAACAGCCTCTTGGTACATGCCTAAACGCTCTTTACTTCTGGCTACATCTTCTGCCGTTTCTCCATCATTGTTTGTTGCTTGGGTATCCGCTCCCAATACGATTAGCAAGGTGATGGTGTCGGGTTTTTCATTCCACCGTGCCGCCACGTGCAAAGGTGTGTCTCCGTTGTTATTTTTTGCAAGAATATCAGCCCCTGCTTGTATAAGCGCGGTGATGATGTCGGGGTTTCCATTGATGGTGGTGGATCCATCGACGATGAAGGGGTTTCCATTATTAAATGCCGCAAAGTGCAAAGGAGTGCTTCCGAAGTTATTTTTTGCATGAATATCAGCCCCTGCTTGTATAAGCGCGTTGATGATGTCGGGGTTGTCATTCCACTCCGCCGCCCAGTGCAAAGGCGTGCTTCCGCGGCTATCTTTTGCATGAATATCAGCCCCTGCCTGTATTAGAGCGTTGATGAAGTCGGGGGTTTTACTCTCCGCCGCCGCCCAGTGCAATTTCGTTTTTCCGTCTTCACCTATTGCATTAATATCAGCCCCAGCTTGTATAAGCGCAGTGATGCCGTGTATATTATGCGTTGCCAGGCGCAAAGGCGTTTTTCCTTCTCCATCTTTTGCATTAATATCAGCCCCAGCTTGTATAAGAGTGTTGATGATGTCGGGGTTTTTATTCCACCCCACCGCCTCATGCAAAGGCGTTTCTCCTCCTCTATCTTTTGCATGAATATCAGCCCCTGCCTGTATTAGAGCGTTGATGAAGTCGGGGTTTTCATTATGCCACGCCGCAAAGTGCAAAGGCGTGCGTCTGGATAGGTCTTTCGCCCCGACATCTATTCCTTGCACATCGGCAAGCGTGGCAGTTTTCCAGTTAATACCAAAACAAAAATTTTCCAGCCAACCACATTTCTCCGCCACTGCCGACACATGCCAAAGCATGGACAGCAAAAACGCCAACAAACATATGCTTTTTTTCATTGCTTTCTCCAAGGTAGTTACGCCAAATTGGGCGATCATACTCCTAATTAGTGCATCCTTTGTTATTTCTTCCGCCGCTATGAGAAAATAATATTATGCTCCGGACTATAAGGAAAGCCGGTAATATTCTCCGCTCCATCGCATTTTCATTGGCGGGATTTTTTAACAGCATCTTGGTATATTTCTAAATGCCCGTTACGTCTGGCTACATCTTCTGCCGTTTGTCCATCATGGTTTGTTGCTTGGGTATCCGCTCCCAATCTGATTAGAGCGGCGATGACGTCGGGGTTTTCATTCCACCCCGCCGCCTCATGCAAAGGGGTGTTTCCGTATGCACTTTTTGCATGAATATCAGCTCCTGCTTGTATAAGCGCGTTGATGATGTCGGGGTTTTCATTATACCTTGCAGCCCAGTGCAAAGGGGTTGCAGATTCCACTATGAATTGCGACAAGATATTTTACCAAAAAACAAGCAATGCGACGTGTTGAAACCTTTGCTGGGGCGCGGGCGATGGTTAATATAATGCTCCGCTTTTTGTAAATTAGCCGCGGTCAATTCTGACAGCGGCATTTTGCGAGGCAATAAACGGCGTAATTGTCCGATGATGTTTTCCACCAGCGGCCGTTGGGTTGGGCGTCCCGGTTGCGAAACATACCAACGCAAGCGGCGTGCTTTTTCTACTTGCCGCCAAGCCGCAAATTCTCGCCCCCGATCGGAGGTGATGGTGTGCGCAGGCAAGCCCTGCAACAAGCGGGTAACTTCGCAAGCCGTAGTCGCTGCCTGTTTGCCCGGCAATAATGATAATCTCACCAGCTGGGTTTGACGCTCGCATAAAACCAGTGCCATCGCCCTATGTGAAAAGCAAATCGTATCCACTTCCCAATCGCCCCGGCGGGCGCGACTAGCCACTATGGGTGGGCACTCACGCAACGGGCGCGCATCGTGCATCGCCACGACCGGCGCGCCTTTTGGACGCTTATACCAACCAATGCCATAACGCAATAAACTATGTGGATGTTGCCGCCGCCACTGCCGCCACCGCCCAAGGGTCTGACTATCTCGGTGAAAGCGATTGTATATTGTCTGCGGGCTTAACTCTAATTGAAATGCCGCGATTTGTACAGAGCCGAAGTGCTCCAACCATGCCACTACTTGCGACCACAACTCGGTGCCTAAACGGCGGGGACGGCTACTCGCTACATGACGCCGGCGAGACGACCATTTGTCAGCCTGGTCGCTGTCATATCCGCCCCGGCTTTTATGGCGGCGTAATTCGCGGTATATGGTACTGCGATGACAACCTAACTCGGCGGCGATCTCCGTGGGGCTAAACTTTTTATCCAGCAGGGTCTTAATGATCACCCGCTCTTTGTATCCTAAATGATGATGCGACATGGGGTCTCCTTATGTAATGGCAAAAAAACATTTTTTCACATCTTTTGCTTTTTTTACTATTTGTCGCGTTTCATAATGGAATCTGCAGGGTGTATCCGAATTCATTGCCTTCCGCCCGTACATTTATTCCTTGCACATCGGCAAGCGTGGCAGTTTTCCAATTAATACCAAAACAAAAACCTGTTTTCCTATCACATTCCTCTGCTATCCCCCCTGCCACCGCCGACATATGCCAAAGCATTGACAGCAAAAACGCCAACAAACATATACTTTTTTTCATTGCTTTCTCCAAAGTAGTTGCGCCAAATTGGGTGATTATACTCCTAATTGGTGGCAGCCTTTGTTATTTCTTCCGCCGCTATGAGCAAATAATATTATGTTCCGGACCATATGGAAAGCCGGTAATATTTTCCGCGCCATCTCATTTTCATTGGCGGGATTTTCTAACAGCCTCTTGGTATATGGCTAAACGCTTTTTACTTATGCTTCTGGCTACATCTTCTGCCGTTTGTCCTTTATTGTTTGTTGCTTGGGTATCCGCCCCCAATCTGATTAGCACGGTGATGATGTCGGGGTTTTTATTACCCCACGTCGCCTCATGCAAAGGGGTGTTTCCGTATTTATCTTTTGCAGGAATCTCAGCTCCTGCTTGTATTAGAGCGTTGATGATGTCGGAGTTTTCATTATACCGCGCCGCCTCATGCAAAGGGGTGTTTCCGTATTTATCTTTTGCAAGAATCTCAGCTCCTGCTTGTATAAGCGCGTTGATGATGTCGGAGTTTTCATTATATCGCGCCGCATCATGCGAAGGCGTATATCCGTATTTATCTTTTGCAAGAATCTCAGCTCCTGCTTGTATAAGCGCGTTGATGATGTCGGGATTTTTATTACTCGCCGCCCAGTGCAAAGGGGTGTTTCCGTATTTATCTTCTGCATGAATATCAGCCTCTGCTTGTATTAGAGCGTTGATGATGGCGGGGTTTTCATTCTCCGCCGCCCAGTGCAAAGGCGTGCTTCCGTCTTTATTTGTTGCAAGAATATCAGCTCCTGCTTGTATAAGTGCGGCGATGATGTCGGGGTTTTCATTCCACCCCGCCGCCACGTGCAAAGGCGTGTCTCCGTCTTTATTTGTTGCATGAATATCAGCCCCTGCTTGTATTAGAGCGATGATGATGTCGGGGTTTTCATTCTCCGCCGCCCAGTGCAAAGGCGTGCTTTCGGATGCAGTTTTTGCAAGAATATCAGCCCCGGCTTGTATAAGCGCGTTGATGATGGCGGGGGTTTCATTATTCCTCGCCGCAAAGTGCAAAGGCGTGCTTCCGTCTTTATTTGTTGCATGAATATCAGCCCCTGCTTGTATTAGAGCGTTGATGATGGCGGGGTTTTCATTATACTGCGCCGCCACGTGCAAAGGCGTGTATCCGTCTTTATTTGTTGCATGAATATCAGCCTCTGCTTGTATAAGCGCGGCGATGACGTCGGGGTTTTCATTATACTGCGCCGCCCTGTGCAAAGGCGTGTTTTCGGATGCAGTTTTTGCATTAATATCAGCCCCTGCTTGTATTAGAGCGTTGATGATGCCAGGGGTTTTATCATAAATAACCGCCCTGTGCAAAGGCGTGTCTCCGTCTTCATCTTTTGCATTAATATCAGCTCCTGCTTGTATTAGCAAGTTGACGATGTCGGGGTTTCTATTCTCCGCCGCCCTGTGCAAAGGCGTGTTTTCGGATGCAGTTTTTACATTAATATCAGCCCCTGCTTGTATAAGCGCGGCGATGACGTCGGGGTTTTTATTCCACCCCGCCGCAAAGTGCAAAGGGGTGTTTCCGTATTCATCTTTTGCATGAATATCAGCTCCTGCTTGTATAAGCGTGGCGATGATGTCGGGGTTTTCACTCCACCTCGCCGCAAAGTGCAAAGGCGTGTCTCCGTCTTTAGTTTTTGCAAGAATATCAGCTCCTGCTTGTATAAGCGCGTTGATGATGTCGAGGTTTTCCTTCTTCCGCGCCGCAAAGTGCAAAGGTGTTTCTCCGTCTTTAGTTTTTGCAAGAATATCAGCTCCTGCTTGTATAAGCGCGTTGACGATGTCGGGGTTTTCATTACTCGCCGCCGAGTGCAAAGGGGTGATTCCGAGGTCAGTTTCTGCATTAATCTCAGCTCCTGCTTGTATAATCATGGCGATGACGTCGGGGTTTTCACTCCACCTCGCCGCAAAGTGCAAAGGCGTGTCTCCGTCTTTAGTTTTTGCATGAATATCAGCTCCTGCTTGTATAAGCGTGGCGATGACGTCGGGGTTTTTATACTGCGCCGCCCAGTGCAAAGGCGTGTCTCCGTTGTAAGTTTTTGCAAGAATATCAGCTCCTGCTTGTATAAGTGCGTTGATGATGGCGGGGTTTTCATTACTCGCCGCCGAGTGCAAAGGGGTGCTTCCGAGGTCAGTTTCTGCATTAATCTCAGCCCCTGCTTGTATAAGCGCGTTGATGATGTCGGGGTTTTTACTATACCCCGCCGCCCAGTGCAAAGGCGTTTCTCCGTATTGGCCTTCCGTCCATACATTTATTCCTTGCACATCGGCAAGCGTGGCAGTTTTCCAGTTAATACCAAAACAAAAACCTGTATCCCAATCACATTTCTCCGCCACCGCCGACATATGCCAAAGCATGGACAGCAAAAACGCCAACAAACATATGCTTTTTTTCATTGCCTTCTCCAAGGTAGTTACGCCAAATTGGGCGATTATACTCCTAATTGGTGCAGCATTTGTTATTTCTTCCGCCGCTATGAGCAAATAATATTATGTTCCGGACCATAAGGAA